>CAYWLS010000006.1:0-155786 GCA_964458605.1 uncultured Hyphomicrobiales bacterium | reverse complement strand
CCATGCCGATCGAGGCGATCTCGTCCTCGGCCTGGACGATGGCGTAGCGTGCCCGGCCGGTCTCGGGCTCGGTGCGGTAGCGCTTGCACCAGGAGGTGAAGGCCTCGGCCACCGAGGAGGACGGCGTGATGGGATACCAGGCGCACACCGTGGCGCCGCCATAGACCGCGCCCAACGCGACGGCGGAATTGCCTTCGAGGAAGATGCGGTCGCCCACCTTGTCGGCGTGACGCAAGGTCAGCCCGATCGGATAGGGCAGATTCTCGATCACCCAGTCGCGGCCCAGATGCAGCGCATGGAGGTTGGCCTTGACCAGTTTCTCGTTGGATTTGAACTGCTCGGCGAGCAGCTTCTCGATCACCGCCACGTCCATATCGATCAGCGCCGACAAGGCGCCGACATACATGATGTTCTTGAACAACTGGCGCTGGCGGCTGTCGGTATAGGTGGCGTTGCAGATCTCGGTCAGCGGCACGCCGATGACGTTGATGTCCGGCCGGAACTTCGACGGCGGCATCGGCTTGGTCGAATCGTAGAACAGGTAGCCGCCCGGCTCGATGCCGGCCACGTCCTTGTCCCAGGTCTGCGGGTTCATCGCCACCATCAGGTCGGTGCCGCCACGGGCGCCGAGATGGCCGTCTTCCGACACGCGCACCTCGTACCAGGTCGGCAGGCCCTGGATGTTGGACGGAAAGATGTTGCGCGGCGTGGCCGGCACGCCCATGCGCAGGATCGCCTTGGCGAAAAGCTGGTTGGCCGAAGCCGAGCCCGAGCCGTTGACGTTGGCGAAGCGCACGACAAAGTCGTTGATCGCCTTGAGCGGCGCGGGCGCCGGCGCGGCGCTCCTCTCGGCGGTGTCTAGGCGGCCCGACATGCGGCCCCCGCTTTGGCGGTGTTGAGCAGGAATTTCTGCATGTCCCAGGCCCCGGTCGGACAACGCTCGGCGCACAGGCCGCAATGCAGGCAGACGTCTTCGTCCTTGGCCATGATGCGGCCGGTCTTCAGCCCATCGCCGACATAGATGTCCTGGCTGCGGTTGATGGCCGGCGCGTGCAGGCGCGCCCGCAGGTCGATTTCCTCGCCGTTCTCGGTGAAGGTGATGCAGTCCATCGGACAGATGTCGACGCAGGCGTCGCATTCGATGCACAGCTTGCCGGTGAATACCGTCTGCACGTCGCAGTTCAGGCAGCGCTGGGTTTCGGCGTAGCCCAGCTTGGGATCGAAGCCCAGCTCGACCTCGACCTTGATGTTCTTCAGCGCCACCGCCTTGTCCTTGAGCGGCACCTTGTAGCGCTTGTCGTTGGAGATGTCGTTGTCGTAGCTCCACTCGTGGATGCCCATCTTCTGGCTTGCCAAAGTGACCATCGGCGGCGGCCGCTTGGCGACATCCTCGTTGTGGCAGAACTTGTCGATCGACACGGCGGCTTCATGGCCATGCGCCACGGCCCAGATGATGTTCTTGGGGCCGAAAGCGGAGTCGCCGCCGAAGAACACGTTGGGGATGGTCGACTGGAAGGTGGTCTCGTCGACCTTGGGCATACCCCACTTGTCGAATTCCATGCCGATGTCGCGTTCGATCCAGGGAAAGGAGTTCTCCTGGCCGATCGCCACCAGCACGTCGTCGCACGGCATGACCACGTCCGGCTCGCCGGTCGGCAGCAGCTGGCGCCGGCCCTGCTCGTCCTTCTTCGGCGCCACCTTCTCGAACACCATGGCCGTGAGCTTGCCGTTCTCGTGCTTGAACTCCTTGGGCACCAGGTAGTTGTGGATGGGAATGCCCTCGTGCATGGCGTCTTCCTTCTCCCAAGGCGACGCCTTCATCTCATCGAAGCCCGAGCGCACCACCACCTCCACCTCCTCGCCACCCAGGCGCTTGGAGGAACGGCAACAATCCATCGCGGTGTTGCCGCCGCCCAACACGATCACGCGCTTGCCGATCTTGTCGATATGGCCGAACGAGACGCTGGACAGCCAGTCGATGCCGATATGGATGTTCTTGGCCGCTTCCTTGCGGCCGGGAATGTCGAGATCGCGGCCACGCGGCGCGCCGGTGCCGACGAAGATGGCGTCGAAGCCCTGGGCGATGACGCCCTTCAGGCTGTCGACCATCTTGCCGTAGCGCGTTTCGATGCCGCCGATGCCTTCGATGTAGCCGACTTCCTCGTCGATCACAGATTCGGGCAGGCGGAATTTGGGGATCTGCGAGCGGATCATGCCGCCGCCGCGGCGCTCGCCGTCGAAGATGGTGATGTGGTAGCCGAGCGGCGCCAGGTCGCGCGCCACGGTCAGCGAGGCCGGTCCGGCGCCGATCAGCGCGATGCGCTTGCCGTTGCCGTGGGCCGGCGCCTTGGGCAGGCGGTCGCCGATATCGTCCTTGTAGTCGGCGGCGACGCGCTTGAGGCGGCAGATCGCCACCGGCTCGGCCTCGACCCGGCCGCGCCGGCAGGCCGGCTCGCAGGGCCGATCGCAGGTGCGGCCCAGGATACCGGGGAACACATTGGACACCCAGTTGACCATATAGGCGTCGCTGTAGCGGCCAGCGGCGATCAAACGGATGTATTCGGGAACGGGCGTATGCGCGGGGCATGCCCATTGGCAATCGACAACCTTGTGAAAATAGGTCGGGTTGCCGATATCGGTCGGCTGCAACGCGGATCCTCCTCCAACACGCCGGCGGTTTTTGTGGTTGTCCGCGTCCGTCACAGCAACGGCGCGCGCCGACGCTACTCCAAAACGGTGGCCATGCTACTCCGAACCGCTAGCCCTTGTAAGCTGCGTTTTTCCGTATGTTGAAAGGAGACAGACAAAGACCAGAACGTATTTAGGGTCTTTGTCCATGCCTTTCGATCAAAGAATTTTGCAAGCCTCGTCGAAGTTCAACCGCGGGCTTCTGTTGAACAGCTTCGTCGAATCGCCGTGGCCGAGGTTGCAGATGAAATTGACCTTGTGCTTGCCGTCGGGGAAGAAGGCGGCATCGACCTTGGCCACGTCGAAGCCCGACATCGGACCGCAATCCAGACCGACCGCCCGCGCCGCCAGGATGAAATAGGCGCCCTGCAGCGAGGAATTGCGGAACGCTGTGGCGTGAATCGATGCCTCGTTGCCGGCGAACCAGGTGCGGGCTTCGGGGGCATGCGGAAACAGCTTGGGCAGCTTCTCGTAGAACTCCACGTCGTAGGCCAGCACCGCCGTCACCGGCGCCGTGCGCGTCTTCTCCTGGTTGCCCGAACTCATCGCCGGCAGCAGCCGGGCCTTGGCTTCGGGCGAGCGCAGGAAAAGGATGCGCAGCGGCGAGCAATTGGCGCTGGTCGGCCCCCATTTCATCAGTTCGTAGATTTCGTGCAGCTCCGCATCGCTGACCGGGCGGCTGTCCCAACCGTTATGGGTGCGGGCCTGGCGGAACAGGATATCGAGGCTGGCATCGTCGACACGCTTCATGGCGAACTCCAAGATTGCATTCGGGCGCGATGCTAGCCTCTTCCCTTGCATGTTACCAAACGGTAACGCGACCGTAGCGATGCGATCGGCTCAGGCGAGATCGACCACGCGTTGCGCTGCCTCATTGCTGGGCAGCGAGGCCAGTTCGCCCAAAGTCACCGGTCGGGCTGGGCTGCGCAGCCGGAAATACCCGACCTGCTGGGGCGTCATGGCGGTCACATGCGCGATCATCTCGCTGACCGTCAGTCCGCAATAGCGTCCCTGGCATGGTCCCATGCCGCAACGCAGGTAAGCTTTCATCTGGTTCGGCCCGACCGCGCCTTGCGCCACGGCGCCGATCACCTGTTCGGCGGTCACCTCCTCGCAGCGGCAGACGATGGTATCGCCGCCGGGCATCCGGCAGGCATCGGCGGGACGGAAATAGCGATCGAGAAACCGTCTGCCGCGCAAAGCGGCGCGCAACTGCCGGCGCAGCATCATCGAGGCGGCATCGCGCACGCCTTCCTTCATGCAGCCGACCTGGACAGCGATCTGCAGCGCCGCCAGCCTGCCCTGGACCGCCGCGGCGGTGGCGCCGACGATGCCGGCGCCATCGCCAGCCACGAAAACGCCCGCCACCGAACTCTCGCCCCAGGCATCGATGCGCGGCTGGAAGGCGAGCCGCTCGGCATCCCAGTCAAGCACGCAACCCGTGGCGCGCGGCAGGTTGACATGCGGCGCAACGCCCTGATGCAGCAACAACCAGTCCGCGGTCATCTCGTGCTCGCGTCCGGCGCGGTCGGACCAGACCACGCGCTGCAGCCGCCCCTCGCCCACCGCGCGCACGGTCACGGCGCGCTCGATCCGCACGCCGCGCCGCACGGCGGCTCGCATCGCCAGCCCCTTGCCCAGATAGGAAGACAGGACGAAGCCCGGCATCGCCCGCAGCGCAGCGCCGCGATTGGCCGGCGGCGTCATGTCGAGCAACACGGCGATCGGCGCGCCCGCCGCCAGCAATTGCTGCGCCAGCAGATAGAGCAGCGGCCCGGTGCCGGCCAATACGATCTTCCCTTGCGGCACCAAGGCCGCGCTTTTCAGTGCCGCCTGCGCCGCGCCCGCTCCCAGCACGCCAGGCAAGGTCCAGCCCGGAACGGGAAAGGGCCGCTCGATGGCCCCCGTGGCGATCAGCACGCGCCGCGCCAGCAGCGCATGCGCCTTGCCGTGGCGCGACAGGGCGACCGCATGGCCATCCTCACCCGGCTGGATCGCCCAAACCGCGCTGCGATCGAACCATGGGACGCCGCTGGCGAGGAACTCGTCGACCGGTCCCTGACCCTGCCAATAATCGGCGCCCAGGATCGTGCCCGCCGGCAGCGGCGAGCGGCCAACGTTGCGATAGATCTGCCCGCCCGGCGCGGCGCCTTCGTCGAACACCGCCGCCTTGGCGCCGCTGCGCGCCAGCACCACCGCCGCAGCCATGCCGGCCGGACCGGCGCCGATAATCGCCACGTCGAGCCGGTCGGGGTCGATCCTGTCGGGCAGCGCGCTCATTCGATGGCACGCCGGCCATGCTGGGTGCGCACCGCCATGCCCTCGCGCGCCTCGACCAGGCACGCCTGGCGGTTGGCCACGCCGTCGATATTCACCAGGCAATCGAAGCAGCTGCCCATCAGGCACCAGGGGCCGCGCGCGGCGCCGTTGACCGGCGTGGCACGGAAGACATCGATGCCGTTGGCCAGCAAAGCCGCCGCCACGCTGTCGCCCTGGCGCGCCTCGATGGCCCTGCCGTCGAAGCTGAGGCGCAGCACCGGCCGCTTGTCGTCAGGCAGCCTGCGGAACATCGAAGCGATCGGCGGCGAAGGGGGCGAAGCTGTCGGGCAGAGCATCGGCGGCAACGTGGCCGGCCAGTTCCAGCGCATGCGCCGCCGCCAGGGTGACGCCGCTATGGCAGGTCGCCATGAAGGCCGGGCACTCCGCCGAGCGTTGATAGATGGGGAACCCGTCCGGGCTCATCACCCGCAGGGCCGACCAGGCGCGCACGATATTGGCCTGTTCCAGCAGCGGGAACATGCGGATGGCGCGCTGGGCGATGGCCGCGATCACCGGCAGGGTGGTGGCGTCGTCGAAGCCCGCTTCCTCCTGCGAGCCGCTGATCATCACGCCGCCCTCGTCGGTCTGACGCAGGTTGACGATCGGATGGTTCAGGAACGGCGCCAGTCTCTCCGTCACCAGGATCTGTCCGCGCTGCGGCCGCACCGGCGCCTCCAGCCCGACATAGGGCGCCAGCCGGGCGTTGCCCAGCCCGGCGGCCAGCACCACCTTCGCCGCCTCGATGCGCTGGTTGCCAGCGGCGATCACAAACCGCCCATTGCGCCAGCGCACCGACCTGACGGAAAAATTCGGGCGGCAGTCGACGCCCATCGCCCGCATTCCCGCATGCAGGGCGCGGAACAGACGTAGCGAGTTGACATGGCCGTCGAGCGGACAGAACACCGAGCCCACCACATCGGGTCCGATCTGCGGCAGCAGCCGGGCCGTCGCCGCATGGTCGAGCACCTCATAAGGCAGAGCGTCGGGCGGCAGCGAGTTGCGCAGGCGCTGCATCTGCGCCACACGATGCTCGAGCTGCGCCTCGCTCAGGCACAAAGTGAAGCCGCCCGGCCGGCTGAAGGCGACATCGATGCCGGTCTGCTCGCGCAGCGCCGCCGCCAGTTCAGACCAGCGATCCGACGACAGCCGCGTCCATCGCGCATAGGCCGGCAAGCCCAGGCCCTTGCTCTGCACCCAGACCAGGGCGAAGTTGCCGCGCGAGGCGCGATAGGCGTCGTCGCCCTCGTCCAGCACGGCAACGCGCTGGCCCCGTCGCGCCAGGCCCCAGGCCACGGCTGCCCCCACCAGCCCGCCGCCCACCACCGCGACGTCGCAACCGGACGATGCCATCTTCGGCATGCCGCCTATGCCGGCCGCTTGGCCAGCTTGGCCTCGGCGACGCGGGCGAAGAAGGTGGCGCCCAGCGGCAGGATCTTGTCGTTGAAATCGTATTTCGGGTTGTGCACTTCGCACGCCCCCTCGCCTTCGCCATTGCCGATCAGGATGAAGGCGCCCGGACAGGCATTGAGCATGAACGAGAAATCCTCCGACGCCATGACCAGCGGGCCGTTGCGATCGACGTTCTCCTCGCCGACGATCGAGGCGGCGACATCGGCGGCGAATCTGGTTTCGTCCGGATTGTTGACCAGCGCCGGATAGATCACCCGCACGTCCGCGGTGACCTTGGCGCCGAACATGGTGGCCGCGCCGCGGCAGACGCGTTCGATGCCGGTCTTGATCCTGTCCATCACCTCCGGCTTGAAGGCGCGCACCGTGCCGCGCAGCACCGCGCTTTCGGGAATGACGTTGTAGGCGTCGCCCGCATGCATTTGCGTGATGCTGATGACGCCGGAATCGTGCGGGCTGAGGTTGCGCGAAACGATGCTCTGCACGGCGGTGATGATATGGCCCCCCACCACCACCGGATCGTTGCCGCTTTCCGGGCGCGCGCCGTGGGCGCCCTTGCCGACGATGTGGATGTCGAACATGCCCGCCGCCGCCATCATCGGGCCGGAGCGGATGGCGAAGGTGCCGACCGGCACGCTGGGCCGGTTGTGCATGCCGAAGATCGCCTCGCACGGGAACTTCTGGAACATGCCCTCTTCGACCATCACCCTGCCGCCGCCCAGCCCTTCTTCGGCCGGCTGGAAGAAGAAATGCACCGCGCCCTCGAAGTTGCGCGTCTCGGCCAGGTATCTGGCCGCGCCCAGCAGCATGGTGGTGTGGCCGTCATGGCCGCAGCCATGCATGCGGCCCTTGTGCTGCGAGCGATGCTCGAAGGTGTTGAGCTCGTCCATCGGCAGCGCATCCATGTCGGCGCGGAAGCCGACCGCGCGCGGGCTGTTGCCGACGCGGATGGTGCCCACCACGCCGGTCTTGGCGATGCCGGTATGCACCTCGCAGCCGAATTCCTTCAGCTTGCGGGCGACGATGTCGCTGGTGCGGTGTTCCTCGAAACCAAGTTCCGGATGGGCGTGGATGTCGCGCCGCCATTGGGTCATTTCGGCATGGGCGGCGGCAATGCGCGGCTCGAGTTTCATGGCGTGCTCCGATGTGATTGAATGGCAGGCTAGCACCCCGTGACGCGATTTGACCACGCCCGATGGCCGCACAATTCACCGCCGAGGACCTGCAGCAGCGCGTATTGCTGCGCGATGCGCAATTGCTGATCCTGAACAAGCCCGCCGGACTTGCCGTGCACAAGGGCCCCAAGACCGATGTCAGCCTGGAGCGCTTCCTGCCGGCGCTGCGCTTTGGCCTGCGCGACAACCCGGAGCTGGCGCATCGGCTGGACCGCGACACCTCGGGCTGCCTGGTGCTGGGTCGCAGCCACAAGGCGCTGCGCAAGCTGGGCCGGCTGTTCTCGTCCAGCGCCGTCGGCAAGACCTACTGGGCGGTGGTCGAGGGCGGACCGCAGGGCGCCAGCGGCACCATCGACCAGCCCCTGCTGAAGGTCACCGGCCGCAGCGGCTGGCGTATCCTGCCCGATCCGACCGGCAAGCCGGCGATCACCGATTGGCGCGTGCTGGGTCGCGGCCGACTGGATGGCCAGCCGATCGCCTGGCTGGAGCTGAAACCCCGCACCGGACGCACCCATCAGATTCGCGTGCATTGCGCCGAAGCGGGTTTCCCGGTGTTGGGCGATCCGATCTATGGGCCGACGGCCAAGCCGTCGCGGCCGCTGCATTTGCATGCGCGATCGGTCATGCTGCCATATTACGAAGGCAAGTCGCCGGTCGAGGCCGTCGCGCCGCCGCCGCGGCATATGGACCAGGCGTTGCAGCAATGCGCAGACTGATCGTCACCGTCCTCCTGGGACTTGCCGGCATAGTGGCAGGCGCGGCGCTGGCTTTCTTCTGGTTCCGCCATCCCTCCGCCGACGCCACCATCGCCGTCGGCGCCTGGCGTGCCAATCTGGAAGCCGGCAGCCAGTCGGCCGGCATTTTCTCGCGCGCCCGCATCGCGGCCAATGGCCTGCTGGCGCTCAATCGCAGCGAGACGATCTACTTCGTGGCCGCGCAGGACGATAGCGGCAACGCCCTGTCCGGCGCCTGCCAGTACGAAGTCGCCGGTCAGGCGCCTGCGGCGCGCTGGTGGAGCATCACCTTGTACGGCGAGGATCTGTTTCTGGTCGGCAATCCGATCAATCGCTTCAGCTTCAACCAGACCAATGTCGCGCTCGACGCCGACAAGACGTTCCGCCTCGTTGTCGCCGCCAAACAGCAGCCTGGCGACTGGCTGCCCGCGCCGCCGGCGGCCAACTTCCTGCTGGTGCTGCGCCTCTACAATCCCGATCCGGCGCTGGCGGCCCGGCCCCAGAGCCTGAAAGCGCCCTCTATCACGGCGAGCGGGACATGCCAGGCGCCCCAGGCGCCGCAGGAGAAGCAGTGATGCGCCGCTGGCTGCGGGGACTCGCCGTCTTCGTGCTGAGTGGCGTGCTGGGCTTCGTGCTGCTGAGCTGGCAGCTTCCGAACCTGATCATGAGCAGCCTGATGAGCCGCGTGGCCGCGATGGGCGGCGTCAACCAGCCGGTGCGGCCGCCCCTGCCCGACGAGAAGTCGCGCGCCGTGGTTCTGCCGAGTCCGGACCTCGCCTATGTGATCTGCGCCTACGATCTGGGCAGCGGGCCGCTGACCGTGAGCTTCGCGCCGCCGCCGCTGCCTTACTGGTCGGTGGCCGCCTACGCCGCCAATACCGACAATTTCCTGGTGATCAACGATCGCGCCATGCCCACGGGCGGCGCCCTCGTGCTGGGCCTGGCGGATGGCCACGCGCCCGATTCGATCGACGGCAAGCGTTTCGTCGCCGCGCCGGGCGCGCGCGGCGTGGTGCTGTTCCGCGGCCTGATCGCCAGTCGCGATCCGGCGCTGCTCAAACAGGTGCAGGATTCGGTGTCCTGCCAGCCCTCCGCCCGCCCCTAGCCTCGGCGCTACAATTTGACGCTGCCCTGCAACTTCGCGGCGCGCGATTCGTTGTGCGGCCAGAGGCAGCCATGGATATCTCCCTGAACAATCAGACAGCGCTGGTGACCGGCGCCAGCAGCGGCATCGGTCGGGCATGCGCGTTGCAATTGGCGGCATGCGGCGCCCGGCTGGCGATCAATCACTTCCGCGACCGGGCCAATGCCGAGTCCGTGGTTGCCGAAATCGCCGGCAATGGCGGCCAGGCGATCGCCATCGAAGCCGATGTCAGCGACGAGGCCGCCGTTGCCGCCATGATGGCGCAGACGGTGCACCATTTCGGCACGCTGCACATCCTGATCAACAACGCCGGCATCGAACTGGACAGTCCGTTCGAGACCATGACCCTGGCGCAATGGCAGCGCGTCATCGCCGTCAACCTGACCGGCCAGTTCCTGTGCGCCCGCGCCGCGATCCGCGAGTTCCTGCGCCGCGGGCCCGAACCGTCCAGCGCAACGGCCATCGGCAAGATCGTCTGCACTTCGTCGGTGCACCAGACCATCCCCTGGGCTGGCCACGCCAACTACGCCGCCTCAAAAGGCGGCGTGCGGCTGCTGGTCGAGACGCTGGCCCAGGAGTTCGCCGGCCGCCGCATCCGCGTCAACGCCATCGCACCGGGCGCCATCCGCACCCACATCAATCGCAAGGCCTGGGACACGCCCCAGGCCATGGCCAAGCTGGTCGATCTGATTCCCTACGGCCGCATCGGCGAAACCGACGACGTGGCGCGCGCGGTCGCCTGGCTGGCCTCCGACCAATCGGATTACGTCACCGGCACCACCCTGGTGATCGATGGCGGCATGACGTTGTTTCCTTCCTTCGCCAAGGGCAACGGCTGATGGCGCAACTCGACACCGGGGCGCGCACGCCCCAGCGCATCGAGGACTATGCCCTGATCGGCAATATGCGCGGCGCGGCGCTGGTCGGCCGCGACGGCAGCATCGACTGGCTTTGCGTGCCGCGTTTCGATTCGCCGGCCAGCTTCGCCGCGCTGCTGGGCGATGCCGAGAACGGCCGCTGGCTGGTGGCGCCCGACAGCGACGACGCGCAGGTCAGCCGGCGCTATGTCGAGGGCACCCTGATCCTGGAAACCGTCTTCACCACCGGCGCCGGCCGGGTCAAGCTGACCGATTTCATGCCCCTCATCGAGGGCAGCGATTCGCGCGTCGTGCGCATCGTCGAGGGCCTGCGCGGCAAGATGCGCATGCGCATGGATCTGCGCTTCCGCTTCGACTACGGCAGCGTCGTGCCCTGGATCAATCGCCAGAACGGCGACCTTCGCGTCATCGCCGGACCCGACGCCATGGTGCTGCACACCCCGGTCGAGACCGCAGGCGAAGGGCTGTCGACCGTCAGCACTTTCACCGTCAGCGCCGGCCAGACCATCCCGATGGTGCTGAGCTGGCATCGCTCGCATCTGCCCGCGCCGCGGCGGCGCAGCGCGCAGGCCATGTTCCAGACCACCCGGCGGCACTGGCGCGGCTGGAGCAACCGCTGCACGGCCAGCGGCGAATGGGCCGACGACATCAAGCGCTCGGCGATCGTGCTGAAGGCGCTGACCGATGCCGACACCGGGGGCATCGTCGCCGCGCCGACCACCTCGCTGCCCGAGCGGATCGGCGGCGTGCGCAACTGGGACTATCGCTATTGCTGGCTGCGCGATGCCACCTTCACCCTGCTGGCGCTGATCATGTCGGGATTCCGCGAGGAGGCCGAAGCCTGGCAAGGCTGGCTGGCCCGCACCATCGCCGGCGAGCCGTCACGGCTGCAGATCATGTACGGGCTGGCCGGCGAGCGGCGGCTGGAAGAATACGAACTGCCCTGGCTCAAGGGCTTCGCCGGCAGCGCCCCGGTACGGATCGGCAACGCCGCCTTCGCCCAGCAGCAGCTCGACGTGTTCGGCGAGGTGCTCGACGCCTTCCACACCGGACGCCTGCGCAAACTGAAGCTAAGCGAACAGTCGTGGCCCATCACCTTGGAGCTGGTGCGGTTTCTCGAGCGGCATTGGCGCGATCCCGACAGCGGCATCTGGGAGCAGCGTGGCGCGCCGCAGCGCCATACTCATTCGCGAGTCATGGCCTGGGTGGCGTTCGACCGCGCCATCAAGGCGGTCGAGAAGTTCGGCCTCGAGGGCCCGGCGCGGCGCTGGCGGCACCAGCGCGCCATGATCCGCCGAGAGATCCTCACGCGCGGCTACGACCCCGAGCGCAACACTTTCGTGCAGCGCTATGGCTCGAAGGCGCTGGATGCCGCCACGCTGCTGATCCCCCTGGTCGGCTTCCTGCCGCCCACCGACAGGCGCGTCATCGGCACCGCCGAGGCGATCCAGCGCGAGCTGATGGCGGATGGATTCGTGCTGCGCTATGCCACCGAAGCCGGTCACGACGGCCTGCCGCCCGGCGAGGGCGCATTCCTGATATGCAGCTTCTGGCTGGCCGACAACCTGGCGCTGTTCGGCCGCTTCGCCGAGGCTCGCGCGCTTTACGAACGCCTGCTCGATGCGCGCAACGACGTTGGCCTTCTCGCCGAGGAATACGATCCGGTGGGCAAACGCCAGCTCGGCAATTTTCCGCAGGCCTTCTCCCATGTCGGCATCATCAACACCGCGCACAACCTGACCAAGACCGCCGGCCCGGCGCACCGCCGCGCCAAGGCCAAATAGCGCATGGCGGCCGGTCAGCCGATCTGCAGCACCACCTTGCCCACCACCTTGCGCTCGGCGAGCGCGGCCATGGCCTGCTGCACCTGGTCGAGCGCAAAACGATGCGAGATGTGCGGCCGCATGATGCCGGCCGCAGCCAGCCTGGGCAGTTCGCGGGCATATTCGGCGGCGATCCTGGGGTCGCGGCGCGAGGCTTCCCCCGCGCGCACGCCAAGCACGGAAAGTCCCTTGATCAGGACGTGGTTACTCTTCACCTCGGTCGGCCCGCCGGAGGTGAAGCCGATCACCAGCAACCGGCCGCCGAACGCGGTACAGCGCAGCGAGCGTTGCAGCACCTCGCCGCCCACCGGATCGAACACCACGTCGGCGCCGCGCCCGTCGGTCATGCTTTTGACGGCCGGAACGAAATCGCTTTCCTTGTAGTTGATCACCAGATCGGCGCCCAGCCGCCGCACCTCCGCCAGCCGGTCGTTGTCGCTGCCGGTGGCGATCACCCGCGCGCCCAGCGACTTGCCGAATTGCACCGCCGCCAGCCCCATGCCGCCGGCAGCGCCATGCACCAGCAGCACCTCGCGCGGCTGCAGCCGGCCGCGATGCACCAGCGCGTGATACGCCGTCTTGGCGCCGACCTGCCAGGAAGCGCCCTCCTCGAACGACCATTCGTCGGGCAGGCCAATGGCATCGGCCGCGCGGGCCGCGGCGAACTCGGCGAAGCAGCCGGTCTTGGCGCCGAACATGATGCGCTGACCGGCCTTCAGCCCGATCACGCCCTCGCCCAGCGCCGCCACCTCGCCGGCCGCCTCCATGCCCGGTACGAAGGGCAGCGACGGCTTGTGCTGGTAGCTGCCGGCCACCGTCAGCATATCGGGGAAATTGAGCGCCGCCGCCCTGACCCGCACCAGCACCTCGCCCGGCTTGGGCACGGGTTGGGGCAGATCGACCAGCTTCAAGCCCGAAGGATCGCCCAACCGCTCGCACAAGATCGCCCGCATGACACTCCCGATCGTTCAAAGCGGGCATCATCGGACAGAGCGCCTTGCAGTTCCATAACCTTGGCTTGGCGATTTCGCACTGCACAGTCGACGCGCAATTGCGACGGTCGCGCCATATTCGGCCCGGCGGCTGGCGGCAATATGGCGAAACCAAGAAATCTGCAATGCCGCCGGTCGCCGCAGGGATAAATCGTCGTCTCCGCGCGAAATACTACCAAGCGCCGCGCAGGGTTTTGTGGCGCAAGAGAAGGAGAAGGCCATGACTGGAATCATCCGCCGCGCGTTGCTGGCAGTTGCCTTGCTGGGCGTGACCGCCGCCGGCTTGAGCGCCTGTGCCGTGCGCTACGACGACTATCATCATCGCTATTGGAACGATCGCGATCATCACGACCACGATCACGACCACGATCGCCGCTAAGGGCAATCGAAATCCGGCCTGCTCGTGTTGGCCGGATCTGCGGGCCGGCATGTCGCCTCGGGGCGACGTCCGGCCCGCTGCTTTTCCCGCCCTATTCCGGTCGAGGCCTGAGACCCCATTGGTCAGGCTGCGCCAACGCAAAGCGGAACAGCCGTGCCATGAGCCTGTCGCCCAGCCGCTGCGGCTTGTCCAGCGACAGCCTTGCCAGCGCCTTCAGTTCGGATGGGTCGGGTGGCCCCATGCCCAGCGACCGCAGAATCGCCACCGCCAGCATGGGCTTGCGATCGGCGAGCGCCTGTAGACGCATCAGCCCGCCCGCCGCCTGCCGTTCGGTTTCGTCGAGATCGCTGCCGAACGGATAGTCCGGCAGCAGCCCCGCCAGCCTTGCCGGGCGGAGACGTTCGGCCAGGACTTCGGGCAGGTTGCGACGGAACGCATCGGCAATGCGGTAGTCGGGCTCGATCTTGCCGTTGGCCTTGGCCTGTTGCAGCAATTCTTCCTGAAATCGCGAATCGGCGATGTCGAGCATGGCCGCGATGCAGTCGCGATCGGTCTTGCCACGCAGGTCGGCCACCCCGTATTCGGTCGCCACCATGTCGCGCAAATGCCGCGGAATGGTGGAGATGCCGTAAGACCAGCGAATGTTCGAAACGGTCTTGCCTTTGGCCGTGCGCACCGCGTTGATCGCCAGGATCGAACGCGCGTCGGCCATGGCCTGGGCTTGAGCCACGAAGTTGTATTGTCCGCCCACGCCGCTCACCACCTGGCCGTCTTCGCGCGTATCGGAGATCACCTCGCCCAGCAAGGTCGCCATCATGCCGCTGTTGACGAAGCGGCTCTTGACGCGATCGGCGCGCTTGCGCTGCTCCTCGGCGCCGAAAATCTCGTTGGTGAAGGAAATGCGCGTCATCTTGAACGATGCGCGATCCTGCTCCGTCATGTCGCGCAAGCGGCGATAGAAGCTTCTGGGCCCGAGGAAGAAGGCGCCGTGCAGCAGCGCCCCATCGCCGGCCCGCCGCTTCAACACGCCCGCCTCGTAGAGCTCGAGGAAAGCGTCGACGAACATCTCGGTGACGCCGTACAGGCCCTGCTCGAAGACGCCAGCCTGCAGGTCGCGGCCGGTCAGGGCGGCCATGGCCTGGCGATATTGCGCGTTCTGGCGATGGCGCAGGATCAGCGCCCACGCCACCGCGTCGCCGAGCGAGCCGATGCCGATTTGCAGCGAGCCGCCGTCGTCCACCAGGGCGCTGATATGCAGGGCCGCGGCATGATGGGCCAGGCTCACCGCCTCCTGCGGCGGGGCAAACAGGTCGAATTCGTAGGCCGGCGCGTCCAGCACGTGATCGAAGACCGCGATCGGCTGTGCGGCATCGCCGGCCATGAAAGGCAATTGCCGGTTGACTTGCGCGGCCAGCACGATCGGCCGTTCGGTGCCGCGCCGGCGCTCCACCTCGGGCAACAGCTCGCAGGTGATGTCCGGATTGCAGCTCAGGCTGATTTCGTCCCGGCCATCCCGCTGCCGGCGCGTGACGAGCTGGGCGATGACGTTGACGCCCAGTTCGAGCAGCAGGCGCGGCGCCGAGGCGTAGTTGACGCTGATATAGTTGCGCTGCGCGCCCGGATTGCCCAGCCAGCGCCCGGGCATCATGTAGAATTCGTTGACCGTGATGTTGGGCGGCATCGCGCCCTTGCGCTGAGCCGCGGCATAGGCCAGGTCGGGATAGCTGCCGAACAGCCGCGCCACGATCGGGTTGACGAAACGCTGCAGCAGCGCCGGCCCACCCTGCTGCTTTTCCAGGGTCAGTGCGGCGAAAATCTTCAGGCGGATGCTGCGATCCGCTGCGGCCCGCGCGTAAAGCGCGTTGGCGATGTGATTGGCCTTGCCCAGGCCGAGCGGCAGGCCCAGCACGATATCCTTGCCGACCTGCGCCAGGATGGCGTCGACGCAGGCCTCGACCTCGCTGTGGAATCGCGTCATCTGCCGTTCAGCGCCCGAGTTGATAGGGACCGCCGCGCTCGATCGCCCGTCGGTATGCGGGCCGCGCCTGGATGGACTGGGCGTAGCGCTTCAGGTTGGGATAACGCGCCAGGAAATCGCCGCGTGCGCCGGCCGCTTCGACCACGAAGCTGAGCTGGATGTCGGCGCCGGTCAGGTCCTGGCCCATGAAGAACGGCTTGTCGCCCAGCGCGGCATTCATGTAACCGAGGTGATTGTCGATCTCGCTCATGATGCGCGGGTGCAGCGGTGCCCCCGCCTCGCCCAGCCGGCCGACATAGAGCAGCAACAGCAGCGGCAGCATGGCCGAACCCTCGGCGAAATGCAGCCACTGGGTGTACGTGACGAAGTCGGCGTTGTTCTCCGCGGGCATGAAGCGGCCCTTGCCGTATTTGCGGATCAGATAGTCGACGATCGCGCCGGACTCGGCCACGGTGAGTTCGCCGTCGGTAACGACCGGCGATTTGCCCAGCGGATGCACCTTCTTCAATTCCGGCGGCGCCAGCCGCGTGGTGGCGTCGCGTTGGTAGGGCACGACCTCGTAGTCGACGCCCAATTCCTCGAGCAGCCACAAGATGCGCTGGGACCGGGAATTGTTGAGATGGTGCACCTTGATCATGGAATCCCCTCGATCCATCTTGATTGGCAACTTCCGGAAACGGCTTATAGCATGGGGCAGATACATCGACGCAACAACATGGAAGGGGCGGGCCGCCCGAGGATCGGTCATCGCGCTTGTCGCAACCGCCGAGCCGATGGCAATGTGAGACCCGGGGTCATTGCAGGGATCGGACGACGTCGACGCGCAGTCGAAGCTGCACGCCGGTGCGAGGCCGTCTTGCGGGCCATCGCCGCCGGGAGTCGCCTTTGCCCGATACCGCCGTCTCGCTCAATCCGACCACGCTGACCTTCGCGCCGCGCTCCGCCGAGCTGCTCTATCGCCAGTCTCGCTTCCAGCGCGATCTGCGCATCATGCGCGTGACCTACCTGCTGGGCATCGTGCTGAGCTCGGGCTATTTCCTGTGCGACTACCTGGCGCTGGGCGGCTTCGAGACCAAGCTGCTGGTCATCCGGCTGGTCATCGTCAACATCGTGCTGCTGGCGGGCCTCAGCACCACATTCATCCCCGCCACGCAACGCTATGCCGCGCATATCGGCTGCGTCGAATTCCTGATGCATGTGGCGTTCTTCGCCGGCATCAACGGCGCCTACGATACCCCCTACGTGTTCGCCGCAAACGGCGTCATCACGCTGGGCTTTCTCTATCTCGTATGGCCCGTCCCGTTCATGGTGGCCTGCATCTACGGCGTGGTGGGATCGCTGCTCTATTGCGGGATCGTGGTGGCGGCACGGCCATGGTCCGCCGAGCTGGCGCTGCTGCTGCTGATCTTCATCAGCATGAACTGCATCTGCATCTTCGCCATGTACCAGGCCAAGTACTACCGTCGCGCCGCCTTCCTCAACACCCTGGAACTGGACGCCGAGCGGCTGCGCTATCGCGAGTTGCTGACCAGCATCCTGCCGCGCGAGGTGGCGGACCGGCTGCAGCGCGGCGAGACCGTCGCCGACCTCTACGACGACGTCAGCGTGCTGTTCCTCGACATCTGCAACTTCACCCCGATCGCCGCCCGGTTCCCGCCGATCCAGGTGCTGGCGTGGCTCGACCGCATCTTCGCCGCCTTCGACGAACTGGTCGACCGGCATGGGCTGGAGAAAATCAAGACCATCGGCGATGCCTATATGGTGGCGGGCGGATTCAATGCCCAGCAGTCCGGCCATCTCGACAACATGCTGTCGCTGGCCGTGGACATGATGGCGGCCGCGGCAGCCATCCCCGGTCCCGACGGCATTCCACCGCAGGTCCGCATCGGCATCCATGTCGGCCCGGTGGTGGCCGGCGTGATCGGCGCCCGCCGCTTCCTCTACGATTTGTGGGGCGACACGGTGAACACCGCCAGCCGCATGGAGTCGCACGGCCTGCCGGACACCATCCAGATCACCGATGCGGTGCATGCCCGGTTGGCCGAGCGCTACGACTTCGCGCGGCGCAGCACCATCGACGTCAAGGGCAAAGGCCAGATGGCCACGTGGCTGCTCGACGCCCACAGCAAGATCGCCGGCAAGCCGGCTGCCTAGGGCGGATTCGCATCTTTCGACGGCGTCGCAAGCGATCGCGTCGAACCTGATTCGGTCCAGCGAGCGGCAGCGTCAGGGTAGCGAGCGCGCCAGCCGGAAGCCGAGATTGTTGAGCCGGTAGTTCGGCGCGCCCCAGTCGCGATTGGCCGAGCGCAGATTGCTCGGGCTGCTGACGAAGGCGCCGCCGCGATCGACGCGGTCGCAGGTCTTGGCTCCTCCCACTGCGGCGCCGTTGGCCGGCGCGCCGGCGTAGCTCTTGCGGTAGCAGTCTTCCACCCACTCCCAGACATTGCCGTAGACATCGTAGAGGCCGAACTTGTTCGGCTGCTTCTGTCCCACCGGATGGCTGGTGCCGCCGGCATTCGATTCGAACCAGGCGTAACGGTCGAGCTGAGCCGGATCGTTGCCGAAAAAATACAGCGCCGGGCTGCCGGCGCGGGCTGCATATTCCCACTCCGCTTCGGTAGGCAGCCGGTAGCGCTTGCCGGTGCGGGCGTTGAGCTTCTGGATGAAGGCCTGCACATCGTCCCACGACACGGAATCGACGGGCAGGCTGTCGCCCTTGACGCTGCTGGGGTTACTGCCCATCAGCGCCACCCATTGCGCCTGGGTGACCTCGTATTTTCCGATGGCGAAAGCAGCGACGCTGATCTTGCGCGTCGGCTCCTCGTCGCCGGCGGTCTTGACCCCGGCGGCGGCGGCGGCCTGGTCGACCTGGCGGGGGGAGCCCATGACGAAACTGCCGGCCGGTACCCTCACCATCTCGGGACAATTGGCGCAGTCCTTGAACGAGTTCTGGGCCAGCGCCAGGCCTGGCGCCAGCAGCAGCAACAGCGCCAGCCAGCCAGCCGACCGGCGCGCGATCATCTTCATGTTTCCCCCTCGTGAATGACGGCAGCGGACAGCCAGCGCGGCGGAAGGCGCACGATCCTACGCGACGGCGGCCTGGGCGGCGAATGCCGCATCGTCCTTGACCATGGTGCGCTGCATGACGCGACGATATTTCGGATCCGACGGCGTGGCGCGATGCAGCAGGCAACGATTGTCCCAGAACACCAGGTCGCCCGCCTGCCACCGATGGCTGTAGACGAAGCGCGGCTGGGTGGCGAAGTCGTTGAGCGCCTGGACGCGGGCGCGGCCCGCCTCTTCCGACATCCCGTCGATGGTGCGGGTCATGCCTTCGCTGAGATAGAGCGCCTTGCGGCCGGTCTCGGCATGGGTGCGCACCAGCGCATGGCGCACCGGCGGCAACGCCGCCTTTTCCGCGTCGGTCAGCGGCGGGCGGTCCTTGTAGAACAGATCCCAGGCCCAGGCATAGTCGTGCACGCCCTGCTTGTTCGCCAGTTCGCGCTGCTCCGATGCGGGCAGTGCCTCATAGGCGGCGTACATGCTGGCGAATTCGGTGTTGGCCCCTTCCGGCGGGCACTCGATGCCGAACAGGAAGGTGCCCAGCGCCGGCACGGGTTTGTACGATTGGTCGGAATGCCATTCGAAGCCGGCGCGCGAGGCGCCGATGCTGCGATTGGCATTGTCCCTGAGATTGGTCATCACCATCACCTCGGGATGCTCGGGATGGCGGAACCGGGCGATGGCGTGGCTCATCAGGCTGCCGAAGCGGGCGCTGAAGATCTTCTGCCGCTCCGGCGACAGGTTCTGGCCGCGGAACACGATGACGCCGAATTCGAGATGCGCCCGGTGGATCTCGGAGAATGTCGCTTGGTCGAGATCCCGGGATAGATCGACGCCGGTTATTTCCGCACCCAGCGCCGGTGCGACCGGCTTGACGCCGATGCTTTGGTAGTCGTTTGCAACCATGTTTGTCTCCTGCCCTGCCTCATTAAAAGCCCGGAGCTAGGCGACAAGCAAGATCGCTGCGTAGTGGCAGGCGGCCGCGGCGAGGACAAATCCGTGCCAGATGGCATTCTGGAACCGCAAACCGCGCCAGAGATGGAAGATCACGCCGGTCGAATAGATCACGCCGCCGATCAGCAGCAGGATCGACGACGCCAGCGGCAGGGCGGCAACCAGCGGTCCGATGGCCAGTACGCCCAGCCAGCCGAGCGCCAGATAGAGGCCGATCGACAGTCGCTCGAAGCGGCGTGGATAGAACAACTTCATGGCCACGCCGGACAGCGCCACGCACCACACGAGGGCGCCCAGACGCACCGACCACGAACCGGCGACATGGCCGAAGGTCAGCGGCGAATAGGTCCCGGCGATCATGGCAAAGATTGCGGCGTGATCGAAACGGCGCAGCCATTCCCGCACGTGGCTGGGCGGCCACATATTGTAGGCGGCGGAGCAGCCCAGCATGGCCAGCAAACCCAGCATGTACAGGCCCAGAGCGACGGCCCCGCCCGTGTCCGGCGCAGCCACGATCCGCGGCACCAGCATGGCGGCGCCGACCAGGCCCACCGTCACGCCCACGGCGTGAACGGTGCCGTCGGCGATCAATTCCCGGCGTTCGAGCGCTCGTGCCGACATCGCACCTTCCTTGGGACGTGGATGGTCAGATGAATCTGGGGCGAGGTTGCGGCAAGACAAGCCGGCCAAGGCTCCGTCCCCGCCATTGCAGACGGCGAAACAGGCTTTGCGGGAAGAAATGGCGGAGGGGATGGGATTCGAACCCACGATAGGGCTTTACACCCTATAACGGTTTAGCAAACCGTCGCCTTCAGCCACTCGGCCACCCCTCCGCGGGGAGCACCGTTAGGTCCAGGGCTGTCAACCACGGCGGATGCGTGGGGGTTCTAGCGGTTTGGCCCCGGTGTCGTCAACCACGGCGCATCGGGGCAAATACCGGCAGGGCAAAGAAAAAGGCCGGGCGGACCCGACCTTTTTCGGTTCGATGGTGTTGCCGCGGCGCACCGCTCAGGCGCCGCGGTCGTTGCAGCCCATCTGCGCCACCTGGCCGCGGTCGAAAGCGATCGCGCTGAGCGGCACGTCATGGCGCACGAGATAGGCGGTGACGACGGCGTGCCGATCCTGATCGACGAATTCGGGCGCGCTGCCGATCTGCTCGGCGCCGCGCAGCTGGACGTCGATCATCAGCTTCTGCGGATAGGCCGCGGCGGCATTGGCCAGGACGCGCTCTGCCACCGGGTTGAGCTCGGCCGAATTGGCCGCGAAATTGACGATGTAGATGTCGGCCGGGGGCTGGATCTGCTCCTGACCGAACGCCGTCTTCATGGCGCCGGTGATGCCGCACGCCGCAAAAGCCGACGGCGAAGACGCGACGAGCGCCGCGCCGGCGGCAATGACAACGGCCATGGCGGCGCCCAGGATGCCGCCGCCCACGACCAGATCGCGCTTCGGAACGTTTCGCATATTCTCCTCCTCTGGCTCCACCGACATAACGGCTGGAGCGATCTTGAGGTTGCCCCGGAAGCTTGATTTCCCAAGGGCATCCTCAAGGCAGATGGGATGCGAATGTGGCTAGTTTTGGGCAGGGCCGGAGAACGAAGCTAAGAGCTAAATCCTTGTTCCCGCTGCTTGACAAGCGCCACGACGGTGTCGTTGATCGGGGCGGCAAGGTTTGCTTTTTTTGCTTCCCTGGGAACCGCGCCGTTGATGGCGTCGATTTCGCTGCGCCGCCTGGCGATATGGTCCAGCAGCATCGACGGCCGGGCATTGGGGATTTTGCGGCCGAAGTCGCGCACATAGCCGACCGGCTCGTCGATCGCCACCTTGATGCCGAGCGCCTTGGCGGTGCGCCATGCCTCGCTGGCGCAGCCGGAGGCGACCTGCCACGCATAGGGATCGTCGATTACCTGGCCGATGGTCAGGCCGGTCAGCGCGCAGGTTGCGGAGAAGCAGACGTTGCAGATGAACTTCTCCCAGATCATGCGGTCGATATCGTCGTAGGTCTCGACCTTGAAGCCGGCGCTGCGCCAGATGTCGGCGGCGGCTTCCAGCCGTTTGGTGGGCGGCCCTTTGAGTTCGCCGAAATGAACGATCTCCCAGCCGTTGTGGTGCACGAAGCCGGGCTTGGGGATGGACGAGCCGAAGCCGCCGACAATGCCGACCGCCAGATTGTCGCGCCCCAGTGCGGCGGCGGCCTTGTCGACGCTGCCGATGCCGTTCTGGATGGTCAGCACCAGCGTATTGGCGCCGACCAGCGGCCGGGCGCTCTGGGCCGCCTCCGATACGTCCATCGCCTTGGTGGCGATGATCACCAGATCGCAGAGGCCGGCATCGGCTGCCCGCGTGCTGGCGCGAGGCCGGCCCAGATGGTCGCCGCTGGCGCCCTGCACCCGCAGCCCGTTGCGCTTGATGGCCTCGACATGGTCGACCCATTTGTCGATGGCCCACACCTCATGACCGGCATCCGCCAGCAGCCCGGCATACACCGAGCCCATGGCGCCGGTGCCGACGATCGCGACCTTGGCCATGGCGTCAGTGCCGCTGGCGCGCCTGGTGGGGCGCATAGAGGTTCAGGATGGTCGGGCCCGCCCGCCGGCTTTCCTTCAGGTTGACCCAGATGCGCAGCAGGTGGCGGCGGTGGTTGGGGCCGTCGTGATATTCGCCGCGCGAGTGGAAGCAGACGTAGTTGTTCAGGTACTGGATATCGCCCACCTGCAGATCCATCGACACCTGCATCTGCGGCCGGGCGGTGACGGCGTCCAGATAGTCGAGCGCCTCGATCTCCTTGGGCGACAGCACCACGCCTTCCTTCTGCGCCCACATCACCGGATTGCGGTTGTAGCAGCAATGCAGCAATCCGCGGTGGAAGGAGAAGACCGGAATGCGCTCGGCCGAGATCGGCCCCTCGCCGGGCGCCTGTTCGCCGCGGCGATGATGGTAGAAACCGCGCATCAGCACTTCGAGCAGATCGGGCCGTTCCTGGCGGATGGCGTTGTACACGGTCGAGGCGCTAACGATGACGCTGAGGCCGCCCTCGGCCGCCACGCCCAGGCACAGCAGGCCGACCACGTCGGCGCCGTCGGTGTGGAACGGCAGCAGCTTGTTGGAACTGTAGCCGCGCTGCTTCTCGCTATAGGGCAGGCCGATATCGACCACGTCGATGATCCGGTCGCCCTTGTGGGTCTGCTCGACGATCATACCCAGATGGCTGGACAGGCCGGCATAGGCCAGCAGGGTCTGCTCGCGATCGAAGTCGTCGACCGGAAAGCCGCTCAACACGGCAAAGCCGGTGCCCTGCTCCAGGTCGTCCATCGCCTGCGCCATCACGCCGCGCATCGAGGGCAGCGGGAACAGCTCCGGCGTCAGCTTCCAGAAATCGATCCCGCGCCGCTTGACCTCGGCGACGTTTCGTTTGATCTCGTCGATCATCGTGCCGGTGATGGGCTGGGCCCACTGGCGCGGACGGGTGAAGTTTCCCGCCGTCCACACGCTGCCGTCCCGCACTTCCTGCGCAACGCCTGTCATGGTTTGTCTCCTTGGTTATCCGCCCGCCGCCTTCTTGCCGGCGACGGGCTCGGTATCCTCTTCGGCCCAGGGCGGCAGCCGCTTGGCCATGAAGGCGGCGATGCCCTCGCGCGCCGCCGGGCGGCGCAGCAGACCCACCAGATCGCGCGCCGCGTCGTCCATCACTTTGCTATCCTGATCGGTGGCGCAATCGAGCACCAGCCGCTTCACCGCGGCAAGTGCCTGCGGCTCCATGCGCTGGACATCGGCCAGCACGCCGGCCAGGGCCTGCCCGATCGCCGGCTCGTCCTTGGCGATCAGGCTGCCCAGCCCCGCCGCCAGCGCCGCCTGCGCGTCGATCGTGACGCCGGTCACCGCCAGTTGCCGCACCAGCCCCTCGCCCAGGCGACGCACCAGGAACGGGATGATCTGCGACGGAATGAAGCCGACGCGCGGCTCGGGAATTCCGAACCGCGCCGAAGGATGCATGATCACCACGTCCGAGCAGCACACCATGCCGAGCCCGCCGCCCACGGCCGGCCCTTCGACGATCGAAACGACCGCCTGCGGCAGACGGTTCAATTCGGCCAGCACGTCGCCGAAATAGCGATAGGGCGCCACCAGCGGATCGGGACCGTCCGGCACCGTCGGCGGCATGTCGGCCATCGCTCCCAGATCGCCGCCGGCGCAGTAGAAGCCGCCTTCGCCACGCAGCACCAGCGCCCGCACATTGCCGTCGCCGCCAATTCGCGCCACCGCGTCGCCGATTTCCTGCATCATGGCGTGGGTCAGGGAATTGCGGCGCGACGGGCGCGCGAAGGTGAGATGCGCCACCCAGCCGTCGCGGCGCAGTCGAATGTTTTCGTAGGCGGGTTCGCTTGACATCGCGACTAGAGTAAACAAACGTTTATTTGATTGAAAGTGGTTCGCCGGGGTACCGGTCTCAGGGGAGGAATGCAAGATGCAGATGTCGGGAAAAGTCGCTTTGGTGACCGGCGCGGCGCGCGGTCTGGGCCGGGCCTATGCCGAGGCGCTGGCCGCGGCGGGCGCCGCGGTGGTGGCCGGCGACGTGCGGGACTGCGGCGAAACGGTCGCCGCCATCGCCAAGGCGGGCGGCAAGGCCACCGGGGTCAAGCTCGACGTCAGCAATCTGGAAAGCTGCATGGCGATGGCCGAGACGGCGGTCGCCAATTACGGCCGCATCGACGCGCTGATCAACAACGCCGCGCTCTACGCCGATCTCAAGGGCGGCCGTTTCGACCAGCTCGACGAGGGCCAGTGGGACCGCGTGACGCAAGTGAATATCAAAGGCGTCTGGTTCTGCTGCCGCGCTGCCGTGCCGCATATGCGCAAGAACGGCGGCGGCTCGATCGTCAACATCTCCTCGCTGGCCGCCGTTTACGGCCTGCCCTTCGCGCTGGACTACGCCATGTCCAAGGGCGCCGTGATCGGCATGACGCGCAGCCTGGCGCGCGAGCTGGGGCGGGACTGGATTCGCGTCAACGCCGTGGCGCCATCGGCGGTGATGACCGAGGGCACCACCGAATTCTTCGGCGCCAAGCTCGACAAGGCCCGCCAGGTGATCGCGCAGGGCCAGACGCTGCAGCGCAATCTCGAGACCGGCGACTTGGTCGGCACCATCGTGTATCTTGCCTCGGATGCCAGCAAATTCGTCACCGGCCAGACCATCATGGTGGATGGCGGCACGGTCTATCTCTGACCCGCCCAGGCGCCGCGGCCGGCTGGCGCCGGCTGCGGTGCTGATGGCCCTGCTGGCCCTGCCGGCGGTGGGCAAACCCCTGAGCAACGCGTGGAGCGAGGTGCAAGGCCCGACCCACGGCATGACCCATATCTATGGCGGCTATGCCGCGGGCTGCATCGCCGGCGCCGTGGCGCTGCCGCTCGATGGGGTCGGCTACCAGGTGATCCGGGTCAGCCGCAACCGGTTCTGGGGCCATCCCGCCACGATCCGCTTCGTTCAGGCACTGGGCCGCAAGGTGGCTGCAGCCGGCCTGCCGCCGCTCTATATCGGCGACATGGGCCAGCCCCGCGGCGGCCCGCTGGCCTACGGTCACGCCAGCCACCAGATCGGGCTGGACGTCGACATCTGGGACACCCTGGCGCCCAAGCCGGCGCTGACGCCCCATCAGCGCGAAGACGTTCCCCTGCCCGAGCTGGTCACGCCCGACCAGACCCGCATCGACGAGCGCCACTGGGATCCCCGGTTCGTCGAGGTGCTGCGCATGGCCGCCGAGTCGGCGGAAGTCGAGCGCGTCTTCGTCCACTGGCAGATCAAGAAGCGGCTGTGCCAGACCGTGAAGGGGGACCGGCGCTGGCTGGCCAAGATCCGCGCCTGGTACGGTCACACCGAACACTTCCATGTGCGGCTGTACTGTCCTGCGGGCAGCCCCGATTGCGTGCGCCAGGCGCCGCTGCCGGCCAATGACGGCTGCGGCGAGGAACTCGCCTGGTGGTTCAACGTCGTGCAGAAGCAGGTCAGCGGCAAGCCGGAGCCCGAGCAGACCAAGTCGCCCAATCCCAGGCTGCCGGAACAATGCTTCAAGGTGCTGCGCGGGCCTTGAGCCGGGGCCCATCCGAGCCCGCAATCAGGCGGCGCGATCGTTGGCCGCCGGCTGTCGGTCGGGGCCCAGATCGGTCGTGGCGCCGAAGATCAGCCGGATGGTGGCGCCGCCACCCGAAGTATCGCCCACCACAATGTCCGCGCCATGGGCGTCCGCCACCCGCTTGACGATGGCCAGGCCGAGGCCGGTCGATCCGCTGGTATTGGCGTCGCCGCGCCAGAAGCGCCTGAAGATCACTTCGCGCTGGCCGCTGGGAATGCCCTTGCCGTGGTCGATCACCTGAATCTGCGGGCCGGGGCCGGCCACCACCTGGACCGCGCGGCCCATCGGCGAGTGGCGCAGCGCGTTCTCGACCAGGTTGCGCACCGCGAAGCGGACAGCATTCTCGTTGCCGGGGACGATTTCGCCGCCCTGATCCTCGTATTCCAGCTCGCGCCCCTGATCCAGCGCCAGGATGGCCAGCGCCTCGACCGTGTCGCGGCAGATCGCCGCCAGGTCCACCGTGGCGTTGGGCTCGATGGTCAGCGCATCGGCGCGCGCCATCTCGAGCAACTGGTCGACCAGGCGCGCCATGGCGCGCACGTCGGCGCGCAGGCGGTCGGCGGCAGGGCCGTCGATCTCGCCCAGCCGCAGCATCAGCACCGCCAGCGGCGTGCGCAGCTCATGCGCGGCGTTGGCCGTGAACTCGCGTTGCGCCATCATCGCCCGGTCGACGCGACCCAGCATGTCGTTGATGGCATGGACCAGAACCTTGACCTCGCGCGGCAGGCCCTCTTCCTCGAGCTGGATCTTCTCGCTGCTGGGATCGAGCTGCTGGACCGCCGTGGCGGCCGTCTGCAGCGGCCGCAGCGCGCGCCACACCGCCAGCACGTTGACCAGCAGCAGCGCGATCAGGATCGGCACCATCGGCACGCCGACATCGTCGATCAGTTCGCGCACGAACACGCCGGTAACGATGCCGGCGGGGTCGATGCGGCTGAAGATGCCGGCCGATTGCGCCGTGATCGCCACGCTCAGCCAGTAGGACTTGTCCTCGACCTCGATGCGCCGCGTGCTGACGCACAGCGAGCCCTTGTCGCGGTCGATGCAGGTCATGGCGTATTCGGGATGGATGCCGCGGCGGACTATTTCGGGCGGGAAAATGTCGATATTGGATTCCGCCAGCACCACGCCATCGGCATCGACGATCTCGAAGCCGTAGCCGTGCGGATACTTGCGATAGCGCTCGACGATGTCTTCGGGCAGCTTGACCCGCAGCTTGCCGGACTTGGTCACCTTGACCGCGTCGGAGATGGCGTCCGATTCCTGGTCGGTCATGGCGCGGAACAGAAAATCCTCGTCCGTGCCGTAATGGACGATGACGATGCCAAGCTGCAGGATCAGCGCGATCGCCCCCACCACCAGCAGCGTTACGGTGGTGCGCCAGATGATCGACTGGTTCGCCTGGGGCTGTCCGGTCATACCTTCAGAAGATAGCCTACGCCGCGGATGGTGTGGATCGAGGGTGTCGCGGCGGCGGCGGCCAGGCGCTTGCGCAGCCGCGACACGTGGGCCTCGATGGCGTTGGGCGTCACTTCCTCGCCGAAACCGTAAAGCGCTTCCTCGAAACGCGCCTTGGGCACCACCCGGCCGCTCTGGCGCAACAGCAGCACCAGGATGTCGTATTCGCGCCGGCCGATGTCGATCACCTCGTCGTTGATGCGCACTTCGCCGGTCACGGTGTCGACGCTGATATTGCCGGCCGACAGCGCCACCGAGCTGCGCCCGCCGGGGCGGCGCAGCAGCGCGCGGCAGCGGGCGATCAGCTCGTCCATCTCGAACGGCTTCACCAGATAATCGTCGGCGCCGATATTGAGGCCGGCGACCCGATCGTCCACGCTGCCGCGCGCCGTGACGATGATCACCGGCGCGTTGACGCCCTGCTTGCGCAGGTGCTGCAGCAGCTGGGTGCCGTCGCGATCCGGCAGACCGAGATCCAGCACCATGAGATCGTAGGTCACCGCCCGGACGGCCTCCTCCGCTTCGCCGGCACTGGCAAAGTTGTCGACCGCGAATCCGGCACGCTTCAACCCACCCGCGATCAGGTCGGCCAAGGAACGGTTGTCTTCGACCAGCAGCAATCTCATGCGAATTCTTCTAAGCGCGCCACGGACCGGCGCATTGACTTGCAGCAAAAGCCCCTAAGGCGTCCGAATCGCTGACGTTGGCCTGACGCACCCCAAGGCAAGCGCCCGAGACGGATCGGACCGCGACCGCCATCGCGCCGACCGCATCATATCAGCGTTTCGGCGCCGGGCGTTCGTCAAGTTTCGAAGTCGCGCACCGCACCGAGCCCCTGCGGCCCGCTGCGCAAGCCGGGGCCGCAGGCCGCTCTGTCCGGCTAAAGCGTCAACTCGCCTTCTGCACCACCGAGGCCGTCTGGCCGAACAGGATCTTCTTGGCCTCTTCGCTCATGGCAGGCGCGCGCAGTTCCTTGCCGACGGCATATCCCCTGGCGACGCCAGGTCGGACCTGCATGGTCTCGAACCAGCGCTTCAGATGCGGGAAGTCCTCCAGCTTCTGGCCTTGCCGCTCGTAAGGCACGATCCAGGGCCAGCACATCATGTCGGCGATCGAGTAGTCGCCGGCGATGTACTCGCGGTCGGCCAGCCGCTTGTTCAGCACGCCGTAGAGCCGGTTGGTCTCCTTGACGTAGCGATCGACGGCATAGGGAATCTTCTCCGGCGCGTACTGGCTGAAATGGTGGTTCTGTCCCGCCATCGGTCCCAGCCCGCCCATCTGCCAGTTGACCCATTGCAGCACTTCGTATTTGCCGCGCAGGTCGGCAGGCATGAACTTGCCGGTCTTCTCGGCCAGATACTGCAGGATGGCGCCGGACTCGAACACCGACAGCGGACCCTTGCCGTCGGCCGGCTCGGTATCGACGATCGCCGGCATGCGATTGTTGGGGCTGATCCGGAGGAAATCGGGTTTGAACTGCGCGCCGGCGCCGATATTCACCGGGACGAGCTTGTAGGGAAGACCGGCCTCCTCGAGGAAGATGGTCACCTTCCATCCGTTCGGCGTCGGCCAGTAGTAAAGATCGATCATGTGACGGCCCTCTGTCTCGCGCTCCCGGCCGAAGCCTACCCCCTCGCCGGTTGCGGTCAAGGGCGAGACGGCTACTCGGCGGTCACTTCGACATTGACCGACAGGCGCGCGAAACTGCCCGGCTCGCCGGTGAAGCTGCCCGACAGCGGCACCGCCTGGCTGGCATCGCGCGCCACGGCGACGCGGATCAGGTTGCGGCCGCCGACCAGTGCGTTGGTCGGATCGAATTCGACCCAGCCCGCGCCGGGCAGGTAGACCTGCAGCCAGGCATGGGTCTCGCCGCCGCCCACCAGGCCGCCCTGCGCGCCGATCAGGTTCTCGTCGTAGAGATAGCCGGACACGAATTCCGCCGCCATTCCCAGGCTGCGCACGCCCTCCATCATCAGCAGCGCGAAATCGCGGCAACTGCCGCTCTTGCTTCTCAGCGTGTCGACCGGCGCCTGGGTGCCCTCCTCCTCGCGCCGCGCATAGCCGAACTCGGCCTTGATCGACTGGTTCATCGCCAGCAGCACGTCCATGGTGGCGAGGCTGGGCGTCTTCTCGACGAAGCTGCGCGCCCAGATGTCGATCTCGTGCTCCGGATCGGGATAGTGGCGCTCGGCGCGCCGGCCCAGATCGGGCACCTCGCCGACGGCATAGCTGAACGGCAGCTTCTGGGCGTATTCCTCGAGCACGATCTGGGCCGGCTCCGCCACCGGGAAGTGCTCGGCGCGGAAGGTTGAGACGAAGGTGAGCCGGCTGGCCTGCGCCTCGCCGAAACTGGCGATGGCGATCGAATTGCCAAACACATCGTGGATCCAGCGCAGCGCCGCCGGCTGCGGCGTGATGCTCAGGCCCGTATCCAGCAGTCGCAGGTCGTGGCTGTCGCGCGGGCGGGACATCAGGCGATGTTCGCCGAAGGATACCGGCTTGGCGTAGTTGTAGATCGTGGTGTGCCTGACCTGCAGGATCGTCATCGGTTGTCTTTTTTCCTCACGCCGCGTCCTGTTGCGGCAACAGATCGTAGGGCAGCTTCACGCCCGGCAGTTTCTCGAAGCGCTCCTTCCAGGCTTTGACAGGCGGCCACGCCGCCAGGTCGAAGCCTGCCTCGTCGGCATAGACGATCACGCCGAACACGGCGATATCGGCGATGGTCGGCTGGGCGCCGGTCAGGTAGGGCGTCTTGGCCAGCTGGCTTTCCAGGACCTTCAGCGCGTCCTCGGCCTGGCTGCGATAGAGCTGCGCCACGCTGTCGTCGGCCTTGAAAAACCAGCGCTTGATGGCGCGCGTGCGATAGACATTGGGCGACAGCTTGTCGAATTCCCAGAACAGCCATTCCCGCGTCCGCGCCTTTTCCTCGGCCGAGCCGCCGGCAAACTTGCCCAGCTCCACCGCCAGATATTCCAGGATCGAGCCGGACTGGCACAGCTTGAGGTCGCCGTCCTCCAGTACCGGCACTTGTCCGTAGCGGTTGATGGCCAGGAATTCCGGGGTCTTGTGCTTGCCCGCCCGCAGATCGACATGGCGATAGGCAAAAGCCTGGCCGCACATGGAAAGCATCAACGCCACCTTGTAAGTCGGCCCGCTCAGCCATAATCCGTGCAGCGTGAAACGACTTGCCATCCTGTTCGTTCCTCTTTCCCGTGAGATGAAGAGATCGGTCGCTTCTGGAACGGAAGCGGCCTAGCATGGAGCAGCGTCCGCGCCCCGGCAATCCGGGCCGGCAGGAGAACCAGACCTTGGCCAAGTTCCGTATCGGCTTTTTGCTGTTTCCCGACATGACCCAGCTCGACATGACCGGACCGCATCAGGTGTTCGCCCTGATGCCCGGCGCGGATATCCATCTCTGCGCCAGGAGCAAGGAATCGGTGAAGTCGATCGAGGGGCTGATGTTCCAACCCAGCAGCACCTACATGGACGCGCCGGCCTGCGACATCTTCGTGGTGCCGGGCGGGCCGGGCATCAACGAGCTGCTGACCGACCAGCCGACGCTCGATTTCATCCGCTGGCAGGCAGCCGGCGCCAAGCACATGGCGTCGGTCTGCACCGGCGCGCTGCTGCTGGGCGCGGTCGGGCTGCTGCGCGGCAAGCGCGCCACCACCCACTGGCTGTCGCTCGACCTGCTCAAGGCGTTCGGCGCGGAACCGGTCAACGAGCGCACCGTGATCGACGGCAGCATCGTCACCGGCGGCGGCGTCACGGCGGGTATCGATTTCGGGCTGCAGATGGTGGCGGAGCTGGTGGGCGACGATGCCGCCCGCGCCATCCAGCTCACCATCGAATACGATCCCCAGCCGCCGTTCGACGCCGGCAATCCCAACCGCGCCGACAAGGCGCTGGTCGACAGCGTCACCAAGGCCAGTGCCGCCACCCAGGCCAAGCGCCAGGCCCAGGTCGAGAAGGCCGCCGCCGCGCTGCCCAAGCCGGCCGAGGAGCCGGCGCCGGCCGCCGCCCCGGCGCCCCCCAAGGACGCTCCGGTCGCGGCGGTCCCGTAGGCGGCGGCGCCCGCCCTGGTCGTCGGAGGCTTGGAAACAAGGAAACAAGGCTTGGGAATTGGGCGTCGGACGGAATCCCGCGATCCCGTCCCCCAGCCGGCCCGGCTCTCTCAGGCGTCGAGCTTCTTCTTCAGCAGCTCGTTGACGGTGGCCGGGGCGGCCTTGCCGCCGGTTGCCTTCATCACCTGGCCGACGAACCAGCCCAGCATGGTGGGCTTGGCCTTGTACTGGGCCACCTTGTCGGGATTGGCGGCGATGATCTGGTCGACCGCCGCCTCGATGGCCCCGGTATCGGTCACCTGCTTGAGGCCCTTTTCCTCGACCAGCGCCGCCGGATCCTTGCCGGTCTCTTCCATGATCGGGAACAGGTCCTTGGCGATGCGGCCGGAGATGGTGCCGTCCTTGATCAGGTCGATCAGCTTGCCCAGATGCGCCGCGCTGATCGGGCTGTCGGCGATGCCGACGCCGCGCCGGTTGAGCATGGCGAAGAAATCGCCGGTCACCCAGTTGGCCGCCAGCTTGGCGTCGCGGCCCTTGGCCACGCTCTCGAAGAACGCGGCGGTCTCGCGCTCGGCCACCAGCACGCCGGCGTCGTAGGACGACAGGCCGTAATCCTTGATGAACCGGTCCTTCTTGTCGTCGGGCAGCTCGGGCAAGGATGCCTGGATGCCGTCGACGAAGCTCTTCTCCAGCACCAGCGGCAGCAGGTCGGGATCGGGGAAGTAGCGATAGTCGTGCGCCTCTTCCTTCGACCGCATCGAGCGTGTCTCGCCCTTGTTGGGATCGTACAGCCTGGTCTCCTGCACGATCTTGCCGCCGCCCTCGATGACCTCGATCTGGCGGCGCGCCTCATACTCGATCGCCTGTTGCACAAAGCGGATGGAGTTGACGTTCTTGATCTCGCAGCGCGTGCCCAGCGCCTCGCCCGGCTTGCGCACCGAGACATTGACGTCGCAGCGCATGGAGCCTTCCTCCATGTTGCCGTCGCAGGTGCCGAGATAACGCAGGATCGAGCGCAGCTTGGTCAGGTAGGCTGCCGCCTCGTCGGCATTGCGCATGTCCGGCTTGGACACGATCTCCATCAGCGCCACGCCGGCGCGGTTGAGGTCGATATAGCTCTGGGTCGGATCCTGGTCGTGCAGGGATTTGCCGGCGTCCTGCTCCAGATGCAGCCGCTCGATGCCCACCTCGCGGCTGGAGCCGTCCTTCATGTCGAGGATGACCACGCCCTCGCCCACGATCGGCTGCTTGTACTGCGAGATCTGGTAGCCGGCCGGCAGGTCGGCATAGAAGTAGTTCTTGCGATCGAACACCGAATGCAGGTTGATGGCCGCGCGCAAGCCCAGCCCGGTGCGCACCGCCTGCTCGACGCAGTATTCGTTGATCACCGGCAGCATGCCGGGCATGGCGGCGTCGACCAGCGACACTTGCGTATTGGGATCGGCGCCGAACGCGGTCGGCGCGCCGGAGAACAGCTTGGACTGCGACACCACCTGGGCATGGACCTCCAGGCCCAGCACCACTTCCCAATCGCCGGTTTCACCCCTGATCAGCGACATGGTAGCTCTCCTTAAAACCCGGTCTCTTAAAATCCGGCCGGGCGCGCGGTGAAGGCGGCTGCCTTCTCCAGCGCCGCGCCGGTCGCCAGCACGGTTTCCTCGTCGAAGGCGCGGCCGATCAGGTGCAGGCCCAGCGGCAGACCCTCGCCGTTCAGCGCCACCGGCACCGAGATCGCCGGCAGCCCGGCCAGCGAGGTGGGCACGGTGAACACGTCGTTGAGATACATGGTGACGGGATCGTCCATTTTCTCGCCCATGGCGAAGGCAGCGGAAGGCGCGGTCGGCGTCAGGATGGCGTCGCAGGTCTCGAACGCCGCGGTGAAGTCGCGCGCGATCAGCGCGCGGACCTGCTGCGCCTTCTTGTAATAGGCGTCGTAATAGCCCGCCGACAGCACATAGGTGCCGATCAGGATGCGCCGGCGCGTCTCCTTGCCGAAGCCCGCGCCGCGGGTGTTCTCGTACATCTCGATCAGGTCCTTGCCCGGCACCCGCAGGCCAAAGCGCACGCCGTCGTAGCGCGCCAGGTTGGACGAACATTCCGCCGGCGCCACGATGTAATAGGTCGGCAGCGCGTATCTGGTGTGCGGCAGGCTGATCTCGACCGGCTCGGCGCCGGCCTCGCGCAGCATCGCCAGGCCCTTGTCCCACACCTCGAGGATTTCCGGCGCGGTGCCTTCGACGCGATATTCCTTGGGAACGCCGATCTTCAAGCCCTTGATCGGCCGCGAACATGCCGCGACGAAATCGGGCACCGCGATCGGCGCCGAGGTCGAATCCTTGGGATCGTGGCCGGCCATGGCCTGCAGCATCAGCGCGGTGTCCTTGACCGTGCGGGCGATCGGCCCGGCCTGGTCGAGCGAGGAGGCGAACGCCACGATGCCCCAGCGCGAGCAGCGGCCATAGGTCGGCTTCAGGCCGACCAGGCCGCAGAACGCCGCCGGCTGGCGGATCGAGCCGCCGGTATCCGTTCCGGTCGCGCCCGGCGCGAGGCGCGCCGCCACCGCCGCCGCCGAACCGCCCGACGAGCCGCCCGGCACCAGCTTGCGGTTGTCGCCCTCCTTGTCGCCTTGCCGCTTCCACGGATTCTCGACCGCGCCGAAATACGAGGTCATGTTCGACGAGCCCATGGCGAACTCGTCGAGATTGGTCTTGCCCAGCATCACCGCGCCTTCGCGCCACAGCTTCGACGTGACGGTCGATTCGTAGGCCGGCTTGAAGCCTTCCAGGATGTGCGAGGCGGCGGTGGTCTGCACGCCCTCGGTGCAGAACAGATCCTTGATGGCCAGCGGCACGCCTTCGAGCAGGCCGGCCTGGCCGCTCCTGCGGCGCGCGTCGGAAGCCCTGGCCATGGCGCGCGCCTGGTCCGGCGACTCGACGATATAGGCGTTCAGCCCGCGATGCTGCTCCATGGCCGCCAGGTAGGCGTCGGCCAGTTCGACGGCGCTCAGCTCGCCCTTGGCGAGCGCGGCGGTCATCTCGGCGATGGTGAGATCGGTCGGCTTCATGGCTATTCCACCACCTTGGGCACGGTGAAGAAGCCGCCCGCCTCCGGCTTGCCGGCTTCAATCAGCACCGCCCCGCCCGGCGCGTTGGCCAGGATGCGCTGGGCGATGCCGCCGTCGGTCACTTCGTCCTTGCGCCGCGGCAGCGACAGGTCGGCCACGCTGGTCATCGGCTCGACGGCGCGGGTGTCGACCTCGTTCAGTTGCTCGATCCAGGTCATGATGTCCGACAGCTCGCCGGCCAGGCCGTCGAGTTCGGATTCGGGGACCTTGATGCGCGCCAAACGCGCGATGCGGGCGACGGTCTGACGATCCAGCGCCATTGAACTGCTCTCCAAAACATGAATTGGCGGTGCCGAAGGCGCGGCAACGTATCATCGTGCCCGACCCCGCGCAACGCCGCGCAACCGGCCGGAATCCAAGGCTTTTCGGCCGATTGCGCTTGTGCTGGCAACGGTGCGGGCCTAACGTGCCTGCCGATATGCGTATCACCCACAAGCTGCTGTTTTTGCTGTCCGGCGTCGCCGCGTTGCTGGCGCTGGCCGGACCCTTCGCCTCGGCCGCCCGCGCCGCCGATCCCCAACCCTGCCAACGCCTCAACGCGGCGCTGGACCAGGACCAGCGGCGCAAGACCAATGCCTGGCTGCATCAGGAATTTCCCGGTCCCGATTTTACCATCGCCTTCTCCTGCCGCGTCGACGCCAAGCGCGTCGCCGTAGCGGTGAGCGATTTCGGCGGGCTGCAGAGCAGCGTCTATGTCCTCGACATATCGGGCGATGCCGCCCAGCCGCGCAAGGTGCTGGAAGGCGCCGTCGAGTCGCCGGTGGTGCTGCGCCGCCCGGGCGGCGCGTTCGACCTGTTCTTCGTGCAGCAGCAGCCGGAAAAAGGCCTGCTGCTGCGTTCCTATCGCGTGGTCGATCTGGACGGCGGACGGGTCGACACCCTGTTCGAGGCGCATTTCGACAACCAGTCGCGCGGCTGCGCCTATGCCGGCCCGGCTGGCGTGGCGCGCGTGCTGACGGCGGCGGCGGTGCGCTTCGCCGACATGAACAAGGACGGCACGGCCGACATCGTGATCGACCGCGAGATCCAGGACTGCGCCAGCGGCAAGAGCCAGCGCGCCGACCAGGTGTTCCTGGCCACGCCGCAGGGATGGCGGCCGCGCCCCTGAGCGCCGGAGGACAGGCCGCGCCATGGCGGTGATCGCGCTCGAACGGATGCCCGACGCCCTGCCCGCCAGCCGGCGGCTGATGGGGCTGGATGTCGGCACCAAGACCATCGGCCTGGCGGTGTCCGATGCGCTGCTGGGTCTGGCCACCCCGCTGCAGACCATCCGCCGCAACAAATTCGCCGCCGATGCCCAGCTTCTATTCGCCCTGGCCGATCGCTACGAGGTGGGCGGGCTGATCGTCGGCCTGCCGCTGGCGATGGACGGCAGCGAAGGGCCGCGCTGCCAGTCGGTGCGCCAGTTCGCCGCCAACCTGCTGGCCATCCGCGACCTGCCGCTGGCCTTCCAGGACGAGCGCCTCTCGACCGTGGCGGTCGAGCGCATGATGATCGACGACGCCGATCTCAGCCGGGCCAAGCGCGCCCAGGCGATCGACCGTGCGGCCGCCGCCTATATCCTGCAGATCGCGCTGGACCGGCTGGCGCAGCGGCGTCGGACCTAGCCGGCCGATGGGCGTCGCTACCATCCTGACCGCATTGCTGCCGATCTTCCTGCTGATCGCGCTGGGCTGGGGCATGCAGCGGCTGCGCTTCCCCGGCGGCGACTTCTGGCCGCTGGCCGAGCGGTTCATGTATTTCTTCCTGTTCCCGGCACTGCTGGTCAAGGAAAGTGCCGCTGCCAGCATCGGCCAATACGAGCCGCTGACCCTGATCGCCACCCTGCTGCTGGCGGTGCTGGCGATGAGCCTGCTGACCCTGCTGCTGCGGCCGCTGCTGAGGCTGGACGGGCCGGCCTTCACCTCGGTGTTCCAGGGCGCGGTGCGGTTCAATTCCTATGTCGGGCTGGGCGCGGTGCTGGCGCTGTACGGCAACCAGGGCGTCGGCCTGTTCGCCGTGGCGATGGCGGTGTGCGTGCCGGTGATCAACGTGCTGTGCGTGACGGTGCTGGCGCGCTATGGCGGCGACCCCAACCGCCGGGTCGATGCCCTGCAGCAGCTCCGACTGGTGGTCACCAATCCGCTGATCCTGGCCTGCCTCACCGGCATCGCGCTCAACCTGGCCGGCATCCGCCTGCCCGGCCCGGTCAACGCCACCGCCGACATCCTGGGCAAATCGTCGATCGCGCTGGGCCTGATGGCGGTGGGCGCAGCGCTCGATTTCCACACCCTGCATGCCGGGCGCTGGCCGGTGCTGGCGATGTCGGGGCTGAAGCTGGTGGCGTTTCCGCTGCTGATGGCCGGCATCGCCCACGAGCTGGGCCTGGGCGGGCTGGGTCGCGACGTGGTGGTGCTGTGGGCGGCTCTGCCGACCTCGGCCGCGTCCTATGTGCTGGCCCGGCAATTGGGCGGCCACGGCCGGCTGATGGCGGCCGGCATCACCGCCGAGACGGCGCTGGCGGCGCTCACCCTGCCGGCGATGCTGGCGATGCTGAACTGACCGGCGGCGGGGCCGCCGGCGTTCCTCAGCGCTGCGCCACTGCCGAGGAGGTCACGCCGATGGCGCGCTGATAGAGCTGCGGATCGTGCAGCAGGCGCAGCGCGATGCGCATGTCCTTTTCCGGCTCCTGGTCCGATGGCGCGCAGGTATCGCGCAGCTGCGCCAGGCGCTGGCCGGTCGGCGGCTTGGGCGCGTGCCACAGCGCGATCACCTCGGTCATGCGCTTGGACCGTTCCGCGAACTGGCGCGACAGATCCTGGCCTTCGTCGGTCACGTCGGCGCTGCACACGATCGGCATGACGCCGATGTCGTGCCAGGAATAGCCCGACGGGGCATGCAGGCGCGACCAGGTCAAGGTCAGTTCGCCGTCATTGGGCAGGCGGATGACCGACTGCACGGTGGCCTTGCCATAGGAATTGCTGCCGATCACGACCGCCCGGCCGCGATCCTGCAGCGCCGCCGAGACGATCTCCGCCGCCGAGGCCGACTTGCCGTTGATCAGGATCACCATCGGCACTTTGGGCTCGATCGCCGTGCCGGTCACGGCGCGGTAGACATGGGAGCTGTCGGGATGGCGGCCGCGCGTGGCGGTGATCATGCCGTCCTCGAGGAACAGGTTGGCGATCGACACCGCCTGATCGAGCAGGCCGCCCGGATTGCCGCGCATGTCGAGCACGATGCCGGCCAGGCCCGGACCGATCTCCTTGCGGGCCTGCTGCACGGCGTTCTGCAGACGCAGGGTCGAAGCCTGGTTGAAGCCCGACAGCTTGATGACCGCGACGTCGCCCATCCGCTTGTAGGTGACGGTAGGCGGGATGATCAGGGCGCGGACGATGGTGGCGGTGATGCGGCGGGATTCCGAAGGACGTTCGACGGTCAGCGTCACCTTGGTGTCGACGTCGCCGCGCAGGCGGGAGACGATGCGATGCTCGTCCCAGCCGACCACCGATTCGCCTTCGATGGCGACGACGCGGTCGTTCGGCTTGAAGCCGGCCCGGTCGGCCGGCATGTCCGGGAACACGCTGGCGATCACCACCATGCCGCCGACCGAGCGCACCGCCACGCCGATGCCGCCGGCGCCCTCGCGGTTGAAGCGCGCGTCGGAGGCGGAGGACGGATCGGAATAGCGCGAATGCTTGTCGAGCGGCTGCAATGCGCCCTCGATGGCGGCCTTGACCACCTGGTCCTGGGTGTAGCCGCGCAAGGTAGGCGAGGATTCGTAGGACAGTTGCACCGCCTGGGCGGTCAGCCGCGTCCAGCCGCGCGCGTCGTCGGAGCCGGGCTCCTGCCACACGCCGAGCTGCTTGTCGCCGTCGCTGATCACCAGCTTGGCGTCGGGCATCTCGTCGATCGAGAGCTTGGCGTCCAGGCTGCGCAAGCCGCGCAGGGTATAAAGCGCCAGGGTCTTGTCCTCGATCGGATCGACATAGCGGCTGACGATCACGCCGTATCCCGCCGCCACGACCCGTTCGGCACTGACCGAATCGCCCGCCGATACGGAAGCCTGGTCGGAGGAAGCGCACCCCAGAAGCGCCAGCAGAGAGGCCGCAACCGCCATGCCGCTGGCACGCCGCCACCAGGCGCGATGCCGCCCGGTGCGCATAGCTTCATGATCCAATCGAATTGCCCCTAAACAAACGATGACGTCAATTTAGCATGGCCACCGAAACCTGTCAGATCGGATCGACGCCGCCCGGCCGGATGTTGAGGGCCCACTGCAGGGCGATTACCGCGCCCTTGATGCGCGGCAGCAACGCCAGGCAAAGAACCAGGGTAATCGGCGGCCAGATCATGGCCAGAACCCACAGCGAGGGGGTCCAGTACTGCTCGGTCACCAGCATGAGCGGCACTACGATATGGCCGACCACGAGGATGGTGAAATAGGCCGGCGCGTCGTCGGCCCGCAGCGGCTCGAAATCCAGCCCGCAATGGCTGCAGGAGGAGGCCATCTTCACATAGGAAGTGAACAAGGTGCGCTGGTTGCAGCGCGGGCAGCAGCCCCGCCAGCCGCGCAGCATGGCCTGAAACCAGGGCCGGTCGCCGCCGAAGCTCAGCCGTTCCTCGTCCGTCGAAACCGGGTTTTCGGGTATGCTCATCGCCGCCATACATAGACCCGCGCCATGAAAGCGCGCATGGGCAGGTTGTCGCAGGATCAGCTTTTACGCCTGCGCTGCCTGGCGCCGCCGCCGCCCTTGCCCCGACTGCCGCCCCGACCCGACGCCTTGATGTTGGCCGGGCGACCGCGTTTCCCGGCACGCCCGCGCGGGCCGCCACGGCGCGGCGGCGGCCCCGACGCCGGCCATGCGCTCTCCACAACGCGCTCTAGCTCCAGCAACAGGCCGCCGGTAACCACCTCGGCCTCGACCAGCTTCACCTGCACCCGGTCGCCGAGATAGAGCCGCGTGCCGCTCGAACGGCCGACCAGGCAATGCATGGTCTCGTCGTGCTCGAAATACTCGGTGCCCAGGCTGCGGATCGGCACCAGCCCATCGGCGCCGGTCTCGTCCAGGGTGACGAACAGGCCGAACCGCGTGACCCCGTTGATCCGGCCGGCGAAAGAAGCGCCCACCCGGTCGGCCATGAACAGGGCGATGTAGCGGTCGGCCGCATCGCGCTCCGCCGCCACGGCGCGGCGCTCGGCATCGGAGATCGCCTGGCCCAGCTCGGGGAAGTCCTTGTCCGATCCCGGCGGCAGGCCGCCATCGCCCAGCCCATAGCCGGCGATCAGCGCGCGATGCACCAGCAGGTCGGCATAGCGGCGGATCGGCGAGGTGAAATGGGCATAGCGCTGCAAGGCCAGGCCGAAATGGCCGGCATTGCCGGGGCTGTAGACCGCCTGCGACTGGCTGCGCAGGATCATCTCGTTGATCATGCGCGCATGGGGGCTGTCGGCGGTGCGCTGCAGGACGCGGTTGAAATCGGCCGGCCGCACCCGGCCGGCGCCGGTGAACGGCACGTCGAGCGTCTGCAGGAATTGCGACAGCGCCTCGACCTTGACCGGATCGGGCGGCTCGTGGACGCGGTACATGCACGGCATGCGGCGCGCCTCCAGCGCCTGCGCCGCCGCGACATTGGCGCAGATCATGAACTCTTCGATCAGCTTGTGGCTGTCCAGCCGCTCGCGGGCGGCGATATCGACGATGCGGCCCTTGGCATCGAGCACGATCTTGCGCTCCGGCAGGTCGAGATCGATCACGCCGCGCGCCTTGCGGTTGGCCGCCAGCGCGCGATAGGCGCCGTAGAGCGGCCCGATCACGCTCGCCATCAGCGGCGCGATCTCCTCGTCGGGCGCGCCGTCCTGGGCGGCCTGCACGCGGGTATAGGTAAGCCGCGCCGCCGAACGCATCATGGCGCGGCTGAAGCGATGCCCCAGCAGCTTGCCCTCGGCATCGATGCGCATGGCAACCGCCAGCACCGGGCGATCTTCGCGCGGCCGCAGCGAACACCAGCCGTTGGACAGCTGTTCGGGCAGCATCGGCACCACGCGGTCGGGGAAGTAGACCGAATTGCCGCGCTTGCGCGCCTCGCGGTCCAGCGCATCGTCCGGCCGCACGTACCAGCTCACATCGGCGATCGCCACCAGAAGGCGCCAGCCGCCGGCATTGTCAGGATCGTCGTCCGGCTCGGCGAACACCGCGTCGTCGAAATCGCGCGCGTCCTCGCCGTCGATGGTGACCAGCGGGACCTGGCGCAGATCCTGGCGCTGGCCCATCGGCGCAGCCTTGCTGCGCTCGGCCTGGCGCATCGCCGGCTGGGGAAACTCGAACGGAATGTCCTTGGCGGCGATGGCGATCAGGCTGACGGTGCGCGGCTCCTTCATCGAGCCCAGCCGCTCCAGCACCCGGGCGCGGGTGGCGCGGCCGGTACCGCCCCCCGTCCCGGAGCCGAGCGGCTCGACCCATACCAGATCGCCGGCCACGGCCTGGCCGCGGTCGTCGGGATCGACGGTGTATTCGTGGCGGGCGCGCTTGTCGGTCGGCACGATGCGGCCGCGACCGCCCCAGCCGGCCTCCTCGAACACGCCCAGCACCCGCTGCGGACGATTGCCCAGGAAGCGCACGGCGCGCGCCTCGTAGCTGTCGGCGCCGACCTTGCGCAGCCGCGCCAGCACGCGATCGTCGCGGCCCAGCGCCGGCACGCCCGAACGGTCGGGCGCCATGACGATATGCGGCGGCTTCTGCTCGGCCGGCCAGTTCAGCGGCCTTGCCAGCACCTCGCCATCGGCATCGGTGCCGGTGACGACCAGCACCGCCATTTCCGGCAAGGCGCCGGGCTCGGCCAGGCGGCGATGCTTGCCACGCACCGCCGCGCCGGTCTGCTCGATGTCCCTGATCAGGCGCTTCAGCGCGATGCGGTCGGCGCCCTTGATGTCGAAGGCGCGCGCGATCTCTCGCTTGCCGACCGGCGTGGCGCTGTCCTGCACGAAACGCAGGATATCCTCGCGCGAGGGCAGCCCGCCTTCGCCGGCCCCGCTGCTGCGCTGGGGCCGGCGGTTGGCCGGCTTGGATGGCTTGCTGGATCGTTGGGATGGATGTGCGCGGCGAGGCATCAGCATCCTCCCGCGCCGGTCGGCATCGGCCGCGCCGCCTCAGGCGGCATCGGCGGTCGGTTCAGTCTTTTTCTTGCTAGCGGTTTTCTTTGCACTTGGTTTCTTTGCGGATTTCGCGGCGGACTTGCCGGCCGCGGCTTTCTTCTTGGGTTTGTCATCGCCGCCGGTATCGTTGGCGGCATCGTTGGTCGGCTTGGTCGGCTTGGCCTTCCTGGCCTTGGACGCCTTGGCGCCCGTCTTGCCGCCGGCCTTGGCGGCGCGCGCGGCGATCAGTTCGACCGCACGCTCCAGGGTCAGTTCGGTGGGCTCGATCTCCTTGGGCACGGTGGCGTTGATCTTGCCGTGCTTCACATAGGGACCGTAGCGGCCGGAGAACAGCTCGACCGGCTTGCCGTCGGCGGGATGCTCGCCGATCACCTTGAGCGGCGCGGCCTTGCCGCGGCCGGGCTTGGCCTCGGCAAGCAGGCTGACCGCGCGGTTGATGCCGACCGTCAGCACGTCGTCGTCGGCCGACAGCGACTTGTAGGTCGAGCCGTGCTTGACGTAGGGCCCGAACCGGCCGATGCCGGCGGTGATGGGCTGGCCGGTCTCCGGATGCGGGCCGATCTCGCGCGGCAAGCCAAGCAGGGCCAGGGCCTGCTCCAGGGTGACTTCCATCGGCGACATGCCCTTGGGCAGGGAGACGCGCTTGGGCTTGTCCTCGCCGCCGGTTTCGCCGAGCTGGATGTAGTTGCCGTAAGGCCCCTTGCGCACCGTGACCTGCAGGCCGGCCTGGGGATCGGTCCCCAGCACGCGCGGCTGGTCGAGCGCGGCCGCCTCGCCGTCCTCGTCGTTGGCCGGCACCGCCAGCGGCTTGGTGAAGCGGCACTCGGGATAGTTGGAGCAGCCGATGAAGCCGCCGAACTTGCCCAGCTTCAGCCCCAGCCGGCCCTCGCCGCAGCTGGGGCACTTGCGCGGATCGCGCCCGCCTTCCTGCTGCGGAAAGAAATGCGGACCGAGTTCGGCGTCGAGCGTGTCCAGCACCTCGCGCACGCGCAAATCCTTGGTCTCGCCCACGGCGGCGGCGAAGGCGACCCAGAAATCGCGCAGCACCTTGCGCCAGTCGATCTCGCCGTTGCTGACCTCGTCGAGCTGCTCTTCCAGCTTGGCGGTGAAGTCGTATTCGACGTAGCGCTTGAAGAAGCTTTCCAGGAAGGCCGTGACGATGCGGCCGCGGTCTTCGGGGATGAAGCGCTTCTTGTCCAGGCGCACGTATTTGCGGCTCTGCAGCACCTCGATGATGCTGGCATAGGTCGAGGGCCGGCCGATGCCGAGCTCCTCGAGCTTCTTGACCAGGCTGGCTTCCGAGTAGCGCGGCGGCGGCTCGGTGAAATGCTGCTCCGGCCGGACGTCCTGGCGCTTGAGGGTCTCGCCCGGCGTGACGTCGGGCAGGATCTTGCCTTCGCCGTCCTCGCCTTCCTCGTCGCGGCCTTCCTCGTAGAGCACCAGGAAGCCCTTGTCGCGGATCACCGAGCCGGTGGCCCGCAGCATGACGTTGTTGTCGGCCGAGGCGATGTCGATCGTCACCTGGTCGAGCACCGCGCTTTCCATCTGGCTGGCCACGGTGCGCTTCCAGATCAGCTCGTAGAGCCGAAGCTGGTCGCGATCGAGATAGCGCGCCACCTGGTCGGGGCTGCGGAACAGGTCGGTGGGGCGGATCGCCTCGTGCGCTTCCTGGGCGTTCTTGGCCTTGGTGGTGTAGAAGCGCGGCTTCTCCGGCAGCAATTCCTTGCCGTAGCGGCTTTCGATCAGGCGGCGCACCTGGGCCATGGCTTCGCCGGCGATCTGCACGCCGTCGGTGCGCATATAGGTGATCAGGCCGACCGTCTCGCCGCCGATGCCGACGCCTTCGTAGAGCCGCTGGGCGATGCGCATGGTGACCCCGGCGCCCAGTCCCAGCTTGCGCGAGGCTTCCTGCTGCAGGGTCGAGGTGATGAAGGGCGGCGGCGGGTTGCGCCGCACCTGGCGGCGATCGATGTTGCTGACCGCGAAGGCGCGATGGCTGATCTGCTCGACCGCTGCCTTTGCCTTGGCCTCGTTGTCGAGATCGAACTTGTCCAGGCGCTGGCCGTTCAGATGCGTCAGCCGCGCCGCCAGAGTCTGCTGCCGGGCGTTCAGGAAGTCGACATCGACCGTCCAGTATTCGCGCGGCCGGAAGACCTCGATCTCCTTCTCCCGCTCGCAGATCAGGCGCAGCGCCACCGACTGCACCCGGCCCGCCGAGCGGCTGCCGGGCAGCTTGCGCCACAGCACCGGCGACAGGGTGAAGCCGACCAGATAGTCGAGCGCGCGGCGGGCGCGATAGGCGTCGATCAGCGCGTCGTCCAGGTCGCGCGGATGGGCCATCGCCTCCAGCACCGAATTCTTGGTGATGGCGTTGAACACCACGCGCTTCACATCGACGCCCTCGAGCGCCCTCTTCTGCTGCAGGATGTCGCGCACATGCCAGGAGATCGCCTCGCCCTCGCGGTCGGGGTCGGTGGCCAGATAAAGGTGCCGGGCGCCTTTCACGGCGCGGGCGATGTCGTTGAGGCGTTTTTCGGACTTGGCGTCGATTTCCCAGCTCATGGCAAAATCGTCGTCGGGCCGGACCGAGCCGTCCTTGGCCGGCAGGTCGCGCACATGGCCGAAGCTGGCCAGCACGGTGTAGCCCGGCCCCAGATACTTCTCGATGGTCTTCGCCTTGGCGGGCGACTCGACGACGACAACATCCATGAACTTATGTCCCTCGGCGAAAACTGCCGGGCGAATCATCGTGTTAGGCTGAACTGACCGACACTGACCCGACCGACGCGGCCAATACCCCTACTCGATTAAGGGTATCCTCCGTGCCTCGATGGGGCGCGACACATGACACCCGAATTCCGGTTCGTCAACTCGCCGCCAACTCACAGTTCTATGCTGTATTTAAAATCCATTGAAAATTATGATGGAATCCCAATGGATTGCGAGGGCCGAGCCAACATCGGAAAAAATTTCCCGACGCGACCCGGGCGGCGGTCGACGCCAGACATATAGTGTCGGGCGAGCAGGAAGTCAGGCCGGCGGCTGCAGGGACACTTTGTTGCCGGCGTGGCGGATCAGCCGGCCGGCCATCTCCAGCTCCAGCAGCAGCCCCGAAATGGCGGCTGCCGGAAGGCCTGTATCGCGCAGCAGCGCATCGATATCGGTGGGCGCCGCACCCAGCCGCGCCTCGATCCGCTGCCGGCCGTCGGGTCTGGCTGCCGGTGGCGGCGCGGCCGCGTCCTGAGCCGGCGCCGGACGCGCCGGATGGCGGAGTGTCGGCCTGGGTCCGGCAGGCGGCAAGGCCGCGGCAGGCAGCGCGTTGAGGATGTCGTCCAGCGTCTCGACCAGCGTAGCGCCGTCGCGCAGCAGCGCGTTGCAGCCGCGGCTGCGGGCATCGAGAGGCGAGCCGGGCACCGCCAGCACCTCGCGGCCTTGCTCGTTGGCCAGCCGGGCGGTGATCAGCGAGCCCGACTTCAGCGCCGCCTCGATCACCAGTGTGGCCTGGGCCAGACCCGCGATGATGCGATTGCGCCGCGGGAAATGACGGGCGCGCGGCGCCGTGCCCAGCGCCACTTCGGAGACGACGGCGCCGCGTTCGACGATGCGCGCCATCAGCCCGACGTTCTCGGGCGGATAGGGCTGGTCCAGACCGCCGGCCAATACCGCCACCGTCGCGGGTTCCTCGCCCGCCGCCTGCAACGCGCCCAGATGGGCGGCCGTGTCGATGCCGCGCGCCAGACCGGACACCACGACGCGGCCGCATGCGGCAAGACCCTGAGCCAGATCCCGCACCAGGCTGCAGCCGTTCAGCGAGGCGTTGCGCGCGCCCACCACGGCCACCGCCGCCCGGGCCAGCGCCCGGCTGTCGCCCAGCACGGCCAGCACTGGCGGCGGATCGGCGATCTCCGCCAGCACCGTGGGATAGCCGGGCTGGCCCAGCACCAGCAACCGCCCGCCCAGCGCGTCCAGCCGATCCAGTTCGGCGGCGGCCTCGGCGCGGTCCGGGATTTTGGTGTCGATCCCATGCCGGCGCGCCAGCTCCGGCCAGGCGGCCAGCGCCGTCGGCGCGCCGCCAAGGCGCTCGACCAGCCGGCGCCAGGTCAGCGGCCCGACGCCGCGACTGCGCGCCAGGCGCAGCGCCGCCAGAATATCGTCGTCGCCTTCGCCGCGTCGCCCGGCCCGCGCCGGCAGATCGAAATTCAGCAGCCCATCCATGGGCCGAACATAACGCGAACTTCGATCACCTTCAATCAACCGGCAGTTGCAGGCGGCACGGTCGATTTCTGGCCGATCTTGGTTTCGGTGCCGGCCAGCAGGCGGCGGATGTTCTCGTGGTGCCTGGCATAGACCAGCACGCCCAGCACGCTCACCAGTTCGCCCAGATAGAGCGTGCTGACGATGCCGCCGAAGCTGGGGCCGAAGCTCAGCGCCCAGGCGCCGATCGCGGCGATCAGGATCGCCAGCAGCGCCGCCAGCGAGGAATAGCGGAACAGCAGCGCCGCCAGCAGCCACACCAGGCAGGCCAGCACGCCGATCGGCCAAGCGATCGCCAGCAGCACGCCCAAGGTGGTGGCCACCCCCTTGCCGCCCCTGAATTTCAGCCACACCGGGAACAGATGGCCCAGCACCGCGCCCAACGCCGCCACGGTGGCCGGCTCGGGCCCCAGCAGCCAACTGGCCAGCAGCACCGCGGCCACGCCCTTCAGCGCGTCGAGCAGTAAGGTGGCGGCGGCCAGGCCCTTGCGGCCAGTGCGCAGCACGTTGGTGGCGCCGATATTGCCCGAGCCGATGGCGCGGATATCGCCCAGCCCGGCGGCCCTGGTCAGCAGCAGGCCGAACGGGATCGAGCCCAGCAGATAGCCGCCGATCAGCGCCGCCAACAGCGGCAGCCACGATGTCGTCATGCGATGGAACACCCGGAATCCATTGGGAAAACCAGTCTAGCGCCGATGCACACCCAACGCCACAAGGGCGCCATGGCGCCGCCGCCCAGGCGATCGGCATAGGAACCGGCGCCGGCCAGCCGCCGTTGGGGGGCCATGCGAAGCAGCGGCCCGACCCGTTCCGTGCCCGACGACAGCCCGATCCCGCTTGCCGATTCCGGCGCCGCGGCGCGCCAGGCGGCCAAGGCGGCCGGCCTGCTCCATGCCAGCGACACCCAGCCCGGCTATCGCCGCCAGCGCCGCGGCAAGCGCTTCGTCTATATCGACAGCGAGGGCCGGCGCATCGACGATGCCGAAACGATCGACCGGCTGAACCGGCTGGCCGTGCCGCCGGCCTGGCGCGAGGTATGGCTGTGCCCCTCGCCGCGCGGCCATATCCAGGCCACCGGGCGCGATGCGCGCGGCCGCAAGCAGTATCGCTACCACGCCGACTGGCGCCAGACGCGCGACGCCGACAAGTTCGCGCATATGCTGGACTTCGCCGCCAACCTTCCCGCCCTGCGCGATCGCGTGCTGAGCGATCTGCGCCGGCATGGCCTGCCGCGCGAGAAGGTGCTGGCCACCATCGTCTATCTGATGGAGACCACCTTCATCCGCGTCGGCAACGAGGAATACGCCCGCGCCAACCGGAGCTACGGCCTCACCACCTTGCGCGACCGTCACGTGGCGATCGAAGGCAGCACCCTGCGCTTCGAGTTCGTCGGCAAGAGCGGCAAGGCGTGGCACGTCAGGCTGAGCGACCGGCGGGTGGCGAAGATCGTGCGCTCCTGCCAGGAGCTGCCGGGCCAGCACCTGTTCCAGTATGTCGACGACAGTGGCGCGCGGCAGAAGGTCAGCTCGGCCGATCTCAACGCCTATTTGCGCGAGATTTCCGGTCAGGACATCACCGCCAAGGATTTCCGCACCTGGGCCGGCACCGTGCTGGCGGCCCGCGCCCTGCAACGGATCGCCCAGGAGGCGGCGGCCGCCGGCGACGGCACGCCGCCCGGCGCCGCGGCGCTCAAGCGCAACCTCAACCTGGCGATCAAGGCGGTGGCCGGGCTGCTGGGCAACACGCCGGCGGTGTGCCGCAAATGCTACATCCACGGCGAGATCGTGGCCTGCTACAGCGAAGGCGTGCTGATCGCCGAGCTCAGCCATCGCGCCGGGCGCATTCGCGGCGAGCTGGCGCGGCTGCGACCCGACGAGGCGGTCGTGCTGTCGCTGCTGCGCAGCCGACTCGGCGTCGACAGACGCAAGGCGGCGGCGTAGCGCCGCTCAGCACCATTTGCCGCGGCGGCCTTGCGCCCGGCGCGCCAGCCCTTCGGCCACCAGGATGTCGCCCAGCGACTGGCCGTCGCGCTGCACCAGGCGCAGGTTGCGCCCGAAGCGGTCGTGGTCCCGGCCGCCGCCATCGACGATCTCGAACGGGCCCGCGTTCAGCAGCTCGGCCAGGCGCCGCGCCGCCTTCAGGCCCAGCGCGCGTTCGGCCGCACAGCGACCATCCTTCGGTTCGGGGGCCTCGATACCGCTCAGCAGGATACGCGTGCCGTTGTCGTCGATGGTGGCACCGTTGACCACGCATAGACCGGTGCTGAACGGACCGCACAGGCCGATCTTGGTGTCGGTGTCGCAGAACTGCCAGATCACCAGCGCAAACACGATCCCCAGCAGCGCCATCAGCCCCCATTGCGACGGCGCGATGCGCCGCTGCTTGCCTGTCCTCCCAGAGGGCGTGCCGAATGTCCCGCGCGGCGGCGGTCGCTTGATGTCGAGGGTCTGCGCCATGGGCTCCATCCCGGGCACGCGATGGGCGCTGCCATCGCCAGCACCATGCTGTCAACCCGACCGGGTCGGCACTATTGTCTCGTTGGATAGGCGTCGTGCCGACGACGGATAGGCGTCGTGCCGACGACGGATAGGCGCAGCGACGGCGACCGAATAGGCCGCCTGTGGGCCGCTCAACCGAAGGCTTAAGATCTCGGCAGCTTGTCTGGCAGCCCGCTAGGCCGCCAGCGCCTGGGGCGCGGCCTGGTCGCGATAGACGACGCGGCCGGACACCAGCGTGGCCAGCACCTGCCCCTGCACCGGCCGGCCGTCGAACGGCGAGTTCTTGCACTTGCTGCGGAAGGCGTGGACGTCGATGCGGCGCGGCGCCTCGGCGTCGAACAACACCAGATCGGCCGGCGCGCCCGGATCGAGCCGCCCGCCCGGCAGCTTCATCAGCCGGGCCGGCGCGGTCGCCAGGCGCTGGAACAGCGCCGGCAGATCCATGAAGCCGTTATGCACCAGCTCCAGGGACAGCGGCAGCAGGGTCTCCAGCCCGACGATGCCGGGGTGGGCCTGCACGAAAGGCTGGCGCTTGGAATCCTGGTCCTGCGGCCAGTGATCCGAGGCGATGGCGTCGATCGTGCCATCGCGCAGACCGGCGACGATGGCGCGCCGATCGGTCTCGCTGCGCAGCGGCGGCGCCAGCTTGGCGAAGGTGCGATACTCGCCCACCGCCGTCTCGTTGAGCGCGAAATAGGCCGGCGCGGTGTCGCAGGTGACGCGCAGCCCCTTCTTCTTGGCGCGGCGCACGATCTCGACCGACTGAGCGGTCGAGACATGGGCGGCGTGGTAGCGCCCGCCGGTCAGCTCGACCAGCCACATGTCGCGCTCCAGCATCATGGCCTCGGCCGCCGCCGGGCTGCCGGGCAGGCCCAGCCGCGTGGCGATCTCGCCCTCGTTCATGGCGCCGGCATCGCCCAGCCGGGGCTCCATCGGATGCTGCACGATCAGCGCATCGAAGGTGCGGCCATAGGACAGGGCGCGGCGCATCACCATGGCGTCGGCCACCGCGTGCACGCCGTCGGTGAAGGCCACCGCCCCGGCCTCGGTCAGCAGACCCAGCTCGCACAGCTCCTTGCCCTTCAGCCCCAGGGTGATGGCGCCGTAGCAATGCACGTTGACCTTCTTCACCTGGCGGGCGCGGCGCTGCACGAACTCGACCAGCGCGGCATCGTCGATCACCGGATCGGTGTTGGGCAGCAGCACCATGGTCGTGACGCCGCCGGCCACCGCCGACAAGGCCGCGGTGTCGATGGTCTCCTTGTGCTCCTCGCCGGGCTCGCCGGCGTGGACGCGGATATCGACCAGGCCGGGCGCCAGGCAGGCGCCGCCGGCATCCACGACCTGGGCCTGCGACGGCGCGCCGCCGGCGAACAGCGCCGGGCCGCGATCGCGGATCACGCCGTCCTCGATATAGAGCGTGCCCGTGGCATCGCTGCCGGCAACCGGATCGATCAGCCTGGCGTTGACGATCGCCATCGGCTGCAGCGGCGCCCTCTCATCGCGGCGGGCGGCATCCCGGTTCATTCGGCACCGCCGGCCGCGGCGCTGACGCTGCCGCCCATCTCGTTGCGCCGCGCGCCGATCAGCGCCTCCAGGCAGGCCATGCGCACCGCCACGCCCATCTCGACCTGTTCGTGGATCACCGAGCGGCCGATATCGTCGGCCACCTCGGAGTCGATCTCGACGCCGCGATTCATCGGCCCCGGATGCATGATTAGCGCATCGGGCTTGGCCGCCTTCAGCTTCTCGGCATCCAGGCCGAAGAAGCGGAAATATTCCGGGATCGACGGCACGTAGGAGCCGTGCATGCGCTCGGTCTGCAGCCGCAGCATCATCACGATGTCGACCTCGGCCAGCCCCTTGCGCATGTCGTGGAACACCTCCACGCCCAGCCGCTCGATCTCCGACGGCATCAGGGTGGGCGGGCCGATCACCCGCACCCGCGCGCCCATGGTGTTGAGCAGGTGGATGTTGGAACGCGCCACCCGGCTGTGCAGGATGTCGCCGCAGATCGCCACCAGCAATCCGCTCAGCCGGCCCTTGCGGCGGCGGATGGTCAGCGCGTCGAGCAGCGCCTGGGTCGGATGCTCGTGGCTGCCGTCGCCGCCGTTGATGACGGCGCAGTTGACCTTCTCCGACAGCAGCTGCACCGCGCCCGAATCGGGATGGCGCACCACCAGCAGGTCCGGATGCATGGCGTTGAGCGTCATCGCCGTGTCGAGCAGGGTTTCGCCCTTCTTGATCGACGAGGCCGAGGCCTGCATGTTGATCACGTCGCCGCCCAGCCGCTTGCCGGCCAGCTCGAAGCTGGTGCGGGTGCGGGTCGAGTTCTCGAAGAACAGGTTGATGATGGTGCGGCCGCGCAGCGAAGACTGCTTCTTGTCGACCTGGCGGTTCTGCTCGATATAGCCCTGCGACAGGTCGAGCAGCGCCGTGATCGTGTCAGGCGAAAGTCCTTCGATGCCCAGCAGATGGCGCAGTCGAATGGGTAAAGCGGCCGGCGAAGTCATTAAAGCGGCACATTAAGCACGCGCCCCCGGCCGGCGCAAGGCGCGCCGTGTCGCGCCGCCCATCGCTGCTGTGGAAAAGCATCCTGGTCCGCCGCGCGGCCTGCACTTTGACAGCGCTGCGGCGATGGCGCATACCAGCCGCCCATCGCTTGCGAGGACGCCATGGAGCGAGCCGAGGCCGCCGCCTATTGGGAAGCCAATGCCGATGCCTGGACCCGTCACAGCCGGGCCGGCTACGACGTCTACCGCGACGCGCTCAACACCCCGGCCTTCCTGGCCGCGCTGCCGCCTGTGGCCGGCTTGCACGGCCTCGACATCGGCTGCGGCGAGGGCTCCAACACGCGCCAGGTGGCGCGGCTGGGCGCCAAGATGCAGGCCATCGACATCGCCCCGACTTTCATCGGCCACGCCACGGCGACCGAGCAGGCCGAGCCGCTGGGCATCGCCTTCCAGCTCGGCGACGCCATGGCTCTGCCCTTCGCCGCGGCCAGCTTCGATTTCGCCACCGCGTTCATGGCGCTGATGGACGTGCCCGACCCCGCGCTGGCGCTGCGGGAAGCGCAGCGCGTGCTGCGACCGGGCGGCTTCCTGCAGTTTTCGATCCTGCATCCCTGCTTCGTCACCGCGCATCGCAAGGTGCTGCGCGACGCGGCCGGCCAGCCTTATGCCATCGAAATCGGCGGCTATTTCGAGCGCAACGACGGCCGCATCGAAAGCTGGTGGTTCGACACCTTGCCGGCCGAGCAGCGCCAGCGCGATGCGCCGTTCCAAACGCCGTGCTTCGATCGTACCTTGAGCGAGTGGATCGACATGATCCTGGCGGCGGGCTTCGCGCTGGAGAAGCTGGTCGAGCCCAGCGCCAGCGCCGAACTGGCCCAGCGTCAGCCGGTCGTGGCCGACACCCGCATCGCCCCGATCTCGCTGATCTTGCGCCTGCGCAAGCCCGGCTGAGCGGCTGCGCCGCGATCAGCCAACGGCCTCGATCACCAGCGCCTGGATCTTGCCCTCGATCGGACCGTTGCCGAAGCGTCGCGCCAGCCGGTCGGCGGCTGCCTGGGTCGCGCGCGCCAACCCCTGCGGATCGCGCGCCTCGATCTCGCCGCGCATCGGCGTACCCTGGCAGTAGGCCATCGCCGCCTCGGCCGCCGAGGCGGCCCGGCTGCGTTCGGTCACGGTATCGATGCTGATCCGGGCGAAGCCGGCGGCAGCGAGTTCGGCGCGAATCCGGGCGGCATCGAAATAGCCATGCGGCGTGCGCGCCATGAAGCGCGGCGGATCGGCGGGGAACAGCTCGGCCAGCGCCTCGGTGGCCACCATGGCGAAGTCGTTGTCCTCGATCCGGTCCCAGACGTTGTACACGAAGCGGCCGCCCGGTTTCAGCACGCGCCGCGCCTCGGCATAGCCCTTGACCTTGTCGGGAAAGAACATGGCGCCGAACTGGCAGGCGACGGCATCGAAGCTGGCATCGCCGAAAGGCAGCGCCAGCGCGTCGGCCTGCCGCCAGGCGATGCGGCCGCTCGCGCCCTGGCGGGCCATGGCACGATCCAGCATCGGCCGGTTGAGGTCGGTGGCGGTGATGGCGGCGCCATCGCCCAGCCGCGCCGCCAGCGCCCGCGTCGTCGCTCCGGTGCCGGCGGCGGTCTCCAGCACGTGGCGCGGTCTGCTGCGCGCCACGCGCCCTGCCAGATCGCGCGCATAGCACTCGAAGATCAGCGGCACCATCAGCCGGTCGTAGAGTTCGGGCACCGAGCCGGCGAACACCTTGTCGGACGCGTCCATGTTCCCTCCCCGATATCCGGTCCGGCGCGGCGGCGCCCGGTCTCGAATTGCGGGCTCGACCGGCACCGGTGCCGTCTTCCTGGCGTCGATCTTATAGGCTTGACCACGCACCGGCACGCCCTTGTCGGCGGCGGCATTGGCCTCGTGCATAGGTGTCGCGATCAGTCCGCGGTCGCCGTGCCGCGCCGTCCGATCAGCCGGTCCAGCGCCACCAGCATCAGCGCGAAGGCGACGATGCCCGCCGCCAGCACGCCGATATTGAGGATGGTCTCGCCATAGCCCAGCCGGCGGACATTCAGGAACGGGTAGGGATAGAAGCCGGTCAGCGCGCCGCTGCCCAGGGCATAGGCGGTGTAGGCCAGCGGAAAGGCCAGCCACGGCAGCGCATCGCGCCAGCGCAAGGAGCCCTTGGGCACCAGCACCAGCCAGTCGAGCGCGAACAGCAGCGGCACGACGTAATGCAGCAGGGTGTCGCCGACCAGCGCCCAGCCATGCGGCGTCCACAGCCCGCGCAGCAGCACGAAATTGACGATGCCGGTGATGGCGATATAGAGCAGCACGCCGCCGCGCACCGCGGGCCGCAGCAGGAAGCGGCCGGCTGCGCTGCGCGGCCAGAGCAGCGGCAGCAGCGCCGCCAGCCCGACCAGCAGGTTGCTGAGCACGGTGAAATAGCCCAGGAACAGCGCCGTGTTGCGCCAGAACCCCAACTGGCTGGCGAAATGCAGCCGGCCGTAATACTGCACGCCCAGCCCGAACCACGCCGCCGCCCCGACCAGCAGGCGCAGCAGCAACGCCATGGTCAGCTCTCGGCCAGCGGATGCTTGTCCAGCGGCCAGAGCGGACGCGGCACCCGCTTGTAGTCGAACTGGGTGAAATCGGTGGCGATGGCGCCCGGCCCGCCGATATAGAGCACTTCCTTGGCGATGGCCGAGAACGCGGCGTAGAAATGCTGGCTCGATTTCACCACCACGATGCGCTTCTTGGCCGGATCGATGCCCAGGTTGGTGAACAGGTCGAGCCCGAAAGCCTGGGTGCGGGCGTCGTTGATGACGATGTCGATCTTGTGCGCCTTGGCATGGTCGATGCGGATGGCGGCGGCATCGCCCAGCTCGGTGGGGGCGCCGGAGAACATCTGGGTGGCCTGCTGCACCGTCTTGCGCACCTCGACCGCGAGGTCGAGCGGATCGCCCGACACCGGCCCGACCTTGCCGCCCAGCCGCAGCGCCAGCTTCGCCCCCTCGCCCGCCTCGTGGGCGAAGCGCACTGCCACCGGATCCCAGAACGGGGCGATGCAGACATCGGAAATGCCGCGCTCCAGGATGCGCTTCAGCACGAAGGTGGAATCCGACGGCGCGCCGCCGCCGGCATTGTCGGCGGTGTCGGCGATCACCACCGGGCCGTGATCGTGCTTGAGCGCGGCGTCCAGCGCCTGGTCGATGGTCAGGTAATGCGGCGCGGTCTCGCCGCGCAGCTTGATCAGTTCCAGCCCCAGTTCGCGGGCCAGGCGCGCCGCCTTGTCCGGATCGTTGTCGGTGGTGACCAGGATCTTGGTGCTCATGTCCGGCACGTCGCCCCAGGGGAAGCCGTGCGCCACCGAGATGTGCAGCACGCCGTCCTTGCCCTCCATCGCCTTGATCTTGTCGACGAAGGCGCGCATCGGCTGGCGCGGCGTGTGGTAGATGCCGGTCATGTGACAGTCGAAGGTGGCGGCGGTCGGCTTGACATCCTTGCGCGAGACCTGGGCGCACAGATCGACCAGCTCGTAGGCGCGGTCCAGCGAATCGGTGTGCGGATATTCCTTGAACGCGGCCAGCAGGTCGGCGGTCTTGACCATGCGTTCGGAGAGCTGGCAATGCGGATCGAGCTCCGCCCCGATCGTCACGTCGGGGCCGACGATCTCGCGGATGCGGCCCAGCAGGTCGCCTTCGCAATCGTCGTAGCCGTCGGCCACCATGGCGCCATGCAGGCCGATCACCACCATGTCGACCGGCATCGCCTTCCTCAGGTCGTCGAGCAGTTCGTCGCGCAGCGCCTCGTAGGTGGCCCGGGTGGTGATGCCGCCCGGCACGGCGAAGGCGCACAGGCCTTCGCTGACCTGCCAGTTGTTCTCCTTGGCGCGCTGGCGCAGCGCCCAGAGCGGGCCGGTGAACAGGGTCGGCTGGTCGGGATGCTGGCCGGCCTTGACCAGGAGCGTCTTGCGGAAGGCGTCGATGCCGGTCGGGATGGGCGCGAAGGTGTTGGTCTCGGTGCCCAGCGTGGCGGTGAAAACGCGCATGCAGCCTCTCGTTTCGCGATAGCCGATCTAACCATAGAATACGGCGGCAATAAGTGGGGAGTAGCGATGCGGCTGTGGTTTTGTTCGATCCTGTTCGGCCTGCTGGCCGGCGCCGCCCAGGCCCAGCAGATGGGCACGCCCGGCCGGTTCGATTTCTACGTGCTGAGCCTGAGCTGGTCGCCGCAATATTGCGCCACGGCCGGCGGCGGCGACCAGCGCCAGTGCGGCCGCGACCGGCATTACGGCTTCGTCGTCCATGGGCTGTGGCCGCAATACGAGCGCGGCGGCTACCCCGCCCGCTGCATCAGCCACGACCGGCTCGACAACGCCACCATCGACGACATGCTCGACATCATGCCCAGCCAGTCCCTGGTGCGGCACGAATGGAGCACCCATGGCGTGTGCAGCGGCCAGCGGCCGGCGGCGTATTTCGCCACGCTGCGCCAGCTCTACCAGCGCCTCGTGCTGCCCGATTTCTACCGGCACCCGAGCGGCCGGCTGGCGCGCCTGCCGGCCCAGCTCAAGCGCGAGATCGCCGCCGCCAATCCGTGGCTGCCGGAAAGCGCCATGAGCGCGACCTGCGACGGGCAGTACCTGCAGGAGCTACGGCTGTGCCTGGACCGGGATCTCAACCCGCGCGCCTGCAGCGCCGCGCTGCGCCAGCAGGCCTGCCGCGAGCGCGAGTTCCTGGTGCGGCCGGTGCGGTGAGCAAAAAGCTCGTCGCCCCGGAAACGCGAAGCGTTATCCGGGGCCCATGTCGATGCACATGACGACGGCTGTCATTCGCCGAAAGATGGGCCCGGCTCGCGCTGCTGCGCAGCTTGGGCGGGGTGACGGCTATGAACCGGCCAGCGCCGGCGGGGTCGGGCCGACATAGCGGGCGCGCGGGCGGATCAGTTGCGGGTTCTGCTGCTGCTCCAGCAGATGGGCGATCCAGCCCACCGAGCGGCCCAGCAGGAACAGCGACAGCGACGCCTTGGCCGGCAGGCCCAGCGCCCGCTCGATCGAGCCCAGCGCGAAATCGACATTGGGCTTCTTGCCGATCGCCGCCTCCGCCGCCCTGGCCACGCGCAGCGACAGGCGCACCGAGGGGTGATCGGGCAGCAGCCGGCCGAGCTGGTCGAGCAGGAAGCGGGCGCGCGGATCGTCGTCGGGATAGAGCGAATGGCCGAAGCCCGGCAGACGCTCGCCCGACTGCACCAGCCCGCGCACCGCCGCCGGCACGTCGCCGCTCGCCGCCATGGTCTTGAGCAGCGCCACCACCCGCGAGGTCTGGCCGCCATGGCGCGGACCCTGCAGCGCCGCCAGCCCGGCCTCGGCGGCGCCATAGACCGTGACGCCGGTGGCCGCCACCACCCGCACCGCGAAGGCCGAGGCGTTGAGCTCGTGATCAGCGATCAGCACCAATGCCGCGCGCAGCAATTCGGCCAGGCGCGGCTCGATCTTCCAGGCCCGCGCCAGCACGGCATGCGCCGGCTCGGCCGAAGGCGGCACGCCGGCGACCACCGCCGTCAGCAGCCGCACCAGCCGCACCCCGGCGCGCTGCACGCCGGTGGTCTCCTCCGCCAGCGCCGCGTCGTCCAGCGCCGCCACCTGCGGCAGCATGGCCAGGCAGCGATCGACCGCCGGCAGGGCGGCGGCGGCCAGCCAGGCGCGCCGGATGGCGATGCCTTCGGGCGGCAGGTTGTCGGGCGCAAACGCCGCCGCATCGCACTCCCATAGCAGGGTGGCGATGTCCTCCAGGGCAGCATACTGGGCCAGCACCGCGGCGTCCTGGCCGCGATAATAGAGCTTGCCGCCGCCGATCAGGGTCAGCGCCGATTCCAGCACCGGCGTGCCGAAATGCAGCGCGTCCGACGCCACCGCCTCGGCATGGCGGCCACGGCTCTTGCGCTTCAGCAGGGTCTTCACGTCATGCGCGTCGTAAAGGCTGGTGCGGCTGCCCTTCTCCTTGCGCGCCGCCACCAGCCCGCGGCTGGCATAGGCGTAGAGCGTGGGCAGCGACACGCCCAAAGTGGCGGCGGCCTGCTGGGCGGTCAGATAGCGTTGTGGCTTGGCGTCCATGGCATTAATATTGATTTAATCAATCAACGTTGACAAGCTATATCATACGACCGAAGCTCGCCGCCAGACAATGCTTTGCAGTGCAGCGGAGGGCGTCATGAGCAAGGCTGGTTTGGATGGCGTGGTGGCGGCCGAGACGCGGCTCAGCCTGGTGGACGGCGAGGCCGGCCGGCTGGTGATCGCCGGCAAGGAGCTGCCCGAGCTGGTGCGCGACTGGGGCTATGAGGGCACGGCGGCGCTGCTGTGGGACGGGCTGGCGCCGGAAGGCGGCCGCACCGATGCCGATGTCGCCAGGGTGCGGCGCGGGCTGGGCCAGGCGCGCGTTCATGCCTTCGCCATGGTGCCCAAGCTGCTGGCGGCGATGCCCGGCCTGAGCCCGGTCGAGGCGCTGCGGCTGGGTCTCAGCCTGCTGGCCGACGAGGACGCCACGCCGCACCATCTGCTGGCCAGCGGCGCCCTGCCCGTGTTCCTGGCGGCGACCCTGCGCCAGCGCGACCGGCTGGCGCCGGTGGCGCCCGACGCCTCGCTGGCCACGGCGGCGGATTTCCTGCGCATGCTGCACGGCAAGCGCCAGCCGCAGCCGATCGAGCGGGCGCTGGACGCCTATCTCACCACCATCTCCGATCACGGCTTCAACGCCTCGACCTTTACGGCACGGGTGATCGCCTCGACCCGCGCCGGTTTGCTGTCCGCGGTGGTGGGCGCGTTGTGTGCGCTGAAGGGGCCGCTGCATGGCGGCGCGCCCGGCCCGGTGCTCGACATGCTGGACGAGATCGGCGGTCCGCAGAACATCGAGGCCTGGCTGGACAAAACCTTGAGCGGCGGCGGCGGCGTGCGGCTGATGGGCTTCGGCCACCGCATCTACAAGGTGCGCGATCCGCGCGCCGACGTGCTGAAAGGCGTGGTGGCGAGCCTGGATCCCAGCAGCGGCCGGCTGGCCTTCGCCGCCCAGGTCGAGCAGGGGGCGGTGGCGGCGCTGCGCCGCTTCAAGCCCAACCAGCGGCTCGACACCAATGTCGAGTTCTATACCGCCCTGCTGCTGGAGGCGGTCGGCCTGCCGCGCTCGGCCTTCACGCCGGGCTTCGCCATGGGCCGCGTGATCGGCTGGTGCGCCCATATCCTGGAGCAGGAGCAGACCGGCCGCATCATCCGGCCCCAGTCGCGCTATATCGGGCCGATGCCTCAGGAAACGGAAGCAGCTTAATCCACAGGATTCCGCTCACAGGGGCCGTTCAATCCGGTACGGCATGCCGCAATCGACGAGGCGATCGCGGCACGCCGTACAACGATCGCGGCACGCCGTACCGGATTATTGCGGTACCGGGTACCGACCAATAGGGGAATCAATCGGGAAACGATAGGGGGAGAGCCCCCTCCCCCGTCGATCGCCGCGCAAGGCCATGAGCTGTGGACAACCGAACGTCGCGTCCCGACCACGCGGCGGCTAGATTGCTCGCCATCCCATTGGACAAATTGCCCTCTCGGCAAACGCCGGCAGGCCGATACACTCGCCCCCAATCACAAACGATTGGGGCGCATGGCGCATCGTCGCAAGCGCCGTGCGGAGAATGTCATGCAGCGCATCGAACTCGGCTGGTTCATCCCGACCCAGGGCGACACCACCGCCTATGGCGATCCCAAGGCCGACATCCCGGCGTCGCTGGCCATGTTCGATCGCGTCACCCAGGCAGCCGAGCAGGCCGGCTTCGAATACCTGCTGATCCCGGTCAACCAGCATTGCTGGGAGGCGTGGATCACCGGGGCGATGATGGCTGCCCGCAGCAGGACCATCAAGCCGCTGATCGCGGCGCGCCCTGGCTACATCAACCCGGTGCTGCTGGCCAAGATGGTGTCGACCTTCGACCAGCTCTCCGGCGGGCGCATCTGCATCAACCTGATCGCGGGCCTGAGCGACGAGCAGTCGGCCGGCGACGGGCTGCGCTACAGCAAGGAAGACCGCTACAGGCTGATGGAAGAGGAAGTCAGCATCGTCAAGGCGCTGTGGACCGCCACCGCGCCGATCGATTTCGACGGCCAGTTCTATACCCTGCGCAAGGCCAGCATCACGCCCCACATCCACCAGAAGCCCTATCCCAAATTCTACCTGGGCGGCGGCTCGCCCGAGGCCTGGGAGGTCTCGGCCAAGCATTCCGACGTGCACCTGTTCTGGGGCGACCATCCCGACCGGATCGCCGCCGACATGGTCAAGATCCGCGCGCTGGCCGCCAAATACGGCCGCGACAAGGACATCGGCTTCGGCATGCGGCTGCAGATCATCTGCCGGCCGACCGAGCAGGAAGCCTGGGATGCCGCGCGCACGCTGGTGGCCAGCGCCGGCCAGCAGCATCTGCAGCGCGTCAGCCAGCTCTACGGCAACTCCGCCGCCAACCGGCGCCAGAAGGAGCTGGGCGCCACCGACCTGATCATGCCGCATCTGTGGACCGGCATCACCAAGGTGCGCTCCGGCGCCGGCGTCGCCGTGGTGGGCGATCCCCAGCAATGCGCCGACACCTTGCAGAAATTTATCGATGTCGGCTGCCACTCGTTCTGCCTGTCGGGCTACCCGCACGACCAGGAGGCGGAGATTTTCGGCCGCGCCGTGCTGCCGCTGCTGCAGGCGCGCAACCGCGAGCGCATGGCGGCGTAGCGGCGGATCGTCATCCCGAGCGCAGCGAGGGATCTGCCTCAGGCGAGCGTGGTTCATCGCGATGAGCTATGCTGGTTGGCGCCAGATGCTTCGCTGCGCCCCGCATGACGGAGAAGTCGATGCCCACACCGATCCACGGCTCCTGCTTCTGCGGCAAGGTGCGGTTCGCCGTCAGCGGGCCGCTCACCCAGGTGTGCAACTGCCATTGCTCGCTGTGCCGCAAGCAGCACGCCGCCGCCTTCCGCAGCCGCGCCACGGTGCAGGCGGCCGATTTCGCCTGGCTGGCGGGCGAGGACGAGTTGCGCCACTACGAATACCGGCCGGGCTCCTTCACCAGCTTCTGCGGCACCTGCGGCAGCCGGATGATCTCCTATTCCCCGAACACGCCGCAGAGCTATGGCCTGCCGCTGGCGCTGTTCGACGAGGATCCCGGCGTGCGGCCCCAGGCGCATATCATGGTGGCCTACAAGGCGCCCTGGCACGAGATCGACGGCGGGCTGCCGCAATTCGACGAATTCCCGCCCGCAGCAAAGACTTAGCAACCGGGACAAGGCCTGCGCAGGCCATCGGCCGCCTTGACTTTGCCGGCGAGGTCGCTATGGTGCGCGCCCTTGACGGATTTCCGCCGGATTTGCCGGCATTTCTCCAGGTTTCGCCCAGAGGGTTATCATGGCCAAGCCGACCACCGTGCTGATCAAAATGGTGTCCAGCGCCGACACCGGCTACTACTACGTGACCAAGAAGAATCCGCGCACCAAGACCGAGAAGATGGAACTGAAGAAGTACGATCCGGTCGCGCGCAAGCACGTCGCCTTCAAGGAATCGAAGATCAAGTAAGGTCTTCCGCTTCCAGCCAAAAAGCCGCCACCGCACCGGGGCGGCTTTTTTGTTGCCTGTTTACTGCCTGGCGGATGCCGGACGGCGCCGTCGTTCGCCAACCGGAACGCCGCATCACGCCGCCTTGCCGCGCCTTGCCGCGCCTTGCCCCTGCCGGCCGCAGCCTCTATCGTCGGCCCGGATTTCCAGAGGAGGAACGAAATGAGCGCGCAACTGTCCCGCGACGACTGGCGGAGCAAGGCCGACGGCCTGTCCTACCGCAACCAGGCCTTCATCGGCGGCAAATACGTGCCGGCGCTGTCGGGCAAGACCTTCGACTGCATCAACCCGGCCACCGGCAAGATCCTCACCCAGGTCGCCGCCTGCGACAAGGAAGACGTCGATGCCGCGGTCAAGGCCGCGCGCGCCGCCTTCGAGGCCGGCAAATGGGCCAACATGGCGCCGGCCAAGCGCAAGGCGGTGATGCAGAAATTCGCCGGCCTGCTGCTGAAGCACACCGAGGAGCTGGCGCTGCTCGAGACCTTGGACATGGGCAAGCCGATCCAGTACTCCACCCGCGTCGACATTCCCGGCTCGGCCAACGCCATCGCCTGGTTCGCTGAGGCGATCGACAAGGTCTACGACGAGGTTGCGCCGACCGATCCGCGCGTGCTGGCGCTGATCACGCGCGAGCCGATGGGCGTGGTCGGATGCGTCGTGCCGTGGAACTTCCCGCTGCTGATGGCGGCGTGGAAAGTGTCGCCGGCGCTGGCCGCCGGCAATTCGGTGGTGCTGAAGCCGGCCGAGCAGTCGCCGCTCACGGCGTTGCGCGTGGCCGAGCTGGCGATGGAAGCCGGCATCCCCGAGGGCGTGTTCAACGTGGTGCCGGGCATGGGCGAGACCGCCGGCCAGGCGATCGGCCGGCACATGGATGTCGACTGCGTGGCGTTCACCGGCTCGACCGAGGTCGGCAAGTACTTCCTGAAATATTCCGGCGAATCGAACATGAAGCCGGTGTGGCTGGAATGCGGCGGCAAGTCGCCCAACGTGGTGTTCGCCGACGCGCCCAATCTCGACGTGGCGGCCCGCACCTCCGCCTTCGGCATCTGGTTCAACCAGGGCGAGGTCTGCACCGCCGGCTCCCGCCTGCTGGTCGAGGAGAAGATCAAGGACGAGTTCCTCGACAAGCTGATGGCGATCGGCCAGAAGATGCAGCCGGGCGACCCGCTCGATCCCAAGACCCAGATGGGCGCCATGGTCGACGAGACCCAGGCCAAGCGCGTCATGGGCTATATCGAATCGGGCAAGAAGGAAGGCGCCGAGCTGAAGATGGGCGGCGAGCGCACCTATGTCGACAATGCCGGCGCGTTCATCCCGCCGACCGTGTTCGACAAGGTCGACAACAAGATGAAGATCGCCCAGGAGGAGATCTTCGGGCCGGTGCTGTCGGTCATCACCTTCAAGGACGCCGAGCAGGGCCTGAAGATCGCCAACGACACGATCTACGGCCTGGCCTCGGGCGTGTGGACCTCCGACATCAACAAGGCGTTCAAGTTCGCCAAGGGCCTGCGCGCGGGCTCGGTGTGGGTCAACACCTATGACGGCGGCGACATCACCACGCCGTTCGGCGGCTACAAGCAAAGCGGCATCGGCCGCGACAAGAGCCTGCACGCCTTCGACAAGTTCACCCAGATCAAGACCACCTGGGTGCAATTGTCGTAACCGGCGCTACATCGCTGAATGCAAAGGGCGGTCGAAAGGCCGCCCTTTTCTTTTCTGCCGGCGGCACGGGGCGTATAATGCCGCCATGCCCCGGCGCGACGACAAGAACCTCTCCCGCTATTGGCGCGACAGACGCACGCCGGGGCTGACCCTGCTGCGTGCCGACTTCACCACCCACGAATACGCCCCGCACAGCCACGACGCGCTGGTGATCGCGGTCACCGAGGATGGCGGCTCGCAGGTCAAGAGCCGCGGCACGGTGCAGCCGGCCATGAGCTCGACCCTGTTCGTGTTCAACCCCGACGAGCCGCATGCCGGCTGGATGGGCTGGAGCCATCGCTGGCTCTATCGCGGGCTCTATCTCACCCAGTCGGCGCTCGACGACGTGGCCAGCGGGCTGGGCATCGACCGCATCCCCTATTTCACCGCCAACGCCTTCACCGATGCCGACCTGATCGCGACGTTCCTGAAACTGCACTACGCACTGGAAAAGTCCGGCGACGCGCTGCACGACCGCGAATTGCTGGTCGGTTCCTTCGGCACGCTGTTCCGCCGCCATGGCAGCGACGGTGAGGCCCTGATCAAGCAGGCGCGCGCCGATCGCGCGGCCTTATCGCGCGTGATCGAGCTCATGCAGGACCGCCACGCCGAGGCGCTGAAGTTGGAAGAGCTGGCGGCCGCCGCCGGGCTGACCCAGTTCCAACTCATCGGCCTGTTCAACCGGCTGACCGGCATGAGCCCGCATGCCTACCTGACCCAGATAAGACTCAAAGCCGCCTGCCGCCTGCTCAAGCGCGGTGCCGTGCCGGCCGAGGCCGCCACCGCCGCCGGCTTCTACGACCAGAGCGCGCTCAACCGCCATTTCAAGCGCGCCTACGGCATCACGCCGCTGCAATACGCATCCGCCGCTTAAGCCCGATTCCCCGCTCAATTTTCGCCAATACCCGTGCCCCCGGTCCGCCTAGCCTGCGGGTCAGGAGGCCGCCATGCATCTTTACTGTCACGACCATCCCGACACCATGGTCCTGGAAACCGCCGTGCTCGACGCCAGCCCCGGCAAAGTCCGGCTGGCGCAACTGCCGTTCTATCCTGGCGGCGGCGGGCAGCTCGCCGATCGCGGCCTGATCCGCAGCCACGATGGGATCCATGGGGGCGAGCACAAGGTCGCCGGCTTCGAGCTGATCGACGGTGCGTTGTGGGTCGTGCTGGCCGATCCGGTCGAGCTGTCGGGCACCGTGCAGGCCGAGGTCGATGCCGAGTTCCGCCGTTCGATGCGGCAGATGCACACCGCCACGCACGTGCTGAACGCTTTTGTGTTCCAGCACTTCGACGGCGCGCTGGTCACCGGCGTGCAGATGGCCGACGACGGCACCGCGCGCATGGATTTCGACGTGCCCGGCGCCGACAACGAGAAGCTGCGCGCCCTGGCCGGCCCGATCAACGATGCCATCCGCCAGAACCTGGCCGTGGTCTGCAGCTACGAGGATTTCGAGGCGGCCAAGGCGGTGCCCGGCCTGCTGCGCAGCCGCTCGGTGACGCCGCCGCCCACCGAGGACGGCAAGGTGCGCATCGTCGATATCGTCGGCCTGGATCGCCAGGCCTGCGGCGGCACGCATCTCGATTCGCTGGGCGACATCCCCGAGGTGCAAATCCTGAAGATCGACAACAAGGGCCGCCACAACCGCCGCATCCGCATGGGCCTGGTGCGGCCATGACGACCGAAGCCACGGATGCGCTCGCCGCGCCGCACGCTATCCGGACCGCGCAATAACTTGCCCGTTGGGCCGCCCCGGCACCTGCCGGGCGGCGGTACCATGTTCCGCCGCCTGCCCCCGGGCGCTATATTGCCGACGGAGCAAAGGGGCGGCACATGGGATCGATCATCGGGCGTCTGGCCGGCGGCTTGTTGGTCGCCTGCGCCATGCTGTTGCTGTGCCTGCCGGCCAGCGCCGCCGACCCCAAGAAAAAGGATGCCGGGCCGTCCACCGTCACCTTGAACCTGCCGCCCGACGCCTCCCCCGACTATATCGCCAAGGTGGTGGCGGCGCTGCAGGGCGCCGGCCTCAAGGTCAACGTCCAGGCCGACGACAAGCCGGTCGATGCCGCAAGGCCGATGGCGGCGATGGAAGTCGACAACCTGCTCAACGCGGCGCGCCAGACCGCGGGCATGGCGGTCGACAATCTCGCCGGCATCGCCGCCCTGCCCGGCTTCTGGATCGACCAGTTGCAGCCGACCGGCGGATCGCTGCCGCTGGCCATCCTTCGCGCGCTGCTGGTGCTGGCCCTCGCCGGCGCCGTCGAGGCCGCCTATCGCCGCATCTTCAGGCGCTGGCGTCAGCGCGTGGTCGAAGCCACCCCGGTCGGCTACAAGGCCAAGCTGCGCAATGCCGGCGAACTGCTGGCCTACGACCTGATCGGCGTCGGCGTCTTCTACGTCGTGCTGCGCATCGCGCTGCCGCTGCTGCACCTGGCCGAGCCCAACCGCCTCAACGTCGAGGCGATCATGATGGGCATCATCATCGCCCGCCTGCATCTGGCGTTCGGCCGCCTGCTGTTCGCGCCCGACCGGCCGCACGCGGCGCTGGTGCCGTTCGGCGATCCGCGCGGCGCCTATCGCTGGTTCGCGGTCTATGCCGTGGGCGATCCCGTGCTGGTGATGTCGCAGATGCTGCTGACCTGGCTGCACGCGCCGGAGGGGCCGCTGACCGCCTATGTCTTCGTCACCGGCACCGCCATCACCATCTATCGCGTCGTCCTGTTCCTGGTCCTGCACCGGCAGGTCTCCGCCGCCATCCTGCGCAGCGGCGAGAACCCGGACGCGCCGGGCCTGATGCGCCGCCTGGTGGCGGCCGGCTGGTACGTCGTCTATATCGCGCTGTCGCTGCTGATCTGGCTGCTGGAGATGGCCGCGCCGTCGATGGGCCGGGCCGACGCCGCGGCCGCCGCCGCCTCGCGCACCCTGGTGGTGGCGGTCGCCGTGCCGCTGCTGGCGCTGGGCTACAGCCGCCTGATGACCGCGATCTTCCGCGGCCCGCCCGGCGCCGAGCAGCCCATGGCGCGGCGCGGCCTGGAGGTGCTGACCGTGCGGCTGGGCAGCGGCCTGTTCTGGATCGGCGGCATCATGCTGATCGCCAGCTTCTGGGGCGCCGATCCCTTCGACCTGTCCGAGGGCATGGGAGCGGCCACCTCGCGCGCCATCCTGGCGCTGGCCGGCGCCTTCCTGGTCGGCTGGGTGCTGTGGATGCTGACCGACGTGGTGATGCCGGTGCAGGCCTCGATCAGCAAGCCGTTCGACCCGGAATCCGGCGGCGCGGTCCAGGCCGGCTCGCGCTTCGCCACCATGATGCCGCTGCTGCGCGGCTTCAGCCGCGCCGCCATTTTCGTGCTGGTGGCGCTGATCGTGCTCAGCAGCCTGGGGCTCGACATCGGCCCGCTGCTGGCCGGCGCCGGCGTGGTCGGCCTGGCGCTCAGCTTCGGCTCGCAGGCGCTGGTGCGCGACATCGTGTCGGGCATCTTCTTCATGCTCGACGACGCCTTCCGGGTCGGGGAATACATCGATACCGGCAAGCTCAAGGGCACGGTCGAGCACCTGTCCCTGCGCTCGCTGCAATTGCGCCACCAGAACGGCCAGCTCCACACCATCCCCTACGGCCAGCTCGCCTCGGTCAGCAATTTCAGCCGCGACTGGGCCACCATCAAGTTCAACCTGCGACTGGCGCGCGACACCGACCTGGAGCTGGTGCGCAAGACGGTCAAGCAGATCGGCCAGGGCATGCTGGAAGATCCGGCGCTCAAGGACGAGCTGCTGGCGCCGCTCAAGCTGCAGGGCGTGGCCGACATCATCGACAACGCCCTGGTGGTGCGCCTGAAATTCACCGCCAAGCCCAACAAGCCAAGCTGGGTGCAGCGCGAGGCCGTCAAGCGCATCTACAAGACCTTCCGCGACAAGGGCATCCAGTTCGCCTCCAACGCCGTCACGGTGCAGACCTTGGGCGGGGCCGGCGAGGCGATGGCCGGCGCGGCGGCGGCCGCGGCGATGCGCGACGATGCCGCAGCGGCAAGCTGAGGCCTCGACGGGTTTGACGCAGAGCTTGCATCGTGGTCCGCCGCGATGCAGGAGTAGCGTGTGACGGACATCAAGCGGATCAACCTGGCCCTGCAGGGCGGCGGCGCCCACGGCGCCTTCACCTGGGGCGTGCTCGACCGGCTGCTCGAAGACGAGCGCATCGGCCTGGAGGGCGTCAGCGGCACTTCGGCGGGCGCCATCAACGCGGCGGTCATGGCCGCGGGCTATGCCGACAATGGCCGTGTGGGAGCCCGCACGGCGCTCGACCGGTTCTGGCGCGAACTCAGCAACTTCGCCCCGTTCAGTCCGGCGCAGCGCAGCTTCGTCGACTGGATCACCGGCAACTGGAATCTCGACCGCTCGCCGGGCGTGGTGTTTTTCGACATGGTGTCGCGGCTGTTCTCGCCCTACGACAGCAACCCCGGCAATGTCGACGTGCTGCGCGACATGCTGGCCCGGCGCGTCGACATCGCGCGCGTGCGCGCCTGCCCCGACCTCAAGATTTTCGTCTGCGCCACCAATGTGCGCACCGGCCAGGCCCGCGTATTCAGCCGGGACCAGCTCACCATCGACGCGCTGCTGGCCTCGGCCTGCCTGCCCACCGTGTTCCGCGCCGTGGAGATCGACGGCGATCCCTACTGGGACGGCGGCTATATGGGCAATCCGTCGATCTGGCCGCTGATCTATTTCTGCGACAGCCGCGACGTGGCCATCGTGCAGATCAACCCGCTGCAGCGGCCCGGCGTGCCCCGCACCACCGCCGAGATCCTCAACCGCATGAACGAGATCACCTTCAACGCCTCGCTGATCGCCGAGATGCGCGCCATCGCCACGGTCAAGAAGCTGATCGAGGAAGGCGCGCTGACCGGCGCCGCCACGACGCGCTACAAGAACATGCTGATCCATCAGATCGACGACGAGGCCGCCATGGCCGATCTGGGCGCCGCCAGCAAGTTCAACCTCGACATCGGCTTCCTCGAGCATCTGCGCGATGCCGGCCGGGCGGCCGCGGATCGCTGGCTGAAGGACAATTTCGACAAGATCGGCTATCAATCCAGCATCGATATCCGCGCCACCTATCTGTAGGAGCGCTTCCGGGGGGATTCCATGCGTCGCGTCATCTGCCTGCTGCTGGTGCTTGCCTTCTCCGGCCTCGGCGCGCTGACCGCTGCCGTGCCGGCGCAGGCGCAGGAAAAGCTCGATACCGCGCCGCGCATCGTCGTGATGTCGGCCTTCGAGCCGGAGCTGAAGCTGCTGCTGGGCAAGGCCCAGATCGAACGCACGGTGAGCGCCAACGGCGTCGCCTTCACGCTCGGCAAGCTGGCCGGCAAGGAAGTGGTGATGTTCCTCAGCGGCGTCTCGATGGTCAATGCCGCCATGACCACCCAGCTGGCGCTCGACCGCTTCAACGTCACCGCCGTGGTGTTCTCCGGCATCGCCGGCGGCGTCAACCCGGGCCTGCAGATCGGCGACGTCACCGTGGCGGCGCGCTGGGGCCAGTACCAGGAGATGGTGTTCGCGCGCCAGACCGACAAAGGCTTCGCCCCGCCGCCCTGGATGAAGACGCCTTTCCCCGCCTACGGCTACATGTTCACCCGCGAGGTCAATGTGCGACGCCAAGGCGGCGACGCCAAGGGCGAGGAGAAGTTCTGGTTCGACGCCGATCCCAGGCTGCTCGGCATCGCCCGCCAGGTGGCGGGAGAGATCAAACTCAGCCAGTGCAACGCCGCCAATGCCTGCCTCGGCCACGAGCCCAGGATCGTGGTCGGCGGCAACGGCGTTTCGGGCCAGACCTTCGTCGACAACGCGCCGTTCCGCGAATGGGCCTTCGCCACCTTCAAGGCCGACGTGCTCGACATGGAGAGCGCCGCCTCGGCCATGGTGGCCTATGCCAACGACAAACCGTTCATCGCCTTCCGCAGCCTGTCCGACCTGGCCGGCGGCGGCGGCGGCACCAACGAGATCAAGACCTTCTTCCAGCTCGCCGCCGACAACGCCGCCCATGTGCTGATCGCCTTCCTCGAGGCCTGGCACTGAGTTACGGGGCCATGCGCATCGGCATCGACCTGGGCGGCACCAAGATCGAGGGCATCGCGCTGGACGACGACGGCGCCGAGCTGGCGCGCCGTCGCATCGCCACCCCGGCCCAATCCTATCGCGCCACCATCGAGGCAATCGTCGGTCTGGTGGCGGCGCTGGAGCGGGACGCCGGGCGGCGCGGCAGCATCGGCGTCGGCACGCCCGGCGCCATCTCGCCGGCTACCGGGCTGATCAAGAACTCGAATTCGACGCGCCTGAACGGCCAGAAGCTCGATCGCGACCTGGAGGCCGCGCTCGGCCGCAAGGTGCGGCTGGCCAACGATGCCAACTGCTTCGCCATGTCGGAAGCCACCGACGGCGCCGCGGCCGGCGCGCGCGTGGTGTTCGGCGTCATCCTGGGCACCGGCTGCGGCGGCGGCATCGTGGTCGACGGCCGGATCCTGACCGGCGCCAACGCCATCGGCGGCGAATGGGGCCACAATCCCCTGCCGGCGCCGCGCGAGGGCGAGCCGTTCGGGCAGCGCTGCTATTGCGGCCGCATCGGCTGCATCGAGACCTTCGTCTCCGGCACCGGGCTGAGCTGGGATCATTGCCGCGTCACCGGCGTCGATCTGACCGCCGAACGGATCGTGGCGGCCGCCGAAAGCGGCGACGGTGCCTGCCAGGCCTCGCTCGACCGTTACATCGACCGGCTGGCGCGCTCGCTGGGCAGCGTCATCAACGTCGTCGATCCCGACGCCATCGTGCTGGGCGGCGGCATGTCCAATTGTCGCCAGCTCTACGAGAAGGTGCCGCGAATCTGGGCGCCGTACGTGTTTTCCGACACGATCGTCACCCGCCTGCTGCCGCCGAAGTTCGGCGATGCCAGCGGCGTGCGCGGCGCGGCCTGGCTGTGGGGCAAGGACGAGAAGCCTCCGTCGCCCTGAGCGAAACGAAGAGTCTTGCCTCACCAGAGAAGCCGGGCGCGATGAAGCAAGATGCTTCGCTATGCTCAGCGTGACGAACTACTTGCACTTGCCCGCGCGCGGCAGCGCCTGGATGTCGCGCATCTCGCCGATCACGGTGAAATCGCCGTAGTCGAGCGTAATGGAGCGGGTCACGCCGTTGGCCTGCAGATCGACGCCGATCTCGTATTCGGGATCGGACTTCTTCTTGTCGGCGCTGAAGAAAGCCAGGCGCATCGACCACATCTTCTGGTTCTTCAGCAACGGGCTGTCGACGGAGAGCTTGACCTTGGGTTCCGTGCCGGTGATGAAGGCATTGACGTCGAACGCGCCCTCCAGCCGCGAACCGTCGAACACGTGGAGATTGATGATCCGGTCGCCGGCATTGGCGCGGTCGATCAGCTTCATCATGTGCATGGTGGGGAACAGCGTATCGGGCGGCAGCTTGAACTCGCGCTGCTGCGGTTCGGTGAACACCGCCTTGCCGCTGCCGCCGGGCTTGTCGAGCGCCGCCAGGCCGCTGAACTCGTCGTCCAGCTCGCCGTCTTCCAGGTTGCGGGTATTGAAACGATAGTTGAGGCCGTCGCGCGATTCGTAGCTGACGAACGAGGAATCCGATTCCGATTCGTCGGCGTCGCTATGGGTGAAGCGCAGCCGGATGCGCTGGGTGGTCTCCCAGCCGTCGCACGATTCGCTGGTCTCCATGATCATGCTGCCGCTGATATCGATGATGCCGCTGTTGTGGCGCGCGGTGCCCAGCCGCATATCGTAGACCGCGCGGTGGGGCACCAGATCGGCGGCGCAGGCTTGGGAAATCGGACCCGCCGCCCCGCCAAGGGCCAGCAGCACTGGAATTAAGCGACTGATCTTCATAAGATTTCGGCGACCAATTGGGGAAGCGCCGCTCTTTTGCAGCGCGGCAAAACCTAGCGTAGAGAAACGTCCCGAACCCGTCCAGCGCGAAGGAAACGCCCATGCCGCGTCCTGTCGTCCTTGCCACCAGGCACTTCCCCGAGGCGGTCGAGCAGCGTCTGGGGACCCTGTTCGAAGCCCGGCTCAACCCGCAGGATGCGCTGTGGGATGGCGCCGAGATCGCCCGCCGGGCTGACGGCGCCAACGGGCTCATGATCGCCGCCGGCCAGCGCATGGATGCCGCCGCCATTGCCATGCTGCCCAACAGCATCCGCATCATCGCCACCTTCTCGGTCGGCTACGAGCACCTGGATGTCGCGGCCGCGACCCGGCGCGGCATCGTCTGCTCCAACACGCCGGACGTGCTGACGGACGCCACCGCCGAAGTGGCGCTGCTGTGTCTGCTGGGCGCCGCGCGGCGCGCCTGGGAAGGCCAGTCGATGCTGCGCGCGGGCCAATGGCACGGCTGGGCGCCGACCCAGCTGCTGGGCATCGGATTGACCGGCAAGCGGCTGGGCATCGTCGGCATGGGGCGGATCGGCCAGGCCATGGCCCAGCGCGCCAGAGCCTGCGGCATGGAGATCCACTACACCAACCGCCAGCGCCTGGCGCCGGCGCTCGAGAACGGCGCGATCTTCCACCCGACGGTCGGAGAGCTGCTGCCCCTGTCGCAGTTCCTGTCCCTGCACTGTCCACTGACGCCCCAGACGGCGCGACTGATCAACCGCGACAGCATCGCGCTGCTGCCCGACGGCGCGGTGATCGTCAACACCGCGCGCGGCGGCATCGTCGACGACGAGGCGCTGATCGGCGCGTTGCGAACGGGCAAGCTGGCAGCGGCCGGGCTCGACGTGTTCGAAGGCGAGCCCGGGCTCGATCCGCGCTATATCGGCCTGGCCAACACCTATCTGCTGCCGCATATGGGCTCGGCCTCGACCGAGGCGCGCAACGCCATGGGATTCTGCTGCATCGACAATCTTCAGGCGGTGCTGCTGCAGGGCAAGCCGGCGCCGACCCGGATCGGCGCCTGAGCGAACGCCCTCAGGCGAATGGCCGTCGAAGCGTCCGGGCGGGCCGGCTCCGGGCGGAAGGTTCAGCCGTCGATCTCGACACAGCGATGCTTCGATCTGGCATCGCAATCGCGCGCCACGATGGCGTCGATATGCGCCTTTTCCTTCAGATCGTCGCGGATATCGGCGGCCCGGCCGGCCGTGTAGGGCCCTGCGACAACCCGGTAGTAACGCTTGTTCTTTACCGTCACGCTCTGCACCACCGGCTTGATGTCGCCGTGGTCGCGCTGCAGGCGCTGGGCATTGTCGTGCTGGCGGAAACTGCCGAGCACGACGTAGCGGTCGGCCGCGCCCCCGGCCGTCGCCCTGGCCGGCGTGGCCGGTTTGGTGGTGGGCTTGGCCGCGATCTTGGCGGGCTTGCCGCCGCCCGCTGCGGTCGGCGTACCGGTCGGCGCGGTGTTGACGAGGACTGGCGGCGCCACTGGCGCTGCGGGCGCGGCGATGACCGGTTTGCTATCGGCGGCGATGGCGGCGGGCGGGATCGGTTGGGTCACCGGGGCGCCGTCGTTGACCGTGTCGGCGGCGCTGGCAGCCGGGGCGATCGCCGGCGTCGCAGCCGCGGGAGGCGAGACAGCGGCTCCGCCTGCTGTGCCGGGCGGCGGCGCCAACGGCACGCTCTGCACCATGCCGGCGGCCCGGCGTGCGTCGGCAGCGCTGACCACCGGGCGATCGTTGCCGGCCTGGGCCAGCAGCACGCCATCCTTGGCCTTGCCGCCGTTGCCGAGGGCAGCGAACTGATCGTCGACGTCCTGACGGCTGTCCTTGGCCATGCCGACGGTGAAACCGGCATCGCTGCCGGCGGTTGCCACCTGGTTGCCGTCGGCGTCGCGATATTTCTCGTAGGGGTCCTTGCCGTCCTTCCATTCGTGGCAGATCGGCTGGCCCTTGATGACGCGCCACATGGCGCAGTCCTTCTTCTCCGCCATCGACAGCAGATGATCGGTCGAGGTCTTGTCGCTGGCGACCATCAATACCGCGTCGCCGGCATAGGAGACGATGGCCAGGGCCGGCGGCAGGGCGCAACCCGCGAGCGGAATGGCGACCGCCGAAATGAGGAAAATCCGCATTGCCCCGCCCCCACAAAAGGCTAGCTAATACGGCGTATGATAGTCGATCTCTAAGGCTTTGAAAATACTCGATTTAAAAATCGACTTTTGAAAGACGTAAAAAGTCGATTTCACGAGTCTTATCCGCCGCCTAGCTGGATTTGGGCGGCGGCAGGGCCAGGCGGATATGCAATTCGCGCAGCCGCTCGATCGGCACCTCGGCCGGCGCCTGCATCAGCAGGTCGACCGCCTGCTGGTTCATCGGGAAGGCGATGACTTCGCGGATATTGGGCTCGTCGGCCAGCATCATGACGATGCGATCGACGCCCGGCGCCGCGCCGCCATGCGGCGGGGCGCCGTAGCGGAAGGCGTTGAGCATGCCGCCGAAGCGGTTCTCGACTTCCTCCTGCGAATAGCCGGCGATGCCGAAGGCCTTGAACATGATCTCCGGCAGATGGTTGCGGATGGCGCCCGAGCACAGCTCGATGCCGTTGCACACTATGTCGTACTGCCAGGCCTTGATGGTCAGCGGATCCTGGGTCTCCAGCGCCTCCAGCCCGCCCTGCGGCATGGAGAACGGGTTGTGGCTGAAGTCGATCTTCTTCAGCTTCTCGTCGTATTCGAACATCGGGAAATCGGTGATCCAGCACAGCCGGTATTCTTCCCGCGCCAGCAAATCGAGTTCCTCGCCCAGCCGCGTGCGCACGATGCCGGCGAACTTGGCAGCGGCAGCCGGCTTGTCGGCGACGAAGAACACCGCATCGCCGTCCTCGATGCCGGTGGCCTGGCGAATGACGTCGTGGCGCGGCGCCTCCAGATTCTTGGCGATCGGGCCCTTGGCCTCGCCGCCTTCGAACTGGATGTAGCCCAGCCCGGCCATGCCCTGCTCGCGCGCCCATTCGTTGAGCTTGTCGAAGAAGCTGCGCGGCCGGCTGGCGGCGCCCGGCGCCGGGATGGCGCGCACCGCCGCCCCGCCCGCCACGGCGCGGGCGAAGATGCCGAAGCCGGAGTCGCGGAACGCCTCGGTGACGTCGGCGATGACGATGGGGTTGCGCAGATCGGGCTTGTCGGTGCCGTATTTCAGCAGCGCCTCGGCATAGGGAATACGCGGGAACGGCGCCGGCGACACTTGGCGCGGCGCCTCGCGGCCCCAGCCGGCGAACTCGGCGAACACGCCGTGCAGCACCGGCTCGATGGCGGCGAACACGTCTTCCTGCGTCACGAAGCTCATCTCGAAATCGAGCTGGTAGAACTCGCCCGGCGCGCGGTCGGCGCGGCCGTCCTCGTCGCGGAAGCAGGGCGCGATCTGGAAGTAGCGGTCGAAGCCCGACACCATCAGGAGCTGCTTGAACTGCTGCGGCGCCTGCGGCAGGGCATAGAACTTGCCGGGATGCAGGCGGCTGGGCACCAGGAAGTCGCGCGCGCCCTCGGGCGAGGATGCGGTCAGGATCGGCGTCTGGAATTCGGTGAAGCCCTGCGCGGTCATGGCGCGGCGCAGATAGTCGATCACCTTGGCGCGCAGCACGATGTTGGAATGCAGCTTGTCGCGCCGCAAATCGAGGAAGCGGTAGCGCAGGCGCAGGTCTTCCGGCATCTCGGCATCGCCATAGACCTGGATCGGCAGGATCTCGGCCATCGACTGGATGGCGACTTCCTTGACCTGCAATTCGATCTCGCCGGTCGGCAGCTTGGGGTTGACGGTCTCCGCCGTACGCTTGACCACCTGCCCGGTCACGGTGATGACGCTCTCCGGCCGCGCGCTTTCCGCCGCGGCGAAGATCGGGCTGGAGGAATCGATCACGCACTGGGTGACGCCGTAATGGTCGCGCAGGTCGATGAACAGCAGCCCGCCGTGATCGCGCTTGCGCTGCACCCAGCCCGACAGGCGCACGGTCTGCCCGACATGCGCCGGGCGCAATTCGCCGCAGCGGTGAGTGCGATACTGGTGCATTTTCCGACCTCGCTGGCGCGCCGGTGCGGCGCGGAAAAACCGCGGCAAAAGGCACGCTTCTGCGCGGTTTGTCAAGTTTGTCCGGCGACAGACCGAACAGTTCTTGCGACCATACACGACGCGCCATCCAGACAGTCAGGACAGGCTTTGCGCGGCGGGCGGGGCGAGTGTATAGAGGCGCACCGGCTAGCCTGCGGCCGCCGTTTACCCCCCTCCTGCGTGTCTGCCCCATGCGCCTGATCTCGACCACCGACGAGCTTTCCGAATTCTGCCGCGAACTGGCCCAGGCGAGTTTCGTCACGGTCGACACCGAGTTCATGCGCGAGCGCACCTACTGGCCGCAGCTCTGCCTGGTGCAACTGGGCGGGCCGGAGGATGCGGCAGCGGTCGACGCGCTGGCCGAGGGCATCGACCTCGAACCGCTCTACGCGCTGATGCGCGACACCGCCGTGCTCAAGGTGTTCCACGCCGCCCGCCAGGACCTGGAAATCTTCCTCAAGGGCATGGGCACCCTGCCGGCGCCGATCTTCGACACCCAGGTGGCGGCCATGGTATGCGGCTTCGGCGACCAGGCGGCCTACGATACCCTGGCCGCCAAGCTGGCCAAGACGCATATCGACAAATCCAGCCGCTTCACCGACTGGAGCCGTCGTCCGCTGTCGGAAAGACAGTTGCACTACGCCATCGCCGACGTCACCCATCTGCGCGTGGTCTACGAGAAGCTGGCCGCCAAGCTGGAGCGCAACCGGCGCACCGAATGGCTGGCCGAGGAAATGGCCATCCTGACCGACCCGGCGACCTACTCGACCGAGCCGCACGAGGCGTGGCGGCGGCTGAAGCCGCGCACGCCCAGCCAGAAGCTGCTGCGCGTGCTGCGCGAGGTGGCGGAGTGGCGCGAGAAGGAAGCCCAGCGCATCGACATCCCCCGCCAGCGCATCCTGCGCGACGAGGCGGTGCTCGAGATCGCCGCCCACGCGCCCACCGAGATCGAGCAGCTGGCGCAGACGCGCGGCCTGTCGCGCGGCATCGCGGAGGGCAAGCAGGGCGCGGCGATCCTGTCCGCCGTCAAGCGCGGCCTGGAGAGCCAGGAGCCGGTCGACTACGAGCGGCGCAACAACGCGCACCTGCCGCCGGCGCCGCCGGCGATTTCGGACATGCTCAAGGTGCTGCTGAAACTGAAATGCGACGAGGCCGGCGTGGCCGCCAAGCTGGTGGCGTCCTCGCGCGACGTCGAGATGGTGGCGGCCGACGACAATGCCGACGTGCCGGCGCTCAAGGGATGGCGCCGCGACATCTTCGGCGAGGATGCGCTGCGGCTGAAGCACGGCCAGGTGGCGCTGATGCTCAAGCAGCAGAAACTGGCGCTGGTCGAGATCGTCAAGCCGCCGGCCCCCTGAACGCCGCCGCCGGCACCTCGATCTAGCGCTCGCTCTTGCAGTCGGCCAGCAGCTTGCCCAGCGCCTGGTCGGCGCCGGCAATGTCGAACGTCAATTCGAGCGCCGAACCGTCGCCCTTGTCGATGGTGGCGCGCAGGCTCTTCTGGCCGCGGCGCACGATCTTCAGCATGTCGACCGAATCGACGCCCACGGTACGCGTCAGTTCGGCCTCGCCCCTGCTCTCGTCGGGATAGAACCAGTCCTTGTCGGCGGTCGCGGCGTCGATCTTCAGGCTGACCGGCCGGCGCACCTGGCCGTCGGCGAAGGCGCCCAGCTTCTGGCCCGGCGCCAGCGCGGCGACGACGCTGACCGGACCCGGACGCTCGCAGCGGAACACCAGATAGGCATTGTCGTTGCCGGTGGCGACGACGCTGGCGGCAAAGCCGCTGCCTGCCGGCGTATAGCGCCAGGCGCCGATCTTGGCCGCGCCCTGCTGCGCCAGCGACGGTCCGGCGCCAAGCAGGCCCAGCACGATGGCGGCGCCGGCGATGCGGGTTGCTGCAGAAATCATCATGTCGCTCCGGTTCGGGTTGCGGGTTCGGCGAACACGATCGCCGGCTTGGCGTCGAAGGCTTCGGCCACGGCGGCCAGGCGCCGCTCCGTGACGTCGCCCAGCTGGTTGCGCAGTCGGGGCGGCACCATCAGCGTGACGGCGTTGCGGTCGCGACGCAGGCTGGTCTGGGTCAGCAGCCCGGGCGCGCCGCCCGAAAGATTGTAGGCCAGCCGCAGCGAGGTGCCGATGCGCTGCGCCACCGCCGCCCAGTCGTCCTCGATCAGGTTCAACGCCATCGACGCCTCGGCGCCGCGCAGGCCGCTCTTGTAGCGCCACATCAGCGCCAGCGCCAGCAGCGCCCGCTCCCTGTGATCGATACCCGGCACCGGCATGCGCAGAATGCGCAGCAGCGCCTGATCGGCACGGTAGTCCGGATGCTCGGCCCAGGCGATGTCGCTCAGCAGGCAGGCGGCCCGACGCAGCCGCGCCTCGGCCGGGGTCTCGTCGGCGAACAGCGGCGCGATCCAGCGCTCGATCTCCTCCGGCATCAGCTCGAAGCGCCGCCAGCGCGCCCGTTCGTCCTCGGCATGGGCGATCAGCGGGTCGCGCCTGCGTTCCTCGGCCGACAGGTTGCCGAAGAAGAAGCCCTCGCGCAGGCCGAAGGCGGAGAAGCGGATCCATTTGGGCTGCAGGATGCCCAGCAGCCGCTCCAGCACGATCAGGCCGGTCGGCAGGGTCTCGAGCCGCCGCCGCGACAGGCCGACGATCTTCTCCAGCGACTTCACGCTCTGGTGCGACAGCATCTCGGCCATGTCGCGCGCCTCGCGGCCGGGGACGCGATATTCGTGGATCACGTGCAGCGGATAGTCGGTCTGCTCCATGTGCACGCGGGCGAAGGCGCGCCACGCGCCGCCCACCGGGAAGAAAGTGCGGCCGCGATACTGCGTCAGCCACTTGACGCCGGACAGCGCCTGATCGACCACTTCCCGCACGGTGCGCTTGCCCAGCCCGGCCGGCGCCAGGCGCAGCGGCCCCAGCGGCAAGGTCGCCGACGGTCCCAGGTCGCCCTTCTCCAGCGCCATCAGTTCGAGGCTGCCGCCGCCCAGGTCGCCCATCACGCCGTCGGCGTCGGGCATGCCGCAGATCACGCCCAGGCCCGACAGCTCGGCCTCTTCCTTGCCGCTGACGATGCGCACGGTCTCGCCGGTGCGCCGTTTGACCTCGGCCACGAAGGCCTCGCCGTCCTCCGCATCGCGCACCGCGGCGGTGGCCAGCATGTCGAAGCGCGCCACTTTCATGTTGCGCGCCAGGGTGACGAAGCGCTCCAGGTTGTCGAGCGCCAGCGCCACGCCGTCGGGATTGAGCCGGTTGGTGCTCTGCAGGTCGCGGCCGAGCGCGCTCAGCACCTTCTCGTTGAACACCGGCAGCGGGGAGCGCGTGGCATGCTCGTACACCACCAGACGGATCGAGTTCGACCCGATATCGACGATGCCGACGCGCCCGGATTGCGACCGGTTCTCGCGCGGCGCGGGAACGCGCTCGCTCATGCGCTGCATGTAGCGGACCGGCCGGGCCGATGCAACTGGGCTGGCGGGTCCTACAGCTTTTCGTGTACCAGGCGCGGGCCGGTTTCCGGCTTCAGCGCACTGCCGCGGCCCGACAGGCTGGGATTGGTCATGAAGTAGGTATGCGCGGAGAACGCATCCTCCCCCGCCGCCAGGCGGCGGAAGGTGCCGTCCGAGGCCAGCACCCAGCTCTGCGCCACGTCCTTGAGATTGGTGACCATGATCTGGTCGAGCACCTGCTGGTGCACGGTGGGGTTCTCGATCGGCACCAGGGTTTCGACGCGCCGGTCGAGGTTGCGCGGCATCCAGTCAGCCGAGGAGATGAACAGCCTGGCCTGGCGCGAAGGCAGTTTGGCGCCGTTGGCGAAGCAGACGATGCGGGCGTGCTCCAGGAAGCGGCCGACGATGCTCTTGACCCGGATGTTGTCCGACAGCCCCGCGACGCCCGGCCGCAGGCAGCAGATGCCGCGCACCACCAGGTCGATCTGCACGCCGGCCTGCGACGCCTTGTACAGCGCATCGATGATGCCGGCATCGACCAGCGAGTTCATCTTGGCCCAGATCGCCGCCGGCTTGCCCTTGGCGGCGTTGGCCGCCTCGGCCTCGATCAGCTTCAGCAGGGTCTGGCGCAGATTGACCGGCGAGATCGCCAGCTTCTCCAGCGTGTCGGGCCGGGCGTAGCCGGTCATGTAGTTGAACACCCGCGCCGCGTCGCGCGTCAGCGCCGGGTCGCAGGTGAAGAACGACAGGTCGGTGTAGATCTTGGCGGTGATCGGATGGTAGTTGCCGGTGCCGAAATGCACGTAGGAGCGCGAGGTGCCGCCCTCGCGCCGCACCACCATCGACACCTTGGCGTGGGTCTTCAGGTCGATGAAGCCGTACACCACCTGCACGCCGGCGCGCTCCAGGTCGCGCGCCCAGCGAATATTGGCTTCCTCGTCGAAGCGCGCCTTGAGCTCGACCAGCGCGGTGACGGTCTTGCCGGCTTCGGCCGCCTCGATCAGGGCCTTGACGATCGGCGAGTCCTTGCTGGTGCGATAGAGCGTCTGCTTGATGGCGATGACGGCCGGATCGCGCGCCGCCTGGCGGATGAACTGCACCACCACGTCGAAGCTCTCGTAGGGGTGATGCACCAGGATGTCCTTGGCGCGGATGGCGGCGAAGCAGTCGCCGCCGAAATCGCGGATGCGCTCGGGGAAGCGCGCCGTGTAGGGCGGGAATTTCAGGTCGGGCCGCTCGTCGACGATCAGCGCCGCGATCGATTCGATGTTGAGCGTCGAATCGAGCGTGAACAGGTCGACGTCCTCCTTGGTGACGTCGAGCTGCTCGACCAGGAAGTCCTGCAGCGCCGCCGGCATGGCGGCGTTGACGGTGAGCGAGATCAGGTCGCCGCGGCGGCGGCGCTTGAGCGCGTTCTCGTAGACCCGCACCAGGTCTTCGGCCTCTTCGTTGATCTCCACCTCGCTGTCACGGATCAGCCGGAAGTAGCCCTTGTTGACCACGCGATAGCCGGGAAACAGCCGGCCGAAATTCATCTCGACCAGCCGCTTCAGCGGCAGGAAGCGGATGGCGGGGCCGGGCAGGCGGATGAAGCGCTCGAGCTGCTGCGGCATGGGCAGCAGCGCCATCATGTTGCGGCCGTCGACCGCGCGATGCAATTCCAGCAGGCAGGAGGTCGACAGGTTGGGCAGGAACGGGAACGGGTGCGACGGGTCGATCGCCAGCGGCGTCACCACCGGGAACACCTGCTCGATGAAATAGGTATCGAGCCAGCCCTTCTCCTCTTCGGACAGCTCCTCCGGGTCGATCACGGCGATGCCCTGGACGCGCAGCTCCTGGCGCAGCTCGTTCCACACCGATTGCTGGGCGCCGACCAGCGCCGCCACCGCCTCGCGGATCGCCGCCAGCTGCTGCGCCGGGGTCAGGCCGTCGTCGGACGGCGTCGCGGCGCCGGCGCGCATCATGTCGCGCAGGCCGGCCACGCGCACCATGTAGAATTCGTCGAGATTGTTGGCCGAGATCGACAGGAAACGCACCCGTTCCAGCAGCGGATGGCGGATGTTGGTCGCCTCCTCCATCACCCGGGTGTTGAAGGCCAGCCACGACAGCTCGCGGTTGATGAAGCGCTTGGGCGAAGCCAGGTCCAAGGCTGTCGGCTGGACAACAGCGCCCGCCGAGGTCGCCGCGGCATTCGCCGAGGACGCCGCCAACACCGCCTGCGAGCCTGGCGCGATCTGCACCGGTTCGAATTGACCCGACATTCCCGCCTCTGATGCGCTTGCAGCGGCCCCGGCGCAAAACCGGAAAGCCGCAAATATTTAATGGCTTATTGTAGGCAATTCACATGACTCTGTCATGACATGCTGCTAATGAGTTGAAACAAAGGCAAAAAAGCCCGTCCGGAACCACCGATGAGAACGCTCTGCCTGCTGCGCCACTGCAAATCGGCCTGGCCGTCCAACACGCCCGATTTCGAGCGTCCGCTCAACAGCCGGGGCCGGGATGCGGCCGGGCGGATGGGCCGCTACCTGGCCGAACAGAACCTCACGCCCGACGTCGTGCTGTGCTCGGCGGCCACCCGCACGCGCGAGACGCTCGACCTGGCCGGCCTGTTCTGGAGCGCCACCCCCACCATCATCATCGAGCCCGAGCTCTATCTGGCGGGCGAGCGCATCCTGATGGCGCATATAAGGCGCATCGACCCGCGCCACCGCATCGCACTGATGATCGGCCACAATCCGGGCATGCAGGGACTGGCGCTCGATCTCGCCGCCGGCGCCCCGACCACCGAGCGCGACCGGCTGGCGACCAAGTATCCCACCGGCGGCCTGGCCGCGTTCGACGTCAGCGGCGAATGGTCCGGCGTCGCGCCCGGCGGCGTCTCCTTGCGCGCCTATGTGACGCCCCGGACGCTGGAACGGATTTGAACATGATTTGCATCGTTTCTAGTTCGATACCTTCACAGCATTGAAGGCGATCACACAAGCTTTGATGCGGTCAGTAGACGCCCACGCAAAATAGACATTTTCACCAGCGCCGAGCCAGCTCTTGCGCACGACCTGTGGTGGTGTTTCGGTCGTGGTCGCCACGCCAAACCTCTTTTCCAAACCGGCAAGTACGTCGCCGCAGCGCTCGACCTGCTGCAAAGTCAGTCTCGCCTGTACCAAGCGGTTCTGCATGAAGACGAATTCGAGCTGAAATTTAAGCCCGTTTTCCTCGTAGTTGGTCAGCAACGTCGCCGTGCGCTGATCACTGGCAGGGGAGATGCGCTTGGCGCCGGGATAGAGTTTCTGGATTTCTTCGACGGTCATTCCATAGTGGGTGCTATTCCAATCGGCAAACGCAGGTTGACCGAGCAGAATGAACAGCAGAAAAAGTAACGTCGATCTTGCCAAACACATCGCGTCCTCGTTGCAATTACTTCACCCGCGTCCAGGTCTCCGATTCGCCGAACAGCGTGATCAGCACATAGCCGCGCAGCAGCAGCGTGTTGTCGTTCTTCAACGACATCTTGGCGCGATAGGTCTTGCCGTCCTGGGCATTGTAGATATGGCCGTCGTAATAGGCGCCCGGATTGTCGGGATCGGCCTTGAAGTCCCGCATGAAATCCAGGCCCAGCAGCTTGCGGCCGCGCAGCGCCGGATCGGGATTGTAGACGTCGTGCACGCCTTCGATGCTGGGCGCCGGACTCTTGTCCGGGTTGACCGCGTCCTTGATCCAGATCACACGCCCGCACACTGCGCCCATGGCGGGATCGGTGCAGCGATAGAGCTCGACATGGGCATCCTGGGCTTCGGTCAGCCAGACGCCGAACACTTCGGCCGCCTCGGCGCGCGCGGCGGCGAGCAGGGCCAGCAGCGCCAGGGCGGCAAGGCTCGGGATCGCGCGCATCAATAGGTCCCCGGATACTGCCCGCCATCGAGCAGGATGTTCTGACCGCTCAGATAGCCGGCATGGACCGAACACATGAAGGCGCAGAACGCGCCGAACTCCTCGGGCGTGCCGAAGCGGCCGGCCGGATGGCCGGCGGCGGCGATCTTCTTTTCCTCGTCGGCCGAGCGGCTGTTGGCCTTGGCGCGCGCGGCGAAGGTCGCGCCGAGGCGGTCGGTATCGAACGGGCCGGGCAGCAGGTTATTGATCGTCACGCCATGCTTGGCCGTGGTGCGCGCCACGCCGGCGACGAAACCCGTGAGACCGGAGCGCGCGCCGTTGCTGAGACCCAGAATGTCGATCGGCGCCTTCACCGAGGAGGAGGTGATGTTGACGATGCGGCCGAACTTGCGGCCGATCATGCCGTCGACCGTGGCCTTGATCAGCTCGATCGCGGTCAGCATGTTGGCATCGAGCGCCTTGATCCAGTCCTCGCGCGTCCAGTCGCGGAAATTGCCCGGCGGCGGACCGCCGGCATTGTTGACCAGGATGTCGGGCGCGGGACAGGCGGCCAGCACCGCGGCGCGATTCTCGGGCGTGGTGATATCGCCCGCCACCGCGGTGACCTTGACGCCCGTGGCCTTGCGGATTTCCGCCGCCGTCGCTTCCAGCGCGTCGGCGTGGCGCGCCGTGATCACCACGTCGACGCCTTCCCGCGCCAGCGCCAGGGCGCAGCCTTTGCCCAGGCCCTTGCTGGCGGCGCAGACGATCGCCTTCCTGCCCTTGATGCCGAGATCCATTGGGCTCCTCCGTTTGGCCGCGAGGATGGCGGGTTTGGCCGGCCCCTTCAAGCGCCGAACCGCGAGACTTTTCGATTGCCGGGCAGGACCGTTCGCATCGCCAGCACGAGCGGTCCTGTTGGCCCCTACGCTGAGGGATCGAAATGCGTCGCCGCGTTCATCGCATCGTCAGTTGAAGCGCAACTCATGCTGCTCGGCGAGAAACAGCTGTGCCGCCAGCGGCACGGTGATCGGCCGCTTGCCCTCCAGCGACAGCGCGTCGAGCCGCGCCACGATCGAGCGCGCCGCCGATAGCGAGCGCTCCATGCGGCCCAGCAGGAAGCCGATCACCTCCTCGCCCACCGCCACCTGGCGGTCGGCGAACAGCTTGACCAGCACCGCGCCCAGCAGCGCATCGTCGGGCGCGCCGATAACGGCGGTCGGCATCGCCGACAGGCGCGATCTCAGGTCGGGCAGCCCGACCGGCCAGCGCGCCGGCGCCTCGCGCGCCACCAGCAGCAGCGCGCCGCCCTGCTCGCGGTTGAGGTTGAGCAAGTGGAACAGCGCCCGTTCGCTCTCGCCATCGCCCACCACAAGCTGCGCCTCGTCGACCGCCAGTCGCGCCGGCACGCCGGCGGTCGCCAGCCGCTCGACCGTCGTCGCCAGTTCGCCTGTCGCGACGAAGCTTGCCCCGACCCGCTCGCGCCAGATATGCGCCAGATGGGTCTTGCCGCTGCCTTCCGGCCCGACCAGCGCCATTGCCGTTCCGGGCCGTTCGGGGAAGCGGTCGATCGCCGCCAGCGCCGCCTCGTTGGCCGCGGCGATCAGAAAATCGTGGCGGCTGTAATTCGGCTCGAGCGGCAGCTCCAGGGCCATTTGCCGTTGCGTCATGGCGCGTCGCTTCGGTCCGGCAGGATCAGGCTCGATTCGCCGACGACCGGCGGTGCCGGCCGGGCGTCGGGATGGTCGCCGCCATAGAGCGGGCTGGCGAGATAGCGGCCGATGGCGAAGCGGCACAGCACGCCGATCACCGCCGCCACCGGCACCGCCAGCAGCACGCCGACGAAGCCGAACAGCACGCCGCCGGCCACCAGGGCGAAGATCACCCACACGCCATGCAGGCCGACGCGCCGGCCCACCAGCCGCGGCGCCAGGACATGGCCCTCGGCGAACTGGCCGATCACGAAGATCGCCACCACGATGGCGACGCGGGCCCAGTCGGGCGGAAACTGCGCCAGCGCCGTGCCGATCGCCAGGATGCCGCCGACGATGGTGCCGACGAAGGGGATGAAGGAGATCACGCCGGCGGCCAGGCCGATGCTGAGCCCGAACTGCAGGCCGACGACGGTGAGCGCTGCGGCATAGAACGCGCCCAGCGACAGGCACACCAGCGCCTGGCCGCGCGCATAGCCGACGATGGTGCGGTTCGATTCCAGGGCCAGCTCGCGGATGGTCGGCGCATAGCGCGGCGGCAGCCAGGAATCGACCTTGGCCACCATCAGGTCCCAATCGCGCAGCAGGTAGAACGCCACCACCGGCGTCAGCACCACGGTGGTCATCAGCTCGATCAGCGCGATCGAGCCGGTGACGATGCCGCTGGTGGCGCCGGCCAGCCATTGCGCGAAGTCGGCGGCGCCGCGGCGTGCCTCCTCGACCGGCGCCGAGGCCACGACCGGCTCGTCCAGCCCGAGCTGGCTGCGCCAGCGTTCCAGGACCGGCACCGCCCAGTCGTGCAGGCGCGACAGGTATTCGGGCACGTGCCGCACGAAGTCGACCGCCTGGCCGACCAGCAGCGGCCCGACCAGCACCAGGAAGCCGATCAGGAACAGCACGAAGATCGCCAGCACGATCGACGCGGAGAGCGTGCGGCCCAGGCCGCGCTTCTCCAGCCAGTCGGCCGCCGGATCGAGCATGAAGGCGATGGCGAAGGCCACCACGAAGGGCAGCAGCGCGCCGCGCATCAGCCACAGCGCCAGCAGCGCGAACAGGCCGATGCCGATCCACCACTGGATCTGTCGCTGCCGCGTCACCTGCCCGTCCTCATTTGCCCTGCTCCCATTCGTGCAGCCGCTTCAACCAGGTCGCCGTATAGGCCGCACCCGACGCCACTGTGGTGGCGGCGACGGCATAGATCAACAGCGCCACGATCCGGTCGGCGGCCAGCGCCAGCGCCGGTTCCGCCAGGACCAGCGCCGCCAGGCCGATCTGCAACGCCGTGTTGAGCTTGCTGATCCATAGCGGCTGCATTTCCAGCCGATGCGTCAGGGCATGCACGAGCAGCGCCCCGCCGACGATCAGCACGTCGCGGAACACCACCAGCAGCACCAGCCAAAGCGGCAGGTGGCCGCCACTGCCCAGCGTCACATAGATGCCCACCAGCAGCGCCTTGTCGGCCAGCGGGTCGAGATAGGCACCCAGCCCGCCGCTGACGCCCAGCGCACGGGCCAGCGGGCCGTCCAGCGCATCGGTCAGGCCGGCGACCACGAACACCCAGAAGGCGGCTGCCAGCTCGTGGCCGAGGATCAGGTAGATCGTCACCGGCACCAGGGTCAGGCGCAGGATGGTCAGCAGGTTGGGCAGGTGGCGCAGCACCGGCCGCTCAGCGGGTCAGGATGTTTCCCGGCGAGGACCTAGCCGGCGGCGTCCCTGGCCCATTGCCCGGGCTGATGAAGGCCGGAGCCGTCGGACTGCCCACCGCGCCGCCGGTACCGGGCGCCGGGCCGACATAGACCGGCGGCGGATTGGGCGGCGGGGCGGCCGGGGTGCCGCCGGCGGTGGGGTAGCTGCCGGGGCCGGTGCCCGGACCGGCCCCCGGGAGCGTACCCGGCGAAGCGCCCGGTGCGGGGCCGGCCAGCGGCACGTTGCCCGGAGAACCGCCTGCGGGTCCGCTTGGCGACGCATTGGGCGGCGTATTGGGCGGTGGCGGCGCAAAGCCGGGCGCCGTGCCCAGCCTGGCGCGCAGGATCCAGAAGCCGCCATCGTTGCTCAGCACCAGCTCGGCCTGCGCCAGCGCCGCCTGCAGCTGCTGCTCGGTGCCGATATAGCTCAGCATCACCGAAGCGCCGTCGACGCCCAGGCTGTTGACGTCGACTTTCTTCACCTGCGGCACATCGGCCAGCTTCTTCCTGATCGCCAGCCATTCGGAAAGCTGGGTCACCGGCACGCGCACCGCCAGCACCGGCATCGGCGCATCGCTCGGCGGTGGCGGCGCCGTGCCGTCCTGTGGCATTGGCTGGTTCTGCACCTGCGACGGCCCGCCCGCGATGCTGGCCTTCCACGCCTCTTCCACTTCCTGCGAAATGGCCAGCGCGGTCGCCAACAGCGCTTCGGGCGGGCGCCGCGGCGAGACGTTCACCAGGTTGCGACCGCCGCCGATCGTGTAGCGGGTGACGACAAGCTGATCGATGGCCTCGTTCCTGGCATCGCCCGTGGCCACCGCGACGATCACGTCGCCGACATTGTAGCGCTGGGCGATCGCGGCCAGCGCCGCGGCGTTGCCCGACACCGCCTGATCGGCCGAGATCGCATTGAGATCGGCCACGTCGCCCAGCGGCGTCAGCAGCGGCACCAGCCCCTTGCCGGTGGCGATGCGCATCCAGGCATCGCGCCAGGGATTTGTTTCGTCGAACAGCTTCACCCCGCCGCCGGCGTCGCGCCATACCGGCAGCACCAGTACAGGCCGGCTGGGCGTCTCGGCGATCGGGATGCCCGACTGCGCCATCAGATTGCGCACCGCGTCGGGCTTGAAGACGACGGTGAGGTCGGCCAGATAGCGCACCGCGGAGGTGCGCTCGTGCGACACCGAGAAGCCCTCGATCAGCCCGTTGAGGTCGGCCAGGTTGATCTGCGGCAGGCGGGGATAGTCGCGCCGCTGCGCCAGGCGCTCCAGCAGCAGCCGGGCCGCGCGTCGCTCGCCACTGGCGATCGCCTGGTCGCGCGCCGCCTGCGAGGAGGCAGCCGTCGCGTCGACCGGCACGCCGGACACCGTGTAGACGTCGTGCAGCGGATCGGCCCCGGCCGGCGCCGCGCCCAGCGCGACGGGCGCCGCCAGCGCCAGCAGTCCCAGCAGGCGGGCGAAACGCAATACTCCGGCGGCGGTCGACATGAAGATCCTTCTCGCGTGGCGGCCAGGCAGGCCTGGGAAAAGTCCCCGTCTTTTCGCGGTTATGGCGTTGCAAACCAAACCGGATCAAGTATTTTCGCGCGACCTTTGCGGCAACAATTTGCCGACGTAGTGTGCGACAAACCGCCAGCCGGGGAAACCGTTGAAAAACAAGAACTCGCTGACCTACCGGGCGGCCGGTGTCGATATCGACGCCGGCGAGGCGCTGGTGGATGCCATCAAGCCGCTGGCTCGCTCGACCGACGTGCCCGGCACGATGGGCGGGCTGGGCGGCTTCGGCGCCGTGTTCGACCTCAAGGCGGCCGGATTCAAGGACCCGCTGCTGGTGTCGGGCACCGACGGCGTGGGCACCAAACTGAAACTGGCGATCGAGACCGGCAAGCACGACACGATCGGCATCGACCTGGTGGCGATGTGCGTCAACGACATCGTCGTGCAGGGCGCAAAGCCGCTGTTCTTCCTCGACTACTACGCGACCGGCAAGCTCGAGGTCGAGACCGGCCGCGCCATCGTCGCCGGCATCGCCGAAGGCTGTCGCCAGGCCGGCTGCGCGCTGGTCGGCGGCGAGACCGCCGAAATGCCCGGCATGTATGCCGACAAGGACTACGACCTGGCCGGCTTCGCGGTGGGCGCCGTCGAACGCGACGGCCTGCTGCCGCGTGCCGATGTCGCGCCCGGCGACACGGTGCTGGGCCTGCCCTCCAGCGGCCTGCATTCCAACGGCTACTCGCTGGCGCGCAAGATCCTGGCGCTGAGCGGCGCGCGCGATCGGGCCCATGCCCTGCTCGAGCCGACCCGCATCTACGTCAAACCCTGCCTGGCAGCGATCGCCACCGGCAAGGTCAAGGCACTGGCGCATATCACCGGCGGCGGCCTGACCGACAACGTGCCGCGCGTGCTGCGCGACGGGCTGGCGGCGGAAATCGACTCCGCGGCGTGGCAAGCGCCCGAAGTCTTCTCCTGGCTGGCGCGTCAGGGCGGCGTGGCGGCGGCGGAGATGATCCGCACCTTCAACTGCGGCATCGGCATGGTGGTGGTCTGTGCCGCGGACGACGCGCAAGCGGTACGCGATGCGCTCGGCAATGCGGGCCAGCCTTCGCTGCCGATCGGCAGGATCGTGGCCCATGACGGCGAGGCCGAGTGCCGCGTCGCCGGCGCCGAACGGCTGTTCCTGGCGTGATGGCAGACAAGCTGCGCGTCGCGGTGCTGCTCTCCGGCCGCGGCAGCAATCTCGAAGCGCTGATCCGCTCCTGTCGCGAGCGGAACTCGCCGGCCGAGATCGTTCTTGTCATCGCCAACAATCCCGAGGCGGGCGGACTGGCGATCGCGCGGGACAACCGCATCGCGACGACGGTGGTCGATCATCGCCGGTTCGCCAGCCGCGAAGCTTTCGACGCCGCACTGGATATGCGCCTGCGACAGGACAAGGTCGCGCTGGTCTGCCTGGCCGGCTTCATGCGCCTGCTGACGCCGGGCTTCGTCGAGGACTGGCGCGGGCGCATGCTCAACATCCACCCTTCCCTGCTGCCCGCCTTCAAGGGCCGCCATCCGCAGCGCCAGGCGCTCGAGGCCGGCGCCACCCTGTCGGGCTGCACCGTGCACTACGTCACGCCGGAAATGGACGCCGGCCCGATCGTGGCGCAGGAGCAGGTGCCGGTGCTGGCGGGCGACGACGAGGCCTCGCTGTCGGCCCGCATCCTGGAAGCCGAGCACCGGCTCTATCCGCGCGCGCTGAAGGCGGTGGCGGAGAAACTTCGCGCCGAGAACGCACCGACCTAGACGGGCGCTACAGCGGCAGCCCTTCGGGCTTCTTGGTCGCGCCGGGATCGTAGATGCGCAGGCTGCAGGCGCCATCCCTGAAGAGATCGAGCGCGATATCGTCGGGCCGGCCGTACCATTGCCACGACTTGACGATGATGTCGGCCTGCTCGACCAGCGCCGAGGCGCCGCCATGCTCGCGCGTCAGCCGATCGACCAGATCGGCGCAGCCCTTTTCGTTCAGCAAGGTCAGCCGAACGCCGATCAGCGCATCCTGATAGACCAGAAAGGTGGCCTTGAAGGAATGGCCCAGGAAGCGCACCAGCGTCCTGGCGGTCAGCGCCGGCGGAAAGAACTTGTCGGTCGCTTCGATATCGGGATAGAGCGCCTTGACCTCGGCCAGGGTCATGCGCCAGTGCGTGTTCTGCCAGTCGGCGCGCGCCGGAGCGGCGACGCCAAGCGACAGCGCGGCGGCGATGGCCAATGCGCGCTTCACGGTTTCACCCTTTCTTGCTCGCGCCACTGCACCCAGCTCGGCCGATCCATGGCGAACAGATCGGTCGTGCGGGCGTACCAGCGGGCGCCGTGCATGGCGCCGACCATCTCCAGTCGCGCGGCATCGACCGACGCCTGCCCGGCATCGATCACGTGGCTATCGTCGACGAAGGCCTGCACCACCTCCGCCGCCGCCACCAGCTGGTGCGGACCGAACGACAGCGAGGTGCGAAACACGCACTCGAACGAGACCTTGCATTGGGCCACGCGCGGCGGCGCCACTTTGACCGATGGCATCGTCGCCAGCCCCGCCAGCGCCAGCTCGTCGACCCCGGGCGGCGCATCGATGCAGGCGACGTTCATCGCCGCCGCCAGGTCCTGCGAAACCATGCCGAGCGTGAACTCGCCGCGCGCCAGGATATTGGCGGCGCTGTCCTTGAAACGGCCTTCGGCATGCGGCAGGACTGCCAGCATGACGATGGCCGGGTCGTGACCCATGACATTGAACAGGCTGTAAGGCGCGCTGTTGATGCCGCCATCCGCATTGAGCGTCGTCACCAGCGCAACCGGGCGCGGCAGTACGGTCCCCAGCAACGAATCGTAACGCTGCGTCGGCGCCAGCGCCGGCATGTCGAACTGCATCGGTCGGTCCCCGGCGGCGTCCCCGTCCCCCGCCATTTCCGACCATCTTCGTCGCCGGAACCGACTACCGCAAGCCGCGTAGTAGAGGTGTCCACTGCCATGCAGTCGGGCAACAAGGTCGTCGGACCCGTTCGGAGGTTAAAGGGCAATGTCATTAATTATTGTGATCATCCTTCTCATCCTGTTGCTGGGCGGCGGCGGCTATTACGGCTATGGCCGCTACGGCGCGGGCGGTCTGGGCGGCGTGGTCGGCCTGGTGCTGGTCATTCTGCTGGTGTTGTGGCTGGTCGGGTTCTTTGCACCGCACCCGGTGTAGGCATCCGGCGTTCTCTCTACTCTTCCTCCCCAAACTCGAACCCCGGTCCGCGAGGACCGGGGCTTTTTGCGCCCGCCGGCGATGGGCCGGCCGCGCAGGCGGGCCGGCCAGGCGGCGCGGCGGACCCTGCGCGCGAGACCTTTCCCACCGGTCGGTTTTTGGCTATAAGCGGTGCGGATTTGCCGCAGCGAGCGCGGCGCGACAGGACACCAAGGAGCAGAGATGGCCGAGCAAGCCGATGAATTCGACCTCAAGTCGCATCAAGAAATGTACCATACGTTCAACAAGATAGCCCAATACGGCGTGGTCGGCATCGCCACGTTGCTGATCCTGCTGGCGATCTTCATGCTCTGAAGTTCGCGCCCTTTTCGGGCATCAAAAAAGCGGCCCCCTTGGCGGGCCGCTTTTTTATTGGCGAGGCGGAAAAATCAGCCGACCAGCTCGATCCCGGCGAAGAAGAAGGCGATCTCCTGCGCCGCCGTCTCGGCCGCGTCCGAACCGTGCACCGAGTTGGCCTCGATCGATTCGGCGAAGTCCTTGCGGATGGTGCCGGCACTGGCCTTGGCCGGGTCGGTCGCGCCCATCACCTCGCGGTTCTTGGCGATGGCGCCCTCGCCTTCCAGCACCTGCACCACGACCGGACCGGAGGTCATGAACTTGACCAGGTCGCCGAAGAACGGCCGCGCCTTGTGCACGGCGTAGAACTGCTCGGCCTGGGCCTGGGACAGCCACATCCGCTTCTGGGCCACGATGCGCAGACCCGCATCCTCGAACCGGGCATTGATCTTGCCCGTCAGGTTGCGCCGTGTCGCGTCCGGCTTGATGATCGAAAGAGTGCGCTCCTTGGCCATGGAATCCTCTGTTTTCCGCAAAAAGTTGCGGGCTTATAGACGGTTTCCCGGGTCCGGGCAACCGCCTCTCTTGCGGCAGATCAAGGCGCGGTCCGGTCCAGTCGGCACCATGGCGCCATGGCTGCGACCGACAATTCCCCCGCTCCCCCTACCCGCCTGCGCCGCGGCCTGTTCCGGCTGTGGCTGGTGCTGTCGGCGATCTTCGTCCTGGGGGTGGCGGCGCTGTCGTTCGATTCGCTGCGCCGCGAATTCGACCGCGCCGAGCTGATGCAGTTCATGGCCCGTCAACCGGACGCGCCGCTGCCGATGGAATGCGCCAAGGCGCGTGGCATGCCGGACCAGGACTATACCCGTGCCGCGCCCAGCCATGGCGAGCTCTACCGGCTGATGCCCTCGCCCGCCACCTGCTGGTACCAGGCCAGCCGCCTGCGCCAGCTCTATCCCGAATATGCCGGTCTATCCGACTCGGCGCTGGCCGAGCAGCTCTACGGCGCGATCGGCATTCCGCTGAAATCGCCGCCCGAGCCCTTCGTGCTCGGCCTGCGCGTGGCGTTGCTGGCGATCGGCGCACCCCTGCTGGCGCTGGCCCTCGGCACCGCGCTGCTGTGGGTTTTCGCCGGTTTCGCCCGCCAGCGCGCCTAGGGATCGCCCCGGCCAAGCGGGTTGGCGCGAGCGCCGGCCCGTGCTAAACGCGGCGCCCCATGCTGCATATCAACGACCTGACCTACCGCGTCGGCGGACGGCTGCTGTTCGACAAGGCCACGGCCGTGGTGCCGAGCGGTCACCGCGTCGGCCTGGTCGGCCGCAACGGCACCGGCAAGTCGACCCTGCTCAAGCTGATCGCGGGCGAATTGTCGGTCGACGGCGGCAGCGTCAACGTGCGGCCCGGCGCCCGGCTGGGCCGCATGGCGCAGGAAGCGCCGGACGGGCCCGAATCGCTGCTCGACACCGTGCTGATGGCCGACCTCGAGCGCAGCCGCCTGCTGGCCCAGGCCGAGACCGAAACCGACCCCATGCGCATCGCCGAGATCCACACGCGGCTGGCCGATATCGGCGCCCATGCCGCGCCGGCGCGCGCCGCCCGCATCCTGGCCGGGCTGGGTTTCGACCACGAGGCGCAGCTTCGCCCCTGCTCGTCCTTCTCCGGCGGCTGGCGCATGCGCGTGTCGCTGGCCTCGGCGCTGTTCGCCCAGCCCGACCTGCTGCTGCTCGACGAGCCGTCCAACCACCTGGACCTCGAAGCGCGGCTGTGGCTGGAGAGCTTTCTCAAGAGCTATCCCTACACCTTGATCATGGTCAGTCACGATCGCGACCTGCTCAACGCCTCGGTCGAGCAGATCGTGCATATCGATGGCGGCAAGCTGGTGTCCTACACCGGCGGCTACGACGAGTTCGAGCGCCAACGCCGCGAGCGCGTGGCCAACATCGCCGCGGCGCAGGTCAAGCAGGAGGCCCAGCGCAAGCATCTGCAGAGCTTCGTCGACCGCTTCCGCGCCAAGGCCAGCAAGGCCACCCAGGCCCAGTCGCGCCTGAAGATGCTGGCGCGGCTGCAGCCGATCGTGGCGCTGAACGAAGACGAGGACGTGCATTTCAACTTCCCGACGCCGCCCTCGCTGTCGCCGCCGCTGATCGTGCTGGAGCACGCCACGGTGGGCTACGAGCCGGGCAAGCCGATCCTGCGCGGGCTGGATTTGCGGCTGGACATGGACGACCGCATCGCGCTCTTGGGCGCCAACGGCAACGGCAAGTCGACGCTGATCCGCCTGCTGTCGGACCGGCTGAAGCCGATGACCGGCGCGCTGCGCAAATCGGGCAAGCTGCGCGTCGGCTATTTCGCCCAGCACCAGGCCGAGGAGCTCGACCTCAAGGGCACGCCGCTGTCGCACATGACCCGGCTGATGCCGCAGGCCACGCCGACCAAGGTGCGAGCCCAACTCGGCCGCTTCAACTTCTCCGGCAACAAGGCCGAGATCGAAGTCGCCAAGCTGTCGGGCGGCGAGAAGACCCGGCTGCTGTTCGCGCTGATGACGGTCGATGCGCCGCACATCCTGCTGCTGGACGAGCCGACCAACCATCTCGACATGGACGCGCGCGAAGCGCTGATCGAGGCCCTCAACGACTACGAGGGCGCGGTGGTGCTGGTCAGCCACGACACCCACCTGCTGCGCCTGGTGGCCGACCGGCTGTGGCTGGTGGCCGACGGCACCTGCACCGCCTTCGACGGCGACCTCGACGACTACCAGCGCCAGTTGCTGAGCGAGCGCGGCGAGGAGCGCAAGGACAAGAAAGCAAAGCGCGAGACCAGAAACCAAGCCGAGGTCGCCGCCGAGATCCCGTCGGCACCGCGCCCCGTATCGGCGGAAGAGCGCAAGGAACAGCGCCGCGCCCAGGCCGAGAAGCGCCAGCAGATCGCGCCGCTGCGCAAAGCGGCGGCCGATGCCGAGGCCTGGGTCAACCGCATGACCAAGCAGCTCAAGGCGGTGCAGGACAAGCTGGCCGACCCCAAGCTCTACGAGGGTCCGGCCGAACCGATCCGCGCCCTGCAGATGGAGCAAGGGCGCGCCCAGGCGGCGCTGGCCGACGCCGAGAGCGAATGGCTGACGGCGCAGGAGAAGCTGGAAGCAGCGCTGCGGGAGGATGCGGCATAGGAGGCTGTCGCTGCGAGCGCCGCGAAGGGTCTTCTCTCAACGACACCTGCGCCATGTGTCGAAGCATCATGCTTCGCCGGCGCTCAGCGCGACCAAGTCACTTCGGCGGATCGAAACCCAGCGCCCTGATCGCCTTTTCCAACAGCGCCTCGCCTTCGCTGACGCGGCCCGCGCGGCAATAATCGCTGCCGATGGCGCGATCGAAGGCGCCGTTGCGCTGGGCGCCCTCGCCGCGCTGGGCATAGCGATCGTAATAGGCCGCCAGGCGCTCGCAGCGTGCCCGGTCCGGCGCCTGGGCCAGTTGCGCCGATTCCGGCGAGGCGGCGGCGAGCAGCACCAGCAGTTCCAACATGGACGATCCCCCCGCTGAACGGACGCCATTATACGACGTCCCCGCCGCGCCGGTTGTCACGGCACCGCGATTTGCCGATCATGGCCGCCAACCGATCGAGGAATGGGGAGCGCCATGGCGAAACGCTGGAAGAACCGGCCCGAAGGCTCGACCTGGGGCGACTGGGGCGAGGACGACCAGCTCGGCCGGCTCAACCTGCTGACCCCGGAAAAAGTCTGGCAAGGGCTGATGGAGGTCAAGGAGGGCCGCAGCTTCTGCCTCAGCCTGCCGCTCGACTATCCCGGCGGCAATACGCTCAACGCAAGGCGCTTCCCGCCGGTGCTGTCGCCGACCGGCGATGCGGCCGAGCCGCGTTTCAATTTCCCCACCGCGCGGCTCGATCCGCATTACACCGACATCGTGTCGGACGACCGCGTGCTGCTGACGCTGCAATATTCGACGCAGTGGGACACGCTGGCCCATGTCGGCTCGACCTTCGACGCCGATGGCGACGGCATTGCCGAGCCGGTCTATTACAACGGCTGGCGCGCCGGCAAGGACGTGGTCGGCCCGCACGATTACGGTCACGGCGCCAGGCCCGACCGCCCGCCTTCGGCCAACAGGCTGGGCGTCGAGAACATGGCGGTCAAGGCGATCCAGGGCCGCGGCGTGCTGGTCGACCTGGAAAAGCATTTCGGCCGCGAGCATCGCCATGTCGGCTACGACGACCTGATGCATGTGATCGAGGCCGACAAGGTCGACGTGGAAACCGGCGACATGCTGCTGCTGCACACCGGCTTCGCCACCTGGGTGCTGGAGTGCAACAAGAAGATCGACCCCAAGCTGGCCCACGCCACCTGCGCGGTGCTGAATGGACGCGACGGCAGGCTGCTGCAATGGATCACCGACAGCGGCATCGCCTGCCTGATCGCCGACAATTACGGCGTCGAGGCGGTGCCGGCGCTGCCTGGCCAGGGCGATCACCATGCATGGCTGCCGCTGCACGAGCACTGCTTGTTCAAGCTGGGCTGCAATCTGGGCGAACTGTGGTATCTGGACGAGTTGGCCCATTTCCTGCGCGCCAGGAAGCGCAGCCGCTTCCTGCTCACCGCGCCGCCTTTGCGCCTGCCCGGCGCGGTCGGCTCGCCCGCCACGCCGGTGGCGACGGCGTGAAAGACTAGATCGCCGCCAGCGTCTGCTCGCTCAGCATGGCTTCGAGGTCCTGGCGAAAGAGCGCCAGCGTCGTCTCGTATTCGGTCAGCAGGCTTTCGACCGGGCCGGTCGGCAGGCCGAGTTGCTGGAACCGGTTCAGCAGGTCGCGCTGCGCTGAAACGCGCTGTTCGTTCTCTTCGATATGGCGCTGCACAACGGCGATCTGATGGTGGGGCGAATTCCCGACGCGAATGGGCGTCGTTGTTTTTGCTGGATTGAGCATCCTTCTCCCTCGTCCGCCGGCTTATGCCACGCACCGCGGACGAGGCAGGAACGGCGAAGCGATCGATCGGTTCCGCCGCCAAAGGCAAAAGCCTGCGCGATAACCGCGCAGGCCCCCTCGCCGACGCGTTGGAAGAAGCTATTGCCGCGGACGCACCGGCGCACCGGGCGCCCGGCTGCCGGCCGGCCCGGTCTGGGGCGCGTTCTGCGGCGCAGCATTGGCGTTGCCGGGATATTGCTGGCGGTACCTGGCCATCGCCGTCTGCATCACGCTCTGCAGCGCCGGCGACAGGTCGGCCATGTACGGTCCCAGCTTCTTCTGGATCGACTGGCCTTCGTCGGAGCCGTAGAACTCGACCATCGCCGCCAGCTCGTTGACGGTGAAGGTCTTGGCCATCGACTGCACGGCGCTGGAGCGGATCGACGCGATGTCGAGATTCTTCTGCATGAAGTCGCGCAGCCGCTGCTGCTCGTTCTGCGGCACGGAGCGGGCCATGCTCTCAATGATGTCGCCGATGATGCTGTCCATCGACTGCACCTTCAGCAGCTCCTGCGCCAGCAAGGTGCGGTTGGCGGCATTGTCGGCCATCGGCTTGCCGTCGGCGCCGATCGGACCCTGATATTGCTGCTGGCCCTGGGGCGGCGGGGCCGGGCTGGGCTGGGCGTGACCGCTCAGCGCAAAGCCCGTGACATAGAGCGCGATCAGCGAGACCGCCATGGTTTTCATCGTTTCCCTCCCGTCCGATGCCATGCCCCGATAGCAGCGTCGGATTGCGGCGAGAGCGTGTCGGCTCTTTGACCATGTCGGGAAAACGTTTGTAACGGGCCGAGATACGGATGCGCCGCGTCGGGTTCGGCGATCACCGACCGGTCCAACATGACGCGAGGCGCCACAGCCAAATGGCGGCGGCGCCTCGTGCCCGATCGATATCGGGTCGCTCAGGTTCCGCCTTTGCCGTGCAGATTGTCCCAGGTCAGTTCGTCGAAGGAGCCGGCCTTGCTGACCATGCCGATCTTGGCCATGAAGGCCGACAGGGCGACCAGGCCATGCGGGACCGGGCTGAAATGCACGCCATCCTGCTTCATCTCGGCCAGCCAATCGTCCTTGGTCAGCTTGCCCGGCTGGCTCGCCAGCAGCGCGGCAGCCTCTTCGGGCTTGGCGTTCATCCAGGCGATGACATCGGTCAGGGCCGACATCGTCGCCGCATAGAGCTTGGGCTTGCCTTCGACGAAGCTCTTGCCCGCGCCGGCGACGATCAGCATGAAATTGGCCTCGTCGAAGTCCTTGTTGCTCAGGATGATGTGCATATCCGGCTCCTTCATCAGGATGCGGATATAGGGCGGCGTGGCGAAATGGGCGGCCAGGTCGCGCTTGGCAATCAGCGCGGCGACGCCGTCAGGATGGGCGATGGCGATGAGTTGATGGTCGAGCGCTGTGGTCGAACCGAAATACTTGGCCGCCGCCATCTTCATCACCAGCGTCTGCGGCGAACCGATCGAGATCACGTTGACCTTGTCGGTCGGCTTCAGATCCTTGACCGATTTCAAGTCGGGCCGCCAGGTGATGAGCTGGATCGGCATGTCGGACAGGCCGAGCGCGACCTTGAGGTCGGCGCCCTTGGCCCAGGCCTGGATGATCGGCGACATGGCCAGGCCGCCGACATCGACCGAATCCGACAGCAGCGCTTCGCGCACGCCGGCGCCGCCGGCCAACTGGACCAGCTTGATGTCGGCATCGGGGGCGTATTTGTGCAGGAACTCCTGTTTCATCGCCAACAGGTAGAGCGGCGCGTAGCCCAGCCCGTTCTGCGCGGCGATCCGGACCTGGTCGCGGGCTGCGACCGGTCCCGCCGCGAGCGCCAGTGCCAGCGTTGCGCCCAATGCGAGGTAGAGTTTGCGCAGCATTTTCATGTCCTCCCTTTTGTTTGCGTGCGATTCCGGCTCGAAGGCTCAGTTGGTCTGCTTCTCGGCCATGCCCCATTTCTGGATGGTGCGGCGTTCGACCAGCTGGAACACCGCTTCGACCGCAAGGCCGATGATCACGATTGTCAGCAGGCCGGCGAAGGTGCCCTCGCTGTCGAGGTTGAAGCGGTCGACGTAGATGCGCCAACCCAGCCCGCCGGTGGACGAGGCGGTGGCGCCGAACACCAGCTCGGCGGCGATTACGGTGCGCCAGCCGAATGCCCAGCTGATCTTGATGCCGGTGTAGATGTAGGGCAGCGCGGCGGGCACATAGACGTGACGGAACAGCGCCAGGCCGCGCAGCCCCATGATGCGGCCGACATAGCGCAGCGTGGCCGGCACGGTGGAGAAGCCGGTGAATATATTCAGCGCCATCGCCCACACCACGGCGTTGACCAGCACGAACAGCAGCGAAGTCTGGGTGGCGCCGAACCACAGGAAGGCCACCGGCAGCAGCGCGATCGCCGGCAGGGGATTGAGCGCCGCCGCCAAGGTCTGCAGCACCTCCCTCCCCCAGCGCGAGACGAACGCCACCATGTTGAGGACGACCGCGATCGCCAGGCCGATCACCATGGCGATCAGCAGGTTCTCGATCGTCGCCCAGGTGCTGCTCAGCAGGGTCAGATCGAGGATGCCGCGCAGCATCGAGGCGCCGACCGCTTCCAGTGGCGGCACCAGGATGGGCGAAACATGGGTCAGCTTGACGGCGACCTCCCATGCCGCCAGCAGGCCGATCACGACGACGATGCGGCGCCAATTGATCCAGGACAGGCTCATGGCGCCACCTCCGATCCGGGAGCGGTTCGTTCGGCGGTCAGCAGCGCGCGGATCCGATGCCGCAGCGACGCCGCTTCAGGCCGGTCGCGGGTCTCGACATACGGGTTGTCGAACACCTCCAGCACGCGGCCCGGCGCGCGGCCCATGACGACGATCTTGGCGCCGAGATAGAGCGCCTCGTCGATCGAATGCGTGACGAAGATCAGCGTGCGGCGGGCGCGTCGCCAGATTTTGACGGTCTCGTCCTGCAGACTGGCCCGGGTCTGCGCGTCGAGCGCGGCAAACGGCTCGTCCATCAACAGTATTTCCGGCTCGACCGCCCAGGCGCGGGCGATCGCCACACGCTGTTTCATGCCGCCCGACAATGTGTGAGGATAGAAGTTGAAGTGGCCGCCCAGCCCGACCATCGACAGTAGCTCGCTGGCCCGCCTGGTCGCCTCGGCCCGGCCCACGCGGCGCGTCAGGCGGATGCAGTCGACGACGTTGCCCAGCACGGTCTTCCAGGGAAACAACTGATCGAATTCCTGGAACACCACGAACCGGTCCGGCCCTGGCTCGCTGACCGGCCGGCCGTCGACCAGCACCTGGCCTTCCGCCGGCGGCTGGAATCCGGCGATCACCTTGAGCAAGGTCGACTTGCCGCAGCCCGAAGGGCCCAGCAGCATGACTCGCTCCCCTTCGCCGACATCCAGCGAGACGTTGTCGACGGCGACGAATTCGCCGCTGCCGATCGTAAAACGCACGCCCACATGGCGTAGCGTGAGCTGGGCGGTCGCCTCAGCCATCAATACGCCCGCCGTCCAAGCCGCGTGGCCTCCCGGTGCCCGGTGCGTTCATCGTCGTCCTCCCTGATTCCGTTGTTCTTGTTTCTGCGACGCGGCGACCCAGTCGCGTCAAATGACTCCCGATGCCTTCAGACGCTGGCGTTCGGTCGGACTGAGCCCGAGCCACTCGCCGAACACCTCCTCGTTGTGCTGTCCCAGCGCCGGGCCGGCGCTGGCGACCCGTCCCGGCGTGGCGGAGAAGCGCGGCACCACATTCTGCATGTGCACCGCGCCCAGTTCCGCATCGTCGACACTGACCACGCCCTGGCGCGCGGCGACGTGGGGATCGGCGAACACGTCGGCGATCGAATAGATCGGGCTCCATCCCACCTCATGCTCGTCGAACGCCTGGCGCAGTTCGGCCAGGCTGCGTTGGGAAACCGCTTCGGCGATGATCGCATCCAGCGCAGCCCGATTTCGCACGCGGTCCGGGTTGGCGGCGAACCGGGCATCGTCGATCAACTCCGCATGGCCAAGCGCGCGGCACAGCCGCTCGTAGATGGCCTGGCTCGACGCGGGAATCGTCACCCAGGCGTTTTCGCGCGTACGATAGACATTGCTCGGCGCGGAATAGTCGCTGAGATTGCCGACGCGATGGCGCACCACGCCGAGCTGGTCGTATTCGATCGGCAGAAAATCGAGCATGCGAAAGGTCGATTCCAGCAGGCTGACATCGATTTCCTGGCCCGCCGATTCCGGATCGCGCGCCCGCCGATAGAGCGCACTGAGAATCCCCACCGCGCCGAACAGGCCGGTAACGGCGTCCGCAACCGGGAAGCCCATATGCAGCGGCGGCCCGTCGGGCTCGCCGCAAATATGCGTGAAGCCAGACATCGCCTCGGCAACGCGCGCAAAGGCCGGCTTGTCGCGATAGGGGCCGGTCTGGCCGAAGCCACTGACGCGCAGGATCGTGAGCTTGGGATGGATGCCAAACAACCGTTCCTTGGTCAGTCCCCATCCGTCGAGCGTGCCGGGGCGGAAATTCTCGATCAGCACGTCGAAGCGCGGCAGCAGCTGTTCGAACAGGGCCCGGCCATCGTCCTTCTTCAAATCGAGCGTGATGCCCTTCTTGTTGCGGTTGGCAACCTTCCACCACAGCGGCACCTGCCCCTTGTGCGGCGCCAGCGCGCGCAGCAGGTCGCCCCGGCCGGGCATCTCGACCTTCAGGACCTCCGCTCCCAGGTCGGCCAGCAAGGTTGCCGACCAGGGCGCCGCCAGGACGGTGGCGATATCGAGAATGCGCAACCCTTCCAGCGGGCCGGCAACCGGCAAATCCATCTGACGCCCCCTGCCATCGAACCGAATTCGGCGCTGACGCTAAGGGCCTGCAGCGCCGTGGGATAGACGCAGGAGCCGTCTTTCAGTTATGCTAAATCAGGATAACCGGCCGGGCAGCGATGGATTTCCGGAAACTGCATCATTGCCTCGTGGTGGCGGAGACGGGCAGCTTCACCCGCGCCGCCTCCCATCTCTCGGTGCCCCAGTCGGTGCTCAGTCGCCAGGTGCGCGACGTCGAGCAGGAGCTCGGCGTGGCGCTGCTGCATCGAACTGGCCGCGGCGTGGTTCCCACCGAAGCGGGGCACCAGATGCTCCCGCGTCTGGCGGCACTGGTGCGCGACGGCCGCCGCCTGCTCGAAGACGCCCGACGCCTGAAGGCCACGCCCGCCGGGCTGATCCGGCTTGGCATGCTGACGTCGCTGACCCCGATCGTGCTGACGCCGCTCTTGGGCGCCGCGGCCGAACGGCTGCCTGACGTGCGACTGCACGTCATGGAAGGGTTGACCGACCATCTCGACGAATTGCTGCTCAGCAGCCGCCTCGACATCAGCCTGCTCTACAACAATCGTATGGCGGCGTTCCCCACCGACGAAACCTTGATGTACACCGATCTGTGCCTGATCGGGGCCGCCGGCGACGCGGCGACTGCCGCGCCGACTACCGATCTGGCGGAGCTGGCGAGACTGGAACTGACGCTGCCCGCGCTGCCCAACCGGATGCGCCTGACCGTCGATCAGGTCTGCCGGGAGCATGGCGTCAAGCTCAACGTAACCACCGAGCTCGACTCTGTCACGGCAATGAAGGAGATCGCCGCCTCGGGCAAAGTCCACACCGTGCTGCCGCCCCACTTCGTCGCCATGGACGTGCGCATGGGCCGGCTGCAGGCCTCGCGCCTGGTCAACCCGGCCATCACGCGCGCGGTGTTGCTGGCGATGGCCAGCAACCAGCCCGCGCCACGTGCCGGCCAGGAAGTCGCCAATCTGGTGCGCGAGACGATTGTCTCCCTGATCCGCGCCGGCACCTTACCGGGCCGCATCCGTTTCGAGGATTTGCCGGTCTAGAGAGCCCGGCGCCGCTCACGCCTTCTTCTCCCAGCCGCCGCGGTCGGTCTGCTGCCAATAGGCGATGGCATGGCCCTCGGCCTTCAATTGCTTCCAGCGCTCGCGCGCCGCCGCCACCGCGCCCTCGTCGCGGCCGTCGAACAGCTCGAAGCAGCGCGCGAACTCGCCCAGCTTCTGCGAGCGGGCGCCATCGGTCAGGAACAGCAGGGTGGCGCCGTTGGGGTTCTCGTCATAGGGCGTCAGCCAGACCGGCTGCAGCGCGGCGTTGCCGTCCTTGGCGCTGCCATGGGGCAGGAAGGCGCCGGGATCGTAGGTCCACAGATGGGCGTTGAGCGCCTCGACCCGCTCGGCCGAACCGGCCATCACCACTGCCCGCGCGCCCGACTGCAGCGCCTTCTCGAGCAGCCGCGGCAGCGCCTGCTCCAGGGTCGAGCGCGTCAGATGGTAGAAATTGATCTCGGTCATTCAAATCCACCGTCATCCCGGGCGGGCGACAGCGAGACCCGGGACCCCGTCGATCCATAGCAAGGCCTTCACCCATTCCGAAATGGGCCCCGGCTCGCGCGCCCATGTTAATTGTGCGCAGCCGCCACACCAACCCTGCGCGTTAATTTGTGCGCAGCCGCTACACCAACCCTGCGCGGCGAACGAGCGCTTGGCCAGGGTGACGACCTGTTTCTACTTCGCCTCGTAGTTGTCGGCCACCAGCCGGTCGAGCAGCCGCACGCCGAAGGCGGTGGCGCCCTTGGGGGTGGTGGCGTCGCCCTTGTTGGTCCAGGCCATGCCGGCGATGTCGAGATGCGCCCAGGGCGTGTTGCCGATCACGAAGCGCTTGATGAACTGCGCCGCCGTGATCGAGCCCGCGCCGCGGCCGGAGCCGACGTTCTTCATGTCGGCGATGTCGGAGTTGATGTCCTTGTCGTAGGCCTCGCCCAGCGGCAGGCGCCACAGCTTCTCGCCCACCGCCTTGCCGGCCGCCTTGACCTTGGCGGCGAAGTCGTCGTCGTTGGCGAACAGGCCGGCCTGCTCGTGGCCCAGCGAGATGATGATGGCGCCGGTCAGGGTGGCGAGATCGACCAGGCATTGCGGTTCGAACTTCTTCTGGCAGTACCAGATGGCATCGGCCAGCACCAGCCGGCCTTCGGCGTCGGTGTTGATCACTTCGATGGTCTGGCCCGACATGCTGGTGACCACGTCGCCCGGGCGCTGCGCCGTGCCCGACGGCATGTTCTCGACCAGCCCGACCACGCCCACCGCGTTGACCCTGGCCTTGCGGGCGGCCAGCAGGCGCATGGCGCCGATCACCGCCGCCGCGCCGCCCATGTCCCACTTCATGTCTTCCATGCCGCCGGCCGGCTTGATCGAGATGCCGCCGGTGTCGAAGCACACGCCCTTGCCGATGAACGCCACTGGCTTCTGATCCTTCGGACCGTTCATCCACGACATCGTCACGAGCTGCGAGTCGCGGGCGCTGCCCTGGCCTACGCCCAGCAGCGCGCCCATGCCGAGCTTGGCCATCGCCGCCTCGCCCAGCACCTCGACCTTCAGCCCCAGCGCCGCCAGTTCCTTGCACTTGGCGGCCAGCGATTCCGGGTAGATCACGTTGGCCGGCTCGCTCACCAGGTCGCGGGCGAAGAACACCGCATCCGCCGCCCTGGCGCCGGTCGCATAGGCGCGCTGGGCGGCGCTCGCGCCCTTCACGGCGACGGCCAACGCGGTCACGGTCGGCTTGGCGTCGGCCTTTTCCTTGGTGCGGTATTTGTCGAAGCGATAGGAGCGCAGCTTGCCGCCCAGCGCCACCGACGCCGCCAGCACGGCCGGCTCCAGCTTGGCGCCCGGCAGCGCATCGACTGCCACCGTCAGGCTTTTCTGGCCCGCGCCATTGGCGTCGGCCAGCAGCGCCCCACCCATCGCCTCGGCGGCCAGCGCATCGAACTCGGCCGGCTTGCCCACACCGGCCAGGGTTATGCGGTCGACCTTGATGCCGGCGGGCGCCAGCACCGAGAGCGTCTGCCCCTTCTTGCCGCTGAAGCGGCTGGCGGCGATGGCGCGCTTCAGCGCGCCGCGGGTCTGCTTGTCCAGCGCCTGCGCGGTCGGCGAGAGCTTGCTGCCCTCGGCCACCATGACGGCGACGTTGCCGGCGTTGAATCGGCTGGGTTCGACGAAGCTGACTTTCATTTCCGTTTCCTGATGATGCGGCGTGGGAGTTCCCGCTCGGGGTATCGGCGACCTTGGCATGGCGTTCGGGCAAAAAAAAGTGCCTTCCAGGCCCGGTCCGGCACATACGTCACCTGCCACATGCGCTGCGCCGCGTTACCTCCTGTGCGATATGCGTTTTGGCGCTTTCCAGTCGGCGCATTTTCGGCGACAAAGGCATGACTTGCGCGGCTCGCCGCCTTATACTGCGCGCCGCCATCGGGCGGACGCCCGAGCCGCACGGCACGGTCGAACAGACGATTTTGGGGGAGGCGTGGTGGAAGCGGATGCGGCTGGCGTCCGGAACGGTCGGTCCAAGCGTGACCGAACCGTCCTGCCGCGTCGGATCTCCTGCATGCCCGCCGGGCGGCTGGCGCGCCTGGGCATCGGCGCGCTGGCGCTGACCCTGGCCGGCGTCGCCTTGCCGCGATCGATCGACGCCCAGCCGGCCATCGCCCAGCAGCGCACGCTGCCGGACAAGAAGACGCCGATCAAATTTGCCGCCGACGAGGTCGACTACGACAAGAAGCTCGGCATCATTACCCTGCGCGGCCACGTGCAGCTGTTCCAGGCCGAGCGCATCCTGACCGCCGATACGGTGAGCTACAACCAGGGCACCGACGTCGCCATCGCCAACGGCAACGTGGTGCTGATGGAGCCGACCGGCGAAGTGGTGTTCTCCTCCTATATGGAGCTGACCAAGGACTTCAAGGACGGAATGATCAGCGACATCCGCATGTTGCTGGCGGACAATTCCCGCTTCGCCGCCAATGGCGGCACCCTGCGCGGCACCCGCACCTACATGAACCAGGCGGTGTTCTCGCCCTGCAACCTGTGCAGCACCGATCCCTCGCGCCCGCCGCTGTGGCAGATCAAGGCCGCCAAGGTGATGCACGACAGCGAGACCAAGGAAATCTACTTCCGCGACATGACCCTGGAGTTGTGGGGCATGCCGGTGTTCTGGACGCCCTATTTCTCCGCTCCCGATCCGACGGTGAAGCGGCGCAGCGGCGTGCTGCCGCCGCAACTGGCGCTGACCAGCCATCTCGGCGCCTCGCTGACCCTGCCCTATTACTGGGCCATCACCGACAGCCAGGACGTCACGGTGGCGCCCCAGGTCACGACCAAGGGCGGCCAGGGACTGCATCTTGAATACCGCCAGCGCTTCGACTTCGGCAGCCTGAGCCTGGCCGGTTCCGGCATCTACGACCCGAACAACAGCGAGGCGGGCGATTTCCGCGGCAACATCGACGGCAAGGGCCGCTTCGAGATCAACGACAACTGGCGCACCGGCTTCGACATCCAGCGCACCACCGACAAGAGCTACCTGAAGGAATACGGCTTCGATTCGCCGGCCTATCTGCAGTCGGACGCCTTCGTAGAGGGTTTCACCGCGCGGTCCTATGCCTCGGCCAACGCCTACCTGTTCCAGCAGATGCGCCAGGACGTGCACGACCGCCAGACGCCGGTGATCGCGCCGCTGTTCCAGGGCCAGATGGTGGGCGATCCCGATCGCTTCGGCGGTCACTACATCCTCGACGCGCGAGCCTCCAACATCATGCGCGAGGAAGGCACCGACTCGACCAAGATGTCGGTCAAGGCCGCCTACACGCTGCCCTATATCGGCGGCTGGGGCGACGTGTGGACCTTCACCACCTCGCTGCAGGGCGATATCTACGACGTCCACAACGGCGCCGACCCCAACGACCCGTCGCGCAAATTCAACGGCGTGGTCGGCCGCGTCCTGCCGCAGGCCTATCTGGAATGGCGCTGGCCGCTGGTCAGCCGCTCGCCGGACAATTCCTACAAGCTGATCGAGCCGATCGTCGCGGTCTCGGTGGCGCCCACGCTGAAGAACCAGTGGCGCATACCGAACGAGGAATCCAACGACATCGTCTTCGACGAAACCAACCTGTTCAACCCCAACCGCTACGTCGGCACCGATCGCCTCGAAGGCGGCCAGCGTATCACCTATGGCGGTCGCTTCGGCCTGTTCAGCGCCGACGGCGCGGCCACCACCCTGTTCGTGGGCCAGAGCTTCCACTTCAACAATCGGCAGCAGTTTCCCGACTCGCTGCATTCCTCTTCGCACGTCTCCGACCTGATCGCCGCGCTGCAGGTCAACCCGGGAAGCTGGTGGGACGGCTTCGCCCGGCTGCGCATGGACAGCCAGACTTTGCGCGTGCGCCAGGCCGACCTGCTCACCACACTGGGGCCGCAGCAGTTCCGCCTGACGGTCAACTACTCCTACATCGACGACGCGCTCAGCCTGGTCGACACCTTCGGTGCCCGTCAGGAGATCAATGTCGGCGTCACCTCGCGGGTCGACGAACACTGGACCCTGGGAGCGTTCTATTCGGGCGACCTGGAGGCAGGCAAGACCCGGCTATACGGCGCCAGCATCAAATACGAAGACGAATGCTTCGTGTTCGGCGTGCAGGCCGAGCGGCGGCTGTACCACGACAACGTGGTCTCGCCCGATACCAGGGTACTGTTCCAGATCGTCTTCAAGCAGTTGACCAGCGTGCAATCCCGCGTCTTTTGAACGCATTTTCGGCGGGTTGCCACGCCACCGCCTCAATGGGGTATAACCATCCGGCCGCTGGCAGGGCCCGACCGGTCGGGGGACCGGACGAAGGGCAAACGCCCGGCCAATTTCGCAAACTCGGGACAGGGATCGATATGCGGCACTTCGTTCGTCTGGTGAAGCCTTTGGCCATCGGCCTGGCCATGCTCGTCCCCCTGCTCGGTGTCGGCGCCGCGCTGCAGCCCGTCCAGGCCCAGCCCCAGGATCTCACCAAGATCGCCGCCACGGTCAACGACCAGATCATCACCGTGTACGACCTGGTGGCGCGCGTGAAACTCGCCATGCTGGCCTCGCGCATCGAGGACACGCCGGACAACCGCAACCGCGTGGCGGCCCAGATCATGCGTCTGCTGATCGAGGAAAAGCTGCAGATGCAGGAAGCCACAAGGCTCGGCATCACCGTGCAGGCGGCGCAGATCGACGACGCGGTGCGCCGCATCGAACAGAACAACAACTGGCCGCCCGGCCAGTTCAAGGCCCTGCTCCAGTCGGTCCACATCCCCTTCGAGGCCGCGCGCGACCAGATCAAATCCAGCATCGCCTGGGGCCAGGTGGTGCGGCGACGGCTGCGGCCGCAGGTCGACATCACCGACCAGGAAATCGACGAGGCCATGAACAAGGCTCGGGCCAATATCGGCAAGCCCGAAAATCGCGTCGCCGAGATCTTCCTGCCGATCGACAAGCCCGGCCAGGAACCCGACGTGCGCAAGGCGGCGGAGACGATCGTGCAGAAAGCGCGTACCGGCACCCCGTTCCCCGCCCTGGCGCAGCAATTCTCGCAGAGCCCGACGGCGCTGGCCGGCGGCGACCTGGGCTGGCTGCAGCTCGGTCAGATGGACCCCGAACTCGAGAAGGTCGTCACGCGCCTGCAGGTGCACGAGGTGTCCGACCCGATCCGCTCGCTGACCGGCTATCACATCCTCTACCTGATCGACCGGCGCACCATCACCGCCGGGCGCTCCTCGGACGCGACGGTGCAGGTGCAGCAGCTGGTGCTGCCGCTGCCCGCCAACGCCCGCGCCAACGAGGTGGCGAGCCAGATGAACCTCGCCAAGCAGGTTTCCGACTCGGCCAATAGCTGCGCCGACCTGCCCAACCTCTCCAAGGAAGTCAAAGGCAGCCAGGTCTCCAATGCCGGCAACGGCAAGATTGCCGAACTGCCGCCCGACATCCGCGAGATCGTCGCCAATCTCGATGTCGGCAAGGCCGGCCCGCCGCAGCGCACCCAGACCGGCGTGCGGGTGCTGATGGTGTGCAAGCGCGACGGCGGCAGCGGCCCGAGCCGCGACGAGGTCGGCAATGCGCTGCTGCAGCAGAAGCTGGAGATGCTGGCGCGCAAACTTATGCGCGACCTGCGCCAGTCCGCCACCATCGATATCAGGATCTGACATGACCGCCGGGCGGCGCGATACGGCTCCGCTCGCGCCGCTCCCGCTGGCTTTGACCATGGGCGAGCCCGCCGGCATCGGCGGCGAACTTGCCTTGCGCGCCTGGCTGGCGCGCCGCGACAAGGGCCCCGCCTTCTTCGTCATCGACGACCCGGACCGCCTGCAATCCCTCGCCCGGCGCTTTGGCCTCGATGTCCCGGTGCGGCCGATCGACGGCGCCGCCGCCGCCGGCGCGGCGTTTGCCCAGGCCCTGCCGGTGCTGCCGCTGGCCGTGCCGCCGGCCGAGCCGGGGCGGCCGTCGCCGGCCACCGCCGCTGCCGTGATCGACAGCATCCGCCGCGCCGTGGCGCTGACCCGAAGCGGCGCGGCCGGCGCGGTGATCACCAATCCGATCCAGAAAAGCGCGCTCTATGCCGCGGGCTTCGGTTTTCCCGGCCACACCGAGTTCCTGCTCGACCTGGCCGGTGGACCGCAAAGCGGCGCCCGCGCGGTCATGATGCTGGCCGCGCCGGAATTGCGTCCAGCCTTGAATGTCGTGCCGGTCAGCGTGCATGTGCCGCTGCGCCGCGCCGTCGCCGAGCTGTCGGCCACGGCGATCGTCGCCGCCGCCACCGTCACGGCCGCCGCGCTGCAGCGCGATTTCGGCATCGCCCGGCCACGCCTGGCGGTGGCCGGGCTCAATCCTCATGCCGGCGAGGACGGCAGCCTGGGCGACGAGGAGCAGCGCATCGTCAAGCCGGCCATCGCCACCCTGCAGGCCGCCGGCATCGACGCCTCCGGCCCCTGGGTGCCCGACACCATGTTCCATGCCGGCGCGCGGGCCCGCTACGACGCCGCCATCTGCCTCTATCACGACCAGGCCCTGATCCCGCTCAAGACCCTGGACTTCCATGGCGGCGTCAACGTCACCCTGGGCCTGCCATTCGTGCGCACCTCGCCCGACCATGGCACGGCGCTGGACATCGCCGCCCGGGGCGTGGCCGATCCGTCCAGCCTGCTGGCCGCGCTCGATCTCGCCGGCCGGCTGATGGCCAATCGCGCCGCCCAACGGACCAAGACCGGCGTGGCATGAACCAGCCGACGCTGCCGCCGCTGCGCGAAGTGATCGCGCGCCACGGCCTGGGCGCGCGCAAGGAGCTGGGCCAGCATTTCCTGCTCGACGCCAACCTGACCGACCGGATCGCCCGCGCCGCCGGCGAACTGGGCCAGGGCACGGTATTCGAGATCGGCCCCGGCCCCGGTGGGCTGACCCGTTCCCTGCTGCGCGCCGGCGCCCGGGTCGTGGCGGTCGAGCGCGACAGCCGCTGCATCGCCGCTCTGCACGAGCTGGATGAGGCCTTTCCCGGCCGGCTGCGGATCGTCGAGGGCGATGCGCTCGAGACCGAGCTGGCGCCGCTGGGCCCGGCGCCGCGCAAGATCGTCGCCAACCTGCCCTACAACATCTCGACCGCCCTGCTGCTGCATTGGCTGGCGCGAGTCGACGATTTCGCCGCCTTCACCCTGATGTTCCAGAAGGAGGTGGCCGACCGCCTGATGGCCGCCCCGGGCGGCAAGGATTACGGCCGGCTGAGCGTGATCGCCCAGTTCCATTGCACCGTGCGCAAGCTGTTCGACATCGCGCCTTCGGCCTTCGTGCCGCCGCCCAAGGTCGTCTCCACGGTGGTCGAGCTGGTGCCGCGCGCCGACCGGTCCCGGGATATCGATCCGATACAGTTGAGCCGCATCACGGCTGCCGCTTTCGGCCAGCGCCGCAAGATGCTGCGCGCCGCCTTGCGCAGCCTGACGCCCGACAGCGAGACGCTGCTGCAGGCCGCCGATATCGACCCGACCATGCGGGCCGAGCAGCTTTCGCTCGAGCGGTTTTGTGCCCTGACCCGCGCCTGGCGGGAAATTTCGTCGCGACACTAGAATCACTCCAAGGTTTTTGTGGCGCAGCCGCGATCCGGCCCTTACATGAGAGAGGGCCATTCGGGTTGCGGGGATTTCCACTGATCGAGAACGTCGACCATCTGATCCTGCTGGGCGCGGTGCTGGTGCTGCTCAGCATCCTGGTGGGCCTGGTGTTCGCCCGCATCGGAGCCCCCCTGCTGCTGGTGTTCCTTGGCCTGGGCATGCTGGCCGGCGAGAACGGCGTCGGCGGCCTGGCCTTCAGCGACTTCCGCCTGACCTATCTTGTCGGCAACGTGGCCCTGGCCATCATCCTGTTCGACGGCGCGCTGCGCACCCCCCGCGCCGCGCTGCGCCTGGCCGCCGCCCCCGCCATGGTGCTGGCGACGATCGGCACGGCCCTGACGGCCTTCATCGTCGGCCTGGTCGCCGCCCCGCTGCTGGGCCTCAGCCTGCTGCAGGGCGTGCTGCTGGGCTCGATCCTGGCATCGACCGACGCCGCCGCCGTGTTCCTGCTGCTCAACCGGCGCGGCGGCGCCATCGAGCGGCGGGTCGGCGCCACCTTGGAGATCGAGTCCGGCTTCAACGATCCGATGGCGGTGTTCCTGACCCTGCTGCTGGTAGGTGCCTTGCAGCAGGGCAGCAGCATCTTCTCGCTGCAGGCGCTGCTCGCCCTGCTGCTGCAGGCCGGCGGCGGCGCGGCGGTCGGATTGCTGGGCGGCTATGCCATGCTGTGGCTGGTCAATCGGGTCAACATCGCCACCGGCCTGTACCCGATCCTGGTGGTGGCCTTCGCCGTGTTCCTGTTCGCCGATGCCCAGGCCGTGCATGGCTCGGGCTTCCTGGCGGTCTATGTCGCCGGGCTGGTGTTCGGCTTCGGCCGCCATCGCGCCCGCCAGTTGATCGCCCGCTTCCACGACGGGCTGGCCTGGCTCAGCCAGATCGTCATGTTCCTGCTGCTGGGGCTGCTGGTCACGCCCGAGCACCTGCTGGCCGACCTGGCCGCCGGCCTGGCGGTGGCGCTGGTGCTGATGCTGCTGGCGCGGCCGATCGCGGTCACCGTCTGCCTGGCGCCGTTCCGCTTCGCCCGCGGCGAGATCGCGTTCATTTCCTGGGTCGGGCTGCGCGGCGCGGTGCCGATCTTCCTGGCCACCATCCCGGTGGTGGCCGGGCTGCCCAATGCAGCGACCTATTTCAACATCGCCTTCGTGGTGGTGATCGCTTCGCTGGTGATCCAGGGCTGGACCATCGCGCCCGCCGCAAGGCTGCTCGACCTGATCGTGCCGGCGGCGCCCGATTCCGGCGACCAGGTCGATCTGGGCAACGCGCTGCGCGGCGATCGCGACATCATGGCCTACAAGGTCGGTACCGGCAGCGTGGCGCAGCGCCGCCCGTTCGCCGCGATCAACCTGCCCGACCGGGTGCGCGTGCTGGCAGTGTTGCGCGAGAATGCGGTGCTGCCGCGCGACGCGCTGGAGCGGCTGCAGGGCGGCGACACCATGCTGGTGCTGGCGCCGCCGGAATCGACCCTGGCGATGGACCGGCTGTTCGCCGGCGACGGCGGCAAGACCGCGGCCAGCCTGGGCTCGCTGGGCGACTTCACTTTCGACGCCGCCGCCCCCGCCGCCTCGATCGCCGGCCTCTACAATCTGGTGCTGACGCCGCAGGAACTTGGCCTGTCGATCGGCCAGGTGCTGGCAGGCCGCCTCAAGCGCAAGCCGGTGGTCGGCAACCGCGTCGAGATCGGCGCCGCCCAGCTCGTGGTGGCGGAGATGGCGGAGGACGAGATCGCCAAGGTCGGCCTGTTCCTGCACCGGCGCCGCCCGCCGGTGCGCGGCACGGTCATGATGATGCGCCGGCGGGCGCGCCAGTGGCGTCGCCGCTTCGCGCGCTGGCGTAGCGGGATGATGCGACGGCGCTGAGCGAGGACTACTGCCCGTCCCTCAGCGACTTGACGAAATCGGACAGGCCGAGCTGGCGTTCGCGCTTGAGCCGTTCGGCCACCAGGATCGAATGCAGCTCGCCCAGCGAGCGCTCGACGTCGACATTGACGACCACGTAGTCGTATTCGAGATAATGCGTCATCTCGTCGGCCGCCTTGGCCATGCGCTTGGCGACGATCGCCGGCGGGTCCTGCGCCCGCGTCGTCAGGCGCCGCTCCAGCTCGCGGGTCGACGGCGGCAGGATGAACACGCTGACCAGATCGGCGCCGGCCTTTTCCGCCAGTTGCTGGCGGCCCTGCCAGTCGATGTCGAACATCACGTCGCGGCCACTCGACAGCGCCACCTCGACGGTCTGGCGCGGCGTGCCGTAATAGTAGTCGAACACCTTGGCCCATTCGAGCAGTTCGCCGCGCTCGCGCATGCTGTCGAAGCGCGGCGTATCGACGAAATGGTAGTCGGTGCCGTCGCGCTCGGCCGGGCGGCGCGGCCGGGTCGTCACCGAGATCGACAGCGTGATGTCCCGGTCGCGATCCAGCAGCCTGCGCGACAATGTGGTCTTGCCCGCCCCCGAAGGCGAGGACAGCACCAGCATCAAGCCCCGCCGCCTGATCGTCGCACCTGCCGCTTTGACCATCGTCCCGATCCCGCCGCCTCGACTATTCGACGTTCTGCACTTGCTCGCGCAGCTGCTCGACCGCGCTCTTCAGTTCGATGCCCAGCCGCGTCAGCTCGATGTCGCCGGATTTGGAGCACAAGGTGTTGGCCTCGCGGTTGAACTCCTGGCACAGGAAATCGAACTTGCGGCCGATGGACTCGCCGGCTTCGCCGGCTGCGATCAGCCCTCCAGCCTGCACCAGATGGGCGGTCAGACGGTCGAGTTCCTCGCGGATATCGGCCTTCTGGATCAGCACCGCCACCTCCTGGGCGAAACGCTCCTCGCTCAGTGACGGCACGCCGCCCAGCAGGTCGTTGAGCTGGCGCTGCAGCCGCTCGCGGATCGCCGCGGGCTGCGCCGCCGCCACGCCGCGCGCCTTCTGGCACAGCTTCTCGATCTGCCCGAGATGGCCCTGCAGCACCTCGCGCAGATGGGCGCCCTCGCCCTGGCGCGCCGAAATCAGCTTGTCGATCGCCTGGTCCAGCGTGCCCAGCATCGCCTTGTCGCGCGCCTCGGTGGCGGCGCGATCGTCGGCCAACTCGTCCTCGGCCTCGACGATGCCGCGCACGCGCAGCAGACCGTCGGCGGTGGCCGGCGCCACGCCCTCGTAGCCGCGCAGCTCCTCGACCAGCCCCAGCATGGTCTTGAGCAGTTCGCGATTGATGCGCACCGGGGCGGTGGCCTGGGCGCGCACCAGCGACAGCGACAAGGTGACGTTGCCGCGCCGAAAGCGCTGGCTGGCGGCGGCGCGAGCGGGCGCCTCGAGGCGATCGAAGCCGGGCGGGATGCGGGTGCGGATCTCCAGCGACTTGCCGTTGACGCTGCGCGCCTCCCAGGCCCAGGTCATGCGCTGGTCGGCGCCCTCGGCCCGTCCGTGTCCGGTCATGCTTGCCAGTGGCAACGCGTCCCCCGCTTCGCTGCTGCCATCGCCCTTCAAGACGGCGGCCTCGCCCTCTATAGTCTGGCGCGGAGTTGGCGACAACCGACCGCCTGTGCATAACGAGGCCGCATGAGACATCCGCGCGCGATCCTGATCACCGGCGCCTCGAGCGGCATCGGCGAGGCCCTGGCGATCGATTACGCCGGCCCCGGCATCTTCCTGGCGCTGGGTGGCCGCGACCGGTCGCGCCTCGAAGCCGTCGCCGCCGCCTGCCGCGCCAAGGGCGCCGAGGTGCGCATCGCCGCCATCGACGTGGCCGATCGCGACGCCACCGCGCAATGGGTGTCGATGATCGACCAGGAGCGGCCGATCGACCTGCTGATCGCCAATGCCGGTGTTGGCCTCGAAGGCGCCGGCAGCAAGCTCGACGAGGACGCCATCCGCCGCACTTTCGCCATCAATCTCGACGGCGTGCTGAACACGGTGCTGCCGCTGATACCCGCGATGCGGGTGCGCCAGCAGGGCCAGATCGCGCTGATGGCCTCGCTGGCCGGCTTCGTCGGCCTGCCGCAATCGGCTGCCTACAACGCCAGCAAGGCGGCGGTGCGGGTCTGGGGCGAGAGCCTGCGGCTGATGTTGCAGGGCGACCATATCGGCGTCAGCGTGATCTGCCCCGGCTTCGTCGCCTCGCGCCTGACCGCCAAGAACAAGTTCAGGATGCCGTTCCTGATGAGCGCCGACAAAGCCGCGTCGATCATCCGGCGCGGCCTGGCCCGCAACAAGGCACGCATCGCCTTCCCGCTGCCGATGAAATCGGCCGTCTGGCTGGCCGGCGTGCTGCCCGGCGGCGTCACCGCGCGGCTGATGGGCCGCAGCGCCCCGCGGTGAGCGAGGTTCCGACGGCGACCTCGTCCGCGCCGCGCCACTCGCCCTGGGCCGCCGTCTTCCTGTCGTCCGGCGCGCTGGCGCTGACCTTGACCGGGGACCAGCTGCTCTACGTCGTGCTGCCGCTGCAGGCCGAGCGCTTCGGCGTGACATTGGCCTGGGTCGGCGTGCTGCTGTCGGCCAATCGCTGGATCCGCGTGCTGCTCTACGGCGAGGTGGCGCGCATCGGCAACCGGCTGGGCTCGCGCCGCCTGACCGTCGCCGCCTGCATCGGCGCGGTGGTCTCGACCCTGGCCTATGCGGTGCTGAGCGGCGGCCCGCTGCTGCTCGTGGCTCGCATCGTCTGGGGCCTGTCCTTCGCCGCGCTCAATCTCACCACCCTGGTCTATGCCGTGGGCGGCGACACGGCGATGGGCCGCATGATCGGCGTCAACCGCTCGCTGCGCACCCTGGGCCAGGCGGTGGCAGCGGCGCTGGGCGGCTGGCTGGCGGTCAGCCTGGGGCCGCGCGAGGCCTTCCTGGCCATGACCGCCCTGACCGTGGTCGCCGTGCCGCTGGCCTGGGCCTTGCCGCCGCACGAGCCGATCGTCGCCCAGCCGCGGCCGCCGGCGCGCGGCTGGCGCTATTTCGTGCCCAATCCGTTCAACCTGCTGTCGTTCGGGCTGCTGCTGGCGGGCGAAGGCGTGTTCACCTTCACCGTCGGCCTGCTGTTCCAGGAGGACGCCTCGACCCGCACCGCCCTGCTGTCGGCCGGCATCGCCGTGGCGGCGCGCCACATGGTGATCATCCTGATGAGCCCGCTGAGCGGCTTCATCGCCGATCGCTTCGGCGCCCATCGCACCATGGTGGCCTCGACCGTCTTGGTCATCCTGGGCTTTGCGCTGATCCCGCTCGATGCCACCCTGGCGGGGGTGATCGTCATCCTGCTGGCGCGCGGCGTGATGGCGGTGGTCAGCCCGGTGCTGGTGGCGCAGCAGATCAGGGCCAACCGCGACGGCAACGTCATGCACGCGCTGTCGGCCAACGCCACCTGGAGCGATCTGGGCGCGGCGATCGGCCCGTTGCTGGCCGGCTTCACCGTCGGCGTGGTGTCGCTCGACCTGCTCTACGCCGCGATGGCGGCGTTCCTCGCCGCGCTGCTGGTCGTGTGGCTGGCGCTGGAGCGGCGCGCCGCCGCCTGAGGCGGCAGCCCCGAAGCACCCTCGCCCGCCGCGCCGCCGCTACTTCTTCTGTCGCTGCAGCTTGCGCCAGTTGGCGACGTTCCTGTTGTGCTGGTCGAGCGTCTCGGCGAAGGCGTGGCCGCCCGAGCCGTCGGCCACGAAATAGAGATCCTTGGTGTCGATCGGGTTGAGCGCCGCCTCCAGCGAGGCGCGGCCGGGATTGGCGATCGGCCCCGGCGGCAGGCCCGGCATCACATAGGTGTTGTAGGGCGTGGGCGCCTGCAGGTCGGCCCGGTTCAGGTCGCGCCCCAGCGGGTGCTGCCCGTGGGTGATGCCGTAGGTCACGGTGGGATCCGATTCCAGCCGCATGTTCAGCCGCAGCCGGTTGACGAACACCGCCGCCACGCGCGGCCGCTCGGACGCCACGCCGGTCTCCTTCTCGACGATCGAGGCCAAGGTCACCGCCTCGCGCTGGGTCTCGAACGGCAGGCCGGCCTTGCGCTTGGGCCACAACTCGTCGAGCGTCTCGCGCATCGCCTGGCGCATGCGCTGGATCACCGAATCGCGGCTGTCGCCCAGGCTGTAGAAATAGGTCTGCGGCAGCAGGCTGCCCTCGCCCGGCTTCAGCGTGATCTCGCCCTCGAGCCCCTCCTGGGCCTTCACGATGCCCAGGATCTCGGTCACGCTCAGGCCTTCGGCGATGGTGATCTTGTGCATCACCGTCTTGCCGCTCTGCAGCAGCGCCAGCACTTCCATCACGCTGATATGGGCGGGGAATTCGTACTCGCCGGCCTTGAGCGGCCGCTCGCTGTCCTCCAGGCGCAGGGCCAGCCGGAACAGCAGCGGTTCCTCGATCACGCCCTTGGCCTGCAGCAGCCGGCCGATCTCGCTGGCGCCGGCGCCTTTGGGGATGACCACGGTCGAGGCCTGGGCCAGCGGCCCGGGCTGCTGGATCTGGTGACGCGCCCACACCAAAGCGCCCGCGCCCGCTGCACCCAGCAGCAGGCTAAGCGCGATCAGCCAGACCAGGACCCGGCGCAGCATCGCGCCGATGTTCTAGGAAACCGCGCCGAAGATCACCGACGCGTTGGTGCCGCCGAAGCCGAAGGAGTTGGACAGCGCATAACGCACCTTGCGCTCCTTGGCCTTGAGCGGAACCAGGTCGATGTCGCAGCCTTCCGACGGATTGTGCAGGTTCAGCGTCGGCGGCACGATCTGGTCGGTGATCGACTTGATCGAGAAGATCGCCTCGACCGCGCCGGCCGCGCCCAGCAGATGGCCGATCGCCGATTTGGTCGACGACATCGAGAGCTTGTAGGCGTCCTGGCCGAACAGCCGCTTGACCGCGCCCAGTTCGATCTCGTCGCCCAGCGGCGTCGAGGTGCCATGGGCGTTGATGTAGTCGATCTGGTCGGTATTGAGCCTGGCCCGCTTCAGCGCCGCCTGCATGGCGCGATAGCCGCCATTGCCGTCGTCCGGCGGCGCGGTGATGTGATAGGCGTCGCCCGACAGGCCGTAGCCCAGCACTTCGGCGTAGATCTTGGCGCCGCGCTTCTTGGCGTGCTCGTATTCTTCCAGCACCAGCGATCCGGCGCCTTCGCCCATGACGAAGCCGTCGCGGTCCTTGTCCCACGGCCGCGAGGCGGCGGTCGGAGTGTCGTTGAAGCCGGTCGACAAGGCGCGCGCCGCGGCGAAGCCGGCAATGCCGATGCGGCACATTGCGGCCTCGGCGCCGCCGCACACCATCACGTCGGCATCGTCGAGCTGGATCAGCCGCGCCGCATCGCCGATCGCATGCGCGCCGGTCGAGCAGGCGGTGACGACGGAGTGGTTGGGCCCCTTGAAGCCGTACTTGATCGAAACCTGGCCCGAGCCGAGATTGATCAGCGCCGAGGGAATGAAGAACGGGCTCAAGCGCCGCGGTCCGCGCTCCTTGAGCGTGATCGAGCCCTCGTAAATGGTTTCCAGGCCGCCGATGCCCGAGCCGATCAGCACGCCGGTGCGCTCGCGGTCGGCCTCGGCTTCCGGCTTCCAGCCCGAATCGTCGACCGCCTGGCTGGCCGCCCCCATCGCATAGACGATGAAACGGTCGACCTTGCGCTGGTCCTTGGGCGCCATGTAATCGTCGGCGTTGAAGCGGCCCTCGGACGTCTCGCCCACCGGCACCTGGCCGGCGATCTTGGCCGGCAGGTCCGAAACATCGAACGACTGGATGCCGCTGATGCCCGATTCGCCTGCGATCAGGCGCTTCCAGGTCGGTTCCACCCCGCTGCCCAGCGGCGTGACCATGCCCATTCCGGTGACGACGACTCGTCTCATCGCTTGGTCCTTTGTCGCGTTAGAAGGCGCGGCAAAAACAAAACGCCCGCCGCGAGGGGCGAGCGTCCGAGACTACTTCTTGTTCTCGTCGATGAACTTGATGGCATCGCCGACAGTGGCGATCTTCTCCGCCGCGTCGTCGGGAATTTCGATGCCGAATTCTTCCTCGAACGCCATCACCAGCTCGACGGTATCGAGCGAGTCGGCGCCCAGATCGTCGATGAAGCTCGAGGTCGGCGAAACCTGATCGGCTTCCACGCCCAGATGCTCGACAACGATTTTCTTCACCCGTTCGGCAGTATCGCTCATCGTTCTTGTCCTTCGCGTTGACGGATTTGACTAGGATCGGGCGCGGCCTGCGCGCCTTGTGTCGGCGAAAAGCGGCGTTTCACTATCATGTTTCATACGCCTTGGCCAGCCGCCGGAACCGTTTGATTTCAATGCGTTGCGCTGCCGGCAAGCGGCGCGCCCCCGCAAGTTTCATATCATGGCCATGCCGCCATTGATGTGCAAGGTCTGCCCGGTGACGTATCCGGCCTCGGCGCTGGCAAGGTAAACCACCCCGGCGGCCACGTCTTCCGGCATACCCAGCCTGCCGGCCGGGATGGCGCCCAGGAGCTTGGCCTTCTGGTCCTCGCTCAGCACGTCGGTCATCGGCGTGGCGATGAAGCCGGGCGCCACGCAGTTGACCGTGATGCCGCGCGAGGCCACTTCGGCCGCCAGCGACTTGGACATGCCGATCATGCCGGCCTTGGAGGCGGCATAGTTGGCCTGTCCCGGATTGCCGGTGACGCCGACGATCGAGGTGATGTTGACCATCCGGCCGAAACGCTTCTTCATCATGCCGCGCATGGCGGCGCGGCACAGCCGGAACGTGGCGGTCAGGTTGACGTCGATCACGGCCTGCCAATCTTCGTCCTTCAATCGCAGCGCCAGCATGTCGCGCGTCAGCCCGGCGTTGTTGACCAGGATGTCGAGGCTGCCCATGCGGGCCTCGCAGTCCTTGACCAGCGCGTCGATCGCCGCGCCATCGGACAGGTTGGCGGGCATGACATGGACCCGCTCCTTCAACTCGCCGGCCAGCGCATCGAGCGCCTCGGCGCGGGTGCCGCTCAGCGCCACCTGGGCGCCCTGGGCATGCAGCGCCCGCGCAATGGCGCCGCCGATGCCGCCCGAGGCGCCGGTGACCAGCGCGGTCCTGCCGCTGAGATCGAACATCGTCGTCCTCCGACCCTGCCCCGAAGGCTTGGCGTCCGCCCCCGGCCATCCCGCCGTGGCGATTGGGCGGCGCTGTTAGACCAAGAGACGGGCGCCTGTCAAATCACACGGCGCTCTTGAGGAACGCCTCGACATCGGCCGGCGTGTTGATCGCCGTGCCGGTCATCTCCTTGTCGATCCGCTTGACCAGCCCGGTCAGCACCTTGCCCGCGCCGGCCTCGACCAGCGACGCCACGCCCTTGCCCTTCATGTACAGCACGCTTTCGCGCCAGCGCACCAGGCCGGTAACCTGCTCGACCAGCAGCTTCTTGATGGTCGCCGGATCGCTCGTTTCGGTGGCCCGCACATTGGCCACCACCGGCACCGACGGGGGCGCCAGCACCGCCGTCTCCAGCGCCTCCGCCATGGCGTCGGCGGCCGGCTGCATCAGCGGGCAATGGAACGGGGCGCTCACCGGCAGCAGCATGCCGCGCTTGCATCCTTTGGCCTGCGCCGCCTTGATGGCGCGCTCGACCGCTTCCTTGTGTCCGGAAATCACCACCTGGCCGCCGCCATTGTCGTTGGCCACCGCCACGACCTGGCCTTCGGCCGCTTCCTTGCAGGCTTCCTGCGCCGGCTCCAGTTCGATGCCCAGCAGCGCCGCCATGGCGCCGACGCCGACCGGCACCGCGCGCTGCATGGCCTGGCCGCGCTTCTTCAGCAGCCGCGCCGCATCGGCGATGCTGAGCGCGCCGGCGGCCGCCAGCGCCGAATACTCGCCCAGCGAATGGCCGGCGACGTAACTGGCCAGTTGCCCCAGCTTCCTGCCGCCTTCGCTCTCGACCACCCGCACCGTGGCCAGGCTGACCGCCATCAACGCCGGCTGGGCATTTTCGGTCAGGATCAGGTCGCTCTCGGGCCCCTCGCGCATCAGGGTGGAAAGCTTCTGCTTCAGCGCTTCGTCCACTTCCTCGAACACCTGCCGTGCCACGGGAAAGGCCTCGGCGAGGTCGCGGCCCATGCCGACCGCCTGGCTGCCCTGGCCTGGAAAGACGAATGCGCGTGTCATGTTCCCTCGGAAGCTTCTGCCGTTGGCACGAGGCATAACCGCTTGACCGGCCAAGTCAAACAGTATTTGTAGTCGACCATGCGTCCGCTTCTCGTTGCGCTCGCCATCCTGTTTGCAACCTCGGTCCACGCCGCCCCCGAGCCGCGCATCGTGCGCATTCCAGGCCCCAACGGCAGCGAACTGGAAACCGCCATCTACGGCGAAGACGGCAAGACCCATCCGCTGCTGCTGTTCAATCACGGCTCGCCGGTCGACAGCGCCGATCGCACCGCCCTGGTGGCGCGCTACGGCATGCCCTCGCGCTGGTTCGCGCGCCACGGCTTCATCGTCGCCGTCACCACGCGACGCGGCTACGGCCATTCCACCGGACCCTGGGCGGAAGATTTCGGGCGCTGCGACCGGCCCGATTTCGCCGCCGCCGCCCGCGCCACAGTGGCCGATTTCCGGGCCACCATCGACTACATGGCGACGCAGCCGCATGTCGATGCCAGCCACGTCGTGCTGGTCGGCCACTCCGCCGGCGGCTGGGGCAGCATCAGCGACGCCGCCGCCGCCCTGCCCGGCCTGGTCGCCATCGTCAATTTCGCCGGCGGCCGCGGCGGCGATCCCCAGCGCGGCTACGCCTGCAACGAGAACGAGCTGATCCGCGCCGCCGCCCGGTTCGGCGCCGCCAACCACGTTGCCTCGCTGTGGATCTACGCCGAGAACGATCTGTTCTTCCGGCCGTATCTGGCCGACAGGATGTATCAGGCTTATGTGCAGGCGGGCGGCCGGGCGAGCTTGGTCAAACCGCCGGCCAGCGGCAAGGACGGTCACGGCTACTACAACGCCCAGCCGGCGGACCAGAGCTGGGGGCCGCCGGTTCTGGCCTTCCTGCGCTCCATTCTGCCCATCAAGTGACTGGAATTGCTGGCATTCGGCCGCCGCGCAATTTTACGTCGCCCGGGGTTGCGCCGCCGCCATAACTCTGTATAGTCCGCGCCCGCTCCTTGCCGGCACCGCCGGCTAGGACCGTAACGCCGGGTTTGGCCATTGTGGCTGGACGGGCGCCGGTCCGCTAACAGCCATAAGGGGTTGTCTGAATGCCGTTCTACGAGAACGTGTTTATTGCGCGTCAGGACATCGCCACCAATCAGGCCGATGCCCTAGTCGACAGCTTCACCGCCATCCTCGAAGGGATGGGCGGCAAAGTCACCAAGAAAGAGAACTGGGGCCTGCGCTCGTTGACCTATCGGATCAACAAGAACCGCAAGGGCCACTACCTGCTCATGAACATCGATGCGCCGCCGGCGGCGATCGTCGAGATGGAACGCAACATGCGTCTGAACGAAGACGTGCTGCGCTATCTGACGATCCGTGTCGAGACGCACGAGGAAGGCCCGTCGGTCATGCTGCAGAAGCGCGACCGCGACGAGCGCGGCGATCGGGGCGATCGCGGCGACCGGCCGCGCCGCTTCGGCGGTGGCGGCGGCTTCGACCGCGGCGACCGTGGCGATCGGGGCGACCGCGGTGATCGCGGCGGCGACCGCGGTGGCGAGCGTCCCCGCTTCGCCGAGAAGCCGGCCGAGAGCAACGAGGAAGGTGGCGAATGAGCATGCAATCCGGTGGCGGCCAGCGCCGTCCCTTCATCCGTCGGCGCAAGACCTGCCCGTTCTCCGGCCCCAACGCGCCGAAGATCGACTACAAGGACGTGCGCCTGCTGGGCCGCTTCATCTCCGAACGCGGCAAGATCGTGCCCAGCCGCATCACCGCGGTGTCGGCCAAGAAGCAGCGCGAGCTGGCGCAGGCCATCAAGCGCGCCCGCTTCCTGGCGCTGCTGCCGTATCTGATCAAGTAAGGCGGGAGGACGAACATGCAGATGCAAGTCATCCTGCTCGAGCGCGTGGCCAAGCTCGGCCAGATGGGCGACGTGGTGAAGGTGAAGCCGGGCTACGCCCGCAACTTCCTGCTGCCGCGCAAGAAGGCCCTGCGCGCCACCAAGGAGAACATCGCCTACTTCGAGACGCAGCGTAAGCGGCTCGAGGCGACCAACCTGGAGCGCAAGCAAGAGGCCGAGAAGGTCGCGGAGAAGATGAAGGATTTCTCCGTGGTGCTGATCCGCCAGGCGTCCGAGGCGCTGCAGCTCTACGGCTCGGTGTCGGCGCGCGACGTGGCGCAGGCCGCGACCGAAGCCGGCGTGCAGATCGACCGTCACCAAGTCAACCTGGACAAGGCGATCAAGGCGCTGGGCCTGTACTCGGTCGACATCGTGCTGCACCCCGAGGTCAGCGTGCCGATCAAGGTCAACGTCGCCCGCTCCGCCGAGGAAGCCGACTTCCAGGCCAAGGGCGGCGTGCTGGTGGCCGAGACCGAGCGCGCGGCGCAGGAACTGCAGGAGCAGATGGCCGCCCAGGAAGCAGCCATGCTCGAGCGCAGCCAGGCGCAGGCGGCCGCTCCGGCCGAGGGCGAGACGCCGGCCGCCGAGGCGGCGCCGGCCGAAGCCAGCGAAAGCGGCGAGGCCGACGGCGAGAAGGCCGAGAAGAAGAAAAAGAAGAAGTAGCGCCAGCCTGCTTCGCGACAACCCGGCCCGTGCCACGCACGCGGCCGGGTTTTTTGTCGTCTGCGTCGCACCATGCGCCGCACGCAAAGCTTTGCCTTGCCGGGATTTGCGACGCTAAAATACTGCGATCATCGCGCGCGGCGGGGAGCACCGCGCCGGCAAGGTTTTGGAGTGGATCATGCTGCTGGCCGGTTTCGTCCGCCGCATCCTTCAGGTCGGCACAATCGTTCTCATCGGCCCCGATGGCAAAACCCATCGGATCGAAGCGCCGCGGCCGGGACCGACCGTGACCATGCGCGTGCACGACCGCCGTACCGCGCGGCGCCTGCTGCTCGACCCGCGCCTGGCCTTCGGCGAATCGTACATGAACGGCACGCTGACGGTCGAGGACGGCACCATCTACGACTTCCTCGACCTGATGGGCCATTCGATGGAGGCGTTCGAGAACCACCCGATGCAGGTGTTCGCGACGCGCGCCGGATACTGGTTGCGCGGCCTGCAGCAATACAACCCGGTCGGCCGGGCGCAGAAGAACGTCGCCCATCACTACGACCTGTCGGGCGCGCTGTACGATCTGTTCCTCGACGCCGACCGCCAGTATTCCTGCGCCTATTTCATGACGCCGCAGGACACGCTGGAGCAGGCGCAGCTGCAGAAGAAGCGCCATATCGCCGCCAAGCTGCGCATCCAGCCCGGCCAGAAAGTGCTGGATATCGGCTGCGGCTGGGGCGGGCTCGGCCTCTACCTGGCCAAGCAGTGCGGCGCCCAGGTCACCGGCGTCACCCTGTCGGTCGAGCAGCAGAAGCTCGCCTCCGAACGCGCCGCCAAGGCCGGGCTGGGCGAACGCGTCCGCTTTCTGCTGCGCGACTATCGCGACGACGACGACCGCTACGACCGCATCGTCTCGGTCGGCATGTTCGAGCATGTCGGCGCGCGCCACTATCTCGAATATTTCCGCAAGGTGAAGGCCCTGCTGGCCGACGACGGGGTGTTCCTGCTGCACGCCATCGGCCGCATGGAGCCGCCGGGCAACACCAACAAGTGGCTGCGCAAGTACATCTTCCCCGGCGGCTACACTCCGGCGCTGTCGGAGGTGCTAAGCGCCATCGAGCGCACCGGACTGTGGGTTACCGATATCGAGGCGCTGCGGCTGCACTACGCCCACACGCTGCGCCACTGGCGCGAGCGCTTCACGGCCAATCGCGAACGCGCCAAGGCGCTGTACGACGAGCGCTTCTGCCGCATGTGGGAGTTCTACTTGGCCGGCTGCGAGGTATCGTTCCGCTACATGCGCCAGTTCGTGTTCCAGATCCAGATCACCAAGCAGCAGGACGCGGTGCCGCTGACGCGCGACTACATGATCGAGGCCGAGCATTCCCTGCTGCAAAACAATCTTGCCGCCGAGTAGCCTTCGACTGACCCTGCCCGCCCCCACCTAGCGGTCGCCCCATGATCGTCGTCGAACGGCTGGTCTTCGACTACCCGACCAAGCGCGCCCTGCATGGCGTCTCCTTCCAGATCGACGCCGGCACCATCACCGCGCTGGTCGGGCCCAACGGCGCGGGCAAGACCACGGTGATGCGCTGCATCGCCGGGCTGGAGCAGCCGGTGTCGGGCTATGTCGCGGTCAACGGCATCGAGGTGTTCCGCGAGCCGCGCCGCGCCCACCAGCAGCTCGGCTATCTGTCGGATTTCTTCGGCCTCTACGACGGGCTGACGGTGCGCCAGTGCCTGATGCATGCCGCCGATTCGCACCGCCTGGGCGCCGCCCGTCGCAACCAACGTATCGCCCTGGTAGCCGGGCAGCTTGGCATCGCCGATCGCCTCGACGAACGCGCCGGCACGCTCTCGCGCGGCCTGCGCCAGCGCCTGGCCATCGCCCAGGCCATGGTGCACGAGCCCAGGGTGCTGCTGCTCGACGAGCCCGCCGCCGGCCTCGATCCGGAAGCCCGCCACGAGCTGTCGCACGTGCTCGCCGCGCTGCGCCAGGCCGGCATGACGCTGATCGTGTCCTCGCACATCCTGACCGAGCTCGAGGACTATTCGACCGACATGCTGATCGTCCAGGGCGGTCGGGTGCTGGAGCACCGGCCGATCGCCCAGGCCGAGCCCGAGGCCCGCCAGGTCGTGACGCTGGAACTGGCGCAGGCCGCGCCCGACCTCGCCGCGCGGCTGGACGGCGTCCTGGCCGGCCTGCCCGGCGCGGCGCTGCTCGACAGCGGCGCCAATGGCGCCCGGCTGCTTCTGCCGGCCGATCCCGCCGCGCGCGCCGCGCTGCTGCGCCGGCTGATCGAGGCCGGTCTGCCGGTGGCGACCTTCGCCGCCGAAAAGCAGAGCCTGCAGGACAGCTATCTCAGCCGCGTCGCCGCCGCCAAGCATGCCGCGCTGCCGCAGCGGGGCGCGCCATGAACCCGGAATTTCGCCGCAACCTGTGGCTGGAGCTGACGCCGGTGCGGCTGGGCGTGGTGCTGTTCGCCCTGGTCGCCCTGCTGGCCATGGCCTATGTCGTCAGTTCGCCGCCACATCATTTCGTCGCTACCATCGGCCGCTGGTCGTTCTTCGTGCTGGTGATGCTGTGGGGCGGAAGGCTGGCCGCCGATTCGGTGGTGCACGAGATCAACGAGCGCACCTGGGATAGCCAGCGCCTGTCGTCGCTGGGGCCCTGGGCCATGAGCTGGGGCAAGCTGTTCGGCGCGCCCGCCGCCGCCTGGATCGCCGGTCTGGTGGCGCTGGCGATGGTGCTGGTCGCCGATCCCGACTACGGTCTGGCCGATGCGCTGCGGCTGGTGCTGATCGGCCTGCTGTGCCACGCCACGGCGCTGGCCATGAGCCTGCAGTCGATCCGCAAGGGCCGCCAGCCGGGCCGGGTCAAGACCTTCCTGTTCCAGCTGATCGGCCTCGGCGCCGCGTGGCTCGCCTATCTGCCGACCTATACCAGCTGGATGATGGGCAGCGGACCGGGCCGGGTCGGCTGGTTCGGCCTGTCGGTGCCGGCCAGCCAGTTCGGCCTGGCGACGCTTGGCCTCTACACGCTGTGGGCCGTGGTGGCGGTCTACCGGCTGATGCGGCTGGAGCTGCAGAAGCCCTCGACGCCGATCGCCTGGGCCGCCTTCATGGCGTTCCTGATCGTCTACGGCACCGGCCTGGCGCTGGGCGGCAACGCCGCGCTGGCCGATTTCTCGGGCCGCCTGCAGCATGCCTTGCAAAGCGCCGCGCCCAGCGTGGCGGCGCTTTGCGCCTACGCCATCATGCTGGCCTTCAGCTATGTCGCGGTGTTCACCGAGCCCAAGGATCCGGTGGCGCTGGGCCAGTTCGTGGCCGCCGCCCGTCAGGGCCGATGGCGGCGCGCCTGGTCGCTGATGCCGCGCTGGCTGGTCAGCCTGGCGTTCGCTCTGCTGACCTTGCTCGCGGCGCTGCTGGCGCTGCATCGCTACGGCCTCGACTTCGAGACCGCCACGGTCAGCGACGGGCTGCTGGTCTGCGCTTTCTTGTTCACCCTGCGCAACATCGCCATCGTGCTGTGGTTCAACCTGGTGCCGGAGATCCGCCACGCCGACATGCTGGCCTTCGTGGTGATCGCCGTGCTGAGCGGCATCGCGCCGTTCATCGTCGCCGGCGCGGGCGCCTACGACGCCATGTCGCTGTTCTCGCCCTGGGGCAGCCGCAGCGCCGGGCTGATGGTCGCATTGCCCGCGCTGCTCGAGGCGCTTGTGGTATGCTTCCTGGCGCTGCTGGCCTGGCGATCCGGGCAGAAGCTGCGGCTAAGCGCCGCCTAGCGCGCCTTTCGCCCACGTTATCCACCCTTTTAGAGGCCAAGTCGCATTAGCGACCGCGCCGGGCGCTCTGTAAGGTCCGCCGATGGATTTGAAGCAAGACAAGATCACGCCGCTGCGCGAGGACGTCGTGTTCCGCCAGCCGCCGCACAATCTGGAAGCCGAGCAGGCGCTGCTCGGCGCCATTCTGGTCAACAACCTGGCCTACAACCGGGTGTCCGACTTCCTGCGGCCGGAGCATTTCGCCGATCCGCTGCACGGGCGCATCTACGACGCGCTGGCCCGGCTGATCGAGCGCAACCAGGTGGCCTCGCCGGTCACCATCAAGCCGTATTTCGAGACCGACGAGGGCCTGATGCAGGCCGGCGGCTTCGTCTACCTGGCGCGGCTGGCCACGCAATCGGCCGGCATCATCAACGCCGCCGATTACGGCCGGCTGGTGCACGATCTGCACCTGCGCCGCGAGCTGATCGACATCGGCGAGCAGACCGTCAACAACGCCTACGAGGCCGAGGTCGACCGCACCGCCAACGACCAGATCGAGATCGCCGAGAAGCGGCTGTTCGACCTGGCGCAGACCGGCCAGATCGAGGGCGGCTTCGTGCCGTTCCAGCGCTCGATCACCGAAGCCATCACCATGGCCGAGGCCGCCTTCAAGCGCGAGGGCAAGCTGACCGGCGTGTCGACCGGCCTCTACCCGCTCGACCGACTGCTGGGCGGGCTGCACAAATCCGACCTGGTGATCCTGGCCGGCCGTCCCGGCATGGGCAAATCGGGCCTCGCCACCAACATCGCTTTCCACGTCGCCAAGTCCTATCGCGAGGAGATCAGCGAGCACGGCGAGCGCGAGGTGGTGGACGGCGGCAATGTCGGATTCTTCTCGCTGGAGATGTCGGCCGAGCAGCTCGCCACCCGCATCCTGGCCGAGCAGGCCGACGTGCCGTCCGACAAGATCCGCCGCGGCGAGCTCAACGCCGAGGACTTCCACAAGGTGGTCGAGACCTCCGCCCAGCTCGAGCGCGTGCCGCTGTTCATCGACGACACGCCCGCCCTGACCATCGCCGCCCTGCGCACCCGCGCCCGCCGCCTGATGCGCCAGCACGGCCTGCAGCTCATCGTGGTCGACTACCTGCAGCTATTGCAGCCCTCCGGCAATTCGCGCCAGGAGAACCGGGTGCAGGAAATTTCCGAGATCACGCGCGGCCTGAAGACCCTGGCCAAGGAGCTCAACGTGCCGGTGGTGGCGCTGTCGCAGTTGAGCCGCGCCGTCGAGCAGCGCGAAGACAAGCGGCCGCAGCTCGCCGACCTGCGCGAATCGGGCTCGATCGAACAGGACGCCGACATGGTGCTGTTCATCTATCGCGAGGAGTACTACCACAAGCAGCGTCCGCCGCAGCAGCGCGACGACGAGCCGATGGACAAGTTCCACGACCGCATGGACAAGTGGATGCAGCACGGCGAGGAGATCTACGGCCAGGCCGAGGTGATCGTCGCCAAGCAGCGCCACGGACCCACCGGCACGGTGCGGCTGAAATTCGACGGCCCCACCACCCGCTTCTCCAATCCCGACGACGATCAGGGTCAGAAGCCGCCGGAGTGATGCCATGACCGGCGCAGCCGGCAAACCCACCGTGACCGGCGCCGCCGGGACATCGACCATGGCTGGCGCCGCCGGCAATGCGACCGGCACCGCCGGCAGCCTGACCGTCGATCTCGACGCCATCGCCGCCAACTGGCGCCGCCTGGCCGCGCTGGCCGCGCCGGCGCAATGCGCCGCCGTGGTCAAGGCCGACGGCTATGGGCTGGGCGCGCGCGAGATCGCCCGCCGCCTGCGGCCCGAAGGCTGCCGCTATTTCTTCGTCGCCCATCTGGAGGAGGCGATCGCGCTCAAGCCCGTGGTGCCGGACGCCACGGTGGTGGCGCTGAACGGGCTGCTGGCCGGCGACGAAGAAGCCTTCGCCGCACACGACATCGTGCCCGCGCTCAACGATCCGGGACAGATCGCGCTGTGGAGCCGCCACGCGCGCGGCCGGGAGCGGCGCCTGCCGGCGCTGATCCATCTCGATACCGGCATGAACAGGGTCGGCCTGCAGCCGGCCGATGTCGCGGCGCTGGCCCAGGATGCTCGCGCTGCGCTGCAGGGCATCGACCTGCTGTTCTGGATGAGCCATTTCGCCTGCGCCGACATCCAGGACCATCCGCTGAACGGCGAGCAGCTGGTGCATTTCGCCCAGGCGCTGAAGCGGCTGCCCCCGGCGCCCGCCTCGCTGGCCAATTCCTCGGGCGTCTTCCTGGGCCCTTCGGCGCATTTCGACCTGGTCCGACCCGGCGCCGCGCTCTATGGCATCAATCCCACCCCCTGGGCCGCCAATCCGATGCAGCCTGTCGCCGTCCTGACCGGAAAAATCGTTCAAATTCATGAGGTTGACACCGGTAGTAGCGTTGGCTACGGTGCCGAATGGCGTGCCCAGCGGCCCAGCCGCGTCGCCACGGTGGCGGTCGGCTATGCCGATGGTTACCTGCGTTCCCTGCAAGGCGGCGCGGTGGTCGCGGCCGGCGCCGTGCGGCTGCCGGTCATAGGACGGATTTCGATGGACCTGATCACGGTCGATGTCACCGACGCGACCCAACTCCTGGCGCCGGGCCAATCGGTCGAGCTGCTGGGGCCGCATATCCCGATCGACGAGCTGGGCGAGCGCGCCCGCACCATCGGCTACGAGATCCTGACCCAGCTCGGCAAGCGCTACCACCGCCGCTACCAGGGGGCGGTGGCGTGAACGTTCCCGTCGTCACCGGCGTCGGCCGCACCCTGCTGAATTTCCTCGACAGCGTCGGCAACCTGTCGCTGTTCGCCGCCCGCAGCGTGTCGCATTGCTTCCGCCCGCCCTTCTACGGCCGGCTGATCGCCCGGCAGATGATGGAGATCGGCTACTACTCGCTGCCGGTGGTCGGGCTGACCGCCATCTTCACCGGCATGGTGCTGGCGCTGCAGAGCTATACCGGCTTCTCGCGCTTCGCCGCCGAGAGCGCCATCCCCAACGTGGTGGTGGTGTCGCTGACCCGCGAGCTCGGTCCGGTGCTGGCCGGGCTGATGGTGGCGGGCCGCATCGGCGCCGCCATGGCGGCCGAGATCGGCACCATGCGCGTCACCGAGCAGATCGATGCGCTCACCACCCTGGCGACCGATCCGTTTAAGTATCTGGTGGCGCCGCGGCTGATCGCCGGAACCGTCACCTTGCCCATGCTGGTGCTGATCGCCGACATCATCGGCGTCATGGGCGGCTACCTGGTCGGGGTGTTCAAGCTCGACTTCAACGGCAGCGCCTATCTCAACAACACCTGGGACTTCGTCGTCACCCAGGACGTGGTGTCGGGTCTGGTCAAGGCCGGGGTGTTCGGCTTCCTGATCGCGCTGATGGGCTGCTACAACGGCTATCGCAGCAAGGGCGGCGCGCAGGGCGTGGGCGCCGCCACCACCAACGCGGTGGTCACCGCCTCGATCCTGATCCTGACCTTCAACTATCTGATCACCGAACTGTTCTTCGCGCGATGAACGCCGCCAGCCAACCCCCGATGGATCGGCCACCCATGGATCGGCCCCCCATGGATCGGCCAAAGATCGCCATCCGCCAGCTCCGCAAGGCGTTCGGGCCGAAAAAGGTGCTGAACGGCATCGATCTCGACGTCGGCGTGCAGCAATCGCTGGTGGTGATCGGCGGCTCGGGCACCGGCAAGTCGGTGCTGCTGAAATGCATCCTGGGCCTGCTCGAGCCCGACAGCGGCTCGATCGAGATCGACGGCGTCGAGACCGTCGGCCTGCCGGCGCGCGAGCGCCAGGCGCTGATGCGCAAATTCGGCATGCTGTTCCAGGGCGGCGCGCTGTTCGATTCGCTGCCGGTGTGGGAGAACGTGGCGTTCGGGCCGATCCAGGCCGACGGCATCGGCCGCACCAAGGCCCGCCAGATCGCGCTCGACAAGCTGGCCGCCGTCGGCCTGGGCCCGGAAGTGGCCGAACTGCGCCCGTCGGAACTGTCCGGCGGCATGCAGAAGCGCGTGTCGCTGGCGCGGGCGATCGCCCGCGAGCCGGAGATCATCTTTTTCGACGAGCCCACCACCGGGCTGGATCCGATCATGGCCGACGTGATCAACGATTTGATCGTGAAGTCGGTCAAGGGGCTGGGCGCCACCGCCGTGTCGATCACCCACGACATGGCTTCGGCGCGCAAGATCGCCGACCGCATCGCCATGCTCTATGGCGGGCGCATCATCTGGCAGGGCCCGGCGGCCGACATCGAGCATTCGGACAACGACTATGTCGACCAGTTCATCCACGGTCGCGCCCAGGGGCCGATCAAGATGGATTTGCGCAAGCTATAGAGCAAATCGCCTTTTGGCGGAATCGCCCGCGATTCCGCCAGAAAGCGTGAATTTGCTCTACTTTTAGAAATAGAGCGGATTCACACGATGGGATAGAAATGCTGTGTTTCCATCCCATCTCGATCGGCTCTAGCACCACATAGGGGACGATGGCCAAGCCGCACAAAGTCTTCGTCTGCCAGCAATGCGGCGCCTCGGCGCCGAAATGGACCGGCAAGTGCGAATCCTGCGGCGCCTGGAACTCGCTGGTCGAGGAAACCCCGGCCGCCACTTCCGGACCGCTGCGCAGCCTGGCCACGGGCAAGAAACGGCGCGTCGAATTCGTCGCCATGAGCGGCTCGACCCAGCAGGTGCCCCGCTTCAAGACCGGCATCGGCGAATTCGACCGCGTGCTGGGCGGCGGTCTGGTGGCCGGCTCGGCCGTGCTGGTGGGCGGCGATCCGGGCATCGGCAAGTCGACCGTGCTGCTGCAGGCGGTGGCGCAGCTCGGCAAGAATCTCGGCCGTCCCTGCGTCTATATCTCGGGCGAGGAGGCCATCGACCAGGTGCGCCTGCGCGCGGCGCGGCTGGGCCTGGCCCAGGCGCCGGTCGAGCTGGCCGCCGCCACCTCGATCCGCGACATCGTCGGCACGCTCGACACGCACGACCCGCCGCCGGTGGTGGTGATCGATTCGATCCAGACCATGTATCTCGATTCGCTCGACAGCGCGCCCGGCACGGTCAGCCAGGTGCGCGCCTCGGCCCATGCCGCGATCGAGCTGGCCAAGCGGCGCGGCATCGCCGTGTTCCTGGTCGGCCACGTCACCAAGGAAGGTGCCATCGCCGGTCCGCGCGTGCTCGAGCACATGGTCGATACGGTGCTGTATTTCGAAGGCGAGCGCGGCCACCATTTCCGCATCCTGCGCGCCGTCAAGAACCGCTTCGGGCCGACCGACGAGATCGGCGTGTTCGAGATGACCGATGCCGGGCTGGTCGAGGTGGCGAACCCCTCTGCTCTTTTCTTAGCCGAACGCCGCGGCCAGGTCTCCGGCTCGGCGGTGTTCGCCGGCATCGAAGGCACGCGGCCCTTGCTGGTCGAGGTCCAGGCGCTGGTGGCGCCCACCTCTTTCGCCACGCCGCGCCATTCGGTGGTGGGCTGGGACGGCGCCCGGCTGGCCATGGTGATGGCGGTGCTGGAGGCGCGCTGCGGCGTTAGCATGGGCGCCAACGACGTCTATCTCAACGTTGCCGGCGGCCTGCGCATCTCCGAGCCGGCGGCCGACCTGGCCGTGGCGGCGGCGCTGGTATCGTCGCTGAGCGAGACCCCGGTGCCGCCCGACATGGTGATCTTCGGCGAGATCGGCCTGGGCGGCGAGATCCGCGCCGTGTCGCAGCGCGAGGCGCGGCTCAAGGAAGCCGCCAAGCTGGGCTTCCATGCCGCCATCGTGCCACCCGCCGGATCTGGCACCCCGCGCGGCGGCCAGGCGCGCGGCGCCGAGCGAATCCGCGTTGACGAAATCGAGCATCTGTCGGACCTTGTGGCCAGACTGCGCCCGCCCAGCGGCGGCGCCATCGGCACGCGCGGTGCGCCCAGGCGCCCGGTTGGACAGCAAGTTTGAGCGGGGGCCATGGAGAATCTTCCTTTCACCATTTTCGACTTGATCGTCCTGGCAGTGATCCTGCTGTCGGCGATCATGGCCTTCTCCAGCGGTTTCGTGCGCTCGGTGCTGTTCGTGCTGAGCTGGGTCGGCGCGGTGCTGATCGCCAAGGAGCTGTTCCCGGCCGCCCGCGAATACGGCCGCAAGGTGATCGCCGAGCCGATGATCGCCGATATCGGCACCGCGGTGGTGCTGTTCGTGGTGATCCTGATCGTGCTCAGCGTGTTTTCCGACGCGGTGTCGAAAGCGGTATCGGGCAGCGCCTTCCGGGGCATCGACCGCATATTGGGGCTGGGCTTCGGCATCCTGGTGGGCGCCGTGCTGGTGAGCGCCGGCTACCTCGCCTATTGCTACATCGTCCCGCGCGACCAGCAGCCCCAGGCGGTGCGCACCGCCAAGACCTATTCGGCGGTCAACCAGGGCGCCGAATTCCTCGACCAGTTCGTGCCCGCCGACTTCAAGAAGAAGGGCGACGGCACGGGCACCCTGTCGCCGGCCGACCGGCAGATCGGCGCCCCGCCGGCCCCGGCGCCCATCCCCATTCCGGCGCCCAGCCCCGCGCCCAGTTCCGCGCCCGCGCCTGCGCCGCGCTGAACCCGCGGCAATCCGGGCGCCCGCCAGTCCCGATCCTGGGGCATGGCGGCTACCCACAACCGCGCGTCAAAATTGCCCACAATCCCACTGGCGGGACCGGCGCATAACGCTATATAAGGGGCCCGCCGGATTTCCGGCATTGGCTTCTGGAGCGTATGAGGCGTGGCGATGCGCGATGGCGACCGTCGTCTGACCACCGATCCCAGCACCACTCCGCCCGCCACTCCCCTGCCCGTCGCCGCCCTGCCCGCCTCGCTGAGCACCAACCCGTTCGACGACGATCGCCTGCACGAGGAATGCGGGATTTTCGGCGTCTACGGCACCCCCGACGCCGCCGCCCATACCGCGCTGGGCCTGCACGCCCTGCAGCATCGCGGCCAGGAAGCTTCCGGTATCGTCGCCTTCGACGGCCGCCAGTTCCATTCCCACCGCGATCTGGGTCTGGTCGGTGACATTTTCGGCGAGGAAGCCGTCATCAAGCGCCTGCCGGGCTATTCGGCGATCGGCCACAACCGCTATTCCACCACCGGCGAGACCATGCTGCGCAACGTGCAGCCGATCTTCGCCGATTTCGAGTTCGGCGGCCTGGCCATCGCCCATAACGGCAACATCACCAACGCCTATGCCCTGCGCCAGGACTTGGTGCGGCGCGGCTGCCTGTTCCAGTCAACCATGGATACCGAGGTCATCAACCACCTGATCTCGCGCTCGCAATTCTCCACCGTGGTCGATCGCATGATCGACGCGCTGCAGCAGGTCAAGGGCGCCTATTCGCTGGTGGCGCTGACCCAGGAATCGGTGATCGGCGTGCGCGATCCGTCGGGCGTCCGGCCGCTGGTGCTGGGCCGGCTGGAAGACGCCTATGTGCTGGCCTCGGAGACCTGCGCGCTCGACATCATCGGCGCCGACTTCGTGCGCGACATCGAGCCCGGCGAATTGATCGTGATCGGCGACAAGGGCATCCATTCGATCAAGCCGTTCCAGAAGGTGCCGCGCCGCTTCTGCATCTTCGAACACATCTATTTCGCCCGGCCCGACAGCAGCGTCGAGGGCCTGAGCGTCTACGACGTGCGCAAACGCATCGGCGTCGAGCTGGCGCGCGAGAGCCATGTGCCGGCCGACGTCATCATCCCGGTGCCCGATTCGGGCGTGCCGGCGGCGATGGGCTATTCGGCCGAATCGGGCATCCCCTTCGAGCTCGGCATCATCCGCAACCACTATGTCGGGCGCACCTTCATCGAACCCAGCGACCACATCCGCCATCTGGGCGTGAAGCTGAAGCACAACGCCAACCGCGCCCGCATCGAGGGCAAACGCGTGATCCTGGTCGACGATTCGATCGTGCGCGGCACCACTTCGGTGAAGATCGTCGAGATGGTGCGCAGCGCCGGCGCCCGCGAGGTGCATATGCGCATCGCAGCGCCGCCCACCACCCATTCCTGCTTCTACGGCGTCGACACGCCGCAGCGCGAGAAGCTGCTGGCCTACCAGTACGACCTCGAGGGCATGGCGAGCTATATCGGCGTCGATTCGCTGGCCTTCATCTCGCTCGACGGCCTCTATCGCGCGGTCGGCGAGAAGGGCCGCAACGCCCAGCAGCCGCAATATTGCGACGCCTGCTTCACCGGCGACTATCCCATCCCGCTGGTCGATCTCGACGGCGGCGGCACCCCGCAGCAGCTCTCGCTGCTGACCGAAAGCGCCTGACGGCGAGCGGCAGGACGGACATTCCATGAGCAACGGCAGGCTGGCAGGCAAGCTGGCGCTGGTCACCGGCGCCTCGCGCGGACTGGGCCGCGCCGTGGCCGAGCGTTTCGCCGCCGAAGGCGCCCATGTCGTGGCCGTGGCGCGCACCGTGGGCGGGCTCGAGGAACTGGACGACGCCATCAAGACGACGGCCCAGCGCACCGGCAGCGGCGGCAGCGCCACCCTGGTGCCGTTTGACCTGACCGACTTCGCCGGCATCGATCGCATGGGCCAGGCGCTCTACGAGCGCTTCCAGCGGCTCGACGTGCTGGTCGGCGCCGCCGCCACCCTTGGCGTGCTGTCGCCGCTGGGCCATATCGATCCGCCGATGTGGCAGCAGACCATGGACACCAACGCCACCGCCAACTGGCGCCTGATCCGGGCCATGGACCCGCTGCTGCGCGCCGCACCGGCCGGCCGGGCGATCTTCGTCACCGCCGCCATCGCCCGCCAGGCCCTGCCCTATTGGGGGCCCTACGCGGTCAGCAAGGCAGCGCTGGAGAAACTGGTAAGCCTCTACGCCGCCGAGGTGGCGCACACCAAGGTGCGGGTCAACCTGATCGATCCCGGCCCGATGCGCACCAAGCTGCGCGCCCAGGCCTTCCCCGGCGAGGACCCGATGACGGTGCCGCCGGCCGAGCACCTGGCCCCGGCCTTCCTGCCGCTGGCGGAAGAGAACTGCAGCCTGAACGGCGAGTGGGTCGCGGCCGACGAGTGGCTGCGCGCCAAAAGCGCCCCGCGGCAATAGCCTCGATGAGCGACGACCGGACGGATGCGGGCCCCGACAGCACGGCGGCGCGCGTGGCGCTATGGCGTGCGCTGCACGTGGCGGCCGATGCGCCGCCACCTGTTCTCGACGACGAAATCGGGCTGAAGCTGCTGGCGCCGCCCCCGGACTGGCGGCAGCGCGGCGACATGGATCCCGATTTCACGCGGCCGTTCCGCGCCTCGATCGTGGCGCGCGCCCGCTTCGTCGAAGACCTGGTGATCGAACAGGCCGGAAGCGGTCTCGGCCAATACGTCATCCTCGGCGCCGGGCTCGACAGCTTTGCCCAGCGTCACCCCGAACTGGCATCGCGCCTCGCGGTGTTCGAGGTCGACCGGCCGGGCCCGCAAGCCTGGAAGCGAAAGCGCCTCACTGAACTGGGCTACAGCATCCCCGCTACGCTGCGCTTCGTGCCGGTCGATTTCGAGGTCGGGCGATCCTGGCGCGAGCGGCTGCACGAAGCGGGCTTCGACAGCGCCAGGCCCGCGGTGGTGGTCTCGACCGGCGTCAGCATGTATCTGAGCCGCGAGGCCAACGCGGCCAGCCTGTGCGAAGTCGCCGCGCTGGCGCCCGGCTCGATCCTCGCCATGACCTTCCTGCTGCCGCTGGAGATGGCCGATCCCGCGATCAGGCCGGGACTGGAGATGGCGGCAAAAGGCGCACAGGCCAGCGGCACGCCATTCGTCAGCTACTTCACGCCGGCCCAGATGATCGCGCTGGCCCGCGAGGCCGGTTTCAAGTACGCCCGCCACGTCTCCGCCGACGATCTGGCGCAGCGCTATTTCGCCGGCCGCACCGACGGGTTGCGCCCGCCGCGCAACGGCGAGGAGCTACTGGTGGCGCGGACGTAACGGCCGCCACCTGGATGCGAAGGGCGCTTCAGACAAAGGGTTTTCGCAACACGCATTTCGTCTACTTCCGATCGAACGGATTGGCGCCGCGCTTGACGGTGACGCGGATCGGCACGCCTTCCAGCTTGAAGCGCTGGCGCAGCGCATTGACCAGGTAGCGCGCATAGCTCTCGGGCAGCGCGGTGGGCTGGCTGGCGAACACCGCGAAGGTGGGCGGCCGCGCCTTGGCCTGGGTCATGTAGCGGATCTTGATGCGCCGGCCCTTGTTGAGCGGCGGCGGATGCTCCTCCAGCACCGGCGCCAGCCAGCGGTTGAGCTCGCCGGTGCCGATGCGCTTGTTCCAGGCGGCGTTGACGCGCATCACCGTCGGCATCAGCTTATCGAGCCCCTTGCCGGTCAGCGCCGAGAACGTCACCACCGGCACGCCCTTGAGCTGCGCCAGCGAGGTCTCGAGCCGGTCATTGAGCTTGCGCAACGCCTTGGCCGGCGCATCGATCCTGTCCCATTTGTTGACGGCGATCACCAGGCCGCGCCCCTCGTCCTCGACCAGCCGCGCGATCGCCAGGTCCTGCTTCTCCAGCATGTTCTCCGCGTCGAGCACCAGCACCACCACCTCGGCGTACTGGATGGCGCGCAACGTGTCGGAGACCGACAGCTTCTCCAGCTTCTCGACCACGTTGGCGCGGCGGCGCATGCCGGCGGTATCGACCAGCTTGATGCGCCTTCCCTTCCACGACCATTCGCTGGCGATGGCATCGCGCGTGATGCCGGCCTCCGGACCGGTCAGCATGCGCTCCTCGCCCAGCAGCCGGTTGATCAGGGTCGACTTGCCGACATTGGGCCGGCCGACGATCGCCATGTTGAGCGGCTTGGCAGCCGACTCGTCTTCGGCCGCCGCCTCGCGGCCCTCGGCGAAGGGCTTGAGCGCGTCGTAGAGCTCGCCCAGGCCCTCGCCGTGTTCGGCCGAGATCGCGATCGGCTCGCCCAGGCCCAGCCCGTGCGCCTCGCCCAGCCCCGCCTGCGCCGCCTTGCCTTCGCATTTGTTGACCAGCAGCAGCACCGGCCGGCCCAGCGCGCGCAGCCGGTCGGCGAAGTGACGGTCGGTCGGCACCACCCCGGCGCGGCCGTCGATCAGGAACAGCACCACGTCGGCGCCCTGCGCCGCGCGTTCGGTCTGCCGGCTCATGCGCGCGGCCAGGTTGGCCGGGGCGGCGTCCTCGAGCCCGGCGGTGTCGATGATGCGGAATTCCAGGTCGGCGATGCTGCCCGGCGCCTCGCGCCGGTCGCGGGTCACGCCGGGCGTGTCGTCGACGATCGCCAGGCGCTTGCCGGCCAGGCGATTGAACAGGGTCGACTTGCCGACATTGGGCCGGCCGACGATGGCGATGGAGAAGCTCATGATCTGGTGCCCGTGGGCGGGATCATAGCCGACGCGCTGTAAAAGCGCGCCGGCCTGATTTCGGACGAAGGGCGATGTCGCCGGCTCAGCGCAGCGCGATCAGCTGCGCGTCGTCGGTCAGCAGATAGACGGTGGCGTTGGCCACGATCGGCGCCATCAGCAGCGGCTCGCGCATGTCGAGCGCGCCCAGGATCTCGCCGGTATAGGGCGACAGCGCCATCATCTGGCCCGAGGAGCCCGCCACCAGCAGGCGGTCGCCCGCCAGCACCGGACCCGCCCAGCGGTAGGGATCGCGCTTCTTCTGGGGATTGGCGTATTGCGGCAGGTCGGTGACCCAGCGGATGCGGCCGTCGTCGCGATGCATGCACACCACTTCGGAGTCGCTGGTCAGCACGTAGAGCCAGTCGCCCGCCACCCAGGGAGTCTGCGTGCCGGCCAGTTGCTTGTCCCACACCCGGTTGCCCGAACGGAGGTCGACCGCGACCATCAGGCCGGCGCTGCCGATGGCGAACACGCGGCCGCGATCGATCACCGGCCGTCCGCCGATATCGGTCAGGGTCGAGGCGGTGTCGGTGCGGCGCGCCGCCACCAGGTTCTCGGTCCACAGCGAACGGCCCGAATCGATGCGCAGCGCCACCAGTTCGCCCGAGGAATACGGCGCGACCACGTAGTCGCCCGAGGCCGCGGGGCTGGTGCCGCCCAGCAGGCCGGCATTCTCGGTCAGGCCCGAGTGATCCCACAGCGAGGAGCCGTCGACGGCGTTCAGCGCATGGGTCTGGTTGTCGATGCTGACCACGAACACGCGGTCGGCGAAGATGGTCGGCGCGCCGCGCACCGGGCCGGAGACGTCGGAGCGCCAGATTTCCTTGCCCGACTTGGGATCGAGCGCGATCACCTGCGCGCCGCCGGTGCTGACGAACAGCCGGCCGCCGTAATAGGCGACGCCGCCGCCGAAGCCCTCGCGGTCGCGGCTCTTGGGACGGCGCACGTCGACGCGCCACGCCAGCTTGCCGGTGTTGGCGTCGAAGGCGCTGACCGTGGTGGTGGCGTCCTTGAGGAACACCATGCCCTCGGCGACGACCGGCGGCGCCAGCAGCGCGGTGTCGCTCGAAGAACCCTTGCCGACATCCTGCCGCCAGATCACCTTGGGGCTGTCGCCCAGCTGCAGGTGCTGCATGGCGAAGCTGGGATAGCCGCCCGATTGCGGCCAGTCCGGATTGACGAAGGGCCGCGGCAGGCGCACCTCTTCGGTGCGGATCGAATCGTCGGGCTTGAGCGCGCGCTCGCTGTCGAGCACCGGGATACGCTCGCCCGGCAGCGGCGGCGGCTTGGAGCTGCCGAAGATGCCGCACCCGGACAGGACGGCGCTCAACAGCACCGTCGCCAGCACGCCACGCAGCGTCGTGCCTTGCATCGCGCTCTGCAGCAGGTGCATCGCTATTTGCCTTTCGTGTCGGGCTGGGGTGACGGCACGGCAGCCGGCGCCGCGGCCGGGGCGGGCGTCGGCGCAGGTGCCGCGGCCGGTGCACGCGCTGGAATGGGCGCGCTGGGCGCGGCGGCGCCGTTGGCGGCGGTGGCGTTCAGCAATTCGCTGGCGCGACCCTTGAGCGGCTCGGAGGCTTCGGCGTCCTGCGCGATCTGGGTCCAGATCGCGCGCGCCTGCGCCACGTCGCCCTTCCGGAACATCGCATAGGCGAGATATTCGCGCGCCACGTTGTGCCAGGGGCCACCGGCATCGGCCAGCGCCTTCAGCTTGCCCTGGGCTGTGGCGTCGGCGGGATCGGCCAGCAGCAGCTGCACCGCCTGCATTACCTGGGCCAGCTCCTGGATATCCTTGTCGGTGGCGGTACGGGCGACCTCGGCATAGCTGTCGGCCGAACCCTTGTGGTCGCCGCTCTCCGCGCGAAGCTCGGCGGCGCGCAGCCGGGCGATGGTGGCGTAAGGCTCGCGCGCGCTCTGCGCCAGATCGTCGAGCGCCTTGATGGCGCCGGGACGATCGCCCTTGCCGGCCTGGGTCATGGCGGCGATCAGCGTGTCGCTGGCCTCGGTGCGCTGGCTCTCGACATGATGGCGCCAGAAGGTGACGCCGGCGGTGCCGACCACGATCAGTACCGCAATACCGATCAGCGCCGGAGCATAACGTTTCCAGAGCCTGTTGAGGCGGTCCTGGCGGACTTCTTCGTCGACTTCCTGAAAGATATCCGCCACTTGGCATGCCTCCGGCCTCGCGGCAGGGCTGGGCCGCGGCGGGCCCTTCTTACCCCGCGCCTTGGCCATTTGCAAACCGGCAAAAAAGGAAAAAATGCGGCACAGAGGCATGATTTTCCACGCATCTTTGCGCTCGGCGACAGGACGGTATCAGGCGCCGCGACGCGGTTGCGCGATTTGGCGGCAAAGTGCTGGATTTTCCGTCGCGCGGTCGATAACAATGGCCGCCGGCGGCCAACCGAAGGTTTCCCGCCACCACATCCCAAGACGTCAACGGCACGACGAGGCGACATGTTTGGATCGGCCCGTTCCTTCACCGGCATATTGGCCCGTGCGCTGGGCGCGGCCCTGTTGCTGGGCGCCAGCTGGGCGCTGCCGGCGCAGGCCCAGCCGGCGAGCTCCGGCGGCGTGCAGCTGGCGCAGGCCGGACGGCCGCCCAAGGGACCGCCGCTGCCGTTCGAGACCGATTTCGCCCAGCGCCGCCACGATCGCGCGGTGCTTTCCTTCAACGATCACATCGCCACCGTGCCGGGCAGCCGCATCCGCGACGTGCCGGTGGTGAACGGCCGCATGGGCGATCGCGTCGTGGTCGGCGAAGGCACGATGCTCTATTTCCCGGTCGGCTATCTGGAGACCGCGACCTACAGATTCGACAAGCTGCGGCCCAAGGCCGGCGTCGCCTCGCCGATGGGCGCGAGCGACCTGGAACCCAATCCCGACTACGCGCTGGTGCGTCGCTTCGATACGGAGCTGGGACCGGTCTGCGCCGTGACCGAGGACAAGGCGGCGCATATGCGGATGGAGCTGCGCATCAAGCCCGCCACCAAGACGCTGGCGCTGGTGCTCGACCAGCCCGGCCGCTGGGACGGCATCGCCAAGGACGCCAGCCGCTCCTACGCCGTGTTCGTCAGCATGCAGGAGCGCTACGTCGTCAACGACGCGCTGGCGCGCAAGCTGCTCGACCATTGCCGCAGCGGCGCCAAGGATCCCACGGTGGCGCATGACGGCTCGCCGCTCGGCATGGCGATGCTCGCCGGCCAGACGCAATAGCCCCGACCGGGGTCAACGGTTCTCCTCGCGGGCGTCCGGGACTTCAGACCGGGCGCCCGTTTCATTTCAGGTTCAATTTCAGCGGGTTGGCGGCTTCGGCGAGGCTTTACGGTGAGGCCGATTTGAGCAACAATTTCCTTATCGCAGTATCGCGCCCGATCGTCCCGGGCGCCGGGAGGGCCCCATCGACGGCATAACGGTGAGCAACGTGTTGCGGCTGGATCGGCGGCACCGACGCAAGATCGTGGCCTTCGACCGCGGCGAGCTGGGTCAGTTGCTCAACCTCTACAGCCGCCGCGTCGCCGCCGGCGAATGGCGCGACTATGCGATCGATTTCAAGGCCGGCATGGCGGTTTTCTCGGTGTTCCGCCACTCGGCCGAGCAGCCGCTCTTCGCCATCGCCAAGCTGGCGCCCAACGCCCAGCGCCAGGGCCAATGGGTGGTGCTGTCCGGACGCCAGCGCCTGGCGCAGGGCAAGACCATCGCCGAGGTGCTGCCGGTGCTGAACAAGCCCTATCTGGCGTTCAGCCGCTAGTCGCCACGGCGGCGAAACGGACGGGCGGCAGGCTGTCAAAAGCGGTCAATGACTGGCCGCCCGAGGGTCGGTTGGCCGGCCGGACCGGGCAAACGCGGGCAACGGATTGGTGGGGAGCAAGACAAAGCCTGCTCGACGCAGCGGCGCTCGCGCAGCAACCGTTTGTCCCCCTCGTCCACAGCAATCAAAACGCACCGACCCCCGGAACGAAAACGGGCGACACCCGGAGGTATCGCCCGCCCGGCCCCGCGCCGTCGCAACGGGGCAATGCTCGACGAAGATCGTTCGGCCGGCTGCCGCTTAGCGCGGCGCAATGGCCGGTCGCCGCTTAGCGCGGCGTGGTCGCCGCGCCGACGCCGGCGCCGACCGCGCCACCGATCAGGGCGCCGCCCAGAACCGACAGACCGCCGGTCGCCGCGCCGACAGCCGCGCCGGTGCCGGCACCGATCGCGCCCCCGGTTACGGCGCGCTGACCCCAGGTGTCGCCGCAAGCGGCGGTCGCCAAACCAAGCGAGGCAACGATCGCGAATACGGTCAAGCTTTTCATTAGTCGCTCCTTCCACAAAGGACCGATAGGCGGTTCAACCCCCGCACCATCGCCCATTAGACGCCTCATGGGGCGGGCAGGTTCCCCTTCCCCGCTACCGCAACCCTGTCCGGCCAATGGGGCAAAATCGCGGCCACGGTATGGCGGCAGAGATCATATTTCACTTTAGAAGATGCGTATAGTTAATTGAACATAATAACTCTTCTTATCTTACTTCACGTACTGGACAAAGCCACCACGCCGCCCGGGCCAGATGCGCCAAACGCCCCGCCAGGACGTAGGCAGCGGTGCAGTCAATCAACAAGAGACCAATCCACGATCGGGCCAAACGCCCCGCCAGAACGCAGGGGCGGTGCGGGGAAGCCGTGACATCGGTGCGGCAGCACCGACGCACCGCGGGATCCTTACGACCGCTACCGATTGAAGGGGACCCGCTACAGGTGTTCGGCCTCGAGATCTCTGCAGGACTGGCCCAGCCGATCGAGCCCCTCCTCCAGGAAGTCGGCGAGCAGGGGCATGCCGAGCAGATAGGAGGCGGTGCGGTTGTTGTACTGGGCGGCGGCCTCGGCGCGCAGGTCGTCCCAATCCTCGCGATCGGCATCGCCGCGCCCCAGCCGGGCCAGGGTCACCAAGTCGATCTGGGCGTCCTGGCTCAGCGCGCGGACGAACTCGACGATCTCCTGGCGCACCGGATCGTCGGGATGATCCTCCAGCACCTCGACCATGCCGTCGTCGCTGGCGTTGGACGATTCCTCGGGATCGGTCAGCACGTCCTTGGCGTCGAACTCGCGCGCCTTGACGATGATGAAGCACACCTGCTCGGGCAGGACTTCGAGGTTCCAGTCCGAGGCGTCGACGTCGTGCGTTTGGTTGGCGCTGGGGCGCGTGGCCATGGGCTCCTCCGCTGATTGTCCGGCTATAACGCCAGAACCGGCGCGCGGTGCCTTTGCGCGGGATCAAACAGGCGGGCGGTGGAATGGGCCAGTGCCACCGCCGCCCAGCACATGCACGCAGCCGGACGACGCGAGATCGCTATGCAAGTCCTGCACCCTGTCTCTGACGCCCAAAAGCTGGAGTAACGACGTCAGTTGCTCGCGACAGCAGCGGAGCGTGGGCCGGATTTGGGTATGGAACCCAAGGAACAATTGCAAGGCAATGACTAAGAGGCCGATCCAATCCGCAATGGCAGCCGCCTGCGTGCGAAGTTGCGAGCTTTGGAAAAGCACGCCTCAGCACCCGGCTCGCCAATTCGCCGATCGCACCAGCATGCGGGGCTATGGATCGGCTCGCGATCGCAGTTGCTGAGGCCGACGGCCTGGCTGCCGTTAGCTATGACCGGCCCGCGCCGCGAAGGCGCCGCGCACCGGATCGCCCTCGGCGGCGACGAAGGCCTCCAGCGCCCGATCGAACATATGGCTGGCGGCCTGCACTGCGACCTCGGGATCGACGCGCAGGCTCTGCATGACGGCGAGGAAGCGGCGCCAGCCCTCGACATTGCCGGCCTGCAGCGCCAGGTGGCGCGCGCCGAAGCTTTCGGCCAGTCCCAGATCGCGAGCGCAGCGATAGAGCAGTTGCGCGCCCAGCGACGAGCCTTCCAGCACGTAGAGCGTGCCGATCAGCGCGGCGGGATCCTCCAGCCGCCGCGCCAGTTCGGCATCCTGACGCAGGCGCAAGGTGGCGACGTCCAGATCCGCCAGGTCGGCCGACAGCGCCGGCAATACGGTGCGCGGGCGATAGTCGTCGAAGGCGGCCGGCCAGGCGATATCGGCCAGCACGCGCTCGACCGGCGCGCGGAAGGCATATTGCCCGCGCAGATAGCGGCGATAGGCCGGCATCGATTCGAACGCGCCGATGGTGGCGTCGAGCCGCTGGTGGGCGTCCTGGGTGCGGGCTCGCAGGTGGAAACGCAACGAGGCCGAGCTGACGGCGGAAAAAACGGAGGCAGGCGAAAACATGAACCGAACCGGGGCAACGAACCTACGCGCGACGCGTCTGGAAAACGGACGGGGCGCAAGCCCCTGCCGTGACCGTTCAACGCGCGGTGTGACGTTCCGTTCCAAACGGCCGAACTAGCGGGCGATCGCCTTGGGAAACAGCCGGGCGTAGGTCTCGGGCTTGAAGCCGACCACCGGCGCCTTGCCGGCGGCCAGCACCGGACGCTTGATCATCGACGGCTGGGCCAGCATCAGCGCCATGGCGCGCGGCTCGGTGAGATCGGCCTTGTCGCCCTCCGGCAGCTTGCGGAAGGTGGTGCCGGCGCGGTTGAGCAGGTTCTCCCAGCCCAGCGCCTTGACCCAGCCCTGCAGGGTGGCCCGGTCGATGCCCTCGGTCTTGTAGTCGTGGAACACATAGCCCACGCCATTGGCGTCGAGCCAGGCGCGGGCCTTCTTCATGGTGTCGCAGTTCCTGATGCCGTAGAGCGTGACCATGGCGGCAGGTGTAGCACGCCCCCCACGCGCTCAGAGACGGAAATCGGCCCGCCAGCCCAGCGCCGCCGCCTTGTCGCTTGCCACCTCGCCGCCGGGCTCGGCGACGTTGTAGAGGCCGGGCGATCCGCGATCGATCGCCAGCAGCGCGGCATGGGCCGCCGCCTCGACATGGACGCTGGAAGGCCCGCCCGGTTTGTCCGACCAGGTGCCGGGGCCGTAGAACTGGCCGTAGCGCAACACCACGCCCTCGACCGGCGCGGCGTTCAGCACCGCCTTCTCCAGCGGCACCACGCCGCCGATCACCGAGACGGCGCGGGCGCCGGTGGCGCCGAGATCGAGCGGGTCGTCCTCGCGATAGGGCAGCGCGGCGGCGGGCTTGGGCGCATAGGCCCAGGCGATGCTCTGGGCGATCAGGCGGCGCGCGCCGACCGCCCGCGCGGCCTCGACCAGCAGCGGCGTGGCGACGCGGCGGATGCGGGCATTGGCTTCGAGCATTTCCGGCGAGGGCGGCGGCTTGCCATGCAGAGCGGTGAGCTGATGGATGACGATCTCGGGTCGCGCCGCCTGCACCGCCGCCATAACCTGCCGCGCGTCGAGCATGTCGACGATGGCGGGCCGGCAGCCCAGCGCCGCGAGCGCTTCGGCCTGCGCCTGCTGGCGCGTTGCGCCGGTGACGTGGTGGCCGGCCTGGCGCAGCAGCGCGATCAGCGGCCGGCCGATGGCGCCGGACGCGCCGGCGAGGAAGATGCGCATGATATCGACCTTGGCGCGGAATGCGCTTGCGGGCAGCATGGCATATTGCCCCGTCCTCAGCATTGCCGAGGCCACAGACGTGACCCGCGCCGAGTTCAACCGCTTCTGCGCCTCCCTGCCCGGCGCCCATCGCGTCGTGCAATGGGGCGGCGCGCATGTGTGGAAAGTGGACGACAAGGTATTCGCCATCTGCAGCGACTGGCGGGCGGCGGGCGAAACGGCGGCGCTCAAGCTGCCCGGCATCACCTTCAAGACCTCGCCGCTGGCCTACGAGATGCTGAGCCAACAGCCCGGTCTGCGGCCGGCGCCCTATCTGGCCTCGCGCGGCATGAAATGGATCCAGCGCCACGCCCGGCCGGGCCTGAGCAACGCCGATCTCAAGCGCTACCTGGCCGAGAGCCATCGGCTGGTGGTGGCCAAGCTGCCGCGCGCCAGGCGGCGCGCGCTGGGGCTGGAGGATGCACCCCCGCCCGCCAGGCGCGCGACGCGGAAGCCGACCGGGACACGCAGATAATGTTCTTCGCCACCACGGCATGACGAACTCCTTACGCAGGAGTAAGGAGCGTCATCCTGGCCGAGCCGGCGAAGCCAGCGGCACGGCGATTCGTGAAAGTCGTGCGATGCGCAGGAAGCTCCGCCGCGCCGCCGACCCCGCCTTCAGCGTCGCCCCAGCAGCCGCAGCCAGGGCGACAGATGGAACAGCGCCATCAGCCCGTACATCGTGTTCATGTCGGCGAACGCGCCGCCATGGGCGCACACGAACTGCGGCGCGCCGCCGCTTCGCGTCAGCAGCGCCAGCAGGGCGAAGCTCGGCGCGGCGGCGAAGGACAGCGCTTCGGCTGCCCCCCGCATGCGGACGGCCAGCGCCGGCCCGCTCATCGCCCGTACTCGTCGTGGCGGCGCCACCACACGCCCTGCTCGTTGCGGCCGAGCGGCGCGCGGTCGAGCCATTGATACATGTTCCACAGGCCATCGACGCCGCGCGAATAGCTCGAATAGGTGTGATGGACCGCACCGTCTTGCAGGGCGAAGACGCTCAGGCCGGGCCGGTCGCGCATGAAGCTGGCGGCATCGGTGCCGGCGCCGGCGGCGATCTGCGCCACCGCCGCCGGCGGCTTGCCATTGATCGTCGGCCCGGCACGACGGAAATTGTAGTCGATCTCGCCGTCGTTCTGCTGCGCCTCGGTGAAGGCGATGTTGAAGTCGAAGTTGAAATCGCTGTTCCGGGCGGAAGCCCAGGGAAAGCGCCAGCCCATGCGCCGGCGATAGGCCAGCAGCTTGTCGAGCGGCGCGCGCGAGATCGCCCACAGCATGGCGTCGTGATGGGCCAGGTGCACGGCGATGCCGTCGAAGCCGTCGGCGATGGCCGAGCAGGACGGGCAACCGGCCTGCCAGCCTGGACCGAACATGAAGTGGTAGACCAGAAGCTGCGAGCGGCCCTGGAACAGATCGGCCAGGCTGCGGCGGCCCTGCTCGGTGTCGAAGCGGTAATCCTTGTCGAGGCGCACCCAGGGCAGCGCCTGGCGTTGCTGCGCCAGGGCGTCGCTCCGGCGGGTCAGCGCCTTCTCCGCCTCCAGCAGCGCGAGCCGCGCCGCCAGCCATTCCTCACGGGTGCCCGTCTTATGGACCATCGTCTTGTGAGACATCGTCATCGTCGGATCCTCCATCGTCGTGACCTGGGATAGACTTGGCGCGGCGGCTCCAGGAACGGGAGTGACAAGTGTGGCGCGATTCTAGATGGATTCGCTGATCGCGGCGGCGGCGCGGGCGCTGGCCACCGGCGACCCTCTCGGCGCGCTGAACCGCGTGGCGCTGCGCGGCGACGCGGCCGCGCTGGCGCTGCGCGGGATCGCCATGGCGCAACTGGGCGACTTCGCCCGCGCCCGGCAGTTGCTGCGCCAGGCCGCGCGCGGCTTCGGCGCCCGCGAAGCGGTCGCGCGGGCGCGCTGCGTCGTGGCCGAGGCCGAGATCGCGCTGGTGTCGCGCGAGCTGGGCCGGCCCAGCAAAGAGCTCGAGGCCGCGCGCCTGACCCTGGAACGGCATGGCGATCGCCTCAACGCCGCCCATGCGCGCAATCTGCAGGTGCGTCGGCTGCTGCTGATCGGCCGGCTCGACGAGGCCGAACAGGCGCTGGACGGCAGCGACAGCGCGGCCTGGCCGCCCAGCCTGCAGGCGACGCACGAGCTGGCGCGGGCCGGCATCGCGCTGCGCCGGCTGCGCACCGCGCAAGCGCAGGCCGCGCTGCACCGCGCGCGACGGGCGGCGCGCCGCTCCGGCATCGCGGCGCTGAATGCCGAGGTCGCGTCCGCCAGCGCCGTGCTCGACGCGCCGGCGGCGCGGCTGATCGGCGATGGCGCGGAACGCAGCTTGCGCCTGGCCGATGTCGAGGCGCTGCAGAATTCCCTCGCGGAATCCGGGGCGCTGCTGATCGACGCCTGCCGCCATGTGGTGCGGCGACGCAAGGCCGTCGTGTCGCTGGCGACGCGACCGGTGCTGTTCGCCCTGGCCCGCGCGCTGGGCGAAGCCTGGCCCCGCGACGTGCCGCGCGATGCGCTGCTGGCCCAGGCCTTCGGCGCCAAATTCGTCGACGAGTCGCATCGCGTCCGGTTGCGGGTGGAGATCGGCCGGCTGCGCCGCCTGCTGAGCGACATGGCCGAGATCGACGCCACGCCGCAGGGATTCGTGCTGAAGCCCAGGGCCGCGCACCAGGTGCTGGTGTTGGCGCGACCGGTCGAGCAACCGCACGGCGCGGTGCTGGCGCTGCTGGGCGACGGCGAGGCGTGGTCGAGCTCGGCGCTGGCGCTGGCGCTCGATTCCAGCCAGCGCACGGTACAGCGGGCGCTCGACGAACTGGCGCTGGCCGGCAAGGTGCAGGCACTGGGCCACGGCCGGGCACGCCGCTGGACCGCCATGCCGCTGCCCGGAATCACGACGACCTTGTTACTCCCGGCGCCGCTGCCCAGCGCCTAGCTTGAGGTCATCGCAACAACCCGAGGTGACGTCATGAAAACTTCCCAGGCCCAGATCGTCGGCGAGTTCGGCCCCTTTCCCGGCGTCGAGAAGATCCATGGCGTGTCGTTCGACGGCACCCTGGTGTGGATGGCCTGCGGCGAACGCCTCAACGGGCTCGACCCGCACACCGGCAAGATCGTGCGGCACATCGACGTGCCGGCCTTCGCCGGCACCGCTTTCGATGGCCGGCACCTGTTCCAGATCGCCGACGATCGCATCCAGAAGATCGACGCCAAGTCGGGCAAGGTGCTGGGCACCATTCCCGCCCCCGAAGGCGGCGCCTCGGGCATGGCCTGGGCCGAGGGCGCGCTGTGGGTCGGGCAGTATCGCAAGCAGCAGATCCACCAGGTCGATCCCGACAGCGGCAAGATTCTGCGCACCATCCCGTCCGACAAATTCGTCACCGGCGTGACCTGGCTGGACGGCGCGCTGTGGCACGGCACCTGGGAGGCCGAGCGCAGCGAATTGCGCCGCATCGACGCCGCCAGCGGCGAGGTCAAGGAGCGCATCGAGCTGCCGCCAGGCATCCCGGTCTCCGGGCTAGAATCGGACGGCAAGGATCGCTTCTTCTGCGGCGGCAGCAGCACCGGCCGGCTGCGCGTGGTGAAGCGTTGAGGGCAGAACGCCGGGCGGCATCGACACCGCCGTCCGGCATCGACCCGATCTCGCATATCCCGCCCGATTGATCGGTCTGTCCGATCATAAAATCCCGATCGATCAACTATACATCGCACCGCTCGGCACCAGACTCTCCATCGCCCGCCAAAGCCAGCGTCGGGTACGATGGACGGCGCGACGGACGACAAAGGCGAATGCCCGGTCATGCATGGCGCCAAAAGCGAAGCGGGCCGCAGCAATCGCGATTGGTGGCCCGAACAGGTCGACGTGCAGCGGCTGAACCAGCACGTGCCGCGCTCCAACCCGATGGGCGCCTCGTGCGACTGCGCCACGGCGTTCAAGAGCCTCGACCTCGATGCCGCGATCGCCGATCTGCGCGCGCCGATGACCGATTCGCAGGGCCGGCCGATTTCGGCCATTACGGCGGGCCTTTCATCCGCCGGCCTGGCATAGCGCCGGCACCTATCGCATCGCCGACGGCCGCGGCGGCGCGGACGGCGGGCAGCGGCATTTCGCACCGCTGAATTCCTGGCCCGACAACGCCAATCTCGACAAGGCGTGCCGGTTGCTGTGGCCGATCAAGCCGAAATACGGCGACAAGACCGACGCCAAGGCGAAGTTCGCCCGCGACTTCGTGGCGGCCTGGAACAAGGTGATGAACGCGGATCGGTTCGACCTCAAGGCTTAAGCATACCGGCCGAGCAGCGGACGGCATCCCGGCGCGCGCCGGGATGCCGTCCGGCGTTTGGGCGCTGCCACTTTGCCGCTGCTTCCGTCCGCTCGATCCGTTGTACCCTGGCCGTCTGCGCCAGCGAGGCAAGGCGATGAAGCTCCATATCCTGTCCGACCTGCATTTGAACTTCCAGGGCATGGAACGACCACGCAGCGACGCCGATGTCGTCGTGTTGGCCGGCGACATCGCCCGGCCCGCCACCGCCGTCGAATGGGCGCTGGGCTTCGAGCAGCCGGTCGTATACGTGCCGGGCAATCACGAATTCTACGGCTCCAGCCTGGCGGGCGTGGCGCGCGAGCTGCGGCGGCTATGCGCCGGCACGCATGTGCATGTGCTCGACAACCAGGCGCTGCAGCTGAACGGCGTGCGCTTCCTGGGCAGCACCTTGTGGACCGACTTCCGCATCGCCGGCGACGGCGAGCTTCGGGCCCGCGCCATGGCAGAGGCGCAGCGGCTGATGCGCGACTTCAGCCGCGTCCGCATCGGCGAGGGGCCGTCGGACAGGATCCTTTCGCCGCAGCACACCACCGAGCTGTTCGCCGCCAATACCGCCTGGCTCGACACCCAACTGGCGCAGCCCTTCGCCGGACCGACGGTGGTGGTGACCCATCATGCGCCTTCGGCGCAGAGCATCCATCCCCGCTTCGCCCAGTCGCTGCTCAACCCGTGCTTCGTGTCGGATGCCGAGCGGCTGCTGCGGGGCCGGCGGGCGGCGCTGTGGATCCACGGCCACACCCATGACAGCTTCGACTACCGGGTCGATGGAACGCGGGTGCTGTGCAATCCCCGCGGCTACAGCAAGGACGGCGCGATCGAGAACGCGCGCTTCGAGCCGGGCTTCACCGTCGCGGTGACCTAAAGCGGATCGCGATCGGCGGGATAGACCACCCTGCCCTGCGCCGTACGCTGCGCGCCAGGCGTCGGCGTCGCGTGGAGGATCTGGCCCGGCGCCATCAGATGGTCGACCGCGTGACCGTTCAGCAGCAGGTAGTCGGCGATGATGCGGCGATGGCAGCGCCACCACACCGCCTCCGAACACATCAACGCTACGCGGCGCTTTTGGCCCAGCCCGACCAGCTCGTCGAATGCGGCGCCGAAACACCGGCCCAGCGCATAGTCGGCGTAGTTGTGAAAGCTCTGCACCCGCCACAGCGCGTTGAGACTTTCGTCCACGCCGGCCTGCCGCGGCCGGCGGCCGCCGAATTCGGGCCAGTGGCGATAGCCGATCCCGGCCTGCTGCAGCGCCGCCGGCAGGCTGTCGATATTGAAAACCGGATTGCTGCGCGAGCGGGGAAAAGCGCGCACGTCGAGCAGCAGGCCGACCTGCGCGTCGCCCAGCATGGCGATGAATTCGCCCAGGCTGCGGCTGGAATGGCCGATGGTGGTGAATTGCGCGACTATCATGGTTTCTCGCCAACGCGTGCCCGGCAGAGGCAACGCGCGAGCGGCCCCGCCTATCCCCGCTCGCCCTGGCGCCAGGCCGAGGGCGGCACGCCCACCAGCTTCTTGAACGCGCGGCTGAAGGCGGCTTCCGAGCCGTAGCCGGTCTGTTCCGCCACCTGGGCGATGTTGACGCTGCCGGCGCTCAACAGCCCGGCGGCGATCTGCATGCGCCAGCGCGACAAATAGTGCATCGGCCCCATGCCCAGCAGATCGGCGAAGCGCTCCGCCAGCACCGAGCGCGACAGCGCCACCTCCCTGGCCAGCGCCTCGATGGTCCAGTCGCGGGCCGGCTCGCGATGCATCAGCGACAGCGCCTTGCCCACATAGGGATCGCGCAGGCCGGCCAGCCACCCGGCCTGTTCCGGCGGCAGCGACTCCAGGTGACGGCGAATCACCTCGACGAACATCAGTTCGCTGAGCTTGGCCAGCACGCTCTCGCGCCCGGCGCGCCCGCTGGAGGCTTCGGCGGTGGCAAGGCGGATGAAATGACCCAGCCAGTTGTCGCGATCGTCCGGCGCGCTGCCCGCCTTGATCACGGCCGGCAGGTGTTCGAGCAGCGGATTGAACGGCGTGGCGTCGCAGGCCAGGAAGCCGCATACCAGCTTGGCGGTGACCGGGCCGGAATCGCCATAGGCGACGGCGAAGGGCAGCGGCCCGCCCATGACGGCATCGAACACGTCGGGCGTGACGGGCGTGGCGCGCATGCCGGGCGCGCTCGACAGTACATGCGGATCGCCGCGCGTGAACACGACCACCTCGCCGCCCCTGACTTCGATCGGCGCACCGTCGACCAGGCTGGCGTAGCAGCCGCCTTCGGTGACCACGTGATACGACACCAGGTGCTGCGCGCCGGGCAGGATCCGGGGCAGCACCAGCTCGCGCGTCGGCTGCTCCGCCACCCAGGGCGCGCGGGTCACCACGTCGAAATACGCCGCGCCTGTCAGGCGAACTGTCTTCAGCACGTCCGAAAGAATGTCCATGGCTGCTCCGCCAGACGCCTGATCGTGCCGCCAAGACGGTCGATCATCCGCCCGCCCATCGACCGACGCCGCATCAAGCGATGCGGACGGCCGGTCATTCGCCGCCCCCCGCACCGACCCTAGGTTAGCTGCCACCAGCCCGCAACAACGCGGGTGCATGACTGGAGACGCAAAATGAATATCCAGACGGTTTCGCCTGCCGCGACTGTGGATTTCGACGCCATCAAGGGCCGCCAGCGCCAGGCCTGGAGCTCCGGCGACTATGCCCTGATCGGCGCCACCCTGCAGATCGTCGGCGAGAGCCTGTGCGAGGCGCTCGACCTGCGCAGCACCTGGAAGGTGCTGGACGTGGCGGCGGGCAACGGCAACGCCACGCTGGCGGCGGCGCGGCGCTTCGCCGATGTCACCTCGACCGACTACCTGCCCGAGCTGCTGGAGCGCGGCCGCCAGCGCGCCCAGGCCGACGGGCTCAAGGTGAAGTTCGAGCAGGCCGATGCCGAGTCTCTGCCCTACCCGGACAACAGTTTCGATGCCGTACTGTCGACCTTCGGCGTGATGTTCGCGCCCAACCAGGCGCAGGCGGCGCGCGAGCTGCTGCGGGTGACGAAGAAGGGCGGCAAGGTCGGGCTGGCCAACTGGACGCCGGAGGGCTTCATCGGCCGGCTGTTCAAGGCCATCGGCAAGTACGTGCCGCCGGCGCCGGGCCTGAAGTCGCCGGCGCTGTGGGGCGACCGGGCGCATCTGCAGACGCTGTTCGGCAAGGACGGCACGGTCGAGGCGACCTCGCGCAACTTCGTGTTCCGCTACAAATCGCCGGCGCACTGGCTGGACATGTTCCGCAGCTATTACGGCCCGGTGCTGAAGGCCTTCGCCGCGATCGACCCGGAGACGCGCGGCAAACTGGAAGCCGACCTGCTGGCGCTGATGGGCGAATTCAACACCGCCCGCGACGGCACCCTGGTGGCGCCGGGCGAATATCTCGAAGTGATCGTCCGCAAGAACTGACGCATTCGCCGCCCGTCGCGCCCAGGGCGGGCGGCAATCCTGCCCGGCGGCTCTTCTTTCTTCGTCAGCGCATCAGTCACTTCGCTTTCTTCGCGCCGTTCAGTTGCACCGCCGCCTTGACCAGCGCCTTGAACGCCGTCGCGTCGATCTTGCCGCCCTCGGGAATGTCGATGGCGCGGCGCATATTGCCGTCCAGGCTGGCGTTGAACAGATGCTTGGGATCGGGCAGCGACGCCCCCCGGGCGAAGGTCAGCTTGACCACCGCCTTGTAGGTCTCGCCGGTGCAGATGATGCCGCCCTTCTCCCACACCGGCACGCCGCGCCACTTCCAGGTCTCGACCACGTCGGGCACGGCCTGCTTGATCATCGCCCGGACGCGGGACAAGGTGGCGCCGCGCCAGTCGCCCAGTTCCCTGATGCGGGCGTCGATCAGCTGGGACGACGACTTGTCGCCCGCGATCGCGGTTGTCGCTGGCGCCGTCCTGGCCTTGCCCGGGCTGTTGCGGGCCGGCATCTTCATCGTCCTCGTCCCTCCACGGCTTCCATCGAACGCTACCGGCGCGATCAAAGCATGATGCCGTGCGCCGTCACCATGCAAGCGGCCAGGGGAAACGCCGGCGCCTAAGGCGCCGCCGCCGGCCGCCGGTTGGCGGTGGCCGGATTGGCGGCCGGACGCCGCCGCAGCTTGACGAGGATATCCCAACCCATCACCAGCGCGCCGGCGGAAAACACCAGATCACCCGGCAACCGCATCCACTGCCAAACCCTGGTGCTGTCATAGAAGGCCTGGCTGCGCGCCCAGGCGAAGCCATGCTCGTAAACCGCGTCGAGCTGCGGCCAGCCGATCGGGAAGAAATGCAGCACGATCCACATCAGCAAACCGATATTGTAACACCAGAAGGCGATATAGCCGGGCCGCTGGTCGAATGCCGCGTTCGGCCCGGCGCGATAGCGCAGACAGAAGTAGATCAGACCGAGCGCCAGCAGCCCGAATGCGCCGAACAGCGAGGAATGGGCGTGGTTGAGCGTCAGGAACGTGCCATGCTCGTAGTAGTTGACCAGCGGCGCGTTGAGCGTGCCGCCGCCGAACACGCCGGCACCGACGAAATTCCAGAACGCCGAGCCCAGGATGTAAGTGTAGGCGAGGTTGTAGTCGAACGTGGCCGCGCTCTTGATCAGCCGGTGCTGCTGGATCGCCTCCAGGATCAGCAAGACCAGCGGCAGCACCTCGATGAACGAGAACATCGTGCCGAGCGGCACCCACATGCTGGGGCCCCCGCCCCAATACAGGTGATGTCCGGTGCCGAGCACGCCGCCGAGAAAGATCAGGATCAGCTCCAGATAGACCGAGCGCTCGGCGAGCTTGCGCGACACGAGGCCGAGCGACATCAGCAGATAGGCGCTGATCGCGACCGCGAAGAACTCGAACGATTGCTCGACCCACAGATGGACCACCCACCAGCGCCAGAAGTCGGTGATGGTGAACGACTTCTCGATGCCGGTGAGCGGGATCATGCCGAACACGTACAGCAGCGCCACGTTCAGGGTTGCCGCCCAGATCAAATGCTCGAGCCGTATCTGGCCGGACCAGAATCGGCGCGTCGCCGTGATCACCACGTCGCGCGTCGGCCACAGCGCGCGGAACATCAGGATGCTCCACGACAGCAAGGCGGCGAAGAAGCATATCTGCCAGAAGCGGCCAAGCTGGATGTAGGACAGGCCCTGGTTGCCGATCCAGAACCAACCCTGGTCGATCACGCCCTGGATGCCGAGATAGTTGCCGACCAGCGCGGCCACGACGACGAACAGCGATACCCAGAACAGCAGATCGACGAGGAACCCCTGGCCCTTGGCTTCACGCCCTCCGGCGATGGCGGGGGCGAGAAACAGGCCGCTGGCGATCCAGCCGAGGCCGATCCAGATGATCGGCGCCTGAAGGTGGAAACTCCTCAGGAAGTTGTAGGGCAGGATGTAGTTGAGCTGAATGCCGTAGAAAGTCTCGCGATCATAGTAGGAATGGGCCATCACCGCGCCGGCCGCCTGCGAGGCGAGGAACACCAGCGCCGCGACCACGAAATATTTGCCGGTCTTGCGCTGGCTGGGGGTGAGCGCGAGATAGCGGGCAAGCTTGCGCTCCATCGGTGCGTCGTCGGGATGGTCGAGATAGGCCCGGTACAGCCACAGCACGAAGCCCATCGCGAAGAACGTGAAGCAGAAGCTGATCCAGGTCCAGCGGAAGGTGTTCGTCGTCGGTGTGTTGCCCACCGACGGCTCGAACGGCCAGTTCTCCGTCCATGACGAGGTCATGCCGGGGCGGCGCGCCACCGTCGTCAGCGCCGAGTAGATGATGAAGTCCGCCGTTTGCGCCCGCAGCTTGGGATCGAGGCTCTTGGCCGGAACCCAGCCGGCGGAGAGGTTGACGGTGTCGAGCTTGGTCGCCAGCTCCACCTGCAACGCGCGCACCGCCTTGGCGACCGCGTCGGGCAGGACGACGCGCGGCTGGGTGAGATCGATCCCCTGAAGCTGCTTCTGCATCGTCGCGGTGAGGAGCGCATCGGCCAGCGCCGCGGAGGTCGTCGGCGGGGCCGGCGTGGTGGGTTCGGGCGGCGTGCCGGCAGGGCCGGTATCGGCGAGCGATTTGTTGCCGGGCGCCTTGGTCGCCGGCGGCGTGGCGCTGGTATTGGCCAGGCTCTGCTTGGTCAGCACGCCGAGCCGAACCAGCGCCGAGGCGGTGTAGTCCTCCCCGAAATAGGAGCCCATGCCGTAGATGCTGCCGTAGTCCATCAGGTCGGCTTTCTGGAAGCCGCCTTTCCCCGCGACGATATCGTCGCCGGTCATCAGGACCTGCCCGCTTGCATCGACGAAGGCGCCAGGACGCGGTGGAGCGTCGCGATAGGTCAGGACGGTCGCCCAGCCGAGCAGGCCAAAGCAGATCACCGCCACCGCCAGGAGAACCCATTTGAGAATATCGCTGACCGGATCGACGGAGGCCGCCCCATAGGGCTCGCCGTCCGGCTTGCTCGACAGGTCGGACATGGCCGTTCTCCCAATACCGTTCCCGATGCGACGCTTGGAAACGGGGTTGGTTCCCGGCATGGAACGATCAGGGCGTCGACCGGGCGTGTTGCGGGCCGGCGCAATACGGCCGACGAGCCCCGCGCGGCCGCGATCGTTGCCGACGCGGTTGCGTCCCAGCCATTGCGCGGCGCGCCTTCGGACGGCAGACGTCAGAACAGGCCATGACTGCCGCCGACGGCGCCCGCCACGGTCAGCAGCGAGGCGGCCAGCAGCAGCCGGTGCAGTCGCTCCATCCGCGCCAGATCGCGCGCCGGGTCGGCCGAACGGGCCATGCGACGGTGAAGGAACAAAGGCTCGACGACGAACAGCATCAGCGCGAACCCCAGCCAGAGCGCGACCATCGCGTGCATCCACCAGAAATGCCAATCGGCGAAGCGGGCGGCCATATCGGCCCGCCAGACCATCCACAGCCCGCTGGCGCCTGCCAGCAGCACCCAGATCCGCGCCTGAGGCGCAAAACGCCGCTCGATCCGGTGGAACGCGGCGAGCCCTTCGTCGGAGCGATCGCCGCCGCGTGCCGCGGGCAACACCACCAGCGCGACGAAGGCGACGCCGCCGATCCACAGCACGACGGCGGCGACGTGCACGATACGGGCTACGATGAAATCGTCCATGGCAGGCCTTTCAAAGGCGGCGGCCGATCGAAGAAAGCCACCAGCATTTTCATGACGCCCGGCGGCGTCGCGCGATGCGACGACGGCAGGACGACGGCTTGGTTCGCCGCGTCAGGAGTGTGGGCAGCAACCGCGACTGCGCTCCAGCGTCACCACGATCCCCCGGATCAGGCAGGCGGCAAGACTGCGCCACATCTACTCCCACTCTATTGTAAACAAGACATTTTTATCTTTTATATTCAATGGCTTA
>CAYWLS010000005.1:12553-157920 GCA_964458605.1 uncultured Hyphomicrobiales bacterium | reverse complement strand
TCAGCTTCCCCGGTCCGGACCGGATGGACAACCTCCTGAAAGCTCACAGCTAGCGCATCGGCACGAGCAGCGCCCATTGCTGGGCGCCGCCGCGATGCTCGCAGACCAGGGCCAGCCGCAGGATCTCCGGCAGATGATCGAAGCCGGACGGCAGGACGGGCTGTTGGTCGAAAAGCACAACATCGTGCGAATCGCGGAAGCGGGACAACAGAAGCGGTGTGGCGCCGGGCTCGATCAGATCGTGCAGTTCCACCAGAATGGTCGTGCGCTGCAAGGATGGCGAGGCCGTCGGATCGAGCAGCCCGACTTCGGCACCTTCGACGTCGATAACCAGAACGCCGCCATTTGCCAGATCTGCATCCAGCGACGCTGCGGTGGCTTCGCTCCGGATTTCGACTGTCACACGGTTCAGTTGAGCCACCTTGGCCGCTTCGTCGCGCGCCTTGGTAGAGATGTCGTAGCCGACGACCCGGGTGCCGGGCAGCCGCATGGCGAAGCCGTTCAAATAGTAGCCGTCACTGCAGCCGACATTGACGAGCGTGGCTGGCCTGCTCGCCACGATCGTCTCGACCCAGGGTGCCAACTGGGCTTCGTAGGTGCCTAGCATTTTTGCTGCCAGTGCGGTGCCGCTCGACTGCCGCGGCAGCTTCAGCCCTTTGAACGGGCCTTGCCGGACGGTCAACACGCCATTTTCCGCAAGCCGATCAAGCTCCCGATCCACGGTCGGACTGCCGGCAATATAGAGCGCCTGGGGCGCGAATGTGTCGGTTGCGCGCGGCGCAACGCGCCGCAGCAGAGCCAGCGTGGCCCGCTCGGCGAAACGGCGGAAGTTTTCCCGGATCATTCAGCCAACTTAAGGAATGCCGACGGCATCCTACCGCGAGTTTCAACGCCGTCAATTGACCAACGCCCACGATAAGATTATTGAAACATCGAACAAACCAAGAGCGCGCGGAATGGGCCAGCGGCGGCAGTCTGCCGCCGACCGCTTCCTCTTGCCTGGATTATTGCCATGGCCGACTCCACCGTTGCCGTTGGGGCGTTCGGCGGCGACAAAGCCCTCCTGGCGACCGACCAAAACGCTAGCGTGCACGCGACAAAGGTCACGACCGACGACCCTACGGACGGCCTCGCCATCTGGGACTCGGGTGTGACTAAGTACGTGATCGGCACCGTGGCGGATGGTGGGGTGCACACGCTCTGCGCCACGACCCAACAGCGCCATCCTGCTGAACATTTTCGGTGCGAGGATGACCCGGATCGGTACTGTGCTGAACGGCGGCGTTCATATGCTGTGTGTAACCGCCGATGCCGCCAATGCGGCCGTGCTGATCGACATGTTCGGCATGGGAGGAACGGCCATCGCCACCGCGCTGTCCGGCACCGTGTATAGCCTGGCGCTGAGCGGGTTGGCACCGCCATACGACCCCGAGGCGTTGGCTTATTTCAATGCCGCCAGCATTACCTATCCGAGCGACCAGGCAACAGCGATCAACGATTTTATTGTTGGGTTGAAAGCGGATTTCGCTATCACCCTGCTCACCGATGTATTCGATCAGCTCATCCTACAGGCCAACGAAAGCGCCGCCGCTGCCGTGGTTGACATGTGTGGCCGGATCGACCAGACGTTGGTAAACAACCCGACTTTCACGCAGTGGCAAGGCGTCACGGGATCGCGGACGGGCGGCGAACGCTACGTTTATACAAACTTTAATCCGACCACTGGCGCCGTCCGATACACGCAGAACAGCCACGCAATGGGCTTCTTTTGCCGCAGCGGAACAGGCAGCGAAGTCATGGGCGCCAACAATTCTAGTTTTGCCGGTACGGCCATCTATATTGATATCGGCGGCGGCCAGATGACGTTCAAGGATTCTAACGCAAGCGCAATGCCGACAGTTGCGGAGCCACGCACAGGCTTGTTCGCCCTCTCTCGCACCGCATCCAATGCTTGGGCCTGTTATCAGGACGGCACATCGCTTGGCACCAGTACGGCATCGCCGATAGCATTCATCGATCTGACTTGGACGCTTTGTGGCGCAAACGATTATGAGAATTTTGTAGGTGCTACCGTGCAGTCGGCGCTTTCCTTCATCTCGCGCGGCATGACCTCGGGCGAGATGGCCGCCTTTAATGCCCTCGTCCAGACCCTCAAAGCAGCCATCGGGTGGTGAATGACCCAGTGCATTGTCCTGACCGAAACGCAAGCCAAGGGCCTCTGCGGCGATCCAATCAGGCCGTTGGCCATGACGGCCGTGTCATGGGCAGCGCTCCGGCCGATCCTGCTAGCTGATGGCGTTCGCTACGTGCTGCCTGCCGATCTGCTGACCAACCCCAATTTCGCCGAGGTTCGCGACCAGCTCGCGGCCTTCCCGGTTTTGAATGTGGCGGACGATGAATTCCCAAAGGCGCCGATTCAATGAACCCTCGGCGTCATCCAGAGCCAATACTGCATGTCGCCGCGATGCTCATGAGCGATGCGAAGGCGCAAGATTTCTGCCCGCAAATCGGCACATTCCGGAAGCGCAACAACTTGGGGAATGACCGCAACGTCATGGGAGAGAGCGAAGCGTTCTCGCAGTGTGGCCGTGGTGTTCGGCCGCAGCAGGTCGTGCGTCTCCACCAGGATCGATGCCTTGGCCAACTGCGGAATGGCGGCGGGGTCAAGAAGGTTCAGTTCCGCGCCCTCGATATCGACCAGCAAAACGGTCCCTTCAATGAGGTCGGCTCGCAGAGTTTGCGCGGTGGCTTCGGCTCGAATATCAGCTTCAATGCCATTGAGCGTGGCGACGGCCTGTGCATCGGCGCGCGCCTCGGCGGAGATATCGTAGCCGATGCAGCGTGTGCTCGGCAGGCGCATGGCCAGACCAACGAGGTAGTAGCCGTCGCTGCATCCGACATTGACGATGGTTGGCGGGCGCATTCCCACGATGCGCTCCACCACCGGCGCAATTTGGGCTTCATAAGTGCCGAAAGCCTTGGCGATCAGCGGGGGGCCTCCCGAACGACGCGGGATTCGCATCCCCTTAAATGGACCACCATCCACGACAAGCAGACCGTCTCTGGCCATTCGATCAAGCTGGCGTTCGATGACGGGATGACCGGCCACGTAAAGTGCACGGGCGGCAAAGTCGTCATCGGCGCGGGGCCCAATACGGCGCAGCAGCGCGAGTGTGAGGCGTTCACTAAAGCGTTGGATGGCTCCCATAGGGGCCTAGTATGACCACCCGCACCGACATCATCAACCGCGCCTTGGCGGCGATCTTGGCCCAGGCCGATATTGCCAACACCGCTGAAAACAGTGCGGAAGTCGGTTGGTCAGGAGCTGCCCCTAGCCTGCTTTTCGGGAGGCTTCACAGACGGTGAAATGGCGGCGGTCAGCGCGAGGGTGGACGCGCTTCGGACTGCCGTTGGCTGGTAGGGTTGGTGAATGGCAAGGCTGGTGGCATGACGACACAAGCGTTTGATGAACCAGTAAGTTTCATAGTAGAATATTTCTTGCCGCCACAGGAACCAAGCCGCTGCAGTTCTATTTTCTCTATTGATGCCGATGAAACGACGAGTCTGGATCGGAGCGGCGGGCAGCAATGCGGCGTTTGCGTTTGCGTCGGCTATCGATCAGCATTGGTCACACAGCGTGGAGATCGTTCTCGGCGACACCAACGATGCTCGATTGGTGGCGGCCTCCACGTTTTCCAAGACTTTCCATCGCATGCCACCTGCTCGGGATGCGCGCTTTTTCGAGACGTTGACCTCGCGGCTGATGTCGGAACGTATTCACTCGTATTTGCCGACGCATGACGAGGAGTTGGTGTTCGTCGCGAATAGAGCAGAGGATCTGCGGAAGGCAACCGGAGTCTATCTCGCGATCGCGGATTCCGACACCATACGCATCTGTCACGACAAACTCGAGCTGGGACGGCTTCTTCGAGCAAAGGGCTTGCCTTCGCCTTTGTCGATCTCTGCAAGCGAATCCGAGTGGACCGGCAAGCCGGTGTTCGCGAAGCCCCGCTTCGGCTGCGGGAGTATTGGAGCACGCCCGGTTCTTTCGCTTCCCGATTGGGAAAGAGTCCGATCGGATGCCGAAGAATTGGTGCTCCAGGAAGTTTGCCAAGCCCCTGAGGTCACCATCGACCTGTTCAGCGATCGCCGAACCGGAAATTTCAGGTCTGCCTGTCGCGAGCGCCTTGCCGTGAAGGCCGGAGTCTGCATCAAGGCGCGTCTGCATCATGATGCTCAGTTGCATGATCTTGCTGTGGCCGTCGCGAAGGCTGTCGGAATAAGCGGGAGCTTCTGCCTGCAGGTAATGCGGACATCGCGTGGAGACTGGACTATCACGGACGTCAATCCGCGAATTGGCGCCGGCACGTCCATGTCGCTGGCCGGCGGAATGGATTTTGCGGCGGCGCATCTGGCCCATCATTGGGGCGAGAATGCGCTGCCTTACGTCCCCCAGCTGATTGGAGAGCGATATGTCGTCCGCCACTATCAGCACATCGCATTCAATCCGGACGGCTCTCTCTGCTCGTGATGCCCGAAGAGGAGCTGAATGTATCGCTTCGCTCTACATGCAGAGGGCTTTTGGGCCCACCATGTTGAGGCGCCATGTCTCAAAGCTCCGTTTCAACGGTCCCGGATGGTCTAGCGAGGATGGTGCCGATATTCAAATCGTCGATGACATAGTTTGCCCTTCGCAAGATGTCGATGCATTGCTCTCGGAGCTGCGGACCGTGCAGGGCCAGCATCGCTGTGGGGTGGCACGCCAATACGCGGCTGGCGCCAATAAGGGCAAGCGTTTCCGCGCCCTCGATGTCCATTTTGATAACGGTGGGCGCAGGCAGCCCGCTGGCAATCAAGCTATCGATCGTTGCGCTTCTGACGGTGCTGCCGCTACCGCCAATTGATCCTTGGTAGCTGCTTCCTGACGCACCGAAGGAAATAAGTTCGCCATTTTTGTCGCATATGGCTCGCTCAATCACGGTCACGTTGCGAACGCCGTTGATGGCGAGATGCCGCCGCAGGTGGAGCGTGTTGGTAGCGGAAGCTTCGCAGGCGACGACCTGACGAGCGATTCGCGCTGATGCGAGGGTGAAGTATCCGGCGTGCGCGCCGATATCCCAGACGACATCGTCGGGCCTGATGAGGTTAACGAAGGTCTTGATCTCCTCTGTCTCGTACGTACCGAGCCAGCATCGAATCAGCCCGGCGCCGATAATCCATCGTTGGCCCCGGTTGACGCCGGAAAGAATGGGCAGCGCCATATCCTGCGGCAACATCCGAAAAGCGCGGCTGACCAATATTCTCGCGGGTTGCATCGAGAAACAGTATGGCCCATCCGCCACTTCGTGATCAATTGCGCCGCTTGCCCGACGTAGCGGTCGTGTCCCCTGTCAACAAGTCGATCAACCCATAGGCGCGTGCGGCGATCTCGGCCCAGGCCGATATCGTCAATTCGGCCGAGAACAGCAAGGAGGCGGTCGCCGCCCGGCTGCTCTACGACCCGACGCGCCAGCAGCTGCTGCGCGCGGCGCACTGGAACTTCGCCCGCAAGACCGCCGCGCTCACCCTGCTCAAGGCCGCGCCCGGTACGCCGGAGAATCCGGCGGCGGTTGCGGGCGCGGCCGGCGATAGCGGCTGGACGCCCGACCGGCCGGCGCCGCCCTGGCTCTATGCCTATCTGGTGCCGCCCGACTGCCTGCAACTGCGCTACCTGCTGCCGCAAGCCGCGGTGGGGGGCGGGCTGGGCGGCGCGGTCGCTGGTGGTGGCCTTGGCGGCGGCGCGATCGGCAGCCTGCCGCAGCGTTTCGTGCTGGCCAGCGACGTCAACGGCCAGGGCCAGGCGGTCAACGTGGTGCTGACCGACCAGTCGCGCGCCCTTGGCGTCTACACCATGGACGTCACCAACGAGAGCCTGTGGGACGCCGCCTTCCAGGAGGCCATGGTGTTCGGCCTGGCCTCGCGCTTCGCCATGACCATCGCCGGCGACAAGAGCCTGGCGCGGCTGGTGTCGCAGCAGGCCATGCTGGCGGTCGGCGCCGCGCGCGCCTCCGACGGCAACGAGGGGCTGACGGTCAACGAGCATCTGCCCGACTGGCTGCGCGTGCGCGGCGCCGGCGGATTCGGGGCCGGCGACGGGAGCACCGGCAGCACCACGCTGGGCTGGATCACGCCCTCCTTCCTGCTGGTGTGACGATGAGCCAGCTCGTTCCCCTGGCGCAGAACTCCTTCGCCGCCGGCGAGATCTCGCCCCAGCTCTGGGGCCGCACCGACCTCGCCAAGTACCGCACCGGCGCCGCCGTGATGCGCAACATGTTCGTCGACTATCGCGGCGGCGCGCTCAACCGGCCGGGCACCCAGATCGTCGGGCCGCTGCCCGACCTGTCGGCCGGCGCGCCGGGGCCGGCGGGTCCGGCCACCGCCGCGCAGGACGGCGCCAGCGGCCCGCCGCGGCTGATCCCGTTCGTCTACAATGTCGAGCAGGCCTACATGCTCGAGTTCGACCGCCGCGGCATGCGCGTGATCGCCGGCGGACGCTACGTCACCACCGCCGCCAAGCCGATCGCCGCCATCTCCCACGGCAGCCCGATCGTGCTGACGGTCAACGGCCATGGGCTCGACCTCAACAGCCGGTTCTATGTCGAGGACGTGGCGGGCTGCGCCCGGCCCAACGGCATCTCCGGGCTGAACGGCCGCCTGTTCGAAGTGGCGGCGGTGAGCCCCAATACCGTCACCCTGAAGAGCCCGTGGAACGTCGCGTTGAGCAGCGCGACCTGGACCGCCTATGAAGGGGGCGGCGTCATCCGGCCGGTGCTGGAGGTGGGCGGCGCGGCTTATGCCGCGCTGGAAAACGTGCCCAAGCGCGAGCTGGGCTACGTGCAGTCGGCCGACGTGCTGACGCTCACCCATCCGCTGATGCCGCCGCACAACGTCAAGCGCCTGGCCGAGGACGACTGGACCCTCTCGCGCGAGGCGATCGGGCCCAAGCTGCTGCCGCCGGGCGGGCTGACGGTCAAGGGCGCCAACCAGGATCCGCAGCGCATCCAGTACATCTACACCTACTGCGTGACGGCGGCCAATTCCGACACGCACGACGAATCGGCGGCCGGCGAGCCGGTGTCGATCGTCATGTCGGCGGTGCGCAACGCCGACAACGAGACCGTCACCACCAGCCGCAAGCTGAGCTGGAACGCGGTGGCCGGCGCCAATCTCTATCGCCTGTACAAGGCGCAGGTGGTGCCCAAGGACACGCCGACCACGCCGCCCTATACCTGGGGCCTGATCGGCGAGACCACGGCGCTCAGCTACCAGGATCTCAACTACGCGCCCGATTACACTCGGGCGCCCCCGATCAACCGCAACCCGTTCAACAACGGCGCGCTGGCGAGCATCGGCGTGGTCGATGCCGGGTTCGGCTATCTCAATCCGCAAGTCACGATCGTGGACATCGGCGGCGGCAGCGGCAGCGGCGCCGTGGCCAATGCCGCCACCGATGCCGCCGGCGCCATCGTGGCGATCAACGTCGCCAGCGGCGGCACCCAATACACCGCGCCGATGGTGAGCATCAGCGAGGCCAATTTCGTGGCCGGCAGCGGCGCCACCATCGCCTTCAGCGGCGGGCCGGGCGGCTGGACCGGCGCGGGGCCGTATGCGCCGGCCGATGGCAGCGTGACGGTCTTCGCCGGCGGCGCGGGCTATCACGTGCCGCAGATCACCGGCACGGTCGGCAGCGATCCGGGCAGCCCGGTCAACGGCAACGGCTATGGCGTGGTGAGCAACGGCGTGCTGACCGGCCTGACCTGGCTGACCGCGCCGCAAGCCAGCACCAACACGGCGACCTTGAGCGTCACCCTGGCGGACCGGGCGCCGGGCTGGACGCCGCCCCATCCCAGCCCGGCCAATTCCCAGGCCATGGCGGTGGCCAGCCTGGGCGAGCAGATCAATCCGCGCTGCGCGACCTATTTCCAGCAGCGCAAGAGCTATGGCGGCGGCGACCAGCCGACCACGTTCTGGATGAGCAAGCCGGGGCTCTATTCCAATTTCGACATCACCTATCCCAGCCAGGACGACGATTCCATCACCGCCACCATCGCCGGGCCGGAGGTCAACGAGCTGGTGTCGTTCACGCCGGTCAGCAACGGGCTGATCGCGCTCACCACCGGCGGCGCCTACCTGATTTCGGGCGGCCAGCCGGCGGCGGCGGTGACGCCGTCCAGCATCGCCTCGCTGTCGCAGGTGTCGAGCGGCTCGGCGCTGCTGCAGCCGGTGGCGGTGGGCTCGGACGTGGTCTATCTGCAGGCGCGCGGCAATTCGGTGCGCACCCTGGCCTACAGCTTCCAGGTGGACAGCTACCAGGGTGCCGACGTCTCGGCGCTGTCGGCGCATCTGCTCGAGGGCCAGACCATCGTGCAATGGGCCTGGGCCGAGGCGCCGCACAAGCTGCTGTGGGCGGTGCGCGACGACGGCGTGCTGCTGTCGCTGGCCTATATCAAGGAGCAGGAGGTCTATGGCTGGTCGCGCCACGATACCCAGGGGCAGTTCGTGTCGGTGGCCAGCATCCCGGAGGCCGGCGAGGACGCGGTCTATGCCATCGTGCGGCGCGTCGCCAATGGCGGCTTCTATTATACGACCGAGCGGCTGGCCTCGCGCCTGCTGGGCGCCAACTGGGCGCAGTCGGTGCCGGCCGATCCCGAGCAGGCCTGGTTCGTCGATTGCGGCGCGCGCTATCCGTTGACGCAGCCGCCGACCGGGCTGCTGGCCGGCGCCGCGGGGAGCGCCATGGGCCTGGACAGCGCGCAGGATTTCGTCACGGCCGACGCGGTCGACGCTTCGGTCGGCGACGTGCTGCGGGTGGGCGGCGGCAAGGGCGTGGTCACTGCGGTGGCCGATGCCACGCATTTCACCTGCAGCATGATCGCGCCGATCCGCCGCCACCTGGCCAACACGCCGCCCGCCACGATGGCGCCGCTGCTGGCCGAGGCGGGCGACTGGTCGCTGACCACGCCGGTACGCGCCATCGGCGGGCTGGATCACCTCGAGGGCCAGACCGTGCTGGGCCTGGCCGACGGCTCGCTGGTGGCGCCGACGACGGTGAGCGACGGCTGCATCGAACTGGAGCAGCCGGCCACGTCGATCGTGCTGGGGCTGGGCTACACCAGCCAGCTGCAGACCCTGCGCATGGATGTGGGCGAGCCCTCGATCGCCGGCCGGCGGCGGCTGGTGCCGTCGGTGACGGTGCGGGCGATGGATACGCGCGGGCTGGCCATCGGTCCCGACTTCAACCGGCCCGGCGCGATGATCGAGATCAAGCAGCGCCGCACCGAGCCCTACGGCCAGCCGATCGCGCTGGTGGGGCAGGGCCAGGACGGCGGCACGATCGCGCCGCCATCGGCGGGCCTGCCCAGCGCGCCCAATCCGCTGGGCTATGCGGATTTCTTCGTCAACGTCGCCGGGCAGTGGAACAAGGACGGCTATGTCTGCCTGCAGCAGAACTATCCGCTGCCGATGGCCATTCTCGACGTCATCCCCAACGTGGTGGTGGGCGATGAAGGCGGCTGAGCGCATCGCGATCGTCGAGGCCAGCTTCGCCCATGCCGAGGCGCTGGCCGAGACTTTGCGCGCCGGCGACGCGATGGAGATCGCAGCGCTGGGCTTCGCGCCGCTGGAGGCGCTGGACGCGGTGCTGTGCTGCTCGGTGCGGGCGCAGAGCGCGCTGGTGCGCAACGCGCAGGGCGAGCTTCAGGTGGCGGCGATGTGGGGCTATGCGCTGCCCAGCCTGCTGGGCGACGCGGCCGATCTGTGGGCCTTCTCCGGCCACGCCGCCGACGGCGAGGCGCTGGCGTTTCTCAGGGCTTCGCGCGACTTCGTCGCGGATATGCAGGCGCGCCACGGCGAGCTGCGGGCGCTGGTGGCGCTGGACTACGGCGCGGCGCTGCGCTGGCTGAGATGGCTGGGCTTCGCAGACGGCGAGATCGAGATCTATGGCGGGCGGGACTTCATGCGGGTGAGGCGCAAACGGACCAGGCAGGAATTGCACAGGAGGCAGCATGGGCGTTGATCCGGTATCGATCGGGCTGATGGCGCTGAGCGGGTTGAGCTCGGTGGCCGGCAGCGCGGCGCAGAAGAAGCAGGCCGACTACAACGCGGCGGTGGCGCAGCAGAACGCCGCCGCGGCCCGGGCCAATGCCACCGCCGTGGCGCGCGCCGGCCAGCAGAAGGAACAGAGCGAGGCCTGGAAGGTGCGCGGGCTGATCGGGCAGCAGACCGCCGCGCAATCGGCCAACGGGCTCGACGTCAATGGCGGCTCGGCCCAGGACGTGCGCGCCAGCACCGCGGCGCTGGGCAATCTCGGCATCGACAATGTCCGCAACGACGCCTTCCGCGCGTATTACGGACAATTGGCGGCAGCCACCAATTACGACAACCAAGCGGCGCTGGCCAAAGCTTCGGCACCGACACTGTTCGGCAGCCTGTTGAGCGCCGCCTCGGCGGTGGGCGGCGCCTATATGCAGCTCGGCGGCATCGGCCCGGCCGGCAAAAGCGGCGGCGGCGTTTCGGGCGGCGGCGGTTCAGGAAGCGGTGGCGGCACCTACGGCCTCAATTACGCAGACTCCCGGGATATCGTGCGCGACATGGGAATCATTTACTGATGGCACAGGTTCCCACGCTTCACGCCCCGACCACCGAGCTCGAGAGCCAGCCGCTGCCCTACCAGAATCTGGACGCGCCGGTGACGGCGTTCGGCGGGCGAGACGCCAACGCGCTGCAGCAGGCAGCCGACACCGCAACCAAAATCTACGGCCACTACAAGGCATTGGCCGACGAAAGCGCGGCGAACGATGCGTTGAACAAGTTTCGCGCCGACAACATCGAGGCAACCAACAGTTTCCTCGACAAGCGTGGCGCACACGCCGTCCAGGCGCACGACGGTTATGTAAAGGATCTGACGGCACGCAAGCAGCAGTTGCTTGTTGGATTGAGTCCGCGCGCGCGCCGGTTGGTCCAGCCGAACCTGGAGGCGGCCTTCGGCAACGCGCTGGAGCTTGGCGAAGCGCACACCCGCGAGCAACACCGTCAAGCCAGCATCGATTCGTCCAATGCGACCCTCGATGTCGATATTCGCGACGGCATTGCCTCGCGCAACGACCCGGCGAGGTTGCAAGGGCTGGTCGAACACGGCATGGGCGAAATCGACAAAATCCGCCCGCTGCTCGGTTGGGACGACACGACGACCGAGAACGAAAAGACCAAGTGGTACAGTCGATTCTATGGCGCTGTGATCGGTCAAAAGGCCGCGGAAAATCCGATCGCAGCGCAAGGTTTGCTCAATGCGGTGGGCGATCGCCTCGATCCGGCCCTCAGGCTCAAGTTCGAGGAATATCTCAAGCCGCGAGTCGACAGTCTGGTCGTCAACGCGGAACTGGAAAAACTGTCGAAGTCCACGGGGCCGGATGGCAAGCCGATCGGCGGCGAAGCTTTTATCGATGCGGCTGGAAAATTGTTCAAGGACCCGGGGCGTAACTTCCTTGCCGTAACGCGCGCAAGGCAGATGGCTGCCAAGGATGAGGTCGCTCTATCCCAGCAACGGACGGCGCTCCAGCAGCACATCGAAAAACTGGAAGCGCTCTATCGGATCGGCGATCTGTCGTTGCCGATTCCAGAGCCGGAGATCGAAAGGCTGTTTCCCGACCAATACAAAAACATTGTTGGCAGCCTCAAAATCAGCCGTATGGGCGGGCAAATGCTGCAGGGGTTCAATAACATGACCGAGCAGGAAATCGCCGATCTTTATCGCGATCTCGATACCGGTCGCGGCAAATATTCCGATGAAGTGCGGACCTACCTCGGATCCGAAGCCCGGTCGACCGCACCCGCCGCATCGCGCGATTTGAGGGACCGCTACAACACCGAGCTAAATTCGAAGCAGGAAATCGGCTACGAAAACTGGGTGACGACCTATAGAGATCAGTTTGGCATCGATGTTTCGAAAGATATCAACACATACGATGTGCGTGGCCACTACTTGAAGACAAATGGCGGGCCGCTCAGTGACGGCGACCAGTTGGACGAATTCAAAAAGCCCAACAATCCGACCTTCTCGATGGGAAGCAAATATAACGGTGTTGATGGTTTCCAGGGAGGAGAATGGATAGTCGGCGACGACGGCAAGAACACATTCATACCAAGCCCGACCAACGTGCAGACGATGGGCGACAATGGATTGCAGGACTATTTCGTCCGCCATCGGCCCAACGACGCATTGTACCTGCCTGGTCCAACGGAACCGGACTCCGACATCGTTCAGGAAAAGATTGTCCGGTTCAAACTTCTGCACCAGGCGCAGGATTTATATGAGGCTCGAAACAAAGCTTTGCGCGACGACGGCATGGGCTATGCGATCGCCAACGACAATGCGACTCGGGCCGCTTTCGCAAACGCCCAGCAGACCGGCGATCCAAAGGATTGGCAGAAGGCCACCGACCTCGGCATCAGCTTCTTGCGCCACATCGGCGCGAGCAACCCATCGCCCATGCCGCAGGGCATGGTCAATGGCATGGTCAGCGCCTTCCGCAAGGCCGCCGATCCCGCCGGCAAACTGGCAGCGATATGGACAGTCACCAAGCTGGGTAATGATGAAATCAAGCGGGCAGCGCTGCAGCAATTGATGGATGCAGGTTTGCCCAAGACGCTGCCCTACATAGTGCAGGCCGCCGGTCGCGGCAATGAGGATGGAGCCCTGGATCTCCTTCAATCCAGCATCGTCGCCCATCATAAGCTGAGCCCAGACGAGCATGCCGACCTGCTTCGCAAGATGAGTCCGTTTGCGCCATATTTTGCCGTTTACGAGATGACGACACAATGGACGCATAACGAAGACTATCGCAACAGGGGCATAGAAGAAGCGACGATGATCGCCAATGTAGCGCGCGATCGGCCCGATCCAGGCGCGGGAATTGGCGCGGTGATGGGCGATCGTGTGCCGTTGATCGATCAGAATTTGGTGGCGGCATTCATTCCTCGGGCGGCGGAAGGGGATAAAGAACGCCTGATTCAAGGATTTCACTATTTGCGCGGCCAACTGATCGCCAACTACTTCCTCAAGCGATTGCCCGAGGATGATTCGCAACTGGTGGAAATGGCCAAAGCAACGGCAGCGCAAGAGAGCGCCAAGGCCCGCTGGATCGATTTCAAGAGCGGCAAGGACGGCGAATATGCGTTGGTGTTGAGCAGCGGCAAGTTGCTGCCGGACGAAACCGGCCGCCCGCTCGTCTTCACACTTGATCAAGTGCTGGCGCTCGGCAAGGAGCACCGCGATTGGGCGGTGCTGCCTCCCGGGATGCTATTGGGCTACCCTGCGCAGTATCAGCTCCCCAGCTACGCCATCGATGGGCTGCCGCAATGAACCTGCTTGATCCGATCGAGAGCGATCGTGTGGCGGATGCGGGGGACTACTTTCAGGCGCTGACGGATTACGAGACGCCGTTGGGCCAGTACCTGGCGGCGAAGTTCGGCGACGGCTGGTGGCATTCGCTGCCGGGGCAGTTCATGGCGGCAGCATCGCTGCCGGACAATGCGCTGGCAGGTATCGGCGGGGCGCCGTTGAGGACGGTGATGCACCTGATCCCGGTGGCCGCGCGGCAGCCGGGGGCGTCGGTGGCGATGCCCAGCACGCCGTTGCCGCAGGACCTGGTCATGGAGCGGTTGAACGCCCTGCCGGCGGGGCAGCGGCAGCAGGTCCTGCCGCAGGTTGAGCAGGTGCTGAAGCAGGCGGGCTACAGGTTCTACACCGAGGCCGAGTGGCGGGCGTCGCCGGACTATCGGGACATGCCGTTCGAGCCGTTCATGACGCCGGCGCGGGCCAAGGCGAAGGCGGCGATCTACGACACCAACCGGGTGCGGGACTGGCTGATCGCGCATCGGCCGGATGGCGTGCTGAGCGGCACGTTGGGGTTCCTGGCGGGGATGGCGGGGGGCGCGGCGGACCCGACCAACCTGCTGGGCTGGGGCGCGGGAGGCAAGCTGGTGCTGGGGCTGGCGCGTACCGGTGGCCTGACACTGGCGAAGGCTGGCGGCATCGGGGCGCTGAGCGGCGCGCTGCCGGCGGTGGTGCAGGGCTATGCGATCAAGCAGCCGCTGGCGCGCTGGGGCGAGACGCTAAGCGACAGCGAGATCTGGCGCAATGCGGGGCTGGCGGCGGCGCTGGGCAGCGTGGTGGGCGCGGGCGCCCATGGTGTCCGCATCCTGCGGTCGCCCCAGGAGCCGGTTGGCGGGAAAGTTTCATTACAAACTCAGAGCATGCCAAGTGGCGTTACTCCAGGAAATCCCTTGGCTAATGCATCTGGGCTAGGCCCAAACACCGTTGTACCGACGCAGTCACCTGCGGGGATGAGCGGAGTAACCAGCCAACAACTTTCAGTAGCTTCTGTTCCTGCAAAATCCGGCGCACGGGTGACCGGTGCATTAGGCAATACGCCTATCGAACAACTCCTCGATCAGATGAGTCTGGCAGACAAACACAAATTGTTTGGTGTCGCTATTCAAGATTTCATCGACAACGGCTACAAATATCGGGCCGACCAGGTACATTTTGGCATGGCCAACTATGCCAAGGGCATAACCTCTCCTAAACTCGTGCTAAAGGAAACGACCCCGATCAGCATCGGCAAGGATGGCAGACGAAGCTTTGCGTCGACCGATAAGCATGTAGCTGACCGCGCCAATGAAATCGAGCGGGACAATCCGGGACATGTCGTTTGCACTAATTGCGAGCTAATCGACCCGCATACTGGAGATAAAGTAGGAGAAATCGATATCTTGACTCGCAATGCAGTGATCCAGGTAAAAGCAGGAACAGGCGGAAAACTTACCCATCAAGTATTACGGTACGAAAAGCTAACTGGCTTTCCGACTATCGGCTATGGACCAGATTTGGGTCCTAGCATCATTCGAGGCATTGGCAATGCAGGGGGACTGGTGACCAAAGACGAAAAGCTGCTCAGAGAGGTTATCAAACCATGAGGCGCGCATGAAAGAGATGATCATTGTTTCCGAGAGAGATCTTGACCTGCCCGCCCTTGCCGATCTGTACCACGATATTGGCAAAGCTGCGGTTTATGGTGAAAGGTTGGTGGTTCAGAATGATGACTGGGGTTGGTTTCATATCGATTTGGGAGGGACGGATTCTGTGCTGGCAGAATTCGAACCAGATGAGAAGGTCAGATTACTCGCTTTGATTGGTCGCCCTTTTTTTGCGGGTCTACCGTTCAGAAACTCGGTGTCAGTTAACTTAGCGGTCAGCCGGCTTCCAGCTACTGATAATTTATTCATTTGTAATGAATACGGCGTGATTTTCACTGTAAGGGAAATCCAGCGTCGCCTGAAATCCGGCGAGGAGTGGGAGACGGTCGGCGAGGAGTTCCTGTAATGGCATTGAACGAACCGACCAATCTCGACATGGCGGTGCGGCTGCCGGACGAAGACGGACGTATCGCCATGGTGATCTTCGACGCCGAGCCGATCGCAGACGCGGGTGAGCGTGAGCAATTGTTGCACAGGAAGCTCGCCGGCTATCTCAAGATCATCACGTCGGGCGCCATGGAGAATTTCGACGCCAGCGTGGTCGGCAAGGCGGCGGTGATCCAGGTAGTTTGTACCTATCCGCCGACACCGCATATGCTGGAGATCCATGCGTTGCGCAGCCGCGAGGACAAGTCGGTGATCGTGCCGGTCGAGGTGATGAGCCTCGAGGGTTTCTATGCGCAGTTCGGCATGAGGCCGCCCGGCGCGGCGCAATCTGTGGAACGAAACCCGACCTGATGCAGCGGCTGTTCTGGTATCACTCGATGGTTGCGACTATCGAGTGGTCGATGAGCAAAGTGCCGGGCATAAATATCGTTGTGTTGCCGGCTTCGAGCATGAGGGGCCGGGCTGGTGGACCTGCTTGATCCGATCGAGAGCGATCGTGTAGCGGATGCGGGGGGTACTTTCAGGCGCTGACGGATTACGAGACGCCGCTGGGCCAGTACCTGGCGGCGAAGTTCGGCGACGGCTGGTGGCATTCGCTGCCGGGGCAGTTCATGGCGCGGCATCGCTGCCGGACAATGCGCTGGCCGGCATCGGCGGGGCGCCGTTGCGGACGGTGATGCACCGCTGCTCGGAAGCCGGGGCATCGGCGGTAATACCCAGCACGTCTTTGCCGCCTGGTCCAAGCCGTTGGCGAATTGGATCGCCGCCATGACCAATTGGCCACGCCTCCGCCCCCCTGTGAATAGCTGATTGTTGCTCGCCAACCGGTCGCGGGCTTACCACCCTGGCTACGATCGCCGCGCCAAGCGGCGACGCCAAGACAATGCCGGTGGAGGAGCGCCGTGACCGACGCGCGAAGGGCAGGGCATGACCATCGGCACGCAGACCGTCAAGATTGTCGTCCTGGGCGACGGCGCCACCACCGTCTTCGATTATAATTTTATCATTCCCGCGCCGGATCAGGCGGCGCTCTATCTGACCGATGGCGCCGGCGTCACGTCGCTGATCGATCCGGCGCAGTACAGCATCGCCGGTTGCGGCAATCCGGCCGGCGGCAGCTTCAGCTATCCGCTGTCGGGGAGCCCGCTGGCGACCGGCCAGACGCTGACCCTGATCCGCACCGTGCCGTACCAGCAGCCCACCGACCTGGCCAACCAGGGCGCCTTCTATGCCGAAGCGGTGGAGGGCGGGCTCGATATCCTCGACATGCAGGCCCAGCAGCTCGCCGAGCTGGTCGGCCGGGGCTTGCGCCTGCCGGTGCCGGAGGCGGCGCTGGCCGATCTGCCGGGCCCGGCCGCGCGCGCCAACAAGGTGCTGGCGTTCGACGGTGCGGGCGCGCCGATCGTGAGCGCCGGCGTGACCGGCCCGATCGGTCCCACCGGTCCGACCGGGCCGACCGGCCCCAGCGGGGCGACCGGCGCCGGCCTGACCGGACCCACCGGCGTCACCGGTCCCACCGGCCCGTCGGGCGCACCCACCGGGCCGACCGGCGCCACCGGCAATACCGGCGCTACCGGCGGCACGGGCAAAACCGGCGCCACCGGCGCCACGGGGGCTACGGGCGCCACCGGCGGCGCCGGCCCGACCGGGGCGACCGGCGCCACCGGCACGTCCGGCGCGCTCAACGTTCAAACTTTCACAAGCGGCGGCACCTGGACCAAGCCCGGCGCCGGCAGCATGGCGATCGTGTTCGCCTGGTCGGCCGGCGGCGGCGGCGGGCGCGGCAATTCGGCAGCGGGCGGCGCGGGCGGCGGCTTCGCCTGGCGCATGCTGCCGCTGTCGCTGCTGGGGTCGAGCGAGACGGTGACGATCGGCGGCGGCGGCGCGGGCAAGACCTCGACCAACGGCGACGGCGCGGCCGGCGGCAGCACCAGCTTCGGCGCCTGGCTGGCGGTCAATGGCGGCGACGGCGGCAAGGGCGGCGGGTCTCCCTACGACGGCAGCCAGATCGCCTATGGCGGACGCGCCGTCTCGGCCGGCGTGCTCGAATTCTCCGCTGTCGGCAACTCCAATCCCGGCGATCCCGCCAACGGCACGGTGTGCATGGTGCCGAGCTACGAGAGCTGCTTCTTCGGCGCGGCCAGCGTCTATGGCGATGCCGGCCACAGCTCGGTGTGGGGCGGCGGTTCGGGCGGCAGCAAGAGCGCCGTCACGGCCGGCACCAGCAAATATGCCGGCAATGGCGGCGCGGGCTCGGGCAGCGGTACGGGTAGCGCCGGCGTGGCCCCGGCCGGCGGCGGCGGCGGCGGCAACACCGCCGGCGGCAACGGCGCGCGCGACGAGCTGTGGGTGGTGGTGATTTGACCCGCCCCGCCAGCATCGACGAACTGGCCGTGATCGCCGAGCGCATCGCCGGCCACGAGAAGGAGTGCGCCGAGCGCATGAAGCGCATCGACGAGCGGCTGGCCGACAGCGCGCGCGACCGGCTCGAGCAGCGCGCCGAGCTGCGCGAGGGCTTCCGCGCCATCCATCGCCTGCTATGGGCGGTGGCGGGCGGCGTGATTCTGTTGCTGCTGGGCGTGGTCGGCGCGCTGGCCGACCGCCTGGTGTTCCATTGAGGTGACCGATGGCTCTTCCTTCCGGCGTGCGCTTCAACAATCCGCTCAATGTGCGACCCGATGGCCGCAGCAAATGGCAAGGCGTGATCGCCGTCGAACACACCGGCGCCGGCGATTTCCTGCATTTCGACGGGCCGGCCAAGGGCTGGCGCTGCGCGGCGGGCAACGTGATCGCCCATTACGACCGCTGGGGCCACGACACCATCGCGACGCTGATCGGCGGCAGCGGCAGCTACGGCCAGCCCGACTATCGGCCGGGCTGGGCGCCGCCGCAGGATCGCAACGACACCGCCGCCTATATCGCGCGCGTGACGGGCGCCACCGGCTTTGCCGCCAACGCCGTCCTCGACTTCCATCGCTACGCGCATCTCAAGCCGGTGCTGCTGGCGATGGCCGCGGTCGAGCAGGGCGGCGATCCCTATCGCTGGTGGAACGACCAGCAGATCGATTGGGGCCTGGCGCAATACGGCGTGCTGCGCCCGCCAAGGCCGCTGGGCACGATGGCGCCGGCCGCCGGCGCGGCTGCGGCAACCGCTGCCGCCACCGGCAGCGCGATCGCGCCGACCTATCCGCCGCCGCTGCCCGGCTTGCCGGCCGCGCCGCCGGGGTCGATCCCGGCGCCGATCGATCCCGGCGTCGTCATCGAGCGCGGCCAGACGTTCCTGCAGCAATACGGCTATCTGTTCAAATGGGGCGGGGTGGCGCTGCTGGCGCTGATCGCCGCCGGCCTGGCCTGGCACTGGTGGCTGCAGCGCCAGAAGAACCGGCCGGCCAGGGCGACGTCGTGAGCGCGAGCCTGTCTCTTGCGCTGGCCGCGGTGCGCAAGCTGCCGCTTTGGCTATGGCCGCTGATCGCGCTGGCCGTGCTGCTGGGCGTGCAGACCTTGCGCCTGCAGCGCAGCGACAGCGCGCTGGCGCAGCAGCGCGCGGCGTTCGCCGACTACCGCACGCGCATCGCCGCCCAGGCCGCGCTCGAGCAACGGCAGGCGATCGCCGCGCTGAAGGCCTGGCAGGCGATGACCGATGCCGCCACCGCGGCGCGGCTGGTCCGGCTGCAGCAGGAGAACGCCGATCTCAACCAACGCCTGATGGAGATCCAGAATGCGCCGCCCGAGCAGGATGGCCCTGTGGCCGATGTGCTGTGCGCTTCCTTTAGCCGCCTGTGGCACGCCCCAGCCTGCGCCGCCGATCGTCGTCACTAAAGTCGAGCGCGTCACCATCCCCCAGGCGCTGCTGGTCTGCCCCGACGACCCCGCGCCCCGGCCGATCGCGACGCAGAAGGACGCCGCCGCGGTGGTTGAGATCGCGCTGGCGGCGCTGCATGCCTGCCAGGCCAACATGGCCGAGATCAGGAAGCTCGCCGCCGCCCGCTAGAGCAAATCGCCTTTTGACGGAATCGTTCCGGATTCCGTCGAAAGGTGTGAATTTGTTCTACACTTTAGAGAGATAGAGCGGATTCACACGATCGGATGGAAGCGTTGTCGCGCTTCTGTCCGATCGTGATCCGCTCTAGGGGCAGGCTTGCGCCGCGCCGGTCCGGGCGCGATGATGCGCCATGGATGGTCGCGAATCTTCTTCCAAGCCCAAAGCCGCGCCGCAGGCCGGGCTGAAGCGCCAGATCTATTCCGCGCCGGTCGGCCGCATCGGCACCGACATTCCGGACAACGAGAAGGCGCTGCTGGGCGCGCTCGACGGCGCCACCACCGTGATGATGATGGGCGACAACCCGGCGCTGCCGCCGATGCCGGAGCGGCCGGCCCTGATGGATTTCTTCCGCCTGCGCTTCGGCGACATCACCTACCGTCACCTGCTGATGGCCGCCAAGCACGCGCTCGATGCCGGGCAGGACGAGAAGATCGTCGTGGCCTGCCTGCTGCACGACATCGCCAACGGCGCGCTGATCCGGTCCGACCACGGCTACTGGGGCGCGCAGCTGATCGCGCCCTATGTCGATGATGAGATTGCCTGGGCGGTGCAGTACCACCAGGCGCTGCGCTATTTCCCCGACCCGTCGGTGGGCTACGAATATCCCGCCTCCTATCTGCGCTTCTTCGGCCCCGACTACGTGCCGCCCGACTACATCCGCCGCGACCACGAGGCGGCGCGCCGGCATCGCTGGTACATGAGCGCGCGGCTGGTGACGATCTACGACATCTATTCCTTCGAGCAGCCGCTCGATTTCGACCCGGCGATCTTCACCGACATCGTCGGCCGCCATTTCCGCCAGCCGGCCGAAGGGCTGGGTTTCGACAATTCGCCGGTGGCCCATATGTGGCGCACCATGATCTGGCCCAACAATTTCCTGTAGCGCCTCGGGCTTGCCCCGATCTCGCCGGAATCGCTCGCCACAGTCCGGCGATGGCTTGTGACGGGATCGGGCGGGCGATGCGGGGTGTGACGGTGTTGGTTCTGGCGCTGGGCCTGGCGGCGATCGCCGCCCGAGCCGCCGAGCCGCCGATCCAGGCCGCGCCGCTGCAGTCGCCCGTCGCGGCGACGCCGAGCGAACCCGCGCCGGCCACCGGGCCGCCGCTGCAGACCACGCCGCCGGTTCAACCCGGCCGCGACGCGCCGTCGCCCCCCGTGCCGGGCGCCGGCAGCCAGCCGGTCGGCGCCGGCGGTCGGCCATTGCAGACCACGCCGTCGCCGCCGGCCGATCTTCAAACCCAGATCGCTCCCAAATTCGAGACCTTCGAGGACGGCACCATCGTCACGCTCGATCGGCCCGATGGCGGCGTCGATTGCCGCGCGCGGGGACCGGCGCGGCTGGGCCTGGATCTGCGCTCGGTGATCTTCCTCGATCCGGCCCAGGCGCAGGATTGTTTCGGACCGACGCAGCGGCGCATCGAGACTTATGCCGGCCTGGACAGCGAGCTCGAGACGGAGACGGTTGCGCCTTGCGCCGTGCCGCGCATCGTGTGCGACGCGCTGGCCGAGAAGCTGCGCAAGCGCAAGCACCGCACGGTGATGAGCACCGATGGCTGGATCGACGTGCTGGTGGTGACCAAGGGCGATCCGGCGCTGGTGCCCGCGCCCTTGCGCTACACCATCGTGCTGCACACCGACCAGGCGCATCTGACGGTCGATCTCAAGGCCTTCAAGTCGATGCTGGGCGCGGTCGCTGAGCCGTAGCGGGATCGGATGGCAGCGAACCCATGCTGCCTCCATCCCGGTTGCGCTACGCCGCCTCGCGCACCACGCCGTCCTTGAGCAAGGTCGCGATCTCGTCGGCTGCGAAGCCGGCCTCGGCCAGCACCGTCCGGGCGTCCTCGCCGATGCGCGGCGGCTGGGTCTTAAGCCCGGTACGCGCCCTGGCCTCGCCGAATTCCAGCGGCAGGCCGGGCACCGCCACGGTGGGGCCGCCGCCGCCCAGCACCGAGCGGGCGGTCTCGATCAGCCCGCCGGCCAGCAGTTGCGGATCGTGCATCAGATCGGCCGGATGGCCGACCCGCGCCCAGGGCAGCTTGGCCGCCTCGGCGCGACGCACGATCTCCTCGCTCGGCAAATTGGCCATCAGCGCCTGCAGTTGCGGCAGCATCCAGTCGCGCTGGTCGGTGCGCATGGCGTTGTTCTTCAGCCGCGGATCGCCGAACAGATGCGGCAGGTCGAACTGGTCGCAGAAGCGCTGCCAGTGCTGGTCGCTGGTGACGCCCAGGAACACCATCTTGCCGTCGCTGGCGGTGAACACGTCGTAGATGCCCCAGGCACCCTTGCGCGCCGGCATCGGCGGCATCGGCTCGCCCGACACGGCGCTGCCGACCGCGAACGGCCCCATCAGGAAGGAAGCGGTCTCGAACAGCGCGCTGCCGACACGCTGCCCCTGGCCGGTGCGGTCGCGCTCGCGCAGCGCCGCCAGCACCGCGACCACGCCGAACACGCCGCCCAGTATGTCGATGATCGGCGCGCCCGCGCGCAACGGCCGGCCGGGCGGTCCGGTCATATAGGCCAGGCCGGATTGCATCTGCACCACCTCGTCCAGCGCGCCGCGATTTTCGTAGGGGCCGTGCAGATAGCCCTTGAGCGCCAGGTAGATCAGCCGCGGATTGATGTCCTTCAGGTCGTCCCAGCCGCAGCCCAGCCGCTCGATCGTGCCCGGCCCGAAATTCTCCAGCAGCACGTCGGCGCTCGCCGCCAGGCGGCGCACCACCGCCTGGCCCTCGGGGCGCTTCAGGTCGACGGCGATGGAATGCTTGTTGCGGTTGAAGGTGGCGAAGAAGCCGGCCGCGAAGCCGGGCAGGCGGCGGGTGGAATCGCCGTCGATCGGCTCGACCTTGATCACCTCGGCGCCGAGATCGGCCAGCAGCAAGCCGGCGCACGGCCCCATGATGGTATGGCCGAAATCGAGAACCTTCAGGCCGGCGAGGGGAGCAGGGGGCGGCGCGGGGGGCGCCGCCGCTTCGTTGTCTGCGCTCACGCCACCCTCCGGCGGAAGCTGTCGAGGCTGCCGGCGCGCAGCGCGGCGCTGGGCAGAGGATGGCCGATCACGCGCTCGGCCAGCCGGCCGGCCTCGATCAGCGCGTCGAGATCGACGCCGGTGTCGATGCCCATCTCCTGGCACAGCAGCACCAGCTCCTCCGAGGCGATATTGCCCGGGGCGCCGGGCTGCTCGGCGAACGGGCAGCCGCCCAGCCCGCCCACGGTGGCGTCGAACTTGGTGACGCCCAGCCGCAGGCCCTCATAGGCGTTGGCGATGCCCAGGCCGCGCGTGTCGTGCAGGTGCAGCGACACCTCCAGATCGGGCCAACGCTCGCGCACTGCGCCCACCGCCCTGGCGACACGCTGCGGCGTGGCCCAGCCCATCGAATCGGCGATGCCGACATGCTCGTAGGTCAGGCCGAACTCGCGCGCCAGGTCCATGCCGTCCTGCACCGCGTCGACCACCTGCTGCGGGCTGACGTCGCCGGAGAAATTGCAGCCGAACGAGGCCATGATCAGCAGCGCGTTGATCGGCACGCCGGCCGCCTGGTGGCTGCGAATGGTGGCGCGCTGCGCCTCCAGATGGGCCTCGCGCTGGCGATGCATGTTCTTGACCAGGAACGCCTCGGAGGCGGACATCGCCACATAGCCTTCCAGGGTCAGGCGGTTGTGGAACGCCATGGCGCGCTTCATGCCGCTCTCGTTGAAGAACAGGGCGGTGTATTTGACGCCGGGCTTGGGCGCGAAGCCGGCCACCACCGCTTCGGCATCGGCCCAGCCGGGCACCAGCCTGGTGTTGACGAAGGAGGCGACCTGGATGCGCTTCAGCCCGGTGGCCGACAGCGCGTCGATCAGCGCGATCTTGTCCGGCGTGGCGATCGGGCCGGGCTCGATCTGGAAACCCTCGCGCGGGCCTTGCTCTTCGATATCGATGGATGCGGGCAGGTCGGACATGGGCTCCTCCGATTTCGCGATGGCCGCGGGCGACAGGGTCGGGCGCGAACGGTAATGTTGGTTGGCGGCAATCTAGCGCCGTTGCGGCGACGGCAAAATGGCGAATTTCGCGCCGTTTTGTGCGGGCTTTTCTGCAGTCGAAACGGTAAAACGACCAACGCCTTGCGCGACGCCCCATGGACGGGCGGTCGCGATCAACCGGGAGTGAGGATCATGACCCTTTATGCGCTGGGCGCACACCGCCCGACCGTGCCGGCCGCCGGCGAATTCTGGATCGCGCCGGGTGCGCATGTCATCGGCCAGGTCACCCTGGGCAAAGATGTCGGGATCTGGTTCGGCGCCGTGCTGCGCGGCGACAACGAGCCGATCACGATCGGCGAGGGATCCAACGTGCAGGAGAACGTGATGATGCACACCGATCCCGGCAAGCCGCTCAGCATCGGCAAGGGCTGCACCATCGGCCATCACGCCATCCTGCATGGCTGCACGGTGGGCGACAATTCGCTGATCGGCATGGGCGCCACCATCCTCAACGACGTGAAGATCGGCAACAACTGCATCGTCGGCGCCAACGCGCTGGTGACCGAGGGCAAGGTGTTCCCCGACTTCTCGCTGATCGTCGGCAGCCCGGCCAAGGTGATGCGTACCCTCGATCCCGGCATGGCCAACTTCCTGCAGGGCTCGGCGCTGAGCTATGTGCAGCGCTGGCAGCGCTATGTGCGGGATCTGAAAGAGATCGGCTGACCGGAGCATTGCGAATCGATTTTTCGCGCGCCGTCGCTTCGGTCTGCGGCGGTGCGGGGCTGTGAACAATTGAAGATCGCATGACGCCGGGCGGTGGCGCTGTATGGGCGGACCCCATCCAACGCTCGCGACGCGCATGGCCCTTATCTTCGCCCCTCCCGATCCCGACACCGCCCTCGATCCCGGCACCGACATCATCCCGTTCGATCCGGTCTCGTCCGGCACCGCTCCGGCCGGGCCGGACCCGTACCGCACCTATTCGCTCGACCGACGTCTTAGGGCCAATGACAGCGCCGCCAACGACGCGCTGAACGTCTATCGCCGCGCCGCGCTGACGGCGCTGGGCGATTACGGCAGCCAGAGCGGCCAGAACGGCGCGGCCGACGCCTACGACACCTATCGAAACACCTTGGAAAGCCATCGCGACCAGGCCATCGCCAGCGTTTCGCCGGCAGTGCTGCCGCTGCTGCAGCCGCGCCTGGACCAGGCGCATGAGGAGCACCTGCAGGACGGCCAAAGCTATCGCATTGGCCAGCATCGCCAGATGCTCGACCTGGGATCGCTCGGCACACTGGCGGCCGATCTGCACGATGCGCATTACTGGAGCCACGATCCGTTCCGGCTCGATCTGGCGGTGGCGCGCGGCGATGGCGAATGGCGCAAGATCGGCCAGCGCAACGGCTGGAGCGCGCAGGAAACCAATCGCCGCGCCAGCGAATGGAACGGCCATCTGTTCGGCGCGGCGATCGCCAGCCAGTTCGACAGCGGCAATGTGCCCGGCGCGCGGATCGTGCTGGCCCAGGCCGCCGGCCAGGTCGATCCGGCGACCTATGCCAGGCTCGCCGCCGTCACCGATGCCGGCGCCAACTATATCGCTGCCAAGGACAGCGGCGACGACATCGCCGGTGGCGGCGCCGCTGGCACGCCTCCGGGCGGCGACATCGGTCCGATCGCCAGCGGCGATGGCGACCATCCATCGACCATCCCGGCCAGCGGCTCGACGGCTGCGTCGCCGCCGTCACCCGCTGCGCCGCCGGCGCCAGCCTCGACGGTGTCGGCAAGCGATATCGAAGCCGTTGTGAACAGCAAGCCTTATGTGGCGCCGACTTTTCGCTATTTCGGCGCCGAGATAGGGCAAGGCTTCCACCAATGGGTTGGCCGCGGTCTCGACGAGATCGCCTTGCCGCCTTCGGCAATCCAGCAGCTCGACGCGGAGAAGACGAAGCGCCTCTACGGCCTCGTCCTCAACGGGGAGCGCAAGCCCGACCAGATCGCCAGTTTCCCCTGGCCGATCGACGTGCGGCAGGGCTTCGCGTCGTACCTGGCGGCGCTGCCGGAAGACCAGCGAAAGGCCAAGCAGGCGGAAATCGAACAGGCGCTGCGCGGCATGGGCGTGGAGTTCCTGACCGAAGAGGAGTGGAACAACGATCCCGAGCTGAAGCGCGCCATGCCGTTCGAGCCGTTCATGACGCGGGAGCGAGCGCGAGCCAAGGCCGACCTGTTCGACGCCATGCAAGACCGGATCTATCAGATCGGCCATGCGCCGGACGATCCGTTCATTCGCGCGGCGGGCAAGACGCTGGGCTTCGTCAGCGACCCGACCAACATCGTTCCGCTGGGGATGGCCGGCAAGCAGATCTTCAACATCGCCCGGATCGGCATTCCCAGCGTGCTGCGGGCGATCGGCAGCGGCGAACTCGCCAACGTCGTCAAGACGCAGGGCGGAAGAATCGCCCTCGACGCCCTGAAGACCGGCGCGGCGGTCAGCGCAAAGACCGCCGCCAGCGAATCGCTGACCAAGCCATGGCGGGAGCGATGGGGCGAGGAAGTGCCCTGGTCTCAGATCGGCATCGATTCGCTGATGGCTGGCTTCACCGGCTTCGGCCTGGGAATGATGGGCGGCTTCGGCAGCCGCATCGCCCGCGCCCCGGCCGGCGGCGACAGCGGCGGTGGCGGGTCCGCTGCGGTGCCGCCGAGAAAGCCAGGTACAGCGAGTGCTGCATCGTCGTCGTCCGGGCAGCCGAGCCCGGGTGGTCAATCTCCGGGGAGTGTCGGGCAGCCGGGTGTGACGGCGGGGGCGAAGCCGTCAACTGACCTGCCGCCGGGTGCGCCGCGCAGACCATTGCCAAGCCCAACGCCGCCGCTGCCCGGATGGGGTAGTCCGGCGGCGGCATGGAAGCGCGCCATCGATCCGGCTTACCATGTCGATTTCGCCGACCAGATGAAGGCATTTCAGTCGGCAGGCTTGATCAAGACCGAAGCGGATGTGGCGAAATTTGCCGCAGCTTACAAGCCCGATACGATTCTGTTGCCGATGCCTTCGACTTCGACAAAATCACCTGGCCAGTTTCTTTGGCGGGCGGATAAGGGCAGCGAAGTGCGTAGTGCAGATGGCACGAGATCATTTCAAGCAACGGCGATTGATGCAGGCCAAAACAGGTCACAGCGCCGAGTAGCCGGGCTCGCCAATGAGATTGAGAAAAACCACCCAAACGAAGTGGTCTGCGTGCATTGCTTCATCATCGATTTGAACAACCCGCTTTTAAGAAAAGAAGTTGATATCGTCACGAGGAAATATGTCATTGAAGAAAGCAGCAGCGCCAGTGGACTTGCGGAGCAACTTGATCGCGCGGTGAGTGTGTCTGGATTGCCCGGGATTGGGTATAGTCGCAATATGGGGCACGCGGAGAAATCTATCGCTGGTAAAGGCCATACACCTATCAAAAATCGTCAGGATTTATTGGATAAATTTAAGTGAGATTGAGGATTCAACGTGGCGAACTCTTTTTTCTTCTTCTCCAAAAAGCCGCTGGATATCGGCGTCCTTACGGCGTGCTTTCGGAATTTTGGAGAAACCTATGCATGGAATAATGTCTTGCATTGTAATGTTGATGACTTGGCGTGGCTGGAACTCTATTTTGACGGCGAGCCCGAATCTGAGTGGGACTTGCCCGAAGATCGTGCAAATCTAGCAACGGCGACAGGGACGCCTCGGCCGTTCATCACGCAATTGGCCTATAGAGGAAGAAGTCCTGATCCTCTTCTGCTCCACTTACCAGCATGGGATGATGTCTGGGCCGGTAACGAGTCGTATACAATTTTGTCCCTAAATGAGGTTCAGCAACGGATCAAGCTGGGCGTCGAATGGCTGACGTGGATCGGGCGATCTCCCGGAGATCTCCTTGTGCACGTCAAGGGCCAGCAACTCGGCGGCACTATTGTAGTGCTGGATGACGGCCGAGTGGCCAGCGCCGCACAGCGAGAGGCAACGCTGCATGAAAAGCTGCTGCGCTGCGCCGCTCGTGTCGCCTCGGGGGACTTCGAGGAATATAATTATGTGTTCTCTAGCGATAGGCCGTTGATCGAAGTTGTCTATGCCGCGATGCCGACCCCGGCAATGCGCGCGATCACATCGGTAAGCGATCCGACATACCCTGATATCGTGTTGCCGGTCGAGTTCGTGACCGAGGCCGAATTCCGAGAGCGTCATGGCTTCGTGCCGCGCGATCTGCCGTCGCTGCGCGATCGGTATTGATGCCTGACCGATGCCAATCCATCCGAACTCTTATCTTTCGGTGAAACCATGAGCCTGAGAAGCGATGCGATCGACATGGTGGTGCGGCTGCCCAACGACGACCACCGCCTGGCGCTGGTGATCTTCGACAACGAGCCGATCGGCGATCCGCGTGAGCGTGAGGAACTGCTACACAAGAAGCCGGGGCTGTGCATGCACTTCGCCGAAGCCGGCCGCGCGGCCAAGGACAATCCCGATCTGGCGGGCAAAGCGTTCGTGGCCCAGGTCGTGTGCACCTATCCGCCGACGCCGCACATGTTGAACATCGATGGCTTGCGCGATCCCGACGACAAGTCGCTGTTTCTACCCGTCAGCGTCATCAGCGAGAGCGAATTCAAGGCCCAGTTCGGCTTATCATGAAGCGGGCGGAGGTCAAAACGCTGATGCGGGGGGTGACAAAGTCGGTTCCTGAAGCGAGCGTCGGGCTCTAGAGTCCACTATCGCCAGAGTCCACTATCGCCGCCGCGGCTCAATCTTGAGCTAGCAGTTTGAAATACTTCGTCGGCACGGCATCGGTCAGCCAGACGTCGTTCTCGGCTCGCATGAACGCAAAACCGTCGCGGTGCATCCGTTCCGCCTGTATTTGGAGTATCGCGGCCTTGCCGCGTCGGCGCCCGACGATCCAGGCGCTGTCCGGCGTGCTCGACAAATGGACGTGATGGCGCGCCTGTTTCGCCAGCCCTGTCCGCAGGATCGAATCGAGAAACTTCAAGGCGGTGCCGTGGTACAGAAGCGCGGGCGGCTGCACCGGCTGCAAGCCAAGCTCGATCGGGACGGAATGCCCTTGCAATGCGCGGATCCGAGTCCGGTTTTCGGACAAGGACGAGGCTCTTGGCTCCGTTCTCGACGACATTCACCAAAGCGCCGAAGTCGATAGGGCGGCCGTGCGCCGCGCTCTTGGCCAGCAGTTCCGCCACCGCGGCCCAACCCTGCCCATCGAGCTGCAGCCCGATCTCGTCGGGCCGGTGGCGCAGGATGTAGCTGAGATATTTGCTCAGCGATTCGTCAGTCTTGGCCATGCATGCAGTGGCGTCGAAGCGGAATGTAAATATATTGATAGATCATTATGCGCGATATCAAGGTCAAATGGATCCATTCCGACGCCGATCTGCCGGTCTGGCTCTATAGCGAGCTGGACGAGGAGCGCTATGAGGTTCGCAAGGTCGAGCTTCATGCCGATGGAAGCTGCGGCTATGCCGATGCGACCGGAGAAGTCGGCGATACCGGTCTAGGCGTCTATCCGGTGCCGCCCCTTGCCGAGATCGCCAGCAATCCGGTATTTGAGCCCGTCGAAATCAGCCGCGAGGCGTTCGAGCGCGTCTGGAGAGACCGCCACGCCAAAGCCCGCCTATCGCAGCGGCTTTGACTAACATTTGAGTTGGCACCGGCCCCGCCGTCTGGGCGAGGCCGGTCGGTATTCGTCGGTCGCGGACGCTTTACATCTTCTTCCAGTCGCCGCTCTGCTCGAAGGCATGGGCGGCGCGATAGATGGTCGGCTCGTCGTAGCTCCTGCCCGTCAGCATCAGCCCGACCGGCAGGCCCTCGCGCAGGCCGCAGGGAATGGTCATCGACGGGTGGCCGGTGACGTCGAACGGCGCGGTGTTGCCGATCATCTCGAAGGCGCGCTGCAGGTAGAGCGCCAGCGGCGCGTCGGCCGGCGGGATCGGCGTCGACTTGACCGGCAGGGTCGGCATCAGCAGCAGGTCGTACTGGCCCAGCACCGCGTCGTAGGCCGCCTTCAGCTTGCGCGCCAGGTTCTGCGCCTTGGCGTAGTAGTGGCCGCGATAGTGCTTGATGAAATATTCGCCGACGAACATCGAGATCTTCAGGCTGTCCGACAGCTCGTCGGCCCTGGCGCGCCAGTTGGCGTGGGCGTCGAGCAGGCTGGTGGTGTAGAGCCCCTTCCAGTTGTAGCCCATGCCATTGCCCCACATCATCTGCGCCTGCAGGCCTTCCAGCGCCACCGGCGTCCAGATCACCGGGCCCAGCGCATGCATCGGCAGGTCGATCTCCTCGACCGTGGCGCCCAGCGTCTTGAAGTGCGCGGCGCCGGCGCGCACGCAGTCGTCGACATCCTTCTCCGAATTGGCGTGGCCGAAGCCCTGCTTGACCACGGCGATCTTCAGGCCCTTGACGTCCTTGCCCAGCGCCTTGGTGTAGTCGTGCACCTTGGGCGCGTATTGGCGCGGGTCGAGTCCGTCCTCGCCGGCCAGCACCTCCAGCATCAGCGCGTTGTCGGCCACGTCCTTGGTCATCGGTCCGGTGTGATCGATCGTGGCTTCGATCGGCATCACCCCGGTATAGGGCACCAGGCCGTGGGTCGGCTTCATGCCGTAGATGCCGCAGAACGAGGAGGGCATGCGGATCGAGCCGCCCTGGTCGCCGCCGATCGCCATATCGACCTCGCCCGCCGCCACCAGCGCGCCCGAGCCCGAGGAGGAGCCGCCGGCGGAGTGGCCCATCTTCCACGGGTTGTGCACCGGGGCAATGGCGTTGGTGTGGCTGCCGCCGGACAGGCAGAAGAATTCGCAATGCGCCTTGCCGACGATGGTGCCGCCGGCGTCGAGGATGCGCGTGACGATGGTGGCGTCGATGTCGGGCGTGTAGCCTTCCAGGGTCGAGGCGCCGTTCATCATCGGCACGCCGGCCAGGCAGACATTGTCCTTCAGCACCACGGTCTTGCCTTTGAGCTTGCCCGAATCGGCGCCCTTGACCGTGCTCTTGACGTACCAGGCGTTGTATTTGTTCTCCGCGCCCTCGGGCCGATAGCCGGGCGTGCGCGGATACTTCACCACCGGCTTGTAGTCCGGCATCTGCTCGAGGATCTCGTAGGCGTCGAAATTGCCCTGCATCAGGCCGAGGAATTCGGCGGCGCGCTCGTCGGTCATGGTGATGCCCAGATCGCGGGCGATGTCCTGCAACTGGCCCAAAGTGGCGCGCTTGATCGTCATGATGCTCCCTCCGAAATGGCGAAATGCGGTTGGCGTCGCCGCATTATGCCCTGGGGCAAAATTGATTGAAAAGTAAAATAAAGCGCCGTCTAATCCGGCTCGGTTCCGCCAGCGCCGGCCGCTCGCCGCGGCTCGCGCCAGCCAGTAGGAGAAAGCATGTCCATTCCGCCGCGCCTGCCCACGCCCGAGCAGCTCATCGCCATCGGCCGCAAATTCGGCCTGACCCTGACCCAGGAGGACGCGGTGTCGTTCCGTGGCCTGATGGCGGGCTCGATGGCGTCCTATGCGCGGCTCGACGAGCTGGCCGAGCCCAAGCTGCCGGTCGCCTATCCGCGCACGCCGGGCCATCGGCCGGACGTGAAGGACAATCCGTTCAACGCCTGGTACTGGAAATGCGACATCGCCGGCGCGGCCAAGGGGCCGCTTGCCGGCAAGCGCGTCGCCATCAAGGACAATATCTGCGTCGCCGGCGTGCCGATGATGAACGGCTCGCGGCTGCTCGAAGGCTACGTGCCCGATATCGACGCCACAGTGGTGACGCGCATCCTCGAGGCCGGCGGCACCATCGCCGGCAAGGCGGCCTGCGAGGATCTGTGCTTCTCCGCCGGCAGCCACACCTGCGCCACCGGGCCGATCCGCAACCCGCGCAATCCCGCCCATTCGGCCGGCGGCTCGTCCGGCGGCAGCGCCGCGCTGGTGGCGGCGGGCGAGGTAACGATGGCGATCGGCGGCGACCAGGGCGGCTCGATCCGCACGCCCTCCGGCTGGTGCGGCGTCTACGGGCTGAAGCCCACCTGGGGCCTGGTGCCGACCACCGGCAGCATGCCGATCTCCTATTCGGTCGATCACTGCGGGCCGATCTGCGACAGCGTCGAGAGCGTGGCGCTGCTGCTGAGCGTCATTGCCGGGCCCGATCCGCACGATCCGCGCACCATCAACGCCGCCGTCGGCGACTATCGCGGGGCGCTGAAGAAGAGCGTCAGGGGCCTGAAGATCGGCGTGCTGCCGCAGGGTTTCGGCCATCCCACCGGCAACAGGCTGACGCCGCAGACCGACAGGAAGGTGAAGCAGACCTTGGCGGCATTGAAGAAGGCCGGCGCCATCGTCGAGGCGGTGTCGATCCCCGAGCATCTCGACGCGCCGCATATCTGGACCGGGGTGATCCTGGAAGGCGCGGCCGAGATGATGATCAAGGGCTACGCCATGGGCAACAACTGGATGGGCTACTACACCACCTCCCTGCAGGAGGCTTTCGCGCGCGGCTGGCGGGCCCGCGCCGACGATGTCTCGGAGACGGTGAAACTCGTGTTGCTGCTGGGCGACTACATGCACACCCACTACCACAACCGCTACCACGCCAAGGCGCAGAACCTGCGCGTCGGGCTGCGCGCCGCCTACGACGCGGCGCTGCGGAAATACGACGTGCTGGCCATGCCGACCCTGCCGTTCCCGGCGACCAAGATTCCCGGCCTCGATGCCAGCCGCGAGGACTATGTCGACCTGGCGTTGAACATGCAGCAGAACACCTGTCCGTTCGACGTGTCCGGCCACCCGGCCTTCACCGCGCCCTGCGGCACGGTCGACGGCCTGCCGATCGGCATCATGCTGGTGGGCAAACACTTCGACGAAGCCGCCACCATCCGCGCCGCCCATGCGGTCGAGCAGTTGGGGGATTGGCAGAAGCGGTGACTTGAGATTCGTCACCCCGGGGCGAGCGTCAGCGAGACCCCGGGGTCCATGTCGATACAACGAACGGCCTAGAGCAGTAGAGAGTTGGTAATCTGCTGCTATGCAAGACCGCAGCTACTTCGTGTACATCCCAACCAATAAGCCGCATGGAACGCTCTATGTCGGCGTGACCAATGATATCGCTCGGCGCATCTGGGAGCATCGCAGCAAAGCTGTCGAGGGCTTTACCAAGACCCACAACATTACGCTGCTGGTCTGGTATGAGAATTATGCGACAGCCGAAGGCGCCATCGCGCAGGAGATACGGCTGAAGAAGTGGCTACCACAGTGGAAGATCGAGCTGATCGAAAAGGCGAACCTGCACTGGGTCGATCTTTACGACAGCTTGCAGCCGCCGCCCTAGGAAAACTCTGTTGTGGCGCGACATGGGCTCCGGCTCTCGCTGCGCTCGGCCGGGGTGACGATTTTTACGCCGTCCTTTTGATTAGCCCCTCGAGCAGGCGCTTCAACTCCTCGGCGTCGCGGTTGCCGCAGCTTTCCACAATCTCGTCCTGGTGCAGATTGGCCAGCCGGTTGAGCCGCTCGTTGACCTGCTTGCCGCGCTCGGAAACGAAGATCAGCACCTTGCGTCCGTCGCCGCGGTCGGCGCGGCGATAGACCAGCGCCTGGGAGATCATGCGGTCGATGGTCTTGGTCAGGGTCGGGTGCTTCAGCAACGCCGCCTGCGCCAGGTCGACCATCGAGCGGCCGTTGCGCTCGGCCAGCAGCTTGAGGATGCGCCACTGTTCGACCGGTACCCCCTCGGCCTTGAATTCGACGTCCAGCCGCTGGTTGATCTGCCGCTCGGCCTGGGTCAGCAGATAGGCCAGGTAGTCGGCGATCGGGCGGTTGCGCGGTGATTTCTCGGCGGGCCTGGCGGCTTGCTTGGCGGCTTGTTTCATGGCGTTGGTTGCTTTTTACGGCGGTTCTCTTGGCCGTCCTATATGAGCCAAAGAGTTTGACTTTTCAAGCATCCAGCCGGGTGCTACGGTTTGCTGACAAACGGGGCGGGGACGACATGGCAATGTCGGCCAGCAAATCGATCGGTCGAGCGGCCAGGGACATGGCCCGGCTGTGGCACGGCAACGGCGCGCGGGGCATCGCCGGCGCGGCGGCCGGTCGCGTCGTGCCGCCCAATGTGCTGATCGAACGGCGTCTGGCGCGGCGCAGCCTGCATCCCGATTTCACGCCTGGGCCGCGCCGTCGTTTCGACAAGCTGCGCATCGCCTTGCTGGCGCCGCTCAGCGGCCCGGCCGGATTGTGGGGGCCGTCCTGCCAGACCAGCGCGCTGCTGGCCTCGCAGGAGATCAACGCCCGCGGCGGCATCGAGGGCCGCGAGGTCGAACTGCTGTTCACCGATGCCGGCTGCTCGCCCGAGATCGTCACCGAAGAGACCATGAAGCTGGTAACCGAAAGCGGCGCCGAGGCGGTGATCGGCATGCATATCAGCGCCGTGCGCCTGGCGCTGGTGCGCGCGCTGCGCGGGCGGGTGCCCTATGTCTATACGCCGGTCTACGAGGGCGGCGAGCAGACCCCCGGCGTGTTCATGATCGGCGAGACGCCGGCGCTGCAGTTGCGGCCGTCGATCGCCTGGATGGCCGAGCACCGCCATGTGCGGCGCTGGTACCTTGCCGGCAACGACTATATCTGGCCGCGCGTGTCGCACGAGGCGGCGCGCCGCTACGTCGCCAAGAACGGCGGCGAGATCGTCGGCGAGACCTTCGTGCCGTTCGGCACCGAGGACTACGACGCCACGCTCGACGCCATTCGCAAGTCGCGCGCCGATGCGGTGCTGGTGTCGATGGTCGGCAACGACTGCGTCGCCTTCAACCGCGCCTTCGCCGAATCGGGACTGGCGCGGCACATGCTGCGCCTGTCGGCGGCCAGCGAGGAGAACACCCTGCTGGGCATCGGTGCCGACAATGCCGAGAACCTCTATTTCGCCGCCGGCTATCTGTCCAACATGCGCACGGCGGAGAACGAGGCCTTCCTCGATCGTTACTACGCCGCCTTCGGCGCCGATGCGCCGATGCCCAACACCATCGGCCAGTCCTGCTACGAAGGCGTGCGGCTCTACGGCGAGCTGGTGCGCCGCGCCGGCGCCTTCGACGTCGCCGCGCTGGGCAAGGCCAGCGAGGGGCTGACCGGTTTCGGCGCGCGCGGCAACGCCTCGATGCGGGCGCGCCACCTGCGTTCCGATATCTATCTGGCCGAGGCCGACGGCCTGGACTTCCGCATCCTGCAGCGCTTTCCCGCGCATTGAGGCGCGGCCGGCGCGCGGTTCGCGACGCGGCGCAAAATTACTTGAAAAGTAAAATAGTCTGCCCTTAAATGGCGGCGAGATTGCAGTTCGGCAGCGGCGCCATGCGGCGCGCCATCGGGCGGCGTATCCTCAAGGTGTCGCAGCGTCGGCGGTCGCGACGCGCGCTGGTCGTCCAGACGCAAAACTGTGTCATGTCGCATTTCACCGGTGAGAGACGTAATGTCCTGCGCGAATCACTGGATTATCGAGGCGGGACGCTGCACCATATCCAACCCGCAATAAGGTGACATTCAAATGGATATCAAGCTCGATCGCAGACAGTTCCTCAAGTCCACCGCCGCCACGGCCGCCGTGCTGGCAGCTCCCGCCATCGTTTCCTCGCGCGCCTTCGCCGAGGACACCATCAAGGTCGGTTCGATCCACGACCTGTCGGGCGGTCTCGACATCTACGGCAAGCCGATGTCCGACGCCATCACGCTCGCGGTCGAGGAGGTCAACGCCGCCGGCGGCCTGCTGGGCAAGAAGGTCGAGCTGGTCAACTACGACCCGCAGTCCAACATGCAGCTCTACACCCAATACGCCCAGGACGCGGCGCTGAAGCAGAAGGTCGCGGTGGTGCATGGCGGCATCACCTCGGCCTCGCGCGAGGTGATCCGCCCGGTGCTGGACCGCTTCAAGACGCTGTATTTCTACAACACCCAGTACGAAGGCGGCGTCTGCGACCGCAACGAATTCACCGTCGGTTCCACGCCGGCCCAGCAGGTCGAGAAGCTGGTGCCGGCCAACATCAAGAAGTGGGGCAAGAAGGTCTATATCGTCGCCGCCGACTACAATTACGGCCAGATCACCGCGCAGTGGGTGCAGAAATACACCAAGGACAACGGCGGCGAGACGGTGGCGGTGGAGTTCTTCCCGCTCGACGTCACCAATTTCGGCCCGTCGATCGCCAAGATCCAGGCCGCCAAGCCCGACTACGTGTGGTCGGCGCTGGTCGGCGGCGCGCATATCTCGTTCTATCGCCAGTGGGCCGCCGCCGGCATGAACAAGAAGATCCCGATGGCCTCGACCACCTTCGCGCTGGGCAACGAGCACATCGTGCTGGCGCCGGAAGAGGCCAACGGCATCGTCGTCGCCTACAACTATTTCCAGGAGATCGACACCCCGGCCAACAAGGCCTTCGTCGATCGCTTCCACAAGCGCTTCGGCGCCGACTACCCCTACATCACCGGCCTGGCGGTCGGCACCTACCAGGGCTTCTACCTGTGGGCCGAGGCGGTCAAGCAGGCCAAGTCGATCGACCGCATGAAGGTGATCGAGACGCTGGAGAAGGGGCTGAGCATCGACGCCCCCTCGGGCAAGGTGACGATCGATCCGCCGACCCATCACTGCATCCTCGACATCTACATGGCCGAGGTCGAGAACAAGAAGTGCAAGGTGCTGGCCAGCTTCCCGCAGCAGAAGCCGACCGACACCGAGGCGGTCTGCAACCTGATCAAGAACCCCAACGACAACAAGCAGTACAACACCAACATCAAGCTCTAGCCGGCCGGCCGGGCCCGCGCCCTGTGCGCGGGTCCGGCGACCGCGCGGCGCGCGGCGCCGGACGGGCGGCAGGGCCGGGACATACCTGGGCGCAAGAATCCAGGTCACAAGCGACAGGGTTGGGGAGACAATAGGAACAGGGAGCCGCGCGCAGGTCCGGCTCGTCTGCAGTGGGGATTGCGTATCGTGGATCTGGTCCTGTTCCTGGCTATCCAAGTGCTCTACGCCATCGCCAGCCTGGCGCTGATCAGCATCGGTCTGGCCATCATCTTCGGCATGATGCGGGTGATCAACCTGGCGCATGGCGAATTCCTCATGCTGGGCGGCTATAGCGCCATCTTCGCCACCCAGCAGGGCGTCAATATCTGGATCAGCATGCTGGTGGTGGCGCCGGTGGTGGTCGGCATCATCGGCGTGGTGGTGGAGCGGGTGCTGATCCGCTTCCTCTACGGCCGCATGATCGACACCATGCTGGCGACCTGGGGCTTGAGCCTGTTCCTGATCGGCCTGGTCACCTCCATCTTCGGCAATACCACGGCGGGCATCTCCGCGCCGCTGGGCGCCACGCCGATCGGGGCCTATTCGACCTCGATCTACAGCCTGGTGCTGATCGGCATCACCGTGGCGCTGCTGTTCGCCATCTTCCTGGTGCTGCGCTATACCCGGCTCGGCCTGTTCGCGCGCGGCACCATGCAGAACGCCAACATGGCGGCGGCGCTGGGCCTCAGCCCGCCCAAGGTCTATGCCGTCACCTTCGGCATCGGCGCCGCGCTGACCGGCCTGGCCGGCGGCCTGCTGGCGCCGATCTCCGGCGTCATCCCGACCATCGGCGCGGCCTATATCGCGCGCGCCTTCATCACCGTGATCGGCGGCGGCGCCGCCATCCTGACCGGCACCATCTCCGCCTCGACCCTGTTCGCCACCATCCAGGAAGTGGCGATCTACTTCACCACCCCGGTGTTCGGCGTGGTGGCGGCGCTGGCCGCCGCCGTCGTGCTGATCCGCGTGCTGCCGCAGGGCATCACCGGCCGCTTCTTCCGCAAGGGCCTGTGATGGACGCCGCCGCCAACCGCGCCTGGACCTTGGCCGGCCTGGCGATCGCCGGCGTGGCCGGCATCGCCGCCCTGATCCTGCTGCCGCAGATCGTCGAACTCGCCACGCTGCTCGACATCACGGTCTATTTCATCATGGCGATCCTGGCGCTCAGCCTGGGCCTGGTGTGGGGCTATGGCGGCATCTTGTGCTTCGGCCAGGCCGCCTTCTTCGGCCTGGGCGCCTATACCTACGCCATCGTCATGTTCAACATGGGCGAGAGCACCGTGCCGGCGCTGGCCGGCATCGCGCTGCCCGCCGCCTTCGCCGCGCTGCTGGGCTATTTCATGTTCTACGGCCGCATCAGCGACGTCTATCTCGGCGTCATCACGCTGACCGTGACCCTGATCCTGTTCAACGCGATCAATTCGACGGCCGGGCCGGAATACCACATCGGCAGCGCCATGCTGGGCGGCTTCAACGGCGTGCCGGCCATCCCGCCGCTCAACATGCCGTTCGACGCGTCCGCCGCGCTCGATCTCAACGACATGTTCTACCTGTCGATGGGCCTGCTGCTGCTGACCTATTTCGGCCTGCGCTGGCTGCTGGTCAGCCATTTCGGCCGCGTCGTGGTGGCGATCAGCCAGAACGAGCGCCGCGCCGAGTTCCTGGGCTACGACGCGCGCGCCTACAAGCTGGCCACCTTCACCATCGGCGGCGCCATCGCCGGCATGGCCGGCGTGCTGTTCGCCAATTGGGGCGCCTTCGTCAGCCCGACCATCTTCGGCCTGGCCCAGTCGGCGCAGATCATCATCTGGGTCATCGTCGGCGGCCGCGGCACCCTGATCGGCCCGATCGTCGGATGCATCGGCATCCAGTGGCTGACCGCCTGGCTCGGCACCGTGCAACTGGGCGGCAAGAGCATGGGCGCCTGGATCGACAAGGCGCTGGGCGGCGGCGAGTTCGGCCATGTGGTGGGCTCGATCGCCGGCACCATCGACCTCAGCAATTCCAACCTGGTGCTGGGCGCGGTGCTGCTGGCCTTCGTGCTGCTGGTGCCCAAGGGCATCGTGCCCAGCATCGCCGATCTGTTCCGCGCCTGGCTGCCGCTGCGCCGCGCTCCCATGGTGCAGCAGCTCGAGACGGAGAAGCTGCCATGAGCGCGGCCTCGCCCCAGGCCGGCGACGGCAACGTGCTGCTCGAAACGCGCGACCTGGGCATGCGCTTCGGCGGCGTGCAGGCGGTCAGCGGCGTGAACTTCCGGCTCATGGAAGGGGAGCTGCGCTGCCTGATCGGCCCCAACGGCGCGGGCAAGTCGACCTTCTTCAAGCTGCTGACCGGCCAGCTCGTTCCCAGCGAGGGCCAGGTGCTCTATCGCGGCAAGGTGATCTCCCACGCCAATACCCATGAGATCGCGCGGCTGGGCATCGGCATCAAGACCCAGGTGCCCTCGGTGTTCGACGGGCTGACCGTGCGGGAGAATGTCTGGATCGGCGCCAGCCGCACCCGCGGCCGCAGCGCCGCCGAGCGGATGGTCGACGAGATCCTGACCCGCACCGATCTTACCCATGTGGCGCACCGGCTGGTCGGCCAGTTGGCGCATGGCCAGCGCCAATGGGTCGAGCTGGGCGTGCTGCTGGCGGCGGAGCCCGAACTGATCCTGCTCGACGAGCCGGCCGCCGGCATGACGCACGAGGAAGTGCACAAGACCGCCGCGCTGATCCGCGACATCAACCGGACGCGATCGCTGATCGTGGTCGAGCACGACATGCAGTTCATCCGCATGATCGCCTCCAAGGTCACGGTGCTGGACCAGGGCCGCGTGCTGGCCGAGGACCAGGTCGACGTCATCCTGCGCGACCCCCGGGTGCGCGACGTCTATCTCGGCAAGCGGGTGGCGTGATGGGCGGCACGATGCTGGCGGTCGACAATATCCGCGCCGCCTATGGCCGCATCCCGGTGCTGCACGGCGCCTCCCTTGCGGTGGCCGAGGGCGAGTTCGTCGGCATCCTGGGCCACAACGGCATGGGCAAGACCAGCCTGCTGCGCACCCTGATGGGCTTCCTGCCGGCCACCGCCGGCACGGTGCGCTTCCAGGACCAGGACGTCACCCACCTGGCGCCCTACAGGCGCGCGCGGCTGGGCATGGGCTACGTGCCGCAGGGCCGCGACATCTTCCCCGCGCTCAGCGTCATGGAGAACCTGCGCATGGGCTGCGCCAAGGAGAAGGGCGACGATGCGCGGCTGATCGAGACGGTGCTGGAGGAGTTCCCGCGGCTCAAGCGCCTGCTCGACCGCCAGGGCGGGGCCCTGTCGGGCGGCGAGCAGCAGCTCCTGGCCATTGCCCGCTGCCTGTGCGGCCGGCCGCGGCTGCTGCTGCTGGACGAGCCGACCGAAGGCATCCAGCCCTCGATCATCGACGAGATCGTCGAGACCCTGCAGCGGCTGAAGGCCAAGAGCGGCCTGACCGTGATCCTGGTCGAGCAGAATCTCGACTTCATCGCCGCGCTGTCGCAGCGCATCCTGATGATCCAGAAGGGCGCCATCACCCGCGAGGTGACGCCCGAGCAATTGTCCAATCCCGACATGGTGGGCGAGTTCGTCGGCATGGCGGGATAGTTCCTTTCCCTCGCCCGGCACGGGCGATCAAGAGACAAACCGGGAGGCAGCCATGGATCTGGAGCTCAAAGGCAAGAAGGCGATCGTCACCGGCGGCACCAAGGGCATCGGCCGCGCCGCCGCCGAGCGGCTGGCCATGGAGGGCGCCGACGTGGCGATCTGCGCGCGCAACGCCGCCGAGGTCGAGGCCACGGTCAAGGCGCTGCAGGCCAAGGGCGTCAAGGCCTATGGCGCGGCGGTCGATATCGCCGACGGCGCCGCGCTCAAGCAATGGGTGGCCGATTCGGCCAAGGCGCTGGGCGGCATCGACATCGTGGTGTGCAATGTCAGCGCGCTGGCCATCAACAAGGACGAGGACTCCTGGGCCGCCGAGTTCAACGTCGACATGATGGGCACGGTGCGCGCCATCGAGGCGGCCATGCCTTACCTGGAGAAATCCAAGGCCGGCTCGATCGTGGTGATCTCCTCGGTCTCCGGCGTCGAGATCGATTTCGCCGCCGGCCCCTACGGCGCGATGAAGGCGGCGCTGATCCATTACACCTCTGGCCTGTCCAGCCAGCTCGCGCCCAAGGGCATCCGCGCCAACGTGGTGTCGCCCGGCAACACCTATTTCAAGGACGGCGTGTGGCACAGGATCGAGCAGGGCATGCCCGATCTCTACAAATCGGCGCTGGCCTCCAACCCGATGGGCCGCATGGCCCGGCCGGAGGAGATCGCCAACGCGGTGGCGTTCCTGGCCAGCCCGGCGGCCAGCTTCGTCACCGGCACCAATCTGATGGTCGATGGCGCGCTGACCAAGCGCGTGCAGTTCTAGCCACATCACGGGGCGGCGCCGCCGGGGCGCGCCGCGCCATCCATCACGCAGCCAGGGAGGCGATCATGGTCGGCCACAAGCACACCATCCACAAGGAACATGGCCATAACGGCTGGGACAACAGCTTCAAGCCGGTGCTGACAATTGCGCCCGGAGAAAGCGTCGAGTTCGAGACGCGCGACGCCTCGGGCGGCCAGCTCAATCCGGATTCGACCGCGGCCGACGTCACCAAGCTCGATCTCGGCCGGGTCAACCCGGTCACCGGCCCGGTCTATATCGACGGCGCCGAGCCGGGCGATGCGCTGAAGGTCACCATGCTGGGCTTCAAGCCCACGGGCTGGGGCTGGACGGCCAACATCCCGGGCTTCGGCCTGCTGGCCGACCAGTTCCCCGACGCAGCGCTGCATCACTGGAAATACGCCACCGACGGCCGGACGCCGGCGATGTACGGTCCCGGCGGCCGGGTGCCGATCCGCCCGTTCACCGGCACCATCGGCGTGGCGCCGGTCGAGCCGGGCCATCACTCGATCATTCCGCCGCGCCGGGTCGGCGGCAACATGGACGTGCGCGACATCTGCGAAGGCACCGAGCTCTATTTGCCGATCGAGGTCAAGGGCGCGCTGTTCTCGGTCGGCGACACCCACGCCGCCCAGGGCGACGGCGAGGTGTGCGGCACGGCGATCGAGAGTCCGATCGGCGTGGCGCTGAAATTCGACCTGGTGAAGCGCGCCAATCTGAAGTTCCCGACCTATCGCACCGCGGGCTCGGTCAACGACCACATCGACGCCAAGGGCTACGAGGTCACCACCGGCATCGGGCCCGACCTGATGCAGGGCGCACGCGCTGCGCTGTCGGGCATGGTCGAGCTGCTGGCCAAGAAGCACGGCTTCAAGCCGGTCGAGGCCTATATGCTGTGCAGCGTCTGCGCCGACCTGAAGATCAGCTCGATCGTCGACGTGCCCAACTGGGTGGTGAGCTGCTATTTCCCGCGCCAGGTAATGGAATAGGGACGCCGCCCCGCCGCGCCGGCGTCAGTCGGCGCGGAACAGGCCGCGCAGGGTCTCGCGCATCGCCTTGCCGGCGGCCAGGTCCCAGCAATTGACGATCGCCAGCCGGAAGCCGCCCTCGGGCATGGCGTGATGCTCCGGCGCCAGCTCGTCCAGGAAGGTGATCTGGATCGACGACACGCCCGGGCAGGGCAGTAGCCGGGCCACCGCTTGGCGGTCGATATGCCAGTGCTTGCCATGCGCGCCGAACAACACCACCGAATAGCCCTCGCGCCGCGTGCTGTCGTCGAAGCGCCACACGCCGTCGGCATAGAGTCCGACCACGGCGGCCAGCCAGCCCGGCCCGTTGAGGTCGATCCATTGCTCGGCCATGCGCAAATGGCACTCGATGATATGCCCGCCAATGGTCTCGAAATTGACGATGCCGGAGAATTCCTGCAGGTGGTCGGCGATCCAGCCGGCCAGATAGGTTTCCAGCGCCGGCTCGGCCGTCGCGTGTACGGTCCAATAGTCGAACGTGCCGTCGCCCGCCGGCTTGCCGGTGGTATGGCGCCACCACACCGGCCGGCCGCGTTCCAGCGCCACGTCGGTCGAGACATGCCGGCCTTCGAACAGCGGCATCCACAGATAGCCCGGCTGCAGGTTGGCCAGGTACTCGGCCTCGTCGTGCAGCACCCGGCTGCCGGTGCCCATGCCGCGCATGTTGTAGATCGGCTTGGAGAACACCGGATAGGCCGGCGGCTCGGTGCCGTGCGGGCCGTGCGCCAGACCCTGGCTCCGGCAGATCAGCAGCTTGTTGTAGATCCAGTTGTGGCGGGGAAAGAGCTGCCAGGCCGCCGCGTCGTCGATCGGCACCGTCACGCCCGGCGGCACGGGCTGATCCTCGAAATACTGTTCGCGCCAGGGATCGGTGCCCGGAAAGGCGCGCAGACGGCCGGTGAACATGCGTTCGTTGCGAGGGCGCCCGGGCAATGGGCCGCGGACGTTTGCCTTTTTATTCTGCCACGCCGCCCGGCCTCGCGCGCGGGGCGGCTGGACGGCCAGTCCCGGCGGAAATGCCGGGGCTGCAATGGCGCCGCTGCCTGACTGGGCAGCGGCCGGTCCATGAAAAAGCCCACGGATCCTGCGATCCGTGGGCTTTCCGCCCGTCTTTCCGATACCGCTTGGGGATCGTCGGACGGGGAGCCGAAGCGAACCGGCCTAGCGGTTCTGGTTCTGCTGCTGTTTCTGGCGCTGCTTGTCGCCGTCGATCTCGCCCGGCTTGTGACCCGGCTGGACCACGCGGCCGTCGCCGTCGGTATCCTTGCCGACCTGATCGTTGCGCTGGCTCGGCCGGTCGCTCGGGTTACCCTGGTTACCCTGCGCGCTATAGGACTTTTTGTCGTTCATCGACATCTCCTCATTTCACGGTGAACACCCAGATAACGGACCGCAGTTTCGAAGGTTCGCTTGAAGACGGTCGAAATTGTCAACGAAATCAGGTATCTGGATACGGAGGCGCGGTATCGCCCGCTGGCGCGTGGCGCGTTGCCCGTCGCGCGGCGGGGGCGTCCGGCGGCATAAATAAGTGAATGACGGCCGGATCGCGGCGGAACCGGCGCGGCCGGCTGGCGTAGCTGGAACAATCCCGCAAACCGAAACCGTATCGGCGCGGGAAGCGGTCCCTCGACGATCGAAATGGCCCACGCTCACGCCAACGCGCGCTGGGCGTTTCCCCGCCTTCCGTGCCAGCCCCGCCGGACCACCCTTCCGGCGGGGCTTGTGCGTGGCCGCAACGCAGGCCAACTCCGCCATTGCGGCTCGCGGCTGGTGGTGCAGCGGCAAATCGCCGACGAACTTGTCGACAAAGCGATCGCGCGCATGAAGAACGCCACCGCCGGTTCCCTGTGGAACATCGGCACCACCCTGGCGCCGATCATCTCGCGCAAGCAGGCCGATCGCATCGCCGATATCGTGGCGCGCACCCGCGCCGCCGGCGACACCGTGCCGCTGACCGCCGGCGGTCCGGGCGAGGACGGCGGAAGCGGCGGCGCCTATTTCCAGCCCACCGTGATCGAGGCGCGCGGCAAATCGCCGGAGGAGGAGTTCGGCTCGGTGCTGGCGTGCAGACCTTCGACGATGTCAAGGAGGGCCTGGCCAAGGCCGGTCGCTCGACCTACGGCCTGGCCGGCGCCGCGCACACTGTGAATATCGACCAAGCCCTGACCGCGGCGCATCCCGGCCGGGATGCTCTGGGTGAATAGCCACGGCCGGTCGCTCGCTGTCGGCAGCCCATTCGGCGGCTGCAAGCAATCCGGCTTCGGCAAGAATTTCGGCTTCGCCGCCTTCGAAAAATACTTCAAGGGCAAGAGCATATGGATGCAACTGCGTCCGTGAGCGGCCCATAGCTGCGATTGACCCGCCCGGACGCCTCCTGCATATAAATCGAGTCCGCCGCGCGCGGCTGCCCATGATGCGCTCGCCGGACCAGGGAAAGACCGAGCATCATGCCCAGGACCAGTTTGGACACGCTCGCGCGCCGCGCCGCCATGGCCGACAACAGCGAAGATGCCGATGCCGGCTCGCCGCGCCAGTTCGTCAACGGCTTCGCTCGCGGCCTGCGGGTGATCCGCGCCTTCGGCGAAGGCGCCGAGCGGCTGACCCTGACCCAGGTGGCGGCCCGCGCCGGGCTGACGCGGGCCGGGGCGCGGCGCCTGCTGCTGACGCTCGAGGAATTGGGCTATGCCGACCATACCGGCCGGCTCTATTTCCTGACCCCCAAGGTGATGTCGCTGGGCTACGCCTACATCTCGTCCATGCCGCTGTGGAACTTCGCCCAGCCGATGCTGGAGCGGCTGGTGGGCGAGATGAACGAGACCGTGTCGCTGTCGGTGCTGGACGAAACCGAGATCGTCTACATCCTGCGCATCCCGGTGCGTCGTATCCTCAGCATCGGCGTGTCGGTCGGCTCGCGCCTGCCGGCGCATGCCACCTCGATGGGCCGCGTGCTGCTGGCCGGGCTGTCGCCCGAACAGCTCGACCGCTATTTCAAGACCGTCAACCTGCGCGCCTTCACCAAGGCCACCGTCACCGATCCCGACAAGCTGCGCAAGATCGTCGCCACCGACCGCGAGCGCGGCTATTCCTGGATCGACGGCGAGCTGGAAGAGCAGATTTCCGGCCTGTCGGTGCCGGTCAAGGACGGCCAGGGCCATGTCATCGCCGCCCTCAACGTCTCGTTCAACCGCGCGCGCCTCAGCAAGGACGCGGTGGTGAAGAAATTCCTGCCCGGGCTGCAGAAGGCGGCCGAACAGATGAGCCGGTCGCTGGCCATGCGCGACAAGGATCGGCTGTAGGGCGGGTCCGCCGAAGCGGCCGGTCCCGGCGACCGGCGCGGTGGTCAGACGGACAACGCGACCGGCCGGGCTGTTGGCAATTTATGCTCGCGCGAAGGCGACCGGCAGCGTCGAAGTGCAGGGGCAGTGCAGCGAACGGTGGTATCGGCAGTGGCGGCATTTGACGCCGTGCAAACCGCCTCAGCCGCCCTGGCCGAAATATCGGCTGGGCGGCACGCCCAGGCTCTTCCTGAACATCGCGGCGAAGGCCGAGGGGCTGGCATAGCCCAGATCGAGCGCCACCTCGGTCACGGCGGCGCCGGCCGCCATGCGCCGCACCGCCTCGAGCAGGCGCAGCTGCTGGCGCCAGGCGCCGAAGCTCATGCCGGTCTCGGCGCGGAACAGCCGCGCCAGGGTACGGGCGCTGGCATGGGCGGCCTGGGCGAACTGCTCCAGGGTGCGGGCATCGGCCGGCTCGGCCACCAGCGCCCGGCACAGCTTGAGCAGGCGGCGGTCCTGCGGCATGGGCAGGTCGAGCGGCACGATCTGCAAGGTGGCGATCTCGTCCAGGATGGTGTGCATGATGCGCCCGTCCGGTCCGCGCTCGTCGTACAGCACCGGCAGCGCCGTGGCGCGCACGATCAGCTCGCGCAGCAGCGGCGTCACCGCCAGCACGCGGCAATCGCCGGGCAGGCCGCGCGCGCCTTTCTCGTCGACATAGAGCGTGCGCATCGACACGTCGCCCGCCATCAGGATCGAATGCGCCATGCCCGACGGCATCCACAGCGCTCGCTGCGGCGGCACCACATAGCGCGAGGCGGCGGTGCCGATCGTCATCACGCCGCGAATGGCGAAGATGAGCTGCGCCCGCTCATGGGCATGCTGCGGGATGCGAAAACCGTCGCTGAACTCCTTGGCCATGGCGGCCAGCGGCCGCGGCACCCGCTGGTAGTCCAGGGGATCGATCGACCGCGGCGCGGCAGGGCGATCGGCAGGCGGCTGGGGCGGGCGGCTGGCCATGGATTGTCCGTTTCGCAACAATTCTAGGCCGATCCGCGAAGGCGGGACAAGCCGCTTCCCCCTATAGTGCCGGCGGTAATCGTTCGCTCGAGGATTGCGCCATGACCGTCACCGCCACCCATGCCTCCGGCACCGAGCCGCTGAACAATCTCAGCCCGACCGCGCTGCTGCTCAATGTCGGCCATGCGCTGGATCACCTGTTCCTGCTGGTCTTCGCCACCGCCGTGGCGGCCATCGCGCGCGATTTCGGCCTGGCGAGCTGGGAAGACCTGATGCCCTACACGGTGGGCGCCTTCACCGCCTTCGGCCTGTGCTCGCTGCCCGCGGGCCGGCTCGGCGATCTGTGGGGCCGGCGGCCGATGATGATCGTGTTCTTCATCGGGCTGGGCCTGGCCGGCATGCTGGTGGCGCTGAGCCAGAACAAGTGGCAGATGGCGGCTGCGCTCACCTTCATGGGCATGTTCGCCTCGATCTACCACCCGGTCGGCATTCCGTTGCTGGTGCAGAACACGCTGCGGCCGGGCTTCACCATCGGGCTGAACGGCCTGGCCGGCAATCTGGGCATCGCCGTGGCCGCGCTGCTGACCGGCTTCCTGGTGGTGCGCTTCGGCTGGCGCGCCGCCTTCCTGGTGCCGGGCGTCCTGTCGATCCTGGCCGGCATCGCCTTTGCCGTGCTGGCGCCGCGCGAACTGGCGGCGCCGGCCAAGCGCGCCGCCAAAAAGAGCGACATTCCCAATGCGCTGATGGCCAAGCTGTTCCTGATCATGACCTTCACCGCGATCTGCGGCAACCTGGTGTTCAACTTCACCACCAACGGCAACACCCAGCTGATCCGCGATCGCCTGGCCAATCTGGTCGACGACCCGACCTCGCTGGGCATTCTGCTGGCGGTGGTCTACACCATTGCGTCGTTCGCCCAGATCGTGGTCGGCAAGCTGATCGACCGGGTGTCGCTGCGCACCTTGTTCGTGTCGATCCTGGCGCTGCAGATCCCGTTCTTCGTGCTGGCCGCACTGGCCCAGGGCTGGGCGTTCTACGTCATGCTGCTGGCCTTCATGATCTTCGTGTTCGGCGCCATCCCGTTCATCGACGCCATGATCGTGAAATTCGTCGACGACCGGCTGCGCTCGCGCGTCTCGGGCATGCGCTTTACCATCTCCTTCGGCTTCAGCTCGGCCGCGGTGTGGCTGCTCGGCCCGTTCGTCAAGGCGTCGGGTTTCACCAGCTTGCTGTTCGTGCTGGCGGGGATTGCCGCCGTCGCGGCGCTCTGCGCCAGCTTTCTGCCGTCGGAGCGGCAGTTGCGGGCCGCGGTGCGGCCGGCGCCGGCGGAATAGGGACTAGGCGGCGGCCAGCTCCCGGGCGTCTCTGCCGGGCGTCCTCGTCGGACGCCGCTACTGGACGCCGCTACTGGACACCCGAGCCGCGCGGGAAGTAGTTGGGATTGCTGCGGATGGCGCTGCTGCGCTGTTCCTGGCTCATGGCGCGCAAGGTCGCGTAGTATTCGAGATTGCGCTGGATCGACACCGCGTCGAGATCGTTGCGCGAGGCGCCCGCCGCCTCGTCGGGCTGGTTGGCCAGGCCATAGGCCAGCGCCAGGTTCAGCCGATTGCGCGCCGTCGCCGCCGGATTGACCGCCACCGCGCGCAGCACCCGGATCGATTCGTCGTAGTTGCCCGACAGCGCCAGCGACAGGCCGTAATTGTTCTGCAGCGCCAGATTGCCCGGCGCGATCTGCAGGCCGCGCTGGTAGTAGCCCTGGGCCTGGGCGTGGTTGCCCTGCATGTCGTTGATGACGCCCAGCCCGTTCAGGGTGCGGTAGTCGTTGGGGTTGATCGCCAGCGCCGCCTGGTATTGCGTGGCGGCGAGCGGCAACTGGTCGAGCCCGACCAGGGCATGGCCCCAGCCGCGCATGGCGTCGGCGTTCTTGGGATCGAGCTGCAGCGCCCATTTGAACGAGTTGATGGCCTCGTTGTAGGCGCGCATCTGGGTCAGCGTCTCGCCCAGCCGGACATGCGGATCGACCGCGGTCGGCTTGGCGGTGGCGGCGCGGCGATAGAGCGCCACCGCGCCGGGCAGGTCGCCCGCCACGCGCGTCGCGTCGGCCACCCGCATCAGCGAGCCGTAGCTGGCGACATCGGTGCCGTTGGCGTCGCGAGTCGAGGCGTTCATCGGATCGCTCTCGGCGCAACCGCCCACGGCCGCCCCCAGGGCGACCGCGAGCGTTGCGAGGAGGAGCCATCGAGACATCATGCAATCCAATCAGACTTTCCCATTATATATCATGAATTTGCGCGGCAGGGCTAATAATTCGAGTAAGGCTGGCGTGCAATTATTTGCATCGATTGTGCGTTTATTTGTGCCAGCGGCGATGACCTCCAGTCGCGCGCTGGTTCGAGGCGATGCTGCCGGACGATGCTATTGCGCGACGCGCAGGTTGGAGAGCTGGGTGGCGATCTGCTTGAAGATCGCCGCCAGGTCGGAGGAGGAGGGCGAAGAGAAGAAATAGGACGGCTTGGTGGCGCAGTTCTTGTAGAGGTTCTGTGTCGCGGTGTCGTTTTCCTGCAGCACGATGGTGTAGATGATGATGCCCTTGGCCTTCATCGCCGTGCACAGCGTGGTCATGCGCGAATTGATGGTTGTCGTTGCCGTGCTGTTGCTGCTGGTGCCCAGCCGCTTTTCCGACAGGCGGCCATAGGCGGTGTAGTCGGCATCGGCCGGCAGCTTGCAGTTCTGGATGCCGGCGCAGCCAGGGGGATGGCCGTCCCAGTCGTACCACTGGTTCACACCGTCGGTCAGCATCACCACCACCTTGTCGATCAGGGCGGTGTTGTAGTCGAGCGGCAGGTTGGACGGCGAGGGACTGCCCCACATGCCGCGCCAGGTCGGGCTCAGCACGCGCCAGGCCCAGGCCAGGCCCAGATTGCCCATGGTGCCGCCGCGGCTCCATGGCCCCATGTCGCTGATCGCGGTCAGCACGGTGCTCTTGTTGGGCTGCAGCGGCGTGATCGCCGGGCCGCAGCCGAGATTGGGGCCCGTTGCGTTGTTGCCTGCACCCGTGGTCTCGTTGATCGGCGTCCAGTTGTTGTCGCCGGTGGCCGTATTGCCGCTGGTATCCTTGGCGATCCTGCCGTCGCTGCCCTTGTAGACGATCCCCTTGGTCGACACCCACAGGAAGGGCGTCCATTTCACCGACGACGGCAGGGTCTCCGCCTTGTCCTCCTCGTAGGGCGAGGAGCGGGCCTCGACGCAGCCTTTCCAGGTGCCGGGCGAATAGCTCGCGGCATTGTAGCCCGTCAGCCAGGACGTATGCGATGTGCCGATGTTGACCGTGGCCACGTAAGGTACCAGTCCGACCCAGAAATTGTTCTGCGTTTCGTTGCTGCCGTAGAGGATGTTCACCAGGCTGGTGGCGGCGTCCTTCATGGCCTGGATCTTGGTCGGGGTGCCGGAGCCGGTGTTGGAGGCCATCGAGCCGGTGTTGTCCATCACCAGCACCAGTTCCATGCCCCGATTGGTGCGCTGCACGGTGGTCTGGGCCTTGATGGTCATGCTGTTGAGGCCGACCAGCCGCATGAAGGTGGTCGGCACCGTGGCGCTGGCGCTGAGATCGATCGTGCCGGCATCGGCATTGACGGAGATGGTCGGGCCGCTGACCGTGGCGTCGAGATAGGAGGTCGGGAAGTTGGCATTGAAGAACATCTGGATGTCGCTGTTGAGCGACGCCCCGTAAATGACGCGTCCGCCCGCCAGGCCGGCGGCGTCGAGCGCCTGCGACAGGCGGGCCTTCACCAGATAGCCGCGGCCGGCGTCGATCGCCGTGCCCATGGCGGCGATCAGCGCCACCATGCCCAGCGCCACGAAGATGGCCGTGCTGCCGCGCTGGTCGCCACGCAGGCGGCGTGCCATTGCGGCCAGCCTGCGGCCGGCGCTCGCCCGATCGAGGCGGAGACGCGGGGATTCGAGGTCGGGGGGGCGGGCCATGGTCAGTTCAGGGTGGTCAGGTCGCCCAGGCGCGGGCGGAAGAAGGCAGTGTGGTAGAGCTGGTTGGCCGGCACCAGCGGCAGTTCGAACAGCGGCGTGAAATTGAAGAACACCTCGGCGACGATCAGCGTATTGCTGTCGGTGATGGTCAGCCCGCTGGGCAGGGTGGCGGTGCCGCCGGACACGCCGATCTTGCTGGCGACGTCGAGGCTGCCGCCGCCGCGCGACTGCCAGTTGATCTTGAGCGTGCCGCCGACCAGGCTGACCGAGCTCAGGATCACCACGCCGTCATGGGTGAAGTCGAACGGCTTGGCGACGTAGTTGACCGCGGCGTAGATGTTGGTCAGGTCGGTGCTGCTCAGGGTATTGGCCTGGGCCACCAGGTCGCCCATGCCGGCGGCGACGCGATCCATCTTCTGGCTGGCGATGATCAGGCGCGACAGGTCGACGCCGTAGAGCAGCACCGCCATCAGCAGCGGCAGGCAGATGGCGAATTCGACCAGGATCGCGCCGGAGCGATCGCGCCGCAGGCGTCGCAGGCCCTGGCGCCACGCCGCGGCCAGCCGGCCGCAGCGCCGCACCAGGCGGTGCTTCAGCCCCGCCGTGGCGGCGCGCGGGCTATGGGGCGTGGTCGGCGCCATGGTCAGGAACCCGGGTTCCACGGTTCGTTGCGCACGGCGTAGCTGGCGCTGAGCGGGATGTGCAGACCCATGGCGTCCGACAGGTAGCCGGTGATCAGCGGCCAGCTGTAGGACACCGTGTAGAGCACGACGTCGCCCGGCCCGCCGGCGCCGGATGCGCCCATGTCGGCGTCCCATTTGCCGTTGCCGTTGATGTCGGTATAGGCCTCGCCGGAATCCCATTGGCCGTTGTGATTGCTGTCGGTATAGGGCTCGGGCTGGCCGATCTGGGTGAAGGACTTGTAGGTCAGGCTGCTGACCGTCACCTTGTTGATGTCGATCAGGCCGACCGTGTCGTTGGCCACGATGTTGCGGATCACCGTTTCGCGGCTGACGCCGCTATAGGTGTAGCCCGTGATGCCGTAGCGCGCCGCCTCGCGCACGCTGGCTTCCAGCAGCGAGCTGGCGAACAGCGCCATCGCCACCTCGATGATGCCGAGCAGGAACACGATGAGAAGCGGGGCCGCGAAGGCGAACTCGATGGCGGCGCCGGCCGTGCGATCGGCCGCCAGGCGGCGGAAGTGTCGCCAGATTGCGTAACGCGATGTCAGCGGCGCGGCCATGGTCGGTGCTACAGCTTGGAAAGCTGATCGATGGTTTCGAGGATCGCCGGTCCGATCAGCACGATGAACAGCGGCGGCAGGATGAACAGCACCATCGGCAGCGTCATCAGCACCGGCAGGCGGGCGGCCTTTTCCTCGGCCTTCATCATGCGCGCGTTGCGGAACTCGGCGCTCAGCACGCGCAGCGACTGGGCCAGCGGCGTGCCGTACTTCTCGCTCTGGCGCAGGGTGTTGATCACGGCGCGGATCGATTCCAGGTCGACGCGCTGGGCCAGGTTGTCCATGGCGCGGCGGCGGTCGGACAGGTAGGTGAGCTCGATCGCGGTCAGCGACAGCTCGTCGGCCATCTCCGGCCAGGCCGGCCCCAGCTCCTTCGACACGCGGCTGAAGGCGGCATCCAGGCTGAGGCCGGCCTCGGCCGAGATCACCAGCAGGTCCAGCGTGTCGGGCAGGGCGCGCGTGAGCTGGTGACGCCGCTTGTGCGTGGCGTTCTTGATGTAGACCTTGGGCGCATAGCCGCCGAGCACGACCAGCACCATGGTCAGCAAGGCGCGCAGGCCGTCGCCGAGCTTGGGCACCTGCAGCACGTAGAACAGCAGCAGGCCGACCGCGCCGAAGGCGAAGGGCAGGCACAGCCGCATGAACTGGTAGACGGCCAGCGCGTCCTTGGTGCGCATGCCGGCGCCGGCCAGCAGCGCGGCGGCCTTCTCGGCATCCTTGCCCTTGATCAGCTTGAGCTTGGCCACCAGGCGGCGGATGCCGTTCATGGTCGGGCTGTTGGTCGAGCCGTCCGGTCCGGCCAGGTATTCGCCGCGCATCGCGGCGCGGCGCCGCGACAGCAGGCGCAGCCGGGGCCCGAAGCGGTCGCGCACGATCAGCGTGTTCCAGATCGCCAGCGTGGTGACGGCGGCGGTCATGGCTGCCATGCCGACCACGGCGTCTTCCGGCGTCACGCCGGCCGGCAGGAGGTCGACGATCTTCATATCTCGAACCTCATCATCTTCATCATGACGCCGATGCCGATCAGGATCGCCACCAGGCCGACGCCCATCATCACCATGCCGCGCGGGTCGTTGAACAGCTTCATGACGTAGTGTTCGTTCACCATCACCAGGATGCCGAACATGATGAAGGGCAGGGCGCCGATGATCGCTGCGCTGGCGCGAGCCTCCGACGACATCGCCTTGATCTTCAGCTTCATCTGCTGGCGCCGCCGCAATATGTCGGACAGGTTGGCCAGCGTCTCGCCCAGGTTGCCGCCGGTCTCGCGCTGCAGCGCCAGGCTGACGACGAAGAACTGGAACTCGGTGGTCTTGATGCGCTGCGCGGCATCGGCCAGCGCCAGGTCGAGCGGCTGGCCGAACTCGACCGCCTGCTGCACGCGGCGGAACTCGCTGCCCACCGGATCGCCGATTTCGCGCGACACCACCGCGATGCTGTCCTGCAGCGGCATGCCCGAGCGCAGGCCGCGCACCATGATGTCGAGCCCGTCGGGAAACAGCCGGTTGAACCGGTCGAGCCGGCGCGCGCCTAGTATGCCGACGATGAAGTAGGGAATGCCGACGCCGACGGTGAACGACAGCAGCAGCGCCGCCAGGAACGGCAGCTGGAACATGCGGGTTTCGATCAGCAGCATGATGCCGACCAGGATGCCGCAGACCATGACGAAGCTGCCGACCGAGATGCCGTAGCCGGTGCGCTCCAGCCGGTCGCGCAAGGCGACGCGGCGCGGCAGCCAGCGCTTGACGGCGCGATCGACGGCGGTGATGCCGCTGTCGGATTCGTCGCGACGCAGCGAGGGCAGCGGCGGGCCGTCCTTGATCGGTGTCGGCAGCGCCACCACGCGGCGGGTGCGGCCGGTGAAGAACGCCAGCCCGACCAGCAGCGCGATCAGGCCGAGCGCGCCGCCCACCAGCAGCGGCATCAGCGAGGTGAGATCGGCGCTCATATGACCTCCATCAGTTCCTTCTCCAGGCCGTAGAAGCCGGCCTTGGGCAGGAAGTGCGGGCGAATGCCGTGCGACTTGAAGGTGCCGATCAGTTCGCCGTTCTCGCCCTCCTTCTCGAATTCGTAGGTGAACAGCTCCTGCGCCGTGATGACGTCGCCTTCCATGCCGACCAGTTCCATGATGCTGGTGATGCGGCGCACGCCGTCGCGCATGCGGGCGATCTGCACCACCACGTTGACCGCGGCGGCGATCTGCTGGCGGATGGTGCGCGGCGGCAGGTTGGCGCCGGCCATGTTGACCATGTTCTCGAGGCGGGTCAGCGCCTCGCGCGGGCGGTTGGCGTGGACCGTACACATCGAGCCGTCGTGGCCGGTGTTCATGGCCTGCAGCATGTCGAGCGCTTCCGATCCGCGCACCTCGCCCAGGATGATGCGGTCGGGACGCATGCGCAGGGCGTTCTTGACCAGGTCGCGCTGGACGATCTCGCCGGCGCCTTCGAGGCTGGCGGGCCGCGTCTCCAGGCGCACCACGTGCGGCTGCTGCAGCTGGAGTTCGGCGGCGTCTTCGATGGTCACGATGCGCTCGCCGTGGTCGATCATGCGCGACATGGCGTTGAGCAGGGTGGTTTTGCCCGAGCCGGTACCGCCGGAGATCAGGATGTTGAGACGGCAGCGCGCGGCGATCTGCAGCACCCTGGCCATTGCGGGCGAGATGTTGCCCTGCTCGACCATGCGTTCCAGCGACAGCTTGATCTTGGAGAATTTGCGGATCGAGATGCTGGGGCCGTCGATCGCCAGCGGCGGCACGATGACGTTGACGCGGCTGCCGTCCATCAGGCGGGCGTCGACCAGCGGCGAGGACTCGTCGATGCGGCGACCGACCCGCGACACGATGCGCTTGGCGATGTTCATCACATGCTCGTTGTCGCGGAAGCGCACGTCGGTCATGTGCAGCTTGCCTTTGCGCTCGATATAGACCTGGTGCGGGCCGTTGACCATGATGTCGGTGATGGTCTCGTCGGCCAGCAGCGGCTCGAGCGGACCCAGGCCGAGCATGTCGTCGACCAGCATCGTCACCAGATGGGTCTGCTCGGCGTGGTTGATCTGCAGGCGCTGTTCGGCCAGCAGGTCGGCGACCAGCTCGGTGAGCTGGCGCTCCAGTTCGTGGCGGGGCAGGCGGGTGGCGTGGGACAGCTCGATGCGGTCCATCACCATCGGGTGGATGCGATCGCGCGCCGCCTCGGCGGATTTGTAATCGACCGCGCCGGCATCGGATTGCGAATAGACGCTGTAGAAGAGCTGGCTGTCGCCGGTCTCGTCCAGCAGCATGTCCTTGCCCGCGGCGGCGGGCGCTGCCGCGGCCGGCGCCGCCTTGCCGGCGGCACCGGGCGTCTTGCCCGCCTCGGGGCGCTGCTCCGCCGGCCGCGCGGCCGACGCCGGCTCGGCGCGACGGATGGCGGGGCGCTGGGCGCGGGCGATATCCAGCGCGGCGTCGGCGGGTGGGGCGTCGGCCGGCGCGGCGGGCTTGGCGATCTCCTCCAGCAGCAGCCGCACCATGTCGCGCAGTTCCAGCGCATTGAGATGCACGCCCGACGCGGAAAGCTGGCTGGCCACCAGCTCGCCCATCAGCCGCGCCTTCTCGCCGCGTGGCGCGGCGCGGCGCGCGGCGGTGGAGAATTCGCGTCGCGCCGCATCGATCAGATGGCCCAGCACCTGGTCGGTGATGCCGATGCGGGCAGTAGCGGGTTCCGGCTTGGCCGGCTCCTTGAGCGTGTCCCTGGGCGTCTCCTCGCCGTCCTTGGCGCCATTGGCGCCGATCACGCGCAGCGAGGGCAGGCGGCGCGGCAGATTCGAGGTCCGCCCCTTGTCAGTTCCGTCGGTACCGCCGGTGCCGCGGCCGCCTCCGATTCCGAACATCTTCCTTCCCCCTTGTTAGCGCCGCCACGGCAACAGGCGACGGCCCTTGCCCTGGCTCTCGCCGGCTCCTTCGAGCGTGGTGAGCAGGGTGCGATAGGCCTTGCCGGCGGGACTGCGCGGACCGGCCTTGGGCACCGGCTGGCCGCGCCGGCCCGCCGCCATGGCGGCCGCCGCGTCGAATGGAATGTTGAGCTCGACCGGCGCGCCCACGGCGCGGCGGAACTCGTTGAGATCGAGCATCTCGTTCTGCGGCTGGCGCGCGCCGCCCACGACGATGCGGATACGCGACGAGCTGGAACAGTGGCGGCAGAATGCCAGCAGCCGCATGGTGTCGCGGGCGCCGGCCAGCGACAGGTCGGTGACCAGCAGCACCTCGTCGGCCCGCGTCAGCACCGCCGCCTGCCAGGCGCGCGGGCCGCGCGGCAGGTCGACCACCACGCGTTCGTACTGGTTGCGCAGCGCCTCGACCAGCGCCACCGGCGCCTTGTCGTCGGTTTCGAGCGGTTGCTCGAGCGCGTTTTCCGTGCTCAGCACGTAGAGCCGGTCGCCGATCTTGCGCACGGCGCGGTCGACGAACACCGAGTCCAGTCGGGACGGACGTTCCAGCGCCTGGCGCATGCCGTCGCCCGGGTCGATGTTCAGCGCCAGGGCGGTGGAGCCGAAAAACGGGTCGAGATCCAGCAGCGCGGTCTCCCGGCCGCTCTCCTGGGCCATCAGCCAGGCCAGGCCCGCCGCCACGGTGCTGGTGCCGACGCCGCCGCGCGTGCCGAGCAGGACGACGACGCGGCCGCGTTTGCGCGGCGAAGGGGCGACGTGGTGGCTGCTGTTGTCCGAGGTCTGGATCACCGTGCCGAAGATCGCGTCGAGCGTGTCGGGGCGAAGCGTGACGTCGAGCACGGCGTAGGCGCCGGCATCGATCAGGTCGCGGTGGACGTCCGACGTCAGGCGTTCGGCGAAGGCGATCATGCGGCAGCGCCGCGGCAGGATCGACTGCAGCGCCGCCAGGTCCTCGACCGGATCCTCGACGTGGCGCACGTCGACGATGATGCTGTCGTAGGCGAAATTCTGGCCGGCCTCGCCCAGCGCCGCCTCCAGCCCGCCGGAGTGCAGCGTCAATTCGACGCCGCGCGCCGTCAGGGCGCGATTGAGCACCGTGCCGATCGGCGCATCGGCATCCAGCAGGAATGCGGCGGCACGCCCGATCTGCCGCATTTCCCGGGCGTCCGAAAGGTTTTGACCCTGGCGGACGGTGGGGGTCATCAGTTGGACCCGCTTGAACTGCTGCTGCTGCTGCTGCCGCTGCCGCCGCTGCCGGTATCGGTGGTAGCGGGCTTGATCACTTTGCCCGTGCGGTAGCGCTGGATGGCCAGCACCGACTGCGTGCCGTCCTGCGGGCCCAGGTCCCGGCCGCGCACCAGATCGGCCGGGTCGGCCACCATCAGGCCCAGATTCTGCGCCGTGGCGCAGCCGAAATTGCTGTCGGGCGTGTTGGTGTAGTTGCTCTCGGTCGACTTGCTGAAGTCGGGGCAGTGCGGCGTGGTGACGACGTAGCGGTCGATCGAGACCAGCACCGTGTTGACCGCCAGCCGGTCGCTGTCGCCATGGACCAGGGTCGAATCGATGCCGCGGCGCGCCAGCTGCGTCTGGATCTCGCGGCCGCGCTGGGCGGCCAGCGGGGCGGGACCGGTGTTGGGCCCGACCAGCACCGAGACTTGGGTACGGTTGGCGCTGTCGCGCGCCAGGAAGCGGTCGAGCTGCGCCGCTTCGGAGGCGCCCAGCCGCGCGGTGCCCGGCGCGAAGGGGATCACCACGTCGTTGTGGACCACCGAGACCTGGTTGGTCTTGGGCGCCTGCACCGGCGTCCAGTCGGGCCGTACGTTCATGTCGGGCTGCAGGTCGCAGGCGCCGAGGAGCAGCAGGGCGGCGAACGGAGCGGCGATCGGAAGGATGGAGAACCTGGTATTCATGACTGCTCCATCAATCGAGCTGGAAACCGGCCGGCCCGATCACCGTGTTGCCGTCGCGGCCGCGCGGCGCGTTGCCGGCTTCGGGAAGCTTTTGCTGATTCTTGGTGCCGTAGAAGATGCGCTGCACGTCGGTGGGCGGGGTCAGCCCGTCGACCGGCGTGGCCACGGCGTTGGCCGACACCGGCTTGACCAGGTATGGCGTCACGACGATGACCAGTTCGGTCTCGTTGCGCTGGTAGCGGTCGGACTTGAACAGCGCACCCAGGATCGGCACGTCGCCCAGGAACGGCGTCTTGCTGGCGTCCTGCTGCGAATTGTGCTGCAGCAGGCCGGCGATGGCGAAGCTCTGGCCGCTGGCCAGTTCGACCGTGGTCTCCGCGTTGCGCGTGGTCAGCGCCGGAATGGTGATGCCATTCAGGGTGACCGAGCCCACTGTCGATAGCTGGCTGACTTCCGGACGCACCCTGAGGTTGATGCGGTTGCCGTCGATCACGGTCGGGGTGAAGGCGAGGCTGACGCCGAACTTCTTGAAGTCGACCGAGATGGCGCCGGCATTGGTGCCCGACTGGGCGACCGGAATGGGGAATTCGCCGCCGGCCAGGAAGTTGGCGGTCTCGCCCGACATCGCGGTGAGGTTGGGCTCGGCCAGCACCGTGACGAGGTTTTCGTTGGCCAGCGCGTCGATCACCGTGTTGAGATCGACATGGCTGCTGCGGAACGATCCGACGATGCTGTTGGTGCCGTTGTTGCCGACGATGATCTTGCCGTTGTTGTTGCCGCCGCTGTCGTCGATGACCTTGGCGCCCTGGGCCAGGCCGAACACGAAGCCGCCGAGCTTGACCGCGTTCTCCCAGTTGATGCCGAACTGCTTGAGCGTGTCGCGCGACACTTCGGCGATGCGGACCCGCAGATTGACCTGGTTGGGCGCCACCACATGCAGGTTGTTGACCACCGCGCCGTCGCCGGGCGCGAAGCGCACGGCCAGCTTGCGGATGTCTTCGGCCTGGGTCGCGGTGCGCACCGAACCGTCGATCACCAGCGCGTCGCCGGCGGACGAGACGTTGACGCCGCTGCCAGGCGCGACGCTGGAAATGGCGGCGCGCAGCGCCTGCAAATTGTGGTCGACCACCACGCGGGTGTTGAGCAGCAGGTTGTCGTTGGCGTCGACGGCATAGAGCACCGTCTCGCCGGCGCGCTTGCCGAACACGTAGATCAGGCGCGGCGACTTGACCTGGATGTCGGCGATGTCGGGGTTGGCGACGAACACGGTGTCGGCCGGCGTATCCAGACGCACCAGCGCGCCGCGATTGATCTCGATGCGCAGATCCTTTCCGGAGGTTCCGGTGAAGGTGACGCTGGCCGGCGTGGCGGGCGGGGTGGCGCCGGCTGCGGCGGAAGTGGGCGTGGGCGATCCGCCACCGGCCGGCGGCGCGAGCTGCGTCTGCCGCGGGGCGACCGGATTGATCTGCGGGATCACCGCCTTCGGCGGCGTCAGGAACGGCACCGCCTGCGCCATCTGCACCGGCTTGCCGGCATCGGCGTCCTGCGGCGGGGCAGGCGGCGCGACGGCGGCGTCGACCGGCTTGGGAGCGTCGGTGCCCGGGTTGCCGGCAGCGGTCGGCTTGTCGTCCTTGTTGGGCTGGTCTCCCGGCATTGGGCCGTTGCCGGCGGCGGACTTCACATCCGCTGCCGCCTGGTCCGTGCGAGGCTTGCCGTCGCCGGCGCTCGTGGCCGCGGCCCTGGTATTGTCGTCGGCGCCCGGCGCGGCGGCCGTGGAAGGCTTGTCGGCGTCAGGAGCGTTGTCCGGCGCCGTGGCAGCCGCCGGCGTTGACGCTGGGGCCGCCGCCGCCGCCGGCGGCGTCAGGATCGGCGCGATGAGCTGTGGCGGCCGGTCGGCCTTGACCATGGCCGGCGAAATCGCTGCGTCGGACAGCGACGGCGTGAAAGTGGTGTCGGCCGAAGCCAGTTCGAGCCGGGGCAGGTTGACGCCGCTGGCCGGCGGCTTGGCCGCCGCTGCGTTTGGCGTGGCGGTGCCGGTCGGCGAGCCGATCCAGATCGGTCCGCTGTTGTAGTCGACCGAACTGTCGGCCGAGGCGGCGACGATCACGCCGCCCACGAAAGCCAGGCCGACCAGGCCGCCGACGATTTTCAGCTTGCCGGGCTTCATTGCGGTTTCGCCGACGATGCGCCGCTGCCGCGCAGCAGCGTCACGCGTTCGGTTCCGCCTCCCTTGCCGCTGCCGGACAGCAGGCTCGAGGCGTCGCTGTCCAGCGTGAAGGTCGTGTGCATCATGCCCTTGTCGCCGGACGACACGGAGCGGTCGCTGCTGTCGTCGTCGCCGTTGTTGGTCAGGCTGCGCAGCGACAGCGACAGCTTGCCCATGTCGGCGACCAGCGCCAGCGTCTCGGCCTGCTTGGGCGTGACCTCGAACGTGACGGTGCGCGCCACGATCGGTTCGCCGGGCTTGCTGTCGGTCTTCTGGTCGACCGCCAGCACGCGCACGTTGGTGAGGATCGTCTCGCCGGCGCGATGTTCGCGGTCGCCGTCGCTGGCGGGCTTGAACACATGCACCAGCACCACGTCGACATGGTCGCCGGGGAAGATGAAGCCGGAAATGCCCGACGTAACCGTCACCGGCGCCGACACGGCGCGCATGCCCGGCTGCAGCACGGCGGCCAGGAAGCCGCGATCGCCCGGCGCGACGATGCGCGCATCGGTGATCGGCTCGCCGGCGGCGATGGCGTAGCGCACCACCGAACCCGCCACGTCGCTGACTGCGCGCTTGCCCTCGACCATGAAGGTGGGCTGCACGCCCGCCACCGGCCACTCGATCCACTTGACGTTGTCGGGCGTGATGAACTGGCCGATCGCGACGTCGCTCTTGGCCACCAGCACGCGCACGGTCGGCGCCGGCTTGGCGGCTTGCGGCTTCATCGCCGCGCGTTGCGACTCCAGCCAGTTCTGCACCAGCAGGGCGGTGCCGATGGCCAGCACGATGGCCGCTGCCACCAGTCCGATCCTTCCGAAGCGCATGGCAAGATCCTCCTGTTAGATCGCGACCAGGCCGGCCAGCCGGCCCGCGACGTAGAGCCCGCCGATCGCGATGGCAATTCCGTAGGGCAGGTTGCGCCGGCGCGGCGGCTTGGCCGCGGCCGGGGCATCGGCGCTGGCGGTCGCCCCGGCCGGCGACGTGGCGCTGCCGGGCATGGCGAAGGCCAGGGTCGCCCAGTGCGGGAGGAATTTGTAAAGCGGCACCAGGCTGAGCAGCGCCTGCACGCCGCCGGCCAGCGCCGTCACGATCAGGAAGTCGGGCAGCAGGGCGGGGCCGGCCCACAGGGCGCCCACGCTCATCAGCTTGACGTCGCCGCCGCCCATCCAGCCGCGGGCGAAGAAGAAGAAGCCGACCAGGAAGACGACCGCCGCCAGGCCGGCCGCTGCCAGCGCCTGCATCGGGTCGCCATGGGAAATCGCAATATAGAGAGGATACAGCGCCAGCAGAGCCAGCGGCACGTTGTTGGGGATGCGCAGCCGCAGGGCGTCGCTAAGGGCGGCCCAGCTCAGTATCCCGGCATAGACGGCAAGTACCGCATCGACAAACATGACATTCCCCAACGCTCCCCAACTCTTGGGAATTTTGGGAACGGCGGGCGCTCTGAGGTTGCACGCGCCGTTCCCTCATTGCTGACGGCCGGCAGACTACGGCGCCGGGTTCGGATTCGGCGTCGAGCCCTGGGCTGCGGTAGCGGCAGCACTCAGCTTGGTCGAGACCACCGTGAAGATGCTTTCGATCGAGCTGCCGAGAGAGGTCAGCGCGACGATCGCGGCGACGGAAACCAGAGCGGCGATCAGACCGTATTCGATCATGGTCGCGCCCGATTCGTCCTTCATGAGACGAATAAACGAGGAACGCATTGACTGTCTCCTTCTGGGTCGAATGTTTCGACCGGTTGATGACGGCTTGCGCCGCCGTGCTCTTCCTTGGACCGTTATCAAACGGCCCGGTTTGTGTTCGGAACCGTCGCGCCAGCTGCTGGAGCATCGTCCGAACGTTTTGGTCCTTCGGCCTTGCGGGCCGAGAGAAAGGAACGGCGCCGCCTGTTATGGCAAGGCGCCGCTTTTTCGAGGTTTGGTTGCGAGGTCCTTACGGCGCCGGGTTCGGGTTCGGAGTCGAACCCTGAGCGGCGGTGGCCGCGGCACTCAACTTGGTCGAAACCACACCAAAGATGCTCTGGATCGACGTGCCGAGCGAAGTCAGCGCGACGATGGCAGCGACGGAAACGAGGGCCGCGATCAGACCGTATTCGATCATGGTCGCGCCCGATTCATCCTTCATCAAACGAACGAGCGTGGAACGCATTAGTGATGTCTCCTTCTGGGTCGAATAGATCGGACCGGGTCTGGGCGGGTTTGCCGCCTTGTCTCCCCCAATATCCGAGTCGAAGCGGCGCAAGCCGCAACGCGCTGATTTTCTGCGGTTTTCAGGCTAAAAAAAGCTTTCCAGACAGATAGTTCGCTGGTGCTGTTGAATTAATACTTTGGATAATTAAGTAGATCGTTATAAAAGCTGAATAATGCTTTAGTTTAGACTGACAACAAAACGGATGAGTCTCTTGAGTCTTATGGCAAATTCAATCCACAAGGGGTTGTTCCAATTAAAAATTATGACTTTTTTGCCACGCACAAGATTTCATAGTAATTCGTCCAATGCTATCCGCACCATCCGTGCAAATTCATACTTGCGATAGGGCTTGAGCAGCAGACGATGGCCGTGGCGGAAGCGCTTGTCCGGTTCGCTGCCGGCATCGGCGTGGGCCGATGTAAAGAGGATGCGCAGCCGCGGCCTGGCGCGCCGCGCACGCTCCGCCAGCTTCGCCCCATCCAGTCCCGGCATGTCGATGTCGCTGAACAGCAGGTCGACCCGCTCGGCTTTGCGCAGCGCCTGGAGCGCGGACTTGCCGTCGGTCGCGGCGACCACGCCGTAGCCCAGCCGGCGCAGCCGCTCGACCACGTAGTTGCGCACCCGCTCGTTGTCCTCGACCACCAGCACCGTCTCGCCCTGGCGCGCCACGCGAATCTCCTCGCCGACGCCGATATTGGGCAGGTCGAGCTGGATCTGCGCGCGCGGCATATAGAGGCGCACGACGGTGCCGGCGCCCTGCCTGCTCGACAGACGCACCTGGCCGCCGGATTGGCGCACGAAGCCCTGCACCATGGCCAGGCCCAGCCCGCTGCCGCGACCGGGTTGCTTGGTGGTGAAGAACGGCTCGAACACGCGCTCGGCTACTTCCGGCGCGATTCCCGTGCCGCTGTCGGCGACGGCGATGCCGACATAGTCGCCTGCCGCCAGCTTGGCCGCGGCTGCCGCCGGCTTGTCGAGCGTCAGGTTCTGGGTGGCGATGTGCAGGACGCCGCCCTGGGGCATGGCGTCGCGCGCGTTGACGGCAAGATTGAGCAGCACCGATCCGAGCTGGGCGCGATCGACACGGATGCCCCATAGCGCCGGATCCAGCGCGGTCTCGATCCTGATCCGCGCCCCCAGCGAGCGCACCAGCAGATCGAGCATCTCCTCGACCAGCATGTTGGCGTTGAATTCGACCGGCTGCAGCGGCTGGCTGCGCGAATAGGCCAGCAGCATGCGCACCAGATCCGCGCCCGAGCGCGCCGCCGCCAGGGTCACCTCGGCCAGGTGGCGGCTGGGGTCGCCGGGCGGCAGGTTTTCCAGCAGCAGCTCGGCATTGCCGATCACGACGGTGAGGATGTTGTTGAAGTCGTGCGCCACGCCGCCGGTCAGTCGGCCGACCGTTTCCAGGCGCTGCATCTCGGCCAGGCGCGCTTCGCTCAGGCGGGGCGGGGAGGCGCCTTTGCGGCCGCGCGTCTCGCCGGTTCCGGCGGCTGTCGGCTCGCCTGGGGCGACAGGGGAGGGCGTGCCGGCGCGATCCGCCCCTTCGGCGGCGGGCTTCTGGTCCTGGTCGGAAGACGGGGGCGCAGCGGCGGCGCCGGTAGCGCCTGGCTGCGACGACGACACGGGCTAGCCTTGCAGGGGCTCGTTGCCTCTGCCGCGATCCTCGGCGCGGCTGAACCAGCCCCGCTGCATGGCGTAGGTCGCGGCCTGGGTGCGGTTGGAAACCTGCAGCCGCTTGAACACCGCCTGCAGATGCACCTTGACGGTGATCTCCTCGATGCCCAGCGCCTTGGCGATCTCCTTGTTGGAGCGGCCCAGCACCAGTTCGCGCAACACCGCCCACTGACGGGAGGTGAGGCCGACCGGCACCTTGCTGCCGCCCGACGCCTGATCCTCGGCGGCGGCGGTCGGGCCGCGATCGCGCAGCCCCATGTAGAACTCGGACGGCACGAAGCGCTCGCCGTTCAGCACCAGCGACAGGGCGTTGACGAAGGCCGCGCCGATCATGGTCTTGGGCAGGTAGCCGGCGGCGCCGAAGTCCAGCGCGCTCTCGATGTCCTGGGGATTGACCGAGCCCGACAGCACCGCGATCGGCACGTTGGGCCGCCGCTCGCGGACCTGGCGCAGGCTGGCGATGCCCTGCATGCCCGGCATGTACAGGTCGATGACGATGAGGTCGATCTGGTCCGGCTTGGCGGCCAGTTCGAGCACTTCGGGCAGGGAGCCCGCCTCGAGCACCGTGACGTCGTCGCCGACCCGGCGCACGAACGGCACCAAGGCCTCGCGAACCATGCGATGGTCGTCGGCAAGTATAACGGTAATAGCTCGGTCGCCCATTTGCTGGACCGTCCCCCAACTCGCTGCGCGTGTCCCCCCGCGCGTCTTATCTGACAATCGATCAACTTTGTGAATAGGTTATGGACGAAGGTAAACCAAGTCAATAAATACGCGCCATCCTTCACATATCGGATTAAGCATGGTCGCCGAACGTACGGCATCGTTCGATTCTGCGAACTGGCGACCTAAAGTCATTCGCGCAATGATTGTCTCGCGGCCTTGCGATATCGCGGAAAATGCCTTGAAATACAGCGATATTCCGCCAGCGATTCGTGCTTTGCATGGCTAGGGCTGAAGAATACTTGCACCCATCATGCGGAAAATCAGGACGCGATTATCGGCGGGCGATTCGTCGTTCTGGCCTCTAAAAATGTTTCATCTGTTGCAGTAAGCACACGGTCAAGCTTGTGGGCTTGTTAAGACAATTCGATCAAATGACTGAAGTGTCATGATTAATTGCGATCAGTCGGTTTGTTTCTCGCGCGTTCGACTGAGCAACGTATGCCATAGGCGGTGTGGCGTCACCGGCATATCCACATGAGATACTCCCAGAGCCTTCGTTGCGTCGACGATGGCGTTGACGATGGCTGGCGGCGCGCCGATCGGTCCGAGTTCGCCGACGCCCTTGATCCCCAGCGAATTGTTCGGCGAAGGCAGCGACAAGGTCAGCGATCCGATCGCCGGCGTGTCGTCGGCGCGCGGCAGGCCGTAATCCATGAACGAGCCGCTGATCAGCTGACCGCTTTGCGCCTCGTAGGCGCAGTTTTCGGTCAGCGCCTGGCCCAGGCCCTGGACGATGCCGCCATGCATCTGCCCGTCGACCAGCTGTTGGTTGATCACCGTGCCGACATCCTGCACCGCCATCAGGCGGTCGACCCGCACCGACCCGGTATCGGCATCGACCTCGACCTCGGCCACGATCACGCCGCTGGGAAAGGAGGCGATCTGGTCCTTGAAGCTGGCGCGGCCTTCCAGCGGCCCGCGCAGCGCCTCGGGCAGGGCATCGCCGGCGGCTTGCAGCGCCAGTTCGGCCAGCGACAGCCGCCGGTCGGTCCCGGCGATCTCCGCCTGGCCTTGGCGCAAGGCGATGTCCTGCGGCGCGGCCTCCAGCAGATGGCCGGCCAGCAGCCTGACGCGCTCGACCAGCTTCTCGGTGGCGGCATGGATGGTGGTGACGCTGATGATGGTCGACGACGAGCCGCCGGTGCCGCCGCCGGTCCCGATCGCCGCCGTGTCGCCCTGGCGTATCTCGATCCGCTCGAGCGGCACGTCGAGCGCCCGGGCCACGCCCTGGGCATAGGCCGTCTCGTGGCCCTGGCCGGTCGATTGGGTGCCGGTCAGCACCGTGATGCGGCCATCGCCATGGATCTCGACCACGCCGTTCTCGTCGGCGGCGCCGCCGGTGCCATGCAGGTAGCAGCTCAGCCCCAGCCCGCGCCGCAGCCCGCGCCTTTCGCTGTCGGCTCGCCGCGCCGCGAAGCCCGCGATGTCGGCCGCCAGCAACGCCCGCTCGAACAGCGCCGGGAAATCGCCGCTGTCGTAGATCGCGCCGGTCGCGGTCTTGTAGGGCATGGCATCGGGCCGGATCAGGTTGCGGCGGCGCAGTTCGAAGCGATCCATCCCGATGCGCTGCGCCGCCAGATCGATCAGCCGCTCCAGGGCGAAGATGGTTTCGGGCTTGCCCGCGCCGCGATAGGCATCGACCGGCACCGTGTTGGTGAAGGCGCAGCGCATGCGCATGTGGATCGCCGGGATGGCGTAGAGGCCCGACAGCACCTTGGCCATGCCGGTGGTGGGGATGGCGGGCGCGAAGGAAGAGACATAGGCGCCGAAATTGGCGATCGCCTCGACGCGCAGTCCCAGGATCTTCCCCTCGGCGTCGAGCGCCATCGCCATCTCGGTCCACTGGTCGCGCGCGTGGGCCTCGGCCAGGAAGTTCTCGCCGCGCTCGGCTTGCCAGCAGACCGTGCCGCCCAGGCGTCGCGCCGCCCACACGATCAGCGCCTGCTCGGCATAGAGATAGAATTTGGGGCCGAAGCCGCCGCCCACGTCTTCGGTCACCACGCGCAGTTTTTCGCGCGGCTCCCCGAACACGCGATCGGCCAGCAGGTCGCGCAGGAAATGCGCCCCCTGCGAGGGTGTCCACAAGGTGGTGACGCCGGTGGCGGGGTCGTGGGCGGCAATGGCGCCGCGCGTTTCCAGCGCGCCGCCCACCAGCCGGTTGTTGCGGGTGTCGAGTCGCACCACATGCGCGGCCTGGGCGAAGGCATGGGCGGTGGCCGCTTCGTCGCCGCGCCGCCAGTCGAACGCCAGATTGCCGGGCGCCTCGGGCCAGATCTGCGGTGCGCCCGGCTCGAGCGCGGCACGCGCATCGCTCAGCGCCGGCAGATCGTGGTACGCTACCGCGATCGCCTCGGCGGCATCGCGCGCCTGGTCCAAGGATCGCGCCACCACCAGCGCCACCGCCTCGCCGACATATTTCGCCTGCGCGCCCGCCAGCACCGGACGGGCCGGCTCGACGAAGCGCTTGCCGTCATGGCCGGTCAGTTCGACCGGGCAGGCCAGCGGGCCCAGTGTCTGCAGATCGGCGGCGGTGAACACGCCGGCCACGCCGGGCATCGCCTTTGCCGCTGCCGTGTCGATGCCGCCGATGCGGGCATGGGCGACGGGCGAGCGCAGCACCACGGCATGCAGCATGTCGGATCTCTGGCGGTCGGCGATGAAGCGGCCGCGTCCGGTAAGGAAGCGGGCATCCTCCAGGCGGCCGGTTCTGGCGGGCGGAACGCTCATGCTGGGACGGTTGCTCCTTGCGGCGATCGCCACAACAATAGCGGGAAACCGCCGGGGAGGCAGCGATGGATCACAGCCAATCGACCGCGACGACCGAAGTGCTCTATGCCGTGGCGGATGGCGTGGCGACGATCACGCTCAACGCGCCGCAGCGCATGAACACCATTTCCGGCCCGATGCTGGGCGCGCTGACAAGGCGCCTGACCGAAGCCAACGAGGACGAGGCGGTGCGCGCGGTGGTGCTGACGGGGGCAGGCGAACGCGCCTTCTGCGCCGGACTCAATCTGGAGGCGCAGCAGAAGGGCAGCGACTCGATCTCGGTCGGCAGCGGCGCGGGCCCGACCAATCTCGACCTGCGCAACACGCCGCCCACCGTGCTGTTCGCCATGGACAAGCCGACCATCGGCGCGCTCAACGGCTCGGCCGCGGGCTACGGCATGGACCTGGCGCTGGGCTGCGACATCCGCGTCATGGCGCGCGGCGCCAAGCTGGCCGCCGCCTTCGTCAAGCGCGGCGTGGTGCCCGAATCGGGCGGCACCTGGATCCTGCCGCGGCTACTGGGCTGGTCGAAGGCGGCCGAGCTGATCTTCACCGGCCGCACCCTGGACGCGCAGCAATGCCTGGAGATGGGGCTGGCGTCGCATGTGGTCGACGCCGCCGCCGTCGCCGACAAGGCGCGCGCCCTGGCGCTGGAGATCGCCGGCAACGCGCCGCTCGCCGTGCAGGCGGCCAAGCGCATGATGCGCATGGGCTGGAGCGAGCCGTTCGACGCCCATGTGCATCACGTCTTCCTGCAGCTTCTGCCGCTGATGAAGAGCGAGGATTTCCGCGAGGGCATCGCCTCGTTCCTGGAGAAGCGGCCGGCCCGCTTCACCGGCCGCTGAAGCGCCGGATCAGGCCCTGCCGAACAGGTATTTGCCGGTGTCCGGGTTCTCGCGGCGCCACATCACGTTGTCCAGGAAGTAGTGGTGCACGTTGATGAAGATCCAGAACATGAACAGGAACAGCGCGGTGCCGAAGATGTCCTTCTGGTAGGGCACCAGCGCATCGAGCGCCGACGGCACGATCCAGAAGCCCAGCCCGCCCAGTGCCAGGCCCAGCACCAGGAATCCGGCATGCCGCAGCAGCGAGCCGCGCATCAGCGCGCCGCGCGACAGTTCCGGCCGGGCCGCCGCCAGCGCGTTGCGCCGTCCTTCTTCCTTGTTCAGCCGATAGCGCCACACCACGACCGTGTACTGCAGCGAATGGAAGGCAGGCGTGATCAGCAGGAAGAACGGATTGATCTGCACGAACAGCAGCCACAGATAGAGCGACACCAGATAGGCGAGCGTGCCGTTGATCGGCGGCGCCGCGCCGCGCATCGCCTTCAACCCCAGCATGCCCAGGGTCAGCGCGCCGCAGGCATAGGCGAAATAGGTGCCGATGGTGACGACGATCGCCGGCACGGCGAACTGATAGTAGTGCAGGCCCCAGAATTCGATGTCCTGGATCGAGGCGTTGACCGACAGCCAGGAGGCGGCCCACACGGCATAGGCGTTGATCAGCAGGATCTTCTTCTCGAAGGCGGTGAAGAAGCGCTTCTTCATCACCGAATCGACGATCACCATGCCGTAGCCCTGCTTCACGTAGTGCCAGCCGACGAAGAAGCTCATCGCATTGCCGGCAACGCCCAGCAGCACATCGTCGCCGCTGCGAATGCAGGCGTAGAAGAACGCGGCCAGCACGATCGGCACGACGATGCCGGCGACGATGTAGCGGGCGCGCAGCAGCGGCGAATAGGACGTGCCGAAAGCCTTCTCGCGGAAATTGCCGTAGAAGATCTGGTAGGAGTAGGCGAAGTGCGGGTTGTTGATGAAGATGGCGAGGATCATCGCCCAGGTCGCGGCCTCGGCATGCCATTGCTGCGGCGGCTTGATCAGCAGGATGGCGATCAGCGCCAGCACCGAACCGCCGCCCAGGCCGAGGAAGTCGAGCACCGGCCCGAACAGGTACGATTTGCCGCGCGGCTTGGCGAGCATCGGTCCGCCGACGATCGTCGCGACGCTCGGACCCGATGCCAGATCGACCTGCTGAACCGTCATCCTCTCCCCCCATTGGCGCGCCTGCAGCGCCCCTTTACCATACACCAATCTGCCGGCCGTTCGATGATGCAACCACTCTTCTTGTAACCTGGAATCGTTTCGATTCAATGGCTAACGAGCCTTTCCTAATACTTTAGGCTGATGCGGGACCGATGCGCGACGGCCGGCGGCACGGCGTATTCTTCTCCGTTATCATTTGCAACCATCGTTCTTGCCCATGCCGATGTATAAGCGCGCGTCATGCGGATAAACCGGCCGCCGCCGGTCCGACCGCGTTGCTGGCGGCAACCATTGCGGTTATCTTCGGACCGTTAGTACAACCTGCGGGTCCGGGGGGATGCGATGCGGGGATTGTTCCTGGCGTGGGCAGCCGCGCTGCTGGTTGCCGTGGCTGCGTCGGCTTGGGCGCAGCAGGCGCCGTCGCAGGCGGATCGCGTGGCGGCGATCCGGCGGGCTGCGGCCGAGCTGAAACCGCAAACCGGCAGCGTCAGCCTGGCCGACGGCGTGGCCCGTTTCGAGGCCCGTCGGCTGGCCTATCTCTCCCCGGAGGATACGCGCAAGCTGCTGGTCGATATCTGGGGCAATCCGCCCAACGTGGCCCAGGGCAATCTCGGCGCGCTGGTGCCGCAAGGCTTCGACGCCCTGTCGGACAGCGACTGGGCGATCATCATGTTCTATACCGAGGACGGCCACGTCGCCGACGACGACGCCGAGAAGATCGACTATGCCGACCTGCTGAAAAGCATGCAGCAATCGGTGCGCGACCAGAACGAGGAGCGTCGCAAGGAAGGCTTCGAGGGACTCGAACTGGTCGGCTGGGCCCGTCCGCCGTATTACGACAAGGCGGCGCACAAGCTGCACTGGGCCAAGCATCTGAGGTCGGTCGGCGGCGACAGTCTCAACTACAACGTCCGCATGCTGGGCCGCCGCGGCGTGCTGGTGCTGAACTTCGTGGCGCCGATGGAAAGCCTCAAGCAGGTCGAAAACGCCATTCCCAGCGTGTTGGCCGAGGTCAATTTCACCGACGGCAACCGTTACGACCAGTACGAACCGGGCAACGACAAGCTGGCGGAATACGGCATCGCCGCGCTGATCGCCGGCGTGGCGTTGAAGAAGGTGGGCTTCTTCGCCGTCATCATCGGCTTCATCCTGGCGGCCAAGAAGATCTTCATCATCGGTGCAGTGGCGGTGCTGGCCGGCTTCGCGCGCTTCTTCAAGTGCCTGGGGCGCGGCAGTCGCCTGCCGCCGCCCAGCGGAAGCTGAACCGCCTTACGGCACGACGGCGACGCGGCCGAACGCCTTGCGGTCGATCACGCTGCGGAACGCCTCGACATACTGCTCCAGCCGGTAGGTCGCGAAAACGGCCGGCCTGATCAGGCCGGCCTCGGCCCAGCCTTGCAGCCGGTCCATCAGCGCCTTGACGCGCGGAAAGCACTCGATGCGCGCATCGTGCGGGCTCCAGCCGATATAGTAGCCCCAGTTCAGCCCGACCACCGAGGCGTTCTTGACCAGCAGGATATTGGCCGGCGCCGAGGGGATGCGGCCCGAGGCAAAGCCCACCGGGCAGATGCGTCCCTCCGGCGCCAGGCAGCGCAGCGACTGGTCGAACACGTCGCCGCCCACCGGGTCGTAGATCGCCTGCACGCCGCGGCCATCGGTGAGGTCCAGCACGACCTCGCGGAAGTCCTGTTTGGTGTAGTCGACGATGTGCTGCGCGCCATGCGCCCTGGCCTGGGCGCGCTTCTCCTCGCTCGAGGCGGTGGCGATCACATTGGCGCCCAGGATGCGTCCGATCTCGCAGGCCGCCAGGCCGACGCCGCCGCCCGCGCCATGCACCAGCAGCCAGTCGCCTTGCTTGACGTTCAGCAGGTGCGGCCAGGTCAGCGCCGCCGCCGAGGTGGCGTAGGTCAGGGGCAGGGAGATCGCCGGGGCGTAGTCCATGCCGCGCGGCAGGGCAAAGGTATTGGCTTCGCGCGCCACCGGCCGTTCCGACAGCCCGCCCCAGTCGAGCGAGGCCACCACCTTGTCGCCCGGCTTGAAGCGGGTCACGGCGCTGCCGATTTCGATCACGTCGCCGGCGCATTCGGTGCCGGGCGAGAACGGGAAGGCGGGGCGGCGCTGGTACTTGCCGGCGATCAGCAGCGAGGAGCCGAAGGAGATGCCGCCGGCCTTGTTGGCGATGCGGATTTCATCGGGCTGCAGCGCCGCGTCGGCCATGTCCTCGATCGTCAGATCTTCCGGGCCGCCCCAGCGGCGGCAGACCACAGCGCGCATGTCTCTCCCTTTCTCTTTCCTTAAGGCCGGCGCGATCCGCACGCCGGCACCAGCACCGCCGCCAAGCCTAACAGGATCAGCGCCATGCCGGCATAGCGTAGTGGCGGGAAGCGTTCGCCGAACACGATGGCGGCGGCGATCACGCCGGTCAGCGGCGACAGCAGCGCGAACGGCGCCACGGTGGCGGCGCTGTAGCGGGCCAGCAGGAAGCTCCACAGCCCGTAACCGCCGATCGTGGCGACGACGCCCAGGTAGAGCGCGCCCAGCAGCGACAGCGGCGCGGCATGGCCCAGCGCGCTCCAGATCGGCGTGTCGTCGATCGCCAGCGACAGCGCCAGCGCCGGCAGCGGCGGCACCAGGCTGAGCCAGGCCATCAGCGGCAGCACGGGCGTATGGGCGATGCGCTTGACCAGCAGATTGCCGATGGCCCAGCTCAGCGCGCCGGCCAGCACCAGGATCAGCGCCAGCGGCGGCAGGTCGCCGCCGATCGTCGCGCCGATCAGCACCAGGCCGAGCAGGGCGATCGCCATGCCGCAGAGCTGCGCGCGGCTCGGCCGCTCGCCCAGCAGCGCCGCTGCCAGCGCCACCGTGAAGAACACATGCATCTGCACCGCGATCGAGGCCAGGCCGGGCGGCAGGCCGGCGCGATAGGCGAAGAACAGCAGCAGGAACTGGCCGGCGAACAGGAACAGGCCGGTGCCGATCAGCAGCCGCCAGCCGATGGCCGGTCGCGGCAGTACCAGCGCCGGCAGCGCGGCGATGGCGAAGCGCAGCACGGTGAGCTGCGGCGCGGAGAAGCTCTCCAGCCCGAAGGCGGTGAAGACGAAAGCCAGGCCCCAGATCGCCGAGACCAGGCAGGCCAGCATCATGTCGCGCAAGCTCATGGCGCGCGGAGCTTACGCGGCCGCGCGGCGCCCGGCCGCGGCGAAAGCGACGGGCAGTCCTGCCGGCGGCGCCTAGCGTGCCAGGTTCTCGATCAGCATCGCCATGCCCTGGCCGGCGCCCAGGCACATGCTGACCGCGGCGTACTTGCCACCAGTCTCGGCCAGATGGTGCATGGCGGTGATGGTCATGCGCACGCCGGTCGCGCCGGGCGGATGGCCGATCGATATGCCGCCGCCATAGAGATTGGTGATGTCGCGCGGGATGCCGAGCTGCCTCTCGGCATGTAAATTGACCACCGCGAAGGCCTCGTTGATCTCGTAGTAGTCGATATCGGATATCTTGAGGCCGTTGCGCTCGAGCAATCTGGCGATGGCGGGCACGGGCCCCACCCCCATGATGCGCGGCGGTACGCCGATCGTCGCCCAGTCGACGATCCGCGCTTCGGGCCGCACGCCCTTGCTCTCGGCGGCGGCGCGGTCTGCCACCACCAGGAAGGCCGCCCCGTCGGTCACGCCCGAGGAGTTGCCGGCGGTGACCTTGCCGCCGGCCTTGAACGCCGGCTTGAGGCTGCGCAACTTGTCGCGACCGATGCCGGGACGGGGAAACTCGTCGACCGCGAAGCTGCGGGTTCGTTTGCCGTCGGGCACGTCGATCGGGACGATCTGCCTGGCCAGGAATCCGGAGTCGATGCCACGGCCGGCGCGTTGCTGGCTCATATGGCCCCAATCGTCCATTGCCTCGCGCTCGTACTGATAGTCCTCAGCCAGGTTCTCGGCCGTCTCGCCCATGAACTCGTCGGTAAAGGGACAGCGATAGGCCCAGTCGAGCTGGTCCTCCAGCACCTGCGGGCCGCGCTTCTTGCCCCAGCGCGCGCTGGTCACGACATACGGCACCCGGCTGTAGCTTTCCGCACCGCCGGCCACGGCGATCTGCGAATGGCCGGTCTGGATCTGCTGGCCGGCCGAAACCAGCGCCTGCAGACCGGTGCCGCAGGCGCGGATCACCGCCAGCGCGCTGGCCTCCTCGGGCAGGCCGGCCTTGATGCCGATCACCCGCGCGTTGAACATCGTGTCCTTGTCCGGGAACATCGTGCCGCCGAACACGATGTGGTCGATGTCCTGCGGCGCTATTCCGGCCCGCTGCATCGAGGCCTTGGCGACATGCGCCGCCATGTCGGTGAGCCTGACGTCCTTCAGCGATCCGCCGAAATCGCCGAAAGCGGTGCGGGCGCCGCCCGCCAGGATGATCTCGTGGTTCACGTCGTCCTCCTCAACCGTTCAGCCGCACCGGCAACTTCCTGATGCCGCGCAGGATCAGCGAATCGCTCCAGTCGATCTGCGCGGTGTCGAGCGCGATGCGCGGCAGGCGCTCGGCCAGCATGTCGATGGCGATCTGGGCCTCGAGCCGGGCGAGCGGCGCTCCCAGGCAGAAATGGATGCCGTGGCCGAAGGTCAGGTGCGGATTTTCCTTGCGCCCGACGTCGAAGCTCTCGGCGTCGGCGAATTGATCGGGATCGCGATTGGCCGAATTGACGAAGGCGAACACGCGCTGCCCGGCCCGGATGGTGCGGCCGCCCAGCTCGACGTCGCGCGCGGCGACCCGCGCCAGCGCGCCGGACGGGCCGTCGTAGCGCAGCCATTCCTCGACCGCGCGCCCCGCCAGGCTGCGCTCGGCCAGCAGCCGCTCCCACTGGTCGCGGAACTTCATCGAGTAGTAGAAGCCGTTGCCGATCAGGTTGGTGGTGGTCTCGTGGCCGGCGAACAGCAGCAGGATGCAGGTGCCGATGATCTCGTCGGTGGTCAGGATTTCCTTCTCGTCGCGCGCGGCGATAAGCTGGCTGATCATGTCGCCGGTCGGCGCCGCCTTGCGCTGCTCGACCAGTTCGCGGAAATAGCCGGACATCAAAGTCGCGCCGCGTTCGGCGCGGGCGTATTTGTTCTCGGCCGCCTGCGCGGTGCCGATGAACAGCGCGATGTCGTCGGACCACACCTTGACGCGGTCGAGATCGCCGCGCGGCACGCCCAGCAGGTCCATGATCACCGTGGCGGGCAGCGGATAGGCGAAATCGGCGATGTAGTCGACGGTCTCGCCGCGTTTGGCCTTGGCCTCCATGCCGACGATCAGGCGGTCGACGATCTCGACGATATTGGGCCGCAGGTTCGCCACCGCGGTCGGCGTGAAGGCCTTGGTGAACAACCGGCGCAGGCGGGTGTGGTCGGGCGGATCGCGGAACACCATCCAGTGGTTCATGTAGCGCATCAGGTCCGACACCGTGTTGCGCTGAAACTCGGGATTGGCCTTGAAGAACGGCGTCAGCCGGTCGGCGGAGATGCCGGCATTGTCGAGCGCCACCTTCTTGACGTCGTCGTAGCGCGTGACGATCCAGGCCTTCATGCGCGGCGAGTAGTGCACCGGATCCTCGGCACGCAACCGGGCGAATTCCGGGAAGGGATCGGCGTTGGTGCGCGGGTTTGACAGATCGAATACGTAAGCTGCCGGCTCGACAAGCGCCATCGGACCGCTCCATCATGGGCCACGGCCATTTCTACCACACGGCCGTTTACCAAACAATCGTTTGGCCAATGACGGAGGTTGCTTGGCGCAGCGCAAGACCCGGCGGTCCGCCCCGCGCAAATCGGCGGCGCCGATCCGCCACGCCGACAACCGGCGCGACCGGCTGCTGCGCGTGGCGGCCCGGCTGTTCGCCAGGCACGGCTACGAAGCCACCTCGATGCGCGACATCGCCGGCGCCGCCGGCATGCTGGCCGGCTCGATGTACTACCATTTCCGCTCCAAGGAGGAGCTGGTGGCGGCCACCCATGGGCTGGGCGTGCGCCGGGTGATCGAGGCGGCGACGGCGGCGATCGACGGCCTGGACGATCCCTGGCACCGGCTGGAAGCGGCCTGCGTGGCGCAATTGCAGTGCCTGCTGGGCGCCGACGATTTCGCCGCCGTGGTGCGCCAGGAATTCAGCCGCGTCTCGCCCTCGCTGCGCCGCCGGCTGGTGGCGCAGCGCGACGAATACGAAAAGCTGTTCGCCGGCCTGGTGGATGCGCTTCCCCTGCCCGGGAGCGGCGACCGGCGCTTGCTGCGGCTGATGCTACTGGGGGCGCTCAATGCCACGCCGGTGTGGTATCGGCCCGGCGGCGACAGCCCGGCCGCCATCGCCCAGGCCTATGTCGCCGCGCTGCGCCGCTGAGCGGCTTGGCGCGTCCCTCAGCGCGCTACCATGCCGCCGTCGATGATCAGCTCGGTGCCGGTGACGTAGCTGGCCGCGTCCGACGCCAGGTAGAGCACGCCGTTGGCGATGTCCTCCGGCGTGCCGGCGCGCTTTATGGGAGTAGCCATGGCGGCCAGCGCGTTGGGATCCATGGCGTTCGGCCGCGGCGCGTTGGGATCGAGCTGCGCGCCGCCCGCCGGGATCTTGGTCCAGATCGGCGTGTCGATGATGCCCGGATGAACCGAGTTGACGCGGATCCTGTAGCCGAGCTGGGCGAATTCCAGCGCGCAGGCCTTGGTGAACAGCCGCACCCCGCCCTTGGTGGCGCAGTAGCCGGCCAGCATGGGCGCGCCGTTGAAGCCGGCCACCGACGACATGTTGACGATCGCGCAATAGTCCTTGCTCTCGCGCATCGCGCGTGCGGCGTGCTTGGTGCCCAGGAACACGCCGTCGAGATTGATCGCGGTCTGCCGGCGCCAATCCTCCAGGCTCATCTCGGTGATCGGCCCGCCCATGCCGACGCCGGCATTGTTGACCAGGATGTCGAGCTTGCTCCAGCGCGCCACAACGTCGGCGATCACCTTCTGCCACTGGTCTTCCTGCGTGACATCGTGCCTGAGGAAGGCGGCGCTGCCGCCGGCGCGGATGATGCCGGCCACCACCTCCTGGCCCAACGCCGCGTCGATATCGGTCACCATCACCCGGGCGCCTTCCTGCGCCAGCTTGCGCGCGCAGCCGGCGCCGATGCCCGACGCGCCGCCGGTGACCAGCGCCACCTTGCCCTGAACCTGACCCATCTCGCGCTCTCCTTCGCTTCCGTTACATGCCGATCTGGTAGCCGCCGTTGACCGACAGGTGCTGCCCGGTGATGTAGGAGGCGGCATCGGACAGCAGGAAGCAGACCGGCTGCGCCACCTCCTCGGGCGTAGAGAAGCGGCCCATCGGGATCTGCGCCATGTAGCGGTCGCGGAACTTCTCGCCGCGGATGGTCTCGGTCATCGGCGTCTCGACCACGCCGAAGCAGACGCTGTTGACGTTGATGCCGGACTGCGCCCATTCGCGCGCCGCGCTCATGGTGATGCCCAGCACGCCCGACTTGGCGGCGCCGTAATTGATCTGGCCCACCGTGCCGCGCCGCCCGGCGTCGGAGGAGATGTTGACGATACGCCCAGGTTCCTTGTTTCCACCCTTGGCGCGTTCCAGCATGTGCCGACCCACTGCCTGCAGGCACAGGAACACCCCGGTCAGGTTGACGTCGATCACCGCCTGCCAGGTCGCCACCGGCATCCGGTCGATCATCGCCGCGCGCACGATGCCGGCATTGTTGACCAGGCCGTGGATGGCGCCGAAATCCTCGACCGCGCTTTGCACCACCTCCTGCACGAAGCCGGCATCGGCCACCGAGCCGGCAAAGGCGCGCGCTTTCTGGGGGCCGAGCTGCTCGGCCAGCGCGCCGATGCCCTGCTGCTTGACGTCGACCAGCACCAGCCTGGCGCCCAGCCCGGCCGCCAGCTCGGCGATGGCCCGGCCGATGCCCTGGCCGGCGCCGGTCACCATGACCACGCGGCCCTCGAGACTCATCGGATTGATAGAAACGCTCATGGCTATAACCCCAGCATCTGCTTGGCGAGAATGTTGCGCTGGATCTCGTTGGACCCGGCATAGATCGACGCCGCGCGGTGGTTGAAATATTGCGGCGCCGTGGTGATGGCGTAGTCGGGCACGATGGTGTCGGCGTTGCGGCCCGGCGCCCGTGCTTCCGGCTCGAACGGCTGGGCGTAATAGCCGATCGCCTCGATGGCGATCTCGGTCAGCTTCTGCAGCGTCTCCGAGCCGCGCACCTTCATCATGGATGACGCGGCGCCGGGGTTCTGGCCGTTGCTGAGCGCCGCCATGATGCGCTTCTCGGCATATTCCAGCGCCAGCACCTCGATCTCGGCCTCGGCCAGGCGGGCGCGGAAACAGGCATCGTCGGCCAGCCGCGTGCCGTCGGAAGATTTCTCCTGCGCCGCCATGTGGCGCAGATTCTCCAGCGCCTTGAGCAGGCCGGGCGAATAGGGGTCGCCGCCGCGCTCGAACTCCAGCAAATACTTGGCCACGGTCCAGCCGGCGTTCTCGTCGCCGATGCGGTTGGCCACCGGCACCTTGACGTTGTCGAAGAACACCTGGTTGACCTCGTGGTCGCCGGCCAGGGTGATGATCGGCTTGATCGTCAGGCCGGGCGTGCCGATGTCGTCGATCAGCAGGAAGGAGATGCCGTCCTGCGGCTTGCCCTCGCTGGCGGTGCGCACCAGCAGGAACATCGCCGTGGCGTGATGGGCGAAAGTGGTCCAGATCTTGGTGCCGTTGACGACGTAGTGGTCGGCCTGGCGCACCGCCCTGGTCTTGAGCGAGGCCAGGTCGGAGCCCGAGCCGGGCTCCGAATAGCCCTGGCACCACACGTCCTCGCCCGACAGGATGCGCGGCAGGTACTTCTGCTTCTGCGCTGGCGTGCCGAAGCGGATGATGACCGGCCCGACCATGCGCACCGCCATGTTGAAGAAGCGCGGCGCGTTGGCCCGCGCGCATTCCTCCTGGAAGATGTAACGCTGCACGTCGTTCCAGCCGGCGCCGCCATGCTCGGCGGGCCAGTTGGGCGCGATCCAGCCGCGCTCGGCCAGCGCCTTGTACCAGCGATGGCCGGCGGCGAAATCGGCAAACACCCCGCCGGCGCGCCGGTCGGCCTGACGCAGCTCGGGCGTCAGCTTGGCGTCGAGGAAGGCGCGCACCTCGGCGCGGAACGCCTCGTCCTGCTTGCTGAGCGCAAGGTCCATCGCGTCCTCCTGCTATTCGGCCGGCTTCTTCTCCCACCATGGATAGAATGGCGGCATGTCGGTGCTGGCGCGCAGCGGGAATTGCGGCGGCCGCTTCTCGACGAAGGCGGCGATGCCTTCCTTGCCCTCGGCCGAGGCGCCCATGTATTTGATGCACGGCACGTCGATCGCCACCGCGTCCTGCGGGTTCTGCGCCCCGGCCATCTTCCACATCATCTGCCGGTTCAGCGCCGTGCTGACAGCCGAGGTGCCGTCGGCGAATTTGCGCGCCAGGGCCTGCGCCGCCGGCAGCAGCTCTTCCGGCGCGTGCACCGAGCGCACCAGGCCGCCGTTGAGCGCTTCCTCGGCGCCGAAGATCTCGCCCGACGCCACCCATTCCTGGGCGCGCTGCATGCCGACCAGCCGCGGCAGGAACCAGGCGCTGCCCGCTTCCATCACCATGCCGCGGCGGTTGAAGATGAAGCCGATGCGGGCGGTACTCGACATCAGCCGCACGTCCATCGGCAGGCACATGGTGATGCCGACGCCGACCGCCACGCCGTTGATGGCGGCGATCACCGGCTTCTTGCTGTCGTAGATGGCGATGGCGATCGATTCGTTGTCCTTGCGCTGCGCGCCCCAGGCCTTGAACGCGCCGGTGCCGCCGGAGATGTCCATGCCGGCGCAGAAGCCGCGGCCGGCGCCGGTCACCACTACCACCCGTACCGCATCGTCCTGGTTGACCGCGTCGAACAGCGTCAGCAGGTCGGTCTGCATCGCCGCGTTGTAGGCGTTGAGCCGGTCGGGCCGGTTCAGGGTCACGGTCAGCACGCCGTCGGCCAGCTCGGCCAGCAGGGTCTCGTAGGATCGCACCGCACTCATTGCGTCAGAACTCCAGACAGATTTTGCCGAAATGCGCGCCGGCCTGCATGGTTCTAAGCGCGTCCTGCACCTTGAGCCAGGGATAGACCTTGTCCACCACCGGCTTCATCCGATGCCGGGCGATGGCGCCGTTCATGGCTTCGAACTGCTCGCGGCTGCCGACCGAAATGCCGTGGATGTGCAGGTTCTTGCCGAAGATGGTGGGCACGAAGATCTTCTGCGCCGCGCCGCTCAGCAGGCCGATCACGACGACGCTGCCGCCGACCTTGGCCGCTTCCAGCGACTGGTTGAAGGTTTCCGCGCCGCCTACCTCGATGACGCAGTCGACGCCGCCGCCGGTCGCTTCCAGCGCCGCCTTGGCCCAGTTGGGATGGGTCTTGTAGTTGATCAGCGCATCGGCGCCGAGCTTGCGGGCATGGGCCAGCTTGTCGTCGCTGCTCGAGGTGACCGCCACCTTGCAGCCCAGCATCTTGGCGAATTGCAGCGCGAAGATCGACACGCCGCCGGTGCCCTGCGCCAGCACCCACTGGCCGGGCTTGATCTGAGCCTCGTTTACCAGCCCACGCCAGGCCGTGAGCGCGGCGCAGGGCAGGGTGGCGGCTTCGAGATAGGACAGGTGCGCGGGAAACGGCGTGACGCCCTCGGCATCGAGCAGCATCTTCTCCTGCAGCACGCCCGGCGCCGAGCCGCCCAATGCGGCGACACGCTTGGGGCCGGACACCGGCCCGTCGATCCACGACTGGAAGAAGATCGGGCAAACGCGATCGCCCTGCTTGACGCGGTTGACGCCGGGGCCGACCGCCACCACTTCGCCGGCGCCGTCGGAGAAGGGAACGAGCGGCAGCGTGGCGCCGCCCTTGCCTTCGACGGTCAGCAGATCCCGATAATTGAGCGATGCCGCTTTCATCGCCACCACGATCTGCCCGTGGCCGGGCGTGGGATCGGGCTGCTCGGTCGCGGTCAGGTGGTCGATGCCCCAGTCGCCTTGTACTTGGATCGTCTTCATCGCTTCATCCCTTGGCGTAGTTGGCGCGGCGCTTCTCCATGAAGGCGCGCATGCCCTCCTGGAAGTCGCCGGTGGTAACGCATAGGATCTGGTTGCGGTCTTCGAGGGCAACCGCCGCTTCCAGGCTGGGCGCGTCGATGTTCATGTTGAGGCATTCCTTGGTCAGGCGCAGGCCAAGCGGCGAGGTATCGAGCATCTCCTCGACCAGCGTCCGGCCGGCCGCCTCGAGCCGTTCGTCCGGCACGACGTCGGACACCAGACCCACCCGCAGCGCGCGCTCGGCGTCGATGAAGCGGCCGGTCAGCATCAGCTCCGACGCCACGGAGACGCCGACCAGCCGCGGCAGGAAATAGCTGACCCCGATGTCGCAGGCCGACAGGCCGATGCGGATGAAGGCCGCGTTCATGCGCGCGCTGTGCGCGGCGATGCGCACGTCGGAGGCCAGCGCGAAGGCGAAGCCGCCGCCCGCGGCCGCGCCATGCACCAGCGACACGACGGGTTGCGGGCAGCGGCGCATGCGCATGACGATCTCGCTGATGCGCCGTTGCGCCCGCAAGCCGGCCGCGGCGCCGCCGGCGGCATCGACCTTGGTGTCCTTGATGTCGGCGCCGGCGCAGAAGGCGCGGCCGGCGCCGCGCAGCACCACCACGCGGGTGTCGTGGTTCATGTACAGGCCGCCGAAATAGTCGAGCAGATTGTCGATCAGGGTGGCGTTCAGCGCGTTGAGCCGCTCGGGCCGGTTCATCGTCACCCAGTCGACCGCGCCGTCGCGCCGGATGGAAAGGGCCTCGTATTGCGGCGCCGTCATGGAGTCTCCCGATCGCAATTGCAGAATTGTCGGCGCCAAGCCTACTGTATGAACAAGCGTTCAGGAAGCGCGGGCGGCGTGGCATGCGTCGCCGTTTTCGCAGCGCAGAAGCGGGAGGCTGGATGTCGGACGGAACGCAGATGCCGGGCTTGCTGTCGGGCGTACGGGTGCTGGATTTCACGCAATTCATCGCCGGGCCGGTGGCGACGCGGCTGATGGGCGAGCTGGGCGCCGAGATCGTCAAGGTGGAGCTGGCGCCGGGCGGCGACAATGCCCGCGCGCTGCCCAATTTCAAGGATGGCCGCAGCGCCTATTTCGTGCAGCACAATGTCGGCAAGAAGAGCCTGTGTGTCGATTTGAGCAAGCCGCAGGCGCGCGAACTGCTGCTGCAGATCGTCGAGAAGGTCGACGTGCTGGTGGAGAATTTCTCGCCCGGCGTGATCGGCCGGCTGGGCTTCGGCTGGGAGGTGGTGCGCCGGCGCAACCCGACCCTGATCATGTGCTCGATCTCGGCCATGGGTCAGAGCGGGCCGCTGGCGCGGCTCAAGGGCTTCGACTTCGTGGCGCAATCCTACGCCGGCATCGCCGACGTGATCGGCGAGCCCGGCCAGCCGCCGGCGGCGCTGGGCGCGGCGATCGGCGATACCGGCAGCGGCATGATGGCGCTGGCGGCGATCAACGCCGCCCTCTACGCCCGCGCCAGGCCGATGGGCAGCGGCCAGTATCTCGACATCGCCATGGTCGATTTCTACACCCAGTGCCACGAGATGAACGTCCAGATCGCCAGCACCTCGGGCGGGCGCAACGTGCCGACGCGCAACGGCACGCAGCACAACACGATCTGCCCGCTCGGCATGTTCTCGTGCCGCGACGGCTACATCCTGGTGGTGTGCATCGGCGACCACTGGCGCCGGCTGTGCAAGGTGCTGGGCCGGCCCGAGCTGATCGACGATCCGCGTTTCGTCGACAACGCCGCGCGCGTCGCCCATCGCGAGCAGGTGCTGGCGATCGTCGAGGACTGGCTGAAGCCGCGCAGCGTCGAGCAGGCGCTGGCGGCGCTGGAGCAGGAGGGGCTGCCCTGCGCGCCGGTGCTGAGCGTCGACCAGGTGATGAAGCACCCGCATCTGCTGGAGCGCGGCACCATCCGCACCATCCACGACCCGGTGTTCGGCGCCTTCCAGGTGCCGGGCATGCCGCTGCGCTTCTCCAACTTCCCGCTGCGCGATCCCGGCCAGGCGCCGTTCCTGGGCCAGCACAACGAAGAGGTGCTGCGCGACTATGCCGGCCTCGACGCCGCCTCGGTCGCGCGGCTCACGGAAGAGGGCGTGTTGAGGAAGAAGCGAGTGTAAAAATCGTCATCCCGGGCGAGCCCAAATTCTTTTGGACGAGACCCGGGATCCAGTCGATCCGAACGACGGCCTTCACGTGCTGAGAAAATAGGCCCCGGCTCGCGCGCTCATATTGATTTGTGCGGAGCCGCCACACCAACCCTTCGCGGCGAAGGAGCGCTTGGCCGGGGTGACGAGCTTTGTGGGTTCAAGCCGCCAGCGGATCGAGCCGCTTCTGGATGATCGCCCTGGCCTCGGAGACGAAGCGCTCGATCAATTCCTTGCAGCTCGGGATGTCGTGGATCAGGCCCTGCACCATGCCGGCCGACCAGACGCCGTGATCGAGGTCGCCGGTTTCGTACACCACCTTGCCGCGCACGCCCGCCACCAGCGGGCCGATCTCCTGGATGGTCTTGCCCTCGCGCTCCATCTCCAGCACCTGCTGCGAGATCTTGTTGCGGGCGATGCGCGAGGTGTTGCGCATGGTGCGGAACACCAGGTCGGTGTCGCGCTCGCCGGCCTCGACCAGACGCTGTTTCACCTTGTCGTGGATCGGCGCTTCCTTGGTCGCCATGAAGCGGGTGCCCATGTTGACGCCGTCGGCGCCCAGCGCCAGCGCCGCCACGAACTGGCGCGGATCGCCGATGCCGCCGGAGGCGATCATCGGGATCTTGATGGCGTCGCGCGCGATCGGCAGCAGCACCATGTTGGGGATGTCGTCCTCGCCGGGATGGCCGGCGCATTCGAAGCCGTCCATGCTGATGGCATCGACGCCGATCTTCTCCGCCTTCACGCCGTGGCGCACGGCGGTGCATTTGTGCACCACCTTGATGCCGGCGGCCTTGAGCTTGGGCAGGAACGGCTCGGGGTTGTTGCCGGCGGTCTCGACGATCTTGACGCCCGACTCGATGATGGCGTCGATATATTCGCCGTAGGGCCGCGGCACCAGGGTCGGCAGGATGGTGAGGTTGACGCCGAACGGCTTGCTGGTGAGCTGGCGCGCCTTGTCGATCTCCTTGCGCAGATCTGCCGGCGTCGGCTGGGTCAGCGCCGTGATGATGCCCAGGCCGCCGGCCTCCGACACCGCCGCGGCCAGCACCGCGTGGCCGACCCATTGCATGCCGCCCTGCACGATCGGGTACTCGATCCCGACCAGCTCGGTGAAGCGCGTCTTGAACATCCGTCTCTCTCCCTGATTTCGGTCGCCGCCACCATAGCGCAAATCTTTGACCGCGCGCCATTTTCGGCTGGCGGAACCCTCCCATGCTGCGGCGGCGCTGGCATGGCCGCCGCGCTGCGCTATGCTTGGCGCAAATCCCTGGAGGAACGATGACCCAAGACCTGCTCACCACCATCGAAGGCGGCGTGGCCGTGCTGACCATGAACCGCGCCGACAGCCTCAACGCGCTGAGCGGCCCCATGCTGCAGGCCCTGCTGGAGCAGACCACCAGGCTGGCGCATGACAGCGCCGTCGGCTGCGTCGTGCTGACCGGCGCCGGCAAGGCGTTCTGCGCCGGCGGCGACGTCAAGGGCATGGCGGCAGGCGGCCGCATGGCTGGCGCCAGCATCGAGGAGAAGGCGCGCGACCTGCGCGCCCGCATGGACGCTTCGCGCATCCTGCACGAAATGCCCAAGCCGACCATCGCCATGGTCAACGGTGTGGCGGCCGGCGCCGGCCTGTCGCTGGCGCTGGCCTGCGACATGCGCATCGTCGCCCGCAGCGCGCGCATGACCACCGCCTTCGCCAAGGTCGGCTTCTCCGGCGATTACGGCGGCATCTATTTCCTCAACCGCATCGTCGGCACCGCCAGGGCGCGCGAGCTCTATTTCACCTCCGAGGTGCTGAACGCCGACCGCATCGAGGCGCTGGGCCTGGCCAATTACGTCGTTGACGACGACAGGCTGCGCGAGGAGACCATGAAATTCGCGCAGCGCTTCGCCAACGGCCCGCGCGTGGCCTGGGGCTACATGAAGCGCAACATGAAGGCGGCGGAGGAGGGCACGTTGAGCGACCTGCTCGACCTGGAAGCCTTCGGCATGACCCGCTGCGCGGAGACCGAGGACCACAAGGAGGCGGCCAAGGCGTTCGTCGAGAAGCGGGCGCCGGCGTTCAGGGGTCGCTAGCGCGCGATCGTCCGGCGTTTCGCCGGGCGTGAATCGCTTGCGCAAGGAAAGGCGCGCGATCGTCCGGCGTTTTGCCGGACGTGAATCGCTCGCGTCGTAAGGAGGAACCATGCGGCTGCGCCAGATCGCCTTCGTCGCCCAGGATCTCGAGGCCACCGCCGAGGAGCTGTGCGACGTGCTGGGGCTGGAAGTCGCCTATCGCGATCCCGGCGTCGGCAAATGGGGGCTGGAGAACATCGTCGCGCCGATCGGCGGCGCCTTCCTCGAGATCGTGTCGCCCACGGAGAACAACACCTCCGCCGGGCGCTATCTCGAGCGGCGCAAGGGCGACGGCGGCTACATGGTGATCCTGCAATGCCCGGACGCGGTCGCCGAACGCAAGCGCATCACCGCAATGGGCATCCGCGCCGTCGCCACCGCCGACCGCAGCGACTATTTCTACACCCACTTTCACCCGGCCGATGTCGGGGGCTATCTGCTGTCGATCGATTCGGTCGATCCCGGGCAGGATTGGCTCGGCGAGGATTGCCTGTGGCCGCCGGCGTATTACGACTGGATCAGGCATCGCAAGCGCGATACCAGCGCCGATCTTGTTGCCGTGGAACTGCAGAGTCCCGACCCGGTGGCGACGGCCGATCTATGGTCGCGCCTGCTGGGCCTGCCGATCAAGGCCGAGGGCGGCAAGCTCGCCATGCCCCTGACGCGCGGCGCCATCCGCTTCGTCAAGGCCGAGGACGGCCGCGGCACCGGCATCGGCGCGCTCGACGTCAAGGCGGCGGACAAGGCCAAGATCGTCGCCGCCGCCAAGCGGCGCAAACTTCCGGTATCTGGCGATCGGGTCACCGTGGTCGGTTGCCGCATCAACCTGGTTTAGTGCCGCATCAGGAAATCGACCGCGTCCTGCGCCACCGGCGCGCGACGGCGAAGCGGCGGGGCAAGCGCGGCGACAATGCCGATATGGCCGAGCCCCGGATAGATCTTCAGTTCGGCCGTCACGCCCGCCTGTCGCAGCCGTTCGGCAAGGTGCCGGCTGTTGCGCGGATGGACTGTCCTGTCGGCATCGCCGGCCGCCAGGAACATCGGCGGCGCTTCGGCCGCGACCAGCCTCACCGGCTGCGTGCTGTCGTCGGGCGCGCCGGCGAAGATCGGGGCCAGATCCTTGCTGCGGGTGGAGAAGTCGTAGGGACCGGCCAGGCCGATTACGGCGGCGATGCGCTGGGCATCGATGCCTACCGCGCGAAGGTAATGCGCATCCAAGGCCAGCAGCGCCGCGTTATAGGCGCCTGCGGAATGTCCGGCGAGATAGAATCGCAGCGCATCGACGCCATGCTCGTCCGCGCGCTCGAGCAGGAAGCGCAGGGCCAGCGCGCCGTCTTCGATGAACGCTGGAAAGCTGACCCGCGGATGCAGGCGATAATCGGGCACGGCCACGGTATAGCCGGCATCGAGGAATGGCCGGATGGCGAACAGGTACCCTGCCTTGCTGCCGCTGTCCCAGCCGCCGCCAGGGAAGAACGCCAGCAGCCGGCCGTTGCCGCGCCTGGGGCGGTAGAGATCGAGGCTGTGACGCGGATCGGGGCCATAGGCCAGGTTGCGGTCGATGACGAGATCGCCGGTGGCGGCCATGAGCCCGAGCAGGCGCGGGCCGCCGCGCGTCAGCAATCCGGCAAGCAGATTCACGGCCGGAGGCCGGGAAAAAAGCGGGAAGACCTCACGGCTTCAATACGCATGGCGCTGGGATAGCGATCGAGCGACTGGGCGTGCAGAACAATACATTCCACGCATTATCGCAGGCTCCTTGTCGGCTCGTACAGAGGCGATAGACTGTTGCCGCTTTCGCCCGGCCAGGGCGATGGCGCGCCGGGGGGAGCATTCGCATGCGCAGCGTAGTCGTGGCATGTGTTTTCTCGTTCGTGTTGATCGGGGCCAGCGCCACCGAAGCGCGCCAGGTTTGCCTGCCCGGCACCGGCTTGAGCTGCGGCAGCAACGGCGGCAGCTACGATCCGGGTCCCGATGTGGTAAGCCGCAACCAGCGCATTGCCGCCGGCATGGATGCCGCCGGAGCGCTGGTCAATCTGCTCGGCGTCGTTCTCGACATGGTGGACCGGTCGTCTTCGTCCGCGAACGGCGGCGATGACGACTACGATGCCGATCGCGACGTGATTCGCCGGCTCGAACAGGGCGAGCGTGTCGAAGAGTGCCGCATGGCCCGGGCCTGGGAGGCCTCCGGCATTCGCCAATTGCGGGTGTCGGACTACACCTCGGCAGAGGCCCATTTCGCGGCGGCGCTGCAGCACGCGCAGAACGGTCATTGCGACGATCTTCAGGAATCCTATGAACGCAACATCAGCTTGGCCAAAGCACAGGAATTCATGCTTTCGGCGATCGCGTTCATCGGCGAGAAGAAATACAAGGAAGCGTCCAACCAGCTGACCCAGGCCAGTTGGTATGCCTCCGGTGCCCACGAACGCGACCTGGAGAAGCGCATCCTCGACTATCGGCGCCAGCTGCACGACAAGATCGCCAAGGACACGCCGTTCAAGGAACGCACCACCTGCATCGACGTGAACGGCGTGCAGGAGTGCGATTGAACCAGGGGGCGCGATGTCGGCGAAATCGGCGATGGGAGCATCCGGACTCTTCGCAATATGCCTGGCGGTTGGCGTGGCGTTCGGCCTGGATGGCGCATTTGCGCAAGGCTTCGACTTCCGCGACCGGACCTTTTTGTTCTCCGTCGTCATGAATTACGAGGAGCGCGATCTGGTCGATCAATCGACCTACCACGCGAAGCCGGACTGGGTTTCGACGTCGTTCGAGGCCGTCAACGGCAAGATCGCCTGGGTCGGCCATGCGGTGGCCTGTCCCTTGTCGCTGGTCTACCTGCCGGGCGGCAGCTTTTCGGGCCAGGCCGTCTGCCAGCCGAAGCGCGAAGGCACCGCGTCGAACTGGAAGGAAAAATCCAGCACCGCGACGTTCCGCACCACGACCAAGGTCGAAGGCAACGTCATCACCTTGCACGGCGAGATGAGCGGAACCGATCGGTTCCGCATGAACCATTGCGGCCTGACTTCCAGCGATGCGACCCAGTTCACGGTTTCGCAAACCGTGAAGCTGCGCATCGGCGGCGGAACCTGCCAGGTGCTGGAATTCAGCCAGGTCGAGACCGCCGATGAAAACGGCACGCTCGACGGCAGGCCGACGCACAAGACGACGCGGGCCGTTTTCGGCCCGGCGAGTTCCTGCCAGATGGAGCAACGATCCTCGCAGCCGCCATCGGACGACGAGCTCGAAGATTTCGATATGGCCTGTCCATAGAGTGGATAGGGTCTAGCGCGACAAGTTTTGTTGGGAAGGGGCCATCTGATGAACGGGGACTTGGAATCCTTCCCGTCCGGGCGTCGCGCCGGCGTCGCTCTGAGCGTATTGGCGGCGATGCTTGTGCTGGCATCGGAGTGCCCGCCGGCGTCTGCCCAGGCGATCCAGTTCCGCGACCGGACCTTCGAAATCCCGACGGTCGATCTCTACGAACACCGCGACCTTGTCCACGACGAGACGTCGCGGCTCGATCCGAGCGACTTTTACGTCTTTCTCCAGGCGGTCAACGGCAAGCTCGTCTGGGTCGGCGACGGCTGGGCGTGTGGCGTTTCGCTGGTTTACCTGCCCGGTCGCAGCAACTCCGGCCAGGTCGAGTGCAAGCCGCAGCGCACGGGAACGGCCTCGAACTGGAACGAGCGCGCCAGCACCTCGACATTCCAGACCAGCGCCCGGCTGGACGGCAACGTCCTGGCGCTGCATGGCGAGCTGCACGGTACGCATCGATACACCATGGATTCCTGCGGCACGTTGCAATCTTCCAGCGTCACCCAGGTGACGGTGGTGCAGGACCTCAAGCTGCGCATCGTCGGCGAGAGTTGTCAGGTCCTGGAACTGAGTGTGGTCGATACCCGGGACGAAACCGGCACCATCAACGGCCGCCCGACTCACGACATCACCCGCACGGTCAGCAAAATGGCCTCGCCCGCTTCGTGCAAGATCGCGCGCCGGTCCGATCCACAGCCGCCGCCGCAGCCGTTGCGCGATCCCGACCTCAAGTGCTGATCGGGTTTGACGGTCGCCGGCGGCTCAGCCGAAGCTCGCCGCCTGGGCGAGCTTGCCCATCCGGCTGCAGATCGCGTGGAACCCCGCGATCGTGCCGTGAATGATCTCCTCCACCGGCTTGACCTCGTCGATCAGGCCGGCGGTCTGGCCCGCCAGGCCGATGCTGGCCTCCATGTCGCCGCCGAAATAGAGATCGAGGATCCGGCCGAACGTGTCCTGGGGCATGGTGCCGGCCTGGTAGATGCCTTGCGAACGCCGGGTCTTGAGCGCGCGCACGCAAGGGCTGCCCGATTTGTTCAGCATCAGGGTGCCGGTCTCCGGCGCGTCGAGGATGGCCTGCTTGTAGTTGCGGTGCACCGGGCTTTCGGTGGCGGAGACGAAGCGCGTGCCCATCTGGATGCCTTCCGCACCCAAAGCAAACGCCGCCGCCATGCCGCGCCCGTCGCAGATGCCGCCCGCCGCCACCAGCGGCACCTCGACCGCTTGGCGCACCGCCTGCAGCAGCACCAGCGAGGACACGTCGTCGGGATTCTTGAAGCCGCCGCCCTCGGCGCCCTCGACGATCAGCCCGTCGACGCCGGCCTCGACCGCCTTGATCGCCGCCTTGAGGGTCGGCACCACATGGTAGACGACGATGTCGGGGTTCCGGCCCTTCAGCGCGTCGATCAGCTTGCCGGGGCTGCCGGCCGAGGTGGTGACGAATTTCACGCCGCAGCTCGCCACATACTCGACCATGCGCGGGTCGCGCAGGAACAGCAGCGGCAGGTTGACGCCGAACGGCCGGTCGGTGAGCTGCTTCATCTTCTCGATCTCGCCGATGCAGGCATCGGTTTCGCCCGACGAGGTCTCGACGATGCCGAGCCCGCCGGCCCGGCACACGGCGGAGGCCAGTTGCGCGCGGGCGATCCAGCCCATCGGCGCCTGGACGATGGGATATCGCGCGCCGCAATGGGCGAGAAACCGATTCATGGCTGCCTCTGATTTCAATCAATGCCGCGAGGCGTATGATCCTGGAAACTGCAACCGTGCGGCAAGAGGCTCGGAGGGGATATGAGCGACGTGTGGGATATCGTGCGGCCCAAGGTCAACGCGGCCGTGGCCGAGGCGGAGAAGGCCTCGATCCCCAGCGACGTGGTGGGGCGGGCATTGCTGGCCTGCGCCATCGAGGTCTACAAGATGATCCGCTCCGACAGCGACATCGTCTCGGAGCTGCAGTTCAAGCTCGACACGATCGACGAGAGCGAACCGTTCGGCTTCATGCGGCCTTAGAAGATTGTTGGGCGAAGCATGAAAATCGTCACCCCGGAAGCGTGCCGCTGAGCGCAGCGACGCGCTATCCGGGGCCAATATCGATTCAGACCATCGCCTTCGCATGATGAGAAAAGGATCCGGCTCGTTACGCGCGGCCGGGATGACGATCTTTGCTTTCGTTCTGGCAATGTCCCTTTAATGCACCATCGCCGCCACTGCCTCGCCGATGGCCAGTGACGAGGTGAGGCCGGGCGATTCGATGCCCAGCAGGTTGATCAGGCCGGCCACGCCATGGACATTGGCGTCCTGCAGGATGAAATCCTGGCCCGGCGCGCCTTGGGGCACGATCTTGGGCCTGATGCCGGAATAGGCCGGCACCAGCGCGCCGTCCTTCAGCCCCGGCCAGTAGCGGCGCACCGCGGCGTAGAAGGAATCGGCGCGGCGCGGATCGACGTCGTAATTGAGATCCTCGACCCATTCCACGTCCGGCCCGAAGCGCGCCTGGCCGGCCAGGTCGATGGTCAGGTGCACGCCCAGCCCGCCCGGAATCGGCACCGGATAGATCAGCCGGGTAAAGGGATTGCGCCCCGCCAGCGCGTAATAGCTGCCCTTGGCGAAATAGCGCGGCGGCACCGCATCGGGCCGCACGCCCTCGATGCGGCTGGCCACCACCGGCGCATCGAGTCCGGCGGCATTGACCACGCTGCGGCACAGCAGCCGCATCGGCGCCGCACCGCCCACCTCGATCTCGACCCGGCCGTCCGCGCGCGCCTCGCCGCGCACGACCGGCGCGTTGAGCGCCAGCGCCGCGCCGTGGTCCTGCGCATCGCCCAGATAGGCCAGCATCAGCCCGTGGCTGTCGACGATTCCGGTCGAGGGCGACAGCAGCGCGCCGGTGCAGTTCAAGGCCGGCTCCAGCGCCAGCGCCTGGGCGACGTCGATCTGGCGCAGATCGTCCACGCCGTTGACCGCGGCGCGTTTGGTGATGTCGACCAGCTTGGCGATCTCGGACTGGTCGCAGGCCACGATCAGCTTGCCGCATTTGCGATGGCCGACGCCGTGGCTGGCGCAATAGTCGTAGAGCAGGTGCCGGCCGCGCACGCAGAACCTGGCCATCAGGCTGCCGGCGGCATAATACATGCCGGCATGGATCACCTCGCTGTTGCGCGAGGAGGTGACGGTGCCGATGGCGTGCTCGGCTTCCAGGATCAGCACCTCGCGGCCGGCCAGCGCCAGGGCGCGCGCCACCGCCAGGCCGACCACGCCGGCGCCGATCACCGCCACGTCGCATTCGGCGCTGTCGAGCGCGCTCATCGCCGCCGACCGATCCGCGCTGGCACAGTCACGAGCGACTGAATATGATCGCGGGCAATGCGCAAGACCATGAAATCCATGCAGGCGGCTCTGGTGACGGGCGCGGGCAAACGCATCGGCCGTTACTTCGCCGAGGCCCTGGCCCAGGACGGCTGGTTCGTCTACGTCCATTACAACGCCTCGCGGCAGGAGGCCACCGAAACCGTCGCCGCCATCCGCAAGGCAGGCGGCGCGGCCATGGCGCTGCGCGCCGATCTGGCCAGCGTCAAGGCCAGCGAGGCGCTGATCGGGCGCTGTGCCGCCAAGGGCGATGGCCCGCCGCTCACCTGCCTGGTCAATTCGGCCTCGCTGTTCGAATTGGACCGGCCAGCCGATTTCACTGCCGCGCAATGGGACCGTCACCAGGCCATCAACCTGCGCGCGCCGGCCATCCTGGCGCGCGACTTCGCCCGCCAGCTCGATCCGCGGCACACCGGCTGCATCGTCAACCTGCTCGACCAGAAGCTGTGGAATCTCAATCCCGATTTCTACAGCTACACGATCAGCAAGGTCGGGCTGCAGGGCGTGACCGAGGTGCTGGCGCGGGCGCTGGCGCCGCGCGTGCGGGTCAACGCCATCGCGCCCGGCATCACCCTGCCGGCGCTGCGCCAGAGCGAGAAGAACTTCCGCGCCGCCCAGGCGCGCGCCCCGCTGGGCATCGGCGCCGCGCCCAAGGATCTGGTGCGCGCTCTGCGCTTCATCCTGGCCACGCCGTCGCTGACCGGCGAGACCATCATCGTCGATGGCGGCGAGCATCTGGGCAAGCGGCCGCAGGACGTGATCTTCGAGAAGAAGAAGCCGTGAGCCAGACCGCTGCCGGCGAGACGCGCCGCATCTTCCTGCGCAACTACAGCGTCGAGGCCTCGATCGGCATCCACGCCCACGAGAGGGCCGCGCGCCAGCGCCTGCTGATCAATGTCGAGCTGTTCGTCGCGCCGCTGCCGGTGATCGACGACGCCATCGACCGGGTGCTGGACTACGACTTCGTGCGCCAGGGCATTGCCGGGCTGGTGGCGGCGCGGCACTACAATCTGCAGGAGACGCTGTGCCAGGACATCGTGGCGCTGTGCCTGGCGCGGCCCGAAGTGCTGTCGGCGCGGGTCTCGACCGAGAAGCCGGACGTCTATCCCGATTGCGAAGGCGTGGGCTATGAGATCTTCCGCCAGCGCTAGGCGGCGAGGCCTGGGGTTGGGGCGCGGCCTTGCGCTGCTGGCGATCGCCTGGCTGGCGATATGGGGCGCCGGCGCGCCGGCCTGGGCCGAGACCCTGCTGGTGTATCAGGCCAATCCCGCGCCCGGCACGGGCCGCCCCTCGCTCGACGCGCTGCCCTACGACCGGCTTCAGGCGCTGACCCGATCGGTGGCCGAGCAGGGCAGCACCATCGCCAGGGCGGTGGGCTTTGCCGGCGCCACCAGCATCGAAGTCGTTCCCGGCGGCTACAGGTTGCGCAGCGATCCCTCGATCGTCATGCGCGTGCAGGCCGAACCGCGCCAGGCCACGCTGCTGGCCGCCGCGCTGGGCTATGTCTATCGCCAGGAATCGGTGCTGGTGCTGGACCTGACGGCGGCGGATGCCGATCAGTTCTACGTGCGCGTGAAATTCCTCGACGCGGCGCTGACCGGCGCCCTGGCCGATTCCTTCTTCCACTTCGCCGCCCAGGTCGATCCCGGGCTGGGGCAGGGCTATACCGCCTTCGACCAGGAGCTGGTGTTCATCAATCTGCGCGACGATGCCGGCGAGCCCTACAGCAAGCTGGACGATGGCGCGTTCAAGGCGGCGCTGGCCGCTGCCGTTTCCCGCTTCCCCGATGCCCGGGCGGCCATCGCCGGCAGCGGCCAGGTCGAAGCGCGGCTGGTCGGCAACGACTGGAAGGGGCTGCCCGACGGCGGCACCTATCGCACCTTGCTGCCGATGGATGCGATGCCCGGGCTGGACGGAATAGCCGTCGAGATTGCCGGAAAGCTGGGTCAGGGGGCCGGAATGGGCCATTAGGACGGGGTTTTTGCCCGCCAGCCGGGCGAATGCCAGTCCAACTGAACCGATTTCGGCCGCCAGTACGGCATTTTTGCCCCTATTGGCCGTCGCTTTCAGCAGAAGCGACGGTTTTCTCGGGCTTTCTCCCATCGTTCGGCAGGAAAAATCGCCAGAATCGTGAAAAAAGGAGCACCGCCATGCTGGCCTGGCTCCCGATGGCTTGAATTTGCAGTTTGGTTGCAAATAACAACGCGGCAAGATCGGCGTGGCGGATCGCGACCGGTCCGGCGACGAGGGGGAACGATGTATCGCCTTGTGGTGATTTGGCTTGCCGTGCTGGCCGCTGCGCCAGCCTATGCCGCCGAACAGCTCAGTCACTATGTCGACTATCAGGTCGAGCTGAAGAACCTGCCGGCCGGGGCCAGCGGCGACGGGCTGTGGCAGATGGGCACGATCGGCACCTGCAAGGCGTGGAAGGTCACTCAACTTGCCAATCTCAACGTCAAGGCCGGCGATCGCGCCGCCACTATCGTGCTGACCCAGCAGGCCGACGAGACCGCCGACGGGCTGACGGGCGACTACGTCACCCAGATCGCCGCCAACGGCCAGCAGATCGCGATCAAGGCGTCGGTCCGCCTGCCGCGCGACGGCGGCGCGGGGAAGATGGACGCCAGCGTCGGGCCCAACAGCGTCGCCCACAGCATCCCCGGCGGCACCTTGCTGCTGGCCAAGGCCTCGCAGGCCATGCTCGACAGGCTGGCGGCGGGCGAGAAGGACTTCACGCTGAAGGTGGTCGAGCCGACCGCGCCCGAGGGCGTGGCCGACTTGCATGTCCAGTTGCTCGGCCAGTCGCCTTTTTCCGACACCAAGCTGCCGGTCGACGCCGAGGGCGCGCTGGCCGGCAAGAGCTGGGTGGTCCGGTTCACCAAGGCACAGCCCAACGGCGCGCAGGACGCCACCATGCTGATCTACGAAAGCGGCGTGATCGCGCGTATCATGATGGAGATGTCCGGCATCCATTTCGAGATGACGGCACGCAACATCAAAATCTTCCCCAAGCCGGTGTGCTGAAAATGACGACCAACGCCCGTATCCGCCGCGCCGTGGCAACCCGCCGTTGCGCCACCGCATTCCTGGTTGCGTTTGCGGTCGCCGGCAGCGCTTCGGCCGCCGAACTCACCGGCCATCGCGCCGACTACAAGGTGGTGGCGCTGAACGCCCCGCCCGGCACCACGGTCGACGGCGATTCCCGCCTGGTCATGGCACCGTCCTGCCGGGGTTGGGATTACGATCAGACCCTGACCATGACGGTGAAGGCGCCCGGGCAGACCCTGGACATGTCGCTGACCTTGGCGGGCCAGGAAAGCGGCGATGGCCTCAAGGGCGATTATACGATCGATGCCGCGCTGAACGGGCGGCAGGCGCAAAGCAAGATCGCGGTCGCTTTCCCGGACAAGGGGCAGCCCGGCAGGATCGTGTTCACGCTGGATGGGCGGTCGACGACCAAGGACGTGCCGGCCGGGCTGGTCCTGGTGGCTTCGGCAACGCAGGCAATGCTCGAGCGCCTGCAGGCCGGCGACACCGATTTCACCCTGCAGGCCATGGGACCGACCGCGCCGGACGGGGTCGAACAGACCCATGTCCAGGTGCTCGACCGTTCGCCGTTCGACGACGCCAGGCTGCCGGACGAGGTGCAGTCGGCACTGCCGGCCAAATTCTGGCTGGTCAGGATCACCCGCGTCGACGGCGGCAACACCCAGGTGCTGGTCCAGGAGTTGCACGACAACGGCGTGGTGGCGCGCAGCCAGATCGAGGTCTCGGGCCTGCGGCTGCAGATGACGGCGCAACGCCTGCGCCTGCTCGCCAAACCGTCCTGCTGAGGCTCACAGGCCCAGCAGCCTCATCAGCCGCACCGCCGCGCTCTCCATGGTGGTGAGGCGCTGGGCGCTCTTGGGCAGGTCGTAGGGCGTGAGATTCACCAGCCGCACGATCTTGCGCAGGATGCGGCCCTCGGCATCGACATCGATGTCGACGACGTTGAGGCAGCAGAAATCCTGCTCGAAACGCGGGAAGCTGGTGAGCGGGGCATCCAGCGCCCAGCACAGCACGGCGCGATTGACCGCGCCATGCAGCACCAGCAGCAATTCGTTCCAGTCGCGCCGTGCCACCACCGTCTCGATGCCCTGGCGCACGCGCGCGGCAAAGGCGTCGAAGCGCTCGCCGTTGCGGAAGGCGGCGTCCGGCTCGCCGGCCTGCCACAGCGCATAGGCCGCCTCCCAAGGCATGCGGTCGGGCGGCACCGGCGTGCGCGGACCGGAGCGGATCTCCTCCAGTTCGGGCACCGTGCCGATGTCCAGCCCGCGATCCTGGGCCACGATGGCGGCGGTCTGTTCGGTCCGGGGCAGGCCCGAGCACAGCACGCGGTCGAACCGCACCTCGGACAGCATGTGTCGCACCGCCCTGGCCTGATCCTGGCCGGCCTCGGTCAGCGCCACCAGCCTTGGATCGGGCACCACGCTGCCGTCGTCTTGCAGATAGACGACTTCTGCGTGGCGCAGCAGGTGGATGCGGCGGCGAAAGCTGCCGTCGATCGGATTGGGGATGGGATTGGCGACTGTGTCCATGGCGGCAGCTTGGCACAGCCGGCGCAGAGGTTGCACGACGCGAAAATGCCTGTCGCCACGGACCGTCCGGGCTTGGCACAATGCGGCAGGCGGCCGGGCGATCCGGCCGCGGCGTCAGATACGCGCAAGACACGAGCCGATGCAACGGCGGCGCGGTGCGGGGCAGGGCGATGCGGCTGAGCTACATGGTGATCGACGATTTCTACGCCAATCCGCTGGAAGTGCGCGAGCAGGCGTTGAAGCTCACCTATCCGCAATCGCCGCCCGGCACCGCCTATCCCGGCCGCACCTCGGAGCAAAAGCTGCTGTGGTCCAACAGCGACCAGATGTTCTCGCGCATCCTGGGCGAGCCGCTGCGCGCCAAGCCCGGCTTCGCGCACGGCCAGTTTCGCGTGTCGATGCAGGACGATCCGCGCGGCGCGGACATCCATATCGATATCGGCGTGGTATGGGCGGGCGTGCTGTACCTGACCCTGCCCGAGGACTGCCAGGGCGGCACCGAATTCTTCCGCCACAAGCGCTACAAGACCGACGGCGCGCCGCTGATCGAGCAGGACCTGGCGGCCTATCCCGATCTCGGTCCCAAGCGCGACGACGTGGTGCGCCAGTTGATCGATGTCGAAGGCACCAGGCGCGAGAACTGGGATCTGCTGTTCACCGTGCCGATGCGCTTCAACCGGCTGATCCTGTTCCGCTCCTATCTGTGGCACACCGCCGGCATTTCCTTCGGCGACCGGCCGGAGAACGCCCGCCTGGTGCAGTTGTTCTTTTGGGAGTCGGCGGGTCAGCCGGACCAGGGCGGCCGCTGAGCCCCGCACCAATGAGCGCCCAGGCCCAGGCGCCGAGCCAGCGCCGCAAGACCGTGCTGGCCAGCGCCAATCTGCTGCTGGTCGTGGTGTTCTGGGGCTCGATGGTGCCGTTCACCGCCGTGCTGCTGGAGACCTTCGATCCCTACCTGCTGGCCGCGCTGCGCTATGCGATGGGGTTGCCGCTGTTGTGGCTGCTGGTGCTGCTGCGGCGCGAGCGCGGCGACTGGCGGCTGGCGCGGCCGGGCCGATTGGCGGCGCTGGGCGCGGCCATGGCCGGTTTCTCGGTGCTCTACACGGTCGGCATCCAGTTCTCCCATCCCGTCACCGCCTCGGTGATCCTGACCTGCGGTCCGATCGTCGCCAGCCTGATGGCGCGGCTGATGTATCGCACGCCGCTCGACCGCGCCCTGTGGCTGGCACTGCCGGTCAGCGTCGGCGGCGCCATCCTGGTGGCGCTGGGCGCGCCCGGCCGCAGCCTGAGCCAAGCCGGTTTCGGCGGCGGCGAGATCCTGCTGGTGATCGCTCAGGTGTGCTGGAACTGGTACTCGATGAAGGCCCAGCAATGGCTGAGCGGCATGGGCCAGTTCCGGCTGAGCGGCACCACCGTGGCGGTCGGCAGCCTGTGGCTGGTGGCGCTCTACCTGGCGCTGTGGGCATTGGGCATCGCCGCGCCGCCGCCCAGCTCGATCGGCCCCACCGCCATCTTCATGCTGCTGTGGATCGCCATCACCGGCGTGGCGATGGCGATCCTGCTGTGGAACACCGCCACCAGCCTGATCGGCGTGCCGCTGGCCTCGCTCTACCTGAACCTGCAGCCCTTCGTGGCGGCGGTCACCGCGGCGGCGCTGGGCAGCCCGCCCACCGTGCTGCAACTGGTGGGCGGCGTCATCGTGCTGGCGGGCATCCTCTATGTGCAGCTGTCGAAGATGAAGCTGTTGCGGCGCGGCTGGCGCGATGGCTGAGCCGGTCTCGCCCTCGCGCGGCCGTCTGGTCGTGGCCTTCGCCGGCCTGCTGCTGACCTCGCTGATCTGGGGCTCGGCGGTGCCGGTCAATGTCGTGGTGCTGCGCGAGCTCGATCCCTTCATCGTCACCACCGCGCGCATGGGCATTTCGCTATTCGTCCTGGGCGGCCTGGCGCTGTGGCGCGATCGCGTCGGCCTTTTCCCGCCCGGGCTGACCGGCTGGCGCTTCGCGCTGCTCGGCCTGTACATGGCCGGCTTCAACGTCCTCTACGTGCTGGGCGTGAAATGGTCCAACCCGATCACCGTCTCGGCCATCACCGTGACCATGCCGCTGGTCGGCAGCGCCACCGCGCGGCTGCTGCTGGGCACGCCGCTGGGCCGCGGCTTCGGCCTGGCGGTGCTGCTGTCGATGGCGGGCGGCATCCTGGTGGTGCACGGCCAGCCCGGTTTCGATCCCGCCAGGCTCGGCCTGCAGGGCGGCGAGATCCTGATGCTGCTGGCCATGGTGTGCTGGAACGTCTACTCGGTGAAGGCGCAGAGCTGGCTGGCCGGGGTGGGCCAGCTGCGCCTGACCTATATCAGCTCGGTCTCCACGGCGCTGTGGCTGGTGGCGATCTGCGCGCTGATGCTGGCGCTGGGCGTGGCGCAGTGGCCCGCGCAGGCGCCCAGCCCGGGCTCGCTCTCGCTGATCGCCTACCTGGCGCTGTTCAGCGCCGCGATCGGCAATTTCCTGTGGAACTCGGGCGTCAGCGTGGTCGGGGTGCCGGTCGCCTCGCTCTACGTCAACCTGTCGGCGGTGTTCACCGTTCTGATGGTGATGGCGCTGGGCATCTATCCCAGCCTGGAGCAGGTCCTGGGCGGGCTGGTGGTGCTGGCCGGCGTGGTCTATGTCCAGATCATCAAGCTGCGAGCGGCGCAGAACCGCTCCCGGCCCGCCGGCTAGGCCCGCTGGCTGGGCCCGCCGGTTAGGCCGGTCGCGGGGGCGTCCGGCGAGTGCTTCCGGCGAGTGTTTCCGGCCGGGGCTTTCGGCCGGCTTGCCAGTGGGTCGGTGCAAAAATACAATCCGCCCGATTTTTCCGGGGCAGCGAAAGCCAAATCAATGAAGGGCGTCATTCTGGCCGGCGGCAAGGGCACCAGGCTCTATCCGCTGACCAAGGCCACCAACAAGCATCTGCTGCCGGTGGGCCGCGAGCCGATGATCTTCCACCCGATCCGCCAGATGGTGGGGGCGGGGATCGACGACATACTGGTGGTCACCAGCAAGGAGCATATGGGCGAGGTGGTGAACTGCCTGGGCAGCGGCGCCGACTTCAACTGCAGCCTGACCTACAAGGTGCAGGAAGCGGCCGCCGGCATCGCCGACGCGCTGGCGCTGGCCGAGGGCTTCGCGCGCGGCGCGCGGGTCTGCGTGTTCCTGGGCGACAACATCTTCCAGCAATCGATCCGGCCCCATGTCGAGGCGTTCCGCCGCCAGGACAAAGGCGCGCGGGTGATCCTGAAGAAGGTCGCCGACCCGGAGCGCTACGGCGTGGCGGCGCTGGACGAGACCCACATCCTGGAGATCGAGGAGAAGCCCAGCGCGCCGAAATCCTCCTTCGCGGTCATCGGGCTCTATTTCTACGACGAGCAGGTGTTCGACTTCATCCGCACCATCAAGCCCTCGGCGCGCGGCGAATACGAGATCACGGCGGTCAACAACGCCTATATCGCCCAGCGCCAGCTCCAGTTCGACGTCTATGACGGCCACTGGACCGATGCCGGCACCTTCGAATCGCTGATCGAGGCCAACCGGCTGCTGGCGGATGTGAAGAATGTCATCGGCTGAGGCCGGCACGGTCGGCGCGGGGCTGCCGGTCGAGACGCCGACGCTGCAGGGCTGCCGCTTCGTCGACCTGCCGCGCATCGCCGATGCGCGCGGCGCGCTGAGCTTCGTCGAAGGCGGCAGCGCCCAGCTTCCGTTCGACATCGCCCGCGTGTTCTACATGTACGACCTGGCGCCGGGTGCGACGCGCGGCGCCCATGCCCATCACCTGGCATCGGTAGCGCTCTTCATGCTGTCCGGCGCCTGCCGCGTGCTGCTGGACGACGGCAAGCGGCGCGAACGCGTGACGCTCGACCGGCCGCAGCGCGGCCTGCTGGTGGGCCCGCGCATCTGGCACACGCTGGAGGATTTCGCGCCGCACGCGGTCTGCCTGGTGCTGGCCTCGCATCGCTACGACGAGGCCGACTACATGCGCGACTACGCCGGCTTCCGCCGCACCGTCGGGACTTAGCCTAGAGCGACCACACCGGCCGCAATTCCAGCGACATGCGCGTCAGGTCCGATCCGAGATTCATGGCGCAGCCATGAACCAGGTTGGGCGTGAACACCAGCGCCTGGCCCGGCTTCACTTCGGGGCGGATGAAGGCCAGCGGCTGCGGTCCGCCGAACACCACCGGCACGTTGAAGCGCAGGCCGTTGAACAGGTTGCCGCTGACGCCCCGATCGACCTTGTCCTCGGGCCACAGATGGCTGCCCGGCACCAGCGGCAGGGTCGACTGCGCGCTGCAGCCCACCAGCGGCATCCACAGGTTCAGCGTGCCGCGGTAGAAATCGAGATAGACGTCCTTGTGCGGCGGATTGAAGTCGCGCGATCCGGGCCGCGACAGGCGGACGGTGACGATCTCGGTGGCCAGCCGCGGATTGGCTTCGCTCAGCCGTGCCTGCACATGGGGTTCGAGCCGACCGTAGATCTCGGCTGCCGAAACGGGCAAATCCTCATGCCGGTAGTTGGCGGTGCGCCGCACGAGCTGGAGATGGATTTCGTCCGACACGCCGAGGCGATGGTACTGGCCCTGGCGCAAGGTCTGCGCGGTTTGCTCGGGCGCCAGGCCCGGCTGCAGTTCGACCAGATCGCGCGCCACGCGCTGGGTCAGGCCCGCGACCAGCCGCTCCATGGTTGCCGCATCGAGAAGATCGACGACGGCGTAGCCTTGCTCCTGCCACTGCCGGTCGGCGCCGAACAGCCGGTCTTCGGCGAACAGCACTTCGGGCTGGCCAAAAGAGCGCTCGGTCTCGGCCGTGAAATGATACGGTCTGCCGTCGAGGGTCAGGTCGACCTGATGCATGGATGGGGCGCGATGGCGGGGCGGCGGTATTTGGTCAACAAAATCCAAGAAACCCAGTATGATAATAGCGGGTTTTACAATCGTATCTTAGCATGATTCCGTTTCTGGACCTAAAGCCTGTTTACGCCGAACTGGCCGAAGGCCTGGAGGCGGCCTCCCGGCGCGTCATGGCCTCCGGCTGGTTCGTGCTGGGACCCGAAGTCGAGGCGTTCGAGGCCGAATTCGCCGCCTATTGCGGCACAAGCCATTGCATCGGCGTCGGCAACGGGCTGGAAGCCATGGAGCTGGTTCTGCGGGCCTGGGATATCGGTGCGGGCGACGAAGTGATCGTGCCGTCCAACACCTATATCGCCACCTGGCTGGCGGTCAGCGCCGTCGGGGCGACGCCGGTGCCGGTCGAACCCGATCCGCGCACCCACAACATCGATCCGGCGCGCATCGAAAGCGCCCTCACGCCGCGCACCAGGGCGATCCTGCCGGTGCATCTCTACGGCCAGCCGGCCGATATGGATGCGATCGGCGCCATCGCCGCGCGGCACGGGCTGCGCGTGATGGAGGATGTCGCCCAGGCGCAGGGCGCCCGCTACAAGGGCCGGCGCACCGGCAGCCTGGCCCATGCCGGCGCATTCAGTTTCTTTCCGACCAAGAACCTGGGCGCGATGGGCGATGGCGGCGCGGTCACGACCGACGATGCGGCGCTGGCGGAACGCCTGCGCCGGCTGCGCAACTACGGCTCGCGCCAGAAATACGTCAACCTGGAGAAGGGCGTCAATTCGCGGCTCGACGAGCTGCAGGCGGCGCTGCTGCGGGTCAAGCTGCCGCATCTGGACGCCTGGAACGACCGGCGCCGGCAGTTGGCGGATCGCTATCTGGAGCGGCTGCGCGACCTGCCGGGGCTGGACCTGCCGCATGTGCCGCAATGGGCCGATCCGGCCTGGCATCTGTTCGTGGTCGCCACCGACCGGCGCGAGGCGCTGACCAAGGCGCTGGACCGCGCCGGCATCGGCTGGCTGATCCACTATCCGATCCCGCCGCATCTGCAGGAGGCCTATGCCGAGATGGGACGGGGCAAGGGCAGCTACAAGCTGGCCGAGCGGCTGGCCGACACGGTGCTGTCGCTGCCGCTGGGCCCGCATATGAGCGCGGCCGCGGTCGAGCAGGTCGCCTCGGTGGTCGGCCAGCAGCACGGCGCCGGGGCACGATGATGCGCGCGGTTCGGTAACCCGGGCTGCGATCGGCCGATCCATGCGTAACCTGCTCAAGGCGATGCTGACCACCGGCGGAGCCACCGTCGTCGGCCAGGTCCTCAGTCTGATCGTCAACAAGATCCTGGCGCATTACATCGGCGCCTCGGGCGTCGGCTTCTACAGCCTGTGCCGCCAGGTGCACGAATCGGCGGCGAGCCTGGGCGGCGTCGCCAGCGGCGGCCTGCTGCAGGGGCTGGCTGCGCGCGACGGGGCGCCGCGGCGACGGCTGTTGCGGGCGGCCATCGTTCTGTCCGGCATGGGCATGGCGATCGTGGCGGCGCTTCTGCTGATCGCCCCGCAAGTGGTTGCCGACTTCCTGTTCGGCCATGGCGACGAGGCCACGCTGCTGGCGATCCGCCTGTGCGCGGCGACGGCGATATTGGCCGTCGTCTACAGCATATTGAGCGGCATGGTGAACGCGGCCCGCGCCATCAGCGCGCTGGCAGTGATGGCGATCGTCGGCGTGCTGGCGGCGGCGCTGGTCGCCTGGCCGGTGGCGCTGGAAGCGCGCGACAACCGCTTCGTGCTGCTGGTCCTGATCGGCCTGCCGCTGCTGGTGCAGATCGCCCTTGCCGCGGTCGTGCTGTCCCGGCTGGGCTGGCGCCTGGGCGACGTGCTTGGGCCGCAAGCGCGGCCCGGCGCTGCGGAATACCGCTATTTCGCGGGCTTCTTCGCTTTCAACGTCGCGCTGACCGCGGTCTCGACCGGTGCGATGCTTTACATCCGCGCGCGCGTGGTCGACAGCGGCGGGCTGGCCGCGGCCGGCCTGTTCGCCGCCGGCTGGGGCATCGGCATGCAGAGCATGTCGCTGATCCTGTCCTCCTTCGGCACCTACGTCCTGCCGACGGTGGCGGCGGCCGGCGCGGAGGAGCGTCGCAAGGTGATGCAGGATGCCGCCACCTTGCTGATCGGCCTGTCCCTGCCGCTGCTCACGGCGCTGCTGCTGTTCAAGCCGCTGGTGTTGCGCATCCTGTTCACGGCCGAGTTCCTGCCGGCGGTGGCGCTGCTGCAATGGCTGCTGCTGGGCAACTACCTGAAGGCGATTTCCTGGGCGGTGGCGGTGCCGCTGCCGGCCACCGCCGATCTGCGCCGCTACATCTTCCTCGAGGTCGGCTGGTATGTCGTGTTCGTGGGCAGCGCCGTGCTGGCGATGCAGCGGATGGGCTGGCTGCCGTCGATCGGCCTGGCCTTCGTGGCGACCTACCTGCTCTACCTGCTGGCGTCGGTCTGGCTGGTCGAGCGCCGGTTCGGCTTTCGCCTCAGCGCGCGCTCGGTGGCGGCGATGGTGGCCGGCGCCGCCATACTGGTGGCGGCGGCGACGCTGACCTGGAACGACACGACGGTCGACTGGCCGCTGGCCGTGTCGCTGCCGATCTTCGCCTGCATGGTATCGCTGCTGGCGCTGACGCCCCAGCAGCGGCAGCGGGGCCGGGAGCTGCTGGCGAGGCTGGTGGGCCGATGAGCGCCGATCGGCCGCTGGCGACCCTGGCGCTCAGCACCTGGAACCACGAGGCCTATGTCGAACGCGCCCTGAAGGCGGCGCTGGCGCAGGATTATTCGCCGCTCGAGATCATCGTGTCGGACGACGCCTCGACCGACCGGACCTTCGAGATCGTCGAGCGCGTGGCGGCTTCCTATCGCGGCCCCCATCGCCTGCGCATCAATCGCAACCGCCGCAATCTTGGCGTCGGCGCCCACAACGATCTGCTGCTGGAGATGGCCCAGGGCGACATGGTGGTGCTGGCGGCGGGCGACGATTTCGACCAGCCCGATCGTGTCGGCGCCATCGTCGCGGCCTGGCAGTCCGATCCGGCAAGGATCGGATGCATCGCCAGCCTCGTGCGCGGCATCGATGCCGGCGGCGCGGCGGGCCAGACGATCCGGCCCTGCACCACGGCAGGCGGGCCGGATGCGGCCGACCTGGCCCGCTCCGGCGGCGCGGTGCTGGGCGCCAGCCTGGCGGTTCGCAAAAGCCTGCTGGCGAGCTTCGGCCCGCTCGGCGAAGGCCTGCGCGCCTGCGAGGATATCGTCCTGCCGTTCCGCGCCGCCTTGCAGGGGAAGATCGTGGTCGTCGACCGCATCCTGGTCAACTACCGCCAGCATGGCGCCAGCCTGATGGGGTCGAGCGGCCCGCTGGCGTCGGGCGGCCGGCAGTATCGTGCCGGCTTCGTGCGCATGCTGCAGGGCCGGGTGAGGGCGCGGCAGATCCAGCGTGCCGATCTGGCCACGGCCCGGCGGCTCGAGCTGATCGACGAGGCGCAACGGCTGGAACTCGCGGCCTGGCTCGATCGCTGGCAGGCGCTCGACCAGCTCTATCTCGATCTGCTCGAGAGGCGCGCCGGCAGCCTGCGACGGCTGCTAGCGGCGGTGCGGGCCGGCAGCCTGGGCGTGGGGGAGGCGGTGCGCATGGTGCTGCCGGCGGTCTGCGCCGGGCCCTGGTTCCACTATCAGCGCTGGCGCCTGCGCCGCCGGCAAAAAGCGCCGTCTCAACTGCTGCCGTAGAACCGTCCGAGCGCGGCGGCGAGGCGCAGGCACAGCCGCTGGCGGCGGATCGTGGCGGGCGAGGCGACCGCGATCGGCCCGCCGGCGTAGCGCCAGAAATGGCGATCGGCCGGGGTCGGGCGCTTGCCGGCCAGCGCCGCGCGCAGATAGCGGGCGCGCCACGGCTTGCCGCTGACGGCATGGGACATATAGAGGTCGAGCGGCGCGAAGTTCATGCCTTCGGGGCCGAGCACCGACAGCGGCACCGTGCTGGCCATGGCCGCGGCGTTGAGCATCTCCTGATCGGTGGCCCAAAGCGGGCCCAGCCGCTCGCCATGGCGGATGCCGGGCACCGGCTGGGCGACGCGGCGGCGGTATTCGCCGATCAACTGCGACCAGGCCAGCAGCATGTCGCGATGCTGGCGCGGCACCGACAGGAAACCGCTGTTGAAGTACAGATCGAGGTCGCGCGCCTGCCGGCCCACGGCGCGGATCATGTCGCGCCAGTAGACGCGGTGGGGATGGTTGGCGTGCTTGAAAGGCAGCACTTCGGTGCAGCAGCCGACGCCGGCGCCCATCCAGGCGACGAAATAGGACCACGGCGCCAGCGCCACGATATCGGCGTCGAAGAACGTCACCCCGCTGCTGTCGGGCGCCAGCTCGTCGAGCACGCGCAGCGCGAAGTCGGGCTTGGCCAGGGCCAGCGTGTCCTGGCCGGCGACGATGACGAAGCGCAGCGCCAGTCCCGGCGCGACGGGGAGCTCGTGCCATTTTTCCTGTGCCGCGGCGGCGCCCGCCCAGCCCGGCAGGGCCCCGCGATAGCCGATCCACACCACGCCGCGGAAGCCGCCGGCATGGAGCGAGTTGGCCAAGGCGCCGGCGCCGGCGAAATAGTCGCCATCGGCCAGGGTGCACACCGCGATCGGGCCGGATTGCGGAGCGGGCTGCTCGGACATCGAGGTTGGGTTTCGTGCGCGCGCGAGGGAAATGCTATACTGAAATCATAGCCTCCGCCCGCGCCAAAGGCAAAAACGCGATGTCGCGTCCGTTGATCAGCTGTCTGCTCGTCACCTTCAATCAGGAACAATGGGTCGGGCAGGCGCTGCAATCGCTGCTGGCCCAGACCTATTCGCCGCTCGAGATCGTCTGTTCGGACGACCTGTCCGCCGACCGCACCTATCTCATGCTGCAGCAGATGGCGGCGTCCTATCGCGGGCCCCATCGCATCGTGCTGCGGCGGAACGAGGTCAGGCGCAACGTGGTCGGCCACCTGGCCGAGGCAGCGCCTTTCACCAGCGGCGAGCTGATCGTCATGGCGGCCGGCGACGACGTCTCCCTGCCGCAGCGCGTATCCCGCCTGGTCGAGGCCTGGGAAGCGTCCGGCCGCCGTGCCCATGCGCTCAATTCGGGCCTGCAGCAGATCGACGAACGCGGCGCGCCGGGCATCTCGATCCCCGGCTGCGGCGGTCGCCACAGCTACGATCTGGCCGATTTCGACGGCCGGCCGTTCACCTTCCTGGGCGCGGCCGGCGCCTATTCGCGGGCGGTGTTCGAGCGCTTCGGGCCGCTCGATCCGTTCAACATCTTCGAGGATCAGGTGCTGCCGCTGCGCGCGCGGCTGCTGGGCGAGGCGATCTGCGTCGACGACGTGCTGGTGCAATGGCGCCGGCTGGCGCAGTCCAATTCCCTGCAGTTCGTCGAGCGGCCGGCGCGGGCCCGCGCGCGCCTGGCCAAGCTGGTCTACCAGCAGCAGCAGCTCGCCTGCTATCTGGCCCAGCGCATCGCCGATATCGACTTCCACCTGGCGCGGGACGCTGCCCTGGCGGGCGAACTGGCGCCGATCCGCGCGCGACTGGCGCAGCACCAGGCGGTGGCTGTCGCGGCGGCCACCGCCTTGCAGCGGCCGCAGCCGGCCCTGGCGCTGCTGGCCGCGGCCGGCAAGGGCAGGCTGTCGTTCAAGCAGGCGCTCAAGCTGGTGTCGCTGCACCGCGCGCCCGGCATCGCCGATCGCTGGGCGGCGCTGCGCATGAAACGGTAGGAGGCGCGGGGTCAGGCCCGCTCCAAGCCCAGCCGTTCGGTGCGATAGGCGCCGCTCAGCACGTCCTCCCACCAGCCCGCATTGGCCACGTACCACTCCACGGTGGCGCGCAGCCCGCGCTCGAAATCGGTCGGCGGCTGCCAGCCCAGTTCGTTCCTCAGCCGGCTGGCGTCGATGGCGTAGCGCTGGTCGTGGCCCGGCCGGTCGGCGACGAAGCGGATCAGCTTCTCGTGCGGCGCGGCGGCCGGGCGGATGGCGTCGAGCTGGCGGCAGATCGCCCGCACCACGTCGATGTTGCGCCGCTCGTTGCCGCCGCCGATGTTGTAGGTGCGCCCGGGCCGGCCGCGCTCGAGAATGGCGAGCTGGGCCGCGGCGTGGTCATCGACATGCAGCCAGTCGCGCACGTTCTCGCCCTTGCCGTAGACCGGCAGCGCCTGGCCGCGCAGGCCGCGCACGATGGTGAGCGGAATCAGCTTCTCGGGGAACTGGTAGGGGCCGTAATTGTTCGAGCAGTTGGTGACGACGGTCGGCAGGCCGTAGGTGTGATGCCAGGCGTTGACCAGGTGGTCCGACGCCGCCTTGCTGGCGGAGTAGGGCGAATTGGGGCTGTAGGGCGTGTCCTCGCGGAACAGCCCGGTAGGACCAAGCGAGCCGTAGACCTCGTCGGTCGAGATGTGCTGGAAGCGGAACCGCGCCTGGCCGGCGCTGTCCAGCGATCGCCAATAGCCGAGCGCGTTCTCCAGCAGGCTCCAGGTGCCGACCACGTTGGTCTGGATGAACGGCGCCGAGCCGTCGATCGAGCGGTCGACATGGGTTTCCGCCGCCAGGTGCAGCACCGCATCGGGCCGTTCCTCGGCGAACAGCGCCGCCACGGTGGCGCTGTCGGCGATATCGGCCTGCACGAAGCGGTAGCGGTTGTCGCCCGCCACGCCGGCCAGCGAGGCCAGATTGCCGGCATAGGTCAGCTTGTCGATATTGACCACGCGCCAGTCGGTGGCGGCGACGATGCGGCGGATGACGGCCGAGCCGATGAAGCCGGCCCCGCCGGTGACGATGAGTCTCATGGTCGGGTTCTAGAGCGGATCGCGATCGGATGGAAGCGCGGCAACGCTTCCATCCGATCGTGTGAATCCGCTCTATTCCTCAAGTGTAGAGCAAATTCGCACCTTTTGACGGAAAAGGCGATTTGCTCTAGCGCATTTTGCCGCGCCGCCCGCGGCTCATGCCGCGGCCCGTCGTCCGCCCGGGTCCTAGTGCGACAGGATCTGGCTGAGGAACAGCTTGGTGCGGTCGCTCTTGGGATGGGCGAAGAATTCCTCGGGCGCGGCCATCTCGACCACCTCGCCGCGATCCATGAACACCACGTTGTCGGCCACCGAGCGGGCGAAGCCCATCTCGTGGGTGACGCAGATCATGGTCATGCCCTCGTTGGCCAGCTCGATCATCACGTCGAGCACTTCCTTGACCATCTCCGGGTCGAGCGCCGAGGTCGGCTCGTCGAACAGCATGATTTTGGGCCGCATGCACAGCGCCCGGGCGATCGCCACGCGCTGCTGCTGGCCGCCCGAAAGCTGGCCGGGATATTTGTTGGCCTGCTCCGGGATGCGCACCCGCTTGAGGTACATCATGGCCAGTTCCTCGGCTTCCCGGCGCGGCATCTTGCGCACCCAGATCGGCGCCAGGGTCAGGTTCTGCATGATGGTGAGGTGCGGGAACAGGTTGAACTGCTGGAACACCATGCCGACGTCGCGGCGGATCGCCTCGATGTTCTTGACGTCGTTGGTCAGCACCGTGCCGTCGACCACGATGTCGCCGGCCTGGTGCTCCTCCAGCCGGTTGATGCAGCGGATCATGGTCGACTTGCCCGAGCCCGACGGCCCGCACACCACGACCTTCTCGCCCTTGCGCACCGTCAGGCTGACGTCGCGCAGCACGTGGAACTGGCCATACCACTTGTTGACCTTGCGCAGCTCGATTTCGACCGGCGCGGTGTCGAGATTGCGGGCGACGGCGGTCTGGGCCATGGGACTCTCCGCTCTAGCGACGTTTTGATTCTGTCGCCCTTCGGCGACGCCTTGATTCTGTCGCTCTTCAGCGACGTTCGATTCTGTCGCTCTTCAGCGACGTTCGATTCTGTCGCTCTTCAGCGACGTTGCGATTTGTTGAGGTCGCGTTCCAGATACTGGCTGTAGCGCGACATCGAGAAGCAGAACACGAAATACACGGCCGCCAGGAACAGGTAGGTCTCGTTGGCGAAACCGCGCCAGGCCGGATCCTTCACCGCCGAATCGCCCGCCGTCAGCAGGTCGAAGATGCCGATGATGTAGACCAGCGAGGTATCCTTGAAGAAGCCGATGAAGGTGTTGACCAGCGGCGGGATCACCAGCCGCAGCGCCTGCGGCAGGATGATCAGGCGGGTCTTGTTGAAATAGCTCAAGCCCATGGCGTCGGCGGCTTCGTACTGGCCTTTGGGGATGGCCTGCAGGCCGCCGCGGATCACCTCGGCGAGATAGGCGGCGGCGAACAGCATCATGCCGATGATCGCGCGCAGCAGCTTGTCGACGCTGACGCCGGTCGGCAGGAACAGCGGCAGCATCACCGAGGCCATGATCAGCAGGCTGATCAGCGGCACGCCGCGGATCAGCTCGATGAAGCCCACGCACAGCGCCTTGATCAGCGGTAGGTGCGAGCGGCGGCCCAGCGCCAACAGGATGGCGAGCGGGAAGGCGCCGGTCAGCGCGATCACCGCCAGCACCAGGGTGACCGGCAGGCCGCCCCATTGCGTGGTCTCGACATAGCTGAGGCCGAACACGCCGCCGAACAGCAGGATGCCGCAGAGGGCGCCGCCGACCAGCCACATCGCCGCCATGCGCCAGTTCCACAGGCGCCGGTCGCAGCTGGCCGCCAGCATGGCGATCGTGACGATCATCATGATGGTCGGTCGCCACTGCTCGGCGTAGGGATAGGTGCCGAACAGGATGAAGCGGTACTTCTCGCCGATATAGAGCCAGCAGGCGCCCGCAGGGTTGGCGCGGCAGGCGGCGGCGTCGTTGCCGTGCCAGGTGGCGTCGAACAGCGCCCAGCCGACGAAGTTGTAGGCCAGCCAGGCGACCGCCGCCACCAGGACGACGGTGATGATGCTGTCGCGCACGCTGCCGAACAGGTTGTGCCGCACCCACAGCCACGGGCCGCCGTGGCCGCCCGGCGGCGTGACCACCGATTCGGGATCGCCTTCGGCGGCCATGATCTCGGCCTTCTTGCGCGGCGCCATTCCCTTGACGATGGAGGAACCGATGCTCATCTCAGCGCTCCACCAGCGCGATGCGCTTGTTGTACCAGTTCATGAACAGCGAAATCGACAGGCTGACCGTGAGGTAGCAGGCCATGATCAGCAGCGTGCCTTCGATGGCCTGGCCGGTCTGGTTCATCGTGGTGTTGAGGATGGCGACGATATCGGGATAGCCGATGGCGATGGCCAGCGAGCTGTTCTTGGTGATGTTGAGGTACTGGCTGGTCATCGGCGGGATGATGACGCGCAGCGCCTGGGGCAGGATCACCAGGCGCATCGCCGTGCCCGGCCGCAGGCCGAGCGCCGCCGCGGCTTCGCTCTGGCCCTTGTTCACTGCCAGGATGCCGGCGCGCACGATCTCGGCGATGAAGGTGGCGGTGTAGATGGTCAGGCCGACCAGCAGGGCGAAGAACTCGGGCAGCACCTCGGCGCCGCCGGCGAAGTTGAAGCCCTTGAGCTCGGGCCGGCTCATAGCGAGCGGCGCGCCGCCCGCCAGCCAGACCAGCAGCGGCAGGCCGACCAGCAGGCCGATGCCGGCCAGGATGGTGTGGAACTGCTGGCCGGTGCGCATCTGGCGCGCCTTGGCCCAGCGCGCCATGGCCCAGGTGGCGGCGATGGCGATCAGGAAGGCGATGCCCATCCATTCGTGGATCGGGTTGGCCGCCGGCACCGGGAAGCGCAGACCGCGGTTGGAGATGAAGATGCCGCCGATGTCGATCGCCTGGCGCGGGCCGGGGGCGTAGATCTGCAGCAGCTTGTACCAGACGAACAGCTGCAGCAGCAGCGGGATGTTGCGGATGGTCTCGACATAGACCATGCAGATCCGCGCCAGCAGCCAGTTGCGCGACAGCCGGCCGATGCCGACCAGCGTGCCCAGGATGGTGGCGAACACGATGCCCAGCACCGCCACGCGCAAGGTGTTGAGGATGCCGACCCAGATCGCCCGGGCGTAGGTGTTGGCCGAGCTGTAGGGGATCATCGTGTCGCCGATGTCGAAGCCCGACTCGGTGCCGAGAAAGCCGAAGCCGCTGGCGATGCGCTGGCGCTCCATGTTCTCGGTGACGTTGCTGACGGCCAGCCACACCAGCACCGCCACCACGCCGACCACCAGGATCTGCCAGAAGATTGCCCGGATCGCCGGGTCGCGCCAGAACACCGCCTTGGCCGCGGTACGCCGCGGAACGCCGGATGTCGATTGCATCGCCATGCCGTCCTCCAGTGCCGCCGCCTCGCGTCAGCAAGGCGCGGCCCTTATAGAGATCGACCGCCGGGGCGGGGCCGCGGCGGTCGACGTTGCGTGCCGTGTTAGCGAACCGGCATGGCGTATTGCAGGCCGCCTTTGGTCCACAGCGCGTTGAGGCCTCGCGCCAGCTTGAGCTTGCTGCCCATGCCGACATTGCGCTCGAACATCTCGCCGTAGTTGCCGACGGCCTTGATGGCGTTGTAGGCCCAGGCTTCGTCGACGCCCAGCGCCTTGCCCATGCCCGGGTTGACGCCCAGCAGGCGCTTGATGCCCGGGTTGTCGCTCTTCTTCATGTCCTCGAGATTCTTCGAGGTGACGCCGTATTCCTCGGCCTCGATCAGGGCGTAGGTGGTCCACCTGACGATGTCGAGCCACTGGTCGTCGCCATGGCGCACGGCCGGAGCCAGCGGTTCCTTGGAGATGATCTCCGGCAGGATGAGGTAGTCGTCGGGATTGGAGGCCTTCGACGCGCGCGTCGCGGCCAGGCCCGAGGCGTCGGTGGTGTAGGCGTCGCAGCGGCCGGAGAAGAAGGCCGATTCGATCTCCTCGAGCTTCTCGATCACGACCGGCTTGATGTCGATCTTGTTGGTGCGCGCGAAGTCGGCGAGGTTGAGTTCGGTGGTGGTGCCCGGCTGCACGCAGACCGTGGCGCCGTTCAGCTCCTTGGCGCTCTTCACGCCCAGCTTCTTGGCCACCATGAAGCCCTGGCCGTCGTAGTAGGTGACGGTGCCGAAATTCAGGCCCAGCGCGGTGTCGCGCTGCAGGGTCCAGGTGGTGTTGCGCGACAGGATGTCGACTTCGCCGGACTGCAGGGCGGTGAAGCGCTGCTGCGCCGACAGCGGCACGAACTTGACCTTTTCCGGATCGCCGAACACGACCGCCGCGATCGCCTTGCAGACGTCGACGTCGATGCCGGTGAACTTGCCGGTGCTGTCGGCCAGCGAGAAGCCGGCCAGGCCGGTGCTGACGCCGCAGATGATCTGGCCGCGTTGCTTGATGGCGTCCAGGGTCGGACCGGCCTGCGCCTGGCTGACGGCGAAGGTAGCGAGCAGCGCTGCGCCCGCAGCGATGAACGTTTTACGAAGCATTGTCGAGCACCCCTGTTTCGTTGATACGGATCCGCCCCTTGCAACCACGTCGGCCGTTACCCGACCGTTCATGGATTGGACCCGCTGTCCGCATAACAATAACGGGCTTGGGCCTAGTTGCAACAGCCAAGCGTCCGCCCCAAAACGCTTCGGGCGGCCGCTGCAGTGCAGGGGCCGCCCGAAACCGCGGGTTGCGCGGCGGAGTCGTGCGCTACTGGTCCTGGGACGCGGTCTGCACCGCGGTGGTCTGGCGCTTGAGGTGTTCGAAGATCGCCAGGTCGGCGGCGCCCAGCCGCAGCGGCTCGTCCGACACCAGCGGCACCGGATTGACGCGCTTGCCGTCGACGAACACCTCGAAATAGAGGTGCGGACCGGAGGCCAGGCCCGAACTGCCGGCATAGCCGATCACATCGCCGGCCTTGACCGGGTCGCCGGCCTTGAGGCCTTTCTCGAAGCGGCTGAGATGGCCGTAGGTGGTCTCCACGCCGTCGCTGTGGCCGACGCGGATGTACAGGCCGTAATTGCCGAGCCGGCGCACGTCCTCGACCGTGCCGTCGGCGGCGGCCAGAATCGGCGTGCCGGTATTGGCCGCGTAGTCGACGCCCCAATGCATCTTGTTGACGTGCAGCACCGGATGCTTGCGCATGCCGTAGGGCGAGACGATCGGCGCGCCCGGCACGGGCGACTGCATCGTCAGGCCGCCGATGCGCGTGCCGTCGTCGGTGTAGAAGCCCGGCACGCCGCCTTCGGGCCGGTAGCGCCAGATGCGCTGGTGCCCGCCATTGACCGAGAAGTCGGCGAGGATGAAGCCGACGGTGGGATCGGGCGTCGGCTGGAACGCGACATCGAAGCGGCTGCCGGTCAGCGGCACGTCGCGCAGCGGCGGGTGCAGGCTGACGGCCTGGGCGATCTCGACCGCAATGCGCTCCGGCACGCCCGCATGCAGCAGCGAGCTGCGCACGTCGGTGTTCAGCTTGCCATGCACCACGGCGAGCGTCTGGCCGCCGGCCTTGACGGTCTGCGGCTTGGGCGGCTGGCTGGGCCATTCCGGATCGGTGGCGCCGGCCTGCGGCAACAGCTTGGTGCTGGACGAATTGTCGAGCGCGAACGGATCGATCGGCGTCTGGCCCTTGCTGTCGCCGACGGTCGGCGCGGCCGGCTTGCGCAGCTGGATGTTGGCCGGCTGCAGCGCGAGGGTCTGGGTGGCGGGGCTGGTCGCCGCGACAGGCTGGACCGTGACGGTGGCCAGTTGCGGATCGCCCGGGTTGACCGCGGCGATCGAACCGTCGTTGGCGGCGACAGGCTTTGCGGCGGCGATCGATGGCGCGGTCGATGGCCCGGGCGATGGCGCGGGCGTCGACGGCTTGGTGGTCGCCGTGGTGCTGGCGGCCGGAGCAGGGGTGGCGGGTATCGATGCGGCGGGTGTCGATGCAGCGGTCGATGCGGCCGGCGCCTTTACGGCCGGCGCCGGAACGCCCGCCGTCTGCCGGCTGGGCGCCACCGTGGCGCGATCCAGGCGCAGCGCCTGGCCGTGCAGCGGCTCGATGTCGATCGATTGCAAGGTCCACGGCCAGCCGTCGCCGCCGAAGGTCAGTTCGATCAGGGCGCCGCTCTTGCGCTGCGCCGGCGTCAGCGCGGCGCGGATCGATTTGTCGATCGAGCGCGCTTCGTCGTCGCTCACGCCCTGGCTGCGCAGTCGCGCGATGAAGTTGTCCTGCTCGGAGAACGAGGCGGTGATCTGTTGGGGCGGACCCGAAGGTGCCATCTGCGCCACGCCGTTTGCCGGATCGTCGGCATAGACGGGAAGCGACAGGATCGCCGCGGTGAATCCGGCGGCGAAGACGAGCGCGGTGGCACGGGCCACGGAACGAGCTGCGCGGCGCGCAATGGAAGTCGGCATCACTGCCTTGATCCCCTTCTTGCGTTGGCCCCAAAAGGCGCAAACATTGATGGAACGCAGCGGCGGTCGGAGCGTATCGCGACATCGCCGAACTACACGAAACGTTTCGGTTTATTGCAAAACGATCGCGTCGAAGTCCAAGAAAAATGCCCGAAGGGAGAAACTGTCGCAGCGGGATCGATGTGCAACACTGTGATCCATAAGCGACAGAAAAAATTCTCGTGACAGCAAAGCCCGTTTAGCTACCGAAATCGTTGAACAATTTTTTTCGCCACTGGCTGGCGGCGAGGCGGTATCGATCCCATCGATTTGCCTCATCGGCATAGGGTTGCGTGTCGCGCGCATGAGATGTCCATGAGACGAGGGCACGGCAAGAGCGTTGCTTTGCCGAGCGCAGCCCATTGCAGGAGGATTTGCGATGCTCGCGATCAGATCGCCGATGCTGATGCCGGTAGCGACGCTGGCCTTGTCGCTGATGTCGTTCGCCGCTGCCGTCGCCGACATGCCCGATCCGGCGCAGGATGCGATGCTGGGCAGCGAAGGCGCGGGGCCGCCCGATCGTTTCCATTCGCAGTGGCAGGTGCGTTGCGAGGACAGCGGCGGCGCCAAGCGCTGCGAGGTCACGCTGCACACGGCCGATCGCGAGAGCCAGGGCTACACCAAGCAGATGCGCTACCCGGCGCGCTTCGTCGTCGACCGCGAGCGCCGCTTCATCGCGTTCGATTTCGGCGAGGCGGCGATGCCCGCCGGCAAGCCGGTGGAGCTGGTGCTGGACGGACGGGTGATCGCCACCGTCCCGGCCGGACAGCAGATGGACGACGGGCGCGTGTTCGACGAATTGCTGCGCGGCCGCCAATTGCTGGTCAGCGTCGGCAGTTTCGCCGACGGTCCGCGCGTGCGCTCCTACATGATGCTCGACGGCCTGCCGGCGGCACTGGCCGACGCCCAGCGCCGCGTGCGCTAGATCGGCCGTTCGCTCCGGGCGCGCTCAGCCGGCATAGGCGACCATCACCGCGCCGACGGCGATCATGGCGATGCCGGCCCAGCTCAGCGCCGACAGCCGTTCGCCCAGGAACGCCACCCCGAACAGCGCCACCAGCACCACGCTCAACTTGTCGATCGGCGCCACCTTGGCCGCTTCGCCCAGCTTCAGCGCGCGGAAATAGCACAGCCAGGAGGCGCCAGTGCCCAGCCCCGACAGCAGCAGGAACAGGTAGCTGCGCGGCGAGATCGTGTCCGGCGATTGCCACTGGCCGGTCAGCGACAGGATGCCGGCCAGGGCGGCGATCACCACCAGGGTGCGGATGAAGGTGGCGTAGTCGGAGTTGACGTGCTCGACGCCGAGCTTGGCGAAGATCGCCGTCAGCGCCGCGAAGCTGGCGGACAGCAGCGCCCAGAATTGCCACGCGGCGAGCAGCGATTTCATCTTGACCTCATGTCAACTGGCGCACGATGAACAGGCCGGCGAACAGCGCCGCGATCGAGATCACCAGGGAGGCGGCGATATAGAGCAGGGCGTTGCCGATCTCGCCGCGTTCGTAATAGAGCGCGGCGTCGAGCGAGAACGAGGAGAAGGTGGTGAAGCCGCCCAGGATGCCGGTAGCCACGAACAGCCGCCATTGCTGCGCCGCGCCGCCCCTGAAGGTGAAATAGGCGGCCAGCGCGCCCATCGCGAACGAGCCGACGATGTTGACGATGACGGTGCCGTAGCCGATGCCGGGGCCGATATAGCGGAAGACGGCGATGTTGACGCCATGGCGCAGCGCGCCGCCGATGCCGGCGCCGATGAAAACGATCGCATAGTTGAGCATAAGCATCCCTTGGGCATTGCGCGGTCGAACGCGGGCGCGCGGGACACGACTCTCCACCTGCGCCGGCGCGCCCGGTAGGAGTCATCAGCCTTCAGGCGATTTCCTGGAGGCGGTTATACGGGGGAACCCCATCCCCGGGGCGCAGGATGCGCCGGCGCGGCGGGTATCGTCAATCGCTGGCGGCGACGCGGCCCTTGAGCCGGGGCGGGGTCGAGGCGGCGTGGGCCAGCGCCGCGCGCAGCGGCGGATACTGCGCCAGCAATCCGGCGGCTTCGGCCATTTCCTCGACGTCGTTGAACATCGGCACGCCGGCCTGTTCCATCCGGGCGAACCATTCGGCCTGGCCGGGCAGGGTGCCCATCATCGAATGCATCGCCGGCAGCCTGGCCTGGCGCGCCAAGCCGGCCAGGGTTTCGATCACCGGCCCGGCCTCGACCATGAACGGCACGACATGGATCATCAGCACCGCGTCGTAGGCCTGGGCGGCGTGCTGCATCGCCGCGCCGAAGGCCAGCGCGAACCGGTCCTCGCGCGCATCGGCCAGCAGGTCGAGCGGATTGGCCACCGAGGCTTCCGGCGGCAGCGCCTGGCGCAGCGCTTCGGCGAGCGGCGCCGGCAGCGGCGGCAGGTCCAGGCCCTCGGCCGCGGCGCGGTCGGCGGCCAGCACGCCCGGGCCGCCCGAGTTGGACAGGATCAGCGCGCGCTTGCCCAGGCCTCGGGGGAAACGGCCGAACGCCTTGGCCGCCACCAGCAGCCGGCGCAGCGACTTCACCCGCACCATGCCGCAGTCGCGGCAGAAATCCTCGATCGCGGCATCGTCGTTGATGGTGGCGCCGGTATGGGCGCGCGCCGCCGCGCCGCCCACAGCGGTGCGGCCGCCATAGAGCGTCACCACCGGCTTGCGGGCCGCCACCTGGCGGGCGATGGCGCGGAAGCGAACCGGATCGGCGATGCTCTCTATATAGAGCAGCACGGTGCCGATGCCGTCCTGGGCGCCGAGATATTCCAGGTAGTCCTCGACGCCCAGATGCATGGCGTTGCCGACCGACACCACGCTGGCCAGCGGCAGCTTGCGGTCGTTGGCCTTGGCGACGATCTCCTCCGCCAGCGCGCCGGATTGGGAGATCAGCGCCACGCCATTGGCGGCACCGGCGGCAACGCCGGGCGGCACGTCGCGCAGGAAGGTGGCGGCGAACGGCCAGGCGGGATCGAGATGGATGATGCCGGCGCAATTGGGTCCGGCGACGGTCAGGCCATGTTGCCGGGCGATGTCGCGCGCCTCTTTATCGCGTGCTTCGCCCGTCGGGCCCGCCTCGGCAAAGCCGCCGGGCAGGACGAGGATGTTGCGATGGCCGGCGGCCGCCGCCTCGCGCAGCGCCTGGTTGATGGCGTCGGGCCGGATGACGATGACGCACAGATCGCACGGTTCGCCGATGCCGGCGATCGAGCTTTGCGCCTGGTAACCGAAGATGGTGCCGCCTTTGGGATTGATCGGCACGACGCGGCCCTGGAAGCCGGCGATCTTGAGCATCTGCATCACCGCGCCGCCGGAGGAGGTGGCGCGCTCGCCGGCGCCGACCACGGCGATGCTCCTGGGCGCGAAGAACGGCGTCAGGCGATGCGGGCTCATGGGCGATCCCGGTCAGAAGATGTGGAAGCTGCCGCCGGCGATGCCGAGCGGCCAGCGCCCGGCCTCGAACAGGCGGAACTTGATGGCGAAGGGATGCTCGCTCTCGCCGGCGGCTTTGGCGGCCAGCACCGGCAGGGCGGCCTGATAGGCGGCCTGGGCAGCGGCGCCGGCGGCGACCCGGATCAGCGCCGGATCGGCCACGCCGGCGCGCGAAGCGGCGATGGCGGCGGCGCCGTGGGTGGTGGCCGAAGCCAGCTCCATCGCCCGGCTCAGCGCCGTCATCAGCTCATGCTCCGGATAGAGTGCGCCGCAGATCGTCAGCAGGCGCTGGCGCTCGGCTTCCTCGCGATCCCACCAGGCGCGCGACCAGTCGGGCGACTTGGCGATGGCGGCGGCCTCGTCCCAGCTCTTGACTTCGGCCACGCCGGCATCGGCGAAGCCCAGCCCGGCCAGGTAGGCGCGCGCATCCCAGCGCTCGCCCTGGGTCAGCCGCTCGCCCAGCGCCGCGAACCACGACGCCGTGCGCAGCCGGCCGCGCAGCTCGGCCAACGCCTCGCCGGCGGCATTGTCCAACGGTTGCGCCTGGCCGCCCATCGCCTAGGCAGCCGCAGCCATCGGCAGCTTCAGCTTCAGCTTGTCCTCGACCAGGGTCTTGGCACGCGCGAGGAAATCCTCGCGCATCTCGTCGTTGGTGCGCTGCTTGATGCCCCATTTGCGGAAGATCTCGTTGTTCTTCGACTGGCTGGCGCCGAAGAACGCCGGCAGCATCGGATAGTAGCGGTCGATCGCGTCCTGCACGTTCTTGCGTCCCTCGGCGGTCTGCACCAGCTCGGTGCAGAAATCCTCGCCGAACTGGGCGTGGAAACGCTCCTCCGGCATGGTCATGCGGGCGAGGTTGCGCAACGGATGGAAGGTGCAATGCAGCAGGTCCTCGACCTGCAGGATCTCGGCCAGATCGGCCAGCAGCTTGATGACGCAGAACTCTTCCCAAGTGCGCAGCGGGAACTCGAAGATCGACAGCGGCCGCTTCTGCGACGGCGTCATCTTCTCGGCCGCAATGCCCATCTCCTCGCCCAACTCGCGGAAGCGCACGTGGTGGCCGTATTCCTCCATGGCCACGCGGCAGGTCAGCCACTTGGCGTAGGGGGTGGGGGCCAGCGCGATGGCCGGCTCGTCGAACACCTGGGCGCCGTAGAGCTCGTTGACGGCGTGGCTGATCACCAGCTTGGCGCAGGCGTTGCGGAACTCTTCCGGCGCATCCTTCAGCTCGGATGTGTGCTTGACCACGATATGTTCGGCCATGGGGCTGCTCCTTGGACCCGGGGCGTTAGACGACGGGTTCGGTGTTGAAAGCTTCGAGATCGGTGCCGAGATCGGTGAACTTGTCGGCCCATTCGCCGGCCAGCCGGCCGCTCAACGTCTCGATGCCGCCATCGTTGACCAGTTGCGACCGGGGGCGGGCTTGCGAGAACAGGAACACCTCGCGGCCACGCACGCCGAAGATCTGGCCGGTGATCTTGCCGGCGCTGGGCAGGCTGAGCGCGGCCACCAGCCTGGCGACATGCTCCGGCGCGATGCGCAGGGCGCGTTCCTTGTAGGTCTGCTGCGCCTCGTTGGCCGGCTGGATGATGTCGGTGACGCGGGTGCGCGCGAACGGCGCCACGGCGTTGACCGTGATGGCGGCGCGCGCCAGGTCCATCGCCGCCACCCGGGTCAGGCCGAGCAGCCCGGCCTTGGCGCTGGCATAGGCGGCCTGGCCGAAATTGCCGTACAGCCCGGCGCTGGAGACGATATTGACGATGCGGCCCCACGTATAAGTGTCGCCGCCGCGCTTGTGCTTGCCCTGCTCGCGCATCTGGGCGCTGGCGGCGGCGGTCAGGTAGGCCGGCGCGGAGAGGTTGTTGCGGATCACCGCGTCCCAGTTGCCGGGATCGAGCTTGAAGACGAAGGCGTCGCGCAGGATGGCGGCGTTATTGACCACGATGTCGAGACCGCCGAACTCCTTGACGGCGTGCTGCACCAGCAGGCCGGCGGCGCCGGGGCTGGCGATGCTGTCGGTGAACGCCACGGCGCGGCTGCCCAGCGCCCTGGCGACGCCCCGCGCCACGGTGGGATCGGCGCCGTCGCCGCCGATCGAGGTGCCGTTGTCGGCCACCACCACCGCCGCGCCCAACGCATGGAGCTGCTCGGCGATGGCCTTGCCGATGCCGCGGCCGGCGCCGGTGACGATGGCCACCCTGCCGTCCAGGGGACGTCCGTCGGGAGGCGCGCTCATGCGCCGGCGTCCGCTTTGCCCTGCAGCGCCGCGGTCTCCGCCGTGGTGTAGAAGGCATCGGCATGGATGTCGAAGGCGCGCACGCCGCGCGTCTTCAGCCGCGTGGTGGCGGCCTCGACCATGACCGGCGGGCCGGCCAGATAGCATTTGCAGCCGTCGAGATCGTCGAAATCGGCCAGCGCCGCCTCGTGCACGAAGCCGGTGCGCCGCGCCGTCTGGCCCGACGGCTGGCTCAGCACCGGAATGTAGGTGAAGTTGTTGTGCTGCTGGGCCAGCAGCTCGAACTCGCGCACCAGATAGAGGTCGCGCTCGTCGCGCGCGCCGAAATAGAGATAGATGTGCTGCTTGAGGCCCTTGTAGAGCGCGGTCTCGACGATCGACTTGATCGGCGCCAGGCCCGAGCCGCCGGCGATCGCCAGCAGCGGCCCGCGATGGCTCTCGCGCAGATGGGAGGTGCCGAACGGGCCCTCGACCTTGACCGTGTCGCCCATCTCGACATGGGTGAAGACGTATTCGCTGGTCTTGCCGCCGGGGGTGCGGCGGATATGGAACTCCACCACCTTGTCGTCGGGCCGGTTGGCCATCGAATAGTCGCGCGCCGGCTGGTCGCCGAATCTCACCTTGGCGTACTGGCCGGCCGAGAAGTTGAACGGCCCGCCTTTCTCGATGTCCAGCCGCACGCGCTTGATGTCGTGCGTCATGTCCTCCAGCCCGACCACCTTGCAGCTCAGCAGGCGGCGCGGATGGACCACGATGTCCTCGTCCTCCAGCCACGCCACCTCGCAGTCCGACCACGGCACGGCGCGACAGGCCAGGATCTGGCCGTTGGCCTTTTCCTCGTCGGTCAGCGCGAAGTCGGAATAGGGCGACAGCTCGACCTCGCCCGAGATCAGGTGCGACTTGCAGGCGCCGCAATTGCCGGACTGGCAGCCGAACGGGTAGGGCACGCCGGCATCGACCGCGGCGTCGAGGATGGTGGTGCCCTGCGGCACCTCGATCGGCTGGTCCCATTGGCGGATGCGGACGGTAAAACCCATGTCAACTCAACTCCCGTCGACGCACGGCGGTCGCCGGCGCAATTGTTTGATTGTTCAATTGTTGGTGTATATAACAATACCCATGGCGACTCAAGGCAGGCGGCCCGGCGCAGCCAACAACCAAGCCCAAAAGGAGGGCACGAAGCGGCGCAAATCGCAAGCCTCCGCGGCCGCGAAATCCGATTCCGCGACGGCGCGGCGCGAGGCGGTGGCGATGCGCGATGCGGTGGCGCGGCGTGGCGCGGTCGATTACGACCTGCTGCTCGATCTGGTCGGCTACGCGCTGCGGCGCACCCAGCTTGCGGTGTTCCAGCATTTCGCGCGCGCCATGACCCTGCGCGCCGGCGGCGCCAAGGACGATGCCAAGGGCGATAGTCGCGTCAGCCCCGGCGAGTTCGGCGTGCTGGTGCTGGTCGAGGCCAATCCCGGCATCAACCAGACCAGCCTGGCCAAGGCGGTGGGCGCCGACCGCTCGACCATGGTGCCGATCATCGACCGGCTGGAGCGGCGCGGCCTGCTCGAGCGCCAGGCCATGCCGGGCGACCGGCGCGCCCATGCCTTGCGCCTGGCGAAATCGGGCCAGGCGCGCATGGCGCGCTTCCGCGCCACGGTCGTCGAGCACGAGAAGCGGCTGGCCGCCGGGCTGAGCGCGGCCGAGCGCCAAGTGCTGCTCGACCTGCTGCGCCGGCTGCGTCAGGCGGCCGAGGCGAGCGGGCCAGGCGGCGAAACCTCATAGCCGCCTTGCGGCCGGGCCGGTTGCGCCCCGGCCGGCCGGCCGCATAATGACTGCACAATGAAAACGTCTTCGGCGGCGGGGCCCGGCCGCACGCTTCTCTTCGTCATCCTGGCCGGCAGCTTCACGCTCTGTCAGTTCCTGCGCTCCGCTTTCGCCGTGATCGCGCCGGACATGGCGCAGGAGGCGGCGCTGTCGGCGCGCGACCTGGGCCTGATCACCAGCAGCTTCTTCTTCGCCGTCGCCGCCATCCAGTTGCCGGCCGGCGTGCTGTTCGACCGCTACGGCGTGCGCTACATCGCCGGCATCACCCTGGCGGTGGGCGTGCTGGGCGGCTTCATCTTCGCCAACGGCCAGTCGTTCTGGCTGTTCGTGCTGGGCCAGGCGCTGCTGGGGCTGGGCACCGGCGGGCTGTTCATGGGCTCGGTGGTGCTGATCGGCCGCTGGTGGCCGCCCGGCCGCTTCGCCGCGGTGTCGGGGCTGCTGATGTCGTGCGGCTATTCGGGCAACCTGCTGGCCACCACGCCGCTGGCCTGGCTCAGCGAACGGATCGGCTGGCGCTGGTCGCTGCAGATCATCGTCGTGCTGCTGGCGCTGTCGGCGGTGGCGATCGTGGCGGTGGTGCGCGACGCGCCGCCCGGCCATGCCTGGTCGCGGCGCAAGCCGGAGAGCCTGCTGGCCATCGTGCGCGGCCTGGGCGAGGTGCTGAAGAACCCGGTGACGCCCGGCCTGTTCGCCGCCGCCTTCATCGGCTACGCCACGACCTTTGCCATGAGAGGGTTGTGGCTGGGCCCCTACATGCTGGACGTGCACGGCATCGGCGCCATTGCCCGCGGCAACTACCTGCTGCTGTTCTCGGCGCTGGGCAGCCTGGGCATCTTCCTGGCCGGCACGCTGGTCGGCCGCCTGTCCAGCCCGCGGCCGATGGTGATCGGCTGCGCCGCCGTCACCGTCGTCACCCTGGTGGCGATGACCCTGCTGCGCCTGCCGCCTGAATTGCTGTTCGCGCCGATCCTGTCGATCTTCGCGCTGGTGTCGAATTTCTATCCGGCGGTGCTGGCACATGCCCAGGCGATGTATCCGGAGCGGCTGCGCGGCCGCTCGCTCACCACCGTCAACCTGGCGGTGTTCCTGGGCGTGGGCGTGACCCAGGTGGCGACCGGCTACATCATCAACGCTTTCGCCGATGGTCCGCCGGGTGCGGCGGGCGGCAGCCATCCGGAGATCGCCTATCGCTGGATGTTCGCCTATCTTGCCGCCACCGTGGCGGTGGGGGCGATCGTCTATGCCCTGCGCGCCAGGTTCAGGCCGCGCCCCGCCCCATCGACCGACGCGACCGCGCCGGCAACGGAGATGTCCGCATGAAGATGACCCAGTCCGAGGCGCTCGAGATGTTCCGCGCCCGCCGCCAGCCTTCGCTCGATTCGCTGGGCGACGGCGAGCTGCTGGAGGCCGATCCCGAGCATGGCCGGGTGAAATTCCGCTTCGTGGCGCGGCCCGAATTCTGCCATTCCGGCAATATCGTGCAGGGCGGCTTCCTGAGCGGCATGGTCGACACGGCGATGGCCCATGCCGCCATCGCGCGCTCGCATTTCACCATGGCGGTGCCGACGCTCGAACTGAAGGTGGCGTTCTTCGAGCCGGGCCATCCCGGCCCGATATTCGCCGAGGGCTGGGTGGTGCGCTGGGGCCGCTCGACCGCCTTCACCGAGGGCACGCTGACCAACGACCAGGGCAATGTGATCGTCAAGGCCAGCGCCACGGCGCGGCTGATCCCGATGCACAAGCGGCCGATGGCCGACAGCGAGTAGGCCGGCGCCGCTTCAGCGCCAGCCGGCGCCGAGGGCGACGATCAGGCGCAGCCGCCGTTCGCCCTGGGCCGACTGCGTGATCTGCAGCAGGTAGGTGGTCTGGCGCTGCGGGCCCTGTCGCGGCTGCAGGGTGTAGAGCAGCGAACTGATGCGTTCGTTGTTCTGGGCCAGCACCTGATCCTGGTTGGCGACGACCGAGGCGTCGCGCGCGAGCTTCGTCATCAGCGTGCGGAATGCCTGGCGCATCGGCTCGATGGGAATGTCGTCGGCCACCACCTGGCAGTCGCCGTCGTCGTAGGAGAACACGCCGAACGGCTCGCCGGCCTGCGGCGTGCGCCAGATCTGTCCCGGTTGGCCGGCCATCAGCCGCTGCTCGTCCGCGCGCGGCAGGCGCTGGAATGCCGAGGCCAGATGCGCCCGCAATCGGTCCGGCGCGCCGACATAGGCGGCGCAGCTATCGGCGTAGATATCGATGGCGCGGCTCACCCGCGCGTCCTGGGCTTGAGCGCTGGTCGACAAGATTGCGCCGGCAAACAGCGCCGCGAGGATCGCCGTCGTACGCCGTTTCCGCCGCGCCACAGGAAAAGCCTTGACCGGTTCGGGCGTGATTGCCTCTGGGAATGGAACAATCGTTATCATCCGGAGCGCCAGCCTTATCGAGGCCGGCATCGCGCCTAGCTCAACACTTCCAAGCCGTGCTTCTGCACGATCGACAGCAACTTCAGAGCCGCGCCGCTCGGCTTCTTGGCGCCGGTCTCCCATTGCTTGACGGTGCTCTCGCTGGTGTTCAGATAAAGCGCGAACACCGGCTGGCTGACACCACTGCTCTGGCGCAGCTTCTTGATCTGCTTCGGCGTGATCCTGGCCGGCACGGCGATGCAACTGACGTCGAAATCGCGCATGGTCGCCTTATCGATGGCGCTGACTTTGTGGAAAGCCGACGCCGATTCATGAATGGCGGCAAAGGCGTCGCTCTTGAACTTAGGCTTTTTTGCCATGGCAAATCTCCACCAAATCACGATCTTTCAGCAACCGCCCCGCCTGCGCTTCCGTAAGCGCCTCGTATGCCTTGGCCAGCTTTCGGAAGGCCACCAATTCATCGTCGTCGATATTGTCGCGATCCTTCTTCGCGAACAGATATTGATAAATCCAGAACCTGCCGCCCTTGGCGAGAACGATGCTGCGGTACATGTTCTTGTTAAGGCGTTTCTTGAAAACGCCTCCGCCCAGATCGGCGCACTGGCCTTTTACGACTTCGTCGATCGCCTGGCACCGGCATCTTTTATAATTTTATAAGGGATTTCCTGGAGTCTTTGGCGAACCGCGCCGCCTTGAAAACCCGCATGCCTGCATTGGATAACATATAACACCTAGTGTTATACTTGTCAAGTATGCGGGCGCGCGTGACCGCTCAAAACTGCTCCTCGGCCAGCGCCATCGTCGTGCGGCCGGCGGCCTTGAGCGGCCCGAGCAGGGCGGTGCCCTGCGGCAGCAGGGTCTCGGCGAAGAAGCGGGCGGTGATCAGCTTGGCCTCGAGGAAGGCCGGATCGCCCTCCCGCGCCATCAGCGCTTTGGCGGCGGCCAGGGCGCCCTTGGCCAGCAGGAAGTTGCCGATGGTGTGGGCCGCCAGCTTGAGATAGAGGCTGGCGCCGCTCAGCACGTCGCCCAGCGCCGGGCCGTACTGCTCGACCACGAAGCGCGTGGCCTGTTCCAGCGCCGCCGCGCCGTCCTGCACCGCCTGGCGGATCGCCGCCATGTCGTCGCCGGGGGTCTTGGCCAGCTCGGCGTCGAGCGCGCGCATCTCGGCCACCAGCGCCGCCACCGTCTCGCCGCCGTTCCTCGCCACCTTGCGGCTGACCAGGTCGCGCGCCTGGATGCCGTTGGTGCCTTCGTAGATCGGCAGGATGCGCGCGTCGCGATAATGCTGCGCGGCGCCGGTCTCCTCGATGAAGCCCATGCCGCCATGCACCTGCACGCCCAGCGAGGCGATCTCCACGCCCAGATCGGTGCACCAGCTCTTGACGATCGGGATCAACAGCTCGACCAGCGCCTGCTGCTCGGCCTGGGCTGCAGCGTCGGGGTTCTTCGCCGCGTGGTCGATCGCGCCGGCGGTGACATAGGCCATGGCCCGCATCGCCTCGATCTGTGCCTTCATGGTCATCAGCATGCGCCGCACATCGGGGTGGTGGATGATGGTGGCCGGGCCGGTCGGCGCCACGCCGTTGGTCTTGACGTCGGGTCGGCTCTGCACGCGGGTCTTGGCATAGGCCAGCGCCTGCTGGTAGGCGTGCTCGGCCACGCCCAGGCCCTGGATGCCGACCGCCAGCCGGGCGTTGTTCATCATGGTGAACATGTATTCCAGGCCGCGGCCTTCCTCGCCCACCAGATAGCCGATCGCGCCGCCGCCCTTGTCGGCATCGTCGCCATAGGCCATCACCGCGGTGGGCGAGGCGTGGATGCCCAGCTTGTGCTCCAGCGACACGCAGCGCAGATCGTTGCGCTTGCCCAGCGAGCCATCTTCGTTGACCAGGAATTTGGGCACGATGAACAGCGAGATGCCCTTGACCCCGGCCGGCGCGTCCGGGGTGCGGGCCAGCACCAGGTGGACGATGTTCTCCACCATGTCGTGCTCGCCATAGGTGATGAAGATCTTCTGGCCGGTGATCCTGTAGTGGTCGCCGTCCTTCACGGCGCGGCTGCGCAGCGCCGCCAGGTCGGAGCCGGCCTGCGGCTCGGTTAGGTTCATGGTGCCCGACCAGGTGCCGGCGATCATCTTGGGCAGGTAGGTCCGCTTCTGCGCCTCGCTGCCGTGATGGTGGATGGCGTCGATCGCGCCCTGGGTCAGCAGCAGCACCAGGCCGAAGCTGATATTGGCGCCCTGCCACATCTCCTGCACCGCGTTGGCGACCAGCCATGGCATGCCCTGGCCGCCGAATTCGGGATCGAAGGGCAGGGCGGTCCAGCCGCCCTCGGACAGTTGCTTATAGGCATCGGCGAAGCCGGCGGCGGTGCGCACCACGCCGTTCTCCAGCTTGACGCCCTGCCTGTCGCCGGCGGCATTGAGCGGCGCGATCACGCCGCCGGCCAGCTTGGCGGCTTCCTCGAGCGCGGCATCGACCACGTCGTCGCTGGTCTCCTCGTAGCCGGGCAGGGCGGCGATGCCATGCAATCCGGCGATCTGGCGCATCACGAAGCGCATATCCTCGACCGGCGGCCTGAACTCGCTCATCTTTCCTCCCGGCAAACGTCTTCTGTCCTACGGCACTGGCCGATATGATGGCGGCAAGCACCCATCGAGGCAACGGCGATAGACCAAGACCATATGTCCGACACCATCCTGCTGGCCCGCGACGGGCAGAGCGCCACCATCACCCTGAACATCCCCGCCAAGCACAACCGGCTGGGTCCGGCCGAGCTGCAGCGCCTGATGGACTGCCTCGAGCGGGTCGAAGCGATGGACGATGTGCGGGCGCTGGTCATCACCGGCGCCGGCGACCGAACCTTCTGCGCCGGCTTCGATATCGGCTCGATCGATTCGGCCAGCGAGGCGAGCGGTCCGGGCTTCGAGGCGCTGGTCGATCGGGTCGAGGCCATGCCCATGCCGGTGGTGGCGGCGCTCAATGGCGGCGTGTTCGGCGGCGCCAGCGACCTGGCGCTGGCCTGCGACCTGCGGCTGGGCGTCACCGGCATGCGCCTGTTCGTGCCGCCGGCGCGGCTGGGCCTGCACTACTATCCCAACGGCCTGCGGCGGTTTGTCGAGCGGCTGGGGCCGGGTGTGGCCAAGCGCATGTTCCTGCTGGCCGAGGAGTTCGACGCAAGGGAGCTGATGCGCGTGGGCTATCTCGACTGGCTGATCGAGCCCGCCGAATTGCGGCCGCGCTGCGCTTCGCTGGTCGAAACCCTGACCGGCATGGCGCCGCTGTCCTTGCGCGGCATGAAGCGGGCCATCAACCAGATCGCGCGCGGCAATCTCGACGCCGCCGCCACGCGCGCCGCCATCGCCCAGACCTATGCTTCGGCCGATCTGCGCGAGGGGCTGGCGGCGCATCGCGAAAAGCGCAAGCCGGTGTTCCAGGGGCGATGATGGGCCGGCGGCTGGCGCGGGCCCTGCCGGCGATCCTGCTGATGGCCCTGCTGGTCGCAGCGCTGGGCCTGGCCGGCGCGGCCCAGGCCCGCCAGCTGGCGCGGCAGATCTCGTTCGGCAAATGGGGCGCGGGCGAGGATATCGTGTTCGACTACCGCATCGCCGATCTGCGCGGCCAGGAGCGGCGCATCGGCTTCCGTATCGCCCGTTCGGCGATCGACGAGGCGCGGGCGCTGATCCGGCCCTACAGCAACGCCGAGATGGCGTCCTCGGTCGAGGCCACGTTGCGCGCCTATCTGCGGCGCGAGGCGCCCGACATCGAGGCCGATTTCCGCCGCAACGGCAACGCCGTGGACATCCGCCTGCGCGGCAAGGACGAGAAGCGGCTCGGCCAGGTGCGCGACAGGCTGGACGATCTCTACCGCAGCGCTTCGCAGGATTTCCTGGGCCAGCGCTACATGCGCCAGATCGACCGCACGGTCTATCTCGACTACACCCGCCTGGCCGAACACTACACCGAACCGCTGCGGCCGCTGGCGCGCGCGCTCGCCGCCCTGGCCGGCGAGGAGGAGCGGGCGAAGCTGGCGCTGGCGCTGGCGTTCTTTCAGACCATGCCCTACGACCCGCTGACCGACCGCGACGTCACCAACGGCATCGATTTCGTTGCCCCGCCGGTGCTGCTCGAACTCAATCGCGGCGATTGCGACAGCAAGGCGGTGGCGCTGGGCGCGGTGCTGCACAGCCTGCTGCCCGGGCGCCGGCTGATCATCGTCATCCTGCCGCGCCATGCCATCGTCGGCATCGACCTGCCGGCCGGCGGCGACGAGCGCACCCTCTCCTGGCAGGGGCGGCGCTACGTGCTGATGGAGACCGCCGGGCCGGGCGCTTTCGCCATCGGCGAGCTGTTCCCGGAGACCGACCGGCAGGTGCAGGGACGCCACGTCGATCTGGTCATGCCGCTGTGAGCTTCATGCAACCGGCGCGCCGGCCGGGCGTTGCAGGGTCATGTCAGGCATTCCCGGCAAAGGCGCCGCAGACTGGCGCACCCTGCCATACCGCGCTGCCGTTGCCGCCCAGCCGGCGCTGCGCTAATAATCCCTGGCGCCCGATTTGACCCTTTCCGTTCCGATGCAACGCAAGCTTGCCGCCATAATCCACGCCGACGTGGTCGGTTACAGCCGGCTGATGGAAGGCAACGAGACCATCACCTTGCGGCGGCTGAAAACGCTGCGCCGCGAGCTGTGGGATCCCGTGATCGCCGAGCATCACGGCCGGCTGGTCGGCACCGCCGGCGATGCGCTGCTGCTGGAGTTCGGCAGCGCGGTGTCGGCGGTCAAGTGCGCCGTCGCCCTGCAGAAGGGCATGGCCGACCGCAACGCCCACGAGCCCGACAATCGCAAGATGCTGCTGCGCATCGGCGTCAATCTGGGCGAGGTGATCGTCGACGAGGACAACGACATTTTCGGCGACGGCGTCAACATGGCCGCCCGCCTGCAGGCCATGGCCGATCCCGGCGGCATCGTGGTGTCGTCCAAGGTCCACGACGAGGTCGAGGGCCGCGTGCCCAACGCCTTCGTCGACGGCGGCGAGCACAAGGTCAAGAACATCGCCCGGCCGGTGCGCATCTATCGCGTCACCCTGGACGGCGCCGACCTGCCGGTGACGGAAGAGACGCCGCCGATCAGGTCGAGCAGCGCGACCACGCCGGTCACCACCGTCGAGACCCTGCCGCCACCGGTCCAGGCGCCGATCAGCGCGCCGCCGCAGGCAGGCGCGCCATCTTCGTCGCCGGCAGCGCGATCGCCGGCGGCGCCATCGCCATCGCCGGCCACCGACGACGGCATCGTTTCCACCGGCGGCACGGTGGAACGGCCGACCCGGCCCGGCGTGCCGCCGCCGGCCGCGCCGCGCACGGTGACGCGCACCCGCACCACCATCCGCCGCCGCATCGAGAACAGCTGGACCTTCAACGGCCGCGATCGCGACGGCGTGACCTTCGAGATCGTGGTGCACGAGACGGATCTGAAGGCCGCGCCGGACGGGCTGGTGCTGGGCCGCCACACCGAGCAGTGCCATATCGTGGTGGCCCATGGCAGTCTGTCGCGCCGCCACGCGCGGCTGGTGATCGTCGAGGGCCGGCTGGCGATCGAGGATCTGGCCTCGACCAACGGAACCATCGTCGACGGCATGCGTCTGCCCGTCAATCAGCCGCGTCCGCTGCGCCATGGCGCGCAGATCGTGATGGGCGAGATCAAGTTCGTGCTGACCGACAGCGAACACGATTCGCTGTCCTAGGACGGGAACGGCGCATGGCGGAGCAGCGCTATTCGGGCGGTTGCCATTGCGGCAAGGTGCGCTACGAGGTCACGCTCGATGCCAGCCAGCCGCTGGAATGCAACTGCTCGCATTGCTCCAGGCTCGGCCTGCTGCTGGGTTTCACCACGCCCGACAAGTTCAAGCTGCTGTCGGGCGAGAGCGCGCAGACCGAGTACCGCTTCAACAGGCACGTCATCCAGCACCTGTTCTGCGCCACCTGCGGCACGCAGTCCTATGCCAACGGCAAGACGCCCGACGGCAAGCCCATGGTGGCGATCAATGTGCGCTGCCTCGACGGCATCGACGTCGCCACGCTCAAGACCAGGCCCTATGACGGCCGCAGCAGGTGAGCGCTTCACTGCGCGCGGCTGACGGTGTCGGTCGGCGCCACGATCTCAACCAGGCGTTACCCAAAGCCCGTCACCCGGCCGAATCCGCATTGCTATGCGAACGCGTGCGGGGGCCCATTCTTCATCACGGGAACGGGGCAATGGCGGCATCGACATGGGCTCTGTACGAGGGGATTGCCGTGAAAAGCTTGCGGTGCGGCCGGGGCGACGGTTTTTCGTCGTCGCGGCAAGGCCTCACCCCAATCCGATCCGCTGACGGAACGCCGGGTCGCGCAGCGACACCTCGCTGCCGCTCAAATCGGCCGCCGCCTCGCTGCACAGATAGAGCGCGGCCAGCGCCGGATGGTCGGCCGGCGTCAGGTCGGCGCGCGGGATCCTGCTGACCGGGTTGATGCCGGAGGCGCGGATCTTGACCTGCATCTCCGTGTCGATGGTGCCGGGCGACAGGCCGAAGATGCGCAGGCCGGTGCCCTGGGTCTCCAGGCTCAGCGCCTCGGTCAGCATCTTCAGCCCCGCCTTGGCGGCGCAATAGGCGCTCCAGCCCTCGAGCGGCCGATGCGCCGCGCCGGAGGAGACGTCGACGATGGTGCCGCGCCGGCGCGCCAGCATGCCGGGCAGCACGGCGCGGACCACGTAATAGGCGCCGGTCAGGTTGATCTCGATGTTGCGCGCCCAGGCGGCCGGATCGCTGTCGGCCAGCTTGCCGATCGGGTCGATCACGCCGGCGTTGTTGATCAGGATGTCGATCGGCCCCAGGCGCTTTTCGCTCTCGCCGACCAGCGCCTGCACGGCGCCCCAGTCGGCCACGTCGCAGGCGATGGCAATGGCGCGGTCGGCGCCGATCTCCCGCGCCACGGCGTCGATCTCCGCGCTGCTGCGCGCCGCCAGCGCCACCCTGGCGCCGTGCTGCGCCAGCTTGCGCGCGGTCGCCGCGCCGATGCCCCGTCCGCCGCCGGTGATCAGCGCCGTCCTGCCGTTCAACCCTTCCATCGCCGTCTCCCTGTGATCCGCTCCAGCCGGCCGATCGCGCCGGCGATGCCGGTCGGCATCGCCACGATCGCCAGCACCAACAATACGCCGAACAACGGCATCGACAGGCGCTTGCCGATATCGGCCGTCAGGTCGGGAAAGAATTGCAGGAACAATCCGCCGAACACCGCGCCCGGCACGGCGAACATGCCGCCCACCACCAGCCCGATCAGGAACTGCATCGACAGGAAGAAAGTATAGGTGCCCGGCGCCACGAAGTTGAGCTGGATCGCCGCCAGGCAGCCGGCCAGGCCGGCATAGCTGGCGCTGATGCCGAAGGCCAGCGCGCGATAATGCGGCACGTCGATGCCCTGCGCGGCGGCCGACAGCTCGTTGTCGCGCGCGGCTTTCAGCGCCCGGCCGGTGCGGCTGTCGATCAGGTTGCGCGCCAGCCACATGCCGCAAGCCAGGCAGGCCAGCGCCACCAGATACCACCACTGGTCGGGGCGCAATCCGCTCCAGGCCGGCGCGCCCTGCAGGTCGAGATAGAAGCCCTCGACGCCGCCGGTGAAGGGCGCCAGCGCCTCCCAGCGCAGCAACTGGGGGAATGCCACCGCCAGCCCGTAGGTGGCCAGCGCCAGGTACCACAGATTGAAGCGCGTCACCGCCCTGCCGAAGCCGTAGCCGGCGACGAAGCAGGCCAGGATCGCCGCCGGCAGGCTCCAATAGACCGACAGGCCGGTCTCGTTGAGGACGATCGCCGCGGCATAGCCGCCGATGCCGTAGAAGGCGGAATGGCCGAACGATACCTGGCCGCTGACGCCGGACAGGACCACCATGCCGAGAATGGCGATCGACCAGATCAGCGCCAGGCCGAAGCGGAAGGTCATGTAGTCGGCCAGCGCGAAGGGCAGGGCCACGGCCACAGCCAGGGCGATTGCAATCTGCCGTCCTGGCCCCAATATGGGTATGGAAAGGCCCATCTGCGCCATGCGGCGCCGACTATGGCGGTGGGCGCCCCGATACTGCAAGCACTTAGCGGACGGACCACGCTTCACCGATGATCGATAGACAGACACTTGCCCGCCTGCCGATGCGCTTCTGGCTGCAACTGGCAGTGGGACTGGCCGCGCTGTGCGTATTGGCCGTGCTGGGTTTCGCCATTTTGGTGGCCGGCGCGTTCATCGTGCTGGGGCTGGGGCTGGCCTTCCAGCTCATGGCCTGGTTCCGCCCGCGCGCGCCGCAGCGCGACATGCAGAGCACCATCGACGGCGAATATCGCGTGATCGATCGCTCCGACGATCGGTCGCGCTAGACGCGCCGTGGCCGCATCAGGATGACGATGCCGGCCAGGACCTCCAGACCCATGCAGATGCCCAGCACCGCGGCGTAGCTGCCGGTCAGGTCGCGCACCGCGCCCATCAGCGCCGGCCCCAGCGCATAGGCGAACTGGTTGATGGCGGTCGACAGGGCGATGATGCGGCCGAACGCGGCGCCGGGGAATTCGCGCTGCACGATCAGCGCGGGGAAGGTGATCAGGTTGCCGACCGACAGGCCGAACACCGCCATCGCGATATAGAGCGCCGCCGGGGCGCTGGCGTTCATCACCACCAGCAGCGCGGCTGCCTGGCTGGCCAGCGAGATCGCCGTCACCAGGCGCTGGTTCAGCCGGTCGATGATCGTGCCCAGGCCGACCCGGCCGATCGCCGCCATCGCCGACATGACGGCCAGCGCCACGCCGGCCTGCTCGCGGCCCAGGCTGGGCTCCAGGATCGAGATCAGATGCACCAGGAAGCCGACCTGGGCCAGCAGGGCCAGGGAGAAAGGCAGGCACACGCTCCAAAACGCCCAGCTGCGCAGCGCCTGCGACCGGCGCCAATCGGTGGCCGCGCGGTGCGTGGCCGGCGGCGCCGCACGATGCGGCGGCTTGCGCACGCAGAACAGCACCACCGGCGTCATGATCGCCAGCATCGCGGCATCGGCGACCAGCAGGCCGCTGCGGAAGTCGGTGGCTTCGATCAGGAACACCAGCGCCGGCGCCACCAGGATGCCACTGAAGGAGGCGCCGTTCAGCGCCAGGCTGATGGCCAGGCCGCGCTTGCGGTCGAACCACAGGCCCAGGATGTTGGTGATGGCGCCCAGGCTCATGCCGACCCAGCCGAACGACATCACCAGCAGTGCGCCATAGAGCTGCCAGGGCTGCGCGGCGATCGACAGCAGCCATAGCGAGAGGGCGTAGCCGATCATGCCGCCCAGCAGCAGCCAGCGCGGGCCCAGCCGCACGACAAGATCGCTGACGAAGGTGATCAGCAAGCCGCCCAGCAGGTAATAGACCGTGGTGGCGCCGGAGATCAGCGAAGTCGGCCAGCCGTGCAGCCGGTGCAGCTCGGCGATATAGACCGAGTGGCCGTAGAAGCCGAAGCCCCAGGCGAAGATCGCCGCCACGAAGCAGGCGAACACCACGCGCCAGCCGGCATAGCGCGGCGAGGTTTCGGCAGGGCGTCGGCTGGGGTCAGGTAGCTCGGTAACGTGGCTGGCTCACATGGCTGGCTTACGCGGCGGCGGCTTTGGCGGCGATCGCTTCGATCTCGAGCAGGAAATTGGGCCGCACCAGTTCGGGCACGATCAGCAGCATCGAGGCGGGCCGCGCCGCGCCCAGATAGCGGGCGCGGATCTTGGCATAGGCCGGGATGTCCTGGGCGCGCAGCAGGTAGTGCGTGACCTTGACCAGATCCTGCACGCCCATATCGGCCTTGTGCAGCATGGCCAGGATGTGCTGCCAGGCCTGCTCGGCCTGGCCGGCGAAATCCTCGGGCAGCCTGCCGTCCAGCCCCAGGCCCGGCGTGCCGGCGGTGAACAGCCAGCGCTGGTTGGGTGCCGCTTCGACCGCGTCGGAATAGGTGCCGATCTGGCTGGCGACGCCGATATCGACGATCTTGTTCATGGCGCTCCCCTCAGGGCTCGATCACCTTGTGCGGGTTCATGATGTTGTGGGGATCGAGCGCGCGCTTGATCTTGCGCATGATATCGAGCTCGGTCTTGGAACGATAATGCTCGAGTTCCTCCAGCTTCATGCGGCCGATGCCGTGCTCGGCGGAGATCGAGCCGTTCATCGCCACCACGATGTCGTGCACGATGCGGTTGATCTCGTCCCAGCGGCCGATGAAGGCCTGCATGTCGGCGCCGGCCGGCTGGCTGACGTTGAAGTGGATGTTGCCGTCGCCCAGATGGCCGAACGGCACCACCCGGCTGCCGGGAATGGCGCGCTCGACCGCCGCCGTGGCGCGCTCGAGGAATTGCGGCACCTTGGCGACGGCGACCGAGATGTCGTGCTTGATCGAGCCGCCTTCGTATTTCTGCGCGCCCGAGTAAGCCTCGCGCATCTTCCAGAAAGTGGCGCGCTGGGCTTCGCTCTGCGCCATGACGCCGTCCAGCACCCGGCCTGCCTCGATCGACTGTTCGAGGAACGCCTCCATCTTGCGCGTCAGGCCGCTATCGGCGCGCGGCGAACTCCATTCCATCAGCACGTACCATTGGTGGACATCGGCCAGCGGATCGCCGGTGCCCGGCGTGTGGCGCAGCACGAAGTCGAAGCCCATGCGGCCCAGCAGCTCGAAGGAGGTGACGTTGTCCTCGCCGGCCTCGCGCGCGCCGGCCAGCAGCTCGACCGCGGTGTTGGGATCGGGCACCGCCAGGAAGGCGGTGGCGATCTCCTTGGGCTTGGGGAACAGCTTCAGCACCGCCTTGGTGATGATGCCCAAGGTGCCCTCGGCGCCCATGAAGAGCTGCTTGAGGTCGTAGCCGGTGTTGTCTTTCTTCAAGGAGCGCAGGCCGTCCCAGACCTGGCCGTCGGGCAGCACCACTTCCAGCCCCAGCACCAGGTTGCGGGCGTTGCCGTAATGCAGCACCTGGATGCCGCCGGCATTGGTCGACAGGTTGCCGCCGATCATGCACGAGCCTTCCGCGCCCAGGCTGAGCGGGAACAGCCGGTCGTGCTCTGAAGCGGCCTGCTGGATGGTCTGCAGGATGACGCCGGCTTCGACCGTCATGGTGTAGTTCAGTCTGTCGATGTCGATGATCCGGTTCATGCGGCTGAGCGACAGCACCAGCTCGCCGCCATGCTCGAACGGCAGCGAGGCGCCGACCAGCGAGGTGTTGCCGCCCTGCGGCACCAGCGGCACGCGCGCCTGGTTGCACAGCGCCACCACCTTGGACACTTCCTCCACCGTGGCCGGCTTGACCACCATCGGTGTCTTGCCGGTGAACACGTCGCGCCATTCGACCAGATGCGGCCGCATCGCCTCGGCGTCGGTGATCGCGCCCTTGTCGCCGACGATGGCGCGGATGCCGTCCAGCACGCTTTGCGGGATGGCGGGGCGATCGGACACCAGGCGGGGGGCAAGCGACATCGGCGCTCCTCGAACGATGTGGACGCCCTATCGGCGGCGCTCCATGCTGAGCCATGGAGTCTATTGAATTCTGGTACGAATTCGCCAGCCCATACTCGTACATGGCAGCCGAGCGTATCGGGCCGATGGCGCAAGCCGCCGGTGTTGCGGTGCGATGGCGTCCGTTCGTGATCGGCCCGATCCTGCTGCGCCGGCCCGGCCATGCCTCGCCGTTCCAGCAGGCGCCGCCGGCACAGCAGAGATATCGCCGGCGCGATGTCGAGCGGCTGTGCGGCCACTACGGCATCGCGCTCGACTGGCCCAGCACCTATCCGCGCAGCGGATTGCTGGCGGCGCGGGTGGCGCTGGCCGCGGCGGAGGACTGGCGCATCCCGTTCAGCCGGGCGGTCTACCGCGCCAATTTCGTGCAGAATCGCGACATCGCCGATCCGGCGGTGATCGCTGCCATCCTGGAGGAGATCGGCCAGGACGCAGAAACGGCGCTGCAAGCGGCGCTGGCCCCGGCCAACAAGTCGGCGCTGGCGAAGCGGGTCGAGCAGGCCATGGAAAAGGGGATTTTCGGCGCGCCCAGCTTCGTGGTGGGCGGGGGGCCCTCCGCCGAGTTGTTCTGGGGCAACGACCGGCTGGAACAGGCGTTGGCCTGGGCAAGGCAGCCGTGGCTTTAGGCGAGGCGGCCCGGTAGCATCGCCGAGGTCAGACATCTGGAGGAGGGCATCGTGGCCAAGAAAGTCGGCATCGTGGTGGGCAGTTTGCGCAAGGGCTCGTTCAGCCGTCAGGTGGCCAAAGCGCTCGCCTTGCTGGCGCCGGACTCGTTGAGTTTCGAGTTCATCGATATCGGCGAGGTGTCGCACTACAACCAGGACCTCGATACCGACAATCCGCCCGCCTCGTGGCAGAAGCTGCGCGGCGCGGTGCGCGGCTGCGACGCCATCCTGTTCGTCACGCCGGAATACAACCGCTCGGTGCCGGGCGTGCTGAAGAACGCCATCGACGTCGCCTCGCGGCCCTACGGTAACAGCGCCTGGGACAGGAAACCCAGCGCCATCGTCTCCGTCTCGCCCGGCGCGATGGGCGCGTTCGGCGCCAACCATCATCTGCGCCAGTCGCTGGTGTTCCTCAACATGCCGACCATGCCGCAGCCGGAAGCCTATGTCGGCAACGCCGCCAAGCTGGTCGACGAGCAGGGCAAGATCACGGTCGATTCCACCCGCGAGTTCCTGACCAAGTTCATGGCCGCCTTCGCCATCTGGGTCGAGCGGCATACATCGAAGTAAATTGGCAATCTGTTAATTGCCCTCTCCCGCGTCGCGGGGGGCGGCTTGGCCGGCCGCTCGTCAGCAGCCGTCAGTGCGAATGGCGGTGATGGGCGTCGGGTACGTGCCGATGCCTGTGGCGCAGCCGGGTGTGGACGTGGCGGTGGCTGTGTTCGGTGTCCGGCGCCAGCGGGCCATCGTGGCCATGGGCGTGATGCAGATCGTCGTGACGATGGCGATGCTCGTGCTCCAGCCGCTCGTGCTGATGCTCGTGTTCGTGCCGCTCGGTCAGATGCAGCCACACGCCGGCCGCCATGGTCGCGCCCGCCACGACAAGCTGCCAGCTCGCCGCCTCTCCAAGCAGCGGCACGGCGACGATCGCCCCCAGGAACGGGGCGGTGGCGAAATAGGCGCCGGTGCGCGCGGTGCCCAGATCGCGCAGCGCCATGACGAAGGCCGTCAGGCTGATGCCGTAGCCGAACCAGCCAACCACCGCGCCCGCCGCCATCTGCCAGGGCGGCGGCAGGGTCTCGCCCGACAGCAGGCCGATCGCCAGGCTGATCGGTCCGGCGATCGCGCCCTTCAGCATGGCGATCTGCAGCGGGTCGGACAGCGACACGGCGCGGGTCAGGTTGTTGTCCAGCGCCCAGGCCAGGCAGGCGCCGGCGATCGCCAGCGGGCCGATCAGCCCGGCGAGCTGCACCTCGCCATGCCAATTCAGCACCAGCGCGCCCAGCACGATCAGCGCCATGCCCAAGGCGATGCGGCGGTCGAAATTCTCGCCGAAGGCGAACCACGCCAGCAGGGCGGTGAACACGCCCTCCAGGGTCAGCAGCAGCGAGGCGGACGACGCCGCCATGTGCTGCAGCCCGACCATCAGCAGCACCGGGCCGATCACGCCGCCGGCGGCGATGGCGGCGGCCAGCCACGGCAGCTCGTGCCATGTCAGCCCTGCCTCGCGCGCCTGCCGCGATGGCAGCGCCAGGCGCAGCAGCCCCAGTCCCAGGCCGGCGCCGATATAGAGGATGCCGGCCAGGGTCCAGGGACCGGCCCCGGCCAGCAGCAGCTTGGCCGCCGGGGTCGACAGGCCGAACAGCGCGGCGGCAAGCAGCGCCAGGGCGACGGCTTTGCGCGACATGAGGGGAGCATAGTCGATCGGCGCGGGCCGACCAAACGCGACGGGTGGGTTTGCAGCCGTGCTTACATGGGTAGATCAGCATGCGCCGACGGGATCAGGTCGATTGATAAGATTTCTCCCGCTATCATCGACTGCACACTCCAAGGACGAACTCGTCATGGACTCATACCACCGAGGACGCAAGATTCCTCAATGGCTGACAAAAAAGCTCATTGGTAAGGCGATGGCCCATGCCGATAGGAAGCGCGCGGCGGAACATGGCGGGCCATTGAGCATCGGGCAGGAGTTCCTGATCGATGGCGGCGATGGCGACCAATCCTTCCTCGGTACGCCGCATCGGCTAAGGTTGGTCGAAGTCAACTGGCAGTGCGACGCGATCAGCCAATGGGGCGCGGCAATATTGCTGCGGATCGAAGGTGGCGCGCGTGACGGGCAATACGTTGCCGTAACCAAAAATCCTGGCTTCGATATCCAACCTGTAATTGCAAAATACGGATCGACGCCCTGTGTCGTTCACCTGGTCGGCAGCGAAGCCGACAAGGCAGCCGGCAGGCCGATCCAACAGGGGCTTGGTAAGTCGTATATCGAGCGTATGGCCGATAACAAAGCCGGATAGCTAACGCGGCGCCGCCGCCCGCTTCAGCCGGTCGTTGATCGCCTCGCCCAGCCCGTCCATCGGGATCGGCATCACCGCGATGCGCTCGATGCCGGGCCGGTCCAGCGCGCGCAGCATGGCGAACAGATTGGCCGCCGCTTCGGTCGGGTTGCCGCTGGGGCTGAGGTTATAGGTCAGCGCCGCGCCGGGCAGCGGCGTCGGCCCGAAGGCCAGCAGGCCTTCGAGCTTGCCGACCTCGCGCGCGTCGAGCCGCACCGGCAGCGACGGCGCGTAATGGCTTGCCATCATGCCCGGCGAATGCAGCGCCTTGCCAGTGGCGGCCGCGAGGGGGCCGATCAGCGCCTCGAGGCGCGCGCGCGCGATGCCGCCGGGCCGCAGCAGCCGGGCCTGCGCGCCGCTGAGATCGACCACCGTCGATTCCAGCCCCACCAGGCAGGGGCCGCCGTCGACGATCAACTCGACCTTGTCTCCCAGCGATTGCGCCACGTGCTGCGCCTGGGTCGGGCTGATGCTGCCGGAACGGTTGGCCGAGGGCGCGGCGATCGGCAGTTCGACCGCGCGCAGCAGCGCCTGGGCGATGGGATGGGCCGGCACGCGGATCGCCGCCGTGTCCAGCCCGGCGCTGGTCAGCAGCGACAGCGGACAATCGGCGCGGCGCTTCAGCACCATGGTCAGCGCGCCGGGCCAGAACGCCCGCGCCAGCGCCTCGGCGCGGTCGCTCCACTGCACCAGCGCCTGCGCCGCACGCGCGTCCAGCACGTGGCTGATCAGCGGATTGAAGGATGGCCGCGCCTTGGCGGTGAAGATGCCGGCCACCGCCTGGTCGGAGGTGGCGTCGGCGCCCAGCCCGTAGACGGTCTCGGTGGGGAACGCCACCAGCCCGCCGCGCCGCCAGATGGCGGCGGCTTGCAGGATGGTTTCCGGGCTGGGTTCGGCGATCTTCATGGCGGCAGAGCCATAGCACCGGTCGGGAACGACTGCCATGCCAAGAACGCATGAGGCATTGGCCACGACAGCGGCTACCCTCGCCGCCGTCCCGCCATCGTCCCGAAGAATGACCTCGCCCGATCGTCCGTCGTCTCGCCTGATCACCCCGCTGCGCGCCATCTGGACCGGCATCGCCCTGCAATCGATCAGCGACGAGGTGTTCCGGCTGGCCGTGGTGTGGATGGCGATCGGCCTGGTCGGCACAACGGCCAGCGCCCTGCCGGCGATCCAGTATCTGTGCGCCTTCTTCATCGGCATGACGGCGGGCGCCGTGGCCGACCGCTTCGCGCCGCGCACCACCATGGTCAGCGTGACCCTGCTGCGCTCGCTGTTCGTGCTGGCGCCGCTGGCGGTGGGCTGGCTGGTGGGACCATCCTTCTCGGTGCTGGTGATGGCCGCGATCGGCGTGGCCGGCATGAGCGCCTTCTTCAATCCGGCCATGCACGCCTCGGTGCCGCGCCTGGCCCGCGCGCCGGGCGAGATGCAGGCCATCAATGCCATGTTCGACGTCACCTTCCGCATCGCCCGGCTGGTCGGGCCGTTCCTGGGCGGGGCGCTGGCCTGGATCATGCCGGTCGAGCAGTTCCTGCTGGTGTCGTCCGGCGGCATGGCGCTGGCCAGCCTGTCGCTGTCCTTCGTCGGGCCGCTGCTGGCGACGCCGTTCGAGCGGCCGGTGGGAGAGAACGCTGACACCTTGCTGAAGCGCCTGGGCCGCGGCTTCGTCATCGTCCGCCGCGACGAGGTCGTCAACCGGCTGCTGATGACCAACGTGCTGGTGATCGGCCTGTGGACGCTCGCCATCACGGTCGGGCTTGCCATGATGATCGAGCAGCAGCCGCCGCACGGCTTCGAGGCGACGCCGCTGGTGGCGCTCAGCCTGGTGCTGGGCATCTACGGCGTGGGCGACATCGTCTCCAATCTGATCGTGTCGCGCTCCCGGCCGCGCGATCGCTGGGGCTTCATGTATAGCGGCTACGTGGTGATGGGCCTGGGCATCGTCGCCCTGCCGCTGCCGCTGCTGTTCGAACTGGGCTCGGCCGAGCTGCCGTCGATGATGCTGTTCAGCGCCACCACCGGGCTGGGCGGCCCGCGCTTCTTCCTGCTGATGCTGACGGAAATGCAGATGCGCATCACCGGCACCGACCTGACCGCGCTGCTGCGCCTGCGGGTGGCGCTGCAGGCCGCCTCGATGGCGGTCGGCGCCACCGTCGGCCTGCTGCTGTTCGCCACCATCGGTCCGCACTGGACGGTGATGCTGTGCGGCCTGGCGATTTTCGCGCTGGCGGTGCAGGGCTGGCGCCGTCGTCCGGCGGAGATGGAGGTCCAGCGCCAGGGCCACGCCGCTTGAGGCAATGGCGCAGGCGCCGCGATCGGGCGTAGGATCGGCCGTCCGGCGACGGAGGGCGCGATGAGCAAGGCCAGGCCGACCATGCGGGTGAAGGTGACGCCGAACGGCCCCTACATGGTGAGCGGCGGCGTGAAGCTGTCGCAGCAGACCATCGGCACCGACGCCGAGGGCGAATCGCGCGAATGGCGCGAGGGCAAGCAATGGCCCGAGCAGGCGAGCTATGCGCTCTGCCGCTGCGGCCATTCCGCCGGCAAGCCGTTCTGCGACGGCTCCCATGCGCGCCATCGTTTCGACGGCACCGAAACGGCCAGCCGCGCGCCCTATGTCGAGCAGGCGGTGGCGATCGACGGGCCGGTGCTGGCGTTGACCGATGCCGAAAGCCTGTGCGCCTTCGGCCGGTTCTGCGATCCCAATGGCCAGGTGTGGAACCAGGTGGCGCGCAGCGACGATCCCGAAGTGGCCAAGACCTTCCTGCGCCAGGTGCACGATTGTCCGGCCGGCCGGCTGATGGCGTGGGACAAGCGCACGCGCCAGCCGATCGAGCCCGAATTGCCGCCGTCGATCGGCCTGGTCGAGGATCCGGCGCAGGACTGCAGCGGCCCGATCTGGCTGCGCGGCGGCATTCCGGTGGTGGCGGCCGACGGTTTCGAATACGAGCTGCGCAACCGCGTCGCGCTGTGCCGTTGCGGCGGCTCGAAGAACAAGCCGTTCTGCGACGGCACCCACGCGGCCATCAAGTTCAAGGCCTGACGCCTCAGCTGCGCCAGCCCCAGGCCACGAAGTTGCCGTTGCGGAAGCCGGGCTTGCCGTAGAGGAAGGGCTTGCCGTCGCTGGTGGTGACGCGCCCGCCGGCGGCTTCCAGCACCGCCTGGCCCGCTGCCGTGTCCCATTCCATGGTCGGTCCGAAGCGCGGATAGAGGTCGGCATCGCCCGCCGCCACCAGGCAGAATTTGAGCGACGAGCCGGCCTGGCGGCGCTTGGCGATGCGGAAGCGGCCGAGGAAATCCTCGAGCTCGGGATCGCGGTAGGAGCCGTGGCTGCGGCTGGCGAACACGGTGATGCCGTCTTCCGGCGGCGGCCGCGTCGCGATGCGCTGGGCGGCCGGCTCGCCGAACTGCGTGGTATCGGCCGGACGCTGGCGCAGGTCGCCGCGGCGATCGCCGACGCTGACGCTCTTGTAGGCCGGCGGCGGTGGCCCGCTCAGGCATTCGGCGTAGGGCTGCTCGCCGGCGTTGAGCCCGCGCCACAGCAGATCGGTCGCCGGCTGCAGCACCACCCCCAGCAGCGGATGGCCGTCGGCGACCAATGCGATGTTGACGGTGAACTCGCCGTTCTTCTTGACGAACTCCTTGGTGCCGTCGAGCGGATCGACCAGCCAGAACACCTTGCCCGAAGTGTCCGGCTCGCGGCCCGCCGCCATCTCCTCCTCGGCGATCACCGGCAGGTCGGGGGTGAGCTCCTTCAGCCCCTTCAGGATGATGGCCTCGGCGGCGTGGTCGGCTTCGGTCACCGGCGACTTGTCGGTCTTGTGCACGACGTCGAACGGCTCGGCATAGACCTTGAGGATTGCCGCGCCGGCCTCGCGCGCCAGCATGCCGATCGATCCCAGCAATTCCTTGCTCGCCAGCCGCCGGCCGATGGCCTGGGCGACCGGGCTGCTGCCCACGGTCCTGTTCATTGCGCGGCGACGCTGGTTTCGAGGCCGGAGGTGGCCTGCTTGATGTTGGTGGCCTCGGCCACGCCGATCGGCCTCTCGCCCGCCAGCGTGGTGCGGTGCAGCTCGCGGCGGAAGCCGTCGTAGTCGTTGATGGCGAAATGCTGCGTGCAGCGATTGTCCCACATCGCCAGCGTGCCGACGCTCCAGCGATAGCGGCAGGTGAAGTCGGGCCGGATCGAATGCTGGTGCAGATAGTTCAGCAGCGGCGCGCTCTCCGGCTCGCTCATGTCCTTGAAGCGGATGGTGTAGACCTGGTTGACGTAGAGCGCGCGCCGGCCGGTCTCGGCATGCACCCGCACCACCGGATGGGCGGTTTCGCTCTCCGCTTCCGCGCCGGTGCGGATCTTCATCGAGCGCGCCTGGCTCTTGTCGGCATAGGTGCCTTTGGTGCCGTAGGGCCGCCTGGCGCTGTGCATGGCCTGCAGCCCGTCGAGCATGGCGCGCAGGCCGGGCGACAGGGTCTCGTAGGCGAGATACTGGTTGGTCCACATCGTATCGCCGCCATAGGGCGGCAGTTCCAGCGCGTAAAGGAAGGTGGCGGCCGGCGGCTGCTCCTGGAAGCTCCAGTCCGAATGCCAGGCGCCGCCGAAATTGGCCTTGCGCTTCTCGTCGGCCTCCTTGATCACCGCCAGCACGTGCGGCGTCGCGGTGGCGATGGCGTCGACGAACGGCTCGACGCCGAACGGCCCGAACTGCGCCGTGAACCGCTCCAGTGCCGCGTCGTCCAGCTTCTGGCCGGGGAAGAACAGCACCAGGTGCTCGAGCCAGGCGCGCCGGATCGCCGCCACCGTGGCCTGGTCCAGCGCCTGGGCGAGATCGACGCCGAACACCTCCGCGCCCAGCGCGCCGGCCAGGCGTCTGATCTCGAGTTTGCCGGTCATGCGATGTTCCTCTGCGAACGCTTCTGTACTTAAATGGGATTGTCGCCTGTTTGACCGCAACCCTGCAACCACTCATGCCCGTGAACGCACCCCTTGGCATTCTGTCGGCCATTCCCGAAGAGCTGAAGCATCTGGAGGATCGCGAGGAGGGCAGCGAGACGATCGCCGGCCTGCTGTTCCATCGCGGCCGCATCGAGGGGCTGCCGGCGATCTTCGTCGAGACCGGCATCGGCAAGGTCAATGCCGCCACCACCGCCACCTTGCTGGCCGCGCGCTTCGGCTGCCGCGCGCTGGTGTTCTGCGGCGTGGCCGGCGGCCTCGATCCGGCGCTGGGCGTGGGCGACGTGGTGGTCGGCACGCGCCTGGTCCAGCACGACTATGGCGCGCTGATCGGTGGCCGGCTGACGGTCTACCAGCCGGGCGTGCCGCCGCTGCCGATGTTCGATCCCGTCCACGGCTACGACATGCCGACGCCGTTGCGCGAGAAACTGCGCGCGGCGCTGGGCGGCATTGCGCTGCCGGCGGTCGAGGCCGCGGTCACCGGCGGCGCCGCGCGCCAGGCGGCGCTGCATTTCGGCACCATCGTCACCGGCGACACTTTCCTCAACGACGACGAGGAACGGCGCCGCCTGCACGAAAATTTCGGCGCCATGGCGGTGGAGATGGAAGGGGCGGCGCTGGCGCAGGTGGCGGAGCGGTTCGGCCTGCCCTGGCTGGTGGTGCGCTGCCTGTCCGATCTGGCCGGCGCCGACAGCCACCTGAATTTTCCGGCCTTCCTGCCGCTGGCGGCGCGCGCCGCCGCGCTCGTGCTGCGCCGGGCGATCAAGGCGATCTGAAAAGCGAAAAGGCGGCAGGCATCGGCCCGCCGCCTTTCGCTGCGCGCGCTGCGATCAGCCGCGGGCGAAGCCGCCCTGGGAATTGCGGCAGATGGTGATGCGGTCGGTATATTCGCGACCGTTCTTGCTCATGTATTGCAGATAGTCGTGGCAGGTCTGGCCGCTGCGCTGGTAGTAGCCGCCGACCGGTTCGGTATAGCCGTAGGTGCTGCTGCGATCGCCCCAATAGGTGCGGCGGTCTTCGCGCGCGGCGGCATAGGAAGCTTCCTCCGCGCGGCGCCGCTCGCGGTCGTCCATGTCGCGGCCGATCAGGTTGCCGACCACGCCGCCCGCCACCGCGCCGATCGCGGCGCCCTGCCAGCCGCCGATCAGGCCGCCGACGATGGCGCCGCCGCCGGCGCCCAGTACCGTGCCGCCGCGCTCGTTGGGGCCGGAACTGGCGCAGCCCGCCAGGACCAACGCCCCGGCCAGGCTCAGGGCCGTGCCCAGGCGACGCCACGGAAGCGGTGCCCTCATGCCATGTGAATTCGCAATGCTCATGTCGTGTACCTCAGAGTGTGAAGGCGTGCCCCTGCTGGCACGCCCCGGTAGCAATCTACCCTGAGGTCGGTGGGGGCGCAAATTCGCGGCGCCCCATTGCGGGGCCAGTGCGGGGTCAATGCGGGTCAGTGATAGACGCCGTAGCGGCCATATTCCTGGGCGACGTTCGACTGCAGTTCCTTGGCCTGCTTGATGTCGAGATTGCCGTTGCGATCGCCGTCGTCGAGTTTGGCCGCGCCGCGTCCGAACAGGGCCGAGGCGCGCTGGGGTTCGCGGGCGAGCACCGCGTCGTAGTCGGCGAGCGATCGCTTGAAGTCGCGCAGCTTGCGATAGGTGAAGCCGCGCGCTTCCAACGCCGTCATGTCGTCGGGCTTGAGCTTGAGCGCTTGGTTGCAGTCGGCCAGCGCCTTCTGCAGGTCGCCCAGCACGGCGCGGCTCATGCAGCGACCCTGCAGGGCATTGGCGTCGGCGCCGTTGAGGCGCAGGGCCTGGTCGAAATCGGCCACCGCCGCCTTGTACTGGGCAGCCTTGTGCCAGGCCCGGGCGCGATCGGCATAGACCTCGGCCATCCGGTTGTCGCGGCCGGCGGCGATAATGGCGCTGCAGGCGGCGATGATGGAATCGGTGGTCGCGTCGGCTGCATTGCCGGAACACTGCGCGAATTGTGCCTCGGGCGCCTTGGGCACATCGGCCTTGGGGATGGGCGGGTAGGCCGAAGCCGGCGGCGTCCCCGGACCGGTCGACGCGGCGAAGGGCGAGTTGTCGCCGCTGCTGGGCGGGACAACGCCATAGGGCGTGATGCGGCCCCGCGGCGCCTCGCCGTTGCCATCGCGATCGGGGCCATCGCGATCGGAGCTATCGCGATCGGGCGGGTTGGCCATCGCGGACGGGGCCGTCGACATCGTCGCGACGGCGCGGTGCAACCCGACCGGCGCTCCCGAGGCGTCGCTGCTGGGCATCGGCGGGTAGGGACGGTCGTAGGCGGATCCGTAGGACGAAGGCGGGTAGGGACGATCGTAGGATTGACGGTCGTATGACGGGCGATCGTATGACGGGCGATCGTAGGATGGGCGATCGTAGGATGGGCGATCGTAGGATGGGCGATCGTAGGATGGGCGATCGT
>CAYWLS010000005.1:0-12453 GCA_964458605.1 uncultured Hyphomicrobiales bacterium | reverse complement strand
AGGATTGACGGTCGTAGGGCCGATCCGAGGGTGCGGCCACGGCTACCGCGGGCTGCGTATTGCTGGGCCCGACCAGGGGGGCGCCCATCGGCGAATTCACCACGGCCGGGCGGCCCGAATTGGCCGGACGTCCGAAAAACGGGTCGTTATAGGGCGACTGGGCCCAGGCGGCGCCCGCTATCAGCACGACGCCCGCCAACGTTGCGCTGGCGGTGAATAGACGGCTCAACAACTTGCCAGGCATTGTCGACCCCCTGCAGTACACTCGCTTGTTCCAGCAACGCGGGCGGGCGCGAATTGCTCCTCCGGCAGGCGAATTGATCGGGCGCTGTGGCAGGGCGGCATCGCTCCGGCTTCGCATCGCACAAAAGAAAACGGCGGCGGGATTGCGCCCGCCGCCGCGTTGGACAGGATTTCGGCCGCGTTAGCCGCGGGCGAAGCCGCCGGCGCTGTTGCGGCAGATCGTGGTGCGATCCTGGAAGTCGCGGCCGCCCTTGTGCATGTACTGCACATAGTCGTGGCAGGTCTGGCCGTCGCGCATGTAGTAGCCGCCGACCGGCTCGGCGTAGCCATAGGTGCCGGCGCGATCGCCCCACTCGGCGCGGTGATTCTCGCGCGCGGCGCGATAGGCGGCGTCCTCGGCGCGGGCCCGTTCGCGATCGTCCATATCGCGGCCGATCAGGTTGCCGACCACGCCGCCGGCGACGGCGCCGATCGCTGCACCCTGCCAGCCGCCAGCCAGGGCGCCGACCACGGCGCCGCCGCCAGCGCCGATCGCCGTGCCGTTGCGTTCGTTGGGCCCGGCGCTGGCGCAGCCGGCGATCGCGAGCGCACCGGCCATAGCCGCGATAGTGGCGCCGCGCCGCAGATTCCCGGTGTCGAAAATCGAAAAGGTCATGGCAGTTTCTCCCTGCTCCAAATGCAATTGAAAGGACACCTCACGGCGCAAAGCCGCGCGGTTGCCGGTCCAACGCACCGATAAGGGTTTTGTTACCGTGCAAAAAAATCGATCGGGCCGGGAACTATCTCGCGCGGCGGCTTGGCGGCGCGCCGGCGCGCGGCTAGGGTTCGCCACCTTCAAGCGAACGATGGCGGAGCCCGACGATGACCCTGAAAGTAGCTGTCCTGGACGACTATCAGAACGTGGCGCGCGGCCATGCCGACTGGGCATCGCTCCGGAATGCCGAGGTGACATGTTTCAACGATCACCTGAGCGACGAAAATGCGCTGGCCGAACGGCTCAAGGATTTCGACGTCGTCTGCATGATGCGCGAGCGTACGCCGATCGACGGCGCGCTGATCGCACGGCTGCCCAAGCTGCGCCTGATCGTAACCACCGGCATGCGCAACGCCTCGCTCGACGCGAAAGCGGCCGTGGCGCGCGGCATTGCCGTCTGCGGCACCGGCGGCACCAGCCACGCCACGCCCGAACTCACCTGGGGGCTGATCATCGCGCTGATGCGCCGCATCACCTGGGAAGATCGCGGCGTCAAGGCCGGCCAATGGCAGAACTCGGTCGGGCGCGGCCTGCAAGGTCGTACCCTGGGCCTGCTGGGGCTGGGCAAGCTGGGCGGCCGCGTTGCCGTCGTCGCCAAGGCCTTCAACATGGAACTGCTGGCCTGGAGCCAGAACCTGACCGAGGAGCGCGCCGCCAAATTCGACGCCAGGCTGGTCAGCAAGGAGGAGCTGCTGCGCCGCTCGGACGTCGTCAGCATCCATCTGGTGCTGAGCGATCGCACCCGGCATCTGGTGGGCGCCCGGGAACTGGGCTTGATGCAGAAGCACGCCTATCTGGTCAACACTTCGCGCGGCCCGATCGTCGACGAGCAGGCGCTGGTCGCCGCCCTCAAGGCCCGGCAGATCGCCGGCGCCGGGCTGGATGTCTATGCCGAGGAGCCTCTGCCGCGGAATCATGTGCTGCGCACGCTCGACAATGTCGTGCTGACGCCGCATCTGGGTTACGTCACCGACGATACCTACGACATCTTCTATCGCGAGACCGTCGAAGACATCGCCGCCTGGCAGGCCGGCAAGCCGATACGCCTGATCGAACCCTGATCGTCTCCCGCCTCCCGCTGGGCCGACAGACTATTCCTGCCCCACATAAAGTAGGCACAATCCGGCTCGATTGTGTCATTATTGGTAGAACCAATGCGTCTTTCGCGAGAAAGGCGCCGCAATCTGCCAAAGAGTTGGGGGTGGGAAATGCTGGATATCCGGGTAGCGGCCGCAAAATGGGCGGCCGCGTTGGTCATGTCGCTGTCTCTCGCCGGCCTCGGTGCCGGGGCGGTTCGGGCCGCCGATCCCAAGGGCGAGATCGTCGTGGTGGCGCCCCTGCTGCGCCAGCATTTCGACCCGACAACTATGATCGCCACCACCGACTACCTGGTGAACGACATCCTGTTCGACGGCCTGCTCGACAACGGGCCCGAGGGCAAGTATCCCGCGCTGGCGACCAGTTGGAAGACCAGCCCGGACGGCAAGCAGATCGATTTCGAGCTGCGCAAGGGGGTGAAGTTCCACAACGGCGATCCGTTCAGCGCCGAGGACGTCAAGTTCACCTACGACGAGCTGCTCAAGCCCGGCAATACGCATTCCTATCGCAAGGGCTTCGTCGATTCGATCGAGCGCATCGATGTGATCGATCCATTGCATGTGCGCTTCGTGTTGAAGCAGCCCTGGCTGGGATTCTTCTCGACCTCGCGCTATGCCCTGCAGCCGATCGTGCCCAAGGCCTATTTCGAGAAGGTCGGGGCCAAGGGCTTCCAGGACCACCCGATCGGCACCGGGCCGTTCAAGCTCGACAAGGCGGTGGCCGGCGAATCCAACCGCTTCGAGGCCTTCACCGACTATTGGAACGGCTCGCCGCACGTCAAATACGTCAAGCAGCAACTGGTCAAGGAGCCCTTCACCCGCTACGCCATGCTGCAGCGGGGCGAGGCCGACATCGTCGCCGGCCTGACCGGGCCGCTGCTTGACAAGATGCGCGAGAACCAGGACGTGCGCGTGTTCACCGCCAATTACAGCGGCACCAGCGCGCTGTATTTCAACCTGGCCAAGTTCCCGGAGGCCAAGGACGAGCGGGTACGCCAGGCGATCGGTTACGCCATCGACCGCGACGCCATCTCCAAGAACGTGCTGCGCGGCGTCTGCAAGCCGTCGGACGAGATCTTCACCCCGGCCACGTTCGGCTTCCTGCCAGGGCTCAAGGCCATTCCCTACGACCCTGCCAAGGCCAAGACGCTGCTCAAGGAGGCCGGCCTGGCGCCGGGCAAGGAGCTGACCTTCACCATCCACACCGAATCGGCCTCGCTGCCCAACGCGCCGCAGGTGCTGGAAGCGATCGCGGGCTATCTCGAGGCGGTCGGCTTCAAGATCGTGCGCGAGCCCTACGACATGGCGGCCTGGATGGCGATGATGCGCGGCGGCAAGCAGCCGGCGGTGTTCTACGGCACCTCCGCCATGCCCGACGACGGCGGCGAACTGATCTCGGGCTGGTACAACAGCAAGGCGGTGTGGTCGTCGGGCAATATCAGCGATCCCGACTACGACAAAATCCTGGCCGAGCAGTTCCTGATGACCGATCCGGACGCGCGGCTGAAGCTGCTGCAGAAATTCGCCAAGATGGAAGACCAGCGGCGCGAATCGATCCCGCTGTTCTGGTGCGGCGAGTCTTTTGCCGTGTCCAACCGCATCAAGGACCTCAAGCCCGCCGTGGGCAGCCCCTATCACCTGAAATTGCAGACGGTGGAAATGGCCAAGTAACGGGGCCGGCGGGGCGGCAAGGGAACGCCGTCACCGCCGGCAACGCTCAGCACAATCAACAACGCAGGGAGGAAAAGGATGTCCTATTTGAAACGCGGCATCGTCGCCGGGTTGCTGTCGCTGGCGCTGGCCGCGCCATTGATGCAGCCGGCGGCCGCCGAGCCGAAAGGCGACGTGGTGATCGCCGGCGCGCTGCTGCGCCAGCAGTTCGATCCGTCGATCATGGTGGCGGTCACCGACCACACCGCCTTCAACCTGCTCTATGACGGCCTGCTCAACCTGACCGACAAGGGCAAGGTTCCGGCGCTGGCGACGAGCTGGAAGGTCAGCGATGACGGCAAGCAGATCGATTTCGAGCTGCGCAAGGGGGTGAAGTTCCACAACGGCGATCCGTTCACCGCCGAGGACGTCAAGTTCAGCTACGAGCTGCTGCTCAAGGACGGGAACACACATTCCTATCGCAAGGCCTTCGTGCAGCAGATCAAGAGCATCGAGGTGCTGAACGACCATGCGGTGCGCTTCGTGCTGACCCAGCCGTGGCCGAGCTTCTTCTCGTCCTCGCGCTACGGCCTGCAGCCGATCGTGCCGAAGAAATACTACGAGCAGGTTGGCGCCAAGGGTTTCCAGCAGCATCCGATCGGCACCGGGCCCTACAAGCTGGTCGACATGAAGGCCGGCGAGTGGACCAAGTTCGAGGCCAACACGGCCTATTGGGGCCAGGTGTCCCGGGTCAAGACGGTGACCCAGCGCCTGGTCAAGGAGCCGTTCACGCTCTACGCCATGCTGGAGAAGGGAGAGGCCGACGTGGTGTTCGGCCTGACCGGGGCGCTGCTTGAGAAGCTCAAGGCCAACAAGCAGATGAAGATCTTCCAGTCCAAGTACAGCGGCACCAGCGGGATCTACTTCAACACCAAGAAGTTCCCCGAGGCCAAGGACAAGCGGGTGCGGCTGGCGGTGGGCTACGCCATCAATCGCGCCGAGATCGCCAAGAGCATTCTGAGCGGCGTGTGCGAGCCGGCCACCAGCATCTTTACGCCGGCGACGTTCGGATTCCTGCCGGGCCTGAAGGCGATCCCCTACGATCCGGCCAAGGCCAAGGCCCTGCTCAAGGAAGCCGGCATCGCGCCGGGCAAGGAAGTCACTTTCTCGATCCACACCGAATCGTTCGGTTCGCTGCCCAGCGCGCCGCAAGTGCTGGAGGCGATTGCCGGCAACCTGGAGGCGGTCGGCTTCAAGGTGGTGCGCGAGCCGTACGACACGGCCGCCTATCTCGCGGGTTGGCGCTCCGGCAAGCAGCCCGGCATCTTCTACGGACCGTCCTCGCTGCCCGACGACGGCGGCGAGACGCTCGAAGGCTGGTTCAGCTCGACCGCCGTGTGGTCCTCCGGCTACATCAACGTTCCCGAGTACGACGCGGTGTTCAAGACCCAGCTCGGCGCCACCGACCTGAAGAAGCGCGAAAAGATGCTGCAGGATTGGGCCAAGCTGGAGGACGAGAAGCGCATGGCGCTACCGCTGTTCTGGTGCAACACCGCCTATGCCGTCGGGCCACGGGTCAAGTCGTGGCAGCCGGCGGTGTCGAGCGCCTATCACTACAACCTGAACACCATGGAACTGGCCAACTAGGCCAAGTAGACCAATTCGGTCGAGGATGGGCTCGCTCCCGTCCTCGACCGTTCTTCATGCCTGCGCGGGCGTCGAAATTTCGGCGCCGCCGATGCCATGGCATTTGGCCAAGCGGCCGGGCTGTGCAAGCGCGCCGGGTGTAGACGGACGGCACAAGCCGCCGGCAAAAGAACCAAACGAACCAAGGAGGAAGACAGCCCATGCCAATCCATTTCTGCCGCATCATCGGATTGCGGCGTCTTGCCAGATCGGGGCTTGCCGCGGCGCTGGCTGCCATGCTGACCCTGGGCCTGATCGCGCTGCCCGGCCTGGCGACGGCCCAGCCGAAGGGCGACGTCGTCGTCGCCGGCGCCATCCTGCGCCAGCAGTTCGATCCGTCGATCATGGTGGCGGTCACCGACCATACCGCCTTCAACATGATCTACGACGGGCTGCTCAATCTCACCGACAAGGGCAAGGTTCCGGCGCTGGCCACCGGCTGGACGATCAGCCCGGACGGCAAGCAGATGGACTTCGACCTGCGCAAGGGGGTGAAGTTCTCCAACGGCGATCCGTTCACCGCCGAGGACGTGAAGTTCTCGTACGACTTGCTGCTCAAGGACGGCAACACGCATTCCTACCGCAAAGCGTTCGTGGCGCAGATCAAGAGCATCGACGTGCTCGATCCCTACAAGGTGCGCTTCAACCTGAACCAACCGTGGCCCAGCTTCTTCTCGTCGGCGCGCTACGGCATCCAGCCGATCGTGCCGAAGAACTATTACGAGAAGGTCGGCGCCAAGGGCTTCCAGCAGCATCCGATCGGCACCGGACCGTTCGTTCTGGTCGACATGAAGGCCGGCGAGTGGTCGAAATTCGAGGCCAATCCCAACTATTGGGGCCAGGTGTCGAAGGTGAAGACCGTCACCCAGAAGCTGGTCAAGGAGCCGTTCACGCTCTACGCCATGCTGGAGAAGGGCGAGGCCGACGTGGTGTTCGGTCTGACCGGTGCCTTGCTCGACCGGGTCAAGGCCAACAAGCAGATCAAGATCTTCGAATCGAAGTATAGCGGCACCAGCGGCATCTACTTCAACACGCCGAAATTCCCGCAGGCCAAGGACAAGCGGGTGCGCATGGCGGTCGCCTATGCGATGAACCGTGCCGAGATCGGCCAGAAGATCCTGAGCGGTATCTGCCAGCCGGCCGCCAGCATCTTCACGCCCGGTACCTTCGGCTACAACCCCGACCTCAAGCCGATTCCCTACGATCCGGCCAAGGCCAAGGCATTGCTCAAGGAGGCCGGCGTCAAGCCGGGCACCGAGATCACCTTCAGCATCCACACCGAATCCTTCGGTTCGCTGCCCAGCGCGCCGCAGGTGCTGGAAGCGATCGCCGGCAATCTCGAGGCGGTGGGATTCAAGGTCGTCCGCGAACCTTACGACTCGGCGGCCTATCTGGCCGCCTGGCGGGCAGGCAAGCAGCCGATGGTGTTCTACGGCCCGTCCTCGATGCCGGACGACGGCGGGGAACTGATCGAAGGCTGGTTCAGTTCGACCGCCGTGTGGTCCTCGGGCTATATCAACGTTCCCGAGTACGACAAGGTGTTCAAGGAACAGCTTGGCATGACCGACCTGAAGAAGCGCGAGAAGGTGCTGCAGGACTGGGCCAAGCTGGAGGACGAGAAGCGCATGGCGTTGCCGCTGTTCTGGTGCAACACCACCTATGCGGTGAGCCCGCGGGTGAAGTCCTGGCACCCGGCGGTGATCAGCGCCTACCACTACAATTTCAACACCATGGAATTGGCGAAATAGCCATCGCGGCCCCGGCTCGCCGGGGCGAGGATGCGGGGACGCCCGGATGTCGGCCAGCGCCGACGTCCGGGCGTCTTGCTTTTGGCGCCGGCCGCGCGACGAATTGCGGGTCGAAATCGGCGCGCTTGGCAGATGACGGGGCGCGTCCGTGGCGCTAGTTTGCCGGCCACATCAGATGCCGGAGTGACCTATGCCGCTTGATCCCTCGACCATGGACCAACTCGTCGACGCCGTGACGCGCTTCGTGCGCGAGCGCTGCATTCCGCTCGAGGAGCAGGTCGCCGAACAGGACAAGATCCCGGACGAGCTGGTCGAGGAGATGAAGGGGTTGGGCCTGTTCGGGCTGACGGTGCCCGAGGAATACGGCGGCCTGGGACTGAACACGCAGGAGGAGGCCCGCGTGGTGGCGGCGCTGGGCCTGGCGGCGCCGGCGTTCCGCTCGACCTGCGGCACCAATATCGGCATCGGCTCGCAGGGCCTGATCAATGCCGGCACGACCGAGCAGAAGAACAAATACCTGCCCGGCATCGCCTCGGGCGCGATCGTCACCTCGTTCTGCCTGACCGAGCCGGAAGCGGGCTCGGACGCGGCGGGCCTGCGCACCACGGCGCGGCGAGAGGGCGACGAATGGGTGATCAACGGCACCAAGCGCTACATCACCAACGCCAACGTGGCCCATCTGCTGACGGTGATGGCGCGTACCGATCCCAACAACAAGGGCGGCGGCGGCATCTCGGCGTTCCTGGTCGAGCGCGGGGCGCCCGGGCTGCGCTTCGGCAAGCCCGAGAAGAAGATGGGCCAGCAGGGCGCCCATATCTGCGACGTGATCTTCGAGGATTGCCGCGTGCCGGCGGCGCAGATCCTGGGCGGCGAGCGGGGGCTGGGCATGGGCTTCCGCTCGGCGATGCGCACGCTCGATCGCGGCCGCCTGCACGTCTCGGCGCTGTGCGTCGGCATGGCCGAGCGGCTGATCGAGGAGAGCGTGAAATACGCCGTCGAGCGCAAGCAGTTCGGCCAGGCCATCGCCAATTTCCAGCTCATCCAGGGCATGCTGGCCGACAGCCAGACCGAGGCCTATGCCATGCGTTCGATGGTGATGGACGCCGCGCGCCGTCGCGACGCGGGCGAGGACGTCACCATGCTGGCTTCGTGCTGCAAGCTGTTCTGCTCCGAAGCGCTGGGCCGCATCGCCGACCGCGCGGTGCAGATCCATGGCGGCGCCGGCTATATCCGCTCCTACGCCGTCGAGCGCTTCTATCGCGACGTGCGCATCGTGCGGCTGTACGAGGGCACCTCGCAGATCCAGCAGGTCATCATCGCCCGCGAGATGCTGAAGGGCGCGCGCGCCTAGGGAAGGGACCGGATCGTCGTCGGCAGGCGGCATAGCTGCCGCCCGTCGCCGTCATAACCGGTATGGTCATGGCCCTGTCGCCGCCGGGCGGCGAAGGCTAAGCTCGCATCGCTTTGTCGACGCAAGCACATCGTCCCGCCATCCCATGAGCCATCGCGAATTGCCGCTGGTTCTGGTGCTGGGCGCTACCCAGACGCTGGCCTGGGCCTCCAGCTACTATCTGCCCGCCGTGCTGGCCGATCCGATCTCGCGCGAACTGGGCATTTCCAACAATTTCTTCTTCGCCGCCTTCTCGGTGGCGCTGGTCATTTCCGCGCTGCTGGGGCCATGGATCGGACGGCAGATCGACATATTCGGCGGCCGGCGCGTGCTGTCGGCCTCCAATATCGTGCTGGCCATCGGCCTGGGATTGCTGGCGATATCCCAGTCGCTGTGGCTCATGGTGCTGGCCTGGCTGTTCCTGGGGCTGGGCATGGGGCTTGGCCTCTACGATGCCGCCTTCGCCGCGCTGGGGCGCATCTACGGCGAGCAGGCGCGCCGCTCGATCACCGGCATCACGCTGATTGCCGGCTTCGCCAGCACGGTGGGCTGGCCGCTCAGCGCCTGGGGCCTCGGCACCATCGGCTGGCGCGACACCTGCCTGGCCTGGGCCGCCGCGCATATCCTGCTTGGCCTGCCGCTCAACCTCTATTTCCTGCCGGCGGTCGAGAAGGCGGCCGTCGCCACCACCGCGAAGATCAAGCCCCACATTCCGATCGACCGCGCCATGGTGTTGCTGGCTTTCGCCTTCGCGGCGGCCTGGACCGTGACCGGCGCCATGGCGGCGCATCTGCCGCGCATCCTCGAGGCCAACGGCGCCAGCCATCTCGAGGCGATCGCCGCCGGCGCCTTCATCGGCCCGGCCCAGGTCGGCGCGCGGCTGATCGAGGCCGGCTTCCTCAGCCGCTACCATCCGCTGATCTCGACGCGGCTGGCCTGCATCACCCATCCGCTGGGCGCGGCGGTGTTCGCGGTCATGGGCGGCGGATGGGCCACGGTGTTCGCCATCTTCCATGGCGCCGGCAATGGCGTGCTGACCATCGCCCGTGGCACGTTGCCGCTGGCAATTTTCGGGTCGCGCGACTACGGCTATCGCCTGGGGCTGCTGGGCGCGCCCTCGCGCATGGCGCAGGCGGCTGCGCCGCTGGCCTTCAGTCTGCTAATCGACGCGATGGGAAGTCGCGTGCTGATCGTTTCTTCGGCGCTCAGCCTGTCGGCCCTGGTCGCACTGCTGCTGCTGCGCAAGATCGATCGACGCAAGCCGCTGTCGCCGTAGCCGGCAGCGTCGAATTGCGTCAAATCGGATTAATACATTCGGTTGACATTGCTCTCCAATAGCGGGAACAATCCGCCGCAAAAATCCACCAGACATGCTGCGGCGACGTCGCGCGCTACGGGAAGAAACGACATGTTGCTCAACAGTTTTGCGGTCGAGCCGATGGCGCCGGCCATTGGCGCCGAAATCCAGGGCATCGATCTGTCCCAGGGCGTCGACGATGCGTTGTTCGGTCGCATCCACCAGGCGCTGATGGACCATCAGGTGGTGTTTTTCCGCGACCAGACCATCGACCCGGACCAGCAAGTCGACCTTGGCCGCCGCTTCGGTACGCCGCTCTATTCGAAGAAGCTGAAGCTCTATGGCGACAAGCACGATTGCCTGTCGCTGCTGGAGAACGACGGCACCAAGGTGGCGGTGGGATCGATGTGGCACACCGACAACACCGATTTCGAAGAGCCGCCGATGGGCTCGCTGCTCTATTGCGAGGTCGCGCCCAAGGTGGGCGGCGACACCTTGTTCGCCAGCATGTATGCCGCCTTCGAAGCGCTCGACAAGCGTACCCAGGCCTATCTCGAGACCTTGACCGCGCAGCACGACAATTCCAACGTCAAGCGCCGCTATGCCGGCAAGAACATCCTGCGCGAAGAGGCCATGGTGGTCGACCAGCCGGCGGAACATCCGGTGGTGCACCGCCATCCGGTGACCGGCCGCAAGGCGCTGTTCGTCAATTCCAACTACACCCAGCGTATCGTCGGCCTGAGCGAAGTGGAGAGCCGAAACCTGCTGCACATGCTCTACGAGCACGTGCAGAAGCCGGAGTTCCAGTGCCGCTTCCGGTGGCGTGCCGGGTCGCTGGCGATCTGGGACAACCGGTGCACCCAGCATTACGCGCTGGACGATTACAAGGAACTGCGCCGCATGCGGCGGGTCCAGATCGCCGGCGAGAAGCCGCGGCCGTAGCGCCGCGCCAACCTTTTCTTTCAACGACAGTTCAGGGAGGTCTGCCCATGAGATCGCTTTCCATTGCCAAATCCTGCGTCGCCGCCGCGCTGGCGCTCGCGCTCAGCGCGCCGCTGGCGGCGCAAGCGCAGCCCAAGGGCGACATCGTCATCGCCAGCCCGCTGCTGCGCCAGCAGTTCGATCCGACGGCGATGGTCGCGGTGACCGACTATCTGGCCTACGACAAGCTGTTCGACGGCCTGCTCGACCTTGGTCCCAAGGGCAAGTATCCGGCGCTGGCGACGAGCTGGACCATCAGCCCGGACGGCAAGCAGATCGATTTCAAGCTGCGGCCCAACGTGAAGTTCCACAACGGCGATCCGCTGACCGCCGAGGACGTCAAGTTCAGCTACGACATGGTGATCGCGCCGACCAGCACGCATTCCTACCGCAAGGGCTTCGTCGAATCGATCGACCGTATCGAGGTGGTCGATCCGCTGACCGTGCGCTTCGTGCTCAAGGCGCCGTGGCCGGGCTTCTTCTCGGCGGCGCGCTACGGCCTGCAGCCGATCATCCCCAAGGCCTACTACGAGAAGGTCGGTGCCAAGGGCTTCCAGCAGCACCCGATCGGCACCGGGCCGTTCAAGTACGTCGACATGAAGGCCGGCGAATGGACCAAGTACGAGGCCAATAACGACTACTGGGACGGCGCACCCAAGATCAAGGGCGTGACCGAGCGGCTGGTCAAGGAGCAGTTCACGCTCTACGCCATGCTCGAGAAAGGCGAGGCCGACATCGTCGGCGGCCTGACCGGCGCGTTGCTGGAGAAGGCGCGCACCAATCCCAAGCTGCACATCTTCTCCTCGCGCTACAGCGGTACCAGCGCGATGTACTTCAACAAGACCAAGTTTCCGGAAGCCAAGGACAAGAACGTGCGCCTGGCGATCGGCTACGCAATGAACCGGCCGGAGATCGCCAGCAAGCTGCTGCCCGGCGTGTGCGAGCCTGCCTCCAGCATCTTCACCCCGGCCACCTTCGGCTACGACCCGGGCCTGAAGGTACAACCCTACGATCCGGCCAAGGCCAAGAAGATGCTGGCCGACGCCGGCATCAAGCCGGGCAAGGAGATCACCTTCTCGATGCACACCGAATCGTTCGGTTCGCTACCGAACGCGCCGCAGGTGCTCGAGGCGCTGGCCGGCAATCTGGAAGCGGTCGGCTTCAAGGTGACGCGCGAGCCGTACGAGACGTCGGCCTGGCTGGCGATGATGCGTGGTGCCAAGCAGCCTATGGTGTTCTACGGCCCGTCCTCGATTCCCGACGACGGCGGCGAACTGATCGAGGGCTGGTACACCAAGACCTCGACCTGGTCGACCGGCAATATCGACGTGCCGGAATACGCCGAGATCTTCAAGGACCAGCTGCACGCGGTCGATCTGAAGAAGCGCGAGGAACTGCTGCAGAAGTTCGCCAAGCTCGAGGACCAGAACCGCGAATCGATCCCGCTGTTCTGGTGCAGCACGGTGTTCGCGGCGGGCCCGCGCATCAAGAACTGGACGCCCTCGGTCAGCAGCGCCTACCAGTTCCACCTGCAAACGGTCGAACTGGCCAACTAGAGTCTGATCCGTTCAGATTGAAGCATACCCGGCATTTTTGAAGTAGTTGGC
>CAYWLS010000004.1:0-159883 GCA_964458605.1 uncultured Hyphomicrobiales bacterium | reverse complement strand
CTGGGCCAGGGCGACATGCTCTACATGGCCGGCGGCGGCCGCATCAGCCGCGTGCACGGGCCGTTCGTGTCCGACACCGAGGTCGAGAAGGTGGTCAAGAGCCTGCGCGGCCAGGGCCAGCCGGCCTATGTCACCGCCGTGACCGAGGATGCCGACGTGGCCGCCGGCATTCCCGGCATGGGCGGGCCCGGCGGCGAGGGCGGCGGCGAATCGGACGATCTCTACGACCAGGCGGTGGCCATCATCACTCGCGAGCGCAAGGCTTCGACCAGCTTCATCCAGCGCCATCTGCAGATCGGCTACAACCGCGCCGCCCGCATCATCGAGCGCATGGAGGCCGAAGGCGTGGTGTCGCCGGCCAACCATGTCGGCAAGCGCGAGGTGCTGGCGCGCAACATCGACGACAACGAGCGGCCGAACTGAGCGGGCTCCTGCGCGCGCTGCTATAGTGAGCCATGCCCAGGATCGTCACCGACGCCCGCAGCTTCACCGCCGACCGTGCCTGGGGCGCGCGCGATCTGGCCGAGATCGACGGCGCCACGGTGCGCCTGCACTGGACCGACCAGCCGTACAAATGGCACGTCAATGACGGCAGCGAGGTGTTCGTGGTGCTCGATGGCGCGGTGCAGATGCGCTACCGCCAGGACGGCGCGGAACAGACCGTCACCCTGCACGTCGCCGACGTGTTCATCGCCGAGGCCGGCGACGAGCACATCGCCACGCCGCTCGGCCCGGCCCGCATCCTGGTGATCGAGCGCAAGGGCTCGGTGTGAGCGCCCAGGGGCGTGGCACGCGCCGAGCGCATCGCCCGCGCCGACCGGCTGGGCGACTGGTTCGCGCTGCAGCCGCGCTTCGCCGCGCATATGGCTGCGCGGCTGGATCTGCCGCTGGCGCAGAGCGTGCTGCGCCACACCAACCTCCATCGCCGCTTCGGCCTGGGCGATCCCGATGCGGCGCGCTCGCCGCTATGGGACGACTAGGCCGCCGGGCTGCGGCCGGGCGACCTGCAAGCGCAACTGGCCTGGACGCAGGACTTCTTTGTCGCAGCCGTGCCGGAACCCCTTTCGCCGCAGCAGCGTTATTTCGGCTCGTTCAGCTGCGAAGCGCCCGATGCGGAAGGGGCGGTCCGCATCCATTTCGTCAACCGCGACGGCGACGGTTCAAGTCCGCTGAGCCGCGACAAGATCGGGCGCCGGCGCGGCGAATTGGCGGCGCTGTTCGCCCATCTGGCCGTCAGCCATGGCCAGGCCCGATACGTCAAAGGCATCTCGTGGCTCTACCACCTTCCCGCCTATCGCCGCCTGTTTCCGCCCCCATACGGCGCGTCGGCCCGCCCCGTCGCCTGGGCGCGGCTGAGCGGCACCTCGAGCTGGGGCCAGTTCCTGCGCCACGACGAGACGTTGAGGGCGGCGGCGAGGGATACGTTTCTGGGCAATCTCCCGGCGCTCGATCCCGTCGCGCCCTGGCGCAGCTTTCCGCTGCCGGTGCTGACCGTGCGGGCGCCGATCGCCCTGTTCCATGCCTTCTACGCGGCGCCGGACGCCAGCCACAATGTTGACGAATTGCCTGCCCAGCTATAGGCCCATCGCGTCATGACACAGAATCTTCGCCCGACCCGCCCGATCGACCGCCGCCTGGCGCTGCTGCTGGCCGCCCTGGCCGTGCCGCTGGCGCTGCTGGCCCAGCCGGCCATGGCGCAGCGCGGCGTGGCGCCCAGGGCGCCGCTGACGCAGCAGGATCGCGACGACATCGCGCGGGCCGAGCAATACATGAACGGCGTCACCACCCTGGAGGCGCGCTTCACCCAGATCGCCAACGGCAATGCCGGGCTGCAGGGCGACTTCTACATCAAGCGGCCGGGCAAGCTGCGCTTCCAATACGATCCGCCGGCGCATATCCAGATCATCGCCGATGGCCGCCAGGTCACCTATTACGACGCCGACCAGGACCAGATCAGCCAGATGCCGACCGGCCTGACCGTGGCCAAGTTCCTGGTGGCGGACAAGATCAGCCTGTCGGGCGATCTTACCGTCACCAAGGTCGAGCGCGAACCGTCGGTGCTGCGGCTCTACATGGTGCAGACCAGCTCGCCAGGCCAGGGCTACGTGGTGCTGACCTTCGGCGACCGGCCGCTGCAGTTGCGTCGCTGGTCGGTGGTCGACAACCGCGGTCGCGACATCACCATCGTGCTGACCAATTTGCGCACCGGCGGCGCGCTGAAGGACGACCTGTTCACCTTCATCGATCCCGACCCCAACCGCGCGAGCCGTTTCCGCCCATGACAAACCGCATCCGTTCTCTTGCCTCGCTCGGCCTGGCGCTGGCGCTGTCCTGCGGCGCGCTGGCGCTGCCGGCTGCGCTGCCCTCGGCGGCGGCCCAGGCCTATACCTTGACCGCCCGCGACCAGGCCGACATCGCGCGCATCGAGAAATATCTCAACGCCATCACCACCATGCGTGCCAAGTTCGTGCAGTCGGAGCAGGACGGCAAGGCCATGGAGGGCGTGCTGAGCCTGGAGCGGCCGGGCAAGCTGCGCTTCTCCTTCGTGCCCAAGGGACCCTACGAAATCATCGCCGACGGCACCCAGCTCAACTACGTGGGGGGCGGCGCGCTGACCCAGGTATCGATGGGCGCCACGCCGCTATCGGTGCTGGTGGCCAAGGAAATCCATATCCAGGACACGCTGGAAATCGTCGACATCCAGCGCGCGCCCAAATTCATCGCGCTCACCCTGGTGCAGAAAAAGAATCCCGGTGGCGAGAAGCTGACCATCGAATTCGCCGACAATCCGCTGCAGCTGAAGAAGTGGGACATCACCTACAAGAACGGCCATGTCGTGACGGTCGGCCTGTACGATGTCGAGACCGGGGTGAAATTCCCGCCCGGCACCTTCAAGTACACCGGGCCGGGCGCCACCATGCAGCAGACCTACTGACCGGCTGAGGGTCGCGGCCGGGCGCGGAACGGCAGCGCCGCCAGATGCGGCAGATCCTGCTCGCTCTCGCCCTCCACGCCGATCGCCATGTCCAGCCGCCGCGCCGAACGGCTCCGCGATCCGAACAGCCGGTCCCAGAAGCTGAACAGGGTGCCGTAATTGGAATCGGTGTCGGCGCGCAGCGCGTGATGATGCACCCAGTGGATCGACGGGGTAATGATCAGCCAGGACAGCGGCCGCTCCAGCCAGCGCGGCAGGCGGGTGTTGGAATGGTGGAACAGCGCCGCCAGCAGCACCACCGTCTCGAACGCCAGCACCGAGGACAGCGGCAAGGCCAGCGGTACGATGATCGCCGCCCGCGCCAGCGCGCTCAGCACCACTTCGCCGGAATGGAAGCGCACCGCCGAACTGGTGTCGAGGAACCGATCGCGGTGATGGATGTCGTGGAAGCGCCACAGCAGCTTCACGACATGGTTGGCGCGATGCCACCAGTAGATCAGGAAATCCAGCAGCAGCAGGTCCAGCGCCAGGCCCGCCGCGCCGTCCCACCACAGCGGCCGCCAATGGCCCAGCAGCGGCGCCGTGTCGGTCGCCCAGCGGGTCAGCGGCAGCACGATCAGCAGCGCCAGCAGCGCGTTGGCGATCCACAGGCCAAGATTGCGCCCCAGCCGCCGCCAGCCGGGAGCGTCCAGCCGCCGCGACAGGCGCGCCTCGGGCGGCGCCAGGGCCGCAGGGGCCAGGTGCTCAGCCGCGAACAGGGCGGCGAACCAGACCCCGACAATGGCCGTTTTCCAACCCAGCAGCGTTGCGAGCAGCGGATCCATGAACCATCATTATAGTCGAGCGGCCGGGCCGGGTCGGGACGGCGATGTCGCAGTCGCCGCCGCTTCCGCCTCGCAATCGCACGGCACGCGCAGGAGTTGATCATGAGCCAGAATCCCGTCGCCACGCCGCTGGTCGTGGTGCCCGCTTGCGTCAAACAGATCGACACCTCCAGCTTCCACGCGGTGCAGGAGAAATATCTCCTGGCCTTGCGCGACGTTGCCGGCGCCGCCCCGCTGATCGTGCCGGCCTTCGGCTGGGACATGCTGCCGCTCGATGCGCTGCTCGACACGGTCGACGGCGTGCTGCTGACCGGCAGTCCGTCCAATGTCGAACCCAGGCACTACGGCACCACCAGCCGCGAGGGGGTCAAGCACGATCCGCAGCGCGACTCCACCACCTTGCCGCTGATCCGGCGCGCCATCGAGCGGGCGGTGCCGCTGCTGGCGATCTGCCGCGGCATCCAGGAGCTGAACGTGGCGCTGGGCGGCACGCTGCACCAGCATGTCGAGGAACTGCCCGGGCGCATGGACCACCGCAGCCCGCGCGGCCGGCCGCTCGACGAGCGCTATGCGCCGCGCCACGACGTCAAGCTCGCCAAGGGCGGCTATCTGGCGCAGCGCCTGGGTTGCGACAGCATCCTGGTCAATTCGCTGCACGGCCAGGGCATCGACCAGGTGGCGCCCAATCTGGCGGTCGAAGCGGTGGCCGAAGACGGTACCGTCGAGGCGGTCAGCGTCGCCAACGCGGCGGCCTTTGCGCTGGGCCTGCAATGGCATCCCGAATACCGGGCGGCCGAGAATCCGGTGTCGCGCTCGCTGTTCGAGGCTTTCGGCGATGCCTGTCGCGAGCGGGCGGCGCGGCGACGCCTCAACGCCGCCGCCTAGGCAGCGCGGCAAGCGGCGCTATACTGGCGCCAAACACCCGGCCAGGCCGGAGGAACGCCCATGCCCGACGACTCCCCCAAGCCGGCATCCGGCGGCGACAACCGCCGCAAGGATTTCTACGCCCGCATCGCGCCGCTCAACATGGCGCCGCTGTGGGAGAGCCTGCACCAACTGGTGCCGCCGCAGCCCAATCCGCAATACGCCCCGGCGCTGTGGCACTACGCCCGGGTGCGGCCCTATCTGATGGAATCGGGCGGGCTGATCACCGCCAAGGAAGCGGTGCGCCGCGTGCTGATCCTGGAAAACCCGGCGCTGGCCGGCCAGGCGCGCATCACGCCGACGCTCTATGCCGGGCTGCAGTTGATCCTGCCGGGCGAAGTCGCGCCCAGCCATCGCCACACCCAATCGGCGCTGCGCTACATCGTCGAGGGCGACGGCGCCTATACCGCGGTGGACGGCGAGCGCACCACCATGCACGAGGGCGATTTCATCATCACCCCGAGCTGGACCTGGCACGATCACGGCAACGACAGCCGCGAACCGATGGTGTGGCTGGACGGGCTCGACATTCCGCTGCTGCAGATGTTCAACGCCGGCTTCGCCGAGAACGACGAGACCGATTCGCAGACCGTGACGCGGCCGGAGGGCGATTCGCCCGCGCGCTACGGGGCGGGCATGCTGCCGGTCGACTGGCAGCCCCGCAGCCGCACCTCGCCGATCTTCAACTATCCCTACAGCCGCACCCGCGAGGCGCTCGAGACCATGCGCAAGGCCGACGAATGGGATCCCTGCCACGGGCTGAAACTGCGCTTCATCAACCCGGCCACCGGCCAGTCGGCCATGCCGACCATCGGCACCTTCATGCAGCTGCTGCCCAAGGGCTTCGGGACGGCGCCCTATCGCTCGACCGACGGCACGGTATTCGCCGTCACCGAAGGCAGCGGCCGGACGCGGATCGGCGGCCAGAGTTTCGCCTGGAGCAAGCGCGACGTGTTCGTGGCGCCGAGCTGGGCCACGGTCGAGCACGAGGCCGATAGCGATGCGGTGCTGTTCTCCTTCTCCGACCGGCCGATCCAGCAGAAACTCGATCTGTGGCGGGAAGCCAGGGGAGCCTGATCGCGGCGGGAAATAGCCTTGCCCGGCAACGCCATTGGGCGATAATCGCCGCCGATTGTTGGCTCCTCGAACAATGCGAGCGCCCCCGATGGCATCCGTCGTTCCTCTTTGGCAGATCCCGTCCGTGCCGGTGGCCGGCGGCAGCGACACCTTCCCGGTGCGGCGCATCTATTGCGTCGGCCGCAACTACGCCGCCCATGCGCGCGAGATGGGTTTCGATCCCGACCGCGAGCCGCCGTTCTTCTTCACCAAGCCGGCCGACGCCATCGTGCTGTGCCTGGACCCGGCCCAGCCGACGCCGGTGCCCTATCCGATGGCGACCAAGAACTACCACTACGAGATGGAGCTGGTGGTGGCGCTGAAGAAGGGCGGCGCCAACATCAAGGTCGAGGACGCGCTGGGTTGCGTGTTCGGCTATGCCTGCGGGCTGGACATGACCCGCCGCGACGTGCAGTTCGCCATGCGCGACAAGGGCCGGCCCTGGGACATGGGCAAGGGCTTCGACCATTCCGCGCCGATCGGCCCGATCGTGCCGGCCGGCGGGCTCGATCCCACCAAGGGCCGCATCGAGCTCAAGGTCAACGGCACGACCAAGCAGAAGGCCGATCTGGGCGACCTGATCTGGAGCGTGGCCGAGACCATCTCCTACCTGTCCGGCCTGATGATCCTGGCGCCCGGCGACCTGATCTATACCGGCACGCCCGAAGGCGTCGGTCCGGTGGTCAAGGGCGACAGGCTGGAAGGCGAGATCGAGGGCGTCGGCAGGATCGCCTGCGTGATTTCTTAAGGCTCGTCACCCCGGCCGAGCGACAGCGGGAGCCGGGGCCCATCTCTCAACGAATACCGACTGCGTGTCGTGCATCGACATGGGCCCCGGATAGCTCGGCGCTTCGCTCCCGCGAAGCGGCTCGCTTCCGGGGTGACGCGCTGGTTACAGCCGCTGCGCGTTGAACGTGTCGCACTGGTTGACGTCGCCGCCTTCGTAGCCGCGCTTGAACCAGCGTTGCCGCTGCTCCGAGGTGCCGTGGGTGAAGGCTTCGGGATTGACCGAGCCGCGCGCCTGGCGTTGCAGGCGGTCGTCGCCGATCGCCGCGGCGGCGTTCAGCGCCTCGTCGATATCGCCCGGCTCGACCACGTTTTTGGAGCGGTCGGCGTCGTGGGCCCAGATGCCGGCGAAGCAATCGGCCTGCAACTCGACCTTGACCGACAGCGCGTTGGCCTGGCTGTCGCTCATGCGCGCCCGCAGCTGCTCGACCTTGTCGGTGATGCCCAGCAGGCGCTGCACGTGATGGCCGACTTCGTGGGCGATGACATAGGCCTGGGCGAAATCGCCCGGCGCGCCGAAGCGTCGCTGCAGCTCGTCGTAGAACGACAGGTCGATATAGACTTTCTGGTCTGCCGGACAATAGAACGGGCCTACCGCCGCGCTGGCATTGCCGCAGCCCGAGCGCACCGCGCCGCTGAACAGCACCAGATGCGGCTCGACGTAGCTGCGGCCCATCTTCTGGAACTGGGCGTGCCAGATGTCCTCGGTGTCGGCCAGCACCACCGCGACGAAATCCTTCATGCGGTCGGCCCGGCCGCTGGAAACGCCGCCCGGCGCTCCCGGAGTCCCCGAGGTCCCCGGCGCGGAACGGCTGTCGGCCTGGCGGCTGGAGCCCGGAATCTGGCTCGGATTCTGGCTCGGATTCCGGCCCGGATTGAAGCCGGGGCTGGGCGGCGCCGAATAAGGCCGGTCGGACGAGCCCGGCCCGCCGCCATCGCCCAGCAGGATCGAGGGATCGACGCCGAAATACAGCAGCGCCAGCACCACCAGCACCCCGCCGATGCCGCCGCCCAGCCGGATGCCGCCGCCGCCGGGGAAACCGAAGCCGCCGCGGCCCAGGCCGCCGCCCAGGCCGCCGCCCAGCCCGCCATCCATGCCGCCTTCGTCGCGGCGGTCTTCGATATTGTCGCTGCGTCTGCCGTCTTCCCAGCGCATCGGCCACTCCCTTGCTGGCGTCATTTTACGCGCAACCCCTTAACGTGTCTGCTGCGGTATCGTTGCAGCGGAGCTTGCCTCCGCCCCGCCATTTGGGCAGTTTGCGCCGCCATGACCCTGACCGTCGCCACCTGGAACATCAATTCGGTGCGCCTGCGCATCGGCCTGGTGCAGCGCCTGCTGCAGGAGCAGCAGCCCGACGTGCTGTGCCTGCAGGAGACCAAATGCCCGGACGAGTTCTTTCCGCACGCGCCGTTCGAGGAACTGGGCTACCGCCACCGCGCGGTGCAGGGCATGAAGGGCTATAACGGCGTGGCGATCCTCAGCAAGCTGCCGATCCAGCGCCATGTGGTGCACCATCGCTGCGGCCGGGAAGATTGCCGCCACATCATGGCCTATCTCGACCTCGGCGACGGCGATCCCATCGAACTGCACAATCTTTATGTGCCGGCCGGCGGCGACGTCCCCGACGGCGCCGCCAACGACAAATTCGCGCACAAGCTCGACTTCGTCGCCGAACTGGCCGGCTGGTTCGCCGCCCACAAGCCCGCGCCGCGCGCCCGCAAGGGGCGGCGCAGCATCATCGTCGGCGATCTCAACATCGCGCCGCTGGAGCACGACGTGTGGTCGCACAAGCAGCTGCTCAAGGTGGTGAGCCACACGCCGGTCGAGGTCGAACTGTTCGGCAGGCTGATGAAAAGCCAGGACTGGGTCGACGTGCCGCGCCAGTTCGTGCCGCCCGACGAGAAGCTCTATTCGTGGTGGAGCTATCGCAACCGGGACTGGCGCAAATCCGACCGCGGCCGGCGGCTGGACCACGTGCTGGTATCGCCGGCGCTCAAGCCCGCCATCTCGTCCTTCCGCATCCTCAAGGACGTGCGCGACTGGCCGGTCGGCTCCGATCACGTGCCGGTGCTGGCGGAGCTTGCCGTCTAGGGAGGGCCGCCGTTCTTGGATATGCTGGAGGCCATCGCCGTCCGGGAGGGGGCATGGATTGGGTGTGGGTCGGCGCGGTCGGCTTCGCCGTCGGGCTGGTGGCCAAGCTGCTGTCGCGCGAGCGCGACCCGGGCGGCTTCTTCATGCCGATGGCGATCGGCATGGGCGGCGCCGGCATGTCGGCGGTGATCGGCCAGGCCATGGGTTTTTATCCGCTCGGCACCCTGGCCGGCTATGTCGGCGCGCTGGTGGGCGCTATCCTGCTGGTGGTCGTGTTGCGGCCCAACCGCGGCTGAACGCGAGCCGAGGCCCGGACGGACCGAAAAAGAAGGGGGAAATGCCATGCTGCATTGGCTCTGGATCATCGTCATCGGCTTCGTGATCGGACTGATCGCGCGCTTCCTGGCGCCCGGGCGCGATCCGGGCGGTTTCATCATCACCACGCTGATCGGTATCGGCGGCGCGCTGCTGGCCAGTTTCATCGGCCAGCGCCTGGGCTTCTACGCCTACGGCCAGCCCGCCGGTTTCATCGCCGCGGTGCTGGGCGCGATCGTGCTGGTGCTGCTGCTGCGCGCCATCCGCCGCTGATCGGCGGCCACAAGCGAAAGCCCCGCCGGCCGGGCCGGCGGGGCTTTTTCTACGACCGGAAACGCTGCGGCCTAGGCGGTGACGGGCGCGGCAGCGACGACCGGCGCGCCCTGCAGGCGGCGATAGACCAACGCCACCGCCGTGACCATCAGCGCCAGCGCGATGAACATCAGCGGCGTCATGATGATATTGCCCAGCAGCAGGCCGATGATGGCGCCGCCGATGCCGATGCTCTGGGTCATGGCCACGGTCAGCACGTAGAGCAGGTACAGGACGATCAGGATCGGGATGCCGGCGACGTTGAACACGATCATGTTGATGCCCAGCATCGGCGCGTAGTTGGGCACCGATTCCTTCCACACCTTCTCCAGGCCGGTCGGGTCGCCCAGCGCGGCGGCGGGAAACACCAGCTGCAGCATGGTGTAGAGCGCGACGATGCCCAGGATCAGGATATAGCTGATGATCACGCTGGCGAAGCCGCCGATCGTGCTGAGCGCCAGGCCGATCAGCAGCAGCACCAGCACCGGCACCATCAGCAGGGCATAGTAGGCAAAGAATTTCTGCTCGGTCGGCCCGAAGGCGAACTTGAACTTGTCCTCGCCGCGCAGAATGAAGCGCATCCAGGCCAGCGCGAACGGCATCATGATGAAATAAGCGACGATCTCGAACGGCAGGGTGATGAAAGTCACCTTGGCCAGGATGGCGATCAGGTAGGCCACCAAGGTGACGCCGAAATAGGCCACGATCGGGATGACGCCGATCGTGAAGATCTTGGGCAGGTTCTTGAAAACGCGCGCGAAGGTGTCGGCGAAAATATCAACAACGGGAATGGTCGTCGTCGTCATCGTCCTCGTACCCTAATTGGAGGCCAGAGCACCGCGGCCACGGGGTCACAACCGGGGCCGGCAGGACGACGGGCACCGGCGGGCTGCCGCCCGCCGCCGCCCGTCGTCCTGTACCGGGATTGCGGGATCAGACCATCTTGCCCTTGTCGCGGATCTCGATCAGCACGTCGTAGACCCGGAACATCAGGATGATCAGCTCGCAATACATGCGCACGAACAGCGGGCCCAGGAAGATCAGCACCAGGCCGGTGATGGCGCCGTTGACGCCCTGGCCCGAGGCGATGGCGATGACGCCCAGGATCACGCACAGAACCACGAGGATCCAGAAAATGACCTCGATGACCAGCGGCGTGATCATCTTCCTGAACGTAAGAAAGGCACCCATAGATAAATTCCCCCAGTTGGCGATTCGCAGCCACGCAATGGCCGCGATGAATCATCGCATCGGTGGACAATTCGGCAAAGACGGATTTTGTTCACAACGCCGTCTAAGCGGCCTTGCGATAGAGAAAATATCGCTCCGCTTGCACGCCGGGCGGGTCGGCCAGGCGCTGCCAGCCCGATACCACGAGCGCCTGGTTGGCCAGCACCAGCCCGCCGGGGGCGATCAACCGATCGAGCGCCGGGCCCAGGCGCTTACCCAGCGCGGCGTTGGCCTCCGTCTCGCCGGTGCCCAGATCGCTATGGGCCAGCGCCGCGGCAGCGCCCAGCCGCGCCGCGGCAAGCGGCAGGGTGTCGAAAATATCGCCCAGAAACAGGCGGTTATCGGGTGGGATGCAATCGGGATGGGCGCGCACGGCCCGCTCGAACACATAGATGTCCCGCTGCGGAAAAAGCCCGCGCAAATGGTCGTAGGTGCGGCCATTGCCCAGGCCCAGCTCCAGGATCGGCCCCGGCATGGCGCGCACCGAATCGGCCACCGAATTCAGGCAGTCGCGCTGCGCCTGCATGCGACGAATGAAGCTGTCGAGACGGGACATGGGATCGCGGACCGGCCTTGCCTATCAGAACGGGTAGGGCATGGCGCAACGCAGCCCGGCGCCGGAGGAAGCTGGACGGCGCATCGCCGCGCTAGGCCTTCTGCCCCGCCTGCACGGCGCGCAGACGGGCGTTGGTCAGCTCCAGGCGATGGGCCAGTTCGCGCATGATCTCCACCGCCATCTGCGGGAACTCCTGCACCAGGCGAAAGAACAGATCCTTGGTGATCTTCAGCGTGGTCAGCCGCTCGCGGGCGGTGACGGTGGCGGTGCGCGGCACGTCGCACAGGATGGCGATCTCGCCCACGAAGTCGTTCTTCTTCAGCTCGGCCACCCGCAACGCGCCCGACGGGGTGTCGATCGATACGTCGGCCACGCCGTCCATGATCACATACATGGCGTCGCCCGGATCGCCCTGGTGGCACAGTTCCTGGCCCGAATCGAAGGTCAGCCGCTCGCTGGTGAAAGCCAGCAGCTTGAGCTTGGACGGTTCGATCTTGGCGAACAGCGGCACGGCCCGCAGCATCTCGACTTCCTGGTTCAGACTCATTGGCTATTCCTCCGTCCCTGTCGCCCGCGCCACGCGCCTCATTGCGCCGCCAGGATCTGGCCGACCGCCGTGTCCGGCTTGTTGAGATCCTGATACGGCCCCTGGGCGGCGATGCGTCCGTCGCGCGCCACCAGCACGATCTGGAAATGTTCGGCCATCCGCCCGTGGCTGAGGGTCCACAACACGCCCTTGCCCTCGCGCACCTGCAGGATGCGCTCCAGCAGCCGCGCCTGGGTGGCGGCGTCGAGCACCGCCATCGCCTCGTTGATCACCAGCAGGTCGGGCTGCTTGATCAGCGAGCGGGCCAGCCCGACCTTCTGGCGCTGCGCCGCGGTCAGCCGCTTGCCGCCATTGCCGACCATGAAATCGAGGCCGACCTGCACCACCGTCGGGCCGAGCTTCAGGTTCTCCAGCACCTCGGTGATCAGGGCGCCGATGCGGTCGCCGGCCTGGGCCTGGCCATAGACCAGGCGGCCGAACAGGATGTTGTCCTGCAGGGTGGCCGAGCGGGTGTAGCGCCGCCGGTCGTAGGGCTCGACCGCCTCCGAGCCGGCCTCCTCCAGCGTCTTGCGCAACGCATGGCGCGCTTCCAGCAGCCGCGCTTCCATCGCGTCGTCGATCAGCCCCAGGCGATGGCGCGCCTCGATATAGGGGAACACCAGCGCCATCAGACGGCTGCGGTCGGCCGCGCTCATGCTGGCGATGGCATTCTTGCCGCGCCGCGACAGCAGCAGGCGGAATTCCGGCAGGTCCTCGGCGGCGATGAAGCTGAACTGCTCGAAGAACGGATGGCCCGGCGGCAGGTCGGCGAACAATTCGACCATCGTCTCGGCGATCTCGTAGCCCATCTCGGTCAGGCTCTCGGTCAGGCCGAGCTTGTCGAGCGCCGCCAGCACCAGCGGATTGTCGGCGATGCGTTCGGGCGCGAAGGCCTGGTCGCGCGGCGTGCCGAACAGCAAATTCTCCGCCACCGACATGTTGCGCACGTAGCGCTCGCGGTCGAACGGCTCGACCAGGCCGGCGAAGCTGGGGTCGGCCAGCCGCTCGTGCAGGCGGGCGCGCGCCTGCATGATCGCCTCGGCGGCCTCGGGCCGCCGGTCCGGGTCCAAGGTGCCGCGCAGGCCGAAATAGTGGATGTCGTTGTCCAGCTCGACGATCTTCAGCACCTCGAGCACCTTGGCGTCGAGCGCCTCGGCATCGGCCACGCCGGCCGATTCGTAGTCGATCCAGTCGGCGAAGGGATCGAGATCGGGGTTGCCCGAGCGCAGCGTCTCCATCGCCGCCCGCTCGCGCTCGCGCTGCGCGGCCTCGTCGAGCTGGGCCGGGCGCAGCGGCTTGTGCTTGAGGCTGTAGAGGATGTTGTCGCGCACGCTGTGGGGGAACAGATAGACGTCCTGGCCGACATAGCCGATGCGGCTGCCGGTGATCTCCTCGGGCATGGCGTAGATATCCTTGCCGCCGATCGTCACCGAGCCGCTGTTCGGCCGCGCCAGTCGCGCCACCACATGGGCGATGGCGTCCTTGCCGCCGGTCGGCGGGCCGACCAGCGCGACATGGGCACCGATCGGCAACTTGAACGAGGCGCCGTCGAGCAGCCGGCTGCCTGTCTCGTCGGTCATGGTCAGGTTGCTCGCCACCACCTCGCCCTCGAGATGCGGCGGCGCGTCCTTGAGCGGCTCGTGCAGGTCGGGCGACAGCATCCCCTCGGGCGTGAACTGCTCGATAACCTGCTCGTACTTGATCTGCACGTCCTGGCGCTGCTGGTCCCAGTCGATCAGCTCCTTCACCGGGCCGGGCAGGTCCTTGTAGGCGATGATCGCGGCGACCACGCCGCCCACGTCCATGTGGCCGGTGATCGCGAGATAGCCGCCGATCAGGTAGAACAGGAACGGCGTGGTCTGGGCCAGCACGTTGTTGAGGAACTTGACCGCGAACTTGCGCTGGTAGAGTTCGAAGCGGATGCCGAAGATCGTGCCGAGCCGGTTGGAGATGTCGGCGCGTTCGTAGTTCGAGGTGGCGTTGGCGTGGATCTCGGCCGAGCCGTCGACCACCTCGGCGATGCGGCCGGCGAGCTGGCGCGCGGTGAGCTGACGCGCCTTGCCCAGCACCAGCACGCGCCGCCGCAGGCGCGGGATGATGAAGGCCTGCACCGCCAGCACCGACACCGCCACCGCCCCCAGCCACAGGCTCTGGGTCAGGATGAAGAACAGCGCCGTCAGCGCCTGGCCGCCGAGGAAGAACGGCTGCACATAGGCATCGCCGATGAAGCCGCCCAGCGGCTCGACCTCATCCTTGATCATGGTGGCGATTTCCGCCTGCTTGACCTTGCGGAAATGGCTGGCGGGGAAGCGCACCACGCGGTCGAACAGCTCGTAGCGCAGCCGCCGCAGCATGCGCTCGCCCATCCGTCCCTTTTGCGTGTTGATGCGGAACTTGAACCCGTTGTTGACCATCACCATCAACAGGAAGCTGCACGACACGGCGAAAAGATACGGAACCTGCGACATGGCAAAGCCGTCGAACAGGTGCAGCATGCCGCCGCCCAGCAAATCGGGCAGCGGTATGTCGAGATGCAGGAAATTGACGGTGGGGTGTTTCTTGAACGGCGCGCCCTGGATGGCGTCGTTGACGATGGTCTTGGGCAGATTCAGCGACAGGAAATAGAAAATCTGCGCGGCGATCACCGTCAGCAGGATCACGAGCTGATCCCGCCGGCTGTGGTTCCAGATATAGCGAAACAGACTGCTTTCCATGTCCCCGGGCATAGCGCGCTGAGTTTGTCGTGACCTTACCCGACCGCAGCCCGACGGCAAGCCGCTCGGACGCCGGAGGATTCGGTCGGTCGTGGTGATGAAACCTGCAACGCAACGCCGCAGGCTCTTGCCATCCTACAGGATTTTGTGGTTATCCGCGCCAACACATACAACACAAAGCCGAACTCATCTTGTCATCTATTCATGCCACAGTTCTGATCCAAAGCGCGCCGCCGCGCGGGTTTTTGTCGCCCGGCGACGGGCGCCCGTGCCATAGTCGGGCCGTCACGCGGAAGGTCCCGGGGAGCTAACAGTGGACCGGCGGGAGACCAAAATGAGCGAACGGCGTAACGGCGCCGCGAACGGCCGCAATCGGCCGAAGCGAATCCTGATCTACAGCCACGACAGCTTCGGGCTGGGCCATCTCAGCCGCTGCCGCACCATCGCCAATGCCATGGTGGCGCAGGACAAGAACCTGTCGGTGCTGATCCTGTCCGGCTCGCCGCTGATCGGCAGCTTCGACTATCGCGCCCGGGTGGATTTCGTACGCGTGCCCGGCGTCATCAAGCTGCGCAACGGCGAATACACCTCGCTGAACCTGCTGATCGACATCGAAGAGACGCTGCGCATGCGCGCCTCGATCATCGAGCACACCGCCGACATCTTCGATCCCGACCTGTTCCTGGTCGACAAGGAGCCGCTGGGCCTGCGCGGCGAGGTGACCGACACGCTGCACATGCTGAAGAAGCGCGGCTGCCGGCTGGTGCTGGGCCTGCGCGACGTCATGGACGAGCCGACCCTGCTGGCGCCGGAATGGCAGCGCAAGAACGTGGTGCCGGCGCTGCGCGATCTGTACGACGACATCTGGGTCTACGGCCTGCCGCAGCTGTGCGATCCGGTGGCCGGCATCAACCTGCCCAAGTCGGTGCGGCACAAGATGACCTTCACCGGCTATCTGCGCCGCGAGATGCCGACCGACAAGTCCCAGCCCGCGCTGCTGGGCAAGATCGACCGCCCCTACATCCTGGTGACCGCCGGCGGCGGCGGCGACGGCCAGGCGCTGGTCGACTGGGTGCTGCGCGCCTACGAACAGGACCGCTCGATGCCGAACGATGCGGTGATCGTGTTTGGCCCGTTCATGAGCCCGGGCCGGCAAAAGGATTTCCGCCGCCGCATCGAGAGCCTGCCCAGCGTGCACGCCATCACCTTCGAATCGAACCTGGCGATGCTGATGTCCAAGGCCGCCGGCGTCGTGGCGATGGGCGGCTACAACACGTTCTGCGAGATCCTGTCCTTCGACAAGCGGGCGCTGATCGTGCCGCGCACCAGGCCGCGCCTGGAGCAGTATATCCGCGCCTCGGCCGCGCGCGCGCTGGGCTTGAGCAACATGCTGCCCGACGACGGGCGGCGCGATGCGGCGATGATGGCGACCGCGCTGCGCCAGCTGCCGCAACAGAACCTGCCTTCGGAAGTGGTGATCCCCGGCCTGCTCGACGGCCTTTCCAGCGTCAACAAGCTGGTGCAGCGGGCGTTGAACGCGGGTCCGCGCCGCCCCTCGGCCCTAGCGGATTCGATGCGAAAACGGGCGTGACCGCAGCCAGCAAGTCGCCGTCTTTGGCCATCGTGCTCAAAGGCTATCCGCGTTTGTCGGAAACCTTCATCGCCCAGGAGATCGCGGCGTTGGAGGCGCGCGGCTTCGCGCCGCTGCTGGTGTCGCTGCGCCATCCGACCGACCGGCACCGCCATCCCGTCCATGAGCGCATCGTCGCCGCGGCGAGCTACCTGCCGGAATATCTCTATCAGGAGCCGTGGCGCGTGCTGCGCGGCTGGTGGGCCGCGCGCCGGCTGCCCGGCTATCGCCAGGCACGCCGGCAGTGGCTCAAGGATCTGCGCCGCGACCTGACGCCCAATCGCGGCCGGCGCTTCGGCCAGGCCTGCGTCATGGCGGCCGAGCTGCCCGCCGGCATCGCCTGGCTGCACTGCCACTTCCTGCACACGCCCGCCTCGGTGACGCGCTATGCCGCCATGATGCGCGGCCTGGCCTGGAGCGGCTCGGCCCATGCCAAGGATATCTGGACCACGCCCGACTGGGAGATCGCCGAGAAGCTGGCCGACTGCCGCTTCCTGGTGACCTGCACCCGGGCCGGGCTGGAGCGGCTGCAGAAGCTGGCACCCGATCCGGCGCGGATCGAACTGGTCTATCACGGCCTGGATTTCGCCCATCTGCCGGCGCCGCCCGCCACGCCGCGTCCGGCGCGCGACGGCAGCGGCGAGCCGGTGCATATCCTCTCGGTCGGCCGGGCGGTCCCCAAGAAGGGCTTCGCCGATCTGCTGCAGGCGCTGGCCCGGCTGCCCGCCGGGCTGAACTGGCGTTTCACCCAGATCGGCGGCGGGCCGCTGCGCCCGGCGCTGATCGAACAAGCCCGGAGCCTGGGGCTGGAAGGCCGCTGCACTTTCCTGGGCGGCCGGCCGCAGCAGGACGTGTTCGCCCAATATGCCGGCGCCGACCTGTTCGTGCTGGCCAGCCGGATCGCCGCGGACGGCGATCGCGACGGCCTGCCCAACGTGCTGATGGAGGCGCAGAGCCAGGGCCTGGCCTGCATCGCCACCGATATCGCCGCCATCCCCGAGCTGATCGACAACGAGGCCACCGGCCTGCTGACGCCGCCCGGCGACGTGACCGCCCTAGCGGGCGCCATCGAGCGGCTGGTGCGCGATCCGGCCCTGCGCGCGCGGCTGGGCGACGCGGGCCAGCAGCGCGTGCGCGCCCGGTTCTCCTTCGAGGCCGGCGTCGACCGCATCGCCGCGCTGCTGGCGCCGGCCCGTGCGGATCGGGCGGCCTGACATGCGCATTCTGCTGCACACGCCGCTCAAGGCGCCCGGCCATCGCATTCCGTCCGGCGACCGCGCCATGGCGCGGGCCCTGCGGGACGTGCTGCGCAGCGCCGGGCACCAGGTCAGGACGCTCGACCGCGGCCGCAGCGGCAAGGGCCTCAACGGACCCGAGCAGCAGGTGGCCGAGCGCGCCGCCGCGCGCCATCGCTACGCCGACGCGCTCGATGCGCGGGCGCAGAAATCGCGGCCCGGCCGCATCGACCTGTGGCTGACCTATCATTGCTACTACAAGAAGCCCGACTGGGTCGGCGCGGCGCTGGCCAAGGCGGCGGGCATCCCCTACGTGCTGGCCGAAGTCTCCTATGCGCCCAAACGCGCCGGCGGACCGTGGGATCTGGGCCATCGCCAGGTCGCGGCCTCGATCCGCGCCGCCGACCTGATCCTGAATTTCAACCCGATCGACGCCAATTGCGTGCGGCCGCTGATGAAGCGCGGCGCCGCGCTGCTCGACGTGCCGCCCTTCATCGATACCCGGCCCTTCGCCGCCGCCCGCAAGCTGCGCGCCCGCCAGCGCGGCCTGCTCGGGCGCAAGTACAAGCTCGACGCGCAGACGCCCTGGCTGCTGACCGTCGCCATGATGCGCCCCGGCGACAAGCTCGCTTCCTATCGCGTGCTGGGCCAGGCGCTGGCCCATCTGACCGACCGCGACTGGCGGCTGCTGGTGGTGGGCGACGGCGAGGCGCGGGCCGATGTCGAGGCGGCGCTGGCGCCGCTGGGCGAGCGCGTGGTCTATCTGGGCGCGCTGGCGCCCGACAAATTGCCGCCGCTCTATGCCGCCGCCGACCTTTACCTGTGGCCCGCCATCAACGAGGCTTGGGGCATGACCTTGCTCGAAGCCCAGGCTGCCGGACTTCCGGTGATCGCCGGCCGCACCGGCGGCGTGCCCAACGTGGTGCGCGAAGGCGACACCGGCCTGCTGACGCCGATCGGCGATGCCGACGCTTTTGCCGCCGCCGCTTCGGTGCTGCTCGAGGACGCCGAACGGCGCCGCGAGATGGGCAGGCTGGCTTCGGCCTATGCCGCGCAGCGACACGACCGGCGGGTGGCGGCGCATCTGATCGACCAGGCGTTGCGCGAGACGCTGGAGCGGCGGCGATGACCATCCGATGACCATCCTGGGCGTGATCCGTCACGGTCCCACCGAGTGGAACCGCGACAAGAAGCTGCAGGGCATGAGCGACATCCCGCTCTCCGCCGAAGGCCGCGCGGCGGTCGCCACCTGGCGCGTGCCCGAGGAATTCGCGGGCTGGCGCTGGATCGCCAGCCCGCTGGGCCGGGCGCAGGAGACGGCACGGCTGATCGGGGCGCCGCCGGACCTGGCGCCCGAGCCGCTGCTGCGCGAGATGAGTTTCGGCCGATGGGAAGGGCGCAGCATCGCCGAGCTGCTGGCCGAGGGCGGACCCGACTTCCAGGCCATGGCCGATCGCGGGCTGGACATGCAGCCGCCGGGCGGCGAATCCCCGCGCATGGTGATGGAGCGCCTGCGCATCCTGTGCCAGAGGCTGGCGGGCGAGGGCCAGGACACCATCGCCGTGTGCCACAAGGGCATCATCCGCGCCCTGCTGGCCTGGGCCACCGGCTGGTCGATGCTGAGCCGCCAGCCGGTCAAGCTCGAATGGTCGGCGCTGCATTGCTTCCGCCTGGCGGCGGACGGCACGCCGACGATCGATCGGCTCAACATCGATCTGCGCAGCGCCCAGAACGCGGTGGAGAATATGGCCGGATGAAGCGCGTCCTGTTCTATTGCCAGCACCTGCTGGGCATCGGCCATCTGCGCCGCGCCGTCACCCTGGCGCGCGGCCTGGCGGCTGGCGGTCTCGACGTGGTGCTGGTGTCCGGCGGCGAGCACGTGCCCAACCTGGAGCTTGGCGGGCTGAAATTCGAGCAGCTCGATCCGGTGCGCGCGGTCGACAAGTTCTTCAAGGTGCTGGTCGATGCCCAGGGCAATGTGATCGACGACGCCTTCAAGGCGCGGCGACGCGATCGGCTGCTCAAGCTGTTCGCGGACTACCGGCCCGACATGGTGCTGACCGAGATGTTCCCGTTCGGCCGTCGCCAGCTGCGCTTCGAATTGCTGCCGCTGCTCGATGCCGCCAGGGCGGCCGGCGCCAAGATCGCCTCTTCGGTGCGCGACATCCTGGTCGCCGCGCCCAAGCCCGAGCGCATCGAGGAGATGGTCGGGCTGATCGAGACCTACTACGACGCGGTGCTGGTGCACTCCGATCCGCGCCTGATCGCCTTCGACCGCACCTTTGCGCCGGCGCGCCGCTTCGCCGACCGGCTGCGCTATACCGGCTACGTGGTCGAGGGCGGCGTGCCCGATCGCAGCCCGGGCGCGCCGGGTCATGGCGAGGTGCTGGTTTCGGCCGGCGGCGGCGCGGTCAGCGAGCCGCTGCTGGAGGCCGCACTGGGCGCCAAGCGCCACACCGCGCTGGCCGGGCGGCGCTGGCGGCTGCTGGTCGGCCACAACCTGCCGCAAGACCGCTTCGCGCGCCTGCAGGGCATGGCCGACGCGGCCACGATCGTCGAGCGGGCGCGACCGGACTTCACCACCTTGCTGGCCAATGCCGCGCTGTCGATCTCGCAGGGCGGCTACAACACGGTGATGGAGACCATCAAGTTCGGCCACCGCGCGGTGGTGGCGCCCTATGCCGGCGGGCTGGAGACCGAACAGACCCTGCGCGCGGCGCTGCTGGCCGAGCGCGGCCTGATCCACATCGTCGACGAAAAGACGCTGAGCGCCGACAGCCTGGCCGAAGCGGTGGCGCGGGCCTGGGCCGCGCCGCCGATCGAGGCGGCCCGGCTGTTCAATCTCGACGGGCTCGGCACGACGGTCCAGATCGTGCGCGATCTGCTGCGATGAGCCCGTTCGACCCGCTGCACCGCGAACTGGACCGTTGGGGCGAGGCCGGCCGGACCGCCACCTGGTGGTGGCGCGACGACGACGCGGCCCGGCCCTCGGCGGCGCTGAATCGGCTGCTGCTGCTGTCGGATGCGCCGCTGGCTCTGGCGGTGGTGCCGGCCGAGACCGACGAGAAGCTGGCGCAGACAGTCGCGGCCCGGCCGCCGGTTTCGATCCTGCAGCACGGCTATGCCCACCAGAACCACGCCGGCGCGGGCGAGAAGAAGATCGAGCTGGGCGCGCAGCGGCCTGCCATGGTGGTGCTGGGCGAGCTGGCCACCGGCAGGTTGCGGCTGGAAAGCCTGTTCGCGGCCCGCGCCCTGCCCGTGCTGGTGCCGCCGTGGAACCGCATCGCGCCGGCCCTGGTGCCGGTGCTGCCGGAGCTGGGCTATCGCGGTCTGTCGCAATTCGGGCCGCGCGCCCGCCGCCAGCCGGTGCGCGGGCTGATGCAATCGAACTGCCACCTCGACCTGATCGACTGGCGCCGGCGGGCCTTTGTCGGCGCGGCAGCGGCGATTTCGGCGCTGGTCAAGCATCTGGCGCTGCGCTATGCCGGTTTGCATACGCAGCCCGACGTGGCCAACGAAGCCACCGGACTGATGAGTCATCACGCCGTGCATGATAATGAGGCATGGGCATTTCTTGAGCGCCTGCTCGCGGCATTGACGGCGCACAAGGCGGCCCGGTCCTTGTCCGCTTCAGAGGTATTCGCGCCATGACCGATGCCGGTTCCGGCACCAGCCTGCGCCACAGCCTGCGCTATCGGCGCCAGCCGCTGGCCGCCGACATGGCGCGCGCCGGAATCGGCATCGCGCTGACCGGCGGGCCCTTATTGTTTGTCGAGGCCGTTCCTGCCACACTCGCGATATTCGGCGGTTTGGCCGCTCTTTTCGCGTTGTTTGGCGTGCGCACCGCGTTGCGCTACGCCAGCGCGATCGAGTTGGAGCCGGACGAGGTCGTGGTCAAGGGGGCGCTGGGCGGACGGATCGCCTGGCAGCAAGTTACGGGGATGAAGCTGGGCTATTACACGACCCGGCGCGATCGCCAGGGGGGCTGGATGCAGCTGACGCTGCAAGGTGGCGGCAGGCGCTTGCGGTTCGATTCGACGCTCGAGGGATTCGACCGTTTGGTGCGCCGCGCCGTGCTGGCGGCCAGCGCCAACGATATCGCGCTGTCCGACGCGACCCTGGCCAATCTGGCGGCGATGGACATTCCCGTTCCCGCGGCCGGTTCGGCTGCCGCCGCCGCGAAGCGCAGTTGAGCGAGGTCGGCGTGAGCGAGTTGCTGCAGGTCCGCGACCTCAAGATCGACTTCCGCGTCCACGAAGGCGCCATCCACGCCGTCGACGGCGTGTCGTTCCGCATCAAGCCGGGCGCCACCGTGGCGCTGGTGGGCGAATCGGGCTCCGGCAAATCGGTGTGCAGCCAGGCCATCATGGGCATCCTGCCGCGCGCCGCCAAGATCGTCGCCGGCAAGATCCTGTTCACCGATCCGCAGACCCATCTGGTGACCGACATCGCCGCGCTCGACCGCGACAGCAGCGCCATGCGCGCCATCCGCGGCGGCCGCATCTCGATCATCTTCCAGGAGCCGATGACCTCGCTGTCGCCGCTGCACACGATCGGCGACCAGATCGGCGAGGCGCTGCGCCTGCATCGCCCGGTCGGCCAGCAGGAGGCCGACGAGCTGGTGGCCGACATGCTGCGCATGGTCGGGTTTCCCGATCCCAAGCGGGCGCTGCGCACCTATCCGTTCGAGCTGTCGGGCGGGCTGCGCCAGCGCGCCATGATCGCCATGGCGCTGGTATGCCGCCCGGCGCTGCTGATCGCCGACGAACCGACCACCGCGCTGGACGTCACCATCCAGGCGCAGATCCTCAAGCTGATCCAGGACCTGCAGAAGGAACTGGGCATGGCGGTGCTGATCATCACCCACGATCTGGGGGTGGTGGCCAATGTCGCCGAGGAGGTGGTGGTGATGTATCGCGGCAAGGTGGTCGAGAGCGGCACCCTGGCCGACATCTTCCGCCAGCCCGAGCATCCCTATCTGCGCGCCCTGCTGCGCGCGGTGCCCCGTTTCGACATGAAGCCGGGCGAGCGGCTGGTGCCGATCCGCGAGATCAGAAGCTCGACCGGCCACCTGCTGTCGCAGAAGGAGCCCTGGCCCAAGGACGCCGCGCCCGGCCCGCTGCTGTCGATCGAGGGCGTGCAGAAGACCTACCACATCCGCAAGGCCGAGAATCTCGGCCAGCAGCTGTTCGGCGGCGGCAAGCGGCGCGAGGTGCGCGCCGTGCGCGACGTCAGCTTCGCCATCGAGCGCGGCGAATGCCTGGGCCTGGTGGGCGAATCGGGCTGCGGCAAGACCACGCTGTCGAAGATCCTGATGCGCGCCATCACGCCGGACGCCGGCAAGATCGAGTTCAACGATCGCGGCCACGTGGTCGACGTGCTCGGCCTGCAGAAGGACGAGCTGACCAGGTTCCGCAAGCGCCTGCAGTTCATCTTCCAGGACCCGTTCGGCTCGCTCAATCCGCGCATGACGGTGTTCGACATCATCAGCGAGCCGCTGGTGATCCACAATATCGGCGACGATGCGCACCGGCGCGAGATGGTGCGCGAGCTGATGCAGCTGGTGGGACTGGATCCGCGCCACCTCAACCGCTATCCGCATTCCTTCTCCGGCGGCCAGCGCCAGCGCATCGGCATCGCGCGGGCGCTGGCGCTGAAGCCGGATATGGTGATCTGCGACGAGCCGGTGTCGGCGCTGGACGTGTCGATCCAGGCCCAGATCCTCAATCTGCTGAAGGATCTGCAGGCCAAGCTGGGGCTGACCTACCTGTTCATCTCGCACAACCTCGCCGTGGTCGACTACATCGCCGACCGCATCGCCGTGATGTGCGCCGGCCGGCTGGTCGAACTGGCGCCGCGCGAGCTGCTGTTCAAGAACCCGATCCATCCCTACACCAAGGCGTTGCTGTCGGCGGTGCCCGAGCCCGACCCGTCGCGACGCCTGGACCTCAGCGCGCTGATGGAGGGCAAGGCGTCCAACCCGGCCGAATGGCCCGCGCCCTTCACCGCCACCGACGACGCCCAGCTCGACTGGATCGATGTCGGCGGCGGCCATTTCGTGCGCGCCGCGGCCGAGGCCACGCCCGAGCGGCTGAGCGCGGCGGGAGGCCGGCGATGAGGCTGCGCCATCTCGCGGCGCTGGTTCTGGCGCTGGCGCTGCCGGCGCTGCTGGCGCTGGCGCCGGGCCGCGCCGCGGCGCTCGATCTGAAGGAAACGCCGTATTTCGCCGACCAGGTGAAGGCCGGCAAGCTGCCGCCGGTGGCCCGGCGCCTGCCCGAGCAGCCGCTGGTGGTCGATCGCTTCGCCGGCGACGACGGGCCGGGCCGTTCCGGCGGCGACATCAACATGCTGATGGCCACGCCGCGCGACGTGCGCATGATGGTGGTCTACGGCTACGCTCGCCTGGTGGCCTACGACGACAGGTTCCAGCTCAAGGCCGACGTGCTGGAAAGCTTCGACGTCAAGGACGGCCGCATCTTCACCTTCCACCTGCGCAAGGGGCAGAAGTGGTCGGACGGCCAGCCCTTCACCGCCGAGGACTTCCGCTACTGGTGGGAGGACGTGGCCAACAACAAGGATCTCAACTTCACCGGCCCGCCGCAGGAAATGCTGGTCGACGGCCAGCCGCCCAAGTTCGAGGTGCTGGACGACACCACCGTGCGCTACACCTGGGACAAGCCCAATGCCAGCTTCCTGCCGGCGCTGGCCGGCGCCTCGCCGCTGTGGATCTTCCGCCCGGCGCACTACCTCAAGCAGTTCCACGCCAAATACGCCGATCCCGAAAAGCTCAAGCAGGAGATGGCCAAGTACCACCAGCGCAGCTGGGCGGCCATGCACAACCGGCTCGACGACCAGTATCGCGACGAGAATGTCGACCTGCCGCGGCTCGACCCGTGGATCCCGACATCCAGGCCGCCCACCCAGCGCTTCGTGTTCGAGCGCAATCCCTATTACCACCGCGTCGACCAGAACGGCGTGCAACTGCCCTATCTCGACCGCGTCGTCCTCAACATCGCCTCCGGCAGCCTGATCCCGCTCAAGACCGGCTCGGGCGAGGCCGACCTGCAGGCGCGCTACCTGCGCTTCGACAATTTCACCTTCCTCAAGCAGGGCGCCAGCCAGTACGGCTTCGACGTACGGCTGTGGCAGACCGCGCGCGGCAGCCATATCGCGCTGTTCCCCAACCTCAACGTCGAGGATCCGGTGTGGCGCAAGGTGCTGCGCGACGTGCGCTTCCGGCGCGCGCTGTCGATGGCGGTGGACCGGGTCGAGATCAACGAGGTGCTGTTCCTGGGCCTGGCGATCCCGGCCAACAATACGGTGCTGGCGTCGAGCCCGCTGTTCAAGCCCGAGTACCAGAGCAAATGGGCGACCTTCGACCTGAAGGCCGCCAACGCGCTGCTCGACGAGATGGGGCTGACCAAGCGCGACGATCGCGGCATCCGCCTGCTGCCCGACGGGCGCCCGGCGGTGATCATCGTCGAGACCGCCGGCGAGAGCACCGAGGAGACCGACGTGCTGCAGCTGATCGCCGATTCCTGGCAGAAGATCGGCATCAAGCTCTATTCCAAGCCGCAGACCCGCGACATCCTGCGCAACCGCGTGTTCTCCGGCGAGACCGTGATGTCGGTTTGGTCGGGGCTGGAGAACGGCATCCCGCAGCCGGAATCGAACCCGGCCGACCTCGCCCCGACCAGCCAGGTGCATCTGCAGTGGCCGCGCTGGGGCCAGTATTTCGAGACCGGCGGCCAGGCCGGCGAGCCGGTCGACATGGACTGGGCCAAGCGCCTGATGGCGCTGCTCAAGCAGTGGGAAGAAAGCGCCGATCGCGGCGAGCAGGCGCGGATCTGGCAGGAAATGCTGCAGATCAACGTCGACGAAGTGACCAGCATCGGCACCGTGCAGGGCGTGCTGCAGCCGGTGGTGGTCAACAGGCGGCTGAAGAACGTGCCCAAGAAAGGGGTCTATAATTGGGATCCGGGCGCGTTTTTCGGCATCTACCGGCCGGACACGTTCTGGCTGGCGGCGCAGCAACAGCGGTGAAGCAGGCGTCATGCTGATCTACGTCATCAAGCGCATCTTCATCATGATCCCGACCCTGTTGGCGATCAGCGCGCTGGTGTTCTTCATCATCCATCTGCCGCCCGGCGACTTCCTGTCGACCCAGATCGACGAGCTGATCGCGCAGGGCGGCCCCAACGCCATGAAGAAAGTGGCCGAGCTGCGCCACCAGTACGGCCTCGACCTGCCGCTGGTGGTGCGCTACGTGAACTGGATCGGCGGCATCGTGCTGCACGGCGATTTCGGCTTCTCCTTCGAGTACCAGCTGCCGGTCACCGACGTGATCGGCGAGCGCATCGCGCTGACCATGCTGCTGGAAAGCTGCACCATCATCTTCATCTGGGTGGTGTCGTTCGTGATCGGCGTCTATGCCGCCACCCACCAGTACAAGCCGGGCGACTACCTGGCCTCGTTCATCGGCTTCATCGGCCTGGCCACGCCCAACTTCCTGCTGGCGCTGGTGCTGCTCTATTTGGCCAAGGTGTGGTTCGGCATCTCGGTCGGCGGCCTGATGGACCCGCGCTTCATCGACCAGCCGTGGAGCTGGGACAAGGTGCAGTCGATCCTGTCGCATCTGATCATCCCGGTGATCGTGATCGGCACCGCCGGCACCGCCGGCATGATCCGCCGTTTGCGCGCCAACCTGCTCGACGAATTGCAGAAGCAGTACGTCGTGACCGGCCGCGCCAAGGGCCTGCCGCCGATGAAGCTGCTGATGAAATATCCGCTGCGCCATGCGCTCAACCCGTTCATCGCCGATATCGGCCACGTGCTGCCCGAGGTGATCTCCGGTTCGGTGATCGTCTCGGTGGTGCTGTCGCTGCCGACCACCGGGCCGATGCTGCTGAGCGCGCTGAAGAACCAGGACACCTACCTGGCCGGCACCTTCCTGCTGTTCGTCGCTACCCTGACGGTGGTCGGCACCCTGATCTCCGACCTGCTGCTGGCGGCGCTCGACCCGCGCATCCGGCTCGGCGCCAAGGCGGAGAAGTGACATGAGCGACGCCAAGCTGCGCGCCGGTTCCGGCGCACCGAACGATCCGCCGGACGACCTGCCCCATTTCGTGGCGCGCGAGCCGTGGGACCCCTACGTCGCCGACCACATGACGGCCGACCAGGAACGCTACTACATGGCGGGCCAGTGGAAGCTGATGTGGTGGAAGCTGAAGCGCCACAAGCTGGCGGTGGCCTGCGGCATCTTCCTGCTGGTCATGTACGCCTCGACCCTGGTGAGCGAGATGCTGGCGCCCTACAACCAGCAGAGCCGCCATATCGGCTCGATCTTCGCGCCGCCCCAGGCCATCCACCTGTTCCACGAAGGCAGCCTGGTCGGCCCGTTCGTCTACGGCATGATCCAGGAGCGCGACCCGGACACCCTGCAGCGCGTCTATCGTCCCGACACCTCCAAGGTGGAGAAGCTGCGCTTCTTCTGCCGCGGCGAGAGCTACTATTTCTGGGGCCTGGTGGAGATGGACTTCCACTTCGTCTGCCCGGCCGAGGGCGGCACGTTGTTCCTGTTCGGCACCGACCGGCTGGGCCGCGACATGCTCTCGCGCATCATCTGCGCGGCGCGCATCTCGCTCACGGTCGGCCTGATCGGCATCACCCTGTCGTTCATCCTGGGCATGGTGATCGGCGGCATCGCCGGCTACTACGGCGGCTGGATCGACAACATCATCCAGCGCATCATCGAGATCATCCGCTCCTTCCCCCATTTGCCGTTGTGGCTGGCGCTGTCCGCCGCCCTGCCGGTCAGCTGGTCGCCGCTGCTGATCTATTTCGGCATCACGCTGATCCTGGCGCTGCTCGACTGGCCCGGCCTGGCCCGGGCGGTGCGGTCGAAGCTGCTGTCGCTGCGCGAGGAGGATTTCGCCCTGGCCGCCTATCTGATGGGCGCCAAACCCAGGCGGATCATCGGCCGACACCTCATCCCCAGCTTCATGTCGCACCTGATCGCCTCGGCCACGCTGTCCATCCCCTCGATGATCCTGGCCGAAACCGCCCTGTCCTTCCTGGGCCTGGGCCTGCGCCCGCCGATCACCTCCTGGGGCGTGCTGCTGAACGAGGCGACCGACATCAACGTGGTGGCGGTCAACCCGTGGCTGATGCTGCCGGTGGTGCCGGTGATCCTGGTCATTCTGTCCTTCCAGTTCCTGGGTGACGGGCTGCGCGACGCCGCCGACCCCTACCACTGAGCCCGGCCGTCCCGGAGGGCTCGGCGGGGACGGCGGCAAGCGCGCCACACTCCGCCGAAAGAAGCGCCGGGGGCTCCTAATCTCGTTGCATCCCGTGCTGCGGCAAAATATCCTTGCCCAGGTTTGTCAACCGCATGGGGGGATACATGCTGCTCAGCCGCTTCGCCATCGTGGCGCTGGCCGGGTGCGTCATTGCGACTGCTGCTTTTGCCGGAGATCCGACCGACAGCCAGGCCAACGGGGCCAGCACGTTCAAGGTCGCCAAGGAGACGCTGATCGCGCAAGGCGTCGACGACGGTCGTTACGTCGAAGCCTGCAACAAGAGCAGCGAAAGCATTTCGGTCGCGACGGCCACCTCGGCGCGCGAGACCAATTCCAAGGGCGAAGACCTGTTCCTGTCGAAGGGCTGGTTCAATCTGGGACCGGGCGACTGCATCCGCCTGTGGGATTCGCCGCTGGCCAATCGCTGGTACTACGTCTATGCCGAGTCCTCGCGCAGCACCTGGGCCGGAACCTATCCGTTCTGCGTCAGCGACCAGAAGTTCACAATCAAGGACACGCAGTGCGGCCAGGGCTACAAGCGCCGCTACTTCACCCGCATCGACATGAACGATCATCCGGGACAGTCCGAGCGCTACAGCTTCACCGACTGATCGATCGTCGACGGTTTGGACACGGAAAAGGGGCGCGACAGCGCTCCTTTTCATTTGCCGACGGCGCAAACGAAAAGGGCGACCCCAGAGGGCCGCCCTTCGTATTTGCAGCCGGTGCGGATCGTCTTGGACGGCGATCTCGACTGGATGACGATCTCGACTGGATGACGATCTCGCCTGGATGACGATCTCGACTAGATGACGATTTCGACGCGGCGGTTCTGCGGTTCGCGCACGCCGTCGGCGGTCGGCACCAGCGGCTGGCTCTCGCCCTTGCCGATGACGACGATGGCCGAAGCGGGGATGCCCTGCTTGATCATGTTGGCCTTGACCGCCTCGGCACGACGCAGCGACAGCGCCATGTTGTACTGCTCGCTGCCCGAACGGTCGGTATGGCCGGTCAAGGTGACGCGGGCGGAGTTGCCGGCCTTGGCGGCGGCAACGGCGTCGTTGATGGTGGTCTGGGCCTGGCTGGTGATGTTCGACTTGTCGAAGTCGAAGAACACGATGAAGCTCTTCTTGGCCATCGCCGTCGGCGGCGGCGGTGGCGTCACAGCGGCCATCGGCGCGGGCGGCGGCGGCGCGAAGTCGAAGCTGGCGCGCACGAACGGGCCAGAGACGATGCGATCTTGCGACTGGTTGCCGCCCGGATCGCCGATGACCTTGAACCAGCCCTCGGCGCGATAGCCCGCGGTGATCTTGAAGTTCGACGACAGGGCGTACCACAGCCCGACCTCGCCTTCGGCGTTGTACGAGGTCTGCGAACCGGTGTCGTCGCCGGTCAGCGGCGTATCGGTCACCGTCATCGGCATGCCGATCCGCTCGAAGTGGTGATTGCCGCTCAACGAGCTGCTCATGTGGCCGAACAGCACCGAGCCCGCGACCTTGAAGGAGACGCCGAAGTTGGATTCGCGGCCGAACGGCACGTCTGCCGTGGCGCCCAGCCGCGGGCCGATTCCCCAATACTTGCTGCTCACGTCGTAGTCGTTGGTCTGATAGATGTTGCCGACATAGGGGAACTGGCCGTCGTAATGGCCGCTGCCCGACTGGTAGATGCGCGCATAGCGCACGCCGGCGAACAGGCGCAGATTGGCGCCGATGTCGGAGACCGGAACGTTGTAGCCGCCCTCCAGGTCGATGGTCCACTGATGGCCCTTGACCGTGAGGTTCTCATGCTCCGGGCTGCCGCCGGGGGCGGGCGGCTGCCCGTTGTCGCTGCTGACCTTGTTGCGGCCGAACCAGTCGCCCGAACCGCCGATGCCGATATCGAAGTTGTTCTGGAAGCGATAGCCCAGGAACACGCGACCGCCCCAGCCATTGTCCGGCTGCACCGAATTGTGCAGGGTCAGCAGGGAATTGCCGAGCTGATCCTCGGACAGGGCGTTGAACTTGCTCTTGCCGATCATATCGTAGCGGCCTTCGAGGCTGCCGAAGAAGCCTTGGGCCTGGGCGCTCGAAGCTGCGATGGCAGATAGGCCGATCAACAGCGCGCCAGCACCGGTAGTCTTGAGAAACTTGCTTTTCACTGGAATACTCCCCCTTCAGCGAGTGTCAGGGGCATAAAGTATCAATAAGAAACTGACTCATCAACCTCGGATTTATTTTCCGATACAAAATTCCCGAAATACCGCGTCCAGCACGTCCTCGACGCCGAGCCTGCCGGTCAGCCGCCCCAAGGCGCGTGCCGCCAAGCGCAAATCCTCGGCGAACAGTTCCGTCTCCTGTTGTTCAAGTGCCCGGACAAGACTGTCGCGGCATTCAATCACCGCTTCGCGATGACGCTGGCGGGTCGCGAGCGGCGCTGCGCTTTGCATCAGATCGGCGGCGCGGTCGGACAGGCGGCGCAGCAACGCCGCCACGCCGCAGCCCTGGCGGGCCGAGAACGGCAGCGCCGCCGCCGGCGCCCAGCCGGGCGCCGCGCCATCGGCCAGCAGGTCGACCTTGTTCAGCACCACGATGTCGCCATCGACGATCACGCCCTGCAGCGCCGTCAGCGATTGCGCATTGCCGGCATCCAGCACCGCCAGGCGCAGATCGGCCTGGCGCGCGCGCAGCCTCGCGCGGCGAATGCCCTCCCGCTCGATGGTGTCGTCGCTGTCGCGCAGGCCGGCGGTATCGGCAAGGATCACCGGCCAGCCGCCCAGATCGAGCGCCACTTCGATCACGTCGCGCGTGGTGCCGGCGGTCTCGGCCACGATCGCCGCGTCGCGCTGCGCCAGCAGGTTGAGCAGCGAAGACTTGCCGGCATTGGGCGCGCCGACGATGGCAATGTGCAGGCCCTCGCGCAGCCGCTCGCCACGACGGTTGTCGTCCAGATGCGCCGTCATCTGACCGATCAGCGACTGGAGCGCGGGCCGTAGCGCCGCCACCAGCCCCTGCGGCAGATCCTCGTCGGGAAAGTCGATCTCCGCTTCGCTATGCGCCAGCGCCGCCAGCAACTGCCGCCGCCAATCCTCGTACAGCGCCCCCAGCGCCCCGTCGAGCTGGCGCAGCGCCTGACGCCGCTGCGCGGCAGTCTGCGCCGCCACCATGTCGGCCACCGCCTCGGCTTCGATCAGGTCGAGCTTGCCGTTCTCGAAGGCGCGGCGCGTGAACTCGCCGGGTTCGGCCAGCCGGCAGCCCGGCATCGCCGCCAGCGCCTCCTGCAGCTCCTGCAGCACGGCGCGGCCGCCATGCACATGCAGCTCGGCCACGTCCTCGCCGGTCATGCTGTCGGGCGCGGGAAACCACAGCACCAGGCCGCGATCGATCGCCTCGCCGCTTTGCGGATCGCTAAGCCGCGCCAGGGTGGCGCGACGCGGCGGCGGCAGGGGCTTGCCGGTGAGGCGCTGCAGGGCGGCGCCAGCCTGCGTCCCGCTGAGCCGCAGGATCGCCACGCCGCCCCTGCCCGGCGCGGTCGCCGGCGCGAAGATGGTGCCCGAAAGCGCATGCATGAGGCGGGACTTAGCTCAAACCCCGCGGCGAGTCGATGGCGCCGCAATCCATATCAGGCCAGGGCGCTGAGCCAGACGCCCCAGCCCAGATAGAAGGCGCCCAGGCCGAGGATGATGCGCTGGCTCCACTGGATGAACTGGCGGTCGGTCAGCGCCTCCAGCACGCGCCGCGCGGCGGAGGTGCCGGTCATCGCCGCCGCCACCGCCATGGCGAACACCCAGACCGGCAGGTCGATGCGCTGCGGCGACGCGACCAGTTCGACGAAATAGGTGAGCTTGATGAAATGGCCCAGGCACTGCGTCGCCGCCTTGGTGGCCACGATGTGGCGCCGGTCCATGCCCGAGCGCACGAAGAAGATGTCCAGGGTCGGGCCCGACACGCCGCAGCTCAGCTGCAGGATCTCGACCAGCAGGCCGCACAGCACCGGCATGCCCGGCCGCATGATGTTGGGCGCCAACCGGTCGGGCAGCGGCCGCACCAGGAACGGCACGATGCCCAGGATGATGTAGGCGGTGCCGGTCGAGGGGATCCACTGCACCAGGGTGAACAGGCCCAGCGCGATCAAATTGCCGACCGCCGTGCCGGCCAGCACGCGCCAATGGACGTAGCGCCACCACAGCGCCGCGCGCCAGCCGTTCGACGCCATCTGGGTGACGGCGTGCAACGCCATGGCCGATTGCACCGGCAGCACGGCCAGCAGGATGCCCATCAGGATCAGCCCGCCGGCCATGCCGAAGATGCCGGACAGGAACGAGGTGCCCAGCGCGGCGAGGAACAGCAAGGCAATCAGCGGAACGGACATGTCGCCCCCAGCGACCATCGACGGCGTCAGCCTGCGCCGGCGCCGCCTCGCGCGGCAAACGATCTTATGGCAGAGTAAGGCCAAGATTTTGTCGGGGTCGACCATGCGCCAGATGCCATCGCTGAACGGATTGCGCGCTTTCGAGGCTGCCGGCAGATTGGGCAGCTTCGCGGCGGCGGCGCAGGAGCTGAACGTCACCCAGACCGCCATCAGCCGCATGGTGCGGCTGCTCGAGCGGCGGCTGGGCTACGGCCTGTTCCATCGCCGCGCCAACGGCCTGTCGATCAGCGAGCGGGGTGCCGCGCTGCTGCCCGGCGTGTCGGCGGCGTTCGACGATCTGGCGCGCCATTGCGCGCGGGTGGCGGCGCTGGCGGCGCCGGGCGTGCTGACCCTGGCGGCGGGACCGAGCTTCGCCATGCGCTGGCTGATCCCGCGCCTGGCGCGCTTCCAGGCCGAACAGCCCGCCGTGGAGGTGCGGCTGGCGACGGTGGCGGGGTTGGCCTCCGGCGACGCACCGTTCTCCGACGAGTGGACCGCGGCGATCCGCGTCGGCAACGGCCACTGGCCCGGGCTGCAGGCGACGCGCCTGTTCGACGCCGATCTGTTTCCGGTCTGCGCGCCGGCCCTGGCCGAGCGGCTGCGCAAGCCGCAGGACCTGGCCAAGGTGGCGCTGCTGCGCGTCACCAGCGCGCCGCAGGACTGGCCGATCTGGCTCAAGGCCAGCGACACGCGCAACGTGGTGCCGCGCGGCCCGCGCTTCGACTACGACGCCTTCGCCCTGCAGGCAGCGCTGGACGGGCTGGGCGTGGCGCTGGCGCACCGGCCCTATGTGGCCGACGATCTGGCGGCCGGACGGCTGGTGGCGCCGTTCCGCCAGGTCGCGGCGCGCGGCGAGGGCTGGTACTTCGTGCATCGCGCCGGCATGGCCGACCATGCCGCGCTGGGGCTGTTCCGCGCCTGGCTGCTGGAAGAGGCGGAACGCACGCGGCGCCTGGGCGCCGAGGCGCCGGCTGCCAAGCCGCGCCGTAAAGCCGCCCGCCGCTGACCGCTTCCCGCCGGCCGTTCAGCCGATCACGCCGCTGCCGCGCAGCGCGGCGATCTCGTCCGGACCGAGCCCGGCCTCGCGCAGGATCGCCTCGTCGTGCTCCCCCAGCAGCGGCGGCGGGATGCGCACCGATCCGTCTTTCATCGCATCCATCTTGACCGGATTGGCCATCAGCTCGATCGGCCCCAGAGTGGGATGGGCCACCGTCTCGACCAGGCGTTGCTGGATCACCTGCGGGTCGGCGAAGGTGCGGTCGAGCGTGTAGATCGGCCCGGCCGGGATGCCGGCCTCGACCAGCATTGCGCCCCAGTCGGCGCCATCACGCGCCATCAGCTTGCCGTCGATCAGCGCCCGCAGCGCGTCGCGATTCTTCATGCGCGCGACGTTGTCGGCGAAGCGCGGATCGGCGATCAGCGCCTCGAGATCCAGCACGCGGCACAGGCTGCGCCACATCGCCTCGGTGGCCACCGCGATCACCATCAGCCCGTCGCGGGCGCGGAAGGTGCCGTAGGGATAGAGCGTGGGATGGTCGTTGCCGGTGCGTGGCGGCACCTCCTGGCGCGACAGGTAGCGCTGGCCCTGCACGCACATCATGCCGACCAGCGCCGCCAGCAGCGAGGTCTCCACGCGCTGGCCCTTGCCCGTCGCCTGACGCTGCAGCACCGCGCCCAGCACACCGATCGCGGCCCACATGCCGGCCGAGAGATCGCCCACCGGCAGGCCGGCGCGCATCGGCACGCCCTCGATCTCGCCGGTCAGGCTCATCAGCCCGGACAGGCCCTGCGCCACCTGGTCGAAGCCCGGCCAGGCGCCGTAGGGTCCGCCCCGGCCGTAGCCGGTGATCGAAACCGAGATCAGCCGCGGCTGCTCGGGGGCAAGCTGTTCGTAGCTGAGCCCGAGCTCTTCCATCACGCCGGGCTTGAAATTGTCGGCCACCACATCGACGGTGCGGGCCAGCCGGCGCAGCAAAGCCAGCGCCTGCGGCTTGCGGAAGTCGATCGCCAGACTCTTCTTGTTGCGGTTGGCGCTGAGGAAATAGATCGCCTGGTCGGGATCGGCGTCGCTCTTGGCGAAGGGCGCCCACAGCCGGGTCATCTCGCCCTTGGGCAGCGGCTCGACCTTGATCACCTCGGCCCCCAGATCGGCCAGGATCATGGTGGCGAACGGCCCGGCCAGCGCGCGGGTCAGATCGAGCACGCGCACGCCCGACAGCGGCAGGCCGTGGCTCATGGCTTCAGCCCTTGGGCGGGCGCTGGTCGGGCATCAGCATCAGCCGCTTGACGCGGCCGCCGCCCTGCAGATGGGTCTGCAGGATCTCGTCGACGTCTTCCTTGCTGCGATAGCCGTACCACACGCCTTCGGGATAGATCACCATGGTCGGCCCCAGCTCGCAGCGGTCGAGACAGCCCGCGGAATTGATGCGCACGTTCTTCAGGCCCAGCGCCTTGGCGCGGCTTTTCATGTAGTCGCGCAGTTCCTCCGCGCCCTTCTCCGCGCAGCAGCCGCGCGGATGCCCCGCCGGGCGCCGGTTGGTGCAGACGAAGACATGGGCCTCGTAGAACGGGGCCGGATCGCCCGCGCGCGCCGCATTGCCCATGCCGGAGAATTTCTTGGTTTCGTCGTCCATGGCTATTTCTTGGACCCGGTCATTGCCGCCAGGCTCTGCCAGAAAGCCTGCTGCAGCTGTTCCATGCCCTGCATCGAGGCCGGCACCCAGTTCTTCATGATCGATTCGGGGTCCATCGCCTGGATGTTGGACATGATTCTTTCCTGGACGTGCGCCATGATGGCCTTCTGCATCGGTTGCACATCGGGCAGGCCAAAGAACGCCCGCGCCTCCTCGGGCGTACAGTCGATATTGACGGTGACTTTCATCATGACCTCTCCGCGCGCTGCCGGCTGCCGCCGACTATAGCGGCAGGCAGGCGGGCTTGCGATAGTGCGGGTCGGGATGCAGACCATGAGCCAGGCGGATTCGAACTGCGAGGTGCTGATTCTGGGCACCGGCTTTGCCGGGCTGGGCATGGCGATCAAGCTGCGCCAGGCCGGCATCGCCGACGTGGTGCTGCTGGAGCGCGCCGCCGAGCTGGGCGGCACCTGGCGCGACAACACCTATCCCGGCTGCGCCTGCGACATCCCCTCGCATCTCTATTCGTTCTCCTTCGAGCCCTATGCCGGCTGGAGCCGCATGTTCCCGACCCAGCCGGAGATCCAGGCCTATCTGCTGCTTGTGGCGGAAAAGCACCGGCTGCGTCCGCTGATCCGTTTCAACGCCGAGGCGGTCGAGGCGCGGTTCGACGACCCGACCGGCCTGTGGACCGTCGCCACGGCCGACGGCCGCCGGTTCAGGGCCCGCTTCCTGGTGTCGGCCACCGGCGGGTTGAGCCAGCCGGCCTATCCCGACATTCCGGGCCTGGGCCAATTCGCCGGGCCGGTGTTCCATTCGGCGCGGTGGCGCCACGATGTCGAGCTGGCCGGCAAGCATGTGGCGGTGATCGGCACCGGCGCCAGCGCCATCCAGTTCGTGCCGCAGATCGCGCCCGAAGTGGCGCAGCTCGATCTCTACCAGCGCACGCCGCCCTGGGTGATTCCCAAGCCCGACCATCCGATCCGCGGCTTGCGGCGCTGGCTGATCCAGCACCTGCCGGGCTATCGCTGGGCGCTGCGCCAGCGCCTCTACCTGCAGTACGAATCGCGCGCTTTGGGCTTCGTGGCGGCGCCGCGGCTGATGAAGCTGATGGAGAAATTCGGCCGCGCCCAGCTCGCCCGCCAGGTGCCGGACGAAAAGCTGCGCGCCCGGCTGACGCCCGACTACACCTTGGGCTGCAAGCGGGTGCTGATCGCCAACGACTATTATCCGGCATTGAACCGGCCCAACGTGGCGGTGATCGGCGAAGGCATCGCCGCGGTCACCGCCAGCGGCATTCGCACGACCGACGGCGCCGAGCATCCCGCCGATGTCGTGATCCTGGCCACCGGCTTCCGCGCCACCGATCCGCTGTCGCCCCTGAAGGTGTACGGCGCCGGCGGCCTCGAACTGCACGACGCCTGGCGCCACGGCGCCGAAGCCTATTACGGCATGACGGTCGCGGGCTTTCCCAATTTCTTCCTGATGGTCGGCCCCAATACCGGGCTGGGCCACAATTCGATCGTGTTCATGATCGAGGCGCAGATCCGCTACATCGGGCAATGCATCGCCCGCACCCGCGCCAGGGGCGCCAGGACCATCGCGCTGCGCCCCGAGGTGCAGCGTCGCTTCAGCGCGGATCTGCAGCGACGCATCGCCCGTACCGTGTGGGCCACCGGCTGCAAGAGCTGGTACATGGACCGGCACGGCAGGAACGTGACCCTGTGGCCCGGCTTCACCGTGGAATACTGGTGGCGCACGCGTCGCGCCCGGGCGCAGGATTACATCTTCGCCGGTGCCTGACCGGCCGCCGCCCCGCCGTCCCAATCATCGATCGGATCCGCCATGAATCGCCTGGCCCAGGAAACCAGCCCCTATCTGCTGCAGCACGCCGACAACCCGGTCGACTGGCGGCCCTGGGGCGAGGATGCGCTGGCCGAGGCCAAGCAAAGCGGCAAGCCGATCCTGCTGTCGATCGGCTACGCCGCCTGCCACTGGTGCCATGTCATGGCGCATGAGAGCTTCGAGGACCCCGCCACCGCCGCCGTCATGAACGAGCTGTTCGTCGGCATCAAGGTCGATCGCGAGGAGCGCCCCGATATCGACCAGATCTACCAGCAGGCGCTGGCCTTGCTGGGCGAGCAGGGCGGCTGGCCGCTGACCATGTTTCTCACGCCTTCGGGCGAGCCGTTCTGGGGCGGCACCTATTTCCCCAGGGAGCCACGCTACGGCAGGCCGGGCTTCGTCGATGTGCTGCGCAACGTTTCGCGCATCTACCAGGCCGAGCCGGACCGGGTGAAGCAGAACGTCGATGCGCTGCAGGAAGCGCTGGCCAGGCTGGCCACGCCGGCCGCCGGCCAGGGCATCGCGCTGGCCACCGTCGACCAGATCGCCGCGCGGCTGGCGCAGGAAGTCGACATGGTCCATGGCGGCATCGGCGGCGCGCCTAAATTCCCCTCGCCCTATATCTTCGAACTGCTGTGGCGCGGCTTCCGGCGCGGCGAGCGCCAGAACGCCCGGCTGAAGCAGGCGGTCGAAGTGACGCTCGACCGGATGTGCCAGGGCGGCATCTACGACCATCTGGGCGGCGGCTTCGCGCGCTATTCGACCGACGCCTTCTGGCTGGCGCCGCATTTCGAGAAGATGCTCTACGACAACGCCCAACTGATCGACCTGCTGACCTTGGTTTGGCAGGAGATCGGCAATCCGCTCTATGCCCAGCGTGTGGCGGAGACGGTCGAATGGCTGCGCCGCGAGATGATCGCGGGCGACGGCCAGGCGCGCGGCGGTTTCGCCGCCACCTACGATGCCGATTCCGAGGGCCACGAAGGCAAGTTCTATGTCTGGAGCGAGGCGGAGATCGATGCCGTGCTGGGCGAGGAAGCCGCGCCGTTCAAGCAGCACTACGACGTGACCGCCGAGGGCAACTGGGAAGGGACCAACATCCTCAACCGCAACAAGCGGCCGGGCCTGCAGGACGAGGCAACCGAGGCCAGGCTGGCCGCATCGCGCGCCCGGCTGAAGGCGGTGCGCGACAAGCGGGTGTGGCCGGGCTGGGACGACAAGGTGCTGGCCGACTGGAACGGGCTGGCGATCGCCGCCCTGGCGCGCGCCGCCCGCGCCTTCCGGCGCGCCGACTGGCTCGAGCTGGCGCAGGCCGCCTTCGCTTTCGTGCAACGGCACATGAGCGGGCCGGACGGAAGGCTGCGCCATTCCTGGCGCGAGGGGCAGCTCAAGCATCGCGCCACTCTGGACGACTACGCCAACATGATCCGGGCCGCGCTGGCACTGCACGAGGCCGCCGGCCAGGCAGGCTACCTCGAACAGGCGCGCGGCTGGACCGCGACGCTCGACGGCCATTACTGGGACCACGGATCGGGCGGCTATTTCTTCACCGCCGACGACGCTGCCGACCTGATCGTGCGAGCCAAGAACGCCAACGACAATGCCGTGCCCTCGGGCAACGGCACCATGCTGGCCAATCTGGCGCGGCTTTATCTGCTGACCGGCGACGATGCCTACCGCCAGCGCGGCGAGGCGCTGCGGACGGCTTTCGCCGGCGAGCTGCAGCGCAACTTCTTCCCGCTCGCCACCCTGCTCAACGCCAGCGAGCTGTTCGACCGCGCGGTGCAGGTGGTGGTGGCCGGCGAGCCGGGCGCCGCCGATGCCGAGGCGCTGGCCGATGCCGCCTTCGCCAGCGGCAATCCCAATCTGGTGCTGCAATATGCTGCCCCCGGCAGCGGCCTGCCGGAAAGCCATCCGGCCCATGGCAAAGGCCTGGTCGGCGGCAAGGCCGCAGCCTATGTCTGTCGCGTCCAGACCTGTTCGGCACCCATCAGCGACGCTGCAGCCCTGTTGGAGGAGCTGCACCGCTAATCGGCGGGGCGTCGCCAATCGGCGGGTGTCCCAGCACCAAGGCCGACCGGAACCACGGTATTGCCGGTCCGTTCTCCTCCTGTCGCCGCAAGACGGCAAACCAAGAGGGTTGGGCATGGCTGAAAGCAATTCCGCGGGAAATTCCAACGGCGGCCTCTATTTCATCGTCGGCGCGCTGGTCGTGGCCGTGCTGGTGATCGGCTATTTCGCCTTCGGCGGCAGCCTGGGCGGCAGCACGCACAAGCTCGATGTCAAGATCGAGACGCCAAAACCCAACTAGAGCAAATCACCCTTTGACGGAATCGCTGTCGATTCCATCAAAGGGTGTGAATTTGCTCTACGATTTAAGAGTAGAGCGGATTCACACGATCGGATGGAAGTGTTGTCGCACTTCCATCCGATCGCGATCCGCTCTAAGACCCGGTCGATCGGCGGCGGCTCGACAGGCCTGCCGCCGTTTTGGCGTTTGCGACAGTGGCGGATAGGCAGCGCCGGCGTTTGCTGTCACGCTCGGCCCATGCCGTTGCGCAATCGCGTCACGCCGCTGGGCGAGATCGTCGCCATCGCCGCCCGCGGCACCATGATGGGCAATCGCGGCTGCCTGCACGATGGCAACCGGCGCCTGACGCGCCGTCGCTGGACCACCTATAGCTGGGTCGCCTGCGTACTGGACTTCAAGGACCGGCGCCGGGCGCTGATGCAGCCCAATCGCTACACCGAACTGTTCTTCCTCGACGAGCCCACCGCGCTGGCGGCCGGTCATCGCCCCTGCGGCGAATGCCGACGCGCCGACTATCTACGCTTCATGGAATGCTTCCGGCGCGGCAACGCCATGGACGGGGCCGACCGTCATGCCATCGACCGCCGCCTGCAGGCCGACCGCATCGCACCGCGCAACCACGCCCAGATCCGCTACCAGGCCCCGCTGCGATCGCTGCCCGACGGAACCATGGTGCTATGGCAGGACCGGCCGCATCTGCTGTGGCGCGGCGCGCTGCATCGCTGGAGCGAGACGGGCTATACCCCCGCCGGGCCGGCCGGCCGCGGCGTCGTCACAGTGCTGACGCCGCGCGCCAGCGTGGCGGCGCTCAAGGCCGGCTATCGGCCGACGCCGCATCCCAGCGCGGGCGGCGCCGGCATGGCTCAGTAAGTGAACTCGGCGATGCTGAGTTCCTTGCTGGCGACCGGCCAGTTGCGCACGGGAATGGTCTCGTGGCGGAAGATCGCCACCACCGTGCGCTGCGGCGTGGCCGGCAGCGTGACCTTGGCGATCGAAGTGCCCGGCACGCCGGGATTGACCCCTACCGGATCCTTGCCGTCGAGCGACATGCGATCGCGGCCGACGCCGAAATAGCCCCGCGGCCGGCTCATCATCACCACGCTGCCCGCCGTCTCGTCGCCCTTGGCGAACTGGCCGGGCCGCAGATAGACGTAGTTGCTGCCGCGCGGGAACGGCGAGCGATAGATGTGGGTGACCGCCTGGCCCGGCACCTCGACGACGAACTCGTAGAACGCGGTGGGTTGGGCGGCGAACGGACCCCACACCCCGTCCGCGCCGGTGGTCTTGCTGAGCAGCGCCTTGCCCTGGCGTTCGCCGGTCTTGGAGTCGATCCTGTAGATTTCGACCTTGGCGCCCTTGACCGGGACGTTGTCGAACACGCCGGCGACGATCCCGGTGACCACGCCGTTCAGCACCGGCTTGCTCTCGCGCGCGATGTCGGTCTTCTTGGCATCGCGGCCGGTGATGAACTTGAACATCGGCACGAAGGCCTGCGGACTGAAGGCGGTTTCGCGATGGTCGAGGCCGGCGATGACGACGTTGGTGGCGCCCTTCAGCGCCGGCGCATCGTAGGACACGCCGGTCGGTTTGCCCGGCATGCCGAGGAAGGCACCGTCGGGCTGGGCGTATTTGTCGTTCTTGTCGGAACGGATGGTCATGAACTTGACGCCGGCCACCACCTCGTCCGGCCCGCCATTGAGCTGCTGCATGAACGGGCTGAGGCCGTTGAACTCCGATCCGACCAGGAAATTGTCGAGCGCCACCACGCCGTGGTTGACGCCGCTGCCCAGCACCACATGGGACACCTTGGCCGCGCCGCCGCCGTTCTTGACGTAGTTGCGGATGGTGTTGGCGCCGCGCGAATTGCCGACCAGCGCCACTTTCGCCGCGCCGGTCTTCTTCAGCACCTCGTCGACATAGGCGGCAAGCTGCTGCATGACCTCCTGCGCCGAGGAGCGCCCTTCCTGGGGCGTGGCGTCGACGTTGCGCGCCATGGGATATTTCAGGTCGATGGCGAACAGGCGGCTGCGATCGTAGCCGTTGCTCTCGAACCGCCAGATGGTGGCGATCCACAGCCCCGCCGTATCGCCATTGCCGTGCACGAACACGATCGGCGGATCCTTCTCCGCCGCCACGGCCGGTACGGCGACCAGGGCCGCCAGGCCCAGCAGCGCCGTCAAGGCGGCGCGGCGAAACATCGACGTCATTCTCTTCCTCCCGGTACATCGGCGCTGCCGGCGCCTGTTGATTGCGGGTGACGCTAACATGCCGGCCCGCGCGCTGTCGCGAACCGCGCACCGCAATACCGCGCCGCCGGAACCTGCCTCGTTGAGCCGGCGTTCATAGGCAATAGGCAACGAGCCGGAGAACACGTTATGAACGACGTCCCGACGAGCCCAAAGGGGTCCGGCGCCACCATATTTTTCGTATTGGGCGCGCTGGTCGTCGCCGTCGCCGTGCTGGCGTTTTTCGCGCTGGGCGGCCATCTCAACGGCAGCAGCAACGTGGCGGAACTGGCGCCGGCGCCGGTCGCCGCTCCCGCGCCGGCCGTGACGCCGCCGCCGGCCACGCCGGTCCCCGACCGGCGCGACCGTGATCGCGACTGGCGCGACCGCGATCGTCGCGACGGGGATCGCAACGATCGCGTCAACCAGCGCTGACGGCAACGGTCGCGATCCTGCACGCATCGAGCCGGCCGCGCGTGACGCGACCGGCTTTTCCTTGTCGTCCTTTGGCCGTCAGTCGCCCTCGAGCAGCGGTGTCGCGGTCTTGAGGAAGGCGCGCATGATGGCGGGGCGCGGATCGGCTTCGGGAAAGACGAAACCCACCTTGTGCGTGACTTCCGGTTCGATCAGCGGTCGCGCCTCGTAGCCGGCCGGCAGGCCGAACGTGTCGATCAGGCTGCGCGGCATGATCGTCGACCACGGGCCCGAGCGCATCACCGACCACAGATGAACCATGGAATTGGTGACGATCTGCGGCTGGGCGCGACCGCCGACGCGGGCGAAGGTGTGGTCGATGATGCGCCGGTTCTGCATGTCCGGCGGCAGCAGGCAGAGCCGATGCGTCGAGGCCTCGCGCCAGGTGATCGGACGCGGCCTGGCCGGCGATTGCGCATTGGGCGAGATCAGCACATAGCGCTCGGTAGCGGCGGAAATCGACTGGAAGCCGCCCAGCGGTTCGTTGTCGATATAGGACAGCCCGAGATCGAGCGTCAGCGTCGCCAGGCCGCGCAGGATTTCGTTGGACGTGCGCGACAGCACCTCGACCGTGACCTCGGGATAGGTCGTGCAGAACGACACGGTGAAGCGCGTCACCATCACCAGCGCGGAGGGGATGACGCCGATCTTCAGGTGGCCGCGCAGCGCGCCGCGCGAGGCGGCCAGTTCCTGCAGCAGGCCATCGACGTCGAGCGACGTGCGCTGCGCCCAACGGGTGACGATTTCGCCCTCGGCCGTGAAGCCGACGAAGTTGCGGCGCCGGCGCACGATCTGCACGCCCAGCGACAGCTCGAGCTGCTTGATGCCGGCCGACAGGGTGGGCTGCGACACGCCGCACTGTTTGGCGGCGCGACCGAAATGATGTGTCTGGGCCAGGGCCGACAGATAGCGCAGATGCTTGAGTTGCATGACCTTCAACGCCGAAGGGCCCAAGCTTGCGCTTGGGCCCTTCGCGTCGCAACGCTTCAGACGAACAATTTGAGGACGTTTTCCAGCGTTCGGATCACGCCCCAGATCAGGGGCACCAGCACGATCACCCAGGCGAACGCGATCAGGACGGGCGAAGAAGTGGTCTGCGTTGTGCTCATGGTTCTTCCCTCCCTAGGCCGCCTGCGGCGCTTGGCGATAATGGTGCCGTGCGTTGACCGATTTGACCAGGACGTTGCAGATCAGACCGACCACCAGCAGGCCGGCCATGATGTACATGGTGATGTTGTAGGCATCGGCTTTGGCCACCCCGTGGTTGATCTGGTACTCGCGGATGTAGTTGACCAGCACCGGGCCGAAGATGCCGGCCGCCGACCATGCCGTCAGCAGGCAACCGTGGATGGCGCCGACATGCATGGTGCCGAACAGATCCTTGAGATAGGCCGGCACGGTGGAGAAGCCGCCGCCATACATGCTGATGATGATCGCAAAGCAGGCGATGAACAGCTCAACCGATCCTATATGTCCCGTGCTCGGCACCAGAGCATAGAGCGCGATGCCGAGCAGGAAATAGATCATGTAGGTGTTGCGCCGGCCGATGAAATCGGAGGTCGACGACCACAGGAAACGGCCCGCCATGTTGAACAGGCTGAGCAGGCCGACGAAGCCGGCGGCCCCCGCCGGCGAGATGCGGCCGGGGAACATTTCCTGCAGCATCGGCGAGGCCTGGCCCAACACGCCGATGCCGGCGGTGACGTTCAGGCACAGCACCCACCAGAGCAGCCAGAACTGCGGTGTCTTGAGCGCCTGGGCGACGGTGACGTTCTCGCTGGTGATCAGCTTGCGCGTGCCGGCCGGGGCCGGCGTCCAGCCCGCCGGCTTCCAGCCCGGCGCCGGGATGCGCACGATGAACACGCCCACCATCATGATGACGAAATACAGCACCCCCATGGTCAGGAAGGTCTGGGCCACGCCGGTGCTGCCGGCGTTCTTGAAGAAATCCATCAGCGCCTGCGATAGCGGCGAACCGAACAGCGCGCCGCCGCCGAAGCCCATGATGGCCATGCCGGTGGCCATGCCCGGGCGGTCGGGGAACCACTTGATCAGCGTCGACACCGGGGAGATGTAGCCGATGCCCAGGCCGCAGCCGCCCAGCACGCCGTAGCCCAGATAGACCAGCCAGAGCTGATGGGTCTGCACGCCGACTGCCGAGACGATGAAGCCGCCGCAGAAGCAGCAGGCGGCGACGAACATCGCCTTGCGCGGGCCGCCCTCCTCGACCCAGCGGCCGAACACGGCCGCCGCTAGGCCAAGAAACACGATGGCGATCGAGAAGATCCAGCCCAATTCCGTCAAGGTCCAGTCGTCAGGCGTCGATTGCGTGATACCCAGCACCTTGGTCAATGGCAGGTTGAACACGCTGAAGGCATAGGCCTGGCCGATGCAGATATGGATGGCCAACGCTGCCGGCGGCACCAGCCATCGGCTGAAGCCCGGGCCCGCTATGGTCCGGTCGCGTTGCAGGAACTCGAATGCCATTTCCCCCTCCTTTGGTCCGCCCACTCCCCGTGCGGGTTTTTTCCGTCGGGCGAACTCGTTATTGATGGAAGCAGGATACGGAGCCGGAGATTGTAAATCCAATACAGCAAGCCAATTGATTCATTGGCTGCCTCTATCACTTTGCTGCAGATGCACAAATGCTGCGATGCGATAGACGGCAGCGCTTATCATCCAAAACCTCTATCAAACCATTACAATTGGCTATTTGACCTTCAAGGGCTTGCGGCTCAATTTCCAGCCAACAGACGAACTTCGGGAGACATCCGTGGCCGTGGCACAGGCGCCGATCGCGTGGAACGAGCAGGAAGCCCAGGCGCTGATCGAGGCGCTGATCGAGGCGCTGGCTGGCGAGGCCGGCGCGCTGATGCCGATCCTGCATGCGATCAACGATCGCTTCGGCCATGTGCCCGATGCCGTCGTCCCCGTCATCGCCAAGGCACTGAACCTCTCGCGCGCCGATGTGCACGGCACCCTGACCTTCTACCACGATTTCAAGCGCCGACCGCCCGCGCCGCATGCCATCAAGCTGTGCCGCGCCGAGGCCTGCCAGGCGCGCGGCGGCCGCGCGCTGCAGCAGCACGCCGAACGGGTTGTCGGCGTCGCCATGGGCGGCACCAGCGCCCAGGGCATTGCCCTGGAGCCGGTCTATTGCCTGGGCAATTGCGCCAACGGTCCTTCGGCGCTGGTCGACGGGGTGCTGCAGGCCGAACTCGACCCGGAGAAATTCGACCGTCTGCTGAGCGCGTTCGGAGGCAAAATTTCTGAGGCGCCCGCTCCGGGCGCGGCGCGCGGCGGCGTCAAAGTTTTCGTGCCCGGCGAGGCCACCGCCAAAGCGCTCGGGGCCGACGAGGTGGCACGCGCGATGGTCGAGCAGGCGGCGCGCCGCGGCATCGCGATCGACATCGTGCGCACCGGCGGCCGCGGCGCCTTCTGGCTCGAGCCGCTGGTCGAGGTGCAGACCGCCGGCGGCCGTGTCGCCTACGGCAACGTCGCCGCAACCGACCTGCCGGCGCTGTTCGACGCCGATTTCCTCAATGGCGGTGCGCATGAAAGGCGCATCGGCGATCCCGCGCAGCACGATTGGTTCAAGAGCCAGACGCGGCTGACCTTCGCGCGCGCCGGCGTGGTCGATCCGCGCTCGCTCGACGATTACATCGCCCATGGCGGGCTGGTCGGGCTGAAGCGCGCGCTCAGCCTGCTGCCGGCCGACGTGGTGACCGAGATCGATGCCTCCGGCCTGCGCGGTCGCGGCGGTGCCGGCTTTCCCGCCGGCCGCAAATGGCGCACCGTGCTTGAGGCACCGGGTCCGACCAAATACATCGTCTGCAATGCCGACGAGGGCGATTCCGGCACCTTCGCCGACCGGCTGCTGATGGAAAGCGATCCGTTCCTGCTGATCGAGGGCATGGCGATCGCCGGCATTGCGCTGGGCGCCGGACGGGGCTTCGTCTATCTGCGTTCGGAATATCCCGATGCCGCCGCCGTGTTTGCCGACGCGCTCGAAGCGGCGCGCGCCGGCGGCTTGCTGGGCGCCAACGTGCTGGGCAGCGGCAAAAGCTTCGACATCGCCCTGCGCATGGGCGCGGGCGCCTATATCTGCGGCGAGGAAACCTCCTTGCTGGAAAGCCTGGAAGGCAAGCGCGGCCAGGTGCGCTTCAAGCCGCCGATCCCGGCGATCCAGGGCCTGTTCGGCAAGCCGACCCTGATCAACAACGTGCTCACTTTGGCCGCGGTGCCGACCATTCTGGCGCAGGGCGGCGCGGCCTATGCCGCCCACGGCATGGCTCGCTCGCGCGGCACCCTGACCGTGCAACTGGCCGGCAATGTCAGGCGCGGCGGGCTGGTCGAGATTCCGTTCGGCACGCCGCTGCGCGCGGCGATCGAACACTATGGCGGCGGCACGCAAAGCGGCCGGCCGCTGCGTGCGGTGCAGGTGGGCGGACCGCTGGGGGCCTACCTGCCCGATGCGCTGCTCGACCTGCCGCTCGACTACGAGGCGCTGGCTAACGCCCAATCCATGCTGGGCCATGGCGGCATCGTGCTGTTCGACGACACCGCCGACATGGCCGCCCAGGCGCGCTTCGCCTTCGAATTCTGCGCCATCGAGAGCTGCGGCAAGTGCACGCCCTGCCGCATCGGCTCGGCCCGCGGCGTCGAGACCATCGACCGGTTGCTGCAGGGCGATCAACGGGCCCGGCAGTTGATCGACGAACTCTGCGAGACCCTGACCGACGGCTCGCTCTGCGCGCTGGGCGGACTGACGCCCCTGCCGGTGCTGAGCTGCCTGCGCCACTTCCCCGAGGATTTCCGCCGCCGCCCGGCCCAAGCCGCGGCCCAAGCCGCGGCATCGTGAGGCTGACATGGCTATTCTGAAGGAATCCGACTACGGCACGCCGCGCAAGGAAGGCGTGGCGGTCGACGTCATGATCGACGGCAAGGCGATCAGCGTGCCGGCCGGCACATCGGTGATGCGCGCCGCGCGCGAGATCGGCGTCGACATCCCCAAGCTGTGCGCCACCGACCGCATCGAAGCCTTCGGCTCGTGCCGGCTTTGCGTGGTCGAGATCGACGGCCGCAAGGGCACGCCCGCCTCCTGCACCACGCCGGTCGAACCCGGCATGAAGATCCGTACCCAGTCGGACAAGCTGGCGCGCCTGCGCCGCAACGTGATGGAGCTCTATATCTCCGATCACCCGCTCGACTGCCTGACCTGCTCGGCCAACGGCGATTGCGAGCTGCAGGACATGGCCGCCGTGACCGGCCTGCGCGAGGTGCGCTACGGTTTCGACGGCGCGCGCCACCGCACCCACGCCACCGACGTCTCCAACCCCTATTTCTCCTTCGAGCCGGACAAATGCATCGTCTGCTCGCGCTGCGTGCGCGCCTGCGCCGAGGTGCAGGGCACTTTCGCCCTGACGGTGGACGGCCGCGGCCTGGCCTCCTTGATCGCCGCCAGCCAGGACGACAATTTCCTGGCGTCGGAATGCGTGTCGTGCGGCGCCTGCGTCGATGTCTGCCCGACCGCCACGTTGAACGAGAAATCGGTGATCGAGCAGGGCCTGCCGGAACGCAGCGTGGTCACCACCTGCGCCTATTGCGGCGTCGGCTGCTCGTTCAAGGCCGAGCTGAAAGGCAACGAGGTGGTGCGCATGACGCCCTATCGCGACGGCCAGGCCAATCACGGCCACTCCTGCGTGAAGGGCCGGTTCGCCTTCGGCTACGCCACGCACAAGGACCGCATCGTCAAGCCGATGATCCGCGACAGCATCGAGGACGAGTGGCGCGAGGTGAGTTGGGACGAAGCCATTGCGGAAACGGCCCGGCGTTTGCGCGCGTTGCAGGCCAAATACGGCCAGGGCGCGGTCGGCGCCATTACCTCCTCGCGCTGCACCAACGAGGAAACCTACCTGCTGCAGAAGCTGGTGCGCGCCGCCTTCGGCAACAACAACGTCGATACCTGCGCCCGGGTCTGCCATTCGCCCACCGGCTACGGCCTGAAGACCGCGTTCGGCACCTCCGCCGGCACCCAGGATTTCGATTCGGTGGACGAAGCCGACGTCGTGATGGTGATCGGCGCCAACCCGACCGACGCCCATCCGGTGTTCGCCTCGCATATGAAGCGCCGGCTGCGCCAGGGCGCCGGGCTGATCGTGGTCGATCCACGCCGCATCGACCTGGTGCGCACGCCCCATGTCGCGGCCGACCACCATCTGCAGCTATTGCCTGGCACCAACGTGGCGGTGATCAACGCGCTGGCCCATGTCGTGGTGACGGAAGGGCTGGTCGACGAGGCGTTCGTGGCCGAGCGCTGCGACAGGGAGAGCTTCGAGCGCTGGCGCGATTTCGTCGCCGACCGGCACAATTCGCCCGAGGCGACGCAAGCCGTCACCGGCGTGCCGGCTTTCGAGCTGCGTCAAGCCGCCCGGCTCTACGCCAAAGCCGGCAACGCCGCGATCTATTACGGCCTGGGCGTCACCGAGCACAGCCAGGGCTCGACCATGGTGATGGGCATGGCCAACCTGGCCATGGCCACCGGCAATCTGGGCCGGCGCGGCGTCGGCATCAATCCGCTGCGCGGCCAGAACAACGTGCAGGGCTCCTGCGACATGGGCTCCTTCCCGCACGAATTCTCCGGCTACCGGCATGTCTCCGACGACGCCACCCGCGCGCTGTTCGAGAGCGCCTGGGGCGTGACGCTGGACCAGGAGCCGGGCCTGCGCATCCCCAACATGTTCGACGCCGCGGTCGATGGCAGCTTCAAGGGCCTGTTCGTGCAGGGCGAGGACATCGTGCAGTCCGATCCCGACACCCAGCACGTCGTCGCCGGGCTGAAAGCCCTGGAATGCCTGGTGGTCAACGATCTGTTCATCAACGAGACCGCGCGCTACGCCCATATCTTCCTGCCCGGCGCCTCGTTCCTGGAGAAGGACGGCACCTTCACCAACGCCGAGCGCCGCATCAGCCGGGTGCGCCAGGCCATCCCGCCCAAGGCCGGCATGACCGAATGGGAAATGACGGTGAAGCTGGCCCGCGCCCTGGGCTACGAGATGGCCTACAGCCACCCGTCCGAAATCATGGACGAGATCGCCCGGCTGACGCCCACCTTCAAGGGCGTGTCCTACGACAAGATCGACCGGCTGGGCTCCGTGCAATGGCCCTGCACCGACGCCATGCCCGCGGGCACGCCGATCATGCACGAGCGGGGCTTCGTGCGCGGCAAGGGCTATTTCGCGCTGACCGAGTTCGTCGCCACCGAGGAGCGCAGCGGCCCGCGCTTCCCGCTGCTGCTGACCACCGGCCGCATCCTCAGCCAGTACAATGTCGGCGCCCAGACGCGGCGCACCGAAAACGTCGCCTGGCACGACCAGGACGTGCTGGAGATCCATCCGCACGATGCCGAGCAGCGCGGCGTGGTCGACGGCGACATGATCGCCCTGCAGAGTCGCTCCGGCAGCACCACCATGCGCGCGGTGGTGTCCGAACGCATGCAGCCGGGCGTGGTCTACACCACCTTCCATCACCCCGAGAGCGGCGCCAATGTGGTGACCACCGACTTCACCGACTGGGCCACCGACTGCCCGGAATACAAGGTGACGGCGGTGCAGGTGCGGCTGGCCAACACGAGGGCCGACTGGCAGATTGAACGGGATGACGAAGTCGCCCGCTTCACCCGGATCCATGCCGACGCCGCGGAGTAGACGCGCCGCAGACGCGGCGGCGGCCCCAGCCAACGACGCGGCCAACGACACCGCCGATCTGCCCTCGCCCAGCCGGCCGACGCCGGCTCGCCTGCTGACCCCGGACGGCGCGGTCGCCGCCATCGGCCGCGACCTGCCTGAGGAGACCCCGATCGCGCTGGTGTTCAATGGCATCAGCCATGCCGTGATGCTGGCCACGCCGGCCGACCTGGAGGATTTCGCGCTGGGCTTTGCCTTGAGCGAGGGCATCGTTGCCGGGCGCGCCGAGATGCTCGATATCGAGATCGCCCCCCTGGCCGATGGCGTCGAAGCGCGGATCGGCCTGACCGCCCGCCGCTTCGCCGCGCTCAAGGAACGCCGGCGCGCGATGGCCGGCCCGACCGGCTGCGGCCTGTGCGGGCTGGAAAGCCTGGGCGATGTGTTGCGTCCGTTGCCTGGCGTCGGCGCCGGCTTTACGATCGAGAGGGCCGCGCTGCGCCGCGCCCTGGCCGCTCTGCCGGGCCATCAGACGCTGAACCGGCAGACTCACGCCGTCCATGCCGCGGGCTGGACCGACCGCGCGGGCGCCGTCATGCTGGTGCGCGAGGATGTCGGCCGCCACAACGCGCTCGACAAGCTGATCGGCGCCATGGCAGCGCGCGAGCTGGACGCAACCCAAGGCGCGCTGCTGCTGACCAGCCGGGTGAGCTACGAGCTGGTGCAGAAGGCGGCCATGGCCGGCATGCCTGTCATGGTGGGCGTATCGGCGCCGACCGCGCGCGCGGTGCGCATGGCCGAACAGGCCGGCATCACGCTGGTCGGGCTGGCGCGCGCCGATTCCATGCTGGCCTTCACCCATATCGAACGCCTGGTGAACTGACATGTCGACCGCCGACAAGCTGATCCACAACATCAACCAGGCGGCCCTGTACTGGGCCGCCTATCCGCATGACGAGGCGGTGCGCGGCCTGGCCGACCACTTCAACAAGTTCTGGGAACCGCGCATCCGCGCCACGCTGCACGAGGCGATCCGGGCGCGGGACGCCCGCCTGCACAAGCTGGTGTTCGACGCCGCCCCGGCGATGAAGCCCTAATTCCTTTGCCGTCGCCGCGGCGGCGGACAAGCCCGCCCCGGCAGCGCTAGAATCCCTTCGCACCCGGCAGCGGAGGAACCATGCGCATCCTGTCGCTCGATGGCGGCGGCACCTGGGCGCTGCTGCAGATCCAGGCGCTGATCGATCTGTTCCCGCAGGCCAGGACCGGCCGCGACGTGCTGCGCCAGTTCGACTACGCCGCCGCCAATTCCGGCGGCACCCTGGTGCTGGCCGGGCTGATCGAGGATCTGCCCTTGGCGGCGCTGCGCGACCTGTTCCTCGACGAGACCGCGCGCCAGGCGATCTTCGTGCGCCTGCCGCCGTGGAAGCGCGTGCTGCGCATCTTCGGCTTCGGCCCGCAATACGACGCCGGCGACAAGCTGGCCGGCATTGCGCGCTACGCGCCGCGCACCGGCAACCGGCCGATCAGCGAGCTGGGTGCCGCGGTCGGCGCCGCCACCGGCCGGCCGTTCCAGTTCCTGATGCTGAGCTTCGACTACGACCGCCGTCGCGCGGTGTTCCAGCGCTCCGACGCCGGCAGCGCCGCCGCCAGCAACACCGCGCCGGCGGTGCCGACCCTGGCGCAGGCGGTGCATGCCTCGACCAACGCGCCGGTCAACTATTTCGACGCGCCCGCCGCTTTCGCGCTATGGGACGGCGATATCGGCGCCAGCCGCGGCCGGCGTTTCTGGGACGGCGCGATCGGCGGCTACAACAACCCGGCGCTGGCCGCCCTGGTCGAAGTCATGGCGCGGCCCGACCGGCCGGCGCTGTCCGACGTCACCCTGCTCAGCATCGGCACCGCCAATGTCGCCCTGCCGCTGGCGAGCCAATATCCCGGCGCCGCGACGCTGCTGGTCGAGCCCCATGCCGCGCAGAGCCTGTTCCACGATGTCGGCCAGATCGCCACCGCCGTGCTGGACGATCCGCCCGACGCCGCCAGCTTCATCGCCCATGTCTGGCTGGGCGGAAAGCTGCCCGATGCTGCCCATCCCATCGTCGAAAACGGCCCGGTGGTGCGGCTCAATCCGCTGGTGCAGCCGCTGCGCCTGTCCGGCGGCGACCTCGCCCTGCCCGGCGGCATGGATGCCTCGACCTTCAAGCGCCTGCGCGAGCTGCCGATGGATGCGGTGGAACAGGACGACGTGCTGCTGATCCAATCCTTCGGCGAGCGATGGCTGGCCGGCCAGATCCCCAACCAGCCGGTGCGCGCCAACAGCTACAGCCTGGCGCCGGAGATCGGCTTCGCGCGCTATCGCGCGGCGGCCGATGCCTGGCTAAGACGCAATCCCTGGCGCTGACTCCGCAGCCGGCTTTTCCAGCCACAGGCTGGCCGCAATCGCCGCGGGATGGCGCGGCAGCTCGCCGATCAGCGCCGCCACTTCCTGCGGCGCCTGCCGGTCCACGTAGTGGCTGGCGAACAGCGCGCGCCAGCCATTGGCCAATAGCGGCGCCACGCCCTGCTGTTCGTTGTAGTTGCGCCACGCCCAGGCGGCCGGATAGTCGTCGGGCAGGAAGATGTCGTGGATATGCACCAGCACGCCGGCCGGCAGCAGCGGCAGGATGCGGTTGAACAGCCAGTCGCAATCCGATCCCGGCATCAGGATATGGCTGGAATCGACGAACAGCACGTCGCCCGGGCGCAGGGCCTGGAACACCGCGGCATCGACCTGCTGCACGGTGCGCCGCTCGAAGCGCACGCGCGGCGCCAGCGCCGCGATGCTGGCGCGCGGTTGCGGATCGATCGACAGGATGCCGGCCGCGCTGCCGGCGTCGTGCAGGGCGCGCGCCAGGAAGCGGGTCGAGTGGCCCGATCCCACTTCGACGATCTGTCCCGGCCGGCGCTCGCGCACCAGCGCATAGGCCGCCACCGCGTCGAGCGTGGCGAACCAGCCCTGATCGAAGCGCGGGCCGGGAATGCCGGCGACCGGCTTGCCGCTTTCCGTCGCGATGGCCCGCAGCGCGGGCTTCAGCGCCTGGGCCCGCTCCAGCACGTCGAGGAAGCGCGGCAGGCGGTCGGCGAAAGTCGCCGCGATCGGCGCATAAGGCGGGTTGTCGCCCGGCGCGGGCAGGCTCTGCGCATAGCGATGCGGAATGAACCAGCCGCGTCGCGCCAGCCCTGCCACGGTGGCCAGGCCCATGCCAAGCTGTCGCAGCTTCTTCACGCCGCCGGTCTCGTCGAAAGGATGGGCCGCATGGAGTTCAAGCTAGAGCAAATTGCCGGTCGACGGAATCGCCTTGGATCGCGGTCGCGATGTCCCGGACTCAGGGCCGCAGCACCAGGCCTTCGCGGGCCACCACGGTGCCGGCCAGCAGGGCGCCAGCCTCGGCCGCCACCTTGTCCATGAACACGTCGTCGTGACTGGGATCGTGATGGAAGATGACGAACTGCTTGACGTTGGCGGCCTTGGCCAGGCGGGCCCCGGCCTGCCAGGTCGAATGGCCCCAGCCGCGATAGGTCGGGTACTCGGCATCGGTGTAGGTCGAATCGTAGATCATCATGTCGGCATCCTGCACCAGCTGGCGGATATTCTCGTCCAGCCGGTCGGGGAAGTGCTCGGTGTCGGTGATGTAGCAGATCGACTTGCCGGCATATTCGATGCGATAGCCGGTGGCGCCGTTGGGATGGTTGAGCGGCGCGGTGCGCAGCGTCACGCCGGTGCGCGGATGGAGCGTCTCGCCCGACTTGAAATCGTTGAAGCTGACCTGCGCCTGGAAGATGTCCAGCGACACCGGATAGAGCGGCGCCATCATCAGGTGATGCAGCACTTTCTTGAGGTCGAGTTCCGGCAGCAGATGGCCGGCCCACAATCGTACCCGGCTGTCGCGGCAGAACAGCGAGGCGAAGAAGGTCAGGCCGCAGACGTGATCGAAGTGGGTGTGGGTGAAGAAGATGTCGAGATCGTTGGGTCCGGACTTCGCCAGATCGACCCCGAGCGGCCGGATGCCGGTACCGGCATCGAAGATCAGTCGCTGGCCGCCGCAAATCACCTCGAGGCAGGAGGTGTTGCCGCCATAGCGCACATATTCCGGGCCGGGACAGGCGATCGAACCGCGCACGCCCCAGAAGCGAACCGAGAATTCCGAACTGTCGCTCAAGACTTAACGTCTCCAGCCGGCCTGGAGACGGCGGGAAATCCGCCACCTTCACACCGACACGCCCCAATACTTCCAGAATCCAAGTAGTTAGAACGAACGTCAATATATCAAGTGGATATACGAATCGGGCTCCAGCCACGCTTCGCCCCGTATCTTGTTATAGTGAGCGCAAAATCCGGCCGGAAAGTCGCCGACAAGGGTGCCCGACGTTGGGGGAATGCCAAGGATGCGCACCAAGGTCATCGTCAATCCGATGGCGCGCAAGGGCCGAAGCGGTCGCGACTGGCCCCGGCTGCGTCTGGCGCTGGAGCACAAGCTGGGCGCGGTCGATGCCGTGATGACCGCGGCGCCGGGCCACGCCATCGGACTTGCCCGCGAAGCGGTGGCAGCCGGATACGACACGTTGGTGGCGGTGGGCGGCGACGGCACGGTCAACGAGGTCGTCAACGGCGCGCTGGTGGATGGCGTCATGGCCCGGCCGGAGCTGGCGGTCTGTCCGCTGCCGGCGGGCACGGCCAACGAGATGGTCACCGCCCTGGGCCATCCCGACGAACAGGCGGCGATCGCCGCGATCACCCGTGGCGCGACGCGACGCATGGATCTGGTCCGGGCCCGCTGCGCGGGGCTGGATGGCGGTTCGGTCGAGCGCTACGGCTACGTTTCCGCCTCGTTCGGGGCCGCCGCCGAGATCTCCCATCGCACCTCCGCATCGCGCTTGCTGAAGAAGCTGGGCGGACGATTCAGCTACTACTACGTGACCCTGCTGGTGACGCTGACCTATCCGTTCATCGACGTCGATATGAGCGTCGACGGCGGGCCGGCCAAGCGGCGCAAGGTCTATACCGGGCTGGGCTGCAATCTGGAGAATGGCGGCGGCGGCATGAAGCTGGCGCCCGGCGCCCGCTTCGACGACGGACGGCTCGACATGGTGCTGTTCAAGGATATCGGCCGCGCCGAGATCATCCTGCAGAAGCCGAGCTGGCTGTTCGAAGGCCGTCACGTCGATCACCCCAAGGTCGAGGTGATATCGGGCGCCAGCTTCCGCATCGACGGCCCGGCCTCGGCGCTGGTCGATGTCGACGGCGAGACGGTCGGCCGGCTGCCGCTGGAACTGACCGTGCTGCGTCAGGCGCTGGCGGTGCGGGCCTGAGTGCGGATTCAGTCTCCGGCCAGCCGGATCAGCCGCTTGCCGCGATTGTCGCCGCGATAGAGCCCGGCGATGGCGGCGGGCGCCTGGTCGATGCCGTCGAGGATGTCTTCCTGGTAGGCAAGCCTGCCCTCGCGGACCCATTGCGCCAACTGGCTCACCGCCTCGCCATAGCGATCCATCCAGTCGAACAGCAGGAAGCCCTGCATGCGGGCGCGCTTGACCAGGATGTGGCGCTCGACCCGCGGCCCGGTGGGCCAGGGATCCCAATTCGACAGCGCGGCCGTGCCGCAGACGACGATGCGGGCGCCGACGGCCAGTCGGGTCAGCACCGCATCGGAGATCGCGCCGGCGGTGTTGTCGAAATAGACGTCGACGCCCTTGGGACAGAGCTTCGACAGCGCGCCGGCAATGTCGGCTTCGCTCTTGTAGTCGATCGCCGCGTCGTAGCCGAACAGCTCGAGGCAATCCTTGACCTTGGCCGCGCCGCCGGCGATGCCGACGGTTCGGCAGCCTTTGATCCTGGCGATCTGGCCGACCGCCGAGCCGACGCTGCCCGACGCGGTCGAGACCACCACCGTGTCGCCGGCCTTGGGCTCGCCGACGCCCAGCAGGCCCCAATAGGCCGTGACGCCGTTCAGCCCCAGCACGCCCAGCGCCAGGGACATCGGCAAGTCGGTCTCGCCGACCTTGCGCGTCACATGGCTGCCGTCGCTGAGCGCGTAGTCCTGCCAGCCGAACATGCCGGCCACGATGTCGCCGGCGCGATATTCGGAATGCTGCGATTCGATCACCTCGCCTACCGCGAAGGACCGCATCACCTCGCCGACGCCCACCGGCTGGGAATAGTTGGCCGCGGCATTGACCCAGCCGCGCATCGCCGGATCGACCGACAGGAAGCGGTTGCGCACCACGAACTGGCCGCGATCGGCGGCCGGCACCGGGGTCTGCGCGATTTCGAAATGTTCCGCCTGGGGGATTCCCACCGGGCGGGATTTCAGCCGGACCTGGCGATTGATCGGCCGATCGGTCGCGATGTCCATGACTCCCCCAACTTTTTACCCGGCCCGGCCTGTTCAATGGGCCGCCGGAGAGAGTATCATTGTCATGTTGGGGCCGCAGCCGTGGGTGGACGCGCCGGCCGCCGGTCACGTCGGGATCTTCGCGCATGCGTCAGGCAAAATTTCGCATCGGACAGGTGGTTCGCCATCGTTTCCACCCGTTCCGCGGCGTCATTTTCGATGTCGATCCGGTGTTCTCCAACACCGAAGAATGGCTGCAGTCCATTCCCGAGGCGATCCGGCCGCGACGCGACCAGCCGTTCTACCACCTGCTGGCCGAGAACGATCAGACGACTTACATCGCCTATGTCTCCGAGCAGAACCTGTTGCCGGACGAAACCGGCAAGCCGGTGGGGCATCCACAGGTCGGCGAATTCTTCGCGGGCGTGAAGGATGGCCTTTACGTGCCGCGCCAGATTCACCCGCACTGACGGTCCCCCATGAGGCGTAGCGCCCTCGCCATCGACGGCGCAAACGAAAAGGGCGACCCCTGAGGGCCGCCCTTCGTTTTTGTAGCCTGTGCGGATCGTCTTAGATGACGATCTCGACTAGATGACGATCTCGACGCGGCGGTTCTGCGGCTCGCGCACGCCGTCGGCGGTCGGCACCAGCGGCTGGCTCTCGCCCTTGCCGATGACGACGATGGCCGAAGCGGGGATGCCCTGCTTGATCATGTTGGCCTTGACCGCCTCGGCACGACGCAGCGACAGCGCCATGTTGTACTGCTCGCTGCCCGAACGGTCGGTATGGCCGGTCAGGGTGACCTGCGAGGCCTGGCCGGCCTTGGCGGCGTCGGCGGCCTGGTTGATGGTCTTCTGCGCTTCGGCCGTGATGTTCGACTTGTCGAAGTCGAAGAACACGATGAAGTTCTTCTTCGACACCGGCGGCTGGGCGGCGACCGGCGGCGTGGCGGCCATCGGCATGGCCGGCGGCGGGCCGAAATTGTAGCTCACGCGCACGAACGGCCCATGCATGAAGCGGTCGCTGTGGCCGCCCCGGAAGCTGTCCTTGGCGTAGAACCACTTGTCCGCCACGTTGGCCCAGTATTCGCCGCGATAGCCGGCGCCGATGGTCACGCCCGGCGCCACTTCGTAGCCGATGCCCAGCTGGCCTTCCACGTTCCACACCGTCTGGGAGGTCTTGCCGCTCTCGCTGGCCTCATCGGTGTAGCGATGTTCGCCCCGCAGCTTGCCGAACAGGACCGAACCGGCGATGTCGCCGAACAGGCTCCAGTTCGAACCGAACAGACGGGTGCTGAAATCGGTGCCGATACGCGGGCCGATGCCCCAGTAGTCGTTGTCGTAGTTCTTGAAGTAGGTGGTCGAGCCGTCGGTATAGCCGATCATCTTGCTGCGGTGCTTGAACTCGGCGTAGCGCACGCCGCCGAACAGGCGCACGCCCAGGTCGCCGACCATCGCGTTGTAGCCGATTTCCCCGTCGACCGCCCAATACCAGGCCTTGGTGGTGGCCGGACCGTATTCGAAATCTCCCTTGCCCTTGCTGAGCCAGCTGCCCTGGGCGCCGACGGCAACGTCCAAAGGACCGGCGAAGCGATAGCCCAGATAGGCCTTGCCGCCCCAGCCATCGTCGGGATGGAAGGCGCCCTTGTAGTGGGTATCGTTCTTGTAGGACGTCCGGTCCTTGCCGGAATTGAAATAGTACCAGCCGCTCAACGAGCCGAAGAAGCCCGGGTTGACGGACTGCGCCGAGGCGTCCTGCGGCAGCCCGGTGGCCACGGCGGCCAGGGCGGTGCCGGCGAACAGCGCCATGCGGATCATGCGATTCATCGAATTGTCTCCCCTTGCGGCGCAGCTTCAGATCGCGCCCTCCAGCGCGCACCATAATCAGGCGAGGCCCTGCGATCAGCACAAAAAATAAATATGCATTGATATTGCGATATCTTTTGCGGCTAGCCGTGGCCGGAGAACAACAGATTGGGCTCCTGCGGCGGGATCTGGCGCTGGCGAAACGAAAAAGGGCGACCCTTGGGGCCGCCCTTTTCACATGGTTTAATGTGATTTGTGTATTATGGACACGTTAGATGACGATCTCGCCTAGATGACGATTTCGACCCTGCGATTCTGCGGTTCGCGCACGCCGTCGGCGGTCGGCACCAGCGGCTGGCTCTCGCCCTTGCCGATGACGACGATGGCCGAAGCGGGGATGCCCTGCTTGATCATGTTGGCCTTGACCGCCTCGGCACGACGCAGCGACAGCGCCATGTTGTACTGCTCGCTGCCCGAACGGTCGGTATGGCCGGTCAAGGTGACGCGGGCGGAGTTGCCGGCCTTGGCGGCGGCAACGGCATCGTTGATGGTCTTCTGCGCCTGCGCCGTGATGTTCGACTTGTCGAAGTCGAAGAACACGATGAAGCTATTGGCGGTCTTGGGCGGCGCCGGCGGCGGCGTCACGACCGCAGCCGCGGGCATGGCCGGCGGCGGGCCGAAATTGTAGCTCACGCGCACGAACGGCCCATGCATGAAGCGGTCGCTGTGGCCGCCCCGGAAGCTGTCCTTGGCGTAGAACCACTTGTCCGCCACGTTGGCCCAGTATTCGCCGCGATAGCCGGCGCCGATGGTCACGCCCGGCGCCACTTCGTAGCCGATGCCCAGCTGGCCTTCCACGTTCCACACCGTCTGGGAGGTCTTGCCGCTCTCGCTGGCCTCATCGGTGTAGCGATGTTCGCCCCGCAGCTTGCCGAACAGGACCGAACCGGCGATGTCGCCGAACAGGCTCCAGTTCGAACCGAACAGACGGGTGCTGAAATCGGTGCCGATACGCGGGCCGATGCCCCAGTAGTCGTTGTCGTAGTTCTTGAAGTAGGTGGTCGAGCCGTCGGTATAGCCGATCATCTTGCTGCGGTGCTTGAACTCGGCGTAGCGCACGCCGCCGAACAGGCGCACGCCCAGGTCGCCGACCATCGCGTTGTAGCCGATTTCCCCGTCGACCGCCCAATACCAGGCCTTGGTGGTGGCCGGACCGTATTCGAAATCTCCCTTGCCCTTGCTGAGCCAGCTGCCCTGGGCGCCGACGGCAACGTCCAAAGGACCGGCGAAGCGATAGCCCAGATAGGCCTTGCCGCCCCAGCCATCGTCGGGATGGAAGGCGCCCTTGTAGTGGGTATCGTTCTTGTAGGACGTCCGGTCCTTGCCGGAATTGAAATAGTACCAGCCGCTCAACGAGCCGAAGAAGCCCGGGTTGACGGACTGCGCCGAGGCGTCCTGCGGCAGCCCGGTGGCCACGGCGGCCAGGGCGGTGCCGGCGAACAGCGCCATGCGGATCATGCGATTCATCGAATTGTCTCCCCCTTGCGGCGCGGCGCTTGCCGCGCACGTCACAAGTCTCACAATATCCATGCACCATGCGTCCAGTCAGTCGCCATGACGACGCCGTACAGCGCTGCGAAGCGATCTCAAGAGCAACGTTGCCGCAATGCAACAGCGGCAATTGGCAACCAACTTCGGAGACGGGCCCCCGGATAGGGGGGAACGAGGAATCCGCCTCCGTGCGGCAATTCATGCCTGCGGGGGCGGCACAAATTGGCGCCGCCAAGGCTTTTTGCCCCCCGCCTAGCGCCTTGAAATGATATGAGTTCGCCGCACGCTACCGGCGTTTCCAGGAGGCGGGCGACCGATCGGGCGACAGTGGATCGATGATACGCAGCTTTCTCGGCGGAACCCTGATCGACGTGCCGCGCGCGGCGCGGCTGGCAGGCGATGCCCTGTGCGGTGCGATCATGCGCCGCCAGGCCAGGCTGGCCTCCCTGCTCGCCGATCTGCAGCGCCCGGCGCTGATCGTCCATGGCGGCACGCCCGATTTCTTCGCCGATCTCCTCGCGGTCTGGGGCCTGGGCGGCAGCGCCGCCTGCGTCTCGCCCGAGCTGACCTCCGCCCAGCTCGAGACCGTCGCCGACTTCCTGCGGCCGGCCGCGATCCTGGCCTCCCCGGCGCAGCACCTGCCCAACTACCTGGCCGGCGCGCCGGTGCTGCGCCTTGGCGAAGACTCCGCGCCGGGCGAGCGCCTCCTCGCCGTCGACCCGCCGCCCGATCGCGCGGCGCTGATCCTGTTCACCTCCGGCACCACCGGCGAGCCCAAGGGCGTGGTCCATACCTATGGCTCGCTGGCCGCGCGGGTCAGGCTCAATCTCGAGCATATTCCCGCCGCCGACCTGACCCGCACCTTGTGCGGCCTGCCGACCCATTTCGGCCATGGCCTGATCGGCAACTGCCTGACGGCGCTGGCCGGTGGCGGCGCGCTGCATCTGATGGCGGAGAAGCTGGGACAGGTGCCGCTGCAGGCCGGCGCGCTGATCGACGCCCACGACATCACCTTCATGTCCTCGGTGCCGACGCTGTGGAAGGTCGCGTTGAAGACCAGCAAGGCGCCGGCCAGGGCCACGCTCAGGCGCCTGCATGTCGGCTCCGCGCCGCTGTCCTCGGAGCTGTGGCGCGCCGTCCAGCAATGGTCGGGCATCCAAGGCGTGGTCAACATGTACGGCATCACCGAAACCGCCAACTGGATCGCCGGCGCCGATCCGCGCCTGCTGCCGATCGAGGACGGGCTGGTCGGCACGATATGGGGCGGCGCGGCGGCGGTGATGGACGGCGAAGGAAGGCGGCTGGCGCAGGGCGAGGGCGAACTGGTGCTGAGCACGCCCTCCCTGATGCAGGGCTATCTGCGCCGGCCCGACCTCACCGCCCAGGTGCTGCAGGATGGCTGGTATCGCACCGGCGACAGCGGCTTCATCGACGCGCGGGGCATCGTGCGCTTGCGCGGCCGGCGCAAGGATGAGATCAATCGGGCCGGCATGAAAGTGCAGCCGGCGGAAATCGACATGCTGCTCGAACGACATCCCGATATCGCCGAGGCCTGCTGCTTCGGCATTCCCGACGACATCCTGGGCGAGAAGGTCGGAGTGGCGCTGCGCGCCGTGCCGCAGGTGCGGTTGGACTTCGACGCGCTGCGCCAGTGGTGCCGCCAGCGCCTGCATGCGGCGGCGGTGCCCGAGCGCTGGTTCGAGGTCGCGGACATTCCCAAGACCGATCGCGGCAAGATCCGTCGCGACGACGTCATGCGCCATTGCCTGGCGCCGGTGCAGGACCCGGCGGCGCGGGGCGGCAACGCATGAAACGCCAGCCCTGGATCGTCGGCATGCCGGCGCGGCTGGAGACCGAGCGCTTCGTCGTGCGCTCGATGACCGGCAACGACCTGACCGACAGCTACATGAAGTGGATCGCCGATCCGGAGCTGATGCGCAACCTCAACACCTTGCCGATGCGCAAGACGCGCGAGGAAGAGGCGCAGCGCATGAAGGCCTACGACAACTCCAGCAATTTCCAGTTCGGCGCCTTCACGCGGCAGGACAACAAGCTGATCGGCTTCTTCCAGGTGCGCATCGACCGGCCGCACAAGCTGGCGGAAATCTCCGTGGTGATCGGCGACCGCGAATGGTGGGGCCGCAACGTCGTGCTGGAGGCGCGCGGCGCGATCATCGACTTCCTGTTCGACCGGCTGAAGCTGGAGAAGATCTGGGGCATGCCCCAGGTGCGCAACTTCGCCGCCGTCGCCAACTACCGCAAGCAGGGCTTCCGCCTGGAGGGCGTGCTGCGCGGCCACAACGAAAGCGCCTACGAGAAGGGCAAGCGGCTGGACTTCGCGGTGTTCAGCCTGCTGCGGCCGGAATGGCAGGCGCTGCGGAGCAAGTCATGAGCAACGACGAGGCGCGGGCCCTGCTGGCGACGGCGCTCGAGGTCGACGATGCGGCGCTCGGCGCCGAGCCGACCATGGACAATTGCGAGGCATGGACCAGCGTGGCCCATCTGCGGCTGGTGCTGGCGCTGGAAGAGCGGCTGGGAACGCAGCTGGCGCCGGAGGATTCGCTGGCCATCCAGTCGCTGGCCGATGTGGCGCGGCTGCTCGGGAATCAACGCGCGGCATAGGCCATGGCCGATATCGCCGAACTCGACATCCAGAGGAAGCGGCAATACCGGGCCGAGCTCATTCGCACCGAAGCCATGTCGCGCGAGGCTCTGGACGACTATGCGCGCGCGCAATGGCTGCACCTGGGCCGATTCGCCTGGCGCAACGTGCCCTACTGGCGCAAGCGACTGGCGCCGGTCTTCGCGTCCGGCGGCCTGGACGCGGCGGCGTGGTCGCGCGTGGCGCCGCTCACCCGGGCCATCGCGACGAGCAAGTTCGGCGAGTTGACGGCAGCCGCCGTTCCGGCGTTTGCCGGCAAGACCCACGACGGCCTCACCTCCGGCTCGACCGGCGTGCCGCTGCGCTATCGCGCCAGCGCGACCGATGGCATCGCCAATGCCGCGTTGACGGAACGAAGCTACGATTGGTGGCGGCTGGAGCCGCAACTCACCCTGGCGTCTATTCAGTCTTTTCCGGCGGATTGGCCCAACCTGGTCGAAGGCGGCACGCGCGGCTGGCGCAACGGCATGCCGCCAGGCCGCAGCCTGGCGCTGCAGATCGCCGAGCACGTCGACAAGCAGCTCGACTGGCTGCAGCGCTGGCGACCCGCCTATCTCTATAGCCGCTCGTCGCAAATCGAGGCCCTTGCCGAGGCCAAGCTACGGCGCGGGCTGGATTTGCCGTTAAAGCTGGTCATGACCGTCGGCGGGCCGGTATCGCAAGTCTGCCGCGAGCTTTGCCGTCAGGCCTTCGGGGCGGAAATCTTCGATACCTACGGCTCGAGCGAATGCGGCCATCTCGCCGCCGAATGCCCCGATTGCCGGCTGCTGCATGTCAGCGCCGAAGCGCGGCTGATCGAAGTGGTGCGCGACGACGGCATGCCGTGCGCGCCGGGCGAAATCGGCCGCGTGCTGGTCACCTCCTACACCAATTTCGCCATGCCGCTGATCCGCTACGAAATCGGCGACTATGCCGAAGCGGGGCCGGTGCAGGCGCCGTGCGGACGACCCTTCCCCAGCCTGGTGCGCGTGCTGGGCCGCGAGATCGAGACCTTCGTTCGCCACGACGGCACGCGATTCTTCCCGACCCTCTTCGGGCGTATCCTGCGGCAGGCCATGCCGTTCAAGCAGGTTCAGTTCGTGCAGACCGACTATGGCGTGGTCGAAATCCGTTACGTGGCGGTCGACGGCAATCCGCCGATCGACGGCGATGCCGTGCAACGCTGCGTCAAGGCCCATATCGGCAACGAGTTTACCGCGACTCTGGTGCCGCTGGCCGATATCCCGCGCCGTCCCGGCGCCAAGTATTTCTACCATCGCTGCGAAGTGCCCGGCGTGGTCGCCGCCCGTTAGTGCGGATCGGGATTTGCTCCGGGCGATCGCATCTCGCGTCGACGTGAAGCGGCGCGAGCGCGACGGGCCCTGCACTCGCCGGCGCAACCGAGCGGACGGCAGTGAAATCCCGCGCCAGGCCGAAGCCACCCGCTGGCGATGGCAAATTCGAACTGATAGCGCGCGTGCGGTCCGAGCAATGGGCGCAGTTCGAGGAACGCAGCCGGCTGCCGCCCCCGGGGCGCGCCGCGCGCCGAACAACGCCGCTGAAATTGCGCGGGCGAGCGGCTACATTTGCCCGGCATGGATATCGATGTCGGTTGGATGGTGCGGTTTCGCAGAGAAATCGCGCGCAGCGAAGGCTTTACAGCCGAGCAGATGGCGCAGTACCGGCTGGGCCGGCTGGCAGCCATCTGCGAGCACGCGCGCCGCCACACCGTCTATTACCGCAAGCGCCTGGCGCCGCTGTTCGCGCGTGGCCGGTTCGATTTCGCCCGCTGGCATGAAGTGCCCGTGCTGACGCGCCAACTGGCGCATAGCCGCTACCAGGAGCTGCGCGCGACGCGACTGCCGCCCCAGGCCGGCGACAGCGAGGAGCATCATACCTCCGGCTCGACCGGCGTGCCGCTGCGCTTCATGGTCTGCGCCGCGCAGATGATGGCGGCGCAGGTCTTCTCGCAGCGCGGCTACGACTGGTGGGGCATGAATGGCGCCAAGAATCTCGGCGGCATACACATCTTCATCGGCGAGGACCACGAGAAGCTGGCCGAGCGGGGCCGCCGCGGCTGGCGCTTCGACGTGACGACCGGCGGAAACTACGGCTGCCCGCTGCACTGGTCGACCGACTACATGTTCGACTGGATCGAGCGCAAGGACATCCGCTATCTCTCCACCCGCCCGGCCATGGCGGAGATGCTGGCGGAGGCGGCGCTGGAAAGGGGCCTGCGGCCCCGGCTCGAGGCGTTGCTGACCGTGGGCGGGCCGTTGACCCAGGCCACGCGCGAGCTCTGCCTGGAAGCGTTCGGCCTGCCGATCCGCGACACCTACGGCTCGACCGAATGCGGCAACCTCGCGCTCGATTGCCCGCAATGCGGCCTGCTGCACATCAACGAGGAGAACGCGCTGGTCGAGATCGTGCACGACGACGGCACCGCCTGCGCGCCGGGCGAGATCGGCCGGCTGCTGATCACGCCGTTCTTCAGCCACGCCATGCCGCTGGTGCGCTACGACAGCGGCGACTTCGCCGAACTGGCCGCCCAGCCCAATCCGTGCGGGCGCCCGTTTCGCAGCCTGCGCCGCGTGCTGGGCCGCGAAAGCGAGGCCTTCCTGCGCCGCGACGGCAGCCGGTTCTTTCCCGTCACATCGGCCAAGCTGTGCGCCAAATACATGGCATTCGAGCAGATCCAGTTCGTGCAGACCGACTACGACACCATCGAGCTGCGCTACGTCAAAAGTCCGCTCAGCGATCGGCTCGATCGCGCCGGGCTGGAGCACCATCTGCAGCAGGAGTTCGGTCCCAAGCTGGTGACGAAGCTGGTGCCGGTGCCCGAGATACCGCGCGGCCCGGCCGCGAAATTCCTCTACCATCGCTGCGAGATGCAGCGGCCGGTACCGCCGCTGCTGGCCAAGGCGGGCCGGCACTGAGGCGCCGACAAAGGCGGCAACCGCCCGTTGGTGCGCCTCCGACAAATCGATCCTCAATGCAATCGCCGCAGCGGTTCCAACCCATCCCGATCCGCCCTAGAATTTGCCGATGCAGACCGACCTCGATCGCATCGCGCGGTTCCGCGAGGAGATCGCCCGCGCCGAGCGGCTGACGCCCGAGCAGCTGGCGCGCTACGCCCAGACGCGGCTGGCCGCGCTGTGCGATTTCGCGCGCCGCAACACGCCCTACTACCGCAAGCGGCTGGCGCCGCTGTTTCCCGGCGACAGCTTCGATTTCTCGCGCTGGCGGCAGGTCCCGGTGCTGACGCGCGAACTGACCAGCAAGCGCTACATGGAGCTGCGCGCCACGCGCCTGCCGGCGCAAGCCGGCGACGTGCAGGAAGACAAAACGTCCGGCTCGACCGGCACGCCGCTGCGCTTCCTGACCTGCACCGCGCAGCTGGAAGCGGACCACGCCTTCTCCAACCGTGCCTACGACTGGTGGGGCATGGACGGCACCAAGAACTATGCCGGCATCCACGCCTATACCGGCGCCGACCACCGGCATCTGTCGGAGGAGGGCAACCAGGGCTGGCGCTTCGACGTCATGGTCGGCCGCCAATACGGCTGCCCGCTGCACTGGCCGGTCGACTTCATGCTGGAATGGATCCCGCGCAAGAACATCCGCTACCTGACGACGCGACCGGCCAATCTCGAACTGCTGGCCGAGGAAGCGCTGAAGCGCGGCGTGGGCCGCACGCTGGGCCTGGAAGTGGTGATGACGGTCGGCGGGCCGCTGCTGGGCCATGTGCGCGAACTGAGCCAGGCGGCGTTCGGCTTGCCGGTGCGCGATACCTACGGCTCCCAGGAATGCGGCAACATCGCCGTCGACTGCCCCGAATGCGGCATGCTGCACCTCAACGAGGAAGGCAAGCTGGTCGAGATCCTCCGCGAGGATGGCACGCCTTGCGAGCCGGGCGAGACCGGCCGCGTGCTGGTGACGCCCCATTCCGCCTACGCCATGCCGCTGATTCGCTACGACACCGGCGACTTCGCCCAGCTGGCCGACCGGCCCAATGCCTGCGGCCGGCCGCATCGCAGCCTGACCCGCGTGCTGGGACGCCACACCGAAGCCTTCGTGCGGCGCGACGGCAGCCGCTTCTTTCCCAGCACCCAGGCCAAGCTGTTCGGCGACTATCTGCGGTTCGAGCAGATCCAGATCGTGCAGACCGACTACGACCTGATCGAGCTGCGCTACGTGCCCAGCCCCGGCGACCGGCCGGTCGATCACGACGGCCTGCAACGCTATGTCAGGCGCGAACTGGGCGAGAGCTTCAGCGCCCGGCTGGTGCCGGTGGCCGATATCCCACGACCGCCCGGCGCCAAGTTTCTCTACCACCTGTGTCAGGTGCCGGTGCCGCCGCCCAAGCTGTTCGCCTCGGCCTGAGCGGAGCCTGCGCCGGCAAGGAAAAGGGCGGCCGCAGCCGCCCTCGATGGATCGCGAAGCGGAGCGGCTATTCGGCCGCCGCGACCTGTTCGCGGACGAACTTCTTGGCGTCGAAATCGTCGGCCACCCGCTGGTCGTTCTCCAGCATCTTCTTGGCGTCGATCTCGGCATAGGCCATCACGCCCATCTCCTCGAACGCCTTGCGCACGCGCGGGCCCCACAGGCCGATATCCTTGACGGTCGGCACGATGCGGCTGAACAGGCGCTGGCGGAACTGCTTCATGACGTCGGAATTGGCGGCGATCTCCATCAGCTTGTCGACCGGCAGGCCCGAGCGCAGCCAGACCTCGCCCTGGTTGAAGCGGTCGCGCATGAAGTGCATCGCCTCGACCACGAATTCCTCGCGCTCGTCGCGCTCCTTGTCGGAGAGTTGCGGATAGTAGTCGCGCAGGGACAGCCGGCCGAACGCCACGTGGCGCGCCTCGTCCTGCATGACATAGGCGTTGACCGAGGCCGCCAGGTTGTTCTTGGACTGGTCGCGGATGCGCTGGAACGCGGCCAGCGCCAGGCCCTCGATCAGGATCTGCATGCCCAGATAGGTCATGTCCCAGCGGTTGTCGCTGAGCGTCTGCTCGAGCAGGTTCTTCAGGCTCTCGGTGATGGGATAGGCGATGTCGAACTTCTCGTGCAGCAGGCGCTTGTAGCTCTCGACGTGGCGCGCCTCGTCGATCACCTGGGTCGCGGCATAGAATTTGGAGTTGGTGTCGGGAACCGTGTTGACGATCTTGGCGGTGGCGATCAGCGCGCCCTGCTCGCCATGCATGAACTGCGACAGGGTGTGGCACTGCAGGTTGCGGCGCAGCCACACCTTCTCCTTGTCGGTCATCTTGGTCCAGATCTCGGTGCCGTAGACCGGAATGGTCTCGTCCGGCATGCCCATCGGGTTGTCGTATTCCAGCTCCTGCGACCAGTCGATGCGCGTGGTCGCGTTCCACTGCTGCTTCTTGCCCTTCTCGTAGAGATCGAGCAGTTCGGGGTTGCCGTCCTCGTATTCCCAGGTGAAGGCGATCTCGGTCTTGCCGTCGAACTTCCACTCGGTGGTCTCGACCGGCAGTTGATAGAGGCGTGTCGAGGACATCGTATGCTCCCTGATTGATGCGCTGAGATTTGACCGTTTTTGCGCAGGCCCCACAAGAGCCACGCCGGCGCGCGGCGACCCTGCAGCCCCCTGTCGCCGGGCGCGTTGGCCCGGCGTTTGGCCGCAAGAAAAGCCGCGGCGCCACCCAGAGAGGCGCCGCGACGAATTCATGACGGCTTGTTCATTTTGGCAAAAGCTATCATAGGCATCGTTCCGTGCCAACCCGTCCTTGTCGCGATTTCCCAGCGGCGATAAGGAGTTAGTTGTTCCGAAAAAGCCACTCCGTCGCGGCGGATGCGTGGGGCTGCGGATGCGCGGGGCTGCGGATGCGCGGAACTTATGCCTTTGCCGCTCTCGGGCCGGCCCGGCCGTTCGGGCAGAATGAGCGACGGACCGCGAAGGAACATGGCCGAGCCCCTCATGGTGGTAGATTTTGCCCCCCATCGCCGATGCCCCAGCCGCTGCGGCCGGCCATGATGCCGCTCGCCGATCTGCGCTTCGACGAATGGATCGAACACGCCTTCGGTCACGACGTCCGTATCGGTCGTCCGCAATGGTTCTGGGACAGCGATGCCCAGTGGTGGACACCGCAGCCCGCGGTAGCCGTCGACTACCTGACGCGACTGTTCCGCCAGGCCGATATCTTGCTGGACGGATTCGCCGACCGGCAGATCGCGCAAGGACTGACCTATCTGGTCGACACTTCGGTGCGGGGCGAAACCGGCTGGCTCTGCGCGCGCAGCGTCCCCGTCGCCAGGCGCCGCGCCTGCATCGAAGCCACGGCCACGCTGTTCGGCAATCTGTTCGCGAGGCGCTGCGCAGCGGCGTTGGGACATCTGGGCGAGTCGGCGGTACCGTCGATCAACGGCGTCTGTTACATGTGGTGGGACAGCTTTCCGGCCATCGCCCAAGCCGACGATCCGCACCGCGACGCACTGCACGATGCGGCCCTGCAAACCATGTCCCGCATCCTGTCGCTGCCCGCCGCGGCGTGCCAGGAGAGTGCCCTGCACGGGCTGGGTCATTGGCATTGGCAGCGCGCCGAACAGGTCGAGCGCATCATCGACCGCTACGTCGCAACAGGCGCGATGGCCGATCCGCGATTGCTGGACTATGCCGCGGCGGCTCGCTGCGGCTGCGTGCAGTAGCTCAGTTCACCGGCAGGCCGTAAAGCTCCTGCACGTTGTCGTGCACGATGCGATCGCGCTCGTAGGCGGTGAGGTCGGCGGCCTGCTCGGCCAGCACCTGGCGCGAATGGGGCCAGGTCGAATCCGAATGCGGGAAATCCGACGCCCACATCAGCCGCTCGATGTTCATCAGGTGGCGCATCTGAAAGGCGGTGTGGTCGTCCTGGAACGTCAGGTAGACGTTGTCGCGGAAATATTCGCTGGGCATGCGGTCGAGTTCCTTGCCCTTCATCCAGTGGCGATGGCGCTTGTAGGCGTGGTCCATGCGGTACATGTAGTGCGGCACCCAGCCGGCATCGGCCTCCACGCACACCACCTTGAGCTTGGGATTGCGCATGAACACGCCGCCGAAGATGAAGGTGCCGATGATGTCCTGGCAGCCGCGGATGATGCCCTGGAAGCCGTTGATGCGCGGACCGCGCGCCTTCTGCTGGTCTTCCTTCGAGGTCAGGATGTGGAACGACACCGGCAGGTCGAGCGCCACCGAGGCCTCCCACAGCGGATCCCACATCGGATCGTCGTAATCGGCGATGCCGGGATTGCCGGGCATCATGACGCCGACGAAGCCCATCTCCTTGATGCGCTGGAAATCCTCGATGCCTTCCTCGGGCGTGCGCAGCGCGGTCTGGCCCAACCCGAACACGCGGCTGGGCGCATCGGCGCAGAAACCCTGCAACCAGCGGTTATAGGCGTGGAAGCAGGCGTTCTTGTAGTCGAGATCGGGATGGCCGCACAGCAGCATGCCGACCGAGGCGTAGATCAGCTCGGCGGCCACGCCGTCGCGATCCTGGTCGGCCAGCCGCGCCTTGGCGTCCCAGCCGCCGCGATGCATCGTGTCGTAGCTGCCGCCGCCCATGGTCAGCGTCTCGGCCGGCCGGCCGGCGGCGGCGATCAGCCCCATGGCGATCTTCTGCTTCAGGCCGTCGACGACATAGATGTCCGAGCCGCTGCCGTCGCGCACCACATGCGGGGCACGATCGCGCCAGGCCGGGTCGATATTGTCGACATAGCAGTTGGGCGGCTCGGTGATGTGCGAATCGGCCGAGATCGGGCGCTTGGTCATGGGCATCCTCCGCGCCGGCCCTTGCGCGGCCAGCTTCGGTGGAAATTGTCACCCGGTTTTGCGCCGATGTAAACGGCCGTTCATAAGGTCACTCGCCGTACCGGAACGGCGTTCTTCGCGCCCACGCCCTGTCCGCATGGCGGTCGTGCCGCAGCTCGTAGGCGCCCAGCGAGACCCTTTTGTCGGGGTCGCCGTAGCGGGTGGCGCGCACCGCCGGATGCAGCGCCTCCGGCACGCGCGCGTCGTCGGACGCGAGGCCGGCCTGGCCGCGCTCGCGCCGAGCAGCGCCGCGAGCAGGGGCGGCGCCAGTGGCGAGGCGCCGCGCCACCGTTGCCCGCGGCGGCGCCATCTATTTCAGGAACGCCTCGTCGACCGGCACCTGCAGGCCGATGGCCAGACGGTTGGTGGTGCTGGCCATGGCGATCACCGCCATCAGCTCGGTGAACTGCGCCTGGGTCAGGCCCTTGGCGCGCGCCGCGGCGCTGTGCGAGCGGATGCAGTATTCGCAGTTGTTGGCCACCGACACCGCGACGTAGATCATCTCCTTGACCAGCGGGTCGATACTGCCCGGGCCCATCACCTGCTTGAGATCCTCCCAGATGCGCTTGAGCAGCGCCGGGTCGTGCGCCAGCACGCGCCAGAAATTGTTGACGAAGTCGGTGTTGCGCGTGGCCTTGATGTCGTCGATCACCGCGCGCGAAGCGGCCGGCATCTGATCGTCGCTCAGCACGGGTAGCATGGGCTCTCCTCCGGGGGGCGCCTGTCGCCGGCCGCGGTCAAGGCTGCAGGCGATAGCCGCCGCGATCGGTGACCAGGATCGTGGCGTTGGTCGGATCCTTCTCGATCTTCTGGCGCAGGCGATAGATGTGCGTTTCGAGCGTGTGGGTGGTGACGCCGGCGTTGTAGCCCCACACCTCGTTGAGCAGCGTCTCGCGCGCCACCGGCTTGTCGCCGGCGCGATAGAGATATTTCAGGATCGCCGCTTCCTTCTCGGTCAGCCGCACCTTCTTCTTGCCGCCCTTCTCCAGCAGCATCTTGGCGGCCGGCTGGAACTCGTAGGGACCGATCTGCAGCACCGCATCCTCGCTGCGCTCGTGCTGGCGCAGATGGGCGCGCAAGCGAGCCAGCAGCACGGTGATGCGGAACGGCTTGGTGATGTAGTCGTTGGCCCCGGCATCCAGTCCCAGGATGGTGTCGGAATCGGAATCGGCGGCGGTCAGCATGATGATCGGCGCGCGCACGCCGGAGCGGCGCAGCAGCTTGCACAGGTCGCGCCCGTCCATGTCGGGCAGGCCGATATCCAGGATCAGCGCGTCGAAATAGTCGTGCTTGGCGCGCTCCAGCGCCTCGGCACCGGAAGCCGCCTCGACGATGGTGAACTCCTCGTGCAGCGAGAGCTGCTCGGCCAGCGCCTGGCGCAACGCCTTCTCGTCGTCCACCAGCAGGAGTTTCTTGCCTTTGCTCATGCGCTGTCCCGCCCCTTTTGGCTGGGCTTGCGTTATACCACGGAACCGCTTGAAATCATGCGCAGAACTGCCCGATGCAGGGCATGGCCCGGCTCGCCCAGCGCATCGATGGCGTTGAAGTGGTGGCGTCCTTCCAAAGTGGCGACGCCGACCACGCGGTTCAGCCCGCGCAGCGCCGCCGCGTAGTCGCCTTGCTGGCGCAGATATTCCGGCAGTTCTTCTCCGCCCACCGCCAGCAGCAGCGGCGCCATCGCCCGGTCGGCCGGCGGCAGGTTGTGCTGCGGGCTGAGCCGTCGCGCTTCCGCCGCGTCCAGCCGCAACGCGCCGTTGAGATAGCTGAGCCGGATCGGCTCCAGGTCGTACAGCCCCGACACCGCGACCGCGCCCTTGATCGCGTCGGCCGGCAGGCCGCGCTGGCGCCAGTCGGCGCCGGCCAGCAGCGCCGCCAGATGGCCGCCCGCCGAATGGCCGGCGACGAACAGGCGGCGGCGATCGAAGCCCAGCTCCTCGGCGCGGCCCCACAGCCAGCCGATGCCCTCGTGCACCTGCTGCACCAGCCCGCCCATGTCGATATCGGGACACAGCGCGTGACTGAGCGACGCGAAGCCGACGCCGGCGGCGACGAAGGCGGGCGCCAGATAGTCGAAGGAGCGATGGTCGAAGGCCTGCCAGTAGCCGCCATGGATGAACACCAGCAGCGGCGCATCCTTGGCGGCGGCGGGAAAATAGTCGAGGCGCTGGCGCGGCCACAGCCCGTAGGACAGGTCGGCGCAATGGCTCAGGCTTGCCCGCGCCGCCTCGCTGTCGCGCTGCCAGCGCGCGAAATCGGCGCCATGCCCAGGCACATGGGCACGGTTGTTGTAGGCAGCGTCCAGCCCCGCCTGGTCGAAATCGCGATAGATTCCCATGTCCCGCCTGATGCCCCGCCTGCCATCCGCCGCATTGACCTTTGCCCGGCCCGCCGCCATCTTCACGATCAGGTTCGGCACAGCAACATAGAAGCTGGGGCCCGAAAAGTGTAAGGTTTTCAAATGGCTGCTCCGCCGCCCAACAAGCCGCCCAAAGCGGCTGCACCGGCCCCCACGCCGCCGCCACCGCCCTCGCCGGTCTCGGTCGAGCGCGCCATGGCCGAGTTGCGCCGGGGCGGCATCGTCGCCCTGCGCGCGCAGAACGGCGAGGCGGCGCTGATCGCCGTGACCGAAGGACTGACCAACGAGACGCAGCGGCGCATCGCCGGGCTGTGCGTGGCCACGCCCTATCTGCTGCTGACCGAGAAGCGCGGCCGGGCGCTGGGCATCGACGTGCCGCCGCATCTGCAGAGCCATGTGCGCGAGACCAACACGGTGGCGCTGGCGGTGCCCGGCGGCGTGCCGGCCGCGGTGCTGACCGAGATCGGCGACCCGCGTTGCGATCCGCGCATGGTCGGCCGCCATTTCTCCCGGCCCGAGCGGCCGCCCTCGCCGCAGGTGGCGCGCGCGGCGATCGAGCTCAGCAAGCTCGCCCGCCTGCTGCCGGCGGTTCTGCTGGGACCGCTGGCCAACGACCGCAACCGGACCTTGCGGGCCTGGGCGGTCGAGGCGGACCTGGTCTATGTCGAGGCCGAATCGATCGCCCTCTACGAAGACCTTGCCGCCCAGACCTTGCGCGTGGTCGCCGAATCGCGCGTGCCGCTGGAGGGCGCCGAGCAGGTGCGCATCGTCGCCTGGCGTCCGCGCGACGGCGGCAAGGAGCATCTCGCCATCGTCATCGGCGACATCGATCCGACCCAGCCGGTGCTGGTGCGGCTGCACTCCGAATGCTTCACCGGCGATCTGCTGGGCAGCCTGCGCTGCGATTGCGGCGAGCAGCTGCGCGGCGCCATCGCCGAGATCGCCAGGGCAGGCTCCGGCGTGCTGCTCTATCTGGCCCAGGAAGGCCGCGGCATCGGCCTGGTCAACAAGCTGCGCGCCTACCAGCTGCAGGATGCCGGCTTCGACACGATCGACGCCAACGAGCAGCTGGGCTACGACGCCGACGAGCGCATCTACAGTCCGGCCGCCACCATCCTGGCCGGCATGGGCATCAAGCAGGTGCGCCTGATGACCAACAATCCGCAGAAGCTGGGTCAGCTCGAACACTACGGCGTCGCCGTGATCGAGCGCGTGCCGCATGTCTTTCCGGCCAACGGCCACAACGAGAACTATCTGCGCACCAAGGCGCAGCGCGCCGGCCATCTGTTCTAGCGCACGGGATCGGATGGCAGCGTTGCGGCGCGTCGAGCGATCGCGATCCGCTCCGGTCCGCGCGATACGCCCGCGTGGGGTTCGCTTCCGGCAACCGCGTCGCGCATCGGCGGGCCACCGCGTGTCAGCATTCCTTTAGCTTCGCGTCAGGCGTCGTTCAGGGCGCGCCGCTAGGGTTGCGCATCGCGCGTGACGCGCATGCCCAATCCCTTTCGGTCCCATGTCCCGCAACAATCTGCTGGCGCTGATCGCGACGTTGTCGCTCGGCGCGTCGATCCTGATCGCCGTCATCATGCAGGTCCGCCTGGCGGTGCCGTTCAGCACCGACAGCGGCCCGGTGGAATGGCTCGACACGGCGCTGCTGGCGCTGCTGGCGGTATTGTGCGCGGCGATCGCCGCCTTCTGGCGCGACGCGCGCCGTTCGGCGCTGTGGACCATCAGCATCGGCTTCGCGGTGGTGGCGCTGCTGTCCACCACCAGCGTGATGCAGCAGGTGCTGCCGGCGATCGATCCGGACGATCTGCCGATGCTGGCCGGCTGGGCGCTGGCCGCTTCGGTTCTGCTGCTGCTGCATCGCTCGACCCTGGTGCGTGGCGGCATCCGCGTCATCGCGCTGCTGGGCTTCGCGCTGCACGGCCTCGCGCTCGGCTTCGATCTGGGCGACACCGCGGTGCTGCCGGGCCTGCCCGCCATGGCCGACCAGTTGGTGGCCGGCCGCGAGATTGTCGAGCTGCTGTATCTGGCTTGCTATTGCCTGGCCGGACTGCTGCTATGCGCGCGCATCGTGCTGCGCGCCTTCGCCCATCCCGCCGCGGCGCGGCGCACCGGCATCGGCGTGCCGGGCTGGCTCGAGCGGCGCCTGGGCAGCGCCTTTCGCCTGCCCAGCCTGCGCAAGCTGCGCATCGCCGCCGAGACGATGCGTTTTGCGGCCTGGCAGCGACGCCTTCCCGGTCGCGACTTCGCCGACTATTACGCCGCGCAGATCGGCACGACATTGAAGCGCGGCCAGCCGCACCGCACCTTGGGCACCAAGGCCTATGGCATCGACGCCATGATCGGCGGCAAGGGCGAATGGACCGCCGAGGCGGCGGCGCGGCGCGGCGTGGGGAAGTTCCAGCAGATTCTCGACTGGAACCTGCGGCCCGACGAACGGGTGATCGACTATGGCTGCGGCTCGCTGCGCGTGGGCCGGCACCTGATCCGCTATCTGGAACCCGGCCGCTACACCGGTATCGATATCGCCGACACCTTCTACAAGGCCGGCATCGAACTGCTCGAACGCCACGAGCCGGGCCTGCTGGCGCGTAAGACGCCGCGCTTCGGCGTGATCGCCGATGAGCTGATCGATCGGCTGGCGCAGGATCCGCCCGATGTCGTGCTGTCGGTGGCCGTCGTCATGCATGTCGCGCCGCAGGAACTCGAGAAATATTTCGACCGCGTGCTGCGCCTGATCGGGCCCAACACCCGGGCCATGATCCATGTCGACGTCGCAGAGCGCGAGTTGCGCACCGCGCCCAAGTCCTGGGCCTATCCCGAAGGACGATTCCGCGCCCTGGTGGCTGCCCGGCGACCCGAATTGCGCTTCGATATCGCCATCGCCGAATCCAAAGGCCGCATCGACGGTATCGAGTGGCGTCACGGCGTCATCAGGTTGACCAACAGCGCGCATTGATCTATCCCGGCCGGCGCCCAAGATTCGGCGCAGTACCGCGGCCATGATCGTCAGGGATTGGTCAGCCGCTTCAAGGTACCGATAACCCTGTTTACCCTCACCGCTGGAATCTTGCCATGAATCTTGGCCGCGTATCGGCGCTGGCGCTGCCCGTGTTGCTGCTGCTGATCATCGCCTGGGCGATCGGTCTGCAGATCGACATGGCGATTCCGTTTTCGGCCGAGCATGGACCCGTCGAATGGCTCGACACGACGCTGCTTATCGTGCTGGCTGCCGTGACCTTCGGCATCGGCCTGTTCCAGGCCGGCTGGCGCCGCCTCGGCTGGTGGATCGCGGCGCTGGGCCTGGGCCTGGTGACGATGCTGTCGCTGGACGATCTGTTTCCCAACCTCGTGCCGACCATCGACAACGACGACTACCCCATGCTGGCGGGCTGGATCGCGGCGGGGGGCATCCTGCTGGCGGCGCGCCGCAGCAAGCTGCCGTCTTCCGCGGCACGACTGGCTGTGATCGTCGGCTTCGTGTTCCAGAGCGGCGCGCTGATCTTCGACCTGCTCGACGATTACCTGTTGCCGACCGCGCCCGGCATGGCGGCCGGTTTCATCGCCGGACGCGAGATCGTCGAGCTGCTCTATCTCGGCGCCTATGCCTGCGCCGCCGGCCTCACCGTCGGCCGCGTCATCGGTCAGGCGGTGGGCGATCCGCAGGCGCGCAGCGCGGGCCTGCGCGTGCCCAAGGCACTCGAGCACCGGCTGGGCGGCTGGTTCAAGAAGTCGGCCGGCCGCAAGATCCGCATCGCCGTGGAGAACGCGCGCTGGCAGGCCTGGCAGAAGGAAAATCCCGGCCGCAGCTTCGCCGACTACTACGCCCAGCAGATTTCCAGCAGCCTGGCCGCCGGCCAGCCGCATCGCACGTTGGGCATGGCCGACTATTCGGACAGCAGCCTGATCAGCGGTCGCGGCAAGTATTCGACCGACCGCTTCGCCAGCCGCGGCTTCAGCAAGTTCGCCGCGCTGCGCGACTGGAACCTGCGCCCCGAGGAACGGGTGATCGACTATGGCTGCGGTTCGCTGCGCGTGGGCCAGCACCTGATCCGCTATCTCGATCGCGGCAACTATACCGGGCTCGACGTCACCGACGCTTTCTATCGCGACGGCCTGAGGATGCTGGAGCCCGGCCTGGCCGAAGCCAAGGCGCCGACGCTTGCCGTGATCGACGATTTGCTGCTGCGCCGCCTCGCCATGAACCCGCCCGACGTCGTGCTGTCGGTAGCGGTGGTGATGCACGTGCCGCCCGCAGAGCTGGAGACCTTCTTCAGTCGCCTGCTGTCGCTGGTCGGCCCGCACACCCGGGTCATGGTCCATCTCGACGTCGCCGACCAGGAGATGCGCACCGCGCCGAAATCCTGGGCCTATACCGCCGAGCGCTATCGCCAGCTGATCGCCCGGCTGCGGCCGGATCTCGCCTTCGAGCTGCGCCTGGGCAAGATCAAGGGCCGCATCGACGGCCAGAGCTGGCGCCACGGCATGCTGACCCTGACGGCGCTGGCCAGCGCCGCCATGCAGGACAAAGCGCCGCAGGTAGCAGGTTAGGCTTTCCAGGCCGCCGCCGCAGGCCCTATCTCAGGGCGTCTATTCGATCCGTCATCGGGGAGTAGCTGACCGCCGGTCCTTGGCACCGGCGGGGCAGGCGTCAACACACTTGGCCGCGGACCTTGTCCAAGGCCATGGCGTCTGCAGCGCCGCCGCGGCTTGCAGCCCGGCGCGCCCGGCGAGACCTTTGGCATCGTGCTTCGCAACCGGGGTCGGGCGCGGAGGCGAAGCCATTGCGTCATGCGTCCGGCCCCGCAGTGGATTTCCCCGTGGAAGCTCTCCTCATCTCGGCCGGCGCCGTGGCCCTGGCCGAAATCGGCGACAAGACGCAATTGCTGGCGCTCACCCTGGCGGCGCGCTTTCGCCGGCCGGTGCCGATCATTCTGGGCATCCTGGCCGCTACCCTGGCCAATCACCTGCTGGCGGCTTTCGTCGGATTCCACAGCGCCGACTTGATCGATCGGGTGGGCGGCGAACAGGTGCTGCGCTATGTGGTCGGCGTCTCGTTCATCGCCATGGCCGCCTGGACGCTGGTTCCCGACAAGCTCGACGACGATGCCGCCCAGGCCGATGCCAAGCCGCGCTACGGCATCTTCCTCACTACGCTGATCGCGTTCTTCGTGGTCGAGATGGGCGACAAGACTCAGATCGCCACCGTCGCCCTGGCGGCGCGCTTCCACGACGTGCTGGGCGTGGCCAGCGGCACCACCGTCGGCATGCTGGTCGCCAACGTTCCGGTGGTGCTGCTGAGCGGCCTGGCCGCGCAACGCCTGCCGCTGCGCGCCATCCGTATCTTCGCCGCCCTGCTGTTCGCCGCGCTGGGCGTGGCGGCGCTGGTCGGCTAGCCCTGATCGCGGACCGGCCTATTCCACCGGCTCCTGCACCAGCACCAGACTGGGCGGCACGGTGGCGGTGGTCAGGTCGAAGCGGTCGTTGACCACCGGCAGCAGCAAGGTTTGATCGCCGATCTCCACCTTCAGGGTCGCGCCGGTGACGGCGGCGGCATTCTTGTTGCCGTCGGCCTTCCACAAAATCAGGCGGCGCCCTTCCACGTCGTTGGGCTTGTCGGAGACCCAGCCGAGATGGACCTCGTGATAGCTGTCGTCGATCTTGCCTTCCTGGCGCTGCATCACCAGCAGCTTCTGCATCGGCACCGCCGGCGAGGAATAGGAGATCAGCGCCAGCGCCGACTTGCTCTTCAGCACCTGCTCGTCGGTGGCCGAGAACACGCCGTGCACCGCGACGTAGCGCAGGCCCAGCGCCCCGGTGTTGGGGATCTCGATGACCCCGACATTGATGCCCGGCGAGGAACCGCTGGAGGTGTAGAGCACCTTGCCGGTGCCCAGCGACACGGCGGCGTGGCTGTCGAGCGCGCCGCAGCAGCCGGGCGTGGTGACGATCAGGCGCTGGTCGCGCAGCTCGGTCTGGGTGCCGGGAAAGGTGCCGCTCCACGCCTGCTGCCTGGTGCCGTCGGCCAGCACGCGGAAGGCTTCGGCCGTGACCTGGCCGCGCTCGCCCTCGGCGGCGTTGGAGACGCGCAGATCGGTGATGTAGCGCAGGATGATGCCCCGGTCGGACGGTTCGAGCGGGTTGTGGAAGATGAAGGCGAACTGGGCGTTGCGCATATGCGCCTCGACCGTCGTGCCGTCGATCTTCAGATCGAATTGGGACAGGGCGTCGCCGGGAGACTGCGCACCGGCCGGGGCGCCGCCGAGAATGATCGTGGCCAGGGCAACCGCCCGGGCCGGGGAAACCAAATGCGCAAGGCGCATGCTTTTACTCCGGGAGTTCCGACGCTCCCAGTATAGCTGCGCCGTCGAAGGAAAGAAGCGGCGCCGGCGGCCGCCCGTCAGGTGGAACGGGCGGGCCGGCCCGGCCTCAGCGCCAGCGCTGGATGCGCTGCGTGGCGGCGATCGCCTGATCGATCTGCTGCAGGGCGTAGTCGCGGTTGCGGCGGTCGTGATCGACCTGCACCAGCTCCCGCCGCGCCGCGCGCAGATCCTCCAGCGCATCGCCGATGTGGTCGCGATCGTTGTTGTCGGCCTTGGCTGGCGTGGCGACCAGGGCCGGCGCCGCCGCCAGGGCAGCGCCGGCCAGCGCCGCGCCGATCAAACTGCGCCGCGGCAACGCCAATTCGCTGCGCCCCGCCATCAGCCCCGCCATGCGGGTCAGAAACGAAACCGTCATGAACCAAAACCCCCTGCTGAAAGGGCGACTATCCGCCCCGATGCAGGGTAGCTACGCACCGGCGGGACGGCAATTCCGACGCCGCCGGCCCGGTGGCGGCGAGAAATTTTCTGCGCCGCGGGGAACTTTCGCGCCATCGCGGCAGAGGCGATCGCAGGGCGGTTCGGCCGACCCGTCCCAAGGACATCCCCGGGGGCGTCCCCTGGACGTCCCCGGGGACGTCTGAGGGGACGGCGGCCACCAGGCCGCCTATTGCGGCTTGTTCATCGGCCGGTTGGCGGTCCAGTCGAAGGTGCCCTGGTCGCGCTCCTTGACCGCTTCCTTCCAGCCGCGCTGCTCGGCCCGCGCCTTGAAGTTCAGGCCCTCAGGCGAATGGCGGGTGATGCCGTCGAACAGGGTGGCGATCATCTGCGTGTTGTTCAGCCCCATGTTGTCGAAGGCCTGGTTGATCATCAGCTTCTGCATCATCAACTGGTTCTGCGGCACGCCGGCCATGCGCTCGGCCATGGCTTCGACCTCGGCATCGAGCTCGGCCTCGGGCACCGCCTTGTAGACCAGGCCCAATTCCTGCGCCTCCCGTCCGCCGATCTTGTCGCCGGTGAACAGCATGCGCTTGGCCTTCTCCGCGCCGATGCGATAGACCCACATCGCCGTGGTCGGGCAGCCCCAGACCCGGGTCGGCATGTAGCCGATGCGCGCATTCTCGCCCATGAAGATGAGGTCGCAGCACAGCGCGATGTCGGAGCCGCCGGCCACCGCATAGCCGTGCACCTTGCACAGCACCGGCTTGTAGGAGCGCCACAGACTCATGAAGCACTCGTTGTTGCGCATCATCGCCTTGTAATCCTTCATCGGATCCCAGGGCATGGACTGGGTGAAGGTGTTGGAGCCGTCGGTCTCGGCGTATTTCAGCAGGTCGTAGCCGGCGCAGAATGCCGCGCCCCTGCCCGACAGCACGATGACGTGGACCTTGGCGTCGTCGTTGGCCTGGCGCACCGCCTCGGCCAGGTCGACGGGCAACTCGTGATTGATGGCGTTCATCGCCTCGGGCCGGTTGAGCGTGATGCGCCCGATCCGTCCGTCGCTTTCGTACAGCACCGTCTTGGCCATGGGTTCCTCCGTGGATTCCTGAACACTGTTCAATATTATGAACGGTATGGCGCCAACCGGCAAGGCACCGGCCGGCGGGGGTCTCAGGCCTGGCGGGCGATCGCCGCCAGGGTCAGGGCGATGTGGTGATCGACCAGCTTTTCCGGGTCGCCGTCCAGCTTCTTGAGCCGCCCGGTATGGGCCAGCAGCAGCACGCCCATCACCGCGCTCAGCAGGGCGCGGGTGTGATGATCGAGCCGGGCCCGGCTCAGCCCCGGATCGAGCGCCGCCAGCTGCTCGCGGATGACCTCGAGCGCCGCGGCCAGCCTCTGGTTCAGCTCGCGATCGAGCTTGGGCGTCAGGCCTTTGGGCGCCAGGCCGCGCTGCACGTACATGCTGAGCGACAGATCCTCGGGGTGGTCGCGATAGTAGCGCCAGAAGGCGCGCATCGCGCCGGCCAGCGCCTTTTCCGGCCTGCCTTTCGCGCCCTGGCGCACCGCCGCCTGCAGCCGTTCCAGCGAGCGGCGCAGGATTTCGGCGTAAAGCTCCTCCTTGGAGGCGTAGTAGGCGTAGAGCGCGCCCGGCGTGTAGCCCGCCTCGCGGGCGATGGCGCGCAGCGAAGCGCCCTCGATGCCCTGGGCCAGGAAGATCTTTTCCGCCGCCGCGACGATGCGCGTCCGCTTGAAGTCGTAAAGGTCCTGGCGGCGTTTGGCTTTGCTCACGATTTCCCCTCGCCCGCCGATCATGCCCGCCGCTACAGAAGCGCGCCAGAGCGCGCTATAAGGGCGCGATGGATATCCTGGTGACGCCCGATCCCGCCGACCCGCGGCGCGGCACCCTGCGCTACGGCGCGCTGGCGTTCCGCTGCGCGCTGGGCAAAGGCGGCGTGCGCGCCGACAAGCGCGAGAGCGACGGCGCCACGCCGCGCGCGCGTATGGCGCTGCGCCGGGTGTTCTATCGGCCCGACCGCATGGCGCGGCCCGCCACGAAGCTGCCGACCGAAGCGCTCGCGCCCGAAGACGGCTGGTGCGACGATCCGCGATCGGTCGACTACAACCGGCGCATCGTCCTGCCCTGCGCCGCGCGTCACGAAAAGCTGTGGCGCGACGACCGCATCTACGACGTGGTCGTCGAACTGGGCTGGAACGATGCGCCGGTGGAGAAGGATCGCGGCAGCGCGATCTTCCTGCATGTCGCGCGCGCGGACTACGCGCCGACCGAAGGCTGCGTGGCGCTGGCGCTGGACGATCTGCTGGAACTCCTGCGGACGATACCGCGCGGCGTCCATCTCGCCATCGAGCCTTGAAATCCCGACCGTAGCCTGCCGGAACGGCGGCCGCGGTAAAGGCGTTCGCCTGCACGGATGGCGGTGCCTTCCTCCGATGCTGCGACAATCGGGCTGCGACGAGGCAGGCCGCCATTCGTTCTATTGAAGAGGAACCCAGCGATGAGCTTCATCACCCGTTCACGCAATATGGCCTTGATGGCCGCGATCGGCGTTTCGCTGGCCGCGACCCCGCTGCTGGCCCAGCCGGCGCCGGCCCACAAGCCGCCCGCCGCGGCCGCCGCCACCAGTTCCAAGCCGGAGACCGTCGAGCAGCGCATCCAGGCGCTGCACGAGCAGCTCCAGATCAAGCCCGACCAGGAGAAGAAGTGGCAGGCGGTAGCCGATGCCATGCGCGAGAACGCGCAGGACATGGACAAACTGTCCAACAAGTACAAGGACAAGATGAACGACAAGATGACGGCGGTCGACGACCTGAAGATGTATCGCGATTTCGCCCAGGCGCATGTCGACGGCATGAAGAACGTGATTTCGGCGTTCGACGATCTCTACGACTCGATGCCGGATGAGCAGAAGCGCGTGGCCGACGCTGCGTTCCACAAATACAGCGTCAACCAGGCCCAGCAGTAAGCGCTTCTGCGCAAGTGACGGAAGGAGGTAACAATGTCTGTCATCAGCAAGGCCAGTATCGCCGCCGGCGCGCTCGCGCTGGCTGCCGCGACCGTCGGGTTCAGCGGCACGGCGAGCGCCCGCGATCACTGGCATCGCGGCTATGTGTACTATCCGCCGCCGGTGGTCTACTACCCGCCGCCGCCGCGTTACTATTACCCGCCGCCGGTGGTCTACAGCCCGGGCGTCAGCGTCTACACGCCGGGCTTCAGCTTCAGCATCTACTAGCGGCCCGAGCCAATCGATGAACGGCCGGCGAAAATGCCGGCCGTTTTTCTTGCCGTTGCGCGTCAGTCGCAGCCTGTATTCGTCCCGACCGTGCACGATCGCCGCCTCGCCCGCCCGACCAGCAACTCGGCCGGCGGCTTCCGGTTGCGCCGGCTATATGGTGTCGTGCGTCGGCCAGCGCGCCGTCTATTCGGCCGCGACGGCGCGACCCCTGTCGAACATTTCCAGGTCTGACCGGGAAAGCCGGCAGCGGCGCTATTCGGCCGCCGGCGCCGCCTTGGGGTGGTGGCCGGCCTGCGGCCGCACCATCCACATCAGCCCGCCGATCACCAGAACCGTCAGCGCATAGGCGATCAGTTGCAGCGGCGTCGGCTGGGCCGTGTAGCCGATCAGCGTGTGTAGCACGCGACCCACCACGCTGCCCTCGTCGAGCAGGCTCGAACTGTCCCACACGCTGCCGCCCAGTGGCGAGACGATGTCGGCCTGGGCCAGGAAGTTGACGCCCTGCGCCGCCAGCCCCGCAGCCAGCAGCAGGATCATGATCGAGGTCACCTTGAACAGGTGGCGCTGGGGAATGCTGAGCAGGCCGAAATAGAGCGCCAGGCCGAGCGCGACGCCGGCGGCGATGCCGATCGCGCCGCCGCCCAGCATCTCGCCCCAGCCGCCCTTGGCGCTGGTGGCCAGCCCGAACAGGAACAGCACGGTCTCGCTGCCCTCGCGCAGCAGGGCGATGCCGACGACGATGGCCAGCGCCAGCATCGGCCGTTCGCCCGACTGCACCTTTGCGCTGGCGCTGCGCAGATGGCCGGCCATCTCCTTGCCGTGCTGCTGCATCCACACATTGTGCCAGCCCAGCATGATCACGGCGGCGAACAGCACGATGGCGTTGAACAGCTCCTGGCCCATGCCCTGGACCGATTGGGAGATGACATCCGCCAGCATCGCCACCACGCCCGCGCCGAGCAGGCCGCCGGCCAGGCCGAGACCGATCCAGCGACGGCTGCCGGCCAGACCGCGCGTGGCGGCCAGCACGATGGTCACGATCAGCGCCGCTTCCAGCGTTTCGCGAAAGACGATGATGGCGGCGGCGAGCATGGCTTAGCGCGCCACCACGATGCCCTTGGCGTCGTCTTCGTGGAACTCCTCGACGAAGGGATATTCGCCGGGCTTGAGCGGACCGACATTGAGCGTCGTCTCGCCGCCGGCGGCGATGATCTTCTCGATCTTCATCGGCTTGCTCTCGAATTCCGCCCGTTCGTTGTCGAGATTCCGGACCTTGATCTTGAACTTCACGTTGGCCGGCACGTCCAGCCGGTCCGGCTCGAAGCGATGGTTCTTGATCGTCAGTTCGAATACCTGATCCTGCGCCCAGGCCGGCACCGAAGCCGGCGCCGAAGCCGCCATCGCCAAGGCCAGCGCCACACCGCCAGTCGCCCATCCACGCACGTTCTGACCTCCCGCACTATCCTTTGCCGCCATGCTATCTCCCTGACAAAACCCGCCAACGCGACAAGCTCGCCGGTTCTATAGCGTAAGTGATAATCATTCTCAAGATTACAATACCCCTTCGCAACCAGACCGTTTGCCGCAGCAGTGCGGCTGGCGGCTGGCTGGCGGGTGGCCCCTGAATCGCGCTATGGCCGCGGGCTGGCGTCAGCGACCGCCGCTAGGCCCGGAAACGGTCGACTGCCCGGCCCGGATGCGGTCGGCGTCGGCTTCGGCCTCGGCCAGCAGCCATTCGCGGAATGCCCGCACCTTGGTCTGCTCGGCGCGGCTTTCCGGGGAGATCGCCCACCAGGCCTTGCCGTTGCGCACCACCAGGCCGAAAGGCTGGAAGATGCGCTGCGCGGCGATCGCCTCGGCGAACAGGAAGGGGGGGCCGATCGCCACGCCCGAGCCCTCCATCGCCGCGTCGACCGCGATCTTGGTCGAATCGAAGATGATGGCCGGGCGGAACGGCCGCCGGATGCCGGCGGCGCGCAGCCAGATCGGCCAGTCGAGATCGCCGGTGGTGTCGATCAGCGGTACCTGCAGCAGGTCTTCCGGGGCCTTGAGGCGGTCGCGATAGGCCTTGCCGGCCAGGGGCGTCAGCGCATCGTCGAACAGCTTGTCGCTCCGCAGATTGGCGGTGTTGCCGTCGGCCATGTAGCGGATGGCGATGTCGACATCCTCGCGCGCGAAATCGACCAGCCGCCCGGTGGTGACCAGCTTGACCTCGATCTTGGGCCAGGCCGCCTGGAACCGGTGCAGCCGCGGCACCAGCCAGGTCAGCGCGAAGGTGGTCATCAGGCTGACGCTCAGCGAGCCGCTCGGCCCGTCGCGATCGATGCGTGCGATCGCCTGTTCGATGCGTTCGAAGGCGCCGCGCAGTTCGGGCAGCAGCGCCTGGCCCTTGTCGGTCAGCAGCAGGCCGCGCGGCAGACGGCGGAACAGCTTGACGCCCAAGCGCTCTTCCAGGGCCTTGACCTGATGGCTGACCGCAGCCTGGGTGACGTTGAGTTCGTCTGCCGCCAGGGTGAACGACAAATGGCGCGCCGCGGCCTCGAAGGCCCGCAAGGCGTTGAGCGGCGGCAAGGAACGCATGGCTCCTATCCTAACTCGCCTGACCTAGAAAAACTAAGCCATGCGCCGAGAAAAGATCGTTTGTTACCCCCGCTAAATAGGCGCAAATCAGGGCCGCAGACAAGAGCCGCGCCACCAGCCCGACCCCCTGTCGCATTTTTGCCATAAAGGAGATTCGGTCATGTCCAGCACCATCATGCACCCCGCCGGCAAGCCCCGCAGCGGGGCCGCGCCGTTCAGCGCGGCGGTCCTGGTGCGCCTGGCCGATACCATGGCGCTGCTGATGGCCAAGCAGCGCTCGCGCATGGCGCTGGCGCAGCTCGACGACCGCATGCTGCGCGATATCGGCATCGATCGCGCCACGGCCGCCAACGAGGCCGAGCTGCCGATCTGGCGCTAGCGGATCGGCCGGCGGAGCGTGTGCATTGACCCGGTCGATGGACCAAGGCGCAAAGACCTATGACGGCGGCTGCCTGTGCGGCGCGATCCGCTATCGCGCCCAGGGGCGGCCGCACCATGTCAGCTATTGCCATTGCAGCCAGTGCCGGCGCCATTCCGGCGCGCCGGTCGCGGCCTTCGCCACCTACCGTTCGGACGCCGTGAGTTTCGAGCGCGGCGCGCTGGCCTGGTATCGCTCCTCCGACATCGCGCGGCGCGGCTTTTGCGCCTCCTGCGGCACGACGATGGCCTGGCAGGGCGATGCCCATGCCGACTGGATCGATCTCGGCGTCGGCACGTTCGACGATGCCGGCGACTTCAAGCTGCAGGACCATTTGTGGCTGGAGCGCGCCCTGCCCTGGTTCCATGTCGCCGACGATCTGCCGTGCTATCGGCGCGAGCGGCCCAAAGCCTCCTCCGGCACGGCCACGGATTAGGCCGCGCGCAAGGCGCTTGATCTAGCCCGGCATCGGCCGCGCCCCGAACAAGGCGGTGCCGACCCTGACATGGGTGGCGCCCAGCCGGATCGCAGTCTCGAAATCCCCGCTCATGCCCATGCTGAGCTGGTCCAGGCCGTTGCGCCGGGCAAGCTTGGCCAGCAGCGCAAAATGCAGCGCCGGTTCCTCGTCGGCCGGCGGAATGCACATCAGGCCGACGACCGGCAGCTTGAGTTCGTCGCGGCACAGCGCGACGAAGGCATCGGTCCCGCCCGGCGTCACGCCCGCCTTCTGCGGCTCCTCGCCGGTATTGACCTGCACGAAGCACGGCAACCGGCGCCCCTGCCGGATCATCTCCTGGGCCAGCGCCTGGGCCAGCTTGGGCCGGTCGACCGTCTCGATGACGTCGAACAGCGCCACCGCCTCCTTGACCTTGTTGCTCTGCAGCGGGCCGATCAGATGCAGTTTCAGGCCAGGATGGCGCGCCCGCAGCGCCGGAAACTTGCCGGCCGCTTCCTGCACGCGGTTTTCGCCGAACACGGCCTGCCCGGCCTCGATCAGCGCTTCGACGCGCCAGGCATCGTGCGTCTTGGACACCGCTACCAGTGTGACATCGGCCGTCTGCCGTCCCGCCTGGTGCGCCGCCTCGGCCATGCGCTGGCGGATGGCGGCAAGATTGCCTGCCGCGTCGAACGGGCCGGTCATGGCGCGCCCCGCTGGGCGCCGGTGACGTAGGATTTCTCCTCGATCATGGCCGAGCCCAGCGCCGCGTCGATGCGCCGCTTGGCGGCGGCGCGGCGGTCGTTGGTGCGATAGACCGACCGCGCCAGCGCGACGAAGCGCGGCCCGAAATCCTGGGAGGCTTCGAGGGCGCGCAGATCCTCCTCGACATCCCACAGGATAGCGTTGACCTGGCGCAGCTCGGCGATCGCTTCTTGCATCGCGGCGTCGATCTTGCCGGCCACGGCGCGCTGCCACAGCGCCTGCAACTGCGTAAGCTGGCGCTGTACGGTGGCGCGTTTGGCAGCGTCGGCGAAATGACGCGCCTTCAGTTCGAGAATGGTGATCTTGTCGATCAGTTCGCCGGGCGATCCCGGAATGTCGATGATCATGGGCCGCTCTGTCGTTCGAGGCGGCGCAGTCTAGAGCGGATCGCGCCGCGGTTAAACGGCGCGGCGCGGGCTTGCCGACGCCCCGCGATGCGGCAAAGGAAGAGCGGGGCCCGCAGGCCCCGCTTCCCGACAGAAGAACTTCTGCGTCTAGAACGTCAGCTTGGTGCCGACATAGCCCTTCACACTCGTGCTCTGCGGGCCGGCCGAGTCGCCGCTGAAACGGGCCCACTGACCGCCGGCGAACAGGTCCACGCCCGGTCCCAGATTGTAGACCACGCCGCCATCGACCAGGTTGAGCACGTCGGTCTTGTTGCCGTTGCCGCCGTCCTGGTCGCGCACCTGCGCCCAGGCCAGGCTGAAGCCCCACGGGCCGGTGGTATAAGTGCCACCCAGGCCGAACATCACGTTGTCGTACTTGCCCTGATAGCCGGAGTTGGTCCAGCGATAGGCGCCGCCGATGGTGAAATTGCCGAAGCTGACGCTGAGGCCCGAGGCGAAGCGCAGATAGTCGGTGTAGCCGTCGCCGCGCAATTCGGGAGTGGCGTACATGCCGCCGAACGACCAGGCGATGGCGACGCCGTTCAGGTCGAAGTCGAAGCGGCCGCCGCCTTCGATCGCATGCTGCCATTGGCCGGGGTTGTTCTTGGTGCAGACGCCGTACTGGCCGCCGAAGCCCCCGGTTGCGCCGCAGCTATTGCCGTTCAGGCCGGGCTGGAATTCCGGCGTATAGGAGATGCCGAAGCGGAACGGGCCGAACTTGGGCGAGAAATAGCTGATCTTGTTGGCATCTTCCAGATCGCGCAGGTCCGACGGCGCGGTGCTGAACAGCGCCGCCGAACTCCAGCTTGGCGTGGCGAAGTGGAAGTAGTCGGGCGTGTCGACGCCATGGCTGGGCATGACCGACGGGATGAACACGTGCAGCTTGTTGCCCGGGCCATTGGTGGCGCCGACTTCGACGCGGCCGAACTCGCCCTCGAACCACATGAAATGCTCGTCGATCTGGTCGCCGGCCAGGGTGCCGTTGCGCTTGTCGGTATAGGCCTCGAGTTCGACCTGCACGCCGACCTTGATGCCGTTGTCGAGCTTGGTCTCGCCGACGAAGTGGATCTCGCCGTCCCACTTGACGGTGTCGAAGCGGTCCGGGGTGTGGCTCTGGCCGCCGAACACGAAGACGCTCGAGACATAGCCGCTCAAGGTGAGCTTGATCGGATCGGCCGCCTGGGCCTGGGCGCCGACAAGGCCGGCCGCGACCAGCGCCGAGGTTCCCAATAGAATCTTTTTCATCTTTACCCCTCACTCATGGCAGGGCCCCGGAGCGCTCTGCAAATCCCCCAAAACCGCGTTGCGCATGGCAATCGCGATCGACGATGGACTCACTCTATTTTTTGTGTTGCACCTGCTCAATGGCGGATTCGCGTGCGTTTCCACTGTGTTGGCCCCTGTGATGCGGGCAACACAAAACCGTCATGGGAAGGCCAAATATTCAGCAGCCCGTTAGCTTATGCGTCGGATGTCATTTTCGAATCGCGGAGAGAAGAGGCGATCTGCCGGTTTTTTGATCTGACCGTGTATTCTTTGTTTATTTTACAACGATCAGATGCTGAATCTGGCGCGCTCTGCCGGCTTGAGCGGCCAATAGCCGAAACGAGCCATTTGCGTCTCGTGCTGTTGGCACAGAAGGCGCACCTGGCCCGCGGTCAGGATCGATTGCCATTGTCCGGAGCGGCCGTGGCGGAAGAAGCGCTGCGAGTGGCTCGACCGCTCGACGAAGCCCTTGGCGGTTTCCAACCGCTGCAAGGTGTCGAACGAGGAGAAGCGGATGGCGCGCTCGACGCGGTCGCGGCTGGCCGGCAGGCCGAGGAACTGCACCAGCTTGGCGAAGGTCTGCTGCGGCTTGCCCAGCATGTCCTCGTAGCGCATCACATGCAGGCGCGGATTGCGCTCCTGGGTCCAGCTTTTGACGTGGTTCGACCACGAACTCATCACGTCGGGCACGCGATGCGGCAGGTTGGCGGTGCGCGCCTGCGGATCGCCCATCTGGGCGATGGCCTGGTCGATGCTAAGGCCGAAATGGTCGGCCAGCGACGGCACCACATCGAGCGGATTGCGCACCACGTAGATCGCGCCGGCGGTGTAGCGCATGTCGATGCACGGCGCGCCGTGATCGGCGCCCAGCCAGTTGTGCGTCTTGACGAATATCGAGTCCGACGACGACGCTGCCAGGCTGCGCTGCACGGTCGAGCGCAGCCGCGCGATCTCCTCCAGCGGCAGCTCCACCGTCGGCCGCCCGCCGGTATGGGGCAGGAAGAAGCGCTCCTGGCCGTCGCCCAGGGTCAGCTCGTTCAGCCGGTTGGGCTCGATCGGCCGGGTGGCGTTGCGCATCAGGTTGTGCAGGAAGGCACGCAGCCAGGTGTTGCCCGATTTCGGGTAGGACGCCAGCCAGATGATTCCGCCCATGGTGCTGTCCGACGATTGAGATGACGCGCTCGCCGCGCGCTGCGGACGGTCGCCGACATTGAACGGGGCGGAAGGCGATGCCAAACTGCCCGCCCGGACCATCCAGCCGAAAATGCCCGAAAAGTCGAGCCAAATTCCAGGCCTTTTGCAGCAGGCCGTGACGCATCATCGCGCCGGTCGCATGGCCGAGGCCGAGCGTCTTTATCGGCGGGTGCTGCAGGCCGATCCCAACCAGCCCGACGCGCTGCGCCTGCTCGCCGGCCTGGCGCTGCAGAGCGGACGCCATTCGTTGGCCGAAAGCCATGCTCGGCGCGCCCTGCAGCTTCGTCCCCGGAGCGCCGAACTGCACTGGATGCTGGGCACCGCATTGATGGAACGCGGCCGCGCCGCGGCGGCGGCGCACAGCGCGCAGCAGGCTTTGCAGGCCGATGCCGGTTTCACGCCGGCGCGGCTGCTGCTGGGCAACGCGTTGTTCGCCGGCGGCGACGCGGCCGGCGCCGAGCAGGCCTGGCGCGAGGTGCTGGCCGGGGATGCCGCCAATGCCGCGGCGCAATTCAACCTGGCCCAGCTGCTGCTCAAGCGCGGCGCCAATGCCCAGGCGCGCGAGCTGCTGGAGAAGGTGGTGGCCAATACGCCGGGCCATGCCGGAGCATTGGGCCTGCTGGGGGAATGCCTGGTGCCGGAAGATGCCCGGCGCGCCGCCGGCCTGCTGCAGCGAGCGCTGGCCCTGGGCAACAGAAGCGCCGCCATCCATGCCGCCTGCGGCCGCGCCCTGTTCAGGAGCAACGATCGGTTCGCCGCCCGCGCCGCGCTGGAGGAGGCGGTCCGGCTCGAGCCTGGCAACACCGAGGCGCTGCTCGATCTCGGCGAAGTTTGCGATGCGCTGGAGCAGCCGGAGCGGGCGCTCGAGCTCTACCAGCGCGCCCTGGCGACCCGGCCGCAGGATCACGCATTGCGGTTGAAATGCAGCGACCTGCTCGATGGGTTGTGGCGCGTCGAGGAGGGCATGGCCTTCGCCCGCCGCATGGCGGCGGACAGCGCGCACTTCGCCTCCAATCTCTGCTACTTCGCCAATCTGTCCGACACGATGACGCCGCAGCAGGTGCTGGCGATTCATCGCGACTGGGCGCGGCGCTTCGCCGATCCGCTGCTGAGCGCGCCGCCGGTGTTCGCCAACGATCGCGACCCGCAGCGGCGGCTGCGCCTGGGCTACGTTTCGGGCGATCTGCGGCGGCATTCGGTGGCGATCTTTTTCGAGCCCCTGCTGGCCACGCACGATCGCGCCGCATTCGAGATCTTTCTCTACGACAACAACCGCCACAAGCAGGACGCGGTCACCGATCGGCTGCGCGGCTTCGGCGACGCCTGGCGCGAGGTCAAGGATCTCGACGACCGGCAGTTGTTCGACCTGGTGCGCCGCGACGGCATCGACATTCTGGTCGACCTGTCGGGCCACACCGCCCTGCACCGGCTGGAAGCCTTCGCCCTGAAGCCGGCGCCGGTGCAGATCACCTATCTGGGCGCCATCGCCACCACCGGCATGCAGGCGATGGACTACCGGCTGGTCGATCCCAACACCGACCCGCCCGGGCTGACCGAGGCCCAGCATACCGAGAAGCTGCTGCGCATCGAGGGCGGCTTCCTGTGCTTCGAGCCGCTGCCGGTGGCGGGCGACCCGGCGGCGGCGCCATCGCTTGGCACCGGCCGCGTCACCTTCGGCTCGACCAACAACCTGGCCAAGGTCGGCGATCGCACCATCGCCTTGTGGGCGCGCCTGATGCAGGCGGTGCCGGACGCCCGACTGCTGGTGCGTGACGGACGGCTCGACCGGCCTGCCGTGCGCCAGGCGCTCAAGGAGCGCTGCGCGGCACACGGCATCGCCGCACATCGCCTCGACATGCGCGGTCGCATCGCCAGCGACGCCGAGCACCTGCGCGCCTATGCCGATATCGATATCCTGCTCGATCCTTTTCCCTATAACGGGGTCACCACCACCTGCGAGGCGGCGTGGATGGGGGTGCCGACCGTGACCCTGGAAGGCGACCGGTCCGGCGCCCGCAGCGGGGTCGCCATCCTGCGGCACATGGGTCTGGGCGAGCTGGTGGCCCGCGACGAGAGCGAATATGTGACGATCGCCAGCGCTCTGGCCGGCGATCCCGACCGCCTCGGCGCCCTTCGCGACAGCCTGCGGGCACAAATGCGGAGCTCCGTCTTATGCGACCGCGTTCGTCTGGCCCGCAATATCGAGCAGGCCTATCGCCAGGCTTGGCGACATTGGTGCGGCACCGCCTGAGCGGCGGGCAGCTCTCCCCTCTCGGCGCCTGGAGCCCCTGAGGCGCCTGGGCGGCCCGAGCCCTTGAGGCGCCTGTGGCGCGCCTGGGGCTCTTGAAACGCCTGTGGCGCGGCAACGCCAGGCGCGATGATGATCGGGTGGTTTGCGGCGACACCGCCTTTGTGGCGGTGCGCGATGCGCCGCTGGCGGCGGCAGGGACATTGCGGCAGGCACAAAAAAGAAGAGCGGGCCGAAGCCCGCTCTCCCCAATCTCCCCCTGAGCCTTCGATCAGAAGACGAGGGCGGTACCGAAGAACACCTGCCAGCTGTCGGCCCGCTCGTCGGCGCGCTGACCATTGGAGACGTTCCAGTTCAAGCCGCCGACCAGGGTGATGCCCGGTCCAAGCTTGTAGTTCACACCGGCTTCGTAATAGTCGTACTTGTCTTTGCCGGCGACGCCCGAGGCGATGCCCAGAGCGATCGACTGCGCGTCCTCGTGGCGGAGGAAGCGGCGCCAGCCAGCGCCGAACTGCCAGGGACCGGTCGTGTAGGTGAACGCGGCCGAGTAGAACCAGGTCTGGTTGCCCGAGATCAGGCCGTTGTTGTCGCGGCCGATGTAACCGCCGACGCTGAAGCCCTGCCAAGTCAGCTGGGTGCCGGTCAGCCACTGCCACCAGCGACGGTTCACGTCTTTGCCAGCGGCGTTCAGGTCGTTCTCGGCCTGGGCGGTCATGAAGCCGCCATACAGCGCGACTTCGAGCGAGTTGAACTTCGCCAGGTAGTTGATGCCGCCGTTGATGGCATGCTGCCACTGGCCACGGTCGTTCTTGGTGCAAACGCCGTACTGGCCGCCGAAGCCGCCGGTCGCCGCGCAGGAGTTGCCGTTCAGGCCGGGCTGGAATTCCGGCGCGTACGAAATACCGATCTGAATGCCGGCGAAGCGCGGGGTGTAGTAGATGATCTTGTTCGCGTCGCCTTCGCTACGGTCGGTCTGGATGGCCGTGCTGTAGGCGTTGTTGGCGCCGCCCGCATTGAAGTTGAAGTTCGACGACACGAAGCCGAAGCCCGGCAGCGCGGACGGCGAACCGTAGACCATCTTGTCCATCGGGCCGTTGGTGGCGCCGACTTCCATACGACCCCAGTCGCCGAAGGCGATCAGGTAGTACTCGTCCATCTGGTCGCCGGCGGTGGTGCCGTTGACCTGCTGGGTGTAGCCTTCGAGCTCGACGCGGAACCCGATCGAGGTGCCGTTGTCCAGCTTGGTCAGGCCGTTGAACCAGATTTCGCCTTCCTGAGCGAGGCGGTCGGAACGGCCCTTGGAGCCGTTACCCGTCTGGATGCCCGAGGCGTTGTAGGTCGGGATTCGGTCGTAGTTACCGAACACCATGTAGTACTGATAGTAACCGTTGACGGTCAGCTTGATCGGGTCGGCAGCCATCGCGCCACCCGTGAACAACCCCGCCGCGGCCAGCGCAGTCGATCCCAATAGAAGTTTCTTCATGTCTCCCTCTCGTGTTTTTCGACGACTAGCCGAGATCGCCTGAACCGGATGCGAGCCACCCCCAACACCCGGTCAGCCTCAAAGCGGCCGACGGCGCAAGATAGCCTAGGCAACCGCCGGACCGTCAAGCAAACCCGCCGCCGCTCTGGCTGAATTTTGGCCACTGTGGCGAAAGGGACACAGAAATACGGCCGCCGACATGGCGCGAAACCGCCGGGAAACCGGCCTCGGCGGGGCATTTCCACCCTGCCCGTCGTTTGCCTGCGTCGGCGACCGATCGAAGGCAGAAGGCGCGGTGCCGGTGGCGTTTTTCGCCCTTGCGCGGCCAGGCTTCCGCCCTCCGGAAGCAGCGCTTTGTCAGCTTTTGCCGGGCATCATGTCGCTAGGAAACCCGGGCGGGAACCCGTATAACTGCGGCCGGCAGCGCCGCAGGGCGGCGCGCCAGGACCGAGCGGCGCCTTAAAAAGGCCTTGCGCTGCTTCGAAAAAGCAATCCCAGGGACGGCCGAGAGCGGGAGCTAAGAGCGAATGACGGGTCGCAGAATTGCACAAGCCTTTGTTTTGTCTGGAATTTTGGCTCTAGGCCTGGCCGCTTGCGAACCCAGCACCGATTCCTCGGTGGTCGACAAGGCTGGCGCGCGCTCGCCCGGCACGCGGCCCGATCCCGATGGCGGCATTTTCGGCCCCGGCGGGATTTCGATCTTCGGCAGCAGCGACAAGGGCAAGGGCGGCACTGCCGGCAGCCAGACCGGCATCGGCGTCAACACCTATCTGTGGCGCGGCGCGCTGGACACGATCTCCTTCATGCCGCTGGTTTCGGCCGATCCGTTCGGCGGCGTGATCATCACCGACTGGTACCAGCCGCCGGAAACCCCCGGCGAGCGCGTCAAGGTGCACATCCTGATCCTTGACAGAGAACTGCGCGCCGATGGCGTGCGCGCCTCGGTTTTCCGCCAGAAATACGGCAACAACGGCGGCTGGATCGACGTGCCGGTCGACGCCAAGACGGCGACCGATCTGGAGAACACGATCCTGACCCGGGCGCGCCAGCTGCGTATCGCCTCGGTCGGCAAGTAGATCCGCCGGGCCGGCGCCCGGCGCACGCAGCGGCCGCCCATCGGGCGGCCGTTTTGCCGTGGGCCGTTTGCTATTGGGTGGGGCGCAAGCCGTGGCGCCGCCCCGCCAGGCGGCCCGCCGACAAGGCCGGTTGCGCTATGGCCCGCCTGCCCCTAAAAACGGCCTCCCCTCGGCCAGTGGCCGGCCCGTCCGCGGCCAGCCTGCGGTCAGGGTCTGGCGCAAGGTAAAGGGCAATGTCCGGCACGAGCAAAACCGACGGCGGCACGAAAGAGTCCGGCCGCTACAACTTCCGCGAATCCGAAACCCGCTGGCAGAAAGTGTGGGCCGAGCGCGACATCTTCCGCGCCGTGCGCGACGAGACGCGTGAGAAATATTATGTGCTGGAGATGTTCCCCTATCCGTCGGGGCGCATCCATATGGGCCATGTGCGCAACTACACGCAAGGCGACCTGATCGCCCGCTACAAGCGCGCGCAAGGATTCAACGTCATCCATCCGATGGGCTGGGACGCCTTCGGCCTGCCGGCCGAGAATGCGGCGATGGAGAAGAAGGTCCATCCCGCCAAATGGACCTACGCCAATATCGACACCATGCGCGGCCAGCTCAAGAGCATGGGCCTGTCGCTGGACTGGAGCCGGGAGCTGGCCACCTGCAATCCCGACTACTACCGCCACGAGCAGAAGATGTTTCTCGACTTCTACGAGGCGGGGCTGGTCTATCGCAAGGAGGCGGCGGTCAACTGGGATCCGGTCGACCAGACCGTGCTGGCCAACGAACAGGTGATCGACGGCCGCGGCTGGCGCACCGGCGCGCCGGTCGAGCGGCGCAACCTGTCGCAATGGTTCTTCCGCATCACCGACTACAGCGACGAGCTGCTGGCCTCGCTGAAGGCGATGGATCGCTGGCCCGACAAGGTCAAGCTGATGCAGGAGAACTGGATCGGCCGCTCCGAAGGCGCGCGCGTGTTCTTCCCGCTGGTCGGCCGCGAGGACAGGCTGGAGATCTTCACCACGCGGCCCGACACCTTGTTCGGCGCCTCCTTCGTGGCGCTGTCGCCGGAGCACCCGATCGCGCTGGAGCTGGCTAGGAACGACGAGAAACTCGCCGCTTTCATCGAGGAATGCCGCCACACCGGCACCTCGACCGCGGCGATCGAGACCGCCGAGAAGAAGGGCTATCGCACCGCCCTGCAAGCGAGCCATCCGTTCGATGCGTCGTGGAAGCTGCCGGTCTACGTGGCCAATTTCGTGCTGATGGAATACGGCTCCGGCGCCATCTTCGGCTGCCCGGCGCACGACCAGCGCGACTTCGACTTCGCCACCAAATACGACCTGCCGATCCTGCCGGTGGTGATTCCGCCGGGCCAGGAGGCGCGCACTTTCAGGCTGGGCGGCGAGCCGTTCGTCGAGGACGGCACCCTGGCCAATTCGCGCTTCCTCGACGGGCTGACGGTCGAGGCCGCCAAGAAGCGGATGATCGAGGCGCTGGTCGAGCGGGGCGCCGGCGAGCGCACCATCAACTATCGCTGGCGCGACTGGCTGGTGTCGCGGCAGCGCTACTGGGGCTGCCCGATCCCGATGATCCATTGCCCGAGCTGCGGCATCGTGCCGGTGCCGGCGCAGGATCTGCCGGTCAAGCTGCCCGACGACGTGACCATCGACCAGCCCGGCAACCCGCTGGTGCGGCACCCGACGTGGAAATACGTGAGCTGTCCCCGTTGCGGCGGGAAGGCCGAGCGCGAGACCGACACCTTCGACACCTTCGTCGATTCGTCGTGGTATTTCGCGCGCTTCTGCTCGCCTCGCTCCGACCAGCCGTTCGACCGCGCCGATGTGGATTATTGGATGCCGGTCGACCAGTACGTGGGCGGCATCGAGCATGCCATCCTGCACCTGCTCTATTCGCGCTTCTACACGCGGGCGATGAAGAAGGTCGGGCTGATCGGCGTCGACGAGCCGTTCGACGGGCTGTTCACCCAGGGCATGGTGTGCCACGAGACCTATCGCGATCCGCAGGGCAACTGGGTGACGCCCGACGAGATCGTCAAGGGCGAGGGCGGCAAGGTCACGCGCATCGCCGATGGCGCGCCGATCACGGTGGGCCGCTCGGAGAAGATGTCGAAATCGAAGAAGAACGTGGTCGATCCCGACCAGATCATCCGCGATTTCGGCGCCGACACGGCGCGCTGGTTCATGCTGTCGGACAGCCCGCCGGAGCGCGACCTGGAATGGACCGAGGCCGGCGTGACCGGCGCCTGGCGCTTCCTGCAGCGGCTGTGGCGGCTGATCGACGGGCTGGCGGGTCACGATGGCCGTGGGCGGCTGTCGGCGCCGGGCGCCACAGCACCGGCGTCGTTCGGCGAGCCGGCCCTGGCGCTGCGGCGGCAGGTGCACAAGACGGTGGCGGGAATCGGCGCCGATATCGAGGCTTTCCACTTCAACAAGGCTGTGGCGCGCATCTACGAGCTGACCAATGCCTTGGACGAGGCGGCCAAGGCTGCGCGCAGGGTTGGTGTGGCGGCTGCGCGCGAAGAATCAATAGGCGACGGCCCCGACATGCGCTGGGCGCTGCGCGAGGCAGCCGAGACCCTGACCAAGCTGATCGGGCCGATGACGCCGCATCTGGGCGAGACCTTGTGGCACCGGCTGGGACACGGCGAATTGCTGGCGCAGAGCGCCTGGCCGAAGCACGACCCGGCGCTGATCGTCGACGACACCGTGACGGTGGCAGTGCAGGTCAACGGCAAGCTGCGCGGCACCCTGCAGCTGGCGCGCGACGTCGACAAGGCGCTGGCCGAGCGGGCGGCGCTCGAGCTGGCCGACGTGCAGAAGGCGATGGACGGCAAGCCCGCGCGCAAGGTGATCGTGGTGCCCAACCGCATCGTCAACGTGGTAGTCTGACGCCATGCGCCGCGTCGTTTCGCTCGCCCTCGTCCTGCTGCTGTCGCTGCCGCCCCTGTTGTCCCTTGGGGCGTGCGACCTGCAGCCGCTCTACGGCAATCGCAACAAGCCCGGCGACGCGGTCACCGCCGACTTCGCCCAGACCAAGATCGATACCATCGCCGATCGGCCGGGCCAGCTGCTGCGCAACGAGCTGCTCGACCGGCTGAACTATCGCGGCGAGCCGGACCGGGCGACCTACGAGCTGAAGATCAAGCTCACCGAACGGCAGACCAATATCCTGGTGCGCTCCGACGAGATCGCCACCGCTGCCAACCTGACCTCGATCGCCGACTACGAGCTGATCGACATCGCCAGCAAGCGGGTGCTGACCTCCGGCCGCTCGACCTCGATCAACCGCTTCGACATCCTGCGCTCGCCCTATTCGACCGTGGTGTCGACCGAGGATGCGCGCCACCGCGCCGCCCAGCAGATCGCCGAGGACATCCGCACCAGGCTGGGCATCTACTTCAACAGCGCCCGGAAACGCTAGTTATCGCGTCGTTGCGAGCGCGGCGAAGGATCCTCGCGCAACCGCGATGCCGATCGTGGCGAAGCCGGATGCTTCGCTGCGCCCGGCATGACGATCAAAGCTCTTTCGCCGTCTCCTCGACCAGCGCCTTGAGCAGCGAGCGGTGGCAGCGGCTTTCGTCGGCGCAGTAGCAGCCCAGCGACACCTCGCCGGCGCGCGCCAGCAGCGCCACCAGCTTGAGCGCCTCGCGCTTTTCCACCGTGCCCTGCATCTCCTTGCGGTAGCGCGCGGCGAAGCGGGCCCAGCTCTTGTCGTCGAAATGCCCGGGCGTGACGGAGCGGAACAGCGCGGCCGAGGGCGCCAGCAGCGGCAGCCAGACGTCGAACAGGTCGCGCTTCTTGCGCTCGGCCACGCTCATGCCGCGCGGCAGGAAACGCACCGTGCCCAGCCGCAGCGCGCCTTTGGGCGGCCGCTCGGCGGGCGCCGTGCCGCCGATGCGAAAGGTGGATAGACCGCTCATCTGCCCTCCCGACGTGTTGCGCCAATGATGCCGTGCCCTGCGTCAAAGGCAACCGGCGCGTCTTTGCCCGGCCGGCGCCGAGGCTTGTGCCAAACCCTGGCCGGACCGGCTAGGATGCCGGCATGAAAATCGCCGCCGGTTCCGCCGAACGCTTCGTCGCCAAGCCCGACCCCGGGATCCGCGCCGTGCTGGTCTACGGGCCGGACGAGGGCATGGTGGGCGAGCGCGGCCGCGCTTTGGCCAAGACGGTGTGCCCCGATCTGGGCGACGCCTTCCGCGTGGTCGAGCTTGCCGGCGCCACTCTCAAGGACGATCCGGCGCGGCTGGCCGACGAGGTGCAGGCGATCTCGCTGATGGGCGGGCGGCGGGTGATCCGGGTGCGGCCGGCGGGCGAGGAGAGTGTGGCGGCGCTGGAGAATGCGTTGCAGGCGCCGGCCGGCGATGCGCTGGTCGTGCTCGAGGCGGGGGATCTGAAGAAGACCTCCAAGCTGCGCAAGCTGGCGGAAGATGCCGACAACGCCGCCGCCATCGCCTGCTACAGCGACGATGCGCGCGGACTGGAAACGCTGATCGAGCAGACGCTCGGACACTATGGATTGCACGCCGCGCCGGAGGTGGCCTCGTGGCTGGCCGACAATCTGGGCGCCGATCGTGGCGTGTCGCGCAAGGAGCTGGAAAAATTGGCGCTCTATGTCGGCGACCGGACCAAGGACGTGACCATCGACGACGCCATGGCGGTGATCGGCGACAGTGCCGAGATCGGGCTGAGCGACGTGGCGCTGGCGGCGGCCGATGGCGACCAGAAAGGGCTGGACCGCGCGCTCGATCGCGTGTTCGCCGAGGGCAATGCCCCGGTCTCGGTGCTGCGCGCGCTGTCGCGCCACCTGCTGGCGTTGCACCAGGCGCGGGCCGGCATGCAGGGCGGTAGCGATGCAAGAAGCGCCGTCGAGCGCATGCGCCCGCCGATGCATTTCGCCGTCAAACCGCGCGTCACGCGCCAGCTTGGCGTGTGGAGCAGCCAGGCGCTGGGCGATGCGCTGGCGCTGCTGACCGAGGCCGAGCTGCAATGCAAGACCACCGGCATGCCCGACACCACCATCGTGCGCCGCGCGGCGATGCGCGTGGCCAACGCCGCCAACGTCGCCAGGGTGAGAAAGAGCGCGTGAGCTTTCGTTGCTGAGCGAAGCGAGGAACCTTGTCTCGACAATTCAAATCGTTCGGTTGAGAGACGATGCTTCGCTATCGCTCGGCATGACGGATCAATTCACCCCAACCGCGGCAGCCAGGGTGGGGCCGATCTCCGAATGCAGCACCAGGTCGGCGATGGTGTCCTGGTCGGTGGGATCGCGGTTGACGATCACCAGCTCGGCGCCGTTCTTCTTGGCCATCAGCGGGAAGGCCGCCGCCGGATAGACCACCAGCGAGGAGCCCAGCACCAGGAACAGGTCGGCCGCCAGGGCGGCGTCCTGGGCCCGCGCCATCGCCACCACCGGCATCGACTGGCCGAAGGAGATGGTGGCGGTCTTGACGATGCCGCCGCAGGCCCTGCATTCGGGCAGGCGCTCGTTGTCGGCGAAGATCGCCCTGATCTCGTCGAGCGCGTGGCGCTCGCCGCAATCCAGGCACGCGGCATAGGTCGAGTTGCCGTGCAGCTCGATCACCGTGGCGTCGGGCACGCCGGAACGCTGGTGCAGCCCGTCGACGTTCTGGGTGATGACGGCGCTGCACTGGCCGCGCTCGACCAGCCGCGCCACGGCGCGATGGCCGGCATTGGGCTCGGCCCGGCGCATCACCGCGTCGGTGGCGAATTTGCGCCGCCAGCTCTCGCGCCGCATCTCCGCCGAGGCCAGGAAGTCGGAGAACTCGATCGGCGCGTATTTGGTCCAGATGCCGCCGGGCGAGCGGAAATCGGGAATGCCCGATTCGGTCGAGATGCCGGCGCCGCTGAACACGACGATGCGTTGCGCTGCGGCCAGCAGCGCCTTGAGCTGGTCGATCTCGCTGGGCGAGGCAGCGTTGGTCAACATGAGGGGAGTCTAGCAGCGCTCGACGACAAGATTAACCGCCCAGACGCCGCGGCACGGAGAGAGCGTGTCGCGCGGGCTTCGGATCTACCGCTGCGCCTGGCGTAGCGGCAAAGCATGGCTGCGCTTGATCGGGCGCAGCACGATGGAGGAGCGCACCTGGCGCACGCCGGGCAGCGGCATGACGTTGTCGAGCAGGAACTGCGAATAGCTCTTCAGGTCGGCGGCGACGATACGCAGGATGAAATCGGCCTCGCCGGTCACCGCCACGCAATCCATGATCTGCGGCAGGGCGCGCATGGCGTCGTGGAAGCGCTCGGTGCCCTCGGTCGAATGGCGCTCGAGCGACACCAGGCAATAGGCCTCGAAGCCCAAACCGATTTTTTCGGGATCGAGCAGCGCGGCGTAGCCCGCGATCACGCCGTCCTCCTCCAGCCGCTTCAGCCTTCGGCCGAGCTGCGAGGAGGACAAGCCCACCCTGTCGGCCAGCGCGTAGAGCGAGGCGCGGCCGTCATCCTGCAGCGCCGCCAGCAGACGCAGATCGAAGCTATCGAGCGCGGGCAGATCCATGATTGCCTAAATATAGCATTGGACCGCATGCAGGCGCGCGATTTTCGCGTCGAACGTGCCAAACGCGGCGATTTTGCCGGGAACATGCACGCGATTTGCACGATATTAATCGAAGGAAATCAACTGCCCGGAGGCCACGATGGACGGCCTGACCGCCTATCTCGCGACGCTGCATCAAACCCTGCCGGCCGGCGCCTATCCCGGCGACGTGGTGGTGCGCCAGCCGATCGAGCGCTACAGCGCCGCCGACCAGCGCACCTGGCGCACGCTCTATCGCCGGCAGTCGGCGCTGATGCCGGGCCGGGCGGCGACGGCGTTCGTTGCGGCGCTGCAGGCGCTGGAGCTGGGCGAGGCGATCCCCGATTTCAGGAAGCTATCGGCGCATCTCAGCCGCGCCACCGGCTGGAAGATCGTGGCGGTGAACGGGCTGTGCTCGGACCGGGTGTTCTTCGAGCACCTGGCCAACCGGCGCTTTCCGGTGACGTGGTGGCTGCGCGCGCCCGACCAGCTCGACTATCTGCAGGAGCCGGATCTGTTCCACGACGTGTTCGGCCATGTGCCGCTGCTGATGGACAGGACCTTCGCCGATTACATGCAGGCCTATGGCGAAGGCGGGCTGAAGGCGCTGCGCGTGGGCGGCGAGCGGGCGCTGGCGCAACTGGCGCGGCTCTACTGGTACACGGTGGAGTTCGGCCTGATCCGCGAGGCGGGCCACGCCGATGGCGGCTTGCGCCTGTACGGCGCCGGCATCCTGTCGAGCAAGGGCGAGACGCTTTACGCGCTGGACAGCGACACGCCGCACCGGCTGCGCTTCGACCTGAAACGTATCATGCGCACCGACTACAAGATCGACGAATTCCAGCGCTGCTATTTCGTGATCGACAGCTTCGACGAGCTGTTCGAGGCGACGCGACCGGATTTCACGCCGCTCTATCGCGACCTGGCCGGGACGACGGATATCCCCGCCGACGCGGTGCTGGCGGGGGATGTGTTGGTGGCGCGGAACACCGATTGACCACAGCGATGCAGAGGCACGGAGAAGACGACGCTCCTCCGTGCCTCTGTTGCCTTTGTGGCGACCGTTTTAAGCCGCCAGCAATTCCGTCAGATCGTGGATGACGCGCTCGGGCTTGGCGTCGGGCATGGGGCTGGGCACGCCGGTATGCATGTGGCCTTGCAGCCCGGCCTGACGCGGGTCGTACCAGATGCCGTGAATGCCCTGGCGCTGCGGCGCCAGCACGTCCCATTCCAGATTGTCGCCGATCATCCAGGTGTCGCAGGCCTGGCAGCCCAGCCGCGCCAGGGCATGGACATAGACTTCGGGCTCGGGCTTGCCCTTGCCGAACTCGCCCTCGATCTGGATGTGGTCGAAATGGCGCGCCAGTTCGAAGCGCTCGACCTTGTGGCGCTGCAAATCGGCGGCGCCGTTGGTGATCAGCGCCAGCCTGATGCCTTCGTCGCGCAGGCTTTCGAGCACCGCCAGCGCCTGGGGGAACAGCTTGTATTCGGCGATGCGCAGGGCGGTGAAGGCATCGCCGATCTCGGTGGCCAAAGCGCGGTCGGCGGCCGAGACCAGGCCAAGCGTCGCGAAGCCCTTGACGGCGACCTCGCGCCGGGCGCGGGGAATGTCCAGCCGGTTGCGCGCCGCCTGGGCCGGATCGGACCAGAACTGGCGGCCCTGCAGCATCATGGCCTCGGCGACCGCGATTGCGCTGTGGCCGCGCGTCTCGAGCTGCGTCGCAAAGCCGGACAACAGGCGTAGCCAGGTCTCGCGCGGATTGCCGTAGGCGTCGAGCAAGGTGTCGTCGAGGTCGAACAGCATGGCGCGCGGACGGCTGGCGGCGCGGTCGGCCGAGCGCCACTGGCGCAGCTTGGGGGTGAGCATGGGGGTGCGGTGAAAGGTCATAGTTTAGGTATGGAGTGGCGAGAGCCTGCCGGCAAGCACCACTAACGCGCGTCTTGTATGGCGATTTGGCAAACCGTCGTCTTTGTGCGTCACCCTCGCATTCGTGCCGGCAGCAATTGCCGCGCTTTTCCATAAGCGCCGCCTTTACACACCCGCCCTGCCTTCCCCATGGAAAATTTACGGCGGCATCGCCTCCTCTATAGCGGCCGGCATCTTGCCGGCGGTTCGCCAATGAGGCTGCGACCATGTCCACCCTCGATCGTCTTTATCGGCTCGCCACTCATCACGCCGCACCGGTTCCGTCCTGTCCGCCGACGCCCAGCGAGCGGCGCGCGCTGCGCCGCCGCGCGGTGTGGGCCAGCCTGGTATGGGTGCTGGCCTTTGCCGGATTCGGCGGCTTCGTTTTCCTGCGAATCGTCTCCTACCTGCCGCCGGCCTAGCGCGGAGCCGCGGGTGTCGGCGTCATGAGCATGATCGCGACGTCGCCGCTATGGCGCGATAGCGCTGCGGCCGCGGATGCGCCGGCCGTGCAATTGATGCTGATGCGAGATGGGCGATGGCGCGTCGGCCGTGCCGGCGACGATACGGCTCGCCAGTTCGACAGGCCGGAGCAGGCCGAGGCCTTCATCCGCGCCCGGCGCAAGCTGCCGGTGATCGTCGAACTGCAGATCGGCGAACTCTATATCGCCGCCACGCTCATCGCCGGCCGGGGCCGGCTGTTCGGGGCGGTGCGCCGCTAGCGTCTTCCCACCGCCTTCATCTTCACGTCGATCTCGAATTGCGCGCCGGGGCCGGGGCCGACGACGATGCTGCCGTCGAGCTGCTGCACCAGGGAGGTGATGACCCGCATGCCCAGCCCGGTGGTCTGCTCCAGGTCGAAGCCGGGCGGCAGGCCCGGCCCGTCGTCGCGCACCACCAGGTGCAGGCGCTGGCTGTCGGCGGCGTCGATATCGTCGGGCAGCGGCGGCATCAGGCTGCCCTCGATCCAGATATGCGGCCGGCGCGCGCCGACGCGGGCGTATTTGGCGGCGTTGGTCACCAGCTCGGAGATCATCATGGCCAGCGGCACCAGCGCGTCGACCGGCAGCAGCACCGCAGGCGCCTCGACGCTGATGCCGACATCGGCGCTGTTGGCCAGCGGCTTGCAGACCTCGCGCAGATAGGCGCCCAGCTCGGCCTTGGCCAGGTCGTCGTGGCGGTAGAGATGGCGGTGCACGGTGGCCAGCGTCTGGATGCGCGTGCCCATGTCGGCGATCTGCTGCTGCGCCACCGGATCGAGGATCTTGCGCTTCTGCAGCTGCATCAGGCTGCCGATCATCTGCAGGCCGTTCTTGACCCGGTGATTGACCTCCTTCAGCAGCATGTCCTTCTGCTTCAGCGCGCGCTCCTTCTCGCGCAGCGCGCGACGCAGCTCGAGCTGGGCCATGACCTGCTTGGACAGCGCCTTGAGGCAGGAGCGCTGCGCGTCGTTGAGCCGGCGCGGCTTGCGGTCGATCACGCACAACGTGCCCAGCGCGTGGCCGTCGGCGGTGCGAAGCGGCGCGCCGGCATAGAAGCGGATGTTGGGATCGGCGGCGACCAGCGGGTTGGCGGCGAACCGCTCGTCGGCCCTGGCGTCGGGCACTTCCAGCAGCTCGTCCGGCTGCAGGATGGCGTGGCTACAGAAGGCTTGCTCGCGCGGCGTCTCGGCGAGGTCCAGGCCGTGGCGCGCCTTGAACCACTGGCGCCGTTCGTCGAGCAGGCTGACCAGCGCCACCGGCACCTCGCAGATCTCGGCGATGGTGCGGGCGATTTCGTCGAAGCCGGCCTCGGCCTCGGTATCCAGTATCTCGTAGCTGCGCAACGCCGCCAGACGCTGCTCTTCGTTTTCCGGTAAAGGCGCTGCCATGTCTTCCTTCGCGGTCATGTCGGCGCGGCCGATACCCGTGCTGGGCGATCGCGTTCCACGCCTGGTTGGAAGTGCCGCCTGGCGGCCGGCACGTTCGCTTGAGGTCGATCGCCGGAAATTCCGGCACGGCCGGCAGGCGCCACGGAGTGGAACCGCTCGGCGCCGCCGCCTTCGCCCAAGACGAGACCGCCCGTCTCGGACGGGCGTTTAGATCAATTCTAATGCACCACGCAGAGCGTGGCGAGCAGCAATTTGGCACCGCGTTGCGGCTTTTGCGCATGACTTGGCGGCGGCGCCGCATGACGCGGCTGCGACGACGCTTCCCTCGGCCCGCGTTCCGCTCTATGCATCGCAGCCGATCGATCCATCACGGGAGGAAAGCACATGCTGAAGATCTGGGGCCGGCGCAACTCGCAGAACGTGCAGAAGCCGATGTGGCTGCTGGGCGAGCTGGGCCTGGAGCACGAGCATGTCGATGCCGGCGGCAAGTTCGGCGTGGTCGACACGCCCCAGTTCCGGGCGATGAATCCCAACGGCAAGGTGCCGGTGATCGAGGACGGCGATCTGGTGCTGTGGGAGAGCGGGGCGATCGTGCGCTATCTCGGCGCCAGATACGGCCGCGACAGCAAGGCGGGACGGTTCTGGTTCGACGATGCCGCACAACGCGCGCGGGCCGACCAGTGGATGGAGTGGTCCTCGACCTCGCTGCAGCCGGCCTTTCTCAGCGGCATCTTCATGGCCTATTGGCGCACGCCCGCCGCGCAGCACAACCGCCAGCAGATCGAGAACGGCGTGCAGGTGGTGGGCGGGCTGATGCAGCTGCTCGACGCGCAGCTCGCCGGCAAGCGGTTCGTGCTGGGCGACCAGCTCACCCTGGGCGACATCCATATCGGCTGCAATCTCTACCGCTATTTCGAGATCGACCTGCCCAAGCCGGAGATCCCCCATGTGCGCGCCTATTACAAGCGCCTGACCGAGCGGCCGGCCTATCGCCAGCACGTCATGGTGTCGATCGCCGACATGCGCGCGGTGCCGGTGGCGCGCTAGGCGCGTCGCCAAGCTCAAGGCGAGGCCCAAGAGGCGGGCGCAAGAGGCGGGGTGCGCACCCCCGCCGATCGACGCGGCGGTCGATCGCCCGCTTCCCGTCGCCTTGCGTGCCGTCTTGCGACGGCCGCGCCGCAGGGCGGTTCGCTCGGGGCTTGCCTGTCGCGCCGAGGCGAATTGCGGAAACTACACGTTGTTCAACCGAGATCAACGCTGATCTTCACCGCCTCCGGCGCGACGCCGGCGGCGACGGCGATCTGCGCCCGCGCCTGGGCGATCACCTCGCCCAGCTTGTGCTCGCCATTGATCTTCTGCGCCGCCACCTGTTGGGCGGCTTCCAGCGCGGCCGATGCCTTGACCGCAATCGAGCCGGGCAGGCGATAGCCTGACCATTTGATTGCGTAGTCGTCCGAGGTCGGCGGGCCATCCTTGTCGAACCACAGATTGCGTGCCGTGCTGTGGCCGGCCGGCGCGGACCCGGCCGGCGCAGACGAGGCGGCGCGTCCCAGCTGGCGCCATTGGCGATGGGCTTCCTTGACCGCCCCGGCGGCGATCGCCATCGGCACCAGATAGGCCTCGACCGGCCCGGGCTGGCGCTTGTGGCGGGGCATCACCAGCAGCAGAAAGTCGACGCCGTCCTCCATCTTCAGCTTCGCCTCGGGGTCGGCCGATTGCGCCCGGCCGATCAGCACCCGGTCGTTGCTGCAATAGAGCCGCACCGTCCGCCCATCCGGTCGGCGATAGAGCCGGGCACGGCCACGCGCCGGCACCCGTTCCAAGGGCTGGCCGTTTTGCGCCATCAGCATGAGCCCGGCATTGGCAAGCAAATCGGCGTGTATCTTGAGCATATCCATTCAGCGCCTCGTTTGAGGTTTTGCCCAGAATACAGGATGTTGCTTTAACTTGCAGCCGTAAGTTTCTGGATTCGCTGATTCTCTTGCAGAAATCGGCGCCTTTGAACGTTTGATTCAAATTGCTGCGCAATATTTGTAATATTGTTGCGATGTGTTTCACGTGAAACATTCCGGGGCATGCCGGATCGCCGCGATCTTGATTGTTTCACGTGAAACATTCCGCCTCCCGATTGGGGCGAATTGTCCCCCAGTTGATGTTCCACGTGAAACATTCGCGCTTTCAGCTCAGGCGGCCCAAGTTTTGACTCCAATTGGGGCCGCTCCTATTGTCCGGCCGCACAAAACGAGGCTTTGCAGTGTCCGGCAGTACAGCCAGCAGCAAATACGATGTCGTGGTGGTGGGTGGCGGCCATGCCGGCTGCGAAGCCGCCGCGGCATCGGCGCGGCTGGGCGCTCGCACCCTGCTGCTGACCCATAAGCGCGACACGATCGGCGAGATGTCCTGCAACCCGGCCATTGGCGGTCTGGGCAAGGGCCATCTGGTGCGCGAGATCGATGCGCTGGACGGGGTGATGGGCCGGGCGATCGACCGCGCCGGCATCCAGTTCCGCCTGCTCAATGCCTCCAAGGGTCCGGCGGTGCGCGGCCCGCGCGCGCAAGCAGATCGCAAGCTCTATCGCCAGGCCATGCAGGCGATTCTGGCCGAGCAATCCGATCTGGAGATCCATGAAGGCGCGGCCGCGGAGCTTGTGCTGGACGGGCAGGGCGCGGTCCGGGGCGTCCTCACCGAGGCCGGCCAGACCATCGCCTGCGCTGCAGTCGTGCTGACCACCGGCACCTTCCTGCGCGGACTAATCCATTGCGGAGAAAAGAAGATTCCCGCCGGCCGCATGACCCGCGACGGTGGCCTCGATCCCGCCGCGCACGGCATTTCCGCCACGCTGGCGCGGGCTGGGCTGCGGCTGGGCCGGCTCAAGACCGGCACCCCGCCGCGGCTGGACGGCCGCACCATCGACTGGGCCGGCCTGCAGGTCCAGCACGGCGACGATCCGCCGGTGCCCTTCTCCTATATGACCGATCGCATCGCGGTGCCGCAGATCGCCTGCCACATCACCGAGACCACGCCGGCCAGCCACGCCCTGATCCGCGCCAATCTGCATCGCGCGCCGATGTATTCCGGCCAGATCGCCTCGACCGGCCCGCGCTATTGCCCGTCGATCGAGGACAAGGTGGTGCGCTTCGCCCAGCGCGAGCGGCACCAGATCTTCCTCGAGCCGGAGGGGCTGGACGATCCCACCGTCTATCCCAATGGTATCTCGACCAGCCTGCCCGAAGACGTGCAGCGCGAGCTGCTGAAGACCATCCCGGGCCTGGAACGGGCCGTGATGCTGCGTCCGGGCTACGCCATCGAATACGACCACGTGGATCCGACCGAGCTGTGGCCGTCGCTGGAGACCCGCAAGCTGCCCGGGCTGTTCCTGGCCGGCCAGATCAACGGCACCACCGGCTACGAAGAGGCGGCAGCGCAGGGGCTGATGGCCGGCCTCAACGCCGCGCGCAAGGTCGGGGCCATGGGCGTGGACGGTCTCGTGGACGGTCTCGTGGGCGGTGCCGTGGGCGACGAAGCGGGCGACGAAGCGGGCCATCCAGGGGACGGCGAGGGCAGGCCAGAGCCTTTCACCCTCGACCGCGCCGACGCCTATATCGGCGTGATGATCGACGATCTCACCAGCCTGGGCGTCACCGAGCCCTATCGCATGTTCACCTCGCGCGCCGAGTATCGGCTGAAGCTGCGCGCCGACAATGCCGACCAGCGCCTGACCGGATTGGGCATCGCCTTGGGCGCCGTCGGTCAGCAGCGGCGCCAGGCCTTCGAGGCCAAGATGGCGCGGCTGGAGCAGGGGCGTCGCCTGGCGCGCTCGCTTAAGGCCACACCCAACGAGCTGGCGCGACACGATCTGCTCGTCAACCAGGACGGCGTGCGGCGCGACGTGATGGACCTGCTGGCCTATGAGGGGATCACCGTGGCGCGGCTGGCCGCGATCTGGCCGCAGCTTCGGGTGCTCGACACGCCGACGGTGGAGCAGCTCGAAATCGAGGCGATGTATGCGGGCTACCTGGCGCGCCAGCAGGACGATATCGACGCCTTCCGGCGCGACGAAGCTTTGGCCCTGCCGCCCGATCTCGATTACGGCGCGATCGGCTCGCTGTCCAACGAAGTGCGCCAGAAGCTGACCGCGGTGCGGCCCACCACACTGGGCCAGGCAGCCCGCATCGCCGGCGTCACGCAGGCCGCGCTGGTGGCGCTGCTGCGCCATGTGCGCCGCCGCAAAGCGGCGTGACCCAATCGCCGCAAACAGGCCGCGCGAGCGCCTTCGCCGCCGGCGACTTCGCCACCGCGATGGCGGCGCTGGGCTACCGCGTCACGCCCGGGCTGATCGCCGATCTGCAGGCCTATGCCGAGTTGCTGGCAAAATGGCAGCAGCGCATGAACCTGGTCGGTCCTTCCACGCTGGCCGATATCTGGCAGCGCCACTTCCTGGACAGCGCGCAGCTCTATCCGCTGCTGCCGCAAAACGATCCCGCCAACGAGGCCGGCGGCCGGCGCAAGCTCAAGGTGTTCGATCTCGGCAGCGGCGCGGGCTTTCCCGGCCTGGTGCTGGCGGCCATGGCCAAGCGCGATCCCCGCTGGCCCGGCGGCCGGCCGCTGCGGCTGCAGCTGATCGAGGCGGACCGGCGCAAGGCCGCCTTCCTGGCCGAGGCGGTGCGCACGCTGGATCTGGCCGCCGGCAATCCCTCGCTCAGCGAAGTGCGCATCCGCGCCCAGCGCGCCGAGGCGGTCGAGCCGCAGATCGTCGATGCGGTGACGGCGCGGGCGCTGGCGCCGCTGGAGCGCCTGCTCGAGACGGCGGTGCGCTTCGCCGGGCCGCACACCGTGCTGATCTTCCCCAAGGGCCAGACGGTGGCGGACGAATTGCGCGACGCCGACAAAAGCTGGAAGATGCAGCGCGACACGATTCCCAGCCGCAGCGATTCGCGCGGCGCCATCCTTCGCATCAGCGGGCTGCAACGGCAATGAGCGATCTACCTATGGGCGAACAGGAACACGGCGATGCAACCGCACTGGCCGCGTTCCGCCCGCGCGTGATCGCGATCGCCAACCAGAAAGGCGGCGTCGGCAAGACCACCACCGCCATCAATCTCGCCACCGGCCTGGCCGCGGTCGGCCACAAGGTGCTGCTGATCGATCTCGATCCGCAGGGCAACGCCTCGACCGGGCTGGGCGTGCCCAAGGAACAGAAGGCGCAGGGCACCTACGAGGTGCTGCTGGCCAGCCTGCCGCTGGCCGATGCCGCCTACAGCACGCGCATTCCCAATCTGCAGATCGTGCCGACCTCGGTCGATCTGTCCGGCGCCGAGCTCGAGCTGGTCGACATGGAGAGCCGCGAATTCCGCCTGCGCGATGCGCTGGCCAATGCCGCCGGGCGCTGGGACTACGTGCTGATCGACTGCCCGCCGTCGCTCACCTTGCTGACGCTCAATGCGCTGGTGGCGGCCGACTCGGTGCTGGTGCCGCTGCAATGCGAGTTCTTCGCGCTCGAGGGCATCAGCCATCTGACCCGCACCATTGAGCGCGTGCGCCGCGCGCTCAACCCGACGCTCGAAGTGCTGGGCATCGTGCTGACCATGTACGACAAGCGCAACAACCTGACCGACCAGGTGGCGGCCGACGTGCGCGGCCATTTCGGCGACAAGGTGTTCGCCACCGTGATCCCGCGCAACGTGCGCGTCAGCGAAGCGCCCAGCCACGGCCTGCCGGTGCTGATCTACGACAATGCCTGCGCCGGCGCGCAGGCCTATATCCACCTGGCGCGCGAGTTGCTCGACCGCACCGGCGGACGCGGCGGCAAGCAGGCGGCTTAGACGAGCTCAGCGTACGCGATAGTCTCGTATCGCATTTGCGTCCAACTCCCTTGCCGGCACAAGTTTATAATGCTTTTCATCGACGACTTTGATTTCGTCCACAACCAGCGCAAGCTCGAATAACGCAACCGCCTGTCCATCCATAAACTGCGCAGCAATAGCTCTGCACTCGAGCCCGGGAAATTTTTCTTCGGCGAACCTGATATCCTGTGTGGTCTGCACAACACCGATCTGATCCGACCCGCCTTTCGCCTGCACCGGAATTACGTAGTGGCAGCCTCTCTTGTCGAGACCGATATAGAGTTCGTCGATTTCGATTTGGCCTATGCCCTTGACTGTGGTCCGCAGATGATTCTGCAAACTGTACGTAGTGAGGCCGAGAAACGTGTCTATCAAACGATTGTACCGAACGATCGCCAGCAACGCCTGCTCATCGTCCAATGCATAGGCTCGAATTATTTCGGGAGTAGAATCCGGAATTGCGATCTGCAGCAAATCCGCTCGCGGCCTGATTCTTGTAGCTTGAACTAGCCTGAATCGATATCGAGAACGACCGGCTCCCTCGATAATCCACTCCATGCCTTTGGGCTGTGTATTGATGATTTCGTCCGGAAGGGGCACGCGATATCTAAACGAGTAAGGCACGTCACCCAAATTGTCGGGCAATTCTATGCGCAATTGTCTCGCCTGCTCCTTGATCTCGGCCCTGGCGAACTCGAATTCCTTGGAGTTCTTCTTCCAATGATCGAAGAAGATCGCGCTGATAATTGCCTTGTAGCGATTTGACGACCCGTCGCTTCTAGCCATTCCCAACTATAGCCGATCCACGGAAATCGTTCTCAATTTCCTGCTGCTTTCGCTTTCTGGCGCCGCTCTTGCGATCGCGCCCGCGAATTGGATTTTCGATCCCCCAATATTCAGACGCTGCCGATATATCCAGTTCCAGCAACAAAGGCTCGCCGAGAACCACGGAGCGCTCCGGCACGGTCGGCGTCCGCCTGCCTGCCTTCAAGACCTCGGACGCGACGGCTCGCGCCAGCGGCGGCGGGACCGCGTTGCCGATCTCACGTGCCCCGTGCCATTTCGTCGAGTGCAACCGGAACCAATCCGGAAAACCGTGGAGCCGCGCCATTTCTCTCACGGTGATGCAGCGGGCAAACTTGTAGTGGATCGGTCGAGGACTCGTGAAGGCGCCGCGAGCCGAATCGGTTCCTGCGCGCAAGGTGTTGGATAGACCGTTCGCAGGAAGGCGAAAGAACCGCGAAATCGGTTCGACATCGCCTGGCGCCGTCTGCCGAAAGCGACGTTTCGATATCTCGGTGTGGACGGTGCGCATGCTCGATGTCAGCACGCCAGGATTCCATTCACGGACATATCCGAACTTCCATGCGTCGTTGTCCAGACATCTGAGATCTCTGGCATATGGCGACGGTTTGCCCCATTTCCCGTTCGAAGTAGCATCCGCCTCAAGCAATTCCTCGAAGGAATCCGCGTCGGGTAAATCGGCTAGCGCTTCTTCGCAGGTTGGCGCCGGGGTCAACCCAAGCGCTTCTTCGCCAGGCTTGTGAGTGGTCGGTAGCGGGTATTTCGGGGTCGCATAGCCCTTGCGAGCGCCCAATAGGAATAGCCGCTCGCGATCCTGAGGTACTCCATAAGACGATGCGTTCAGCACGCTCCACGGCGCGCGAACGATGTATCCGATCTCCTCGAACGCCTCGATCAGCTCATCCAAAAACTTTCGATGTTTGCCGACGGTCAGTCCTTTGACGTTCTCGAATACGAAAAACTTGGCCTCCAGTTCGGCGACGATGCGAACGAACTCCCGGACCAAGCTATTGCGAGGGTCGTCGAGAACACGATGCCCGATCAAAGAAAATCCTTGGCAAGGAGCGCCGCCGAATACGACATCGACAGCTTTGTTTCCGATCCTCGCTTGCCGTCTGATCTCCGCACCCGTCAAGCCAACGACGGAGCGAGGCAGTACTGCGCACTCGGGAAAGTTGAATTTATGAACGGCAGAATGAACTGGATCCAGCTCAACGGCGGCAACGATATCGAAGCCTGCCTGCTCGAAGCCCAGGCTCATTCCACCCGCGCCGGCAAACAAATCCACTCCGATAGGCCTGACACTAGCCATTCCGCATCTCCTTCGCCAAAAATCCAGCCAGCCGGTTAAGGAGCCTCTCGGGCTCCTTCGTCTCGCATTGCCAAACCACCATTACTCTCCAGCCCGCCGCTCTCAATCTCCTGACCGTCCTGTCGTCTCGCGCGACGTTGGCTTCGAATTTCTCATGCCAATATCTTTTGCGGGTCTTCGGATCGGTCGCGTATTTGCATCCTCTGTGTCGATGCCAAAAGCAACCGTGCACGAAAATCGCCTTCTTCTGCGACGGAAAAACGATATCCGGCTTTCCCGGAAGGTCCTTTCTGTGCAGCCGAAAACGAAACCCCATCCGATGGATCAAGCTTCTGACCAGAAGCTCGGGCACGGTGTTCCTGCCCTTGACTCTGGACATCAGCCAACTGCGCCTCTCAGGCGTCAGCCGGTCCATGCAACTAACGATTCAGCGAATTGAACCAATGCAATCAAAGGTTGTTTTTCCCTTTTTTCATAATACCTCACCGGCTCCGGGCCGAAAACATTATTTGGCCGCATGACGGCGATTGGCCAGCGATAGTTATTCCACACCGCTTTTCGAAGAAAATCGATAATCGGAAATGACGATGGCTTGCGGCCTTCCGTCAATCCCGGAGGTACGAGCACACCCGCTCTCTACAGCACCGCCCGCCGGCGATTCGACCCGCCTTGCTTCCGCCTCGGTTCTCGCGTATAGGCTGGCCCACAATCTTCGCTAAGGCGTCTTGCCGCTATCGTTCTGCGCCACTTCCTGCCCCGGCTCCGGCCATGCAGGCCTCCGCTCGACGCTCCCTTCAAGATCTTCCCTAAGTCTGGTTGTCGGCCCCGCGCGACGTTCGCGCGGTCGGGGTCATGGTGCGGTCGCCAGGGTGGCGCCGATTCCATGGGCCCTTCTATTCCAAGGAGCGCCAGTCATGGCCAACGGTACCGTCAAGTGGTTCAATTCCCAAAAAGGCTTCGGCTTCATCCAGCCGGACAACGGCGGCAAGGACGTGTTCGTGCACGTCTCGGCGCTGCAAGCCGCCGGCATGCATAGCCTCAACGAGGGCCAGAAAGTGTCCTACGACGTCGCCACCGAGCGCGGTCGCGAAGCGGCCGCCAATCTGCGCGCGATCGGCTGATTGCACGCCGATCGCCGGCCAGGCCCCAGGGCCGCGCCGCTGGCGATAGAATCGGGAAGGGGCCGGCCATGTCGGCCCTTTTTCTTTGCTCGGCAACATGGCATCGCGCCGCGCCGTGCCGCCAGAGCGGTGCCGGTACCGCCCGGTCTGTCCGGCCAGCCCGGGTCCCACGACCCGTGCAATCTTGTCTTTTGCCCCCATTCCCCCTATATCTCCCCGCACATATCGACGTTTTGGCACGACTTTGCCATTGGCGCCGTGAGCCTGCCGCTTCCTTTGCGAACCGCAAGCCGACGCTTCTGACTACAGCCTCCCTAACTTCGACTTGTCGGCCGCCGCGCAACGCTCTGCGCGGCCGGTCGCCGTTCCAATCCGCCGGGGTGGCGGCAGGGCGGCGGCCATTACTTGCAAAGGAGCCAATCATGGCTATCGGTACCGTTAAGTGGTTCAACGCCCAGAAGGGCTACGGCTTCATCCAGCCGCAGGACGGCGGCAAGGACGTGTTCGTGCACGCCACCGCCGTCGAGCAGGCCGGCCTGCCGGGTCTGAACGAAGGCCAGAAGGTCTCGTTCGACATCACCAACCAGCGCGGCCGCGACGCCGCCTCCAACCTGAAGCTGGCCTAACGCCACTTCGGCTGGACGCAGGGGGCGGCTGCGCGCCGCCGCCGGCCGGTTCGAGAACGAGGTCGGTCCCCTCCCGGGGACCGGCCTTTTCTTTTGCCGCACCGACCGGACGAACAGTGGCGCCAAAGGCCGATGTCTCGCCGACCATTTAAATAATAATAAGAATTATCCCTCATACTTTTTGCGCTCTATCTGCACAATAAATTCATTCTGCCTCATCATAGTGGGAGTACTGTGCGCACGGTATTCGATGCCAGGCTCCGGGCAGCCAATTCACATCGTAGTATCGGACGCGCACCGCAGATTGTGCGACTCCACGCCTCTACAGCCGCGACGGCGCTCGACAATGGCAGCACCAAACGGAATTTTCGGAAGGGAGGAAGTCCCATGGGCAACACGCGCAATTCTCGCCGATCGATCGTCAGCCTGATGCTGGCGGCGTCTGCCCTCTGCTACTCGACAAGCAGCTGGGCCCAGCAGCCCGTCACCGAAGTCGGCAGCGTCCAGGAAATCGAGCCCGACGGCCTGCGACGCGCCGGCGGCAGCCAGCCTGCCGTACTCAATGTCAGCGACAAGGTGTTCATGCAGGACATCATCAGCACCTCCGACAAAGGAAAGCTGCACGTCAGGTTCCTCGATGGCAGCGACCTGCGACTGGGCACCGGCAGCGAGCTGCAGATCGATACCTACGTCTACAATCCCCAAGGCGCCCAAGGCGCCATGACGCTGGCTCGCGGCGTGATGCGTTGGGTGTCTGGCAACGTCAAGTCGAACGGCATGAAATTCCAGACTCCCGCCGCAACTATCGGCATTCGTGGCACGGAGTTCATTCTTGCGGTGTATGCCGACGGGGCGACAAGCCTCGAAGTTCTGCAAGGTGTGGTTACTTTGGTGCCTTGCGGTCGCCCGCGGAATTTCGACCCCTATGTCGCTACTCCCGGCCAGACCCTAAATGTCGACGTGAATTGCAGCGTATCGACCAGCATCTCCTCGCCAACGGGTACGGCACCCGCTGCGCCTGGGCCGGCCGCCAGTGCATCGCCCAGCGGTCCCGGTGGCGGACCCAGTGGCGGACCCAGCGGCGGACCCGGCAACGGCAACGGCAACGAAGGCAATCCCGGCAACGGTGGGGGCAATACAGGCGGATCCGGACCGGGCACCGGTAACGGTGGCAGCGGCACCGGTAACGGCGGCGCCGGAGGTTCGGGAGGCAATGGCGGTTCCGGCGGCGGCGGCGGCGGCGGTGGCGGCGGTGGCGGTGGCGGCGGTGGCGGCGGAGGTGGAGGTGGCGGCGGCGGTGGCGGCAATAAATAGCTCTAGCCGTCCAGCCTTCGTTTCAGCGAGGCCAAGAACGTCCTGAACCGTCCCCGCAACGGACGAAACAGTTACGTTGACCTCGGCTTGCCCCATATTATTGCGTTGTCAGTGCAAATGCATTTTTGAAGACGTCACCTGAAAAGCCGATATGCTGCTGGTGAACGACAGTAAAAAACGCTGCGAAGTCATTCGGTAGTCTTGGAAAACCGATATGCACGACGCGACGTTCAAGTCGTGTGAGGGCAGGGTGACGAGAGCGGTTGGCCTCGGTGTGAAGGCGCGTGCCTGCTTGGCCGCGTCGCCAAGTTATTTGCGAGCACCGTTGCGTGATCGCGACGGCTTCGCGCGCGTCAAGATTGCCGCCCTGCTGCTGGGCACATCGCTGCTGTGTTCGCTTCCCTTTGCCGCCGCCCGCGCCCAGGACATTCCCGCACCGCGCGCGGCGGTGATGGTGCCCGGCGATGCGCCATCCACCGACAACTCCCCCACCGCCATCACCATCCGTCGCGCCGTTATCGCCGAATCGACCACCGAAGCCGCCGACGGCACGCCGATCACGCCGCCCACCCTTGTTCCTCCGGGCGGCGATGCGGCGCATTCGTCCAAGACCGCCAAGGCCGCACCCAGCAAACCGTTGCCGCCCAGCGCCGGCACGCAGAAACAGCTGGGTCTGAAGCCGGTCGAGCCGCCGCAGAAGCCGCTGCTGCTGGCGGCGATCGGCGACAGCAACCAGCTGCAGCCCACGCCGGTGCCGCCGCCCGCGCCGCCCGGCACCGTCACGCCGGTCGATCCCGCCTCGCTGCGCGCCGCCTACAACGATGCCTTCAAGGCGATGATCGCCGACCCCGGCAATCTCGACAAAACCTTCCGCTTCGCCGAGCTGGCCTCGGCGGTCGGCGACCTGGAAGGCGCCGTCAGCGCGCTCGAGCGCATGCTGCTGCTCAATCCCAACCTGCCGCGCGTGCGGCTGGAGCTGGGCGTGCTCTATTACCGGCTGGGATCGTTCGCCGCCGCGCGCAGCTACATCGCCCGTGCCCTGGAATCGCCCGACCTGCCGCCGCCAGTGCGCGAGCGCGCCGAAAAGGTGCTGGGCCTGATCGAGAAGGCCGCCTCGCCTTCGCGCCTGTCCGGCTTCGCCTATGCCGGCATGCGTTACCAGTCCAACGCCAATGCCGCGCCGACCGGCGACATCAAGGTCGGCGGCATCAACGCCCATCTCGACGACAATTCGACCGCGACCAAGGACTGGAACGTCTTCGCCCTGGCCGCGGCGCGCCATCTCTACGACCTCGGCACGCAATACGGCGACGCCATCGACACCCAGGTGGTGGTCTACGGCGCGCGCCAGTTCAAGCGCAGCGACGTCAACCTGGCCTATGCCAGCATCACTTCCGGTCCGCGCACCTGGATCTACGACGACACCTGGGCACGGCCCTATGTCGGCATGGACTACGTGCTGCTCGACAAGCGCACCGACTATTTCGCGCCGACCGGCGGCATGAGCGTCGAACACTATTTCAAGCGCGGCGAACAGCTGCTGGCCACCATCGGCATCGCCGGCGACTGGCAGAAGCGTCTCTACCACAACTCTTCGGTGCGGCCGTTCAACTCCGACCGCAGCGGCGACAGCTGGACCATGCGCGGCTACGCCGAAGTCCCGGTCACGCCCTGGCTCACCCTGGTGGGCGGCGGCGGCTATACCTGGTTCTACGCCAACGCCTCCTACGAGACCTATCGCGAGATCCAGGTCTATGGGGGCGCCACCGGCACCTTCGCCGGCCCGTTCGGCCCGGTCGACCGCAACTGGTCGGTGTCGGCCTTGGCGACCCGGGTGTGGACCAACTACAAGCAGCCCGATCCGACCGTCGATGCCAACACCGAGCATCGCGACCGCGAGTGGCGCCTGTCGGCGACGCTTACCGCGCCGTTCGCCGAGGACTGGGCCGTCATCGGCCAGGCCTCGCGCAACTCGCGCAGTTCGACCGTGGCCAACTACGAGTACATCAACTACATCGGCATGCTTGGCGTGGCCTACCGTTATTGAGCCGCGCAAGGAGGATGACCATGACGTATCGTCTCGCCCGTCTGATCCCGCTGCTGCTGGCCGGCACCGCGCTGGCCGCACCGCTCGCCGTTCCGGCCTGGGCCAAGATCGGCGTCACCAGCACCGCCAATGGCGGCCCGGTCGGCGAGCCGCCGCAGCAGCCCAAGCAGGTGCTGACGGTCGGCGTCGACGTGTTCGCCAACGAGCGCATCACCACCGGCCCGAACGATCAGGCCCATCTGCTGTTCCTCGACGGCAGCGCGCTGACCATCGGTCCCAACAGCGACCTGATCCTCGACAAGTTCGTCTACGATCCCGACAAGGGCACCGGCACCCTGGCGCTCAGCCTGGGCAAGGGCGTGCTGCGCCTGGTCGGCGGCAAGATCACCAAGGGCGAGGACGCCACCGTCAAGGTCGGCTCGGCCACCATCGGCATCCGTGGCGGCATCGTCATCATCGACGCGCAGAACCCGCAATCGGTCGACAGCTATTTCATGTTCGGCGACAAGCTGACCGTGGCCACGCCGCTGGGCGTCGAAAGCGCGATGCGGCCGGGCTCGGCCATCAGCCTCAAGAAAGGCCAGGCGCCGTCATCGCCGCATCTGATCGGCCCCGATTCGCTGGACGGCGTGCTGGCCATGCTGGAAGGCCGCTTCGCCGGCGGCGCGCGCGTCAGCACCGTCACAACCGGCGCCATCAACACCGGCGCCAACAGCTTCAGCAAGGTCAACAACCCCAACAACAGCGGCGGCAACGGCGGCACGGGCGGCAACAACGACACCAGCACCATCACCGTCGTCACCGACAACACGCTGACCCCGCCGACCGGCACCCTGGCCGACGGCCGCCTGCTGCGCCAGCAGCCCTTCACCAGCTTCAGCACCGCCACCCTGGCCGCGCCGCGCGATCCGGCCAACAATTCGCTGATCGGCACCGCCGATGTCAGCGGCGACACCATCACGCTGGGCGCCGCCAACGGCGCCAGCGTCACCTTGCCGTTCAATCCGGGCGGGTTCGTCGCGGTCAATTCCGGCAACAGCTCCTCGACCTACGGGCCGCTGTCGGGCACCGGCTACGTGGCGAGCGATTCCAGCTTCTATGCCTATGTGGTCGGCGAGGTGAACAACAACCTCAACACGCTGATGGTGGTGGGCGGCATCCCGACCCCGACCGCCAATTTCCCGATCGCCGGCTTCGGCCAGCACACCATGGTGGCGCTGGGCGGCAGCGCGCCGTTCCTGCCCGAGAACGTGTCCAGCGCGGCGATCGACAACGCCTATTACTCGCCGCTCTACTCGGCCTATTCGGCCAACATCAACAACGCCACCGCGTCGCTGTCGGCGCAGCGCTCGGTGTTCATGCAGGCCTCGCTGGGCTTCAGCGGCAGCGGCGCCAGCCAGTCCTCGTTCTTCAGCCTGGCCGTGGGCAGCTACTATACCGACGAGAAGAAAGGCAACGCGCCTTACGCCGGCGGCTCGTTCCAGGCCTATCTGCGGCCCGACGGCAGCAGCGGCAGCGAAGTGTTCCGCGGCGCGCTGGGCACGGTCGAGACAGCCAACAGCGACGGCATCTTCGGCTCGTCCGGCCAGAACATGGCGTTCGTGCCCGAATCGATCAACTCGGAGAGCGGCACCACGACGCGCACGCCGCAGGCGGCGCTCGACCAGCCGATCGCCGATCCCAACGGCAGCGGCTACTACTTCCTGAGCGCGGCGGTCAACGGCACCACCTCGACCACCACGCCCAACAGCCGCACCGGCGGCACCTTGCAGGGCTATGCCGCCGGCCTGGCCGACACGCGCAACAGCCTGGGCCAGATCGGCGTCGCCGTGCTGGCCAACGAAGATCCCACCAAGGTGACGATCACCACCTCGCCCAGCACCAACCGGGTGGCGGCGACCTTCGACCTGCACGACGCCAATGACGGGCCCGGCGGCACCACCTTGCGCTTTGGCTCGACCAGCGGGGCCTACGACCAGTCCTCGGCCTATATCGACGACAAGGTGTTCGGCGCCACGCAGTCGCCGGGCACGCCCAGCTCCTACAGCAACGGCGTCAGCACCAATCCGATCGTCGCCAACATCTCGATGGTGAGCGGCGGCGCGGTCGAAAACAGCCTGTTCGCGGCGGCCGGCGTCACGCCCTGCACCTGCGCCTATCTCACCTGGGGCTACTGGGCGGCCGACCTAAAATACACCTCCGGCCCGCGCGCCGGCGAACACGACATCGTGCCGGTCGGCACCTGGGTGGCCGGCACCCTGCCCGGGATCGGCGAAATCCCCACCGGCAATGTCAGCGCCAGCTACACCGGCCACATGATGGGCAACGTGTCCAACAACGGCGCGTCCTACGCCGCAGTGGGCGACTATACCCAGCAATGGAACTTCGCCACCCGCAGCGGCACCGCCACCATCAACAACTTCGACGGCGCCTCGTTCAGCAATGTCGGGCTGGGTACCGCGCCGGTCAATCCACGCGACTTCTTCGGCAACGGCAGCGGCAGCGCCGGCCGGTCGATCAGCATCAACGGCTCCTTCTTCAAGGGCGGCGGCGATCCGGTGGCGGCGGTCGGCGGCAATTTCCGCATCGACGGCCTGAACTACCTGGCCGTCGGCAGCTTCGCCGCCAGCAAGTAGGCGATCCGGGCGCGCCACGCGGGCGCAGATCGGGACAGGACGGAAGCCGGCAACGCTTCCATCCTGCCGGTCGGCTCTAGCGCTTGTCGTGTTGCGCCAGCCAGGCCTTCATCTGGGCGATTTCGCGATTCTGCGCGGCGACGATATCTTCGGCCAGCTTGCGGATCTGCGGATCCTTGCCGTATTTGAGCTGCGTCTGCGCCATCTCCACCGCTGCCTGATGGTGCGGGATCATCATGCGCACGAAGTCGATATCGGCATCGCCGCTGGACTGCATCTTCATGCCGTTCTGCATGCGATCCATCGCGCCCATGTATTCGTCCATCGCCATGTTGCCGTGGCTCATGGACATGCCGCTCGTGCCGCCATGGCCCATGCCGCCAGGGAACTTGCCGTCCTGGGACTTGCCGTCCTGGGCCAGCGCGCCCCAACCCGCGACCGAAAGCGCCGCCACGACCATGCCCGCCAGCATCCGATTGCCAACCTTGCCCATTCCGTCCTCCGCTCGATGACCACCGGCTCGGTACCGGTCGGCGCCCGATCTAACGACAACGCGCAACCCGGCACGAGACTTCCCGCGCGGGAAGCTTGGCGCGGCATTTCGTCCGCCAGCCGCAGCCCGACCGCCGTCGGACCCGCGAACTGGGCCTCCCCATGGCCCCGCGAGTCCCGCTAGGATGGCGGAATGAGCGAGGACGACAAAAAGGCCGCCAGCCGGCCGACCAAGGGCCTGGGCCGCGGCCTGGCCGCGCTGCTGCGCGACGAACCCGACGGCCCGGCGCGAGGAGAACCGGCGCCGCCCGCGCCGGCCAATTCCGCCGCCCCGCCGGCGCGATCGGCCAATGCCGAACTCGACGCGCTGCGCCGCGAGGCCGTCACCTTGCCGGTCGAATACCTGCAGCCCGGCCGCTTCCAGCCGCGGCGGCGCTTCGACGACACCGCGCTCGACCAGCTGGCGGGCTCGCTCAAGGAAAAGGGCATGCTGCAGCCCATCGTGGTGCGGCCGGTCGCCGGGCGCAAAGACGCCTACGAGATCCTGGCCGGCGAGCGCCGCTGGCGCGCCGCCCAGCGCGCCAAGCTGCACGACGTGCCGGTGGTGCTGCGCAGCTTCTCCGACCGCGACGCGCTGGAGATCGCGCTGGTCGAGAATCTGCAGCGCCAGGACCTGTCGGCGATCGAAGAGGCCGAAGGCTACGACCGGCTGAAAAAGGAATTCGGCGCCACGCAGGAAGAGCTGGCCGCGGCGCTGGGCAAGAGCCGCTCGCATATCGCCAACGCCCTGCGCCTGCTCGAGCTGCCGCAAAGCGTGCGCCGGCTGCTCGACGAGGGGCGCCTCAGCGCCGGCCATGCGCGCGCCATCGCCGCCTCGCCCGAAGTCGAGACCCTGGCGACGCGGATCGTCGAGCAGGGCCTGTCGGTGCGCGAGGCGGAAAAGCTGGCGCAGACCGATTCCCGGCCCCGCCGCGCCAGCAGCCCGCGCGTGCCCGGCTCGTCCACCGCGACGCGGCTCAGCGCCGACGCCCAGGCGCTGCGGCGCCGGCTGGAGCAGGCGCTGGGGCTGAAGGTCGAGCTGGCGGTCAGACCCAACAGCGAAGCCACCAGCGTGACTTTGCATTGCACCGACTACGACCAGCTCGACGAAGTGGCGCGCCGCCTGGAGCGGCCGACCGGCAGGGGCTGATCGCGGGCGCCCGCGCGCCCTGCCCGCACGTCGTCCATCGGAGGCCCGCCATGCGCATCACCAGCGAAGCCGAGCTGCGCCAGATCCTGCCGCCGCCGCGCGAGACCACCAAAGCCAAGCTGCTCGATCATCTCGACGCGCAGGCGCTCGAATTCCTCGCCGCCTCGCCGTTCCTGCTGCTGTCGACGGCGGGACGCGACGGCAGCATCGAGGTCTCGCCCAAGGGCGACGAGCCGGGCTTCGTCAAGGGCGAGGATCCGCGCACCGTGGTGCTGCCGGATCGCGCCGGCAACAATCTGGCCTTCGGGCTGCAGAACATCCTGCACAATGGCCGAGTCGGCGCGATCGCGCTGCGGCCCGGCACCGGCGAGACCCTGCGCTTCTCCGGCCAGGCCGAGATCCACGCCGATCCTGCCTTGCTGCAATCGCTGAGCGCGCGCGGCCGGCCCGCCCTGCTGGCCATCCGCATCAGGATCGAGCGGGCCTATTTCCACTGCGCCAAGTCGGTGCTGCGCTCGGGCCTGTGGCAGCCAGGCCAGTGGCCGGCGGCGCAGAAGATCTCCTTCGGCCGCATCATCGGCCGGAAGATCGGCGCCGACCCGGCGGCCGAAAAGCAGATCGACGATTTCGTCGAACAGGCCTATCGCGGCCCGCTCTAGCGACGATCGCTGGCGCGGATCAGGGCCGGCGCCAGCGGCGATCTCAAGGCCGCCGCTGCGACGGCGATCTCAAGGCCGCCGCTGCGGCGGCGGTGGCGGCTCGTCGGGCATCGGCCGGCGCGGCTTGGGCTGGGCCATGAACTTTGCCGCCAGCGCCTTGCCCTTGGTCTCCGCATCGTTGCGTTGCGCCGCGGTGAGCTGGCCGCCCAGCTGGCCGCGCTCGGCCTGCATCGAATCGGCGACGCGGCCGGCGCCGGCCAGGGCGATGGCGAAGCTGTACCACTGCCAGGCTTCGCCGGCATTGCGGGCGATGCCGCGTCCGGCCGCCAGCGCCCGCGCCAGCTCGACCGCGCCTTCCGAAGAGCCGCGCTGCGCGGCCTCGCGATAAAGACGCGCCGCCTCGGCGTCGTTCTTCGGCATGCCGTCGCCCGAACGCGCCAGCTCGGCCAGCGCCACCAGCGCCGGCGCATAGCCCTGCGCCGCCGACTTGTTCCACCAGGCCTGGCGTTGCGCCAGATCCGGCGGCACGCCCAGGCCCCGATCGTAGAGCGCGCCCAGCTGGTACTGCGCCTCGGCATCGCCACGCTGCGCGGCGGCGGTGTAGAGGGAAACCGCCTCGGCGGTCTGCGGCGGCTTGGCGTTGATCAGCATGAAGGCCAGTTCGCGTTGCGCTTCGGGCAGGCCCTGCGCCGCCGCCTTGCGATACCACCCGATCGCCTGGGTCGGATCCTCGCGCCCGGCATCCTGGTTGAAGCGCGCGATGCTGCCCATCAGGTACTGGGCGCGCGCGTTGCCCTGCTCGGCCAGCGGCCGCAACTCGCGCGTCGCGGTACGCCAGTCGCGCTGGGCGAAGGCGGCCTCGCCCTCGGCGAGCCCGGCCCAGGCGATGGACGGACCGAGCAGCAAGCCGGCCAGCAGCGCGGCGGCGGGAAGGCGGAACCAGGCGGAATTTCCAGACATGTCGATCCTTGACCAGGCCTCGATCGGCAGGCTTCACCATAGGCCGCGACGACGCGGCCTCTCAAGCGCTTCGGCGGAACCCGCCGCCGCGCCTGACGTTCGACTCCATATCGGTTCTCCCTTACCGCGTTCGGCGCCTGGAGGGCAAAGCGCAAAACGAACAAAGGCTGGACACAACATGGAGCAAGACATGCGTTCGGCAACTCTTTCCCCTTGGGCTTTGATCGTTTCGATCGCGACCTTCCTGTTGCTGGTGGCGCTTTCCATCCTGGCCCTGCCCTCGATGGCGCAGGCCCAGGACTATGCGCCCGGCTACTGGCGCGACACCTGCCGCAACGTCGATCGCGACGGCAGCGTGATCAACGCCGAGTGCCGCACCGTCGACGGCGGCTGGCGCCACACCGCGCTCGACCTGCGCACCTGCCGGGGCAGCACCGTGTCCAACAGCGACGGCATGCTGGTGTGCGACTACGTCTCGGCGCCGGGCTACGCGCCCAACTACGCCTATGTGCCGAGCTACGACCGCTTCCCCGCCGGCCCGTGGCGCTACAGCTGCAACAACGCGCAGATCGTCGGCAACGACCTGGTCGCGGTGTGCGCCAAGCGCGACGGCTACGCCAACAACGCCCGGCTCGATCTCGGCCGTTGCCCGGCGGGTCCGGTGTACAACGACAACGGCCGCCTGGAATGCGGCGGCGCCAGCTACGGCGCGCGTTACAGCCTGCCCGACGGCGACTGGCGGCAGAGCTGCAACAATCCCAAGATCGAGGGCGACACGCTGATCGCCTATTGCAAGCATCGCGGCGGCGCGGTGATCCGCACCTCGATCGATCTCGACCGCTGCCCGGGCCAGCGCATCCGCAACCTGGATGGCGATCTGGTGTGCGAAGGCCGCTGAACCGCGGAAGCGTCGCCGGTCGCCCAGCCGACCGGCCGATGCGCCGAAAAGGGACGGGTACACCCGCCCCTTTTCTGTTGCGCCGGCGGACCTCCGTCTCAGCCCAGCGTCTTCCTGAACAGCTCCATGGTGCGGCCGTTGGCAGCCTTGCAGGCGGCGGCATCGTAGTGCTGGCCGCCGACGCGGCAGAAGGCGTGGTCGTTGCCGGGATAGGTATAGATCGTCACCTGCGGATGGTCCTTGAGCGCGGCCTTGATCTTGGCCTGCGCCTCGGGCGGCACGAAGCCGTCCTTCTCGGCGATGTGCAGGATGGTCGGCCGCTTGATGTTGCGCGCTTCGTCGAGCGCGGCATCGATGGCCACGCCGTAATAGGCCGCCGCAGCATCGCAGTCGGAGCGGCAGGCCATCAGATAGGTAAGCTTGCCGCCCAGGCAGTAGCCGGTGACGCCGACCTTGCCGCTGCAACCGGGCACCTGCCGCAGATAGGCCAGCGAGGCGATCAGGTCGTCGACGCCCTTGGCTTCGTCGAAGCCCTTGTACAGCGCGAACGCCTTGTCCCACTCCGCCTGCGACTGATCGGTGATGTCGACGCCCGGCTCCTGGCGCCAGAAGATGTCGGTGCATAGCGCGACATAGCCCTGGGCAGCATAGCCGTCGCAGATATCGCGCATCACCTTGTTGACGCCGAAGATCTCCTGGATCACCAGCACGCCCGGTCCTTTGCCCGATGCCGGCTTGGCGAGATAGCCCGAGAACGTGCCGTCCTTGACCGTGACCTTCACCGATTCGCCCATCTCTTCCTCCTCCGCTTGATCCGTTTCGCGCTGCGGTGCCGGTGCCGCCGACGGCATCAAAATCCAGTCTATGCATTTTATTTGCCGTCGGCATTCCGGTCATTGCAGGCGCAGCCCGCAGCGCAGCGCCAGTGTTGATTTCGGGTTACATCATTCCCGTTTCGCCAGTCATTCGGCAATCGTATTGGAATTACAGCGATTTACTTGGCAATTTTGTCCGGATATTCGCAACTGGCTTCGACCCCAATCTACACGCCGGTCGATCCTGAAGATGAGGACAAAATGAACAAGCAGCAATTCCGCACGTCGTTGCTGGCCGGTACCGCCTTCGTCGCCCTGCTGGCGCTCGACGGCCAGAGCGCGCATGCGCAGATGTACTCGACCGGCCCGGGCTTCTACATCTCGGCAGAAGGCCGTTACGTTTTCAATCACAGCGACCAGAGCAAGCTCTGGAGCGGCAACGGCACCGATACGATCATCGGCGAGCTTCACGACGACGACGACGGCGCCGGCGTCAAGGCTCGCGCCGACAACGGCTGGGGCGGCAAGGCCATGCTCGGCTACCGCTTCAACAACAACTGGGACGTCGGCTTCGGCTTCTCCGGCGCATGGCTGAAGAACGGCAAGAAGTCCTTCGCCTCCAGCACGATCGACGAAGAGAATTCGCAGACGCTGAAGACCAAGCTCGACTACCAGGTCGCCGACTTCGAAGCCGGCTACAACTGGACCATGGGCAACAACTCGAACCTGCGCCTGTTTGGCGGCATCCGGTTCGCCCATTTCAACCAGACCGCCAAGGCCAATGCCTTCAACTACGAATGCTTCGGGCGCGACGGCTCCTGCTTCTCCAGCTCGACCGCCACGGCAGCCGGCAAGCGCAAGACCACCTTCTGGGGCATCGGCCCGCGGCTGGGCGTGAACGGCACGTTCGGCCTGGGCAACAGCGGCTTCAACGTGTTCGGCGGCGTCGCTGGCGCGGTGCTGTTCGGCAAGTTCAAGGACAAGCTGTCGCTGTCGGCGCACAACACCACTACCGACGGCAACACCAGCACCAACCACGTCAGCGGCAAGAAGAACAAGACCAAGGTCGTCCCCAACCTCGAGGGCGAAATCGGCCTGGGCTACAACTTCAATGCCGGCAGCGGCTCGACCGTCGGCATCCAGGTGGGCTATCGCGGCGACGCCTGGTGGGGCGTGGCCAGCGACGCCAATGTGATCGAGTCGAGCTTCACCTCGCACTCGGCCAACGTCTTCACCCATGGCCCGTTCGTGCGCCTGGTGGCGACCTTCGGTTCGGCGCCTGCCGCGCCGGCCGCGCCGCCGCCGCCGCCGCCGGCTGCTACCGCCAAGAAGAGCTTCATCGTGTTCTTCGACTTCGACAAGTCGAACATCACCAGCCAGGCCCAGACCACCATCAACGACGCCGTTGCCGCCGCCAAGGCCGGCAACTCCGCCCGCGTCACCCTGACCGGCCATACCGACCGTTCGGGCAGCGAGCAGTACAACATGGCGCTGTCGCTGCGTCGTGCCGAGGCGGTCAAGGCCAACATGATCAAGCAGGGCATCCCCGCTTCGGCCATCGTCGTCATCGGCAAGGGCGAGAGCCAGCCGCTGGTGCCGACCGCCGACGGCGTGCGCGAACCGCAGAACCGCAGGGTCGAGATCGTCATCTAGGCGAGATCGTCGTCTAGCGGCGAGCTTCCATATCGATCGGAAAGGGCGGCCACAGGCCGCCCTTTTTGCTGCGCGTAGACGGCGCATGGCTTCCACGGCACTATGGCCGCTTCCAGCATTTCCAAGCGGGCATCAGATGCAATGGGCGGACTGATCTGGCTGGCGTCGTATCCCAAGTCCGGCAATACCTGGACGCGCGCCTTCCTGCACAACTACATCCGCCAGGGCGAAGGCGCCCACGACATCAACGACATGACGTCGTTGACCTCGACCGACAACGCGCCGGGCTGGTATCGCGACCTGATCGACAAGCCGCAGGAAGAATGGACGCCCGAGGACGTCGACCGTGCCCGCCCGCAGGCGCACCAGAGCATCCACGACAGCGCCGACGGCTACGTGTTCCTCAAGTCGCACAGCGCGCTGGTGGCGCATAACGGCGTGCCGATGATCACCATGCGGCTCACCGCCGGCGCCATCTACATCGTGCGCAACCCGCTCGACGTGGCGGTGTCCTATTCGCATCACATGAGCGCCTCGCTCGACGAGACCATCGCGCTGATGGGCAAGCCCGGCCGCTGGCTGGAGCCGCACGAGAAAGGCGTCTACCAGATCCTGGGCTCGTGGTCGGAGAACGTGGCGTCATGGACCGGCAAGCCCAATCGCTCGCTGTTCGTCATGCGCTACGAGGACATGCTGGCCAATCCCTACGAGACCTTCGGCGAGCTGACCGGGTGGCTGGGCCTGGGCGGCGACCCCGCCCAACTGCGGCGCGCGGTCGAATTGTCGTCCTTCGCCGAACTGCAGAAGCAGGAGAGTGCGGCGGGCTTCAAGGAAAAGCCCAAGAACGCCGAGGTGTTCTTCCGCGAGGGCAAAGCCGGTCAGTGGCAGACGGTGCTGACCCGCAATCAGGTGCGCCGCCTGCTGAACGACCATCGCACGCAGATGGCTCGCTTCGGCTATGTCGAGGCCGCCGAACGGTTTCTCGCGACCCGGCGGCCCGCGCCGTTCCTGCGCCAAGACCAGACTCAGGGCCAGGACAATTAAGTTACCTTTTGCCACTGTTTCGCTGAGGTCACAGGGCGCGGGATTGTCGTCCCGATCGGCTCGCTACGGGCAATCATGGTGTTCCCCCGGCGCCCCAAACTCACATATAGTCGCCGCAAATTCAGTGTGTTGCATCATTTGGGGGAATCCATGCATCTGTCGTCCCGCTCGCTGCTGCTGAGCACCACCGCGCTTGCCGGCGCCCTGGCCCTGCAGGCCGGTACGGCCCAAGCCCAGATGTACAGCACGGGTCCTGGCGTCTACCTGTCGGCGGAAGGCCGCTACATGTGGAATGCCGGCGACAAGGTGAAAAACTACACCTACGACTACGGCTATCCCGGCAGCTCCAGCTTCCTGTTCGAGCCCTACAGCACCTCGAAGACCGCCGCCGACAAGGGTTGGGGCGGCAAGGCGATGCTGGGCTATCGCTTCAACAACAACTGGGATGTCGGCGTCGGCGCCTCCGGCGGCTGGCTCAAGGGCAAGGACGACACCTCGACCTACAACTACAGCCAGGGCGAGAGCATCCTGACCGACAAGCTCAAGGTCACATTCGACTACGTCACTGTCGACTTCGAGGCCGGATACAACATGCCGGTCGGCGTCGGATCCACGGTGCGGCTGTTCGGCGGCCTGCGTTTCGCCCATCTCGACCAGAAGGCCACCGGCTCGGTTCTCAACCTGCTCTACAACACCGGCCACGGCGTCTATTACGACTACAGCGGCAAGCGCAAGACCACCTTCACCGGCGTCGGCCCGCGCGTCGGCGCCAACGGCACCTTCGGCCTGGGCGGCGGCTTCAATATCTTCGGCGGCCTGTCCGGCGCCCTGCTGGTGGGCAAGTACAAGGACAAGCACGAGCTCAGCTATCTCGGCACCAACGACGCCTCTTCTTCCGATTCCTACACGGATCAGAACAAGACAAAGGTGGTACCCAACGTCGATGGCGAGATCGGCATCGGCTACAACTTCGGCACCGGCGCCGGCAGCACCGTGGGCATCCAGCTCGGCTATCGCGGCGAAGCCTTCTTCGGCGCCGCCACCAAGGGCCATGTCGACGGTCCGTACAACAAGGAAAAGGCGAGCGGCGACTATCTGCTGCACGGTCCGTTCGTGCGCCTGGTGGCGACCTTCGGTTCGGCGCCGGCCGCGCCGCCGCCGCCGCCGCCGCCGCCGCCGGCTGCTACCGCCAAGAAGAGCTTCATCGTGTTCTTCGACTTCGACAAGTCGAACATCACCAGCCAGGCCCAGACCACCATCAACGACGCCGTTGCCGCCGCCAAGGCCGGCAACTCCGCCCGCGTCACCCTGACCGGCCATACCGACCGTTCGGGCAGCGAGCAGTACAACATGGCGCTGTCGCTGCGTCGTGCCGAGGCGGTCAAGGCCAACATGATCAAGCAGGGCATCCCCGCTTCGGCCATCGTCGTCATCGGCAAGGGCGAGAGCCAGCCGCTGGTGCCGACCGCCGACGGCGTGCGCGAACCGCAGAACCGCAGGGTCGAAATCGTCATCTAGGCGAGATCGGCATGGAGCCAGGATCGCCCTCCAGGACGATCCGCACCGGCTGAAAAGACGAAGGGCGGCCCGCCAAAGGTACTGGCGGGGCCGCCCTTTCCTTTTGCCGGTCTTGGCGCACAATCGCGCCGGGGGAGAAAGACATGGCGGACGATCTGGCGGCGGCGGGCGCTGGCGAGGAGTGGGCCGACCTGGGCGCGGCCGACGAATTGAAGCGGAAGCCCTTGCAGCAGCTCATGCTGGGCGGCCATCGCCTGGCGCTGAGCTACCGGGACGGACAGTTCGGCGCCGTCAGCGGCACCTGCAACCATCATGGCGGGCCGCTGGGCCAGGGCACGCTCGATGGCCAGTACATCGTCTGCCCGTGGCATTACTGGAAATTCCACCGCCTCACCGGGCTGGGCGAGCCGGGCTACGAGGGCGATGCGGTGCCCTCGCATCGCGTGAAGGTGGAGAACGGCCGCGTGCTGGTCGAGCTCGCCGCCGCCTCGCGACGCTCGCGCCTGCCCCATCCGCCCCACAAGGTGGCGCGCCGGCAGGAGCGCACGGCCGGACCGATCCGCGTCGTCGGCCTGTCCACCACGGTGATGAGTCCCGGCCATCCGCGCTATTCGACCTCGGAGGCGCTGCTCGAGACGGCGCTGCGCCACGCCGCCGATGCCGGCCACGAAACCCAGCTCATCAAGCTGCGCGAGCTGCGCTTCCGCCCCTGCGAGGGCTTCTATTCCAAATCGGCCTATGCCTGCACCTGGCCGTGCTCGATCACGCAGATGGATCCCGACGATCAGCTCGACCGGGTCTACGAGGCGCTGGTGCACTGGGGCGACGTGTTCCTGGTGGCGACGCCGATCCGCTGGGGCAACGCCTCGGCGCTCTATTACAAGATGATCGAGCGCATGAACTGCATCCAGAACCAGATCACCATCGCCAACCGGGTGCTGCTGAAGAACAAGGTGGTGGGCGCCATCATCACCGGCGGCCAGGACAACGTGCAGGGCGTGGCCGGGCAGATGCTGGGCTTTTTCGCCGAGCTGGGCTGCCAGTTCCCGCAGTTTCCCTATATCGCCCACACCCGCGGCTGGAGCGCCGAGGACATGGAGAACAACGTCGCCACCGTGCAGCACAGCGCCGAACTGCGCGACGCTGCCTGCCAGTTGTGCAGCCGTTCGGTCGAGCTGGCGGAGCGGCTGCTGACCACCGAATTCGCCATGCCCAGCCGCGCCGGGCGCAAGGGCAATCCGCTCGAAGCCGAGCGTTGATTATTGGGGCGAGCGATTCGCGTTTACAGCGCTGCGCGCTGAAACGATCGCAATTCTGGGCGTAGCGAGCGATTCACGTTTACAGCGCTGCGCGCTGAAACGATCGCACGCCAGGCCCAACCCGGCTCAGGCCATGTAGCCGCCGTCGATCGCCAGCACCGTGCCGACCGCGAACGAGGCGCCGGCCGAACACAGCCACAGCACCGCCGAAGCGATCTCGTCGGGCTCGCCGATGCGGCCGCGCGGCGTCTGCCTGATCACGCCTTCGGCCCGCTCCTTGCTGCGCGTATAGGCCAACACCGGCGGGGTGGCGACCCAGCCCGGACAGATGGCGACGATGCGCGGCCCGCTTTTGGCGTGCTCCAGCGCCGCGCTCTTGGTCAGGCCGAGCACGCCGTGCTTGGCGGCGGAATAGGCCGCGCCGCCGGGAAAGGGATAGCCGCGCAAGCCGTCGACCGAGGCATTGTTGACGATCGCGCTGTCCTTGGCTCCAGATCCCGCCATCGCGTTGAGTTCGGCCTGCAGGCAAAGGAAGGTCGAGGTCAGGTAGCCGTCGATGGTGCGGCGCCAGTTGCGCTCGCGCATGGTGGCGACCTTGCCGCCGGCGCCGCTGCCGCCATTGTTGAAGGCATAATCGAGCCTGCCGTGCCGCTGCTTGATGGCGGCGAACAGCGTCGTCACCGACTGGCCGTCGGCGGCATCGACCGGCAAATAATGCACCTCGCCGAACAGCTTGAGGCTTTCGGCGGCGGCGCGGCCGTTGGTCTGGTGCCGGCTGGCAATCACCACGCGGCAGCCCTGGCGCGCGAAGGCCCTGGCGGTGGCCAGGCCGATGCCGCTGGAACCGCCGGTGACCAGCGCCAGCCTGCCGCGCATCTCCGGATAGATCGCCGCGCCGTCTGCCGCGGCTGCCTTGTTCCGGGCCATCTAGAGGCCTTTGAGGAAATCGACCAGCGCCTTGTTCACCGCTTCGGGCCGCTCCTGCTGGATCCAGTGGCCAGCGCCCTCGACGATGATCGAGCCGCGAATGCCGGGCAGGGTCCTGGGGAAGGCCTCGATCTGCTTCATAGAGGCTGGGAATTTCAGCACGCCGTCCCGGCTGCCGGCGATGAACAGCGAAGGCTGCTTGATCGGCTGGCCGCGCCAGGGCGCGAACAGCTCCCAGTTGCGGCGCAGGTTGCGATACCAGTTCAGCCCGCCGCGGAAGCCCGCGCGCTTGAACTCGCCGACAAAGTAGTCGAGGTCGGCTTGCGCCAGCCAGGCCGGCAGCTTGTCGGGGTTGACCGTCTTGTCGAGGAAGCCGCCGCCCTCGTCCAGCACGCCGAAGGTCGAGCGCTCGGGCGCGTCGCCGGAGCCGGAGAAATAGATGCGCCGCAGCGCCCCCGCGACATCTTTCTCGAACTCCGCCTCGGCCACGCCGGGCCGCTGGAAATACTGCATGTAGAAGGTCCTGATGCCGAGCTTCTCCAGCGCCGACAGCACGTCGATATGCGATGGCGGCGTCCAGGGCACGCTCATGCCGACCACGGCACGGAACATGTCCGGTCGCAGCAGCGCGCTGTTCCACGCCACCGGCGCGCCCCAGTCGTGGCCGACGATCGCCGCCTGGCTCTCGCCCAGCGCGCCGACCAGCCCGACCATGTCGCCCACCAGGTGCAACTGCGTGTAGCTTTCGATCGGCGAGGGCGCTTCGCTTGCGCCATAGCCGCGCATGTCGGGCGCCACGGCGCGGAAGCCGGCCGCCGCCACCGCCTCGAGCTGGTGGCGCCAGGAATACCAGGATTCGGGCCAGCCATGGCAGAACAGCACCAACGGCCCGCTGCCCATTTCCGCCACCCGCAGGGAAATGCCGTTGGTCTCGACGCGCTGGAATTTGACCTCGATCATTGACGCTTCCCCCTCGGTTGGCCTCATCATGGGCGGCAATTTGCAAATCGCGCAACCGCCTGGCGCAAGGCCCCGAGGATCGCCCGTGACCATCCCCTATTTCCTGCTGCAGCCGGGCGACCGGCTGCCCGATTTCGAACTGCCGGAGCAGGGCGGCGAAATGCGCAAATTCTACTGGGCGTTCCGCGGCGGGCCGGTCGCGCTGCTGGCAGCCGACAGCATGGCGGCCCTGCTGCGCAGCGACTACAGCGGCATCGTCGAGACCTGCCGGCGCGCCGGCGTGGCGCTGGTGCTGCTGATCGGCGCCGGCGCCGATGCCGTGACCCGCGACTGGACCAGCCTGCCCCAGCCGATGGAAGGCAAGCCGCTGTTCGCCTTGTGCGACGCGGCGCGCAATATCGCCCAGGCGCTGCTGGCGCCGGTCGTGCAGGGCGGCCCCGCGGTGCCGACGCGCCTGCTGCTGCTCGACGCCAACCAGCGCCTGCTGCTGGCCGTGGCCGAGCCCGGCGTGACGGGCCTGGCCGACACCATCGATGGCGGGCTGGCGCGGGCCGAGGCCGACGAACCCGAGCCGGCCCTGATCCAGGGCAGTTCGCCGCCGGTGCTGATCCTGCCGCGCGTGTTCGAGCCGGAGCTGTGCCGCAGCCTGATCGCGCTGTGGCAGCATGGCGGCCACAGCGAGCTGGGCGTGTCGAGCCGCTACGGCAACGTGTCGATGGGCCAGGGCAAGCGCACCGACGATCATCTGGTGAGCGACGAGAACGCCATCCGCGCCATTTCCGACCGGCTGGCCTATCGCATCGGGCCCGAGCTGCTGCGCGGCTTCGGCTACGATCAGCCCTTCGGCTTCGACGCCCATGTCATCCTGTCCTACAGCGCCGAGGACAAGCACTATTTCCGCGCCCATCGCGACAACGGCGCGCCGCAGACCGCCGACCGCACCTTCGCCGTGTCGCTCAATCTCAATGAAGACTACGAAGGCGGCGAACTGGTTTTCCCCGAATACGGCGCGATGCGCTTCAAGCCGCCGATGGGCGGGGCGGCGGTGTTCTCCTGCACCCTGCTGCACGAGGCGCTGCCGGTGAGCCGGGGCCGCCGCTACGTGCTGACCAGCTTCTTCCGGCCCAAGCCGCAACAGACCGACAGCGGCTATCGCACGATGGCCTAGAGCAAATCGCCTTTTGACGGAATCGTTCCGGATTCCGTCGAAAGGTGTGAATTTGCTCTACACCTAAGGAATAGAGCCGGCGGGCTCAGTCCTTGACCAGCACGATATGCATGCGGCGCGGCCCGTGCGCGCCCAGCTCCAGGGTCTGCTCGATGTCGCCGGTGCGCGAGGGCCCGGTGATGGTGTTGACGGTGCGCGGCATGGTCTGCGCGCCGTAGCGGGCGCGCAGCCTGGCCCACACTTCCTCGTAGGAACCCACCACCTCGCTCTGCCTGAGCACCACCACATGGGTCTCCGGCATCAGGTTCAGCGATGTGGGATGCTCGGGCGACGAGGCGAACACCAGGGTGCCGGTCTCGGCCACGCCGGCCAGCGCGCCGGTCACCGCCACGCGATCGGCATCGACCGGCTTGCCGCGCCTGATCTCCAGCAGCGGCGTGTTGTGCCAGCCCGCGCCGTCCAGCGCCGGATCGGGCGCCATGACGATCTGCGCCGGCAGATTGCTGGCCTTGAGGAAGTCCTGCACCGCGACCGCCACCTGGTCGAGCGCATCGACTTGGGCGATGGTGGCGTTGTAGACGCCGGCCCAGCGGCAGAACAGCCTGACCAGCGCTTCGTGATCCTGCTGCGTGCGGCCGGGCACGATGCCGGCGGGATGCTCGGCCAGGCGCCGCTCCAGCGCCGCCCGGGCGCCGGGCGTCAGTTCGCCGCGCTTGAGCGAACGGCGGATGGAATTGAGCATGGATTGGCGGCTCATGCGCTCTCCGATCGACGGCACCACTGGCGCCAGGACTGGCGATACGCCGCCTCGACCTGCCGCGTCAAGGCCGGCGCGTTGCAAAGCGGCGAGGCGAGGAAACGCTGCCGCAGGCTGCGGCGCAAGGCGCCCATGGCGTCCCGGTCACGGATCGCCGAAGCCGCCAGCGCGACATATCGGGCGCGATCGGCGGCGACGAAACGGTCCAGCCCGACCGCGCCCAGCAGGCTTTCGCTGACCCGTGCCGCGTGCCGGCCGGGCGGCCCGCGCAAAGCCACGGTCGGCACGCCCATCAGCAGCGCCTCGCAGGTCGTGGTGGTGCCGTTATAGGGGAAGGGATCGAGCGCCAGGTCGAGCCGGCGATAAAGCGCCAGGTGATCGGCCAGGCTTCCGGCATAGGGCAGCACCTCGATGCGATCGGCCGCCACGCCGCGCTGCGCCAGCATGCCGGTGAACCAGGCGAAGGAACGGCGGTCGGCCACCCCCGAGCTTTTCACCACCAGCCTGGCCTCGGGCACCGCAGCCAGCAGCGCCGCCCAGGTCTCGACCGTGGCCGGCGACAGCTTGGCGATGTTGTTGAACGAGCCGAACACCGGCGCCTCGCCGCGCAGCGCCGGACAGTCGCCGACTTCGGGCGCCTCGCGCGGCGGCTCGTAGGCCAGGAAACAGGGATCGAGCCGTACCAGGGTCTCGCTGTGCAGCCTCTCGCTCTGCCCCGGCGGATCGGCGATCGCGTCGGTGAAGCGCAGATCGATCGTGTCGAGCCCGGTGGTGGCGGGATAGCCGATCCAGTTGGCCTGCACCGGCGCGGACTTGCGCGCGAACAGCAGCATGCGGTTGTCGCGGGTGTGGCCCGCCAGGTCGACCAGCACGTCGATGCCGTCGGCCTGGATCTGCGCGGCGAGACGGTCGGGGCCGAGTTGGCGCGTCTGGCGCCAGCGATCAGCGCGGCCGCGCAGCATCTCGCTGACCTCGTCGGCGCGCTCGATATCGGCATAGCAAAACACTTCCACCTGCCGGCGGTCATGCGCCTTGAGGATGCCGGCGATGAAATACGACACCGAATGGGCGCGCAGGTCGGGCGAGACATAGCCCACCCGCAGCCGTCGTTCCGGATCGGGATCGTTGGCCAGTCCGACGAGGCGCGGCCCGGCCTGGCGCCGGATCGCCGCGGCCGCCTGGCGATGCAGGGCGAACAGCTCGGCATCGCCGGTGCCATCGGCATAGAGCGCCAGCAGCAGCCGCAACTGGTGGGCCTCGACCGCGTCGGGCGCCAGCGACAGCGCGCGATCGACGGTCTGACGCGCCAGCTCGGTCTGGCCGGCGCGCTGCTGCAGGGTGGCGAGATTGAAATGCGGGCGCCATTGCGCGGGCTGCAGCCGGACGGCGCGCTGCAGAAAGGGCTCGGCCTCGTCCAGCCGCCCGGCGCGGGTCAGCAGATTGCCGAGATTGGTGTTGGCGGGGGCGAGATCGGGCATCAGCTTCAGCGCCTGGCGCAGCGCGGCTTCGGCCGCGTCGAGCCGGCCCAGATCGCTCAAGGCGCGCGCATGGTTGAAGCGTAGCTGCGCGTCCTGCGGCTTGAGCCGCACCAGCCCGGCAAAGGCGCGCTCGGCGGCGACGGCGTCGTTGCGCCCCACGGCGTCTTGCGCCGCGCGCATCAGCGCCGGCAAGTCGCCCGGCTTGCTCGGCATCAGCCCCGCTCGCCCGCCTGCCAGCGGGCGATGAAGCTGCCGCCTTTTTCCGGCGCGGGAAAATCGCGATAGCGCGTCCAGCCGCCGGCCAGCGGCAGGGAGCGGAAGCGGCCGTGCCGGTTGCCGCGCCGTCCCCACCAGCCCAGCAACCGCGCCATGGTGCTGCTGCCCAGGCGATAGAGGAACGGATGGCGGGCGAAGAAGGCCCATAGCCCGATGCCGTAGCGCATGGCGCTGGGCGTCAGGTGGCGTTCGAACTCGCGTTCGCGCCAATGGCGCATCAGCTTGGGCAGCGGGATGCGCACCGGGCAGACGCTCTCGCAGCGGCCGCAGAAGGTCGAGGCGTTGGGCAGATTGCCCGCTTCCTTCACCCCCAGCAGTTGCGGGTTCAGCACCGAGCCGATCGGCCCGGGATAGACCCAGCCATAGGCATGGCCGCCGATCGCGCCATAGACCGGGCAGTGGTTCATGCAGGCGCCGCAGCGGATGCAGCGCAGCATGTCCTGGAACTCGGTGCCCAGCACCGCGGAGCGGCCATTGTCGAGCAGGATGACGTGATATTGCTCCGGCCCGTCGAGATCGCCCGGCCGCCTGGGGCCGGTGCTGAAGGTGGTGTAGCTCGACCATTCCTGGCCGGTGGCCGAGCGCGCCAGCACGCGCAGCAGGCCAGTGGCGTCCTCCAAAGTCGGCACCACCTTCTCCAGGCTGGCGATGACGATGTGGATGCGCGGCAGGGTGTTGGTGAGATCGGCATTGCCCTCGTTGGTGACGAGGACCGAGGTGCCGGTCTCGGCGATCAGGAAATTGGCGCCGGTGATGCCGACATCGGCGGCCAGGAACTTGGCCCGCAGCACCTGGCGGGCTTCCTGCACCAGGTCGTTGCGCTCGGTCAGGCGCTGGGTCAGGCCGTATTTCCGGTGGTGCTGGTGGAAGGTGTCGGCCACCTGGTCCTTGGTCAGGTGGATGGCCGGGGCGATGATGTGGCTGGGCGCTTCGTTCCTGAGCTGGATGATGTATTCGCCCAGATCGGTCTCGACCGGCTCGATGCCGTGCCTCTCCAGATGGTCGTTGAGCGCGATCTCCTCGGCGATCATCGACTTGGATTTGGTGGCGCTCCTGGCGCCCACGCTCTGGCAGATCGCCAGCACCTTGTCGCGTGCCTCCTGCGCCGTGGCACACCAATGCACGGTGCCGCCGTTCTCGACCACCTTGCTCTCGAAGCGCTCGAGATAGAAATCGAGATTGGCCAGAACGTGGTTCTTGATGTCGCGCGCCTGGTCGCGCAGCGCCTCGAACTCGGGCAGTTGCGCGATCGCCGCCAGCCGGCGGTCCTTGAAGCCCGATTTCAGCCGGACCAGCGATTCCTGCAGATTGGCATCGTGCAGCGCCTTGCCGACATTGGCCTTGAAGCTGTGCGCGGTGGAATGCATGGCTAGTCCTCCGCCTCGCCGATCGCCGGACGGTCGGTCATGCCGGCCAGCACCTCGGCGACGTGGCGCGCCTGCACCGTCTTGCCCTCGCGGCTCAGCTTGCCGGCCATGTTCATCAGGCAGCCCAGATCGCCCGCCAGCAGCAGCTTCGCGCCGGTGGCCTCGATATTGGCGATCTTGTCGCCGACCATGGCGTTGGAGATGTCGGGATATTTGACGCAGAACGTGCCGCCGAAGCCGCAGCACACTTCGGCATCGCGCATCTCGACGATCTCGGCGCCGATATTCTTCAGCAGGGTGCGCGGCTGGTCCTTGACGCCCAGCTCGCGCAGGCCCGAACAGGAATCGTGATAGGTCACCTGGCCGACGAAAGTGGTGCGCGTCTCGCGCAGGCCCAGCACGTCGTGCAGGAAGGCGGTCAGCTCGAAGGTCTTCTCGGCCAGCGCGAAGGCGCGGGCGCGCAGGTCCGGCTCGTCGTCGAACAGGCCGGGATAGTGATGCGCGATCATGCCGGCGCAGGAGCCCGACGGCGCCACGATGTAGTCGTAACCCGACAGCATCTCGATGGTGCGGCGGGCGATGGCGCGGCTATCGGCGCGGTCGCCGGAATTGTAGGCCGGCTGGCCGCAGCATGTTTGCGCCGCCGGCACCTCGACCACGCAACCGGCCTCGCGCAGCAGCTTGACCGCGGCATAGGCCACGGTCGGCCGGAACATGTCGACCAGGCAGGTAACGAACAGCGCCACCCGCTTGCCGGTTCCGGGTTTGTCCTGGCCAGGCTTGTCGGTTTCGGTCATCGCCTTCCTTGCGCGCGATCCCGCGTGAAACTCAACCATCCTGCGGGTTTGCGCTTGGCGAGGCAAGCGCCTCACACCGGGCTCGCCAGCTTCAGGCCGACGATGCCGGCCACGATCAATCCGATGCAACCCAGCCGTGCCACGGTGGCGGGATCGCCGAACAGCACCATGCCCAGCAGCGCGGTGCCGACCGCGCCGATGCCGGTCCACACCGCATAGGCGGTGCCCACCGGCAGGGTCTTCAGCGACCAGCCCAGCAGCGCCACGCTCAGGATCATCGCCAGCACGGTCAGCACGCTCGGCGCCAGCCGCGTGAACCCCTCGGTGTATTTCAACCCGATCGCCCAGCCCACTTCGAACAATCCGGCGATCGCCAGCACCAGCCACGCCATGGCTGCACCCCCATCGTGTCGTGATCCGTGTCGCCCGCGGCGCGTGCCCGGCGATCTACCTGCCCAGCCGCGCAGCGGCGCTATCGCCCCAGCCGCGCCGCCGCCGGCTTGGGCAGCAGCACCCACCACAGGCCGGGCGATTTCAGCCGGCCGGCGATGGTCTCGGCGCGCTCGCCCGCGCCCCAGAAGATGTCGCCGCGCACGGGCCCCTTGATGGCGCCGCCGGTATCCTGCGCCACCATCAGCCGGCGCAGCGGCGGCCCCATTCTGTCGGGCGTCGCGCCGGGCAGGAAGGTGTCGATATAGACCGGCGCGCCATAGGGCACGATCGAGGGATCGATCGCCAGGCTGCGCTCGGGCGTCAGCGCCACGCCCATGGCACCGATCGGCCCATCCCCCGTCAACTGACGGAAGAACACGAAGCGGGCATTGCGCTGCATGACCTGCTGCGCCTTGGCCGGATTGCGCTGCAGCCAGGCCTTGATCGCCGGCCAGTTGGCGACATCGTCCTGGCCGGCGCCGTATTCCTGCAGCACGCGGCCGATGGCCGTGTAGGGATGGCCGTTATGGCCGGCAAAGCCCACGCGCATGATCTGTCCGCCCGGCAGCACCAGCCGGCCCGAGCCCTGCACCTGCAGCTCGAACACGCCGATCGCATCGTCGGCCCAGGCCAGCTCCAGGTGCCGGCCGTTCAGCGCGCCGCCCTCGATCTGCGCCCGGCTCAGCCATGGCGCGCCGGGCGTGGCCGGCAGGTCGGGCGGCTTGAGATAGATCGGGAAGCGATGGCGCGCGTCGGGCTTCAGCGCGGCGTGCAGTTCGGGCTCGAAATAGCCGGTGAACAGGCCGGGCTGGATGTCGCCGCGCTGCACCGAGACCGGGGCGAAGTTCTGTTCGAAGAAGCGGCGCACCGCCAGCGCGTCGCGCGCATCGACCAGATCGGCGGCGGCGCAAGGCGCCTGCCAGTCGCCGGGCTGCACCGCGAGGCGGGCATTGGCGGCGGCGGGTGCGGGCTTGGCGCAGGAGCGGCGGAAGGCAAGCAGCGCCGGGCGCGGATCGTCCTGGGTCCAGCCGATCATCTGCGCGAAGGTCGCCGGCACGATGATCGTGCTGGTGCCGGCCTGGCCGGAAGGCTGCGTAGCGGGCGGGCGCGGCGTCGTGCCCTGGCAGGCGGCCAGCGCCAGCAGCACGGCGCCGGCGGCGACGAGACGACGGAGGTTCATGCGCTGGGAACGGCGTTCAGGCTTCGGCCGGCGCGTCGGTCGCCACCAGCAGCCAGTTGGGATCGCTGGACGCGGTGTTGCGGGCGAAGGTCCAGATGTCGGTGAGCTTGCTCACCTCGTTGGGATTGCCGTCGACGATCAGGCCCTCGGCATTGCGCGTGACGTTGATCTGTTCGCAGACGAACCGCACCGTGACGCGCGCTTCGCTGCCGCGCAGCTCGGCGGCGACGATCTCGGAGGCGTCGAAGCCCACCAGATTAGTGGTCAGCGTTTCCTTGGCCGCGTTGCGCCGGGCGACCTCGCCGGCGAAGCGGTCGTAGACCTCGTCGTTGAGCAGCGGCCGCAAGGCCTTGGTGTCGCCGGCGGCGAAGGCGTTGACGATGATCTCGAAGGCGCCGCGCGCGCCGGCCACGAAGGAGCGCGCCTCGAAGCCCGGATCGACCGCCTTGATGGCGGCCAGGCCGCTTTCCGCGCCGCCGCCCTTCTTCACCACCTCGACGCTGCGCGGCAGGTCGGGGCGCGGCAGCACGGCGGGGCCGCCGTCGCGGGCCCCGTCGCGGCCCCCATCGCGGCCGACGTCGCGCGAGGGCAGGTCGATCACCTTGCCGCCCTGCTCGGCGCCCTGGTCGCGGGCGGGCGGGGAGAACGGATTGGGCCGCTCGCGCTCGGTGCCGGTGCGCCGGCCCAGCACGCGCCGCAGCTGCAGGATCAGGAAGATCGCCACCAGCGCGATCAGCAGGATGTCGTAGGTCACGGGATGGCCTGTTGCTAGGAAACCGGCCCCGCCCGGCGGCCGGCAAAAATCTCAGGAATTACATAAGGTGCCCCCCGCCAAAGGGCAAGGCGCGGGCTGCGGCGCAAAGCGCCGCGACCGGTGCCGGAGCCCGGTTTTTCGCGGCTTTTGCCCGCAAGGCGCGGCGGCCCCGGCAGGGGTTGTGGCCGGCTGGCCAGCATGTTAGGGGACTGCGCCGCCGGCCACCTGGCCCGGCGACGCCGCGATCGACGGGGATTCGGAGCGGTATTTCAGACACCGGTCAGGTCTTCAGCATTAGGAACAGAGCATGAGCGATATCGCAAACGGCGCGAATGCGGATGGCGCCAATGCCGGCGCGCCGGGCACCGGCTCGGTCGGCGGCAGGCCGCCGCTCACCATCCATGCCCAGTACATCAAGGATCTCTCGTTCGAGAACCCGTTGTCGCCGGGCAGCCTGATGCCGCTGGCTCAGCCGCCCAAGATCGATCTCAACGTCCTGGTCAAGATGCGCAAGCTCGAGGACAGCACCTACGAAGTCGCCCTGATCATGGGCGCCGAGGCGCGCAACTCGGAGAACGGCGACGCGTTGTTCATGATGGAGCTGGTCTATTGCGCGGTGGTGACCGTGGCCGGCGTCCCGCAGGAAGCGCTGGGGCCGCTGCTGCTGATCGAGACGCCGCGGCTATTGTTCCCCTTCGCCCGCGCCATCATCGCCAATTCCACGCGCGAAGCCGGTTTCCCGCCGCTGCAGGTGGCGCCGGTCGACTTCGTGCAGCTCTACCGCCAGCAACAGGAACAAGCCCGCAACGAGGAGCAGCTCAACGCCTCGGGCCAGTCGGACGAGGCGCAGCTGAATTGACCATGCGCAGCATCGCGATCGCCGGTTTCGTCGTCGTCTCATCGCTCAGCGTCGTCGTCGCGACGGCGCCGGCCCGCGCTGCCCCACCGCCCACCTGTCCCGCCACCATCGCCGTCGACACGCGCGTCGAGCTGCAGGGCAAGCCGCTGCCGCCGGGCGCCTGGGCCACGCCCGACAAGCACGAGACTGCCAAGCTGGCCTGGGTCGCGTTCTATGCCGGCCATCGCGGCGAGGAGCTGAAGGCGGCCCCCGCCCAGCTCAAGCCCGACCAGAAGGAAGAGAACAAGAAGATGACCGAGAGCTGGGCTTTCGGTTCCGGCACGCCGGTGATGGCGCTATGCCACTATAAGGGCACCGAGATGACCGTGGGCATCGAGATGCCCAACGGCACGCAGTCCTGTTCTGTGGCGATGACGCGCAGCGGCACCAAGAGCTTCCACAGCGCCGGCACCGCGGCAATGACCTGCCAGTGAGATCCTGTCGAGCCGGCAGCGAAGTGGCTAGATGCTAGTCGGCGCAAGATATCTTGTGCTTGTGCTGTGCTGCCTCGGCGCGGCCTCATGCGTCTCTTCAGATAGCAAGAACCTGAACAGCCTGGAATTCCTGTCCGTCCGGCGCGTGGCGGCAGGCGATCCCTTGCCGCCTGAGATTTCTCCATCGCGCGGTGGGGCGCTGCTGTTGATCAGATTGTCTGGCGGGTATGATCTCAACCAATTCGCCAGAGCCCATGAGTACAATATCTTCAACGAAGTTACGCTTTGCACCAAAGGCGATGTCGACCCGAGCAAAGATCTGCAGAACTACCCCTACCTGTACGACACGCAAGGGATGGTCAATGCCAACCGGCAGGAAAGCGAAAGCAAGCCTGGCCAGGCCGAGCACGTCTATTTCATCTATGTTGCGATCGTTCCTGCGGCATTGCGCGGCCAGCAAACGTTTTACTACGACTTACGAGCTCGGCCGCAGGACGTCTGTGCTCGCGTCAGGGGCGGCAACATGATTGGACAGACCTTCGTGTCCAACACCATTGTCATTCCGAGTTCAGCGATTGCTGCCGCGCTCAACTAGGCCGATGCGCCGGCTGCGCTGTCACTGATGGCGGTGTGGCTCACGCCTTCAGCCACAACGCATCCTTGATGGTGCCGATGAAGGCCTCGTGCGCGGCAAGTTCCGCCGCCGTCGGCGCATGCGGCCGCGCCGGCCGCACCGTCGCGTTGGCTTGCGCCGCGCCGATCCCGGCCATGCCGCCCTGGCGCGCCAGCTCCAGGCCCGGCTGCCGGCCGCCCGACAGTTCGAGATAGACCTCGGCCAGAAGCTGCGCATCGAGCAGCGCACCGTGGAAGGTGCGCTGCGAATTGTCGACGTTGAAGCGCTTGCACAGCGCGTCGAGCGAGGCAGGCGCGCCGGGGAATTTGCGCCGCGCCATCTGCACGGTGTCGACGAACGGATTGGCCAGCCGGGCGCGGGTCAGCAGCGCCAGCTCGGCGTTGAGGAAGCCGATGTCGAACTGGGCGTTGTGGATCACCAGTTGCGCGTCGCCGATAAAATCCAGCAGCTTCTCGGCAATGTCGGCAAACAACGGCTTGTCGGCGAGAAACTCGTCGCTCAAGCCGTGGATGGCGCGGGCTTCTTCCGGCATCGGTCGCTGTGGATTGAGATGTTCGTGGAACCGATTGCCGGTCGGCACCAGGTTGAGCAGCTCGACCGCGCCGATCTCGACCACGCGGTGGCCGGCGGCCGGATCCAGCCCGGTGGTTTCGGTGTCGAGCACGATTTCGCGCATCAGTGTCGTCTCCTGATTTTCCGCAGGCTCATCTTCTCGCGCCACGGGTCGGACGGCCAGTGCGTGGCGCGATGGCCGCGCAGCCGGTTCAGCACATGCGCCAGCGCCCGCCAGGTCACCGCCTTGCCATGACCCGTCGGCACCACGAAAGTGGCGCGTCGCCGCTTCAGCCGGTCGGGCATCTGCTGGGCCAGGATGCCGCGCAGCTTTTCCTCGGTCATGCCCGGCCGCGCCATGACGCGGCGGTGCTGCAGGAAGGCCGGCGCGGTGACGCAGATGCTGGCATCGACCCGCTTCTCGCCATTGCCCTCGAACAGCAGCGGAATGTCGAGCACCACCAGGGGCGTGCGGCGATAGGCGTGCAGCCGCAGGAAACGGCGCTGCCTGGCCTGCACCATGGGATGGATGATGGCCTCCAGCCGGCGCAGCGCCTGCGGATTGCCGAACACCTGGCTGCCCAGCTTCTGGCGATCGAGCACGCCGTCTTTCACCACGCCGGGAAACGCCTTGTCGATCGCCGGCAGGGCCGGGCCGTTCTTCGCCGTCAGCGCATGCACCGCGGCATCGGCGTCGTAGACCGGCACGCCCATGCGGCGCAGCATGGTGGCCGCCGTCGACTTGCCCATGCCGATCGATCCGGACAGCCCGACGATCAGCATCAGCCTTGCCCCATCAGATCGCCCGCCACGTGGCGACGCAGCTCCTCATCGACCTGCGGCTCGACGCCGAACCAGGCGGCGAAGCCCCGGCGCGCTTGGTGCAGCAGCATGCCCAGCCCATCGACGGTGGGATTGCCACGCCGCGCGGCGGCGGCCAGCAGCGGCGTCTGCAACGGCACATAGACGGCATCGCTGACCACCGCGCCCGGCGGCAGCGCATCGAGCGCCAGATCGAGCGGCGGCTGGCCCTGCATGCCCTGCGAGGTGGTGTTGACCAGCAGCGCTGCATCGGCCAGCGCGGCATGGCGCTCGGCCCAGGGCCGGACCGCTAGCGGCCCGCCCAGGTCGCGGGCCAGAGCGTCGGCGCGCTCGGCGCTGCGATTGGCCAGCACGATCTGCGCCGCGCCGGCATCGCTCAGTGCCGCCACGACGGCGCGCGCCGCCCCGCCGGCGCCGATCACCACCGTCTTGGCGCCCTTGATCCGGAATTTCGGCTGGGCCTGGCGCAGCGCCTCGATGAAACCGAAAGCATCGGTGTTGCGCCCTTCCAAGGTGCCGTCCTGGCGCACCACGATGGTGTTCACCGCGCCGATGCGCCGGGCCAGCGGCTCGAGCCGGTCGACCAGCTTTAGCGCCGCTTCCTTGTGCGGCAGGGTCAGGTTGCAGCCGCGGAAATTGAGCGCCGGCAGCGCCGCCAGCGCCTTGGGCAGGTCCTGGGCCGCCACCAGCAGCGGCAGATAGGCGCCGGCGATGGCGTGCCTGGCGAGCCAGTAGCCATGCAGGCGCGGGCTGCGCGAATGGCCGATCGGCCAGCCCATCACGCCGGCCAGCAAAAGCGGCGGCTTGGGTCGGTCGATCGCGCTGTCGGCGGCGGCTCGGCTGGGCATGGCCAGAGGTTTTAGCCGCTATTGCGCCAGCACGCCACGGCCGCGCAGGAAATCGAGCAGCGGCAGCAGCGGCAGGCCGAGGATGGTGAAGAAATCGCCGTCGATGCGGCTGAACAACTGCGCGCCCAGCCCTTCCAGCCGGTAGACGCCGACCGAGCCCAGCACGTCCTCGCCCGCGTCCTTCAGGTAGGCGTCGAGGAAGGCGTCGCTGAACGGGCGCATGGCGAGGCGCGCCTGGGCGTTGTTGTGCCACAGCCGCGCGCCGTTCTGGGCCACGCACACCGCGGTCGCCAGCACATGGGTCTTGCCGCGCAGCGCCTGCAACTGGGCGCGGGCATGGGCCAGATCGGGCGGCTTGTCGAACAGCACGCCGTTGCAGTCCAGCACCTGGTCGGCGCCGATCACCAGCGCGCCCGGCCGGCGCGCCGAGACGCGCAGCGCCTTGAGCTCGGCCAGGGTTTCGGCGATCTGGGCGGCGCCGGCCCGTTCCGATTTCAGGCTGGCCTTGACCTCGTCCTCGTCGACGCCCGGCGCCTGGCTGTCGAAGCGCAGGCCCGCCTCGCGCAACAGGCGCTGGCGGGTGCTGCTGGTGGAGGCGAGAACGAGTTCGCTCATCGCCGCGGCAGGGCAAGTTCGGCGCCTGGCGCGACGGCCAGCGCCGCGGCGCAGTCGCCGCCGCTCTGCTCGATGCAGGTTACCGCCTCGACCGTGGCCTGCACGATGGCGTCGCACGGCGCACCCAGCGGCACCGATTCGTCGTGATGGAGGATCAGCGCGCGATCGGCGGCGGGCGGGATCGGGTCGGCCAGGCCATCGCGATAGCGCGATTTGTGCTGGGTCTGCACCAGCCGGCCGTCGCCGAGGCGATAGCGCATGCCGATCTCGACATAGTCGAGCGTCCGGCCGCTGCCGTTGCTCAGGGTCAGGGCCGGCCGGCACGAGCCATAGACGGTCTGTTCGGGCCCGTAGGCAAGTGCGATGCCCTGCGCGGCGGCCGGACGCGCCAGCAGCACGAGGCCCAGACCCAGCAGCGCCGGCGCCGCGTTCATTCGGCGCTGGCCGCGGCCTTTGCCGCGCGACGCTCCGCCAGCATCTGCATGATGGCGGCGGCGGTTTCCTCGATCGAGCGGCGCGTCACGTCGATCACCGGCCAGTCGTTGCGGCTGAACAGGCGACGGGCATTCTTCATCTCTTCGGTGACGTGCTCGATATCAGTGTAGTCGGTCTCGGTCTCCTCCTGCAGCAGGCGCAGCCGGCTGCGGCGGATCTGCACCAGGCGTTCGGGATCGGTCACCAGGCCGATCACCATCGGACGGCTGACGGCGAACAGCTCGTCGGGCGGGCCGACATGGGGCACCAGCGGAATGTTGGCGGCCTTGATGCCGCGATTGGCGAGGTAGACGCAGGTCGGCGTCTTGGAGGTGCGCGAAGGGCCGACCAGCACCACGTCGGCGCCGTCCAGATCGTGGGTCGACTGGCCGTCGTCATGCGCCAGGGTATAGTGCATGGCATCGATGCGGGCGAAATATTCCGCATCCATGACATGCTGCCGGCCGGGCGCGCCCGCGCCGCGGCTGTGGAAATGATGCGCCAGCGCCGTCATCACCGGATCCAGCACCGAGATGCAGACGATGCCCAGCCGCCGGCTTTCCTCGGTCAGGAAGTCGCGCAGCTTGCCGTCGATCAGGGTGAAGATCACCGGCCCGGGCGTGGCCTGGACCGCGGCGATCACCTTCTCGAGCTGGCCGCGGGTGCGCACCAGCGACCACAGATGCTCGGTCACCGCCACGCCCTCGAACTGCACCAGGCAGGCGCGCGCCACCGCATTGACGGTCTCGCCCGTCGAATCGGAGATCAGGTGCAGGTGGTAGGCGCCGTCGGCGATCATGGCCGCAGATTAGGCGAAAACGGCAGTGCGCGTAACCGAGCGCAATGCCGCTGGCGGTTTTGCACAAGGTCTCTGTGCATGATCCGGGTATGGCGAATCGCCCTCTGGGGAGAAATCGCCGATTCCCCGACCCTGGCGGATTCGCTGCCCGATGCCCACGATTCGATCCTGCCCGAACCGAGGCAGGGGAAAACTCCGCCCCGAAGGCGGATCGCCGGGGGACAAACCGCCGGCCGGCCATTCATCCCCGCTTTTCGCCGGAATGGGAAAACAGGCTTCCTCAGCCGGGACCTATTCCGGCCCTTCTCCCGGCCCGCTTCGGCCCGCTTTTGCCAGCATCGGGCCGATTCCGTCCCCAGGATCTGCGGCTGCGACGCGCCGGCCCTTGTTCCATGGCATGAAACCGGGAAAAAGAGTCGATATCTTCAATCCCCGACTCCCACAGCCCCCTCAAACACCACCAATCAAGATTCTCTATTTAAGAAGAAAGAGGGAAAACGCCGGTCATGGCCCAGCCTGCAAGGAAACTGCTTTCGGTTCTGGCCGGACATCGCCAGCATCCGCCGCCGATCTGGCTGATGCGCCAGGCCGGCCGCTATTTGCCCGAATATCGCGCCCTGCGCAGCAAGGCGCGGGATTTCCTGGATTTCTGCTACAGCCCCGATCTGGCCACCGAAGCCACCCTGCAGCCGATCCGTCGCTTCGATCTGGATGCCGCGATCGTCTTCTCCGACATCCTGGTGATCCCGCACGCTTTGGGCCGGGATGTGCGCTTCGTGGAGAACGAGGGCCCGCTTCTCGAACGGCTGCAGGCGCAGGACGCGCTGCCCGAGCTGGACAGCGACCGCTTCGTGGCGCATCTGGCGCCGGTCTACCAGGCGCTGCGCCAGACCCGCGCCGCGTTGCCGGCCGACAAGACGCTGATCGGCTTCGCCGGCGCGCCCTGGACCTTGGCCTGCTACATGATCGACGGCAAATCGCGCAAGGACGCCGCCGGCCGGGCCCATTTCGACGATGCACTGGCCTGGACGCGCCACCGCCCCGAGCATCTGGACCGGCTGGTCGATCTGCTATGCGATGCCATCGTCCTGCATGGGGTGCAGCAGATCGATGCCGGTGCCGAAGCGCTGCAGCTTTTCGATTCCTGGGCCGGTCTGCTCGACGGGACGCTGCTGCAGCGCTTCTCCGTCGAGCCGCTGGTGCGCATCGCCCGCAACATCCGCAGCTTGCGGCCGGCGGTGCCGATCGTCGTCTTTCCGCGCGAAACCGGCCGGCTGAGCCAGGCCTATGCCAGCAGCGGCGCCTTCCAGGGCATCAGCATCGACGGCAAGGTCGAGTTGTCGTTCGCCCGCCAGGCGCTGCAGCCGCATTGCGCGGTGCAGGGCAGTCTCGATCCTGCGCGGCTGGTGGAAGGCGGCGCAGCGATGGAAAACGCCGTGCGCTCGATCCTGCGTGAACTGGATGGGGGGCCGTTCGTATTCAATCTCGGCCATGGCGTCGTTCCCCAGACGCCGCCGGAGCACGTCGCGCGGCTGGTCGCGCTGGTAAGGTCCGTCGGATGAAAACCGCATTGGTGTTGTTCAATCTCGGCGGGCCGGATTCGCTCCAGGCCGTGCGTTCGTTCCTGTTCAACCTGTTCAACGATCCGGCGATCATCGCCGCACCCGGCCCGGTGCGCTACCTGCTGGCGCGCCTGCTGTCGGCGCGGCGCAACAAGGTCGCCCAGGCGATCTACGACAAGATCGGCGGCAGTTCGCCGATCCTGCCGCAGACCCAGGACCAGGCGAAGGCGCTCGATGCGGTGCTGAACGGCGCTACCGACATCGCCACCGGAGAATGGAAAAGCTTCGTCTGCATGCGTTATTGGCATCCGCGCGCCCAGGACGTCGTGCGCGCCGTCAAGCAGTGGCAGCCCGACCGCATCCTGCTGCTGCCGCTCTATCCGCAATTCTCCACCACCACCACGGCCTCCTCGCTGCGCGAGTGGCGCCGCATCGCCGCGTTGCAGAAGCTGGACGCGCCGACCCAGGCGGTGTGCTGCTGGCCGGTGCTCGATGGCTTCGTCGCCGCCATGGCCGAGCTGACCCGGCCGGCGCTGGACGAGGCGCGCAAGCTTGGCCGGCCGCGGGTGCTGTTCTCCGCCCACGGCCTGCCGGAGAAGATCGTCAAGGCGGGCGATCCCTATGCCGAGCATGTCTTCGCCTCGGCCCGCGCCATCGCGCGCAGGCTGGATCTGCAAACCGAAGACGGCGACGCGGCGGGCGAGGGCGACTACGTGGTCTGCTTCCAGAGCCGGGTCGGTCCGCTGAAATGGCTGGGTCCCTACACCGACCAGACCATCGAAGCGACCGCGCGCTCGGGCCGGCCGGTGATCGTGGTGCCGCTGGCCTTCGTTTCCGAGCACTCCGAAACCCTGGTCGAACTCGACATGGACTACCGCCATTTGGCGCAGACCCATCAGGCGGCGGGCTATTGGCGGGTGCCGACGGTGCAGACCCATCCGGCCTTCATCGCCGGGCTGGTCGGGCTGGCGCGCCAGGCGATCGCCGCCGGCCAGCCGATCGTTTCGGCCGAGGGCCATCGCCGTTGCGGCGCCGACCGCTCGGCCTGCCCGATGGCGGCGACAATGACGGCCGCCATGGGTGGCGCCACGGCAACTGCATGACCACTCCGCAAATCGCCATCCTGGCGATCTTTGCCGTCACCCTGGTGCTGTTCGTCAGCGAGAAGGTCCGCTACGACATTGTGGCGCTGGGCGCGCTGCTGATCAGCGTGGTGGTCGGGCTGGTGCCCGCCGACAAAGCGTTCGACGGCTTCTCCAACGACGCCGTGATCACCGTGGCCGGCGTGCTGGTGATGAGCCGGGCGCTGGCGATATCGGGCGCGGTCGACGTCATCAGCAACGCGCTGGCGCTGGTGGCGCACCGGCCGCTGCCGCTGCTGGCGGGCCTGACCGTGCTGGGCGCGGCGCTGTCGGCCTTCATGAACAACGTCGGCGCGCTGGCGCTGCTGATGCCGATCGCGCTGGCCGGCGCGCGCAAGGGCGGCTTCTCGCCGGCCCGGCTGCTGATGCCGATCTCCTTCGCCACCATGCTGGGCGGCATGATCACCCTGGTCGGCACGCCGCCCAACCTGCTGGCTTCGCAACTGCGCGAGCGGCTCGACGGGCAGCGCTTCGCCATGTTCGATTTCGCGCCGGCCGGGCTGGCCATCACCGCCGCCGGCCTGCTCTATCTGGTGGTGATCGGCTGGCGCCTGCTGCCGCGCGCCCGCAGCGGGCAGAAGAGCGCCGACGCGATGTTCGAGGTCGGCGACTATGTCACCGAAGCGGAGATTGCCGAGAAATCGCCGCTGCTGGGCCAGACCATCGACGAGTTCGAGCAGGGTGCCGGCGAAAGCGTGGTGGCGCTGGGCCTGATCCACGGCAAGCGCCGGCTGCGCGCCCACAGCGCCTATGCGCTGCAGGCCGGCGACGTGCTGTTGCTGCAGGCCGAGACCGGCGCGTTGCAGGAACTGGTCAAGGCCGGCGCCATCCGCATGGTGGGCCATGCCACGAGCGGCGATTCCAAGCCCGACGACGCCCAGGCCCCGCCGCCGCGGCCGCACGAACTCGACACCATCGAGGCGGTGATCCAGCCGGCGTCGTGGATTCAGGGCAACACCGCGCGCGGCCTGCGCCTGCGCGCCCGCTTCGACGCCAATCTGCTGGCGATCTCGCGCCGCGGCCGGCCGATCGCCACGCGGCTGCGCGACGTGCAACTGGCGGCGGGCGATGTGCTGCTGCTGGAGGGGCGCGCCGCCGTGCTGCCCGACACGGTGACGGCGCTGGGCTGCCTGCCGCTGGCCAACCGCCGCCTGAAGCTGGCGCCGCGCAAGGTGGTGGCGCCGTTCGCGGTATTCGCCGCGGCGATTCTGCTGGTGGTGTTCGGCGCGGCGACGCCGGCCGTCGGCTTCACCCTGGGCGCGCTGGCCATGGTGGTGCTGCGCATCCTGCCGTTGCGCGATCTGTACGACAGCATCGAATGGCCGGTGATCGTGCTGCTGGCGGCGCTGATCCCGGTCGGCGCGGCACTCGAGAGCAGCGGTGCGGCGCAGCTGCTGGCCGACGGCATCGTCGGCGCCGCCGGCTTCCTGCCGCCGCACGGCATGCTGGCGCTGGTGACGATCGCCACCATGGCGGTAACGCCGGCGCTCAACAACGCCGCCACCGTGCTGATCATGGGTCCGATCGCCCATGCCATCGCCCAGCAGATCGGGGTGCAGAGCGGCGCCTTCGTCATGGCGGTGGCGATCGGCGCGTCCTGCGACTTCCTGACCCCTTTCGGCCATCAGAACAATACCCTGATCATGGGACCGGGCGGCTATCGCTTCGCCGATTTCTGGCGGGTCGGGCTGCCGCTCGATGCTATCGTGGTGACGGTCGGCGTGCTGGTGCTGCCGCTGGTGTTTCCGTTCCACTGATCGAAGCCGGCGGCCGGCGCGATCGCAAGCGGCGAAGGGGAAGCATGGGCGATCTCTATTCCTGGCTCAAGGCCGGGCACCTGCTGTCGGTGTTCGCCTGGATGGCGGGCATGCTCTATCTGCCGCGGCTCTACGTCTATCACGCCCAGGCCGCCAGGGGGTCCGACCTGTCGGAGACCTTCAAGACCATGGAGCGGCGCCTGCTGCGCGGCATCGTCAACCCGGCGATGATCGCCACCTGGACCTTCGGCCTGCTGCTGGCCTGGCAGGGCAACTGGTGGGCGGCCGGCTGGCTGCACGGCAAGCTGTTCCTGGTGCTGCTGATGTCGGCGCTGCACGGCTTCTACGCCCGCTGGCGCCGGCAATTCGCCAACGACGCCAATGTCCATGACGCCCGCTTCTATCGCATCATGAACGAGCTGCCCTTCGTGCTGCTGATCGGCATCGTCGTCCTGGTGGTGCTCAAGCCGTTCTGAGCTTTTGCCGATCGGCGCAGAAGTCCAGGAATGCTGCCGTGGGAACGACGTCGGCGTATTTGGCCTGCAGGTCGAACAGATTGGCCTGATGCGGGGCCGGGTTGCGGTCGCCCACCGCATCGGCCAGCACCACCGGAATGAAGCCGTGCTGAATCGCATCGACCGCGCTGGCCCGCACGCAGCCGCTGGTGCTCATGCCGGCGATGAAAATGCAATCGATGCCCAGCGATGTCAGCGTCGAAGCCAGCGAGGTGCCGAAGAAGGCGCTGGCGTATTGCTTGGTGATGACCTGCTCGCCGCGATGCGGCGCCAGCCCGTCGGCGAACTCGCCCAGCGGCGATCCGGCACGGAACACCGAAAGCGCGGCTATCTTCCGGTAGAACATGCCGCCATTGACGCCCTCGGCGTCGTATTCGACGCGCGTGTGCAGGATCGGCAGACCGACCTGGCGGGCGGCCTCCAGGGCCCGTCCCGCGACAATGCGGGTGGCATCGCTGTCGGCGAACAGCGGCGAACCGGGCGCGAAATAGGCCTGCGCGAAGTCGACCATCAGCAAGGCCTGGCGCGTGCCGAAGCCCAGCGAATGGCCGAAGCCGGCGCGCCTGTAGTCGTGATGAAGCGCCGATTCGTCGGTCATGGCTGGGCTCCTGGCGAAATGATCGGGGCCGCCGAGGCTTGCAACAGCACCTGCCGGGCGGCGTGGATGTGACAGCTCATCACGTCGCGCGCCCAGTCGGGATCGCGCGCTGCGAAGGCGTCGATCAGTTCGCGATGGTGGTGGAAGCTGCGCTGCATCTGCATCGGCGTGTAGCGTCGGAAGGTCTGTTGCACGATCGGCATCTCGATCGAGTTGGTCAGCATGGTCACCAGCCGGCTGTTGCGGCTGGCGTCGGCAATGACGCGGTGGAACTCGCGGTTCAGGCGGTTGATGTCGCTTAGCTGCTCGAACGAAAGATTGGCCCCGTGCGCCTCGAGCTGGTCCTGGATGGCGCGCAGGCGGTCGATGTCGGCGTCGGCAATGTGCAGACCGGCGAGGCGCGTGATCTCGGCCTCGAGAACGATGCGCAGATCGAAAATCTCGCCGATTTCCTGCGGCGTCCAGGAGCGCACGAACGTGCCGACATTGGGCTTGAACAACAGGAAACCATCCGACATCAGCAGCCGCATGGCTTCGCGCACCGGCGTGCGCGAAGCGCCGATCTCGCGCGCCAACTGTTCCTCGGTCAGGCGCATGCCCGGCGCGAAGCTGCCGGAAATGACCCGGGCCTTGATGTACTGGTAGGCCTGATGCGCCGTCGTGCCGGCGTCAACCGATTGATCCATGCCGTCAATGCCTCTCGAGCAGCGAGCCGAAGCCGGCGATCCTGTCGGCGATGCCCGATTGGCGCAACGCATGCCAGTAGATCGCGGTATTGATCGCCAGCACCGGGCGATTCAACCAGATTTCGGCGCTGGCGGCGAGCCGCGCCATGGCCAGATTGGTGCCCACCTGCACGATGGCGTCGACGTCGTCGCCATCCAGTTCGCAAAGGCCGGCGCGCAATTCGGCTTCCGAAGCGTGGGCGATCTTGACCGGGCTGGCGCATTTCAGGCCTTTGATGCGTTTGACGGCGTAGCCGCATTCCTCGAAGAACTTCACGACGTTGGCATCGCCCACCGGCTGGTATGGCGTAAGCACCGCGATCGTCTTGACGTTCCACAGATCCAGCGCCGCCTGGCAGGCCTCCGATCCCATCGAAACCGGCAAGCCGGTGCGCTCGTGCAGTTGCCTTTTCAGCGCCCGGCTCGCCTCCAGCCCGTTCCAGAAGGTCTCCGCCGAAATCCCCAGCACCAGCCGATCGGGCTCGCACGACATCACCGAATCGACGGCCTCGTCCTGCGCCGCCGCGATCAGTTCGATGAGGCGGTTGAAGTCGTCGTTGTTGTTGAGCGGGATATTGGGGATCCGGATGCGGCTGATGTGATTGGTAACGCCGATCGGCCGCATCGCGTCGAATTCGGGTTGGACGCTGGTGTTGGTCGAAGGCACCAGCACGCCGAATTTCTGTCGCCACCCAAGAGAATCCGTCATCGCCGCACTCCAAAAAATAGGGGCTTGCCAAGCCGAGGCCGCCGCCGCAGTATTGTACACAATGAAATCTGACGTACAAGGCAGTGCGGCTAATAAATGCCGATATATAGCGAAAATCGGCAGAGTTTTGGGGTCATATGTATACAAATAGGCGATCCGACCTGTTGCGCGAACGGCTGCGCCGTGCGGAATTGCTGGTGGCGCCCGGCGCCTACGACGCGTGGAGCGCCCGGCTGGTCGAGCAGCGGGGTTTCGAGGCGGTCTACATGAGCGGTTACGCAGCCTCCGCCTCGGTGCTGGGCGTGCCCGATCTGGGGCTGATCGGCGGCAGCGAGATGGCCGACCAGCTGCGCCGCATGGCAATGGCGACGACCCTGCCTGTCATCGCCGACGGCGACACGGGCTTCGGCGGCGCCCTGAACGTGATGCGGACGGTGCGCGACTACATCGCCGCCGACGCCGCGGCGATCCAGATCGAAGACCAGGTGTCGCCCAAGCGCTGCGGACATATGGAAGACAAGCAGGTGGTCGACGCCGCGGAGATGGGCGAGCGCATCGCCGCCGCGGTCGAAGCGCGCGGCCAGGACAGCCTCGTCGTCATCGCCCGCACCGACGCGCGCGCCACCCACGGGCTGGACGAAGCGATCCGCCGCGCCGCGTTCTACCGCGATTGCGGCGCCGACGTGCTGTTCGTGGAAGCGCCGCGCAGCGTCGAGGAGATCCGCGAGGTGGCGCGGGCGCTGCCGGGCGCCAAGCTGGTCGCCAACATCGTCGAGGGCGGCAAGACGCCGTATTTCCGGACCGCCGAACTGCAGGAACTGGGATTCGCCATCGCCCTCTATCCCGTCACCGCCCTGTTTGCCGCCACCCAGGCGGTGCAGTCCGCGCTCACCGAGTTGCGGCGCGTCGGTCGGATCGAGACGACGCCGGTCACCAGCTTCGCGCAGTTCAACGGAACGATGGGACTGCAGCAATACAACGACCTGGCGGTCCGGCTCAAAGCCGAGGCGGCGTCGGCGTCGCGCGACTGAACATCGAACACAGCAACCCGAGGAGAGCAGCGTGACCGCATCCGATCGCATCCTGGCCAAAAGCGAGACATTCTTTTCCCTGCGCGACGCCATCTCGCCGGAGCGCATCGCCGCCGTGGAAGGCGTCAAGGAAATGGGTCATGTCGAAGTCCGCAAGCTGCTGGTCGGCGAGGAGATCCTGCTGCTGCACGTCTTCCGCAAGAAGGGCCTGGTCGATCCCGTACACAAGCACCTCGATCACGAATCGATGGGTTACCTGATCTCCGGCAAGCTGCGTCTCATCATCGGCGGCAAGGAGTTCATCGCCACTCCGGGCACCTCCTGGGTTCATCCGGTCGACGTCGAGCATTTCAGCGAAGCGCTGGAGGACTGCGAACAGCTCGAGATCAAGTCGCCGCCGCGCAAGACATGGGTGTCGGAGGGCTGACCGGCCGCCATGACCCGCATCGTCGCCGGATTGACGCGTATTTCGCAGTGGCTGGCCTGGGTCGGCGGCGCGCTGATCCTCGGCGCCGCGGTGCTGATCTCGCTCGACGTGGTGGTGCGGGCGCTGTTCCGCTCGACGCTGTTCGAGAGCTTCGAGCTGTCGAGCTACGCCTTCGCCATCGCGACCTCGCTGGGCATGGCCTATACGCTGGTGACCAAGGGCCACATCCGCATCGAGGTGATCTACAACACCCTGACGCTTCCGATTCGCGCCGTGCTCGACGTGGTGGTGCTGCTGTCGCTCAGCGCGGTCACCGCGACGTGGAGCTACTGGTGCCTGCAGACGGTGCTGCAGAACGCGGCGATGGATGCGCACTCGAATTCCAGCCTGGCGATGCCGTTGGCGGTGCCGCAATCGCTGTGGTGGATCGGCATTGCGTGGTTCGCCGTGGCGAGTTGGGCGCTGACGATATGCGGCGTGGTCTGGCTGTTGCAGCGCCGCACCGAACACCTCCACCGCAGCCTGGGCGTGGGCTCGCTGCAGGAGGAGATATCCGCCAACGTCGACTTGCCTGCCGCCCCGGCTTCTCGAGCCCAGTAGGAAGCCATGCTCGCCATCGCGATCGTCGTTCTGTTGATACTGGTGGCGGGCAGTCTGTTCGTCGCCGCCTCGCTCGGCGTGCTGGGGGCGACGCTGGCGGAGCTCTATTCCACCTTTCCGCTGATGCGCGGCCTGGGCGAAATAAGCTGGAGCGCCAGCGCCGACTTTACCCTGGTCGCCGTGCCCATGTTCATCATGATGGGCGAGCTGTTGTTGCGGTCGGGCGTGACCGACGCGATGTACAACGCGCTCGACAAGTGGGTCGGCCGCATCCCCGGCGGCCTGATGCACACCAACATCGCGGCATCGGCGATGTTCGCCGCCACCTCGGGTTCCAGCATCGCCACGGCGGCGACCATCGGCACGGTGTCGATCCCGAACATGGGCAAGTTCGGCTACAATCCGTCGCTGTTCCTGGGCACCATCGCCGCCGGCGGCACGCTGGGCATCCTGATTCCGCCCAGCATCAACATGGTGATCTACGGGGCGCTGTCGGAAACGTCGGTGTCCGACCTTTACCTGGCCGCGATCATCCCCGGCATTGCCCTGGCGGTGCTGTTCTCGCTGTTCGTCCTGTTCATCTGCATCGTCAAGCCTTCGCTGGCGGTGCGATCCGGCCGCGCATCGTGGGGCGAGCGCTTCGCCTCGCTGGTGCATCTGCTGCCGCCGCTCGGGTTGTTCCTGCTGGTGGTGGGCTCGATCTATGCGGGGCTGGCGACGCCCACCGAGGCATCGGCGCTCGGCGTGATGGGCGCGCTGGGCCTAGCCGTGGCGGCACGTCGCCTGACCGTGCCAACCCTGCTGCGCGCTTTCGAAAACACGGTACGCACCACCGCGATGGTGATGTTCATCGTCGCCATGGCGTTCTTCCTCAACTTCGTGCTGGCCACCGTGGGGCTCACCGACCTGGCGACCCAGGCGGTGGTTGGCCTCAATCTGCCGCCGCTGCTCGTCATGCTGATGATCATCGGTCTCTATCTGGTGCTGGGCTGCTTCGTCGAAACCCTGACCCTGATGATCGCGACCACGCCGGTGGTGGTGCCCATCATCAAGCATATCGGCTACAGCCCGATCTGGTTCGGCGTCGTGTTCGTGATCCTGATCGAGGCGGCGCTGATCACGCCGCCGATCGGCATGAACTTGTTCGTGGTCCAGTCGGTGCGCGGCAACGGTCCGCTGCGCGACGTCATCGTCGGCGTCACGCCGTTTCTCGTCGCCATGCTGGTCATGATCGCCTTTCTGCTGGCCTGGCCAAGCTTGGCGCTATGGCTGCCGGCAGTGCTCTCGCCCAACGGTTAACGCCCAACAGAACAGGGAGACAATCATGAAGCGGTCATTCTCATCGACACTGGCAGCGCTTGGTTTGTGCCTCGCCGCCGCCGCCGGCGCGCACGCCGAGACCTATCCCAAGACCAGTCTCAACGTGGTCGGCAACATCGGCATCACCACGCAGTCCAAGGAACTGGAGCAGCCGTTCTGGACCAAGGTGCTGCCCGAACAGTCCGGCGGGGCGATCACCACCCAGTTCAAGCCATGGAACGAAATGGGCCTGAAGGGCAACGAGGTGATGAAGCTCCTGAAGCAGGGACTGTTCGACGTCGGCACCACCCAGCTCGGCTTCATGGCCGGCGACGCGCCGATCAACGACGCCACCGATCTGGCCGGAGTCTCGACCACGCTGGACACTTTCCGCCAGGTCACCGCCAAGTTCCGGCCCTATCTGGAACGCTATTACGAAAAGGAACTGGGGCTGAAAATCCTGGGCCTGTGGTCGTTCCAGGCCCAGGTGCTCTACTGCCGCGACGAAGTCAAAGGCCTGGCAAGCCTCAAGGGCCGCAAAGTGCGCGTTTCGGGCGCCTCGCAGGCCGACTTCGTGGAGTATTTCGGCGGCTCGGGCATCAACATGGCGTTCGGCGAGGTGCAGCAGGCGCTGCAGAACGGCGTGATCGACTGCGCCATCACCGGCACCCTGGGCGGCTACAAGGCCAAGTGGTTCGAGGGCGCCAAGTATCTCTACCCGCTGGCCGTCAACTGGGGCAGCTCGGTCAGCGCCACCAGCATCGCGAGCTGGAACAAGCTGGCGCCCTCGGTGCAGAAGCTGATCGTCGACGGCATCGCCAAGCTCGAGGACCAGATCTACGAGCAGAATCGTCGCGAGAACGATATCGGCATTGCCTGCAACACCGGCTCGGGGCCTTGCCCGGACGGCACGCCGGCCAAGATGGTGCTGGTGCCGGTCAGCAAGGAAGACCTGGAATTGCGACGCAAGGCGCTCGAAGAAGCGGTCTTGCCGCGCTGGGGCAAGCGTTGCGGCGCGCCATGCGTCAAGGACTGGAACGACTCGATCGGCAAGGTGGTCGATCTGACCGTCAAGACGAACTAGGCGACCGGCGAAAGGGAGTGTGGATCATGAGCGCCACCTGGACCGACTTGGACGAACACGATCTCACTCCCGCCTCGCTCACCGCGTTGCTGGCCAACAAGATACCGGCAATCCGCATCCGCAATTTCGCCACGCCGGGCGAATGCTCGGGCTTCGCTGCCGCGGCCAAGGCCGGCAACATGAAGTACTACAGCGTGGCCAAACGGATCGGCTATATCGGCATGGCGCAGTACGAATATCGGTGGAACCGGCCCATGTCGGATTTCTTCGATGCCGTGCCCGCCGCCACCGCCGATCTGCGCTGGGTCATCGAGCGTTCGTTCGATCCGGTCGACCGCCTGATCCGCACTCTGCACGAGGTCTATCCGGCGGCGATCGGGCCGGCCCGGGAGCCCGGTTTCGGCGAGTATTTCGCCGGCATCATCCGTTCGGCGTCCGAGGGCGTCGACCTGCACGCCGATTTCGCGCCGTTCAACTCGCCGGCCTATTCGATCGCCCGCATCGACAGTCAGCTCGGTTGGAATTTCTTCGCCGAAGAGTTGAAATCGGGCGGCGAAACCACGGTCTACAACGCGCCCTGGACGCCGCCGATGACGCCCGGCGAAATTCCCAAAAGCTACGGCCTGGATCGCGGCATCGTGGCCGGCGCGCCCCGCCTCACCTACAAGCCGACCGCCGGCGACGTGGTGATCTTCAATTCGCGCAATCCGCACGAGATCGTCGGCGGCGTCCCGTTTCCCGGCCGCGACCGCATCTCGATCGGCTCGTTCATCGGTCGCATGCCGGATCGGTCGCTGGTGATGTGGTCGTAGGAGGTTCGGGTTGATCGTCGAACAACGCACCTACACGCTCCATCCCGGCAAGCTGCCGCAGTTCCTCGAGTTGGTCGAGCGCCAGGGCCTGGCGATCCAGACGCCGGTGCTGGGCGAGCCGCTGGGATATTTCACCGTCGAGATCGGCGAGTTGAACCAGGCGGTTCACCTGTGGGGCTTCGCCGATCTTGCCGACCGCGACAGCCGGCGCGGCCGATTGGCGGCCCTGCCCCAGTGGCAGCAATTCGCGCCGCTGGTCCTGCCGCTGATCCAGCGCATGCGCACCCAGATACTCAAGCCCACCGCATTCTCGGCCATCCGCTGACGCGCTGGGGCCGACGTCGCGCCAGGGTCCTGCCGTCCACTCTGCGGCAAAACGAAGGCACGGCCACAGCGCCGGGTCACACTGCGGCAGCCCTGCCACAGGGCAGCGTCTTTCGTATAAGCCGGCGGGCCGGGGCACGCGCCGGTTTGACAAGGGCAGGGTCCGGCATTAAATAACTTCTCGTACCGGGCGATCGCCCTCCGTTTGGAGTGCGCCGGTCGTCGAGCCTAAGCCCCCACCATCGCCGTCTTCCATCCGGACCGCCGGGCGCTTTGGCCAATTTCCCTCCCTCCCCCATCGGCGCGTCACTGCCGCACAACCCCCCATGCATCTGAAAGAACTGAAAGCAAAATCCCCGGCCGAACTGCTGGCTTATGCCGAATCGCTCGGCATCGAGAACGCCTCGGTGCTGCGCAAGCAGGACATCATGTTCGCCATCCTCAAGACGCTCGCCGACAGCGACACGCCGATCTACGGCGACGGCGTGCTGGAGATGCTGCAGGACGGCTTCGGCTTCCTGCGCTCGTCGGAGGCCAACTACCTGCCCGGCCCCGACGACATCTACATCTCGCCCTCGCAGATCCGCCGCTTCGGCCTGCGCACCGGCGATACCGTGGAAGGCGAGATCCGTTCGCCCAAGGACGGCGAGCGGTATTTCGCCCTGCTCAAGGTCAACACCATCAATTTCGAGGACCCCGACAAGGTCCGCCACCGCATCAACTTCGACAACCTGACGCCGCTCTACCCGACCGAGAAGCTCAAGCTCGAGATCGAGGAAGGCGAGAGCGAGATGCCGGTGGTGGCGCGCAAGATCACCGTCAAGGCGGAAGAGGGCGGCAAGCGCGGCAAGCTGACCGCGCGCGGCGGCAGCGATCCGTCGGTAATCAAGGACAATTCGCAGCGCCGCGACATCTCGACCCGCGTCATCGATCTCATTTCGCCGCTCGGCAAGGGCCAGCGCGCGCTGATCGTGGCGCCGCCGCGCACCGGCAAGACCATGCTGATGCAGAACATCGCCCACGCCATCGCCAAGAACCAGCCCGAGGTGGCGCTGATCGTGCTGCTGATCGACGAGCGGCCGGAGGAAGTCACCGACATGGCGCGCTCGG
>CAYWLS010000003.1:0-161485 GCA_964458605.1 uncultured Hyphomicrobiales bacterium | reverse complement strand
GCATCACCACCACCAAGAAGGGCTCGATCACCTCGGTGCAGGCCATCTACGTGCCGGCCGACGACTTGACCGACCCGGCGCCGGCCACCTCGTTCGCCCATCTCGACGCCACCACCGTGCTGAACCGCCAGATCGCCGAACTCGGCATCTATCCGGCGGTCGATCCGCTCGACTCGACCTCGCGCATGCTCGATCCGCGCGTGGTCGGCGGAGAGCACTACCAGGTGGCGCGCGACGTGCAGCGCGTGCTGCAGACCTACAAGTCGCTGCAGGACATCATCGCCATTCTGGGCATGGACGAGCTTTCCGAAGAGGACAAGCTGGTGGTGGCGCGCGCGCGCAAGATCCAGCGCTTCCTCAGCCAGCCGTTCCACGTCGCCGAAGTGTTCACCGGTTCGCCCGGCGTGTTCGTGCAGCTGGCCGAGACCATCAAGGGCTTCAAGGCCATCGTGGCCGGCGAGTGCGACGACATCCCGGAGGCCGCCTTCTACATGGTCGGCACCCTGGACGACGCGCTGGCCAAGGCCAAGAAGATGGCCGCCGAGGCGGCCTGATCGCCGCCGCATCGCGCTAGCAAAGGAACCGCAAGATGGCGGATAAAGTCGCCTTCGAATTGGTGTCGCCGGAGAAGCTGCTGCTGGCGACCGAGGCCGACATGGTGGTCATGCCGGGCGAGGAGGGCGATTTCGGCGTCCTGCCGCAGCATATCCCCGTCATCGCGGCGCTGCGGCCGGGCGTGATCCAGATTTTCGACGGCGAGAAGGTGCGCGAGCGCATCATGGTGTCGGGCGGCTTCGCCGAGGTGACCGGCGAGCGCTGCACGGTATTGGTGGAAGACGCCATCCCCTTCGCCGATGTCAGCCCGCAATGGCTGGACAATCGCCTGAAGGCGGCAGAAGCGGCCCTGCTCGACGCCAACGAGACCGGCAACGATCACGCTAAGGCCTTGGCCGAAAAGCAGATTGCAGCGGCCCAGGAAATGCGCCGCACCTACGACTATTACACGACCCATTGAGGCGGGTTGCCAAACCGGCAATCCGCACTAATCTAGTCGAGAGATAGCAATTTTGTTGCCGGCACCGAAGGGCCGGTTCGTTCGGTAATCACGAGACGCCATCCGTTGCGTTCCATTTGACGGGTTCTTGGGACCATTCGTTGGTTGGAGACTGACCTATGCCACCCATGAAGCACTGGACGCTCGACGATATCCCCTGGGAAAGCTTCGACGCTTCCAAGGTCGATCCCGATATCCTGCGCCTCATCAAGGCCGCGTCGATGGTCGAGCAGAACGGCCTAGACTACGCCGTCTACCTGCACAACGTCTTCGCCGACGATCCCGAGTTTCGTGCCGTGGTCGATACCTGGGCGCGCGAGGAAGTGCAGCACGGCCAGGCCCTGGGCAAATGGGCCATGCTGGCGGACCCGACCTTCGACTTCGAAGGCTCGTTCAAGCGTTTCCACGAAGGCTACAAGCTGCCGCTCGACGCCACCGCCTCGGTGCGCGGCAGCCGGGCCGGCGAATTGATGGCGCGCTGCATCGTCGAGACCGGCACCAGCTCGTACTATGCCGCGTTGCGCGATGCCGTCGAGGAACCGGCGTTGAAGGCGATTTGCGCCAAGATCTCGGCCGACGAGCTGCGCCACTACAAGCTGTTCTACGGCCACATGAAGCGCTGGCTGGCGCGCGAGAAGCTCGGCACCTGGGGCCGGCTGCGCATCGGCCTGGGCCGCATCTTCGAGACCGAGGACGACGAACTGGCCTATGCCTATTACGTCGCCAACGGCGACAGCCCGACCTACGATCGCAAAAGCAATACCCAGGCGCATGCGCTGCGCGCCTATCGCGTCTATCGCCGCAATCACATCGAGCGGGCGCTGGCCATGGCATTCAAGGCCGTCGGCCTGAAGCCGCATGGCTGGCTCAACCGCACCGTCACGCGGCTGGCCTGCTGGTTTCAGCGTCGCCGCATCGCCAAGCTCGAACTCCTGGTCGGCGCCGGCTGAGGCCGTCGCCGGCAGCGTTGCCGCTCCATCCGGTCCCCAAGCGAAGTGTCGGAGCCGCTTAGGCAGTAACGGCGCGCGAGCGCTGCAGCAGCGGCGCGAATTCTTCCAGCACCGCGCGGTACAGATCGCGCTTGAACGGCACGATCAGATCGACGATCTGCTGCGACTCGACCCAGCGCCATGCGCCGAATTCGGGGTGCCTGGTGTCGATGTCGATATCGGCATCGGCGCCGGTGAAGCGCATGGCGAACCATTTCTGGCTCTGACCGCGCCAGCGGCCGCGCCATAGCTTGCGACGCAGCTTGGCGGGCAGGTCGTAGCTCAGCCAGCCTGCGCTTTCGGCGACGATCTCGGCCTTGTCGGTGCCGACCTCCTCGTGCAATTCGCGCATGGCCGCCTGGGCCGGGGTCTCGCCGGCATCGATGCCTCCCTGGGGCATCTGCCAGGCGTCGGACGGAAAGTCGATGCGGTTGCCGACGAAGATCAGGCCTGACGGATTCATCAGCATGATGCCGACATTGCGGCGGTAGCCGGGCAGCGGTTCGGAGGTGGGCGTCATGGCCCAAGGCTACCCAAGCCGCGGCGATCCGCAAAGCGTGTTGCTATTGGCCCTTCCTGATCGCCTGCACCGCCGCCGCATGCCGTCGCACGCGCGCCTGGCATATCTCGGCGCATTGCGTCACGCCGGTGACCGGCGCCAGCACGAAGCCGCGCTGCGTGACGGTGCGGCTCCAGTTCGCCAGCCGCTCGATCGACACCGGAAAGGCCACCGCCATGGCCATGGCGAAGTTATTCTTCTGGGCGATTTCCTCGAGCCGCAACAGGTTGGCGTCGACCGATTCCGCATCGCGCGGCTCGTCGATGAAACCGCGCGACTTGGCGAACGGCAGTCCGATACCGTCAGCCATGTCCTGGATGACGTTCGGCTTCGCCATCCGCGAATCCACCAGCATCAGGCCGCGCCCGGAAATCTCCTGCAGCACCGGGCGCACCGCGGCGGAATCGGCGAGGAACGCCTCGCCGCTCCAGGTCACCAGCCCGATATAGTTCCTGGCCTGCGCCAGCAGCCAGCGCAGCCGATCGATGTTCTCCGCGCCGCTCAGCTTGGACGACAGCATGCGCGGACCCAGCACCTGTTGCGTGGTGGGGTCGCCGCTGTCGAGCGGCAGGCTGAGCAGCACCTCGTGGCCGAAGTCGCGCGCCAGCTTGGTCCAGCGCTCCAGATTCTGCGTGTAGGGCAGGAAGCCCAGGCTTATCTCGGGCGGCAGCTTGACGATGGCGTCTTCCGTGGTGCGGGCGTCGAAGCCCAGCCCGACCATCAGCACGGCGATGCGTGGTATGCGGGTGCGGTGATCGAAGCGCGCATCGTTGGCGATCCACGGCAGGCGTCCATCGGCGGCGATGTGCGGCAGCGGCCCGTAGGGTCCGTTCTCGCTCAGGCTGCCGCTTGCCGGCGGCGCGCTGGCCACCTCGGTGCCCGGGCCGGGTGGCGGCGGTGCAGCCGTGGCGCCGGGCGCAGCCGATGGATTGGCCGCGACGGTCGCGGCAGCGGGCTTGCTGGGCTTCTCCGGCGGCGGCGGCGGATAGCCGTTGGCACCGACCGGCGCCATGGCCGACGGCAGGTCAGGCGGCGAAGCCGGCGCGAACGGGGACGTCGGCGCGGCGGTGGCGGCAGGCGCCGGAGGCGGTAGGGTCGTGGCGGGAGGCGAGACGGCCGGCGGGGTCTCGGGCGGCGTTGCTGGCGGCGTTGGAATGGGTGGGGCCGATGCCGCTTGCGGCGGGGCAACCGGGGCGACGACAGGGGGCGGCGCCAGCACCGCGGCAGGAGCGGGGGGCGACGCGGCGATGGATATGGCCGGGGAGGCTGGGGCGAGCGCGATGGAAGAGCCGCCCGCGGCGGAAGATTGTGGCTTGATGTCGATCCAGCCGGACGGCGCCTGGCGGTGCAGCAACACCAGGCCGGCAATGCCGGCCAGCAGGACAAACGCCAGGATGTAGCCCACCAGCAGCAGGATCATCCCGCTGCCGCCTCCGGAACGCATCACGGCGCGAACCTTGGTTCGAGGGTTCGCGCCGTGTTGCTCATGATCGGTCGTTCGACGTCCGGATCAGTTGCGCTGGGTAAACAGCGAAATTCCGCGGATCAGGTCGACCGCGCGCGCCAGTTGATAGTCCGTGGCGGGCGTCGGCACCTTGTTGGGTTCGTTGGCGTCGGTCGGCGCCACCGGCTTGTTGTCCGCGTTGTCGGTCGGCTTGGTGTCGGCCGGCGGCTTGGTCGCGCCGGGCGTGTTGCTCTGGCTGCTGTCGCCGCCGGTCGCCGGGTTGGGCTTGCCGGGAGCCATCGGCGGCTTGCCCGGCACGGTGCCCGGCGTCGGGCCCGGCTTCACCCCGTTGGGATTGGGCAGCGCGCCGTGCAGGTTTTCCTCGCGCGGGAAGTTGCTCTGCGTGATGGGTTCGACCTTGGCCTGCTCGACGATGATGTCGGGGTCGATGCCCTTGGCCTGGATCGAACGCCCCGAGGGCGTGTAGTAGCGCGCGGTCGTCAGGCGCATGGCGCCGCCGCCGGCCACCGGGATGATGGTCTGCACCGAGCCTTTGCCGAAGGAGCGGGTGCCCATCAGGATGGCGCGGTGGTGGTCCTGCAGTGCGCCGGCGACGATCTCCGAGGCCGAGGCCGAGCCGCCGTTGATCAGCACCACCAGCGGCAGGCCGCCGGTGATGTCGCCGGGCTTGGCCTGGAAGCGGGTGCCGTCCTCGGGACGGCGGGCCCGGGTCGAGACGATCTCGCCGCGCTCCAGGAAGTCGTCGGATACCGAGACCGCCTGGTCGAGCAGGCCGCCCGGGTTGTTGCGCAGGTCGAGCACGAAGCCCTTCAGCTTGTTGCCGGCCTGCTTCTTCAGGTTCTCGACCGCGTCCTTGATGCCGCTGTCGGCCTGCTCGGTGAACTGGGTCAGCCGGATATAGCCGACGTCGCCGCCGTCCAGGCTGTAGCGCACCGCCTTGACCTTGATGATGGCGCGATTCAACGAGACGTCGAACGGATCCTTGCCGGTGCGCTTGATGGTCAGCTTGATCGGCGTGCCGACCTTGCCGCGCATCTTGTCGACGGCTTCGGCCAGGGTCAGGCCCTGCACCGGTTCGTTGTCCAGCGCGATGATCAGGTCGCCGGCCTGCAGGCCGGCCCTGCTGGCCGGGCTGTCGTCGATCGGCGACACAACCTTGACGACGCCGCTGTCCATGGTGACTTCGATGCCCAGGCCGCCGAACTCGCCGCGCGTGTCGACCTGCATGTCGCGGAACGCCTTGGCGTTCATGTAGGAGGAGTGCGGATCGAGCTGGCTCAGCATGCCGTTGATGGCGTTCTCGATCAGCTCCTTGTCGGAGACCTCGTCGACATAGTCGGCGCGCACGCGCTCGAGCACGTCGCCGAACAGGTTGAGATACTGATAGGTTTCGCTGTGATCGGAGGGCTTGGTGTCCGGCTTGCGTTGCTGCGCGCCGGTGGCGAACGGAAGCGCCAGCGCCATCAGGGCGGCGGCGGCAACGAAAACGATCTTGCGCTGCATTATCCTACCTTGTCTTTTGCGGGGACCAACCAGGATAGGGGATCTATCGGCACGCCCTGATGGCGCAGCTCGAGATAGAGCTGTTGGCCCTCTTTGCCGGTGCCACCCATCACGCCGACCGGCTCGCCGGCCAGCACCCATTGGCCGACCACACAGTCGATGTGGGAAAGTCCAGCCAACAAAAGATGATAGCCTTCGCCATGTTCGATGATCAAGAGTTGCCCATATCCGAGGAACGAACCTGCGTACACAATTTGGCCATCATGTGGCGCAATGACCTGCGCCTGGGCCCGGGTCTGGATCACAATGCCGCGACCGGGCTGGCCCTGGCCGTCCGGCTCGCCAAAATGCCGCAAAACCGCCCCGCGCACGGGCAGGGGGATTTTGCCCCTGGTGGCGCTGAAGGGGATTTTCAGGAACCCGGCGGGCTTGAACGGGCCGGGCGGGGCGACCGCCGGGCCGCCCGCGGGCGGCTTGGCCGCCTGGTCGCTCTGACGCTTCTGCTCGGCTTCGCGCCGCTTGCGCTCGGCTTCTAACTTATCCAACAACTCCTGCAGGTCACGGGCCTGGGCCGCCAGCTTCTGAGCCTCCTGCCCGTTGGCCTGGGCGGCGGCGCGGCGCTGGCTCTCCAGCCGCGTCTTCTCGTTCAGGGTTGCCTGCAGGTTCTGCTGTTCGCGCTGCAGGGCGGTGCTGGCGTCGCGCACCTGCTTGGCGTTCTGCGCCGCCTCGCCGCGCAGCGCGGCGAGGTCGTCGATCTCGGTCTTGAGCCTGGCCGCGGCGGCGTCGATCCGGGGGATGATGGCGCGCAGCAGGATGCCGGCGCGCACGGTATCGTCGGGCGAGGCGGATTGGCCCAGCATCGCTTCGGGCGGTCGCAGCGCCAGCCGTTCCAGCGCCGCCAGCAATTCGCTCAGTTCGGCGCGCCGCTGGCCCAGCGATACGGTCTTGGCGTCGATCGCCTGGTCGATCTCGCGCTGGCGCTTTTCCAGCGCGGCGATCGCCTGTTCGGCATCCTGGATCTGGCGCGCCGTGGCGATCGACTGATTGCGCAGCTTCTCGACGTCGCCCCTGATGGCATCGGCGTCGCGCTGGGCCTGGGCCTGGCGCTGGCGCTCCTGCTCCAGCCGCTTCTGCACGTCGTCGAGCTTGCTGGCGGGATCGGGCTGGGCCGGCGCGCCGGCCGCCTGGACGGCGATCAGCGCGACCGCCGCGACGGCAAGGACGATGCGCGACCTAGCCCTGGGCACGGCGCGACTGCACCGCCGGCCGGCTTTGCAGCAGCGAGTGGCCGGTCATGGCCGGCGGCTGCGCCAGCCCCATCAATGCCAGCATGGTGGGGGCGATGTCGGCCAGCTTGCCGTCGCTCAGCGCCCGCACCGCGGGCGGGCCGTTGACCAGCATCACCGGTACGCGGTTGAGCGTGTGGGCGGTATAGGGCTGGTGCGCCTTGGCGTCGTACATGGTCTCGACATTGCCGTGGTCGGCGGTGATCAGCATCGTGCCGTCGGCGCGGCGCAACGCCGCGTCGAGCCGGCCCAGGCAGGTGTCGACCGCCTCTACCGCCTTGACCGCGGCCGCCAGGTCGCCGGTATGGCCGACCATGTCGCCATTGGCGTAGTTGACGACGATCAGGTCGTATTTGCCGCTGTCGATCGCCGCCACCAGCTTGTCGGTGACTTCATAGGCCGACATTTCCGGCTGCAGGTCGTAGGTGGCGACCTTGGGCGAGGGCACCAGGATGCGATCCTCGCCCTCGAACACGCGCTCCTCGCCGCCGTTGAAGAAGAAGGTGACGTGGGCGTATTTCTCGGTCTCGGCGATACGCAACTGCTTCAGCCCGGCCTCGGCCACCACCTCGCCCAGGCTCTCGCGCACCAGCTCGGGCGGAAACAGGGTGGCGAGGAAAGCGTTGAGCGCAGTCGAGTACTCGACCATGCCGGCGGCGGCGGCGAAGCGCACCACCCTGGCGCGGGCGAAGCCGTCGAACAGCGGGTCGAGCAGCGCGGTGAGGATCTCGCGCGCCCGATCGGCGCGGAAATTGCCCATCAGCACGCCGTCGCCGTCCTTCATGCCGGCAAAGTCGCCGATCACGGTCGGCAGCACGAACTCGTCGGTCGCCTTGGCGGCGTAGCTCTGCGTCACCGCCTGGTCGGCATCGGCGGCGCGTTCGCCCCTGGCCAGTACCATGGCGTCGTAGGCCTTCGACACGCGCTCCCAGCGCTTGTCGCGGTCCATGGCGTAATAGCGGCCGCTCACCGTGGCGATGCGCGCCCGTGCCAGGCCGGCGGTGGCGGCGGCGAAATCGCGCAGGAAGTCGCGCGCGCTGGAGGGCGGGGTGTCGCGACCGTCGAGGAAGGCGTGGATGCGCACCTCGATGCCCGCCTCGCTGACGATGCGCGCCAGCGCCGCCAGGTGAAGCTGGTGGCTGTGCACGCCGCCCGGCGACAGCAGGCCCATCAGGTGGCAGGCGCCCTGGCTCTGCTTGAGCCGGTCGATGAAGGCGCGCAGCCTGGGATTGCGCGCCAGCGAGCCGTCGGCGATCGCCTGGTCGATGCGCGGCAGATCCTGCATCACCACCCGGCCGGCGCCGATATTCATGTGGCCGACTTCGGAATTGCCCATCTGGCCGTCGGGCAGGCCGACATAGTGTTCCGAAGCGTCGATGAATGCCATCGGGCCCTGCTGCTCCAGGCGATGCAGCGTGGGCGTGCGCGCCCGGGCGATGGCGTTGTCCTCGCCGTCGTCGCGATGGCCCCAGCCATCGAGAATGCAGAGCACCGCCGGGCGTGGGCGATGAGGGGTCGGATCGGTCATGGTCCTAACGGGGCAACGGGTGGGAGGGCGCGCGGCCGGCCAGCGCCAGCGGCGCCGCGTCGAGCGACGGCGATGCGGGGTCGGCCTGCACGGATTCGAACTTGTAGGGGCATTTCAGCTCGTCGATGCGCACCGAGCCGTCGTCGGGGACCTTGACCGCGCAATAGACGAATTCGGTGCGATGCTGGCCGTCGATGAAGATGTTGTAGCGATACTGGCCCGGCGGATCGCCCTCGACGATGCACCAGGCGCGCGAGATGCGGTGATCGACCACGTCGACCTTGACCTTGGTGGTGGCCTTGTCGCCGTTCTCGACCACCGTCTCCGGGCCGTGGCCCCAATTGGTCGAGGGCGCGGACAGGGTCAGGATCTCGGTCAGGTCCACTTTGCGGTCCGGCCCGTCGATCGTCATGGTCCAGCCGAAACAGACCTTGTCCGGCCACAGCGGCACGACATTGGTGCGATAGACGTGGAGCGGCTCCTGATCGGCATTGGTGGTGTAGACATAGGGGAAGGTGCCGCTGGCGGGCTGCGCCAGCGCCAATGGGGCGCGGCCGGTCAGGCCGGCCAGCGCCGCGGCCAGGAGTGCGGTGCGGAAAATGCGCTGCATGATCCGACTATACCGCTGATTTCGCGGCAGGAATACGGCCTGGCCGATTGGCCGCGCCCGCCGGTGGCTGGCCGCCGGCGTCATCTTGGCGGCCGCGCCGGCCGGTCAGCCGCGATGATAGGGATGGCCGGCGATGATCTGCTGCGCCCGATAGAGCTGCTCGGCCAGCATGGCCCGGGCCAGCATATGTGGCCAAGTCAGGCTGCCCATGGCCAGCTTCAGGCCCGCCCGCTGCAGCACCTCCTCGGCCAGCCCGTCGGCGCCGCCGATGACGAAGGCCAGGGTCGGCGTGCCCTGGTCGCGCTCTTTGGCGATGGCGGCGGCGAATTGTTCGCTGCTCAGGGCCTTGCCGCGCGGATCCAGCGCCCACAGCGTCGCCTCCCTGGGCAGTGCCGCCAGCAGTAGCTTGCCCTCGGCCTTCTTCAGCTCGGGCGGCGACAGCCGGCGCTTCTCCTCGATCTCGTGCAGTTCGAGCGGCCAGGCGATGCGCTGGGCATAGTGTCGGTAAAGCGCCCGCTCCGGCGACTCCTTGGCACGGCCGACCGCCAGGATGGCCAGCCGCATGGGCGTCAGTCCCGGCGCGGCCTGGCGGGGCGCTTGCGGGCGGGCTTGGCCGCTTCTTCTTCCGGCGGCACGCTCCACATCTTTTCCAGATTGTAGAGGCTCCTGATCTCGGGCCGGAACAGATGCACGATCACGTCGCCGGCATCGACCAGTACCCAGTCGCCCTGCGACTTGCCCTCGATGCCGATCGGGCGATGGCCGGCCGCCTTCAGCCGCTCCAGCAGATGCTCGGCCATGGCCGCGACCTGGCGGGTCGAGCGGCCGCAGGCGATCACCATGTGATCGGCGATCGAGCTCTTGCCCATCAGGTCGATGGTGGCGATCTCCTCGGCCTTGTCGTCGTCCAGCGACTTGACGATCAGGTCGCGCAGGGCGGCGCTGCGCGCCTGGTCTTTGGCGGGGGCCGGCGTGGCGGCGGGCGACGGGCCGGATTTTTTGCTCGAGCGGGCGATGGTCGTAACCCCTATGCGCGCGCGCCCTTGCCGGCGCGGATGGCGGTGGCCGATGCGGGATGCAGCCGGCCGTGCAGGAAAACCCAGGCCGGCGGCGGCAGCGACGCCAGTCGGTCGGCCTGCTGCTCCCGGACGCGCCGGCCGGCGAAACGTCGCGCCGCCCGGCTCGACAGGGCGGGCAGAGAATAGGCAGGGCGGTCGAAAACCGCAATCGGCAGGGTGGCGAAGATTTCCTGCCAGCCCTTCCAGCGCGCGATCTGTTCGAGATTGTCCGCGCCCATCAGCCAGACGAAATGCGCGCCGGGAAAGCGCCGCCGCAGCGCCCGCAAGGTGTCGATGGTGTAGCGCGTGCCCAGCCGGCTCTCGATGTCGCTGACCTTGATGCGCCGGTCATGCGCCACCGCCCTTGCCGCCGCCACACGCTCGGCCAGCCCAGCCATGCCGTCGGCGGGCTTCAGCGGATTCTGCGGCGACACCAGCCACCACACCTCGTCCAGCCGCAGTCGCTTCAGCGCCTGCTGGCTGATGTAGCGATGGCCCTGATGGGCGGGATTGAACGAGCCGCCCAACAGCCCGATGCGGCGGCCCTGCGGCACGCTGTGCGGCACGATGCTGCCCCTGCTCGTCATGCCTGGCGGCTCATGGTCAGACGTCGTTGAAGTGGTTCTTGCAGGACAGGCTCTTCAGGTCGATCGGCTTGTCGGCGGCAAAGCGCACCGCGCAATAGGTGAACTCGGCGCGCAGCTGGCCGTCGATATGGATCAGGTAGCGGTACAGGCCGGGCGGATCGGCGTCGTTGACGCACCACACGCCCTGCAGCCGGCCGTTGACCGTTTTTTCCTGGACGTGGCGCGTGGTGGTGTCGGAATTGGGATTGACCGTGACGCCCGGGCCGACATCGAAGCGGGTTTTGCCGGCGAGTTGCTGCACCTCGACCAGGTCGACCTCCCGGTCCGGGCCGGGCACGACCACCGACCAGCCGAAGCAGCTACGCACCGGCCATAGCGGCACGACATTGGTGCGCTCCGGTCCCTGGACGATGTTGCCGGCGGCGTCGGTGATGTAGACGAAAGGGTAATTGCCGACCGGATCCTGCGCCGCGGCGGATGTCGCCAGCAGCGCGCAGGCCAGTAAGGCGACGGAAGCGGTGGCGCGCATGGCGGCGGCTAGGGCCTGACCTGGCCGGTGCCGTGCACCACGTTCTTGTAGATGGTCAGCTCGGCCAGGCCGACCGGCCCGCGCGCGTGCAGCCGGTTGGTCGAGATGCCGATCTCCGCGCCCAGGCCGAACTCGCCGCCATCGGCGAATTGCGTGGAGGCGTTGTGCATGACGATGGCGCTGTCGACCTGGCGCAGGAAGTGCTCGGCGGTCTTCGCATTTCCGGTGACGATCGATTCGGTGTGCTGCGAGCCGTAGCGCTCGATATGGGCGATGGCGGCATCGACGCCGTCGACCGTGGCGATGGCGATGATCGGCGCCAGGTATTCGGTGCGCCAATCCTGTTCGCTGGCAGGCCTGATGCGGGCATCGATCTTCTGCGCCGCCTGATCGCCGCGCATCTCGCAGCCCAGCGCCGCCAGCCTCTCGGCGATGGCCGGCAGGTGCGAGGCCAGCGCCGGCTTGTCGATCAGCAGGGTCTCGGCCGCGCCGCACACGCCGGTGCGCCGCATCTTGGCGTTGGCGACGATCTCGACCGCCATCGCCTGGTCGGCGTCGCGATCGACATAGACGTGACACAGCCCCTCGTAATGCTTCAGCACCGGCACGCGGCTTTCCTCGCTGACCCGGTCGATCAGGCTGCGCCCGCCGCGCGGCACGATCAGGTCCAGCCACTTGGTCGCGGTCAGCAGCGCGCCGACCGCGGCGCGGTCGGTGGTCGGCACCAGCTGGATGGCATCGACCGGCAGGTTGCTCTCGGCCAGTGCCCGGCGCAGGCCGTCGGCGATGGCGCGCGAGGAATGGTGGCTTTCCGAGCCGCCGCGCAGGATCACCGCGTTGCCCGATTTCAGGCACAGCGCGCCGGCGTCGGCGGTGACGTTGGGGCGCGATTCGTAGATCACGCCGATCACGCCGATCGGCACCCGCACGCGCGATATCTTCAGGCCGTTGGGCCGATCCCAGGCGGCGACGGTCTCGCCCACCGGATCGGGCAGGGCGGCGATGTCGTCGATGCCCTTGGCCATGCCCTCGATGCGCGCCGGCGTCAGTTCCAGCCGGTCGAGCATGGCGGCGTCCAGGCCGCGCTCGCGGCCCGCTTTCATGTCCAGCGCATTGGCCGCCAGCAGCAACTCGATGCTCTCGCGCAGCAGGGAGGAGGCGCGCATCAGCGCCACGTTCTTGGCCGCGGTCGGCACATGGGCCAGCGCCCGGGCGGCGGCGCGGGCGCGCGCGCCCATATCGTCGATCAGCGCGACGGGATCGGTGGAGGCGGCGACTTGCAGAGCCATGGCGATTGCCCGCTTTTCGATGACCAGTTATTCGACAACCAGATCGTCGCGATGGATCATCTCGTCGCGGCCACGGTAGCCGAGCCGGGCTTCGATTTCACCGCTTTTGTGCCCCATGATGCGCCGCGCGTCCTCGGCCGAATAGGCCACCAGGCCGCGGCCCAGCACCTTGCCGGCCGTGTCGCGCACCAGCACCGGATCGCCGCGCTCGAAATCGCCTTCGACCGCGACCACGCCGGCCGGCAGCAGGCTCTTGCCGGCGCCCAGCGCGCGGGCTGCGCCGGCATCGACCGCCAGCGCGCCGGACGGGCTGAGCGAGCCCGCGATCCAGCGCTTGCGCGCGTTGCGCGGGTTGGCGCGCGGCACGAACCAGGTGCTGCGCGCGGCGCCGTCGAGCAGGGCGGCGATCGGGTTCATGGTCTTGCCGCTGGCGATCGCCATGCGGCAGCCGGCGCCCATGGCGATGCGCGCGGCGATCAGCTTGGTCACCATGCCGCCGGAGGAGAAGCCTTCGGGCGCGGCGCCGGCCATCGCCTCGATCTGCGGCGTCAGCTCCTCGATCAGCGGCAGGTGCTGCGCGTCCTGGTCCTTGCGCGGATCGGCGGTGTAGAGGCCGTCGATGTCGGACAGCAGGATCAGCGTGTCGGCCGAGATCATCTGCGCCACCCGCGCCGCCAGCCGGTCGTTGTCGCCGAAGCGGATCTCGGCGGTGGCCACCGTGTCGTTCTCGTTGATCACCGGCACCGCGCCCAGCCGCAGCAGGGTGCGCAGGGTCGAGGAGGCGTTGAGATAGCGCCGCCGGTCCTCCGAATCGTCCAGGGTCAGCAGCACCTGCGCCACCGTGATGTCGTGGCGCGCCAGGCTGTCCTGCCAGGCGTGGGCCAGACGGATCTGGCCGGTGGCGGCGGCGGCCTGCTTCTCCTCCAGCGCCAGCGCGCCCTTGGGCAGCTTCAGATGGGTGCGCCCGACCGCGACCGCGCCGCTCGACACCACGATCACTTCCGCGCCATTGGCGCGCAGCCGGGCGATGTCGTTGCCCAGCGCGTCGAGCCAGGCCTGGCGCATCCTGCCGCTCTGCTCGTCGACGATCAGCGCCGAGCCGGTCTTGATCACCACGCGCTTGGCGCTGGCCAGCGGCGGGGTGGCGAGCTTCTTCGCGTTGTTGGTCGAAGGGGGGCTCATGACGCGCGCTTCCGACCGGGGGAGCGGCGCGCCTTGCGCGCATCGCCCGCGCGCGCCTCTTCCACCACGTCGTGCAACTGGCGCAGCAGCGGCTTGAGATTCTCGCCGGTGGCGCCGGAGACCAGCTGCACCTTCTTGCGCGAAGCCTTGGCCAACCTGTCCTGCTTGGCTTTCAAGTCGTCCGCGTCGACGGCATCGATCTTGTTGAGCGCCAGGATCTCCGGCTTGCGGTCGAGTTTGGCGCCGTAGGATTTCAGCTCCCTGCGCACCGTGCGCCAGGCGCCGACCACGTCGTCCTGGGTGGCGTCGACCAGATGCAGCAGCACGCGGCAGCGCTCGATATGGCCCAGGAAGCGCGTGCCCAATCCGGCTCCCTCTGACGCACCTTCAATAAGTCCGGGGATGTCGGCCAGCACGAATTCGCTGTCGTCGATGCCGACCACGCCGAGCTGCGGATGCAGGGTGGTGAAGGGATAGTCGGCGATCTTGGGCTTGGCGCGCGAAGAGGCGGCCAGGAAGGTCGACTTGCCGGCATTGGGCAGGCCGACCAGCCCGGCATCGGCCAGCAGCTTCAGCCGCAGCCACAGCCAGCGCTCGGTGGCGGGGCCGCCCTTCTCGGCGCGGCGCGGCGCGCGGTTGGTCGAGGATTTGAAATGCGTGTTGCCGCGGCCGCCGCGGCCGCCCTCGGCCAGGGTGACGCGCTGGCCCACCTCGGTCAGGTCGGCCACCACCGTCTCCTGGTCGTCCTCCAGGATTTCGGTGCCGCGCGGCAGCTTGATGATCAGGTCCTTGCCCGAGCGGCCGGTGCGCTGCTGGCCCATGCCGCCCTGGCCGCGCTCGGCCTTGAAATGCTGCTGGTAGCGGAAGTCGATCAGGGTGTTCAGCCCGTCGACGCATTCGGCGATCACGTCGCCGCCCTGGCCGCCGTCGCCGCCGTCCGGCCCGCCGAACTCGATGAACTTCTCGCGGCGAAAGCCGACGCAGCCGTCGCCGCCGGCGCCGGAGCGGATGTAGATCTTGGCCTGGTCGAGGAATTTCATCGTCGTGATCTTCGGCTGGTGAACTTCAGGTCCTGGAAGCGTGGCCTGGAAAGCAAAAGGGGGAATGGCCGGAACCATTCCCCCTTCGGAAACGCTGGGTGCGAGGAAGGTTACTCGGCGGCCTGCTTGGCACCAGTCGGGATTCCAGAGGGCGGGAGCGGCTCGATGTTGACGAACACGCGGTCTTCGCTCTTGTGGGTGAACTTCACCACGCCGGTGGCGGTGGCGAACAGGGTGTGGTCGCGGCCCATGCCGACATTCTTGCCGGCGTGGAACTTGGTGCCGCGCTGGCGCACCAGGATGTTGCCGGCCAGCACTTCCTGACCGCCGAACCGCTTGACGCCGAGCCGCTGGCCAGCCGAGTCGCGCCCGTTGCGCGACGAGCCGCCTGCTTTCTTATGTGCCATGACGAAACTCCTTCAAAATTCTTGTCGCGCCGATTGGGCGACGGCCGCTTCAGGCGATCTCGTCGATCTTGACCACGGTGAGGTGCTGGCGATGGCCGTTCTTGCGGCGATAGTTCTGGCGGCGCTTCTTCTTGAACACCAGCACGGTGTCGGCGCGGGTGTGCTCGACCACGGTGCCGGTGATCTTGGCGCCGGAGACCAGCGGCGCGCCGATCTTGTCGCCCAGCATCAGCACTTCGCCGAACTCGACCTTGTCGCCCTTCTCGCCGACCAGCTTCTCGATGGTGACGGTGGCGTTGGAGGCGACGCGATACTGCTTACCGCCGCTCTTGATGACTGCGAACATGATCCGATCCCTCGTGGCCGGCGCCGCCGATCGCGCGGGGCGCGTAAGCGGAGCCAAAATTCAAAGGCGGACCACCCGGATTGGATTCCGGGGCCGCCTGAAGCGGCTGGACTATACTCACCGGCGAACGCCTGTCAACCATTGCCGGATGTGTCGCAAGCCCTTGATTGCAGGGCATTTTCGCGATTCTGCCCAGTCCCGGCGCCGCGCCGCCCATATCTTGCGCTCTCTACCCCGTCCGACCCGCAAGTGGCTGATTGGGATGGCGATTTCGTCGCGACGCGGTGCCAACCGTGTGGCTTGCGATGGGGGGAGGGCGACGTTATAGTCCGCCGCCTTTTGACCGGCCGGCCTCGTTTTCTCGAGAAATTTGGGCGTTCCCAGCGCCCTTGCGGAGAGGTGCCAGAGTGGTCGATCGGGACGGTCTCGAAAACCGTTGTGCCTTCACGGGTACCGTGGGTTCGAATCCCACCCTCTCCGCCATTTCAGTCCTGAATGGGCACAGCGTTTGCACCACCGTTTGCTGGAGTTGGGACTTCGATTCTCTGGGGAGCTGCCACGCAAATTAAATTGCTATGCCATCTAGGTTATGTCAACTAAAATATCTTCTAGTGATATGGTGTAATAAGCAATATAGAACATCCGGATTGATCTCCGGAGAAGAAATTGGGAGCATACAAAATCTAAGATTTTTGTTCACTTTCAATTGGTTAACGCAAAGTCATCCTAGCATATCAGGGATGAGGATCGAAACTAGTGATATGGAGTAATGGCTTAAGAGCTGAGAGAGCATAGGGCGCTAAACGCGCCCTATGCTCCGGCTTACTTGATCAGGATGGGTTGGCTTCACGAAAGGTATTGCTATGACGCCTTATCAAATCGTGATCGAGGTATCGGGACCGCTCGCCATGTGGGCGCGGCTGGATACCGGTGGCGCGCCCATCAGCTAACCGGCACCGACATGGTCTGCCGCTAAGGGGCTCCTGGAGTCCGTGGCATTCTTTTCCGGATGGAGGAGAAGCATGGCTGCATCCAACGCGGACGGAAATCTGTCGTCGACCGGGGGCGAAAGGCGGCGAGATTCGATTTCAGCGTTACGCAACGAACTACAATGGCTCGCTGCGCCTGACAAAGGGATGCGCGCGGCTGGGCAACGCCGCGCCGGTTCACAGGCGCGCAGCGCCGCAACGTCGTGTGCGGAATTACAGCCAGTGCCCGCACAGATAAAGATGGACGGGTTTGCGCCTGGCGGTGCATTCCGTGCCGAGTTACTGCTCGGCTATTTCGCCGGGCTCAAGTCCAAACCGAAATCCGACAATTCCGACACCAGGGAAGAAGGGGCACCGCATGAGCACGCGCTTCAGTTGCGGCACGGGTATCATCAATGTCGTCAATTCCAATCCCAACGGCGATGCGGACGCGGAGACCGAACCCCGCACCTTCGATGACAGGCGCGGCCTGATCTCACCCGTAATCGAGCTGGTGACGGTGGATCATGGCGAGCTTGCCGACATTGCTTCATACCTCTCCAGTTATTACACTAGTAATAACTGGAGATGGTCATGGTTGAACTGAAGGTGCGCAAGTTCGGCAACTCCCTGGGCGTCGTGCTGCCGAAGGAAGTCACGTCGCGGTTAGGGGCCAAGGATGGCGCGCCCTTGTTTCTTACCGAAGCGGCCGAGGGCGGCTATCGCCTTACGATCCGACCTTCGCCAGCAAGATGGAACAGGCCGAAGACATCATTGCACGCTATCGCAACACGCTGCATGTTCTGGCGAAATGAGAGAGCCGGTCTGGCTCGAACTGCACGACATCCTGGCATTGCATGACCGGCTGTTGGCGTTGCACGGTGGACCGGCCGGTAGGCGCGACGAAGCTCTGCTGCAATCGGCGATCGCGCAACCGCGCCAGCATCTGACTTACAATTCCGATATCGGGATTCCGGAATTGGCGGCGCTTTATACGGCGGGTATCGTGCGCAATCATCCCTTCGTCGATGGCAACAAGCGTACCGGATTCGTCGTCGGCGTGTTGCTTCTTGAGCTCAACGGCTGACGTTTCACGGCGGCGCAAGCCGACGCGGCGGCGGTGGTTGCGTTGGCGGCCGGCAAGATCGACGAGAACGCCTACACGGCATTCCTGCACGCGAATTCGACCAGGCCACGCGGGAAAGCTTAGGAGTGCGGGCTTGTCGCGCCTTGTCCTGCCGTCATGCCGCCCGTGTCGGATCGTTGATGCAGGTGCCTGCCAGTCTGATCCCCGTTGTCCTTCCCTCGCGTCTCCGCTTCAATTGGTCGTCCCGCGCCACCCTGATCGGGAGTGACGGCCAGTGAATATCGCGGATGTCATTCTTTCGACGGCGCGGGGGCGTCCCGACCATCCCGCGATCGAGGACGGCGACCGCATCGTCTCCTATTCGAGTCTGATGGCGATGGTCGACCGTGCGGCCGCCAGGTTGCGGTCGCTGGCGATCGCCCCGGGCGACATTGTCGTCGTCGCGCTGCCCGACACGGCCGAGCACGTCGCCGTTTTGCTGGCGCTGGCCCGGATCGGCGCCGTCAGCTTCTCGCTCGATCCGCAAGCGCCGGACGCCGAGAACCGCAGCGCCGTACAGGGTCTGCGCATTCGTTGCGCCATCGCGGCCGACCGGCTTCTCGAAATCGAAACCCTGCCGGTCGAGGCGGTGTGCGGATCGGCCCTCGCCGGCGGACGGCAAGCGTCCGGCGCCGGCGCCGATGCCGCCACCGGCTTCGATCCGGATTGGCCGCTGATGGTGATCCAGTCGTCGGGCACGACCGGCGCGCCCAAGCGTCTCCTGCTCAGCCATCGGCAGATGGCCGAGCGCAATCGGCGATCGCTGGCGCTGCTGGGGCTGAGCGCCGCCCATCGCTATTTCCAGGCCCCCGCCTTGCGGTTCTTCGACGGTCGCCGCCGCTGCCTGAAGATGCTGACCTTGGGCGGCACGGTGGTGCTCGACCATGCCCCATCGATCGACGACTATCCGCGCTGCTTCACCGAGCGCCGTATCACCTACGCCTATCTGACGCCTTATCATTTGCGCTCGTTGCTTGCCACCGTTGGCGGCGATGGGCCGCGCTGGCCCGAGCTGCGGCTGGTGCTGGGCATGGCGCCGTCCACCCCGGCGGACCGGGCGCTGGCCCGCCAGCGTCTCACGCCACTGATCTTCGATTCCTACGGCACCAACGAAATCGGCACGGTGGCGATCTCGACTCCGGCCGACCAGGCCCTCCATCCCGACTCCATCGGACGCCCGATCGAGGGCATTGCCGCGCAGATCGTCGACGCGAACGGACAAATCCTGCCGCCGGGCCAGATCGGGCTGATCGGGTTCCGCGCGCCGCATTTCGCGCGCGAATATCTGGATCCCGAAGCGACCACCCGCCACTTCAAGGATGGCTGGTTCTATCCCGGCGATTTCGCCGCCATGAATGGCGAGGGCTATATCTTCCTGCAAGGCCGCGCCGACGATCTCATCAACAATTCAGGCGCCAAGTATTTCCCCGCCGAGGTCGAGGCCGTCTTGAGCGCCCATCCGGCCGTCGCCGAGGTGGCCGTGGTCGGCGTGCCGCATCCGCTTCACGGCGAGGTTTCGGTGGCCTATGTGGTTCGCGCCGCCGCCGTCTCGTCGCAGGAGCTGAACCGGTTCTGCGAGGGCAAGATCGCCATGTTCAAGGCGCCGTACTGGGCCGTCTTTCTTGCCGAGCTGCCGCGCGTTCCGCCCGGCAAGCCGGACCGCAAAGCGCTCAAGGAAATGTTTCGCCGCTATCTTGAGGAACAGGCGCGTTGAGGCCCGAGCGGTCTGATCGGCATCCGCTCAAGGGCCGCGCAATCTGCCCCGGCGGTTATGAAGCCGTTTGCCGCAGCCACGCCGTCACGCCCTGGCCGGCCACCACGCCGCTGGCCAGGCAGGCCTGCAGCAGGTAGCCCCCGGTCGGCGCCTCCCAGTCTAGCATCTCGCCGGCCGCGAACACGCCCGGCCGGCGGCGCAGCATCAAATGCTCGTCCAGCTCGTCGAGCTTGATGCCGCCGGCGCTGGAGATGGCGCGCTCGATGGCAAAGGGCGCCACCAGCGTGAGCGGCAGCGCCTTGACCAATCGGCCGAGCGGCTGCGTCACGTCGCCATGGGCACCACTATGCAGCGCCTCCTGCACCAGACCCACCGCCACCGGCGCCAGGCCGGCGCGCTTGCGCAGGAAGGTCGAGAGCGACAGGCTGCCGCGCGGCCCGTCGAGCCGCTCGGCCAGCATGGCGGCGCCGATGTCGGGCCGCAGGTCGATATGCAGCGTGGCGCTGCCCTCGCGCGCGATCGCCTCGCGCAGCGGCGCCGACAGCGCATAGATCGCGCCGCCCTCGATACCTTGGCTGGTGATCATCGCTTCGCCCGGCACCGTCTCGCCGGCGAAGGACAGCGCGATGGTCTTCAGCGGCGTGCCGGCGAAGCGCCGGCGGAACACGTCCGACCAGTCGACCCTGAAGCCGCAATTGGCCGGTCGCAACGGCGCGATGGCGATGCCCTGCAGCAGCCCGGTCCAGCCGCCGTCGCTGCCCAGCCGCGGCCATGACGCACCGCCCAGCGCCAGCACGGTAGCGTCTGCCTTGAAGCGGCTGCCATCGGCGAAGCTCAGCGTGGTTTCCCGCACGGCGTCCTCGGCCCAGCCGGTCCATTGCTTGCGGGTGGCGATCGTCACGCCCAGCGCATCCAGCCGCAGCAGCCAGGCGCGCAGCAGCGGGCTGGCCTTCATCGCCTTGGGAAAGACGCGGCCGCTGCTGCCGACGAAAGTCGGCTGGCCCAGCCCCTCGCACCAGGCGATCGCGGCTTGCGGCGGGAAGGCCTCGAGCAGCCTGGCAACCCAGGGCGCCGCCGCGCGATAGCGGGCCGGGAAGCGGTCGGCCGGTTCCGAATGGGTCAGGTTCAGCCCGCCGCGCCCGGCCATCAGCAGCTTGCGGCCGGGGCTGGGCAGGCGCTCGAACACGGTCACGCGCAGCCCGCCCTCGGCCATGGTCTGGGCTGCCATCAGCCCGGCCGGGCCGCCGCCGATCACCGCTACCTGGAGGGGGGAATTCGCTGCCACGGCGCTTTATGCCCCAGGCCGCGCCCCGGTGGCCAGCCTCGATGCTGCGCGGCGGGGGAATGAGCGGCATCAAACTCGTGTCGGATCGGGCAGGCTAGAATGGCGTTTTCGACCGATGGCCGATCCGATGCCGCCTGCACCGTCACCGTTGCGATCGTCGCCCGCTCTTGGCGCGCGTCTGTCGCGCATCAACGTCCTCAATCGGCTTGGGCCCGGCTTGATCACCGGCGCCGCCGATGACGATCCCAGCGGCATCGCCACCTATTCGCAGGCTGGCGCGCAGCTTGGCCTCAACATGCTGTGGGCGACGGTGCTGACCTTCCCGCTGATGGCGGCGGCACAGCTGGTCAGTGCCCGCATCGGCCGCGTCACCGGCCATGGCCTGGCCACCAACATGAAGCGCGTGTTCCCGTCCTGGCTGGTGACCGTGCTGGTCGGGCTGCTGTTCCTGGCCAACACCGTCAATATCGGGGCCGATCTCGCCGCGATGGGTGCTGCGGCCGAGCTCACTTTGGGCTTCGGCCAACACTTCTTCACCGTGATCTTCATGGTGCTGTCGCTGATCCTGCAGATCTGGGTGCCCTACCACCAATATGTACGCTACCTGAAATGGCTCACCCTGGTGCTGTTCGCCTATGTCGCCGTGGCCTTCGCGGTGCATATCGAGTGGAGCCAGGTGCTGGCGCGCACCTTCTGGCCCGAGCTGACGCCGGGCGACGGTTTGGCCACGCTGGTGGTCGGTGTGTTCGGCACCACCATCAGCCCCTATTTGTTCTTCTGGCAGGCTTCCGAAGAGGTCGAGGAGGAGGAGATCCGCCATGCCGGCCCGCTGCTGGACCACCCGGGAGAGGCGCCGGCGGAACTGTCGCGCATCGGCTGGGATACCTATCTCGGCATGGCGTTTTCGAATTTGATTGCCTTCTTCATCATCCTGACCACGGCGGTCACTTTGCATGCCTCCGGCACCACCGAGATCCAGACCTCGGCCCAGGCCGCCGCGGCGCTGCGGCCGGTGGCGGGCGATTTCGCCTTCGCCCTGTTCAGCCTCGGGATCATCGGCACCGGCCTGCTGGCCGTGCCGGTGCTGGCCGGCTCGGCCGCCTATGCCATCGGCGAGGCGCGCGGCTGGCCGATCGGGCTGGAGAGCCGGCCCAGCGCCGCGATCCGATTCTACATTACCATTGCCCTGGCCACCGTGACCGGCGTGGGCGTCGATCTGTCGGTGATCGATCCGATCAAGGCGCTGTTCTGGTCGGCGGTGCTGAACGGGGTCATCGCGGTGCCGATCCTCGCGGCGATGATGGTGGTGGCGTCGCGCCGCCACGAGATGGGTCCATTCGTCGCCACACTGGGCCAGCGCGTCATGGGCTGGGCGGTCACCCTGGTGATGGCACTGGCGACAATCGCCATGGTGGTGCTGTAGAGGGGCGAGTCCGAGCAAATGGACTGGGTTTTGCCGTTTCGAATTCCAAGTCTGCGGTCGGCCCAAGACAGCCTTTGGCGCCGCGATTTTCGTGACGGCGAGCCGGGGTACCGCTAGCCTGCAATCCATGCCCGATGGTCCATGGACCGACGGCTTTCGAATTGCGACCGCCCTTGGACGCGCATGTCGCGCTGATTGCGACGACGTTTCAGGCGAATTTTGATTGACGTTGCGTTTGCGCAGACAAGAAGGCCGGAATGACAGAATCCGCCCACATCAATATGGGAGCCATTTTCAGGAGGATCGCGCCATGAACCAGAATCCCAAGACGCCCGAGGAGGCGCGCGCTTTCGTCAGGCATGTCGAATCGCTGTTCACGCCGTGGAACGTGCCGGCCTTGATCGCCGGCTTCACCGAAGACTGCGTCGTGCGCTTCGGCGATCTGCCGGAGATCCGTGGCCGGGCGGCGCTGGAGAAACTGTTCGCCGCGCGCAGCCAGCGCCAGCAGGGATATCGCCTGCGCAAGACCTTCCGCGCCCTGATGGGCGACATGATCGCCAATAGCTGGGAAGGCGAGTGGACCGACGCCCAGACCGGTCGACCGATGCGGGGCTTCGGCGTCGAGGTGTGGCGGATGCGCGACGGGCGGATCGCCCTTTGGGAGGCGGCCTTCAACGCCAGCGAACCGGGCCAGGCCACCAGCATCGCCGTGACCTGAGGCGTTGCCGCGCGTTGGGCGATCGCCCGTGGTCCAACCATCCCGTTGTCGGGCCGCGGTGTGACCGGATATCGTGCCGCGACGTTGTCCAGCCGTCGCGTCAGGAGGGCTCTCTTGCGATCGACCAACCGCTATCTGGCGCATCAGGAAAGCCACCTGACCCGGCGCGTCGGCTGGCTGCGCGCCGCCGTGCTGGGCGCCAATGACGGCATCGTCTCGACCGCCAGCCTGATCGTCGGCGTCGCCTCGGCTGCCGCCGCCCGCAACGACATCCTGATTGCCGGCGTGGCCGGGCTGGTGGCGGGCGCCATGTCGATGGCGGCCGGCGAATACGTCTCGGTCAGCTCCCAGGCCGATACCGAGAAGGCCGACCTGACGCGCGAGAAGCGCGAGCTGAAGCAGAACCCGAAATTCGAGCGCGAGGAGTTGGCGCAGATCTATGTCGAGCGCGGGCTCGAACCAGCCCTGGCGAGGCAGGTGGCCGAGCAGCTCATGGCCAAGGATGCGCTGGAGGCCCATGCCCGCGACGAGCTCGGCCTGACGGCGTCAATGAAGGCCCGCCCGGTGCAGGCGGCGATCGCTTCGGCCGCCTCCTTCACCGCCGGCGCGGCGCTGCCGCTGCTGATGGGGGTGATCGCGCCGGCCGGCTGGCTGGTGCCGCTGGTGGCGGCGGCCTCGCTCCTGTTCTTGGCCAGCCTGGGCGCGATCGGCGCCCGGGCCGGCGGCGCACCCAAATTGCGGGCGGTGGTGCGCGTGACGTTCTGGGGCGCGGTGGCACTGGCCGTCACCGCCGGCATCGGTTCGTTGCTGGGCACGGCGGTGTAGCGGGAGCGTCCAGGCCCCAGCATCGTTGCTACCCCATGGCGCCCGCATCATCCGGCAGGGACATCCGCATCGGCATCGCCGGCTGGAGCCTGCGCCGCGAGCATCTGGAATTCTTCCCGGCCGAGGGCAGCCACCTGCAGCGCTACGCCGCCACGTTCGGTTGCGTCGAGATCAATTCCTCCTTCTATCGGCCGCATCGGCCGGCCACCTATGCGCGCTGGGCGCAAAGCGCGCCGGCGGATTTCCGTTTCGCCGTCAAGCTGCCCAAGGAAATCACCCACACGCGCCGGCTGGCCGATTGCGAGGAGGCTCTACAGCGCTTCCTGGGCGAAGCGACGGCGCTGGGCGACCGGCTGGGGCCATTGCTGGTGCAATTGCCGCCCAGCCTGGCCTTCGACGCCGCGCCGGCGGCGGCGTTCTTTGCCACACTGCGCGCCCGCTTCGCCGGGCTGCTGGCCTGCGAGCCGCGCCACAGGACATGGTTCACCGCGGATGTTGACAAGCGGCTGCGCGATTTCCAGGTGGCGCGGGTGGCGGCCGATCCCGCAATGGTGCCCGAGATGGCCCGGCCGGGCGGCTGGGACGGCCTGGCTTACTGGCGGCTGCATGGTGCCCCGCATATGTACTACTCCGCCTATGCCGCCGCCGATCTGCAGGCGCTGGCCGGGCGATTGCGGCATCGGCGCGGGCCGGCCTGGTGTATCTTCGACAACACCGCGCGCGGCGCGGCCACATCCGACGCGCTGGCGCTCAAGGCGCTGATCGCCAGCGCCCGATCGAGGGGGAAGGGATGATCGTCATCACCGGCGCCATGGTGGCGCATCCGCACACGCTGGACGAGGCGCTGCGCCTGGGCATCGGGCATGCGCGCCGCTCGCGCGTCGAGCGCGGCTGCCTGGCCCACAACATCCATGTCGATGCGGAGAATCCGCTGCGGCTGGTGTTCGTCGAGGAATGGGAGGATGCCGATTCGGTACGGGCGCATTTCGCCCGCCCCGAGTCGCTGGATTTCGTGCGGCGCTATCGCAGGCTGGCTGCCAGCCGCGAGCCGATGAAGATCTACGACACCGCCGAGATCGGCATCGAGACGCTGGTGTAGAGGCTACCGCCCCTCCGGCGGATCGCAGGGCACGGTGCCCATATCGGCCGGCACCGACACTTCCAGCAGTTCCAGCTCGTCCGACGTGGCGGTTTCGTTGTGGCGCAGCCCGCCAGGGATCAGCAGCGATTCGCCTTCCTTGAGACGGATCTTCTCGCCGGTCTCGAATTCCAGGTCGACCCAGCCCTTCACGCCATAGACCAGTTGCGCGTCGCAGACGTGATAGTGCCAGCCGGTCGGCTTGGACATGCCCTTGCTGCCGACGATCATCTGCGCCCGCATCGTGCCGTTTGTGGCCTCGGTGACGCCGAAATCGCGGTACTGGAAGAATTCGCGCCGGCCCTTGACCATCGGGGCGCTGGCCTGGGTGGCATAGGCCAGCTTGCCTTTCGCTGTCGGCCGGGCCGGGGCTTTAATCGGGGTACGGCCGTCCATGGTTTCCTCCTCGATCTTGCTTGGCCGGGATGATAGCGCGCCGCCGCCGCCCCGTCACGCCGCCCCGTCACGCCGCCCGCAGCCAGCTTTCCAGCAGCATGCGCACCGCGGCGACGAAGGCGATCGGCTGGTCCAGCATGACGTGATGCTCGGCCTCCGGCACCTCGACCACCGGCGCCTGCGGCCCCATCAGCGAGGACATGTAGGCGGCGGTGTCGCGCGATACCAGCTTGCTCTTCTCGCCGAACATCAGCGCGGCGCGGCAATTGACGTGCTGCAGGTAGTCGCGGAACGGCTCGCCGAAGCGGCGGTTGCCCATGGCACTGCCGTCGAACTTCCAGCTCCAGCCGTCCTCCACCGGCATGATCGAATGGCGGGCGATGTATTCGACGATGAAGTCGTTGGCGCAGGGCTGCTCCGGCATCAGGCGGAAGCGCGCCAGGGTCTCGTCGAAGCTGGCATAGGTCTTCTTGTTGCCCATCGGCGGCGGCAGGCGCGGGTTGCTGCGCTCCTCCTCCGGCGAGCGGATCGGCGAATCGACGATCACCGCGCCGCCCAGCATGTCGCCATAGGTCGAGGCGAAGCGCATGGTCATGAAGCCGCCGAAGCTGTGGCCGATGACGAAGGGCTGCTCGCCCAGCCCGGCATCGGCGATCACCGCGCGCATTTCCTCGGCGCGCTGCTCGGAGCTGTAGCTGCGGCGCCTTCCGCTGTCGCCCATGCCCGACAGATCCATCGCCGCCACCTTGAAGTCGCGCGCGAAATAAGGAGCGACGAAGCTCCACCAATGGGCATGCGCGCCGCCGCCATGCACCAGCAGGATGCCGCGCTTGTGCGCGGCCTGCGGCATGGCCTGCCACAGCAGGTAATGGATCGGGCAGTTTTCGACGGTGACGAAATGGTCGGTCCGGGGCTGGTCGATGGCCCAGCGGAACCAGTCGGGTTGCGGGCTGCGCAGGCGCAGGTCGTCGGGGGAAAGGGCGGGCACGGGCATCGCTTAACTCATTGTTTTCGTGGTTATTTGCGCAATTATACGCAGGACCGAACTTGCGTATAAAGCCAATTGACCGAGCCGTCAGTCAAGTTATACTCATTTCTGCAAAAGAGTATAACACGTGATCGGATGACGACCGCCCGGATACCGATATCATTGCATACTGCGTATCTCGATCTGATCGAGCGTTGCGCGTCGGCGGCTTCCGCTGAAGATTTTGCCGCGGAAGACGGTGCCTTCGTCGCCAAGGAGATCAAGGGCCGTCGCTATTGGTATTTCCAGACTTCGACCCAGGAAGGTCGCAAGCAGAAATATGTCGGTCCCGATACCGTCGCCCGTCGCGAGCAGATCGCGACGTTCAGGCAAAGCCGCACCAGCCAGCGGGAGCGCATCGCCGTCGTTTCCGCGCTGTTGCGTACGCCGGGTTTCGTGCGGCCCTTGCCGGCGATCGGCAAAGCGCTCGAAGCGCTCGCCCGGGCGGGCGTTTTCCGGCTGCGCGGCGTTCTGGTCGGCACCGTCGCCTATCAGGCCTATGCCGGCTTGCTCGGCATGCGTTTGCCGGCGGCGTCGGTTCAGACCACCGATATCGATATCGCGCAATTCGCCGATATATCGATCGCCGTCGAGGAAAAGGCCGCGACGATGCTGGACGTATTGCGCCAAGCCGATCCTTCGTTCCGCGCCGTTTCGCACAGTCACGACGATCACCACACCACGACCTATGAAAGCGCCGTCGGCGTGCGGGTCGATTTTCTGACGCCCAATCGAGGCCCCGACACCGACACGGCGAAAGCCTTGGCCGCTTTCGGGACGCACGCACAACCGTTGCGCTTTCTCGACTTTCTGATTCGCGATACCGAACCTGCCGTGGTGCTCTACGGCGCGGGTATTTATGTCAATGTTCCGACGCCGCAGCGCTATGCCATACACAAGCTCATCGTGGCGCGCCGTCGCAGGGAAGGCGCGGCCAAGCGGGAGAAAGATTTGCGCCAGGCGGAAGCGCTGCTTGAGGCTCTGGCCGAAGCCAGGCCCCACGATCTGCGCGAGGCTTGGGCCGAGGCCTTCGAAAGGGGACCAGCGTGGCGCAACCTGCTGGGCGAAGGCCTGGGCGAGATCGGGGGCATGGTGCGCGATCGGTTGCTGGCGACGGTCGGCATGCAACGGTCGATCGTGCCGGATTTGACGTTGGCGTTTTCGGCTTCGGCGCCGCGCTACGATGCCGAGCGCGATGCCGTCGCCCTGTCGGGAGCGGCGGGTCGCGAATCGATCTGGTGCTTCTTCAGCCGGGAGGCTCTCGAAGATCATTTCGGCGCCGGCCAGCTCGACGGCAAGGGACTGGTCCGGCGATTTCGCGAGAATCGCACGCCGTTGGAATGGATGGCGCAGCATAAATTCCAGCATGGCGAGATCGAGGAGCCGGGCGCCGTGATCGTCAAGTCGCCGGATGTGGCGCGACTGCTGCGGATGGTGCCGGACGATCGGTCGGCGGATCGCGCCGAATAGCGTCGGCGTGCCAGCCGTGTCCCCGCGATCCGTCAACCGCGCTGCGCACCAGCCTTGCCGTTCTCGACCGCGAAGCGCGCCAGATCGGCGATGCCGGTGTTCCTGTCGGTGACGTCGCCGATCGCGCGCAGCCGCACGTCGGCGTGGTCGGCGTCGAGCCGCATTGTGACGTAGCCGCGCTTCTCGGCCTCGGCGAATTTGAGTTGCGGGTTCTTCTGCAGCATGCGCGCCACATGGTCGGGATTGGGTCCCTGCGAGGTGATCGAGCTGCCGACCAGCTCGGTGGCGACGGCCGGCGAATCGGGCCGGTCGAAATCGCGTTTCAGGTCGGCCACCCAATAGGAATGCACGTCGCCACCGATCACCACCGGATTGGCCGCGCCGCTGCCGGCAATAGCGTCGATCAGCCGCTGCCGCGCCGCCGGATAGCCGTCCCAGCCATCCATCCAATAGGCCGGCTTGTCGCCGCGCGCGCGGTTGGCCTGGGCCATCAGGGTCTGCTGCGCCACGATGGTCCAGCTTCCGTTGCGCTGCTGCAGCCGCTCGGCCACCCATTTCTCCTGAGCCGCGCCCAGCATGGTGCGCTCCGGCGCCAGCCGCTCGGCGCAATCGGCCACGCCGTCGATCGTGCCGCAGGCCTGGTGGCTGCGATACTGCCGGTCGTCCAGCACCAGGATGTCGGCGGTGGCGCCGAATCGCCAGCCGCCATAGATCTTCATGTCGGGGCCGTTGGGCATCATCGCCCGCGGCAGCGGCATGTGCTCCCAATAGGCGCGATAGGCCGCCGCGCGCATGCGCAGGAAGAACGCCCGGTCGATCTGGTTGCGCGAGCGGTCGTTGGCGTAGTCGTCGGCCACCTCGTGGTCATCCCAGGTCACCAGCCAGGGAAACGCCGCGTGTGCCTTCTGCAAATCGGCATCGCTCTTGTAGAGCGCATAACGGTCGCGGAACTCGGGCAGGCTGGTCGGCACGCCGGTGCCGTGGCGCCGCACATGATGCGGCCCCCAGGAGATCTCGTAGATGTAGTCGCCCAGATGGATGGCGAGGTCGAGATCCTCCTCGGCCAAGTGGCGATAGGCGGCGAAATAGCCCTGCTCGTACTGGGCGCAGGAGGCGAAGGCCAGGCGCAGCTTCGCGGCATCGCCGGACGCGGCGGCGGTGCGGGTGCGGCCGGTGGCGCTGGTCGCGTCGCCGGCCATGAAGCGATACCAGTACCAGCGATGCGGCTTCAGCCCGCTGAGTTCGACCCGCGCCGAATGCGCCTCCTCGGCGAGGGCGCGCACCGTGCCGCGCTGCACGATGGACGCGAACCGGTCGTCCTCGGCCAGCTCCCAGCGCAGTTCCACCGGCTCGGGCGGCATGAAGCCGCCGTCGGTCGGCTGCGGTGCCAGCCGGGTCCACAGGATGACGCCATCGGCCGTGGGGCAGCCCGAGGCCACGCCCAGGCTGAACGGGTCGGCGGTGAAGCGTGGCGCCTGGGCGCGCGCCCCTCGGCTGGCGCCGACGAACGGCATGGTCAAGGCGGCCGATCCGATCAGGAAGCGGCGTCGGCCGATTCCCGGCAACAGATTGCTCATGGCCTCAGTCTGCCGCCAATTGCCTGCGCGCCGCCAGCGCCAGATCGGGCCGGTCGGTGGTCATCTGGCGGATCGGCCGGGTCATCCAATAGTCGATCTCGGCCGGCTCGTTGGGCACCCACACGCCCAGCCGCTCGCCGCCCAACCGCGCCAGGCATTTGTCCCATTGCGCGGCCAGCAGCGATTTCTCCACCGCCACCACGCAGTCGTCGATGGCGCCGAAGCGGTCGAGCGCAGCCTCGATGCCGCCGAATTTGTCGGCCCAGGCCTTGTTCAGCGAGGCCAGCAGGCGGATCGAAGGCCAGCGCGCGCGCAAGGTATCGAGCACCTGCGGCGCGAAGCAGGTCAGGATCGACTGGGCAGCGATGCCGCGGCGTTCGACCACGCCCATCACCATCGCTTCCAGCCCGGGATAGGGCTGGCCCGCGCCATCGGTCTTCAGCTCGATATGCAGCTCCAGCCCGGCCGGCGCCACGATGTCCAGCACCGCGTCGAGCGAGGGCACGGTGTCGTCGCTGTCGCGCAGCCCGACGCCGGCCAGCTCGGCCAGGCTGTAGTCCGCCACCTTGCCCTGGCCCTCGGTGGTGCGCTCCAGGGTGGCGTCGTGGATCACCGCCAGCCCGCCCTCGCGCGTGGGATGGACGTCGAACTCGACCGCCTCGACGCCCATCTGCACCAGGTTGCGGAAGCCGGTCGGGCTGTTCTCGGGCCACAGGTTGCGCGCGCCGCGATGGCCGACGATGATCATGTCGTTTCCCTTCGCTTGCTGTTTGCTGCTGTCGCCCGGGCCGCGCATCAACCGGTGCTGGCGCGCCCATAGGCGCCCGTCAATAATCCCATTGGGCGCCGATGCCGATTTCGCCGCCGGTGGCGCCGCCCTTGCCCTGCACCTTGATGTTCCGGGTTATGTCGATATCGACCGAGACCTGGCCCGAATCGGATGCGGTGCCCTGGCTGACGCCCAGATAGACATTGTCGTTCAGCCGCTTGCCGATGCCGACCTGGCCGCCGCCGTTCTCGCCGGTGCCGATGTCGAGGCTGGAGATGCCCAGCGACCGGCGCACGTCGTCGAGCTGGTGCCCGCCGCCGCCGGTGAACTGGGCGATGGTGCGCGCCACCTGGACCGCCTGGCCCGGCGTCAGCGAGCCGGCCGGCTTTCCGAACAGCAGCCGCGCCAGTATCTCGTCCTGCGGCAGCGCCGGGGTCGAGCTGAATTCGATCTTGGGCTCCGAGGCATGGCCGGTGACATGGACCGTGGCGGTGACGTCGGCGCTCTGGCTGTCGGCGATCAGGTCGAGTTCGGGATCGGTCGAGCCGCGGAAATAGATCTTGCCGCGCGAGAAGCTCAGCCGCCGCTCGCCGATATCCAGCCGCCCGTGCTTGAGATCGAAGCCGCCATTGGTGGTCGGGCTGTCGGTGGTGCCGCCCAGTTTCAGCACGCCGCCCAGCTCCGCCTCGATGCCGCGGCCGCGCAGGAACACCCGCGCCGGCGCCGCCAGGGTGAGGTCGAGATCGATCACCATCGGCGCCGCCTTGGTCTTGTTCTTCTGCGCGTCGCGCCGCGCCTGGGCCTTGGTCTGCGGCGTCTGCAGCTTGGCCTTGTCGGCGTCCGGCACGTTGACGTGGCGCACCTGGGTGGCCTGCAGGCTGCCCGGCAACTGGTCGGGGATGTTGACGTCCAGGCTGCGCACGTCGATGCGGCCGGACAGGCGCGGATGGCTGGCCATCGGCCCGTTCAGCGTCAGCTTGCCGTCGGCCACCAGCCGCACCGTGTCGTTGGACAGCAGCCGCGCCTTCTGCAGCTCGACATTGATGTCGCCGGGCATGCCGGCGCCGGGATCGAGCGTGACATTGCCGCTGATCCTGATCGTGCCCTCGCTGCCGGCCTGGGCGCTGAGCGAGCGGATCGTGATCTGCCTACCCTCGGCGACGATGGTGCCGTCGATCTTCTCGAAGCTCATGCCGTTGATCGAATCGTTGAAGCTGCCATTGACGATGCGCACGGTGCCGTTGACCGCCGGCGCGTCGGCCGTGCCCTTGACGGTGGCGTCGATCGTGGCGCTGCCGCCGGCATAGGCGGCGGTGGTGGCCAGCGCGGTGTTGGCCAGGTTGAGACCGGCCTCGCCCTTGATGGCGAGATCGAGCTCGCCCGCGCCCAGCGGCAGCGAGCCGCTCACCGCGACGCCCTTCAGCGACGGGCCGCTGATGCGCGCCTCGACCGTCACCCTTCCGTTGCCCAGCTTGCCCGACGCCTTGGCATCGAGCGGGCCGATGCCGGCCTGCGCCAGTTGCGGCGTGCTGGCCTTGCTGACCGTCAGGTCGTACTGCCCGGCCGGCGCACTGGCCGGGCCGTTGAGCCTGACGGTGCCGGACAGGCTGCCGCTGGCCTGCAGCTCGGGCTGCGCCAGGCTGGCCAAGGCCAGCGGCAAATTGTCGAGCGCGATATCCAGATCGAGCGTGTTGCCGGCGCTGCCCTGGATGGCGAGGCTGCCGCCCTGGGTGTTGAAGCGCATGCGATCGATGCGCACGCCGCCGTCGACGAAGGCGATGCCGGCCGGCGCCGCCAGGGTGGCGCGCGCCTGGTCCCTGGCAATGCCGAGCGCGACGATGTCCAGTCGCGGCGCACCGTTCTGGCTGGCCAGCCGGCCGCTGGCGTCGATCGTGCCGCCCAGCGCGTTGGCGGCGAGCTTGAGCTGGGTGGCGTCGCCTTGCTGGCTGGCTGTCAGGGTTGCCTTGTCGACGACGAAGGAGCCCGCCGCCAGGTTGGCGATGTCGGCATTGCCGCTGATGCGGGGCGTGCCGAAAGCGTCCAGCACGCTGAGCTTGATGCGTGCGCCGCCGATCGCCACGCCGGCGCCGCGCAGGCCGTTGACCGTGCCGTCGACAGCGATGCGCTGCTTGCCCTGATCCGTGTCGAACTTGACGGTGGCGTTCAGCGCGCCCTGCAGCTCGGTCAGGGTGAGCGGCGCTAGGTCGTTCAGGTTGCCGGCCTTGATGGCGATGTCGCCGGCGATGGTGCCATCGGCCGCCTGTGCCAGCTTGCCTCGGGCGTCGACCGAGCCGATCGTCAGCACCAGGTCGTTTAACTGCGGCATACCACCCTGGCTGCCGAGATCGGCGCTGGCCTTGGCCGGCTTGCCGCCGACCGAGCCGTCCAGCTTCAGCGTGCCCTCGATGTCGCCGGTCACGTCCTTTGCATCGATCGTCAGCGCCAGATCCTGGATGTCGCGGCCCATCGCCTTGCCCTTGGGGATGCTGAGCCTGGCCTTGACGCCGGGATGGTCGAGATCGCCTGACAACGCGACATCGGCCTGGGCCGCGCCGCTCAGCCGCGGGTCGAGCTTGGCCAGGTTGGCCAGCCTGACCTGGGCGCTGAGATCGGCCACCGCCTGATCCAGCTTGCCGTCCAGCGTGGCCTCCAGCACGTCGCTGCCGGCCTTAACGCCCCTGGCCACGATGGCGCCGTCGGCGGCGCGCGAGATCTGGCCGCTCAGCGTCAGGCTGGGCAATGCCAGCCCGTCCAGCGCCGCCACGCCGCTCGACAGATTGTCGAGATGCCCGTTCAGCATGGCGGCGAAGCGGCTGAAATCGGCGCTGGCGTCGATATCGGCGTTCATGACCAGTTGTCCGCCCAGCCGACGCCCGGCCAGCGGCCCGATGGCGGCCAGGTCGAAGCGCGCCACCGCCAGCTTGCCGGCCACGATGCGGGCATCGGCCTGGCCGGCGAATCGCGCCTGACCCACCGGCCCGTCGAGGCTGAAGCTCGTCAGCGTCAATCCGCCGGGATTGCCCAGGCGGCCGGCGGCGGCGAATTGCAGATGATCGCCCAACGCGGCCTGAGCCGCCGCATCGTCGACGCTCACGCCCTCGGCCTTGCCGTCGAGCTTGAGGTCGAGCGCCTGCTGGCCGGCCGTGGTGGTGACCGTGCCTGTCAACCGCGCCAGCCGATAGGGCGGCGCGGCGACGTCGCTGGCCTCGATGGTGGCGGCGATCTGCGGCGCTTCGGGTGCGCCCTTGATGCTGCCCTTGGCGCTCAGCGCGCCGAGCTTCAGCCCGTCGGTCAGCAGTGGTGGCGCGAGCGCGCCGCTCTTGCTGGCCAGGGCGAAGGTGAGGTCGGCGGTGAAGGCCTTGGCGTCGAACGAGCCGCCCAGCGCCAGGTCCAGCCCGGCGCTGTGCAACTGGAATGCCTCGATGCCGATGCGGGCATCGCCGTCGACCAGCACGGCGGCATCCAGATGGGTCTTGCCGGCGAAGAGCGGCGCCACCTTGTCGGGCAGCAGCTTGCCCAGATCGCCGTCCAGCACCAGGGTGGCGCGGTGGCCGCCGGACTTGGCGTCGGCGGCGGCGCGGATCGTCGCCTGGCCGTCGACGCGCAGGCTCTCGCCCGCCTGCAGATTCAGGGTGCCGTCCCATCTGGCCAGGCTGCCGCTGCCCTTGACCGTGGCGCGGAAGGCCGGTGCGCCGTCGATGTTCAGCAGCCGCGCCAGCAGCCCGCCGGCCGGCTCGTCCGCGGTCATGTCGATATCGAGCTGCTGGCTGTCCGGCGCGTAGGTCGCGCTGCCCTTCAGCAGGCCGGGCTTGTCGTGGCGCTGGGCGTCGATCGTGACGTTGGTCACGGCGCTGCTGTGGTCGACGATCGCCTGCAGCGAGAATTCGGCCGGCTCTCCGATCACCTCGCCGCCCAGCCTGACATGCGGCAGGGCGATGCGGTCGACCAGGATGTGCGGCACCGTGGCCGGGCCGCTGTCCCGGTCCTTGGCCGGCGTCGGCGGCAGCTCGGGCCGGCGCGCGAACGCAATGTCGGACGCTTCCAGCCGGTCGATCGAATAGAGCCCCTGCACCAATTGCCAGGGATGCCATTGCAGGTCGAGATTCCTGACCTCGGCGAATTGCCCCTTGGCGTCGCTCAGCACCACGCGCCCGGCTGTGATGCGCCAGGGCAGGAAGCCGCCGATCTGCTCGATGCGCACGCTTAGCCCGTTGCCGCTGGCGGCGCTGCTGGCGATGCTGGCGACAGCCCATTTGCCGGGCGGGGTCTGGATCAGCCCGAACAGCAGCACGATGGCGCCCGCCAGGCCCAGCAGGGCGAACAGGCTCCAGCGCAGCGCCCGGTGGCGGGGCCAGATCGTCCTGCCGACGGCCGTCATCAGAACGCCTGGCCCAGGCTGACATAGATGCCGTAGCGCGCGTCGCCGTGGCGGCGGTTGACCGGCACCGCGAAATCGGCGCGGATCGGGCCGATGCCGGTGTAGTAGCGCACGCCCAGCCCGGCGCCGTAGCGCAGATCGCCCAGGGTCGGCGTGCTGCCGCGATAGGCCGAGCCGGCATCGAGGAACGGCACCAGGCCGATCGTGTCGGTGACCTTGAAGCGCAGCTCGGCCGAGGCCGAGACGAAGCTGAGGCCGCCGATGATGTCGCCCTTGGCATTGTGCGGGCTGACCGCCTGGTAGTCGTAGCCGCGCAAGGTGCCGCCGCCGCCGACGAAGAAGCGCCGCTGCGGCGCCACGTTGAACAGCGTGGTGCCCAGGATGCTGCCCGCCACCACGCGGCCGGCCAGGATGAATTTCTTGTCGATGTCCAGCGCGTGATAGGCCGCCAGCGAGCCCTTGACCATGGTCGGGCCGGCGCCGGTCTGGCCCAGGAAGATGAACGGCTCCAGCGTGGCGGTGGCGCGGATGCCGCGCGAGGGATCGAGCGCGTTGTCGGTGGTGTCGTAGATCAGGTCGAACGGAATGCCCAGGATCTTGTCCTTGCGCGGCCCCTCGGTGTCCTTGCCGTGGCTGAACTCGGCATCGAGCCCGCCCTGCAGCGACAGATGCTCGTCGAATTTGTGGCGGATGCCGCCCAGGAAGGTCGCCGCCTGGCGCACATAGGCGTTGGTCACTTCGCGGAACGCGGCGGCCTGCAGCAGCAGGTCGTCGTCGATCGTGACGATGCCGGGCTTGGTGAAGGCGACCTGCAGCTTGTAGCCGAACGGGTTGGAGGTGCTGACCGCATCGTCGCTGCGGCCGACATACCACGAGGCCTGCAGGTCGATGCGGATGGTCTCGGCGCCGCCGAACAGGTTGCGATGGCCCCAATAGGCGTCGATCGAGGAGCCTTCGGACTGCGAGTACTTGGCGGCGATGCCGATATAGCGCGGCTTGCGCTCGGTTACGTCGACCGTCACCGGCAATTGCCCGCTCGCGTCGAGCTGCTCGGCCTCGCGCACCCGCACGCTGGAGAAGGCCGGGTAGCTGGCCAGGTTCTTGCGCAAGGTGGCCAGCCGGGCGGCGGAATAGGGCTCGCCCGACTTGATGTCGATGCGGTCGCGCACGAAGGCGGCGTCGACATCCTTGGTGCCGGTGACGGCGAAATCGCCGAAATGCGCCTGCGGACCGGTATCGAAGAAGAAGGTCACGTTGAGCTGGTTGGTGGCGTGGTCGGCCACCACGCTCTTGCGTGCTACCTTGGCGAAGGGATAGCCGCGTTCGCGCAGCGCGTCGGTCACCGCCGCGCCGGCCGGATCGATCTTGGTCGCCATGGCGGTCTTGCCCGGCTCCAGATCGATCTCGTGCAGGCTGGGCAGCTTGCCTTCCAGCGGCTGCCTGGTCTTGGCGTCGAGCAGCTTGATGGCGCCGAACTTGAAAAGCGGACCCGGATCGACGGCGATCGCCACCGGCACCTTGCCCGCCGCGCGGGCCTGGTCGATGGCGGCGATGACGTCGGTGGCACCGGCCGGCTTGCCGGCCAGGGTGATGTCGATCTTGCCGGCGTAATAGCCCTGGCCGTACAGCGCGGCGGTGATGCGGTCGAGATCGGCAGTGGCGCGGCGCAGCAGCCCGGCGCTGCCCGAAGGCGGCGTCTTCTTCAGCGTCTCGAGCGTCGAGGCATTCTCGATCGCGTCATGCAGGTCGCCGTCCTTGCCGGTCACGGTCAGCTTGACCGTGTAGGGCACGGGATCGGCGATCGGCGTCTGGTCCTTGTCGCCGCCGCCCAGCCCGAAGAAGCTCAGCACGCGGCCGAAAAACCCCTCCTCGGCATGGGCGGCGGGGGCGAACGACAGCCCGGCGGCGATCACGATCGCCACCGCCAACAGCCGCGGCCGGCCGGTCGAAGGCCCTGAAACGCCATGCCAAAATCCCATTTCCTTGCCCCGCGGCGACACGTTCGATTGCTGCTGTCGTCGGCCCGGCCCCGGACCTTTCGCTGCCGCCACGGCGGCCCCATGGTTTCTACGCGCGACGGATGGGGTAAATCCCGCCGCCGCGCGGTGCGGACGGCTGGAAAAGCCCATCCGTCGATCCATTCTATTGCGAAGATTGGCCGAATTTGCGGCGAATTCCAGCCCGGTGGCGCGCCGGCGAAGCCGGAGCCAGGCTAGTCGGTGGCGAGGGATGGAATATCCCGCCGGGATCAGGCCGCAGGCGGGATTGCTGCCGACCGATCGGGAAGCGCGCGCTGCCGCTCGGTGTGCGGCGAGATGCATTCGGGCTTCGCCAATCTGCGCTCGGCGCTGCCGATGAACATCAAGGCGCATTATCCCAAGTCCAAGATCTGGGCCGGCGCCCAGGCCGATATCGACCGCGTGCTGACGGTGTGGCGCGAATGCCTGGAGAAGTCGGGCGGCCCGTTCCTGTTCGGCGGCGCGCCGGACATGGCCGACGCCATGTACGCGCCCGGTGTGCAGCCGCTTCCTGCCCTGCGATGTGACGCTGGACGGCGATGCCGCCGCCTATCGCCACCGCATCCTGGCGCTGCCGACGATGGTCGAATGGTTCGACTCGGCCAGGACCGAGCGGACGAAGTGGAAGAACTCGACGTCGAGTTCTGATCCGCGAGTTCTGAGTCGCCGAGGCTGGCGCCACCAAGGCCGACGCGGCAAGCTCCTCCCAAAACCACAGGGAGGACATCATGACCGACTATGCGCCCGTCATGCGCCGGGACCAGCGGCTCGACGGCAAGGTGGCGCTGGTCACGGGCGCGGGCTCGCGCGCCGATGGCATCGGCAATGGCCGCGCCGCCGCGATCCTGCTGGCGCGCTCGGGCGCCAGGCTGGTGCTGCTCGACAACCGGCGCGAATGGGTGCAGCGCACCCATGACATGATCGCGGCCGAAGGCGGCGAAGCCATCGTGCTGGAGGCCGATGTCACCCAGCCGGCCGATTGCCAGGCCGGCGTCGAGACTGCGCTGCAACGCTTCGGCCGGCTCGACGTGCTGGTCAACAATGTCGGCATCGGCGGCCCGCCCGGCACCGCCGTCGAGGTCGATGTGACAGCCTGGACCCGAGGCTTGCTGGTCAACGTCACCTCGATGATGCTGATGGCCAAATACGCCATCCCGGCGATAATGCGCCAGGGCGGCGGCGCGATCGTTAATATCGCCTCGGTGGCCGGCATGCGCGGCGGCCATCCGCATCTGCTCTATCCCACCTCCAAGGGCGCGGTGATCAACATGAGCCGCGCCATGGCGGCGCAGCATGGCAAGGACGGCATCCGGGTCAACTGCATCTGCCCCGGCATGGTCTACACGCCGATGGTCTATGCCGATGGCATGGCGCCCGAGCTGCGCGCGGCGCGCGCCAAGCGCTCGATGCTGGGCATCGAGGGCAGCGGCTGGGATGTCGGCGCCGGCGTGGTCTATCTGGCGTCGGACGATGCGCGCTGGGTGACCGGCATCGTGCTGCCGATCGACGCCGGCACGACGGCCGGCTCGCCGCCGCTGCAGACGCCGGTCAATCGATGAGCCCTAGAGGCTCAACGTCCCCTCCACGCACGTCACCGTGTCGCCGCCGATCCAGATGTCGCCGCCCTGCTGGCTGACATGGATGCGGCCGGCGCGACCCAGCGCCGTGCCCTGGGCGGCGACGTAGTTGGGCGGCGCGATACCGGCGCCGATCAGCCACTGCGCCATGCTGGCATTGAGGCTGCCGGTCACCGGATCCTCGATGCCGAGGAAGCCGGCGAAGCCGCGCAGTTCGAACTGCACGTCGATGCCGTCGCGTTGTGGATCGCACGGCGCCACCACGCCCAGCGCGCGCTGGCCCAGCATGGCATAGTCGCATTTCACCTCCAGCAATTGCCGGCGCGAGCCCAGCATCGCGCCGACCCAGCCCGGCCCGTTGTCGATCCACTGCGATGCCTTGATGTCCCCCGCCGTCAGCCCCAGCGATCGGGCGAGCCGGTCCAGCAGCGCGGGCTCGACCGGGCCGCTCTTGAGCAGCGGCGGGGCGGCGAAGGCCAGGCGCCGCCCGTCGCGCCTGATGCGCACCAGCCCGGCCGCGCATTGCTGCACGATGTGTTCGCCCTTGGGCTTGTTGCCTTGGTCGAGCCATACCTGGCAACTGCCCAGGGTCGGGTGGCCGGCGAAGGGCAGCTCGCGTGCGGTGGTGAAGATGCGCACTCTATAGTCCGCGCCGGGATCGGTCGGCCGGATCAGGAAGGTGGTCTCGCTGAGATTGGTCCAGTTGGCGATCTGCTGCATCTGGGCATCGCTCAAGCCCTCGGCATCGACCACCACGGCCAGCGGGTTGCCCTTGAACGGCTGGGCGGTGAAGACGTCGACCTGGCGGAATGTGAAGCGCGGCATGGTCCCCTCGCGGGCTGGAAATGCTAAAACCAAACATAGCCGCGCGGCCTGCCGCCAAGCGAAACTTCGCTGGCTGCGTCCATGCTAATGCAACCCGAGGCAGCCTGGGCAAAGAGGACAAGAATGGATTTCGATTTCTCCGCCGAGCAGAAGCAGCTCAAGGAAACCGCGCGCCGCTTCCTGGCCGACAAATGTTCGAGCAAGGCCGTCCGCGTCATTCTCGACGGGCCGGAATCCTATGATCGCAATCTCTGGAAAGAGATGGCGGCGATGGGGTTCCTGGGCACCGCCATCCCCGAGGAGCATGGCGGGCTGGGGCTGGGCTATCTGGAGCTCTGCGTCATCGCCGAGGAGCTGGGCCGCGCCGTGGCGCCGGTGCCCTTCGCCTCGACCGTCTATCTCGGTGCCGAATTCCTCAAGGCGGCCGGCAGCGAGGCGCAGAAGCAGGCCTGGCTGCCCAAGATTGCCGCCGGCGAGGCGATCGGCTGCTTCGCCTTCGCCGAGGGCGTGGGCGAGGTCACGCCAAAGGCGATCAAGACATCGGCCTCGGGCGGCCGGCTCAACGGCAGCAAGATTCCGGTGCTGGACGGCGACATCGCCGACTTCGCCGTGGTGGCGGCCCGCACCGGGACCGGCAACGACGAGCGAGCGATCTCGCTGTTCCTGGTCGATCTCAAATCGCCGGGCGTCACGCGCAGCAAGGTCGAAACCGTCGATCCGACCCGCTCCCAGGCGCGCCTCGATTTCGCCGACGTCGCCGCCGAACCGCTGGGCGCTGCCGGCGCGGGCTGGCCGGTCATCGCTGACGTGTTCAATCGCGCCGCGATCTTGATCGCCTTCGAGCAGGTCGGCGGCGCCGACCGGGCGCTGGAGATGGGCCGCGACTATGCGCTGGAGCGCATGGCGTTCGGCCGGCCGATCGGCTCGTTCCAGGCCATCAAGCACATGCTGGCGGATATGTATGTCTCGGCCACCCTGGCGCGGTCCAACTGCTATTACGCGGCCTGGGCGCTGTCGACCGGCGCCGCCGAACTGCCGGAGGCGGCGGCGACGGCCCGCGTCAGCGCCACGCAAGCCTTCCAGCATTGCGCCAAGAACAACATCCAGGTGCATGGCGGCATGGGCTTCACCTGGCAGTTCGACTGCCATCTCTATTACCGCCGCTCGCATCAACTGGCGCTCGCCTTGGGCAGCCAGTCGCATTGGGAGAATCTGCTGATCGACCGCCTGCGCGCGCGCAACGCCGCCAACGCGGCCTGAATAGGAGAGCGTCATGAATTTCGACGACACGCCGGAAGAAGCCAAATTCCGTCAGGAGGTGCGCGGCTGGATCGACGCCAACGCGCCCAAGGAACTCGAGGAGGAGTTGAAGGCCGTGGGTTTCGCCGCCTCGCTGCGCAGCCCTGACGCCATCAAGATCTCCAAGGCCTGGCAGAAGAAAAAATACGATGCCGGTTGGGCCTGCCTGCACTGGCCCCGGGAATATGGCGGCCGCGGCGCCACGCCGATCCAGCGCGTCATCTGGCAGCAGGAAGAAGGCGTCTACGCCAAGCTGTCGGGCGTGTTCCTGATCGGCCAGGGCATGTGCGGTCCCACCGTGATGGCCTGGGGCAGCGAAGAAGAGAAGAAGAAGCGCCTGCCGCCCTTGGCCTCGGGCCAGGAGATCTGGTGCCAGCTCTTCTCCGAGCCGGCCGGCGGCTCCGACCTGGCCGGGCTGCGCACCCGCGCCGAGCGCGCCACCGACGGCTCCGGTGATTGGATCGTCAACGGCCAGAAGATCTGGACTTCCGGCGCCCATTATTCCGATTGGGGCCTGCTGGTCGCGCGCACCGATCCTACAGTCCCGAAGCACAAGGGGCTGACCATGTTCTTCCTGGACATGAAGACGCCCGGCGTGGAGGTGCGGCCGATCCGGCAGGTCAACGGCCAGTCCGGCTTCAACGAGGTGTTCTTCACCGACGTGCGCATTCCCGATTCGCAGCGCCTGGGCGAGGTCGGCAATGGCTGGAACGTCTCGCTGACCACCCTGATGAACGAGCGCCTGTCGATCGGTGCGGGCATGCCGACCGGCTTCCCCGAGCTGTTCGAATTCGTCTCGCGGCTGGAGACGGCGGACGGTCCCGCCATCGCCGACAAGATGGTGCGCGCCAAGCTCGCCAACTGGGCGGTGCGCGCCAGCGGCCTGAAATACACCGCCTTCCGCGCCATCTCGGCGCTGTCCAAGGGCGAACGGCCGGGGCCGGAGAACTCGATCGGCAAGCTGGTGGCCGGCTCGATGATGCAGGAGATCGCCGCCTTCGCGCTCGACCTGCAGGGCGAGGCCGGCGTGCTGCTCGATCCCAGGGACGCCGCCGATGCCGCGCGGTTCCAGGCCATGGCCTTGCGCTCGCCGGCCACCCGCATCGAGGGCGGCACCGACGAGATCCTGCGCAACATCATCGCCGAGCGCGTGCTGGGCCTGCCGGCGGATGTGCGGGTCGACAAGGACGTGCCGTTCAACAAGATCCCGGCCAAGGCGTCCTAGATCGCTTCCAATCGCCCTTCACGGGGCCGACGGGCGCCACCGGATCGACCGGCACGACAGGCTTCACGGGGCCGACCGGAGCACCGGTCCCGCCGGTCCTACAGGCTTCACCGGCGCGGCCGGTGCCATGGGTCCGACCGGTCCGACCGGTCTGGCTGGCGCGACCGGTGCCGCGGGCCAGAAACGGGTCACCAACAGCCTGTTTTTCCGGTCCCCGCGGTAAGCCGAATCTCTCCCGGGTTCAGCCGCCGGAGGGCCGGCAACGCGTAGGCAGCGCCGCCCTCACGCCGCGCCGCCGATCGCAACGGCATTTTGCTCAGGCGGCGCGTTCGCCGTTCAATCGGGCGTCGATCTCCGCGCCGATCAGCAGCCGGGCCGCGACCGGCGATTCATCGAGCGTCAGGTAGCCATAGATGTCGCGGGTGTCGAGATATTGCGGCACGCCGTTCTGCCGCGCGCTGTCGGAAAAGATCACGTATTCGTGGCGCGGCGTGCCGTCGCGATAGCGCAGCCGGCCGATCCGGTCGGCCCGCACCAGGTAGCTGCAGTGCACGACCGGCAGCTCGTTGACGCCGCGCAGGCGCTGCTGCAGCAGCCAGTCGTATTCCTCGCATTCCTGGAAATAGCCGTTGGCGTCGATCGCGGCGTGGTAGTTGCTGTAGCGGTTGCTGGGGTCGACATGGCGCAGCAGCGGCGCCACGATCGGCAGGTCCAGCGCCACCAGCGCGCGCAGCGCGTGCGGCCGCAGGAAATTGTCGACATCGGCGGTGAAGTAGAAGTCGCAGCCGCGCTCGAGGGCGCGCTGCAGGCTGTGCTGGCGGATCTGGCCCAGCACCTCGAAGCGCATGGCGTTCCAGTCGTGCACCGCGAACTGCTGCACGCTCTGCGCCACGTCGGCGTCGTCGAACTCGACATGGCCGTATTGCGGACCGACCCGCGCCAGCCAGTCGCGCAGGATCGCGGCGGTGCGGTCGGTGTTGTTGTTGGTGCGCACGTAGAGATCGATCGCCGCCTTGGGATAGTCCAGCGCTTCGATGCAGTCGAGATAGAACGGCAGCACCGGCTCCTTCTGCTTGGCCAGGATCGCCATCAGGATGCGCGGCACCTTCGACAGGTCCTTGCGCAGCGGCGGCTCGCTGTCCGCCGCTCGGGGCGGCGCCGGCGTCGTGCTGGTCGCAGGCTGGCTGGAGGCTGGCAAAAGCTGGCCGATGCTGGCCGCTTCCAGCCTGGCGATGCCGTAGCCCAGGTTCTGCCGGATGCGGGCATGATGCTCGCCCGGGGTGCGCGGGTCGGCCAGCAGGCGGCGGCAGGCCTCGACGCTCTCGGCGTGACGACCGGCCCAATAGGCGGCGATCGAGAACTCGTCGAGCAGCGCATAGTCGGCCACCCACTGTTCGACGAACAGGCCGTGGGCGGGGGGCGGCAGCGACAATCCGTGCTTGGCCAGCAGATAGGCCTGGTTGTTGCGGCCGTTGAGCCGGCACAGCCGGGCCGCGTCGTGCAGCGCCTCCAGCCGCGCCGGCGCCGCCTCGTGCGCCGCCAGATAGGCGTCGATGGTGTCGGCCACCGGATGGCCGAGCTGCTCCTCGAGCCGCGCTGCCGCCAGCAGGCTGATGTATATCTCCTGGTCCCAGAAGCCCAACTCGGCGCGCTTGCGGTAGGCTTCCAGCGCCTTTTCGGGCAGGCCCGCGTCGCGCAGGCTCTGCGCCATGTAGAAGGTGTAGCGCGCCGCAAGGAACGGATCGGTCTCGCTCCCCAGCGCCTTCTCCAGCGCCTCCGCGTCGTCGAGATACTTGCGCGGATTGCGGTTGCGCGCGCTGTCCTGGATCGGCCTGTTGAAGAACCCCGACGCCGTGTCGCGGCTGAACGGCTCCCGGCATTCGAGATACTCGTGCAGCACCGCCTTGTAGAAGAACGGCTTGCGGTTGGCGCTGAGCTGGGGCCGGTAGTAGACCGTGTCGCCCATCGCCGTCTTGATGTCGTAAAGATCGGCGCTCAGGCCGCGCTTGAAGGCGTTGGGGTTGAAGCCCGGTTCGAATTCCAGCACCTCGTCGGCATCGATCATCAAGGCGTAGTCGATGGCCGGGTGCTGGCGCAGCCGCGCCAGCGCGGCGCTGCGGTTATGGGCAAAATTCCGCCACTTCTCCTCGATCACCTCGCCCGGCAGGCCGCTGGCCGCCAGGAAGTCGCGCACCACCCGCTGGGTGCCGTCGCTCGAGCCGGTATCGACGATCAGGATGTAGTCGACCAGCGGCGCCACGCTCTTCAGGCAACGGGCGATCACATGCGCCTCGTTCTTGACGATCATGGTCAGACCAATGGTCTTCATGGCCGTCAATCTAGCGGCAATTCCGGCTTGTCGCGCAAGTATTCGCCATTGTGAGCCGCCGGCCCGGCCGGCCCCGCCGGCCAGCGGAAGGGACGGCCGGCCGCCCCGCGGACGGGACCGCCGGGGACGATCGCTAGGTCAGCGCATCAGGGCGCGGGGCAGGAACATCACCAGGTTCGGCCAGAAGGTGATCAGCGCCACCGTGGCCATCATGGCCGCCAGGAAGGGCAGGGTGCCGATGAACACGTCCTCGATGCGGCCGTTGGTGCGTAGGCTCTGGATGACATAGGCGTTCATGCCCACCGGCGGGGTGATCAGGGCGGCTTCCGACACCAGCATGACCAGGATGCCGAACCAGACCGGATCGTAGCCCAGGCTGACCATGATCGGCGTCAGCACCGGCACGGTCAGCACCGTCATGGAAAGCACGTCCAGCACGCAGCCCAGCACCAGATACATCAGCACCACGACCAGCACCGTCTCCTGCGGCGAGGTGCCCAGGCTGGTGACCAGATCGGTGACCTGGCGCACCACGCCGGTCAGCACCACGGCGAAGTTCAGGAAGAACGCCGCCACCAGGATCAGCATGATCATGGCGGTGGTGCGCATGGTGTCTTCGAACGCCTTGTGCAGCAGGGCGAAGTTCAGCTGCCGGTTCCAGGCGCACAGGCCCAGCGCCGCCAGCACGCCCAGCGCCGCCGCCTCGGTGGCGGTGGCCCAGCCGGCATAGATCGAGCCTACCACCAGCAGGAACAGGCCGATCGGCGGAATGAGATCGGGCAGGCCGGCGATGCGCTGGCGCCAGGAATGGCCTTCCTCGCGCCCGCCCCAGCCCGGCCGCACCAGGCAGGCGATCAGGATGGTGACCATGAACAGCCCGGCCAGCATGAAGCCCGGGATGAAGCCGGCCAGATAGAGCTGCGGGATCGAGGTGTTGGTCAGCGCGCCGTAGATGATCATGTTGATCGACGGCGGAATGAGGATGCCGAGCGTGCCGCCGGCCGCCAGCGACCCCAGGAACAGCCGCTCGTTGTAGCCCAGCGCCTTGATCTGCGGGATCGCCACCGTGCCGACCGTGGCGGCGGTGGCGACGCTCGAGCCGGAGGTGGCGGCGAACAGGGTGCAGGTGGCGATGTTGGTGTGCATCAGCCGGCCCGGCAGCCAGGTCAGCCACGGCAGCAGCGCCGAATACATGCGCGAGGCGACGCCGCTCAGCAGCAGCAATTCGCCCATCAGCACGAACAGCGGCACCGAGAACAGCAGGTCGCTGCGCCCGTTCTCCCAGGCGATCGAGCCGATCATCTGGTGGATCGGCACCGGGGTGACGAAGGCTTCGATCAGCAGGCCGAGCCCGATCAGCACCGCCGCCACCGGCAGGCCGATCGCCGCCAGCACCAGCAGGGCGACGGTGAATTTAAGCAGCATCGCTCAACGCTCCTGGCTGGGATCGAACTCGGTCTTGCCGGGCGGTCGCACCAGTCGTGCGGCCAGCAGGATGATCGAACTCAGCATGAAGACCACGAGGCCGACCAGCCACAGGCCCTGGGGCAGCCACAGCGGCACGCGCAGCGGCGTGTTGGACACCGAATGCAGCCGCACCGATTCGCCGAATACGCCGATCGCCTGCCAGGCCAGCAACGCCGCCACGCCGACCAGGCTGGCCAGCGCGATCAGGTCGAACAGGCGCTGCGGTCCGGGCGGCAGGCGGGAGGAGATCACGTCGATGCGGATATGCGCATCGCGGAACAGCGCCCAGGCCGCGCTCCAGGCGAAGGTGATCACCAGCACGTAGCCGGAGATCTCGTCGGTGCCGCCCAGACTGACCGCGAACAGTTTGCGCAGCACGATGTCGACGCCGATCAGCGCCGCGCAGGCCAGGATGGCGTAGCCGGAGGCCCAGGCGGCGTAGCGCGACAATTGCCGCGCCACGCCGGTCAGGCGTTCGAGCCCGCTCTGGCTGGTCGATGGGTCCGGCACCTAGGGCGCCTGCATCTTCAACTGCATGACGCTGCCGATCGAATCGTTCCACTTCTTGGTGCAGTCCGGGCCGCAGGACTTGGCGAAGCTGGGCAGCACGCTCTTTTCGACGATGCCGGCCAGGATCTTCTTGTCGGCGTCGGACGCCGGCACGACCTTGACGTTGGATTTGGCGATGCCGTTCTGGCCGGCCCATTCGCAACGCGAGTCGCCCGAGCTGCACCAGATGCCCTGGTTGGTGGCGTCGTTGGCCAGCTTGTTGGCGGCCGGCACGAACACCTTGTCGGTGGCGAGCTGCAGCCAGGCGCGCACCTTGGGGTCGAGCTTGTCCCAGCTCGTCTTGTTGGCGGCGCGGATCCACGGCGCCCAGCCGACGATCAGCGGGTAGATGTGGTCGGCCACTTCGAACAGCTTGCCGGTATTGCCCGACAGGGTACCGGTGATGACGCAGTCGATCACGCCGCGCTGCAGGGCCGAGGGCACCTCGCCGAACGACATGGTGATCGGCGTGCCGCCCAGGCCGGACACCAGGTCGGCCAGGGTGGCGCTGGAGCCGCGGATCTTCTTGCCCTTTAGATCGGCGATCGACTTGACCTCGCCCTTGCACCAGAACACCTGGGCCAGCGACGGACCCATGGCCAGCGGCACCACGCCGACCGCGTTCTCCAGCTTGCCGCGCACGGTGGGCGCATAGGCGTTGATCGCCTTGACCTCGAGATCGACGTCGGGGGCCACGCCGGCCAGATCCATGCCGTCCAGCTCCGGCGCGTCGCCGGCGGCATAGTTGGCGATCATGTCGACGATGTCGACCAATCCCGCCTTGAGGTGCCGGAAAGCTTCCGGACCCTGCATGTTGAGCTCAGTCATGCTGACCAGTTCGACCTCGATCTTGCCGCCCGACAACGCCGGCACCTGCTGCGACCAGAACGGCTTCTGCAGCAGCGACCAGGCCGGGGTGTTGGACCAGATGCCCAGCACGCGGATCTTGGTCTTGGGCAGGTCCTGCGCCATTTTCTTGAGCTCGGCCTCGGCCGCGGGATCGGCCTGGGCCATGGCGGCGCCGCCAGCCAGGCCGGTCAAGCCGACCAGGGCGAGCGACAACGCGGCAACGCGAAGAATGCGGTCGATCATGGATGCCTCCTGTTGAAGGGTCGTCGTCTTGTTGCTTGGTCCTACTGACGCGGCAGGCCGCCGAAGAAGCGGGCGCGATCGTTGAGCCGGTACATCAGCATCGACAGATCGTTCTCGCTCAGCAGCAGGCGCATGCCCAGTTTCGTGTAGCGCGCCCAGTCGTCGGGCTCCTTGACCCCGCCCATGCCGGCGATCTTGCCGTGCTTCCTGGCGGCGGCGCACACCTTGGTCACCGCGTCGGTGACGCGGTCGTGGCCGTATTGCGAGGGGATGCCCATCTCGAAGGTCAGGTCGCTGGCGCCGACGAACAGCACGTCGACGCCCTTGACGGCGGCGATGGCGTCGACGTTCCGCACCGCCTCGGGCGACTCGATCATCACCGTGCAGACCACGTTGTCGTTGAACATGCCGCACAGCTCGGGCAGCGACTTGCCGGTGTAGCCGAACTGCGGGATCGAGCCGGGCACCGACAGCTTGCCGACCGGGGGATAGCGGCAAGCCATGGCGGCGGCCTCGGCTTCGGCGGCGGTATTGACGTGCGGCACGAACACGCCCAGCGCGCCGTTGGACAGGTGGCAGCCGATCTCCGCCGGGTTGTTCTGTCGCGCCCGCACGAAAGGCAACACGCCGGCGCGGATGGCGGCCAGGTTGATGTCATAGGAACGATCGAGCGGCACGGGGCTGTGCTCGTCGTCGGTGAAGAACCAATGGTAGCCGGCGCTGGCCAGCATGGGGCCCACCTCGCTGGTGCGGCTGTGCCGGATATTCATGCCGACGACGATCTCGTCGGCCCGCAGGCGCTTGAAGAAGGGCAGATCGATCTTGCTCATCGGATATTCCACTATTTGGACTTGTTGCTTCGTCAAATGCTTGCCGATCCTTGCAATCATGGCAATGAGGTTGGATAGTCGGCGGCAAAAGTCGGTCCAATATATGGAACATTCATGCCAAATACAGCCGCACGTCGTATCAGTCCAAGCCGCTACACGGGCGGCGCGCAGACCGTGCGGCGCGCGGTCGACGTGATGCGCTTCCTGGCCAGCGGCGGGCCCGACGGCTGGGCGCTGGCCGACGTGGTCGAGGCGGCGAGCCTCAGCAAGGGCACGGCGCACCGGCTGCTGGCGGCGCTGGTGGCCGAGGATCTGGTGGAGCAGCAGAGCGCCACGCGCCGCTATCGCCTGCGCGTCGACCTGCTGGGACTGCGCGGCGATCTCGACTGGTACGAGCCGCTGCACCGGCTGGTCGAGCCGGTACTGCGCGCCACGGCCGACGAGTTGGGCGACACGGTGTTCCTGTCGGTGCGCAGCGGTTTCGACGCGCTGTGCATCGCCTGCGAGGTCGGCGGCTTTCCGATCCGCACCTTTCCCTACAATGTCGGCGAGCGTCGGCCGCTGGGGGTGGGTGCCTCCGGGCTGGCGATCCTGAGCGCGCTCGACCAGGACAGTGTCGAGCGCGTGCTGGCCTACAATCGCGGCCGGCTGCGCGCCCACAAGAATTTCTCGCCGCCGGAACTGCAGGTCATGGTCGATCGCTCGCGGCGCGAGGGCTATTCGCTGATCGACGGGCTGATCGTGCCGGGCAGCGTGGCGATCGGCGTCGCCTTTGCCGATCCGCAGCGCCGGCCCACCATGGCGGTCAGCGCCGCCGCCATCGCCGATCGCATGCCCCGGTCGCGCTGGCCGGAAATCGTGGCCGCCCTGCAGCGCGCGCGCGAGCGCATCGATGCGCTGGTGCGGGCGGATCTGCGTCAGGCCGACATGCCGCGGCGTGGCCTGCGTCGCGCCGCTCGCTGACGCTCAGCGGCGGATGCCGCCGCCCAGATCGGCCTGGATCGCCTGGGCGGTGCGCTGCAGCGCCGGCAGGAACCGCTGGAGCGCTTCGTCGGTGAAGCGCTCGGTGGGCAGGGTGACGCTGAGCGAGGCGGCGACCTGGCCGTCGCGATCGCGCAAGGGCACGGCCACTGCCGATACGCCCTGGCGCCATTCGCCGCGATTGACGGCATAGCCGAGCCGGCGCACCTGGGCCAGCTCCCGATCGATGTCGGGCCGTAGGTAGATGGTGCGATCGGTGAAGCGCTGGGTGGCGTCGTTCAGGATGGCGTCGAGCCGGCCGGGGCTCTCATAGGCCAGGATGGCCTTGCCGGTGGCGGAGCAGAAGGCGGGGGCGCGCTGGCCGACGAAGGTATCGACCCGCACGTGCTGCTGGCACTCCGCCTTCTCGACGATCACCACGCCGTTGCCCTGCAGCACCGCCAGATGCGGGCTCTCGTTGATCTCCGTCACCAGCTCTTCCATGCGCGGCAGCGCCACCGAGCGAATCGGCATGCGCCCGGCGACACGGGCGCCCAGCTCCCAGCTCTTCAAGGTCAGGCGATAGCGGCTGTCCGGCGTCTTCTGCACGAAGCCGCTGCCGACCAAGGTGGCCAGGATGCGGAACAGGGTCGGGCTCGACACATCGACCCGCCGCGCCAGCTCGGTCAGGCCGGCATCCTCGACATCGGCCAGCGCTTCCAGCACGCCCAGGCCCTTGGCCAAAGTCGCAGTGAAATAGGCCGGCTTGTCGGTCGCGGCGGATTGGTTTCTTGACGGGCGCATGGCCGGTCTTTACAACGCTTATCGGCGATTGAAAAGCATTTTCATCTTTCGAAAAACGATATCGAGGAGGACCGCCATGCCATCCGTGCTGACCCCCGAACAACTGCGCGAGTACAACGAGAATGGCCTGGTGTTCGTGCGCGGCCTGTTCGACGCGCAGGAAGTCGACCTGCTGCGCCGGGCGATGGAGGAGGATCCGGCGATCCGGACCCATTCGATCGACCGCGCCGATGGCGAGGGCAAGGCCACGCGCATCAGCCTGTGGAACCGCGCCGGCGACAGCGTCTATGGCCTGGCGGCGCGCTGCCAGCGCATGGTCGACACCGCCGAGGCGATCATCGGCGAGGAGGTCTATCACTATCAGTCGAAGCTGACCGCCAAGGAGCCCTATACCGGCGGCGCCTGGGAATGGCACCAGGACTACGGCTACTGGTACTACAACGGCTGCCTGCGCCCGGACATGTTCTCCTGCATGATCGCGCTGGACCGCAGCGACCGGAACAACGGCTGCTTGCAGATCGTCAAGGGTTCGCACAAGCTCGGCCGCATCGATCACGTGCCGATCACCGACAAGCAGAACGAAGCCGATCCGGAGCGCATGAAGCACATCCTGGCGAAGCACGAGCTGGTCTATTGCGAGCTCGATCCGGGCGATGCGGTGTTCTTCCACGCCAACGCGTTGCACCGCTCCGACCAGAATCGTTCGCCCAACCGGCGCTGGACCCTGCTGATCTGCTACAACGCCGCCAGCAACGACGCCTATGTGACCAGCGACGATCGCTCCTACGTCAAGCTCGACAAGGTGCCGGACGACGCGATCAAGGCCGCCGGGCTGAAGTTCTCGAAGAACGACACCGAGCACTTCGCCACCAAGCCGTTCGTGCCCGATGTCGGCCGCGCCAAGACGGCGGCGGAGTAGGATTGGGATTGCGGGGCGGGACCGGAGCGACGCGTTTGCGTCCTGCCCCGATCCGCTTTAGAACTCGATCCGGGCCAGCGTCAGCTCCAGCCGCCGGCACTCGCCCTGGTCGCGCTCCTCCAGGCATTTCTGCTGCAGGGCGTATTGCATCGGCCGGCCATTGGCGTCGATGACGTAGCGGCCGTCGACCGGCGGCCCCTCGATGCCGTCGGGGAACAGCGCCGGCGTGGATTCGTCGACGGGGAGGAACCAGCGCGTGCCGCCCAGCGAGACGAACACCAGATAGGGTCCGGCCTGGCTGTCGAAATGGGTTTCGCGCGGCAGGCGGCCCAGTTCCCGCACCGCCTTGCCCGGACCGCGCAGCCGCACCACGTAGTCGCCGTCCTCCTCCGCCGCCACCATCATGCGGTCGGTGCCGACGAAGGCCATTTCGCTGCCGCCCAGCGATCCCAGATCGTCGACGCCCAGGATATGGCCGGTGCGGCCCAGCCGGATCAGCAGGTGGCGGTCGCGGAAATCGGCGGTATAGGCGATGGCATTGACCAGCACGTCCAGCCCGGTGGCGGTCTCGCGCAGATCCTGGGCCTCGCCATAGCCGCGGCGCGGCGCGCCGGCATCCCACAGGAAATCGCCTTCGGCGCCGCGCAAGCCGACCCACCAGCGATAGGGCCCGGCATCGTCGCCGCCATAGACGGCGATGCGCCCATCCTTCAGGCGCAGCGCGCCGAACACATGCAGGCGGTCGTCGTTGTCGGGCTTGCGCTGGCCGCTGATGCGCGGATAGCCCAGCGGCACCACGACATCGACCTTGCCGCTGTCCAGGTCGATCGACAGCGCCTGGCCGTAGCGTCCGCCCTCCGGCGCAAACGGCGTCTGGAAGGTGACCGCCAGCAGCGCCGGCTGGCCCGGCTGCGGCGCGGCCAGGGTGGTTTCGAAATCGGTGCCGGGCGGCAGGTTCTCGAGTTCGTAGCGCCATTTGACGCCCTGCGGTCCCAGCCGCTCGATCCAGCCGCGCACCGGCCCGTTGACCGTGGCATCGACCGCCTCGAGCACCGCCACCACGGCATCGTCGCCCTGGGCAAAGATGGGCATGAACGAGGCCTGGACGCGGCCATGGGGACTGGAAGCGGCGATCGTCTGCGACCACAGCTTGGTGACGCGCACCGCCGGCGCCGTCGGGGCGGAAGGTGTCGCCGAGGAGGGCGTCTGGACCGGTGCCGTTTGGGCCGGTGCCGTCTGGTCAGGCGCCGTCTGCTGAGGGGCCGTCTGGTTAGGCGCCATCTGGGCCGGAGCGGCCTGGGCCGGGAGCGGGGTGGAGGGCGTCTGGGCCGGGGCGGCGCCGGCCGGCAGAACCAGGGCTGCCAGCAGCAGGGCCAGCGCGCCCGCCGGCCCGCTCAGCGTCTTGCGGGGTAGACCAGGTCGGGCAGGAAGTCGGCAATCTCGGGCAGGAAACACAGGATCACGACGGACAGGGTCATCAGGCCGACGAAGGGTAGCACGCCCCAGATGACTTCGCCCAAGGGGATATCGGGGGCGATGTTCTTGATGACGAAGATGTTCAACCCCACCGGCGGGTGGATCAGCCCCATTTCCATGACGATGGTCATGACCACGCCGAACCACACCAGGTCGAACCCGGCGGCCTTGAGCGGCGGCAGGATGATCGGCGCCGTCATCAGGATGATCGAGACCGGCGGCAGGAAGAAGCCCATCACCACCACCATGACCAGGATGGCGGCGAGCAGGAACCAGCGCGACATGTGCAGCGAGACGATCCAGGCGGCGGCCGACTGGCTGATGTTGAGGCTGCTCATGACCTGCGAGTAGAGCAGCGACATGCCGATGATCAGCATCAGCATGGTCGATTCGCGGATGGTGCCGTACATGATCGGCCGCAGCTCGCTGAGCCGCCAGGTCTTGTAGATGATGGCGATCAGCACCAGCGCCAGGATGGCGCCCAGGCCGGCGGTCTCCGACGGCGTGGCCAGGCCGCCATAGAGCGCCACCATCACGCCGGTCAGCAGCAGCACGAAGGGCAGCACGCGCGGCAGCGCCTGGAAGCGCTCGACCATGGTGTAGCGTTCTTCGGTCAGCAGCGCCGAGCGGGCGCCGCCGCGCTCGGCCAGCAGCCGGGCCAGCCGCGTCTCGTGGCGATAGCGCCACATGGCATAGAGCGAGAACAGCACCACCATCAGCAACGCCGGACCGATGCCGGCCAGGAACAGCCGGCCCAGCGACTGCGAGGAGGCCACGGCGTAGAGAATCATGGTGATCGACGGCGGCAGCAGGATGCCCAGGGTGCCGCCGGCGGCGATCAGGCCGGAGGCGAAGCCGCCGGAATAGCCGCGCTTGCGCATCTCGGGGATGCCGGCCGAGCCGATCGCCGAGCAGGTGGCGGGCGAGGAGCCGGCCATGGCGGCGAACAGCGCGCAGGCGAAGATGTTGGCGATGCCCAGGCCGCCGGGCACGCGATTCATCCAGACATGCAGGGCGAGATAGAGATCCTGGCCGGCGCGCGATCGGCCGATCGCCGCGCCCTTGAGGATGAACAGCGGAATCGACAGCAGGGTGATGCCGGCCAGCTCCTCGTAGACATTCTGGGTCAGGATGTCGAGCGAGGCGGAATTGCGGAACAGCAGGGTGAACAGCACGCCCACCGCGCCCAGCGCGAAGGCGATCGGCACGCCCGCCAGCATGAAGGCCAGGGTGGCGAAGCCGAACAGCAGGCCGACGACCAGGACGCTCATGTCGCTCTCAATGGGGTAGCGACGGCGGGGCAGGCGGCGCGACCGGCAGCGCCCGCAGCCGCAGCATCTGCACGCCGACCTGCAGGGTCTGCAGCGCCATGCCCAGGGTCATCATCGAATAGGGAATCCACAGCGGCGGCGCCCAGGCCGAGCCGGTGACCTGGTGCTCGTCGATCGCCTCGTGCAGCAGGGTCCAGGATTTCCAGGCGAAGAAGCCGCAGAACAGCAGGCTGACCAGGTCGCAGAACCACAGGCGGATGGCGTTGGCGCGCGGCGGCAGGATCGAGGCCACCGCCTCGATCGCCACGTGGCCGCGCGTGCTCTGCACCCAGGCCGAGGTCAGGAAGGTGACGCCCAGCAGCAGGAACGCCGCCATCTCGTCCTGCCAGTCGGCCGACAGCTTGAAGACCTTGATCACCACGCTGTAGGTCAACACCAGCGCAGCGGCAATCACCGCGATCGTCGCCACCACGACGATCGCGCGATTGATCCGCTCGAGTAGCTTCATCGGCCGAACGCGCCGCCTGGGCCGTCCGCCTTAGACTTCCTGCGACAGCTTCAGGAACTCGGCGCAGCCGGGGGCCTTGGCGGCATAGGTCTTCCAGCACGATTCGCGCGCCAGCGCCTTCCACTTGTCGGTCTGTTCCTGGTTGAGGTCGGTGGCCTTGGCGCCGGCCTTCTCGTAGATCTGCGCCACCTTGTTGTCGTCGGCCTGGGCGTTGTCGCGGCCGAACTTCTCCATCTCCAGGCCGACATCCATGATGGTCTTCTGGTCGTCCTTGGACAGGCCGTCGAAGATCTGCTTGGACATCAAGAGCGGCTCGAACACGAAGAAGAACGACTTGCTGCGGCCCACGGTGAGGTTCTTGGACAGCTCCTCCAGCCGGAACGAGATCAGGCTGGTGGCGGTGGTCATCGCCACGTCCATGGCGCCGGTCTGCATCGCGGCGTAGAGCTCGTTGGACGGCATCGACACCACCGAGGCGCCGGCGGCCTTCAGCATCTCGTCCATCTCGGCCGAGCCGCCGCGCACCTTCTTGCCCTTGACGTCGTCGGGCACCAGGCAGGGGCCGCCGCGGCTGGCGGCGCCGCCGGCCTGCCACAGCCACGACACCAGCACCACGCCCTTGTCGGCCAGCAGGTCGGTCATCTTCTTGCCGATCGCGGCGGTCTTCCACTTGTAGCCCTGGTCGTAGGACGACACCACCGCCGGCATGAAGCCGATATTCACTTCCGGCACTTCGCCGCCGGCGTAGTTCAGCGGATAGAGCGACATGTCGAGCGCGCCTTTGCGCAGCGCGGAGAACTGCGCCACGGTCTTGACCAGCGACGAATTGGGGTAGACCTCGGCGGCCAGCGAGCCCTTGGAGCGCTTGCCGATCTCCTCGGCGAACATCCGGCACATGCGGTCTCGGAAATCGCCCTCGGCGATCGTGCCGCCGGGGAACTGATGCGAAATCTTCAAGGTGGTGGCGGCGTTGGCCGAGCCCAGACGCGAGGCCAGCACGATGGCCGGAGCGGCGGCGGTGAAGCGCAGAACGGAACGACGGGTAATCGGCATTGTTGTTTCCCCCTTTTCGATCGGCCAAGTCTAAAGCGGACGCAGAAATCCACAAGCCTTGATGCGCGTGCCGGCCGGTGCCGCCGGGCGGATTTTCTACCGTGCGTTCAACCCCTTGGCCCGGATTGCGGCGTTCGGAGGGGCGGGCGCGGTGGGGCGAGCGCGGGCAGGACCGGGCCCGGCCAGGGCATGTCACTTATGGATCGTTGCGCAACGACTTGATATTGGACGTCTGGCGCGCCGCACCCCTAGCGTTTTGCCGCGACGGGAGGTGGACGATGGCACTGGGCAAATCGATCGGCGCGGCGTTCCTGGCAGGCCTGGCAGCGACGTCGCCGCTGCGCGCGCAACCTCTGGCCGTCGCGCTCGACCGGCTGGACAGGCTGGTCCCGATAAAAGTCGCGGTCTCCGTCGACCGGTTCGAGGGGCGCAAGGCGCTGCGCGTCGAAGGCGGCAACGACGACAAGGTGCTGGGCCGCCTGGTGGTGCTGCCCGGCACCGAGATGGGCGACGGCACGATCGAACTCGACGTGGCGGGCGCGCCGGGGCCGGGCTCGTTCTCGCAGGCGCGCGGCTATGTCGGCGTGGCGTTCCATGTCGCCGGCCAGGGGCCGAGCCAGGGCGAGCGGTTCGAGTGCCTCTACATCAGGCCGACCAACGGACGGGCCGACGACCAGGTGCGGCGCAATCACGTCACCCAGTACACCTCCTATCCCGAATGGACCTGGCAGCGCTTCCGCAAGGAACAGAACGGCCGCTACGAGAGCTATGCCGATGTCGTTCCGGGCGCGTGGACGCACCTGAAAATCGAGATCGACAACGGCAAAGCCCGCTTCTACGTCGCCGGCGCCGGCCAGCCGACCTTGCTGGTCGACGACCTGAAGATGGGGCCGCAGGCGCAGGGGCCGGTGGCGTTGTGGGTGGGGCTGGGGACGGTCGCCCATTTCGCCGACCTGAAGATCACCCGTCGATAGCAGAAGAGGAGGGAGACGAATGAAGCCGAGCAAGATCGCGATGGCGGCGCTGCTGGCGGCCACGGCGATAGCGGCGCCGGTGGCGGCGCAGGCCCGGGACGTGAAGCTGACCGACGCCACCCGCATGGTGGTGCACAAGGTCACCGTGGCGCACGACGTGTTCAAGGGCCGCCCGGCGTTTCGCGTCAACGGCAACGAGGAGCGCGACGTCGATCGCGTAGTGCTGCTGCCCGATGTGCCGTTCCACGACGGCGTCATCGAGGTCGATGTGGCGGGCGAGGCCGACCTGCAGCAATACGCCGCCGCGCGCGGCTTCATCGGCATCGCCTTCCGCTCGGCGGCCGACGCCTCCACCTTCGAGGCGCTCTACATCCGGCCGACCAACGGACGGGCCGACGATCAGGTGCGGCGCAACCACTCGACCGAGTACATTTCCTTTCCCGAATATCCCTGGGAGCGCATGCGCAAGGAGACGCCGGAGAAATACGAGAGCTATGCCGACGTCGTCCCGGGCGAGTGGATGCACCTGAAGATCGTGGTCAAGGGCGACAAGGCCCAACTCTACGTCAACAACGCGCCCCAGCCGGCGCTGATCGTCAACGACCTGAAGCTGGGCGCCGACCGCAAGGGCATCCTGGCATTGTGGGTCGGGCTGGGGACGGTCGGCCATTTCGCCAACCTCAAGGTCTCGCCGCTCTAGAGACAATTCGCCCGGCGGCGCGGCAACGCCGGGCCGAAGCTCGGGCGGCCATCGGCGATCGCGCGCCGCGCGACACGACGCAAACTGCAGGCGGAGCGGCTATCCCCGCTCCGCCTTTCTTGCCGGCGCGGGCGGCGACCTATTCGGCGGGCTTGGGATGGGCGGCGGTGGCGTCGCCGCCGCTGCCGAAGCGGGCCGTCAGGCGCGGCAGCAACTCGCCGACGATGCCGCGGCGGAACGCCAGCACCACGACGACGAAGATCGCGCCCTGGATCACCAGCACCCATTCGCCGACCTGCAGGTATTGCTGCATGGCGACGATGGCGAAAGCGCCGACCACCGGCCCGAAGATCGTGCCCATGCCGCCCACCAGCGTCATCAGCACCACCTCGCCCGATTGCTGCCACTGGATGTCGCTCAGCGCGGCGGCGTGCTGCACCAGGACCTTGGTGCTGCCGGCCAGGCCGGCCAGCGCCGCCGACAGGATGAAGGCCAGCAGCTTGTAGCGTTCGACGCGATAGCCCAGCGAGCGTGCGCGCGGTTCGTTCTCGCGGATCGCCTTCAGCACCTGGCCAAACGGCGAGTGGATGGCGCGGTAGATGATGCCGAAGCCGATCAGAAAGATGCCGACCACGACGAAATACATCGAGGTGTCGCTTTCCAGGTCGACCAGGCCGAACAGCGGCGGATGGGGCACGCCCTGGATGCCGTTCTCGCCGCCGGTGAAGGCCGGGGCCTGCAGGCTGAAGAAATAGACCATCTGCGCCAGCGCCAAGGTGATCATGGCGAAGTAGATGCCCTGGCGGCGGATCGCCAGCGCGCCGATCACCAGACCCATGGCCGCCGCCACGATCACGCCCAGCACCAGGCCGATCTCGGTCGGCACGTGCCAGCTTTTCAGGGTGTAGGCCGTGACATAGGCGGAGAAGCCGAAGAAGGCGGCGTGGCCGAACGACAGCAGCCCGACATAGCCGATCAGCAGGTTGAAGGCGCAGGCGAACAGCGCAAAGCACAGCGCGTTCATCAGGAATACCGGATAGGCGACGTAGGGCGCGCCGAGCAGCACGACGGCGACCAGCGCGAACAGCGCGATGCGAAGGGTGGGATTCGAGGTCACTTGCCGCCTCCTATCGCACGCGGCCGAACAGGCCGGCGGGGCGCACCAGCAGCACCAGCGCCATGATGACGAAGATCACCGTGTTCGAGGCTTCGGGATAGAACACCTTGGTCAGGCCTTCGACGATGCCCAGGCCGAAGCCCGTCACCACCGAGCCCATGATCGAGCCCATGCCGCCGATCACCACCACGGCGAACACCACGATGATCAGGTTGGAGCCCATCAGCGGGCTGACGTTGTAGACCGGCGCCGCCATCACCCCGGCCAGGCCGGCCAGACCCACGCCCAGGCCGTAGGTCAGCAGGATCATGCGCGGCACGTTGATGCCGAAGGCGCGCACCAGGGTGGGATTTTCGGTGGCCGCGCGCAGATAGGCGCCGAGCTTGGTGCGCTCGATGACGAACCAGGTCGCCAGGCAGACCACCAGCGAGAATACGATGATCCAGGCCCGGTAGATGGGCAGGTACATGAAGCCCAGATTGTAGCCGCCGCGCAGCAGCTCGGGGATGGCGTAGGGCTGGCCCGAGGCGCCGTATTGCTGCCGGAACAGGCCCTCGATGATCAGCGCCAGCCCGAAAGTCAGCAGCAGGCCGTAGAGGTGGTCGATATTGTAGAGCCGCCGCAACAGCAGCCGCTCGATGACGATGCCGATCATGCCGACGATCAGGGGGGCCAGGATCAACGACGCCCAGTAGCCGATGCCGAGATAGTTCAGCAGCAGCCAGGCACAGAACGCGCCCACCATGTAGAGCGCGCCATGGGCGAAGTTGATCACGTTGAGCATGCCGAAGATGACCGCCAGCCCGAGGCTGAGCACGGCGTAGAACGAGCCGTTGATCAGCCCGAGCAGCAGCTGCCCGAACAGCACCTGTGGCGAGATGCCGAGCCATTCGAACATGGCGGCCCCCCTGGGTTGCGTCGTTGCGACCTACTTCACCAGGTCGCAGCCGCCGTCCTTGAGCGGACGCGTCACCTGATCCGCCGGGATGGTGGCGAGCACCTTGTAGTAGTCCCAAGGATACTTCGACTCTTCCGGCTTCTTGACCTCGAACAGATAGGCATCGCGCACCACCCGGCCGTCGACGCGAATCTTGCCGTTCTTGGTCATGAAGTCGTTGATCGGGATTTCGCGCATCTTGGCCAACACCTTGTCGGCGTCATCGGTGCCGGCGGCCTTGATGGCCTTCAGATAGTGCAGCACTTCGCCGTACACGCCGGCCTGGGTCATGGTCGGCATCTTGCCGGTCTTGGCGAAATATTTCTTCGACCAGGCGCGGGTCTCGTCGTTCTGGTCCCAGTAGAACGAGCCGGTGATCACCAGGCCGTTGGCTACCTTCAGGCCCAGCGAGTGCACGTCGGTGATGAACACCAGCAGACCAGCCAGCTTCTGGCCGCCGGCGACGATGCCGAACTCGGAAGCCTGCTTGATCGAGTTGATGGTGTCGCCGCCGGCATTGGCCAGGCCGATGACCTTGGCCTTCGAGGCCTGCGCCTGCAGCAGGAACGAGGAGAAGTCGGCGTTGTTGAGCGGGTGACGCACCGCGCCCAGCACCTTGCCGCCCGCCGCCTTGACCGCGTCGCCGGTGTCGCGTTCCAGCGCATGGCCGAAGGCGTAGTCGGAGGTCAGGAAGAACCAGGTGTCGCCGCCGGCCTTGGTCAGCGCCGTGCCGGTGCCGTTGGCCAGCATGTAGGTGTCGTAGGTCCAGGCGATGCCGTAGGGCGAGCACGACTTGCCGGTCAGGTCGGACGAGGCCGGGCCCGACATCAGGAAGACGCGTTTCTTCTCCTTGGTGACCTGCTGCACGGCCAGCGCCACGGACGAGGTCGGCACGTCGACGATGACGTCGACCTTGTCGGTGTCGATCCACTGGCGGGCGATGTTGGCGCCGACGTCGGGCTTGTTCTGGTGGTCGGCGAAGATGATCTCGATCGGCTTGCCCAGTACCTTGCCGCCGAAATCCTCGACCGCCATGCGCGCGGCAGTCACCGAGCCCTGGCCGCCGATATCGGCGTACAGGCTCGACATGTCGTTGAGCACGCCGATCTTGACGACGTCGTCGGAGACCTGCGCCTGGGCCGCGGTCGCGGCCAGTACAAGGCCGGCAAGGCCGGCCAATCCCGTCTTGAACTTCATCTACTCCTCCTCCTGTTTACAGTCCTTGAGCTGGACCGGTTATCCCCGCGCGTCAGACGCCGAGGTAATTATGAAGCTTGTCCATGTTGTCGGCGATCTCGTCGCGCAGGAAGGTGTCGACCACCTGGCCGTCCTCCATGACGTAGTGGCGGTCCGCCACCGTCGCGGCGAAACGGAAGTTCTGCTCGACCAGCAGCACGGTGAAGCCGCGCTCCTTGAGCTGGCGGATGGCGACGCCGATCGCCTGCACGATGACTGGCGCCAGACCCTCGGTCGGCTCGTCAAGCAGCAGCAGCGAAGCGCCGGTGCGCAGGATGCGGCCAATCGCCAGCATCTGCTGCTCGCCGCCCGACAGTTTGGTGCCCTGGCTGCGCCGCCGCTCCAGCAGGTTGGGAAACAGCGTGTAAATCTCCTCGACCGACATGCCCCCGGGCCGCACCACGGGCGGCAGCATCAGGTTCTCCTCGACGTTGAGGGTGGCGAAGATGCCGCGCTCCTCGGGGCAGAAGGCGATGCCCTGGCGCGCCACTTTGTCGGAAGGCAGGTCGATCAGCTCGCGGCCCTCGAATTTGGTCGAGCCGGTGCGCTTGCCGACGATGCCCATGATCGACTTCAAGGTGGTGGTCTTGCCTGCGCCGTTGCGGCCCAGCAGGGTCACCACCTCGCCCTTGCGCACATGGAAGTCGACGCCGTGCAGGATGTGCGACTCGCCGTACCAGGCGTTGAGCCCGGCGACGCTGAGATAGGCGTCGACCATCTGCGGGTTGTGCATGTCAGGCATTGCCGGTCCCCACATAGGCTTCGATCACGCGCTGGTCGCGCGACACCTGCTGGTAGGGGCCTTCGACCAGGATCTCGCCGCGCTGCATGACGGTGATGGTGTCGCTGAGATCGGACACCACGCTCATGTTGTGCTCGACCATCAGCACGGTGCGGCCAGCCGAGACCTGGCGGATCAGCGCGCTGATGCGGGCGATGTCCTCGTGGCCGAGACCCGCCATCGGCTCGTCGAGCAGCAGCATCTCGGGATCGACCGCCAGGGTGGTGGCGATCTCCAGCGCGCGCTTGCGGCCATAGGGCAATTCGACGGCGGCGATCTTGACGAAGTCGGTCAGGCCGACGGCGGCGATCAGCTCGAGCGCCCGTTCGTTCAGCTTGTCCAGCACGTGCTCGGAGCGCCAGAAATGAAAGGAATTGCCGAGCGGGCGCTGCAGGGCGATGCGCACGTTCTCGAGCACGCTGAGATGGGGAAACACTGCCGAGATCTGGAACGAGCGCACCAGCCCCATGCGCGCGATGTCGGCGGCCTGGGTGTGGGTGATGTTGCGACCGTTGTAGGAAATTTCCCCGCGCGTCGGCTTGAGGAATTTGGTCAGCAGGTTGAAGCAGGTGGTCTTACCCGCGCCGTTCGGTCCGATCAGCGCGTGGATCGAACCGCGCCGCACGCGAAGATTGACGTCCTTCACGGCGACGAAGCCCGAAAATTCCTTGGTAAGACCGCGCGTTTCGAGAATAACGTCGTCGGCCATTTTGCCCTTTGGATTTTTCCGTCCCTAAACACCCCAAGTCGTAGCCTATCGGACGCGACGTCGTCAAAGGTTGAGCGCGGCCCGCCATGGCCTGGAAATGGGTGGTTTTCGGCCAATGTGGCGGGAACGGAACGATTCGCCCGGCCTTACGGTAAGCAGATCAGCGGCGCGCATGAGCGCCGTGCAGCCTCATCGACAAGGAGAATGAAATGGATGGCAGCAAGAGCGCCGTGGAAAACCGCGATTCCGACCGCCTGATCGCGGCCGACCGTGTGGAAGGCACCGCCGTGTACAACCGCAAGGGCGAGAAGCTGGGCTCGATCGAGAACATCATGATCGACAAATACAGCGGCCGGGTGGCCTACGCCGTGATGGCGTTCGGCGGCTTCCTGGGCCTGGTGGGCGACCATCACCATCCGTTGCCGTGGAGCGTGCTGGACTATTCGCCGCAGATGGGCGGTTACGTCGTCGACCTCGACAAGGAACGCCTCGACAAGGCACCGCGCTACGCCGACGCCGACAAGGTCGCTTGGCAAGACCCGGTCTGGAACAAGACGATCCATCAATACTATGGCGTGGTGCCGACCTGGTTGTAGGACGGCCCGGCAGGCCAGGCGCATGCGTCCGGCCCAAACAAAAAAGGGCGGCCCGCGAGGGTCGCCCTTTTGCCGTTCCTTGGCCGGCCGCCGCCGCGCCTAGCTGGCGCAGCCCAGTTCGGTCTCCGGCGGCTGGATTGAAATGGAATCGGCGGGAATGTTGTTGAGCGCGGCCACCGCCGCCACGGTCGCGACGCGATCGATCGCCACGTGGTCGGACGGCCGGTTGGGTCGCTCGCCGCCCATTACCTGGATCTGCAGCACGGTGCCGGGCTCGTGGTTCTGCACCGCCGACAGCAGCGTGCGCGCGCCGGCATCCGACAGCGTGGCCGAATCGCGGTCGAACCACACGGTCGTCAGGTCGGGGCGCAGCACCGCCGTCTTGCTCATGGCGCCGCCCTGCTGCACTTGGCAACCGACGGAGGGAGCGACCGGCAAGGCACGGGCCCCGCCGCCGGTCGCCATGATCGCCGCCACGCCTGCGGCCACGACGATGGCGTCGATAAGCCAATTGGATTTGGATTTGGTCTTCATGTCCGCCTCCTGCTGTCCGGCCAATGTCCTGTCCGAAAAACGACGACGCGAGCTGCGGGGTTCCGCAGGCTCGCGTCGCGCGGCGCGGGCAGCGTCCGTTCGGTCAGGGAACCGTGGGCGGCCGGCCGCGCACCAGAGCGGCAATCAACGCGATCACGAACAGCACGACGAAGACGACGAAGATGATCTTGGCGATCTCGGCGAAGCCGGTCGCCAGGCCGCCGAAGCCCAGCAGCGCCGCAACCAGCGCCAACACCAAGAAAATGAGAACCCAGCGCAACATGACCTGCCTCCTGATTGGCCCAGCGTCAGGGCGCTCGGGCGCCGTTGCGGGGCATGCGGTGTGTCGGCACTACGGCTGGCCAAAATCGCCGGTTCCGCGCCGCCGATTCCGCGCCATGGGCCAGGCGCCGCTCATCCGCCAAGGGGCCGGGCAGCTTTGCCTGGACGGCGCGGCAACCGGGCGCGCTCGATGGCCAGCCGCGCCACAGCGGCCGGCAAGGAACAAAATCGGGCTTGGCGGAAGAGTGGGGCGCCGAGGCGGCTCAGGCGCGACGACGCGCGGCCGATTTGCGGGCATCGTCGATCATGCGCGCCAGCCGGTCGAGGTCGTCGGCGGGAGCCATGTCGTCGGCCGCGGACAGGCGCAAGCCATGCAGCAACTGTTGCATGCGCGACTGGGCGCCAGACGGCTTGGCCTGTCCTTCCATTGCCGGGTCCTGCCTCGGTTCATTTAGCTCGCCGCTCATGAGAAATACGCAACGATGCCCTGTGCCCTGTTGATCTACGCTACCTGCATGCTGCGCCTCGCCAATGGCTTGGCGCAAATGTAGCTACGCTGTATCGGTCGCGCGGTTCCCGCGCAAAACCGCAGAAAAATACTTGCCGCCGACAGTTGTGTGAAGCTCCAGACCTGCTCTACAGTCCAGCGGCCACGCCGGCTATTTTTCGGCGTCGGTCATACGTCGCGACCGCCAACATGCTTTGGTCGGACGCCCATCCGGCAACGAAAGGCTGTCAATGCCCATTGGCAAGAACGAGATCATCGCCGCCCTGCCCTTCCTGCGCCGCTACGCGCGGGCTCTGACCGGCAGCCAGGGGATCGGCGATCAGTACGTCCGCATCATGCTGGAAATGATCGTCGAAAATCCCGACTTCCTGCCGGACGAGTCCGACGTGCAACGCGGGTTGTTCCGGCTGTTCCATCGCGTGTGGGACAGGACCAACCCGCAGACGCTCTATGCCGACCGCAACGACGCCGATCTCGATCCGGCGCTGCACGAACTGCCGCCGCGCCAGCGCCAGGTGCTGCTGCTGGTGGCGCTGGAGGGTTATGCCTTCCCCGATGTCGCCTACGTGCTGAATATCGACGAAGACCGGGCGCGCAGCCTGTTCAACGACGTGCAGCAGGAGATCGAGCGCCAGGGGCCGGCGCCGATCATGATCATCGAAGATGAAAAGATCATCGCCCTCGACGTCGCCTCGATCGTCGAGGAAATGGGCCACAAGGTGGTGGGTATCGCCGAGACCGAAAAGGATGCGGTGGCGCTGGCCCAGCGCACCCGGCCGGCGCTGATCCTGGCCGACATCCAGCTCAAGGGCGGCGACAACGGCATCGCCGCCGTGCGTCGCATCCTGAAGGAGCACGAGACGCCGGTGATCTTCGTCACCGCCTATCCCGAGCAGCTGCTGACCGGCGAGGCGCCGGAGCCGGCTTTCGTGATCGCCAAGCCGTTCGCGCCCGAGACGGTCAAGGCGGCGATTTCCCAGGCGCTCTACGTGCGCAAGCCGATGCACTGAGCCGCGCGGCCGACGAGAGGCTTTTCCATCGGATTGGATGAAACGGGCGGCGCTGCAGGGTGCCGCCGCCGTTTCAGTTGCGCAGTTTCTTCAGCACGTCGAGCAGTTGCGCCGGCACGGGCTCGCTCAGCATGTCCTTGCCAAGCTGGCGCAGCCGCGTGGCCTGCTGGCGCAGCGCCTCGACCCGGCGCGCCTCGCTGGGATTGTGGCGCAGATATTCCATCACGGCCTCCTGACGCTCCGGCGCCAGGCGGCCTTCGATGAAGTCCTGCAGTTCAGCGGACGATACCTTGGTGGGACGAACGACCACGGCGCCTCTTACCCTTCACCGCCCTATTATACAACCCCGGCGACCATATACGAGCCTGACGCCGTCTCAATCCGGCTTCGGCTTGCCGCGCGCGGGTTCGCCGTCCAGCAGGCGCTGCAACATCGACCTGCCGCGCGCCAGTCGCGAGCGGATGGTGCCGATCGGCACGTCCAATATCTGGGCCGCATCTTCGTAGCTCATGCCCTCGATGGCGCACAGGAACAGCGTCTGGCGGAACGCCAGCGGCAGGGCCAGCAAGGCATCCTGCAACTGGCGCAATTCGACCGTGGCGTCCTGCGTCTGGCCGGTTGCCGAGTGCGAATCGCTCAGTTCCCGATTGTGATCGATCGGGTTGCGGCGGTGGCGGCGCGCGTCGTTGCGCGCGACGTTGCGGGCGATGGTGAACAGCCAGGCGCGCATGTTGCTGTCGGGGCGCAGGCGGCCGACATTGGCCACCGCGCGCGCCAGGGTTTCCTGCACCAGATCGTCGGCCCGATCGCGGTTGCCGAGCAGGAAATAGGCGAAGCGGCGCAGATGCGGCAGTTCCTCGACCAGGGCCGCGTGCAGGTCGCCCACGCTGCGGTATTGGGGTGGGGAGCCTTCTTTCATTGCCGTCAACTACGCTAACCGACTGAAAAAGCAGCCGATTCCCAAGAAGGAGAAATGCGGGAACCGAACCCGCCGATCGGTGTTGGTATGGCTGTAACACGCAATAAGGAGCGCAACGAGGATGGTCAACAGCGATGAATCGCGGCCCGCATCGCCGGAACTGCTGGTGGCGGACAAATCGATCAGCGCCGCCGACAAGGAGAAGATGCTGGCGCAGTGGAAGCTCGATCTCGAACTCGAGCTCAACGCCACCGAGGAGAACATGCCGGCGCTCGACGCCAAGGGCGTGGACGCCGCCAAGAGCGAATTGCTGCGGCGGGTCAACGATGCCCTGCTGCGACTCCATAAAGCCGCCTGAGGCGACTTCGAAGCGAAGCCCGAGACCAGAACAGAGGTAGCAAGATGACCAGTTTCATGGATGAAGTGAAGGAAGCCCTGCCGGCGATGCGCGCCTTCGCCCGCTCGCTGACGCGCGACGCCACCAGCGCCGACGATCTGGTGCAGGACGCATTGGTGCGCCTGCTGACCGCGCAGGAACGCTTCATCCCGGGCTCCAGCTTCAAGGCCTGGGCGTTCACCGTCATCCGCAATCGTTTCGTCGATCAGTATCGCCGCAAGCGCTACGCCGACTCGCGCCAGTCCGAGCTGAACGGCGCCGAGCAGGTGCAGTCGGCGCCGCAGGACTCGGTGATGGAGTTCCGCGACATGGCCTGCGCCTTCTGGGAGTTGCCGGCGGCGTTCCGCGAAGTGCTGATCCTGGTCGGCGTGCACGACCTCAGCTACGAGGAAGCCGCCGAGATCATCGGTTGCCCGATCGGCACGGTGCGCTCGCGCCTGTCGCGGGCCCGCGCCCGTCTGGCCGAGCTGATGAACCGTCCGGCCGACAGCGGCGTCGGCAGCGGTATCGACAAGGCGAAGTCCGCGGCTGCGTTCCTGGCCGCGATCAAGCAGGAGCAGGGTCGCCTGCACCCGCTCGACGCCTGACAGCGCAATCGTCGGAGGACCGATCGATGGACGACAAGCACGCGAACAAGCCTGGCGTCGGCCAGCAGAACGAAGGCGAGGGCAACAAGACCGCCGCGCGCCACTACAACGACGCCGCCACGCGACACGCCAAGTCGGGAAAGGTCGAAGACGAGGCCAAGCGCGCGGAGAAGGCGGTCGACGGCGCCGAAGGCAAGGAGTTGCGCCAGGCCGAGCGCGAAGGGCTGAGGCGCTCGCGTCACTGAGCGTCGATCCTGCATCAATCGCATCGGAAAGGGCCGGTTTTCCGGCCCTTTTTCGTGGCGCACCGGAACCGCCGATACCGCAGAACGTAAGACACAGGCTGGGCCGCAAGGCCCTTCGCGCTTTACACAAGGAGATGGCAATGGCTGAGAAAAACGGTGCCGCCGACTCGTTCGAGCAACTGCGCGACGACATCGCGGGCCTGCAGGATCAGATCAAGGAGCTGGTGCGGACCGCGGCCGACACCGGTTCGCATGGCCTGTCGGCGGCGCGCGACCGGGCCACGCAGGCGGCCAAGAAATATGCCGGCATGGCGGTCGATCGGTCGCAGCAATCGGCCGACATCGTCGGCGACTACGTGCAGCGCCATCCGCTGGCCAGCCTGGCCGGTGCGGCGCTGCTGGGCGCCTTCCTGGCGCGCACCATGCATCGCTCCGAATAGGCTCGATCATGCTGGGCGAAGGGATTCGACTGCTGCTGCTGTCCGTTGGCGGATGGCTGCGCACGCGCATGGCGGAGTTCGCCGTCGCCTGCCTGGCGGTCGTCTTCTTCGCCGCGGCGCTGGTGCTGGGCTCGGTTGCGGCCTATCGGGCGCTGGCGCCCGGGTTGGGCGCGGCAGCAGGCATGGCGATCGTCGCCGGCGTCTATCTTGTGCTGGGCGGCGGTGCGGCGCTGGGTTGTTGCGGCCTGCGGCGACGTCGCCGCCGCATAGCCCGCACCACCGACTGGGCCGGCGCCGTGCCTAGGGTGACGCCGGGACTGATGATGGCGGCGCTGGCGGCGGGTGCGATGCTGGGCGGACCCCGGCGTTAGCCTTGCGGCGAAGCGAAAAAGACGCGGGACCATGGCCGCTTTTTGCTGTTCCGTGAGGATCAGGGCGCGCGATCGCGTTCCCAGTCGCGAACCTGGCGGTCGGCATCGTCGCGCGCGATGCCGTAGCGCTCCTGGATCCGGCCCACCAACTCGTCGCGCTTGCCGTTGATGAACGACAAATCGTCGTCGGTCAGCTTGGCCCATTCCTGCTTGACGGTGCCCTTGAGCTGCTTCCACTGCCCTTCGATGCGATCCCAGTTCATGGCTCCTCCTGCAACGCTGCTCACCGCTACGGACGCGCTCGCCGGCGGGTTCCCTTCCATGCGCTACCGCGTGCGGAACGTCGCCGACGGCCAATTCGTTGAAATCACGACGATGTTTCATTCGGAGGCGGCGATGGTCGAGCACCACAAGATCGAAAAGACTCCCCTGGAAGCCAAACAGGGCATCGAGCTGTTCCGCATCCGCTGGGTGCTCATCGTGTCGATGGCGCTGGTGATCGTGGGGATGGTGGCGGCTTTCCTGATCTTCGGGCGCTGGTAGACACCGCGGGGACAGCCCATGGGCTGCTGCCGGGCAGTCCATGGGCGCCGAAGGCAGTCCAGGACGCTCGTGGGCGACGCTTGGGGGTGGTCTCTCGTTACGGGATGACGGGGTCGGGAGATGCACCATGGCCAGTTGGGGCAGCCGGCCATGGTGCTACACGAGGAGATCGAGGCTTGGGGTAGCCGTCGTCTCATTCGACCCAACGCCATCCTGTTGCATCGGTTCCCGGCCGCCGTTGCCGGAACGTGCAAATTATCCGAAAGCCTGGGTTTGCCCGGAACTAAGCCGGCGAGCCGGTGTTACTATCTCTGAAATGGATACCCGCCCCCCACTGCTTGGTCAGACCACTCCCAGGCAGTTGATTTCATTTGCAATTGTCGCCATCGCCGCACTCATTGGGGTGTGGTGCTGGCTGACTTTCCGCACCCATGCGGAGGCGGAGCAGGGCGTCGTCACCGTTGCCTCCACCTCCACCCGTCTGGCCCGGGAAAATTTTCTGTGGACCGTGCGTTCGGTGGACCTGGTTCTGGAAATGGCGGATCAGGCGCTGGGCGAGGGCAATGCCCTGGCCATCGCCAACGACCCGGCGCGACACCGCGCCTTCGACAGGCTGGTGCAGCGTCTGCCTTATATCGGAGCGATATGGTATATCGACGCCGAGGGGCGGACCCGCTACTCGACCTCGGTCGGCGAACTGGATCGGTCGGTGGCCGACCGCCCCTATTTCCAGGCCCATCGCAACGGTGTCCGCTCTTTCATCAGTCCGCGCACCAACGGTCGGGTGACCAAGAAGGATTTCTTCGCCATCAGCCGCCGCATCGAACGCGACGGCAAGTTTGCCGGGGTACTGCTGGCGGCATTCGACCCGACCTATTTTCCCGCCGTCGGCCGCTCGCTGGGCTTGGCGGACGGGGCGGAGATCGCGATCGTCACCGCCAACGGCGAACTGATCGTCGGCACCGGCGAGCAGCATGTCGACGCCATCTCCGGCCTGTGGCCAGCCTTGCACGCGCCCGGCGTCGTACCCAAGGACGGCTTCCTGTCGATGCGCGCCCAGACCAAGGGCGTGGACTACATGGTCGCCCTGCGGCCGCTGCCCGAATACAACCTCGTCACCGTCTACATCGCTCCCTGGTCGGACGTGCTGGCCGACTGGACGCACCGGTTCTGGATCGGCTCGGGTATCATCGCCCTGGCGGTAATCGTGATCGGTGTCGGCGCCGGGCTGGGCTCGCGCTTCGGCCGCCGCCAGGCCGATCTGCGCAGCGCGCTGGGCCTGCGCACCGCCGAGGTGACGCGCTCCAACGAACGACTCGAACTGGCGGTCGAAGCCACCGGCATCGGCATCTTCGACTACGACATGAAACGCAAATCGCTGGCCTGGGCCGGCGTCGGTCCGGGTCATTTCGGACTGCCGGCGATCGACAGCCTGACTCCGGCGCGTTTCATGCGCCATGTCCATCCCGGCGACCGGCTGACCCTGCTGCGCGAATTGCGCCGGCTGCGCAGCCGCCAGCAGGAAGGCGGCGCGGCGGTCGAGTTCCGCATGCGCCATCCCGATGCCGGGCTGATCTGGGTGTCGGCGCGCGGCCGCATCTTCGGTGGCCTGTCGCCCGACCGGCTGCCCGACCGCATCATCGGCACGATTCGCGACATCACCGAGCAGCGGCTGCTGCAGGAGCACAAGGACCAGGTGCTGCGCGAGATCAACCATCGCATCAAGAACAGCCTGCAGCTCATGAACAGCATCATGAACCTGCAGTCGCGGCGCATCCCCTCGGCCGAGGAGCGCGGCCGCTTCGAGGTGGCGCGGCGCCGGCTGGTGGCGCTGGCCACGGTCTACGCCCATCTCGACGACAGCGGCCGGCCCGACACGGTCGAGCTGGTGGCGTTCCTGCGCCGCCTGTGCCGCGACTTCAGCGTCGCCTACATGTCCGATGGCCGCTCGGCGCTGGCCTTCACCGGCGAGGGCGCGGTGATCGTGCCGACCACCCAGGCGGTGCCGCTCGGCATGGCGGTCGGCGAGATCCTGGTCAATCTCAGCCTGCGCGCACCCGATGCCACGGCCAAGGCGCTGATCAAGGTCGCGGTGACGACGCGCGGGGAACAGGTCGAGGTGAGGGTGATCGATACCGACGGCATGGGCGCGGAGGCTTTCTCCGGCGCCGCCGGGCCGCTGTCCTACACCTTGATCCACGCCTTCGTCGACCAGATCGGCGGCCGCATCGCCATCAGCGAAGCCGAAGGCGGCACCTGGTCGATCGCCTTCGAGGCCAACCGCACCGATGCCGGCGAGCGTTCCGGGCCGCCGGCCTCGCTGCTGATGTCGGGCGGAGGCGGATTCTAGAGCGAGGCCCGATCCGCTCCGGGCCCGCGTTCAGCGCCGTCGCACGGTGTCGAGCGGCAGCGTCAGTTGCAGGTGGAAGTCGGGCGAGCCGTTGACGCGCAAGGTGCCGCCGCAGCGCTGGGCAAAGCGCAGCGGCAGGGGATTGTCCTGCAGCACCGCCTGCGCCAGCCGGTCGCCTTCCATGGCGTTGTCCTTGACCGACAGCTCCGCCGCGGCTGCGTCCAGCCGGGTCAGCGCCACGTCGATGCGCCGCCGGTATGGCTGGTTGAAGGTCGCCGTCATGCATTCCGACAGCGTTTCCGACAACAGCAACGCCACCGCCAGCGCGCCTTCGCGGTCGATGTCGACGGGGCCCAGGCGCCAGTACAGTTCGTTGTCGGGCGACATCGCCTTGTAGCCGTCGCTGATGCAACGGCAGACCTCGGCCAGCACCACCTCGAGCTTGACGCCGCCGGGCAGGTGGCCCTGGCTGACATGTTTCTCCACGATCATGCGGGCGGCGATGTGGCAGCGCAGCTGCTGCAGGCGCAGCCGCTCCGCGCGCGGCGACAGCCGCTGCATCTGCATGTCGATCAGGCCGAGAAAGACCTGCAGCTGACGACGCGGCACGCGCGTCACCGCGTCGCGCAGTTCGCGCAACTCGTGGGCGCTCATGCGCCGCCTGCGGCGACGTTCGATCAGACGGCGCCACAGCCTGCCGCCGCCAACCGGCGCGCTGGACAAATCGAGATCGGACACGTGCCCCCTTCCTTGCGCAATGGCGAGCCGCTTCCATCCACGGCTCGGTGCGCAACGGGAAAACGCCCTCGCGGTATTCCGGGTTCCGGCGGTAACCGCTCCCGAAATATCGCCAAATCGCCGCAATGTCGTACCAAGCCGAGCACAATGCCGCGTCGATCGCCGCCTATCTATGCAGTCTGCGAAAGGAATTCGATGCGACGCGAGACGGCACGGAAAATCCAGCCTCATCTGGCGGCCCTGCGCCGCCATGCCAGGGCCCTCACCGGCGGCGACAGCGATCTGGTGCAGCGCACGGTGCAGTCGGCGCGCGAGAAGGATTACCGCGCGCTGCCGGCGCGCGACGTGCGCACCCGGCTGTTCCGCGACTTCCACGATATCTATGGCCGGCGCAGCGAAGCGGCGGCGGTCGACCGCTACGGGCTAATGCTGCGCCATGCGCAGGGTTTCTCGATCCAGGAAGTGTCGGACATCCTGCGCGGCGACGTACTCGACATGCAGCGCCGCCTGGAGCAGGCCTACGGCGAACTGCATCGCCGGCCTGGGGTCGATCTTCTGTTGGTGCAGGACGATGCGGTGCTGGCCAAGGTGATGACCGATGCCATCGAAAGCATGGGCCACCGCGTGCTGGGCGTCGCGGCGGATCACGACGAAGCGCTGGCGACGGCGCAGGCGATCAAGATCGATGCCGTGGTCATGGACGTGTCGGGCAGCTTCACCGATGGCGACCGGCCCTCGCCGATGGACCGCCTGCGCATCGCGGCGCCGATCATCGTCGTGGCATCGGGCGGCGTGGAGCCCAGCGGGCGCGATCCGGCCTATCTGGTGACGACGCCGTTCCAGGCGCCGGAACTCAAGGTGATGCTGAACCAGGCGCTGCACAATCGCGTCTGAGCGCCCGCGCCGGGTGCCGGCGGAATCGGGGCAAACAAAAAGGGCGGCAGCGCCGATCGCTGCCGCCCCTTTTTTTGCCTAGCGCCAGACCGGCGTGCCGAGATCGACCTGATCCGACGTGGTCACCAGGCCGCCGGCGCCGCCGACAGCGCCGCCGATCAGCGCGCCCGGGATAACGCCGACGCCGCCGAACAGCAGGCCGACACCCGCGCCGACGCCAGCGCCCAGGCCGGCGCCGGTCGCCGTGCGGTCGACCGCGTTGGTGCCGCAGGCGCCCAGCGCCAAGGTGCAGGCCACTGCAAAGGGAACGGCAAGCTTCTTCATCGTCATCTCCAGAATTCTGTTGGACGGGGCGAGGCAGCGAGGCCTCGACGTTCGGTGCCTATGCCTACGGCTGAAGCCAAGGGCAGGTTCGCCACAATTGCCGGCTTGTTTGGCAATTGCGTGGCCGGCCGGCTGTTATTTCATCTTCTAGCGGTAACGAAAGACCGTGCCAGAGCGGATCGCGATCGGATGGAGCGCGACAACGCTTCCGTCCGATCGTGTCAATCCGCTCGCTCTATCTCTCTAAAGTGTCGAGCAAATTCACACCCTTTGACGGAATCCGGAACGATTCCGTCAAAAGGTGATTTGCTCTAGCGGCGCGAATAGCCCGGCTTCTGTTGCATCGGCGGCGGATGGCCCGGGCCGTCGGCGTCGCGTTGCGCCGTGCCGCCATTGGCCTGGTTGACCGAATTGCCGTCGCCGTGCGGTCGCTCGACATCGCTGCCGCCGTGGCGCTGCGGGCATGGCGAGGGAGCGGCGCGCTCGGGGAGCTGCTCCTGGGCCTGTTCCTGGGTCTGCCCCTGGGCCTGCTCCTGCGCGGCACCGGACTGGCGCTGGCCGCCGCCGTCGTTGAGGTCGGATCGATCGTAGGGTTTGCCCATGGTGTAACGCCAACGGGCCGCCGGCCATGCCGTTCCGTCAGTATTTCTCGGCCAGCTTGCGGTTGGGCGCGCGGGTCTGCAGCAGCTTGCCGGCGCGCAGCTCGAGCAGGTCGCGTCGACGCAGCCGGCGGGCCTGGGCCTTGCTGAGCAGCGCATAGTGGCGCGTGTCGTCGAGCGCCGCCGCCACATCCCAGCAATTCTCCGGGTTGGTGATCCACAGTCGCGGATCGAAGCGCCGCAGGTCGAAGGCACGCGAATAGCGCCGCAATGTCTTGCGGTCGTGCACGACGTATTCGTGGAAGTACGACATCGCCAGTTCGCGCAGGGAGCGGTAGATCGGGTCGCGCCAGCGCAGCCAGACGTGATTGCTCTTGGAGATCGCGCCCCAGTGCCGGCCGTGGCGGAACAGCGTCACCACGTGATCGTCGTCGCCCGTGGCCTGGAAATCCATCAGCAGCGGCGCCCGGCCATGGATCCACAGCGCGCAGGCCGCAACGTAGGCAGCCTCGATGCAATGCGCATGACGCCGGCGCAGCACATCGGCGACCGACAGGCAGGTGGCGCCGTCGCGCTCGAAATTGGTGCGCAGCGCGGTGACGAAATCCTGCACCTTCTCCGGCGTGCGCAGTTCGGCCAGCACGCGCGCCTGGGCCGGCGACAGGCCGAGCTTGATGGCGCGGCTGGTGGCGCTCATGAGGCGCCGTGGGGCGCCGCGGCGAATTCGCGCCAGCCGCGACGGCGCAGTTCGCAGGCCGGGCAGTCGCCGCAGCCATAGCCCCAATCGTGCAAGGTCTCGCGCCGGCCGAGATAGCAGCTATGGGTGTCGCGCCGCAGCAGCTCGACCAGCGTTGCGCCGCCCAGATCGCGCGCCAGTCGCCAGGTGGCGGCCTTGTCGCGCCACATCAGCGGCGTGTCGATCGCCAGCCGGCTGTTCATGCCCAGGTTGATGGCCGCCTGCAGCGCCTTCAAGGTGTCGTCGCGGCAATCGGGATAGCCGGAATAGTCGGTTTCGCACATGCCGCCCACCAGATGCTTCAATCCGCGCCGATAGGCAAGGGCCGCGGCCACGGTGAAGAACATCAGGTTGCGGCCGGGCACGAAGGTATCGGGCAGGCCATCCTCGCGCAGGGCGATCGCACGTTCCTGGGTCAGCGCCGAGTCGCTGACGGCGCCGATCACGCCAAGATCGAGCCGATGATCCTCGCCCAGCCGTGCCGACCAGTCGGGAAAGGCGGCGCGCAGCTCGGCGATGAAGCCTGCGCGGCAGTCGAGCTCGACCTTGTGGCGTTGGCCATAGTCGAAGCCGACGGTCTCCACCCGCCAGCCCTGGGCCAGCGCCCAGGCCAGGCAGGTGGCCGAATCCTGGCCGCCGGAGAACAGGACGAGCGCGCTGGCGCCCTGGCCGGCGGGGGCGGCCGTTGCCATCAGGCGAAGCGGGGCGGGCGGCGTTGCTGGAACGCCGCCAGGCCCTCGTCGACATCCTGGCCCAGCAGCGCGTCGATGATGTCGCGTTGCTCCAGCGCCAGCCCGGCATCGAGCGAGGTTTCCATGCCCTGCCGCGCCAGCCGCTTCATGGCGGCCAGGCCGCTGCGGCTCTTCCTGGCGAGATCGGCGGCAAAGGCCAGGGCCGCCGTCCGTACCTGGCCGGGATCGCTGAGATGATTGACCAAACCCCAGTCCCGCGCTTCGACGGCATCGAGCCAGCGGCCCGAATACATCAGCTCCAGCGCACGATTGAGCCCGACCCGGCGCGGCAGGCGTTGCGTGCCGCCCCAGCCCGGCACCAGCCCGTAGCGCGCGTGCTGGCAGCCGATGCGCGCGGCGGGGTCGGCGAAGGCCACGTCGCTGGCCATCAGCAGTTCCATGCCGCCGGCCAGCGCCAGGCCGTGCACCGCGGCGATCACCGGCAGATCGAGCGCCTCGAAGCGGCGCAGCAGGGCATGGCCACCGCCGATGAATTGCTCGAGTTGCCGCCGGTCCGATCGCGCGCGCAACACCTCGTCGAGATCGGCGCCGGTGCAGAAATTCTTGCCCTCGGCGGCGATCACCAGGGCGCGCACGTCGCGGTTGCGGGCGCAGGCATCGAGATGGGCGTTGAATGCTGCCACCACCTCGCTGGACAGGCAGTTGAATTTTTCGGGCCGGTTCAGCAGCAGCAGGCCGACGCCATCCCTTACCTCGAGCAGGACCGCCTGGTTTTCGCTTGCGCTCATCATCGTTTCCTCAATAGGGCACCGCGACGCGGCCGACCTTCTCGCGGGCGATGATCATCTTCTGGATCTGCTCGGTGCCGTCGCCGATCATCAGGCCGAGAATGTCGCGCATGCGCTGCTGGTGCGGCAGGTCGCGGCTGTAGCCCGAATGGCCGTGCGTCAGCAGGCAGCGATGCGCCACCTCGAAGGCGGTCTTGGGCGCCCACCATTTGCACATGGCGGCCTCGGCGGTGTGCGGCTTGCCTTTGTCGCGCAGCCACAGCGTGTTGAAGCACAGCAGGCGCGCCGCGCGCAGCAGGGTCTCGGCTTCGGCCAGCGGTTCGGTCACGCCCTGGTAGCGGGCCAGCGGATTGCCGAAGGCCTGGCGCTCGGTCGAGAACTTCCAGGTCTCGTCCAGCGAGGCCTGGGCCGCGGCCAGCACCTGCAGCCCGATCAGGGCGCGACTGTAGTCGAAGCCGTTCATCACCTGGTGGAAGCCGGCGCCTTCGCCGCCGATCAGCGCGCTTTCGGGAATCTTCACGTCGTCGAAGAACACCGAGCCGCGCCCGACCGCCGCCGAGCCGACATCGTTGAACGCCGATTTGCTGATGCCGGGCAGGTCCATCGGCACCAGGAAGGCGGAAACGCCGCGCGCGCGGTCGGCCGGCGTGCCGGTGCGGCCGAACACGATGATGTGGTCGGCCTGGGTGACCAGCGAGATCGAGGTCTTCTCGCCGTTCAGTCGAAAGCCCGCGCCGTCGCGCCGTGCGGTCAGCGCCAGGTTGGCTGCGTCCGATCCGCCGCGCGGCTCGGTCAGGCCCAGCGCCACGATCGCCTCGCCGGCCACCATCTTGCCGACGATGTCCCGCGCCATGTCGCGGCTGGCGTGGCTGGCGATCAGCATGCCGTTCAGCGACGACAGCAGGCAGATATAGCCGACATTGAGATCGGCATAGGAGATCTTCTCGATGATCACCCCGGCGGTGACCGCGTCGCTGCCCAGCCCGCCGAATTCCTCCGGCAGCTCGGCGCCGATCAGGCCCAGCGCGCCCATCTCCCTGACCAGCTTGCGATCGATCGCGCCGGCTGCCTCGCGCTTGGCGTAGTCGGGCGCCAGGCGGTCCCGGGCGAAACGCTGCGCGGTGTCGGCGATGGCCTGCTGGTCGGCGGTGAATTCGAAATCCATGGCGCTACCCGGCGTTGTCGGCGTCTTCGCGGTTGCCGTCGGCGGGCAGCACCGCGACCAGGATGCTGCACGGCGCCTGGCTCAGCACGCTCGAGCCGATCGAGCCGCGCCACCAGCGCGCCAGCGGGCTCTTCTCGCGATGGCCGATCACGATCAGGTCGGCGCCGATCTCCTCGGCGGTCTGGATGATGCGCTCGGCCGGCACGCCGAATTCCAGCCGGCTTTCGGTGGCGAGGTTGCGGCTTTTCAGCCGCTCGACGCCCTCGTCGAGAATGCGCTGGAAATCCTGGCGCTGGCTTTCGGGCAGGCCGGTCGGGGCGGCGCCCTCGGCCATCAGCATGCCGGTCGGCAGGTCGACCACCGCCATCAGGAACACTTCCGCGCCGCAGCTGGCGGCGAGGTCGGCGCCTTGACGCAGCGCCACCCGGCCGGTTTCGGTGCCGTCGTAAGCCAGAAGAATCTTGCGATACATACTCTCTCCCCCAAAGACGTCGCGATCGGCCGGCCGCCGATGCGTCGGTCGGCCGATTTTGGCGGTAAGGCGGAGAGAATGAAAGCGCGGCGTATCGCTGTGCGAGGCCGTGCCGGCGCGGTTAGACTTCGAGCGCCGGCGCGGCGTGCTGCGTGCTCGAGCGCAACGGGCGCTCCTCGAGCAGGATCAGGTTGAGCACGGCCAGCGCCATGCTGATCGCCGCCGCCAGGAACACGAAGCGGTAGCCGTGGGCGATATTGGCGACGTTGGGGAAGGTCGAGGCGGTGGAGCCCAGCTCGCCGCCCACCACCGCCGGACCCGCCACGCTCAGCATGATCATGCCGAAGGTGGCGACCATCAGCGCGCTGATGAGCTGGCGGGTGAAGTTCAGCAGCCCGGTGGCGACGCCGAGGTGGCGCTGGTCGACCGCGTTCTGCACCGACACGGTGGTGACGGGAAACATGGTGCCGACGCCCAGCCCGGTCAGCGCCAGCACGGCCTCGATGGCGGGCAGCGGCAGGCTGGCGCCGAACCAGCTCAGCACCAGCAGGCCGATCACCGAGAACGGCGCGCCGATCAGGGCGAAGCGCTTGTAGTGATGCAGCCGGCTCATGGCGCGGCCGGAGATGGTGGCCCCGATCGGCGTACACACCATCAGCGCCATCAGCGCCATGCCGGCCTGGCTGGCGGTGAGCCCGATCACCTGTTCGAGGAACAGCGGCACATGCACCACCAGCCCGACGAAGCCGCCCATGCCGAAGGCGGCGGCGAAGATGCCGTGCACCACGACGCGGTCGCGCATCACGTCGAGCGGCAGCAGCGGCTCGGCGGCGTGGCGCAGATGCCAGAAGAAGGCGGCGCCGAACACGACGAACGTCGCGATCAGGATGAGGATCGGCGGCGAATCCCAGTCGAAGCGCACGCCGCCGAAAGTCAGCGCGAACAGCAGGCCCAAGGTGCCGATCAGCATCAGCAGCGCGCCCAGCAGGTCGAGCTTGTGCGGATGGTGGTTCTGCGGCAGATCCTTCAGCGCCCGGTTCATCACCAGCATGGCCAGCGCACCCAGCGGCAGGTTGATCCAGAAGATGTACGACCAGTGCAGGTGTTCGGCGAAGAAGCCGCCCAGCAGCGGACCGGCGATGCTGGCCGAGGCGAACACGCTGGCGATCAGGCCCTGGTAGCGGGCGCGCTCGCGCGGCGCCACGGCGTCGCCGATCGTGGTCTGGGCCAGCGCGATCAGCCCGCCGCCGCCCAGGCCCTGCACGCCGCGCGCCAGCGACAGCAGCAGCACGCTGGGCGACAGCGCGCACAGCACCGAGCCCAGCACGAAGATGAAGATGGCTCCGTTCAGCATGACGCGCCTGCCGTGGATGTCGGCCAGCTTGCCGTAGAGCGGCGTCACGGTGGTGGCCGATAGCAGATAGGCGGTGACGATCCACGACAGCTGGTTGACGTCGCCCAGCCCGGCGCCGATGGTCGGCAGCGCCGGCGCGACGATGGTCTGGTCGAGCGCCGCCAGCAGCATGGCCAGCATCAGGCCGAAGATGATGGCGCGCTGCTCTTTGGGCGTGAGGGCTTTGCGTGGGGCGGCAGACATGACGGCTCCGGCGGGGGAAAGACGCCGGCATCGGCGTGTTTTGCTGCGGCGCAGTATAACGTCCCGGCGGTTGTACGATAACCGCCCAATGCGCATGGCTCCGCTGCACGCATTGGCGTGAACGCCGCCATTTTGCCGTAGTTCCGGCCGGCGCGCTACGCCTCAGGCGGCCACGAAACGGTTGTGGCCGTCGTGGCTGCCGACCGCGCCGGGGCGGCCAAGCGACTCGCGGTCCTGCAAATCCATCAGCACCGAGGGATGGTCGTCCGGATTGGCAATGAAGCGCTCGCCAGTGGCATCGAGGCGTCCTATTACCAGGCCGAATTCGGGACCCCGCGTGCCGTGCATGACGGTGTAGGTCTCGATATGCGCTGCCCCGTTCGGCGTGTAGGTGAACGGCGCCTTGGGCAGCGCGTCGAGCTCGCCCTGCAGGCGGGCGGGGTCTTCGCGTTGCCAGGAACCGCGCGTGGGTTCAGTCGAGTAGATGCCGAAGGAATGCTTGGTGACGTAGTTGCCGATGGCGGTGACCAGCCCGAACGCGCCGGGCCCGCCCGCGCCGGACCCGCCCGCGCCGGGACCGAAGCGGCCGGCATGGTCGCGCAGCCGGCGCATCATGGCCGCGATCGAATGGGTGACGTAGTTGTTGCCCGGCCCGCCGAAATAGGGCAGGCCGCCGGTCAGGGTCAGGCCGCGCGCATCGTCCTCGGCCAGGCCGATCTCCTGGCAGCCGATCTCGACGGCGGAGGGAAAGCAGCTATAGAGATCGAAGAAATCAATCTCGGCCGGCGTCTTGCCGGCCATGGCGAAAGCCTGCCGGGCGCCCAGCCGGATCGCCGGCGAGGAATGGAAGTCGATCCGCTCGGTGACGTACCAGTGGTCGTGGCCGTCGGCGCAGCCATGCAGATAGACCCATTTGCTGTCGGGGATGCCCAGCGCGCGGGCCTGGCCTACCGAGGTCATCACCAGCGCCGCCGACTGGTCGATGAAGGCATTGGCGTTCATCAGCCGCGGATAGGGGAAGCCGATCCAGCGATTGGCGTCGTTGGCCGTTGCCAGTTGTTCGGCGCTGTAGCCCTGGCGCCGCGTCGCCAGCGGATTGGCGGCGGCGACGGCGGCGAAGCGCGCCAGCAGCGCGCCCATCGCCTGCATGTGCTGCGCGACGCTGTGGCCGCGCTGGCCGCGGATGGCGTTCTCGAACAGCGGATACATGGCGATCGCGGCGCGCAGCCGGTGGCGGTCCTCGTGATCGTTCCAGCCGCGCCGGGCGATGCCGATCATCTCCGGTTCGCCGCCCGGCTCCTCCTGCCACGATATGTCGAGTCCCTTGCGTTCGATGCCGTGCTGGGTACGCATCGCCTCGCCGCCGCAAATCAGCGCCGCCCTCATCTCGCCGCGCGCGATCTGCTCGGCCAACATGTTGACCAGGTACTGGGGCATGTTGCCGCCATTCCAGGTGTAGATGTGGCGGCCGGCCTCGATGCCCAGCCGTCGCGCGATGCTGCGGGGCGGATTGCTCGACGCGCCCAGCCGGTTGGCGAAGCGGTGCGAGGTGTCGGCGAACAGCCGCAGCATGGCCACGGTGTCGATGGCCTGCGCCATCGCCGCGCCGGCGCCGGTATCGTCCAGCGCCAGCTTGCCGGCCTGGGCGATCAGCGCGTAGGGCGAGCGGCCCTGCTCGGCTGGCGTGGTGAGGTCGGTGACTTCGCCGCATCCGACCAGGATGGGCGTGGACTGTTCGATCATGCTTCTTCTCCGGGGCGGCGATGCTGCCAGCGGCACGTCGGGGAGGCAATGCCGCGGACGGCGTTCCCCGTGAAACACCGGCGTCCGGCGCCGCAAGTTCCGGCATCCGGCGCCGGATGTCTATCGAGCTTGCGGCATCTGGTGCCGGTACTCCGGCATCTGGTGCCGCCAACTCCGGCACCTGGTGCCGACTAACAGGGAAGGGAACACGGAAATGAACAGGGGGAAAGCGACGCGCTGGCGCGCGCCCTCCCAGCCACGAGGTCTGCAGGGATGAAGGCGGAGGCTTCCTGCAAGGAAGGGTTGCGCCGGGTCGGGGAGCGGCGATAATCGGACCGACGAAGGAAAAGGAAAGCGTCGGGAGCGCGTGAGCCAGGATCGCCCGCTATCGCATGGCGCCCTGCCGCTGGCCGGGCTGGTGGTGCTCGACATCAGCACCTATATCGCCGCGCCGGCGGCGGCCTCGGTGCTGGGCGATTTCGGCGCCGACGTCATCAAGGTCGAGGGCCTCGAGGGCGATCCCAATCGCTTCCTCGTCAACATCGCCGCCTATCCCAAGAGTGCGGTCAACTATCCCTGGCGGCTGGACAGCCGCAACAAGCGCTCGCTGGCGATCGATCTCAAGCACGAAGGGGCGCGGGCCGCGCTCGACCGGCTGATCGGCAAGGCCGACGTGATGATCGTCAATTTCCCGGTGCCGGTGCGCCGGCGGCTGCGGCTGGACTGGTCCGATGTCAGGCCGCTCAATCCGCGGCTGGTCTACATGGCGCTGACCGGCTACGGCGAGCGCGGCCCCGACATCGACCGGCCGGGCTTCGACGTCAACGCCTTCTTCGCCCGCTCCGGCCTGACCGATGGCGGCATGTTCGAAGGCGGCGCGCCGGCCTTTCCGGTACCGGCGCAGGGCGATCGGGCCACCGCCATGACCATGGTGGCCGGCGTGTTGCTGGGCCTGCTGCATCGACAGCGCAGCGGCGAGGGCAGCGAGATCACCACCTCGCTGCTGGCCAACGGGGTGTGGAACAACGGCATCCTGGCCCAGGCGGCGCTGGTCGGCGCCTTCATCGGCCGTCGCCCGCCGCGCGACCGGCCGCGCAATCCACTCAGCAATTCCTTCCAATGCGCCGACGGCCGATGGTTCGTGCTGACCTTGCTGCGCGAGGACGTGGCGTGGCCTGCGATCTGCGCCGCGCTGGGCATCGAGGAACTGCGGCACGACCCGCGCTTCGCCACCACCGAGGCCCGCATCGCCCGCAGCGGCGAGCTGACCGCCATCCTGCAGGGCCGGCTGGCGCTCAAGGACTGGGCGGAGTGGCGGCCGGTCCTGGCGCGCCACGGCCTGATCTGCAGCGAGATCCAGACTGCGCGCGACCTGCCGGAAGATCCGCAGATTCTGGCCAACGACATCTTCGTCGAGACCGGCGATGCGGAATTGCCCCGCACTGTGGCCAATCCGATCAACGCCAGCTTCGCCGCCAAGCGCCGCGGCGGGCCGGCGCCGGCGCTGGGGCAGCACAACGAGGAGATCCTGCGCTTCGCCGGACTGAGCGCCCAGGAGATCGCCGCCCTGCGCGACGCCGGGGCGATCGAATAGCGCGGCTGGCAATCCGCCGCGGCGCTTGCGATAGTCGATCCATGCCGACCGATCCATCGCTCGACGACGTTCCGGGACCGACCTCCCGCATCTTCTTCTCGCAGCGCCTGCGCCTGCATTACGTCGACTGGGGCAACCCGGACGCGCCGCCGCTGCTGCTGCTGCATGGCGGACGCGACCATTGCCGCAACTGGGACTGGGTGGCCGCCGCGCTGCGCAAGGACTGGCACATTATCGCGCCCGACCTGCGCGGCCATGGCGACAGCCAGTGGTCGCCGGACGGCGACTATTCGATGGCGGGCTACATTTACGACCTGGCCCAGCTTATCCACCAGCAGGCGCTGGCGCCGGTCACCATCGTCGCCCACTCGCTGGGCGGCAACATCGCGCTGCGCTATGCCGGCATCTACCCCGAGGCGGTCCGGAAGCTGGTGGCGATCGAGGGGCTGGGGCCGTCGCCCAAGATGATCGCCGAGCGCGCCAGCCGGACCATCGACATGCGCATGAAGGAGTGGATCGACGAGCAGCGCAAGCTGTCGGGCCGCCTGCCGCGCCGCTACGCCTCGATCGAGGACGCCTTCAAGCGCATGCAGGAGGAGAACAAGCATCTCTCGCCCGAGCGCGCCCGCCACCTGACCCAGCACGGCGTCAACCAGAACGAGGACGGCACCTATAGCTGGAAGTTCGACAACTACGTGCGCGCCTGGCCGCCCTACGACATGACCTACGAGGAGCAGGCCCATCTGTGGGGCCGCATCGATTGTCCGACCTTGCTGGTCTACGGCAAGGAAAGCTGGGCCTCGAACCCGCAGCAGGACGGCCGCGCCAGGTATTTCAAGAATGCCCAGGTGATCTCGTTCGAGAACGCCGGCCACTGGGTGCATCACGACCGGCTCGAGGCGTTCCTCGATGCGGTCGGGGCGTTCGTCTGATCGCCGGCGAAGCCGGCGCGATGAAGTCGTCGGGTCTCGTTGCGCTCAAACGCGCGACGCGGGACGAGCGTCATTCGATCTTTTGTCGCCGCTTGGGATGCTCGGCGAAGAACTGCCACATCACCGCTGTGGCGTTGATGTCCTGCGAGGGGGCGTCGAGGAACGCGGCGATGCGGTCGCCGCCCGGCCAGGCATGGCCGCCGCCCTCGATGACATAGAACGCCACCTCGCTGCCCCGGGCGCAGCCGCGCCAGGCGAGCAGCGCGACCTTGCCGTGTTGCGACAGGTCGGGCTGGGCGTTGCAGCGGTCGTGTCGCACCCAGAAATCGATGCTGGCCTGCACCGGCGGGCGGTCCTGCTTGATCAGCGCCTTGGCGCCGATGCCGCCCTGCATCGGCACATTCTGGTCGGCGCTGCCGTGGAAGTGGATCACCGCGACCGGCTGGGTCGGGTTGCAGGCGGGCGCGATCTCGACCGCCGAGACCGGGCCGATGGCGGCGAAGATGTCGCTGGCTTCGCAGGCCAGGCGATAGGCCATCATGCCGCCGTTGGACAGGCCGGTGGCATAGATGCGCGCCGGATCGATCGGATAGTCGCGTTCGAGCTGGCCGACCAGGGCGCGGATGAAGGTCACATCGTCGATGCGATGCTCCATGGCGTAGCCGCAGCAGGCGCCGGCATTCCAGGTCAGCAGGCCCGGCTTGCCCAGCGCGTTCAGCAGCGGCCGCGCCCGGTCGGTGCCGTTGGGGTAGACCGCGATGAAGCCCGCGCGGTCGGCCTGCTCGTCGAAGCGCGTCTGCTTGGCGGTGAGGGCGGCATTGCCGCCGCCGCCATGCAGCACCAGCACCAGCGGCGCGGGCCGGCCGGCGACGAGGCCGGGCGGCATGTGCACGACATAGCTGCGCTGCAGCCCGTCCACCATGAGGCTTCGGGAAGCGTCCTGCGCGGCGGCGCCCGTGGCGGTGACGGCGCCCAGCAGCATCAGGCCGGCGAGGAGCAGGCGATGGAGCATGCCGTTTTGTGGCGCGCGACTGTGGCGGCGGTATGGCTTGTTCGGTGCCGACCTATTTGGTGCCGAACAGGCGGTCGCCGGCGTCGCCCAGCCCCGGCACGATATAGGCATGGTCGTTGAGATGGCTGTCGATGGCGCCGGTATAGATCGGCACGTCGGGATGCTCGCGCGTGATGGTGCGCAGGCCCTCCGGCGCCGCCAGCAGGCACAGCAGGCGGATCTGGCTGACCCCGCGCTGCTTCAGCAGTCCGACCGCGGCGCTGGCCGAGTGCGCCGTCGCCAGCATGGGATCGCATAGCAGCACCAGCCGCTCGGCCACGTCCTCCGGCAGCTTGCAGTAATACTCGACCGCCTGCAGCGTCCTGGGATCGCGATAGAGCCCGATATGGCCAACCCGCGCCGAGGGGATCAGGTCGAGCAAGCCGTCGGCCAGGCCCAGCCCGGCGCGCAGCACCGGCGCGATCACCAGCTTCTTGCCCTCGATGAACGGCGCCTGGGTCGGCCCCACCGGCGTCTCGATGGCGCGGTGCTCCAGCGGCAGGGTGCGGGTGATCTCGTAGCCGATCAGCAGCGCCACCTCGCGCAGCAGGCGGCGGAAATTGGCGGTCGAAGTCTCCTTGTCGCGCATGATGCTGAGCTTGTGCTGCACCAGCGGATGGTCGACCACGGTGACGGTGGGGAACTCGCGCATGATTTCTTCCTTTGCTGGATCGGCGCGATCTTAGCGCAGACCGCAGCCGCGCAAGATCAGAGTTTCGACGGCGGCGCCGGCGTCGTTCAGCTCTCTGGCGCCGACCTTGGGCCGGCCCAGCACGGCAGCCACCTGCACGTCGAAATCGGCATAGGTCTGGGTGGTGGCCCAGATGACGAAGAACAGATGGATCGGATCGACCGGCGCCATCCGGCCGGCGGCGATCCAGCCGCTTATGATCCTGGCCTTGGTCTCGATCAGCTTGCGCATGTCGCCGCGCAGGAATTCCCGGATCTGCGGCGCGCCGTGCAGCAGCTCGTTGGCGAACACCTTGGAGGCCAGCGGATAGTGCTGGGTGTAGCGCATCTTCTCCCGGATATAGCCGCGCAACGCCGCGGCCGGGTCGGCGCCCTCGACGATGGTATCGGTGGCCGACAGCCACAGCGCCAGGATGCGCCGCAGCACGGCGCGATAGAGCGCCTCCTTGGTGCGGAAATAGTAATGCACGTTGGGCTTGGGCAGGCCGGCCTGGCGGGCGATCGCGGCGGTGGTGGCGCCGCTATAGCCGCGCTCGGCGAACACCGCTTCGGCGGCGCGCAGGATCGCCGCCTCCTGCGCCTGCCCGATCCGGCCGCGGCGCGGCGGCGCGGCCGCCGTCCGATGCCTGTCGGTCCGCTTGTCGGGCAGCGCAGGCTGCGCCCTCTCTGCCGGTGATTTGGGCAGCTTGCGGCGCTTTTTCGGGCTTCGCGCTGGCGGCAGTTTCCTGACCATTTGGTTAAGAATGTTTTGACCGTATCCAAAGAGTCCATTAGCGTTTTACACGGCGCAAGGGCTTTCGCGCCGGAAATTTCGCGACGACCGATGGGTTCCTCATGGACGACGGTACGGCGATCGCTGGCGGCCGGCTCGAGGCGGCCGATTACAGTCACAACTTCGACGAGGTCAAGCCGCCGCTCGACCCGCACCAGGCCATCGTCGAATCGGCACGCTGCCTGTTCTGCTACGACGCGCCCTGCGTCGAAGCCTGCCCCACCGGCATCGACATCCCCAATTTCATCCGCAAGATCGGCACCGGCAATCTCAAGGGCTCGGCGCTCGACATCTTGAGCGCCAACATCATGGGCGGCATGTGCGCCCGGGTCTGCCCGACCGAGGTGCTGTGCGAGCAGGCCTGCGTGAGGAACGAAGGCGAGGCCGAGCCGGTCAGGATCGGCCTGCTGCAGCGCCACTCGACCGATTGGCTGCTCGAACAGGGCATCCAGCCCTTCGACCGCGCCGCGCCTTCGGGCAAGAAAGTGGCGGTGGTGGGCGGCGGCCCGGCGGGACTCTCCTGCGCCCATCGTCTGGCGATGCTGGGCCATGAAGTGACGGTGTTCGAGGCGCGGCCCAAGCTGGCCGGCCTCAACGAATACGGCATCGCCGCCTACAAGACGCCGCATCATTTTGCGCAACGCGAGGTCGATTTCATCCTCGGCATCGGCGGCATCGAGACGCGGCTGGGCCAGGCGCTGGGCCGCGACATCGCGCTCGACGGGCTGCGCCGGGATTTCGACGCGGTGTTCCTGGCCATCGGCCTGCCCGACACCAGGAAACTGGAAATCCCCGGCGAAGAACTCGAGGGCGTCGAGGATGCGGTCGACTATATCGCCGCCCTGCGCCAGGCCGAGGATCTGTCGCGCCTGCCGGTCGGCCGCAAGGTGGCGGTGATCGGCGGCGGCAATACCGCCATCGACATCGCGGTCCAGGCCAAGCGGCTGGGCGCGGAAGACGTAACGCTCGTTTATCGCCGTGGCCCCGCAACCATGTCGGCCACGCCTCACGAGCGGGAATTCGCGCAAACCAATGGCGTGCGCATCAAGCATTGGGCCAAGCCGGTGCGGCTGATCGGCGAAGGTGGCCGGGTCACGGCGGTGGAGCTGGAATCGACCCAGAGCGGCGCGCGATCGGTGCTGCCGGCGGATCAGGTGTTCAAGGCGATCGGCCAGGCCATGACGCCGGCTGCGCTGCAGGCCACCGGCCTGGCGGCGCTGGCGATGCAAGGCGGCAAGATCGCCGTCGATGGCGAGGGCAGGACGTCGCTGCCGGGCGTGTGGGCGGGCGGCGATTGCATCGCCGGTCTCGATCTCACGGTGCAGGCGGTGCAGGACGGCAAGCTGGCCGCCCAGGCCATCGACCGCCAGTTGCGGGGGAATTGATCATGGCCGATCTGCGCAACGAGTTCGCCGGCATCAAGTCGCCCAACCCGTTCTGGCTGGCCTCCGCGCCGCCCACCGACAAGGAATACAACGTGGTGCGCGCCTTCAAGGCGGGCTGGGGCGGCGTGGTGTGGAAGACCCTGGGCGAGGATCCGCCGATCGTCAACGTGTCCTCGCGCTACGGCACGCTGTCGATCGACGGGCGGCGCATGGCGGGCTTCAACAATATCGAGCTGATCACCGACCGGCCGCTCGAGGTGAATCTGCGCGAGATCAAGCAGGTCAAGCGCGACTGGCCCGACCGCGCCGTGGTGGTGTCGCTGATGGTGCCGTGCGAGGAAGAGCCGTGGCGCAAGATCCTGGCGCAGGTCGAGGACACCGGCGCCGACGGGGTCGAGCTGAATTTCGGCTGTCCGCACGGCATGAGCGAGCGCGGCATGGGCTCGGCGGTCGGCCAGGTGCCGGAGTATATCGAGATGGTGACACGCTGGTGCAAGCAGCACAGCCGCATGCCGGTAATCGTCAAGCTGACGCCCAACGTCACCAACATACTGGGGCCGGCGCGGGCGGCCCGGCGCGGCGGCGCCGATGCGGTGTCGCTGATCAACACGGTGAACTCGATCATCTCGGTCGATCTCGACGCCATGGCGCCGACGCCGACGGTGGGCGGCAAGGGCACGCATGGCGGCTATTGCGGGCCCGCCGTTCGGCCCATCGCCATGCACATGGTGGCGGAGATCGCGCGCGATGCCGAATGCCGCGGCCTGCCGATCTCCGGCATCGGCGGCATCGAGACCTGGCGGCACGGCGCGGAGTTCATGGCGCTGGGCGCCGGCACGGTGCAGGTCTGCACCGCCGCCATGCATTACGGCTTCAAGATCGTCGACGACATGGTCGATGGCTTGAGCAACTGGCTGGACGAGCGGCAGATGCGCTACGGCGAGCTGATCGGCCGCGCCATTCCCAACGTCACCGACTGGCAGCATCTGAACATCAACTTCAAGAGCATCGCCAAGATCGACCAGGACAAATGCATCCATTGCGGCTTGTGCCACATCGCCTGCGAGGACACCTCGCACCAGGCGATCGCGGCGCAGCGGCTGGACGGCAAGCGGCGCTACGAAGTGATCGACGCCGAATGCGTCGGCTGCAATCTGTGCCAGCATGTCTGCCCGGTTACAGGGTGCATCGCCATGGTCGAGGTCGAGACCGGCCTGCCGGTGCTGGATTGGAATCACGACCCGCGCAACCCACGCGCCGCCGCTGAATAGCGGCGATCGAATGTGTGTCGCGGCGGAATAGGAGCGAGTCATGAGCCAGGCTCAGTTGCAGAACGTCAAGGTCAACTCCGACCGGCTGTGGGACAGCCTGATGGAGATGGCGCAGATCGGCGCCACCGAGAAGGGCGGGGTGTGCCGCCTGGCCCTGACCGATCTCGACAAGCGCGGCCGCGATCTGTTCGTGCGCTGGTGCAAGGAAGCGGGCTGCTCCATCACGGTGGACAAGATGGGCAACATCTTCGCCCGCCGACCGGGCAAGGACGACAGCCTGCCGCCGGTCATGACCGGCAGCCATCTCGACAGCCAGCCCACCGGCGGCAAGTTCGACGGCGTCTACGGCGTGCTGGCCGGGCTGGAGGTGATCCGCACCCTGAACGACCACAACTACCAGACCAACGCGCCGGTCGAAGTGGCGGTTTGGACGAATGAAGAAGGCTCGCGCTTCGCCCCGGCCATGGTGGCCTCGGGCGTGTTTGCCGGCGTGTTCGATCTCGACTACGGCCTGTCGCGCGCCGATCTCGACGGCAAGACCATGGGCCAGGAACTGCAGCGCATCGGCTATGCCGGCGAGGCACAAGTGGGCGGCCGCAAGATCGGCGCCTTCTTCGAAACGCATATCGAGCAGGGTCCGATCCTGGAAGCCGAGAAGAAGACCATCGGCGTGGTGGCGGGCGCGCAAGGCCAGCGCTGGTACGAGATCACCCTGACCGGCCAGGAAGCCCATGCCGGCCCGACGCCGATGAAGCGGCGGCGCGATGCGCTGGTCGGCGCGGCTCGCGCGGTGGGCGAGGTCAATCGCATCGGCCTGGCCAACCAGCCTTATGCCTGCGCCACGGTCGGGCTGATGCAGGTCAGTCCCAATTCGCGCAACACCATCCCGGGCAAGGTGTTCTTCACCGTCGATTTCCGCCATCCCGACGATGCCGTGCTGGCCAGGATGGACGCCGAACTGCGCCAGGCGGTGGCCAGGATCGCCGCGGAGATCAAGCTGGAGGCCGCGGTCGAGCAGATCTGGTATTCGCCGCCGGTCAAGTTCGCGCCGGGCTGCGTCGATGTCGTGCGCAAGGCAGCCGAGCGGCTGGGCTACGACCACATGGACATCGTCTCCGGCGCCGGCCACGATGCCTGCTATATCAGCCGGGTGGCGCCGACCGGCATGGTGTTCATCCCCTGCGAGGACGGCATCAGCCACAACGAGGTCGAGAACGCCACCAAGACCGACGTGGCGGCCGGCTGCCAGGTGCTGCTGCAGGCCATGCTGGAGCACGCCGACGCGGGCTGACCTCGAGCCGACCTGGGACTGACCTGGCAAGGAGATTGCATTGCTGGCATCCTTGAAATGAGCGCGAGCCTCGCCGTGTCGGCACCACCCATCATTGCGGCCGGGAAGACCGCCGGCGATGCCGCGGCCGCGCCGGTGGCCATCGACATCCGGGATCTGTCGCTGGTGTTCCAGACCGCCGATGCGCCGGTCAGCGCGCTGTCGCATGTCGATCTGCGGATCGGGCGCGGCGAGTTCGTGTCCTTCATCGGCCCGTCGGGCTGCGGCAAGACCACCCTGATGCGGGTGATCGCCGATCTCGAGCGACCGACCGATGGGTCGATCACCGTCAACGGCGTGACGCCGGCGCAGGCGCGCCTGGCGCGGGCCTATGGCTATGTGTTCCAGGCCCCGGCGCTCTATGCGTGGAGAAATGTCGCGCGCAACGTGATGCTGCCGCTGGAGATCATGGGGCTCGCCGCCGCCGAACGTCGTGCCCGGGCAAGGCAATATCTCGCCATGGTCGGGCTGGAGGGCTTCGAGCGCAAATTTCCCTGGCAGCTTTCCGGCGGCATGCAGCAGCGCGTGTCGATAGCCCGGGCGCTGGCTTTCGAGCCGGAATTGCTGCTGATGGACGAGCCGTTCGGCGCGCTGGACGAGATCACCCGCGATCACTTGAACGAGCAATTGCTGCGGCTGTGGCAGCAGACCGGCAAGACGGTGATCTTCGTCACCCACTCGATCGCCGAGGCGGTGTTCCTGTCCAGCCGCATCGTGGTGATGAGTCCGCGGCCGGGCCGCATCCTGGAGATCATCGACAACGACCTGCCGGCGGGGCGCGACCTGGATGCGCGCGAAACGCCGCAATTCCTCGCCATCGCCCAGCGCGTGCGCCAGGCGCTGCGTGCGGGTCACTCCTATGACGACTAGCGCCCCCAGCATCGCCATGGCGTTGCCGCGTCGCCCCGGCCGCGCCGGCGGGCTGTGGCAGCAGGTCTTTCCGGTGGCGGTCGTCGTGGCGCTGGCGCTGGTCGGCTGGTATGCGCTGGCCGTGCTGCTCAACGCGCCGCAGATCGAGGACCAGGCCGCGCGCGATCATCGCACATTGACATTCGGCGAGCTGGCGCAGGCGAGCTGGGCGATGGAGCGGCCGGTGCTGCCGGCGCCGCACCAGATCGCCGCCAATTTCTACCAGACGGTGTTCGAGATCCCGGTCGGCAGCCGGCGCAGCCTAGTCTACCACGCCGGCGTCACGGTCTCCGCCACCTTGCTGGGCTTCGTGCTGGGCACCGTGCTGGGCATCGCGCTGGCCATCGGCATCGTCCATCTGCGCGTGCTCGACCGCAGCCTGCTGCCCTGGGTGATCGCTTCGCAGACCATTCCGATCCTGGCCATCGCGCCGATGATCGTGGTGGTGCTGGGCAATCTCGGCCTGGAGGGGGTGCTGCCCAAGGCCATCATCTCGATGTATCTGTGCTTCTTCCCGGTGACCATCGGCATGGTCAAGGGCCTGCGCTCGCCCGATCCGCTGCAGCTCGACCTGATGCGCACCTACAGCGCCAGCCAGGCGCAGGTCTTCGCCAAGCTGCGCTGGCCGTCCTCGGTCGACTTCCTGTTCGCCAGCCTCAAAGTGGCCATCGCCACCAGCCTGGTCGGCGCCATCGTCGGCGAGCTGCCGACCGGCGCGCAGGCCGGGCTGGGCGCGCGGCTGCTGAGCGGCTCCTATTACGGCCAGACGGTGCAGATCTGGTCGGCGCTGCTGATGGCCTCGCTGGTCGGCGTGGCACTGGTGTTCGCCGTCGAGCTGGTCGAGCGGGCGGTGCGCCGGCAAAGAGGGGGCGCATGACGCGCCTTTCGATCCCGCGCTGGTCGGTCCCGCGCTGGCTGCTGGCGCTGGCGCCGCTGCTGATGGCGCTGGGCCTGCTTGCGCCGGCCGGCTGGAACACCGATCCACTGGCGCTGGCCCTGGCGGTGCTGGCGCTGCTGGCGGCGGCGCTGGAAGTGACGGGGCCCGATCTGGGCGCCCATCTGCTGGGGCTGATCGGGCTGGGAAGCGGCGCGGCGGCGCTCATGCTGCTGCTGGCCGCCAACCCGGCGCCGGGACTGGCCGCGCCCGGCCTGTGGATCTTCCTCGGCGGCTGGCTGCTGTTCCTGTGGTTCCGGCTGGTGGCGCTGGCGCGGCTGGAGGCGGGCGGCGGGAGCCTGCTGATCGCGCCCGGGCTGTTCGGCCTGGCGCTGCTCTACCTGTGGCAGGTGCTGGTGATGGGCTTCGGCGTGCCGCAGGTGCTGCTGCCCGCGCCCGGCCAGGTCGGCCATGTGCTGGGCAGCCGCATGGACGTGTTGTGGCCGGACTTCCTGCAGACCTTGAAGGCGGTGCTGGCCGGCTTCGCGGTCGGCTGCCTGTGGGGTTTCGCCGTGGCGGTGCTGGCCGACCGCATCCCGTTCCTGCGCCGCGGCCTGCTGCCGCTGGCGGGGCTGATCAGCGCCGTGCCGATCGTCGGCATCGCGCCGATCATGGTGATGTGGTTCGGCTTCGACTGGCAATCGAAGGCCGCGGTCGTGGTGGTGGTGACGTTCTTCCCGATGCTGGTCAACACCCTGGCCGGGCTCGACGCCGCCGACGCCATGCAGCGCGACCTGATGCGCTCCTACGCCGCCTCCTATCGGCAGACCCTGCTGAAGCTGCGCCTGCCGGGCGCGCTGCCCTTCGTGTTCAACGCGCTGAAGATCAACTCCACCCTGGCGCTGATCGCCGCCATCGTCGCCGAGTTCTTCGGCTCGCCGATCCTGGGCCTGGGCTTCCGCATCAGCGCCGAGGTGGCGCGGCTCAATGTCGACGTGGTGTGGGCGGCCATCGCCATCGCCGCGCTGTCCGGCTCGCTGTTCTACGGAATCATCGCCTTGGTGGAACGGGCCTGCACCTTCTGGCACCCGTCCTACCGCCGTTGAATCGTTTTCCCGCAGAAGGAAACAAGGAGAGGCTCATGAAACTGTTGAAACGGGGTGTGATCGCTGCCGCGGCGCTGGCATTGCCATTGACCCTGGCCGCCGGCGCGGCGTCGGCGCAGGACAAGCTGACGGTGCAGATGAAATGGGTGCCGCAGGCGCAGTTCGCCGGCTACTACGTGGCCAAGGACAAGGGCTTCTACAAGGAGGTCGGGCTCGACGTGACGGTCAAGTCGGGCGGGCCCGACGTCAACCCCAGCCAGGTGATCGCCGGCGGCGGCGCCGACGTGATCGTCGACTGGATGCCCTCGGCCCTGGCGACGCGCGAGAAGGGCGTGCCGCTGGTCAACATCGCCCAGGTGTTCCAGCGCTCCGGCCTGGAGCTGACCTGTCGCAAGGATTCCGGCGTCAAGACGCCGGCCGATTTCAAGGGCAAGACCTTGGGCGTGTGGTTCGCCGGCAACGAATACCCGTTCCTGTCGTGGATGGCCAAGCTGGGCTACAAGACCACCGGCGGACCCGATGGCGTGTCGGTGCTGAAGCAGGGGTTCAACGTCGATCCGCTGCTGCAGAAGCAGGCCGCCTGCATCTCGACCATGACCTACAACGAATACTGGCAGCTGATCGAGGCCGGCATGAAGGCCGACGACCTGATCGTCTTCAAGTACGAGGACCAGGGCGTTGCCACCTTGGAGGACGGCCTCTATACGCTGCAGAAATCGCTCGACGATCCCAAGATGGCCGACAAGCTGGCGCGCTTCCTCAAGGCCACCTTCAAGGGCTGGGACTACGCCATCAAGCACCAGGAGGAAGCGGTCAACATCGTGCTCGACAACGACACCTCCGGCGCGCAGAAGAAGGACCATCAGCTCAAGATGATGAGCGAGATCGCCAAGCTGGCCGAAGGCGGCAAGATGGGCTATCTCGACCCGGCGGCCTACGACCGCACCGTGGCCACCCTGCTCAGCAGCAAGTCCGATCCGGTCATCACCAAGAAGCCGGAAGGCGCCTGGAGCCACACCATCTGGGACATGTCGCAGAAGTAAGCGGCGCTTAACGCAAAGAGAAAAGGGAGGCTGCGGCCTCCAGGCTGCGGTCTCCCCTTTTGTTAAAGATCGTCACCCCGGCCGGCCCAAATCCCTTTGGGCGAGGGCCGGGGCCTAAGACCAATCTTCACTGGACCGATCTTTACGATACGTTGCCGCCATCATGAGGCCGGCCGTGTATCGACATGGGCCCCGGATAGCGCTTCGCGCTTCCGGGGTGACGAGCTTTTGGATGCTTATTCCGCCGCGTGCCGGCCCCGCAGCGCCGCCATCTTCAGCGCCTGGCGCTTGGCCATGGCGGCGTAATAGGGCGCGAAGGCGGGCCGGTCGATATAGCGGCCCTTGCCGCGCTCGACATCGAGCTTGCCGTCCGCCCACACCACCTTGCCCTGGCTGATGGTGTGGCTGGGGATGCCGGTCACGGTCATGCCCTCGAAGATGTTGAAGTCGACCTTCTGGTGATGCGTCCTGGCCGAGATGGTGCGGCTGCCCTTGGGGTCCCACACCACCAGGTCGGCATCGGCGCCGACGCTGACCGAGCCCTTGCGCGGATAGATGTTGAAGATCTGCGCCGCGTTGGTCGAGGTGATGCGCACGAATTCGTTGGGCGTCAGCCTTCCGGTGTTGACGCCGTGATGCCACAGCACCGCCATGCGGTCTTCCACGCCGCCGGTGCCGTTGGGGATCTTGGTGAAGTCGTCGCGCCCCATGCTCTTCTGCGGCGCGCAGAAGCAGCAATGGTCGGTGGCGGTGGTCTGCAGATTGCCCGCCTGCAGGCCGCGCCACAGCGCCTCCTGGTGCTCCTTGGGCCGGAACGGCGGGCTCATGACATAGGCCGCGGCGGTGTCGAAATCGGGGTTGCGGTAGACGCTGTCGTCGACCAGCAGATGCCCGGCCAGCACCTCGCCGAACACGCGCTGGCCCTCGTTGCGCGCGCGCACGATGGCGTCGAGCGAATCCTTGCAGGAAGTGTGCACCACATAGAGCGGCACGCCGATCACCTGGGCGATGCGGATGGCGCGGTTGGCGGCCTCGCCCTCGATCTCGGGCGGCCGCGAGGCGGGATGGGCTTCGGGGCCGTTGATGCCGGCCTTCAGCAATTCCTGCTGCAGGTGAAACACCAGCTCGCCGTTCTCGGCATGCACGGTGCAGATGGCGCCCAAGTCGCGGGCGGTGGTGAAGCTGTTCACCAGCACCTCGTCGTCGGCCATGATGGCGCCCTTGTAGGCCATGAAGTGCTTGAAGCTGTTGACGCCCCGCTCGCGCACCAGGATCTGCATGTCGCGCCTGACCTGATCGCTCCACCAGGTGATGGCGACGTGGAACGAATAGTCGGCGCAGGCCTTCTCGGCCCAGCCGCGCCAGGTGTCGTAGGCGCCCAGGATCGGCTGCTGCGGGTCGGGGATCACGAAGTCGACGATCATGGTGGTGCCGCCGGCCAGGGCGGCGGCGGTGCCGGAGAAGAAATCCTCGCTGGCGGTGGTGCCCATGAAGGGCAGTTCCATATGGGTGTGCGGATCGATGCCGCCGGGCATCACATACTGGCCGCCGGCATCGACGATACGGGCGCCGGACGGCGCCTCCAGGTCGGGGCCGATCGCCTTGATCGTGCCGTCGGCGCAAAGAATGTCGGCCTGGTAGGTCTGGTCGGCGGTGACGACGGTGCCGCCGCGAATGAGGGTCGCCATGAAGCCTCCTTCGAGCCCGATGCGCGATGCTAGGCATAGTTGACCAAGTGGTCAAATGCCGGCCGGCACCGGCGCTGCAGGCCGCGCGGCCGGTTGCCTGGCGGAGCCGGCCGTGATCCAATTGCCTAAGGAAAAGACAGGAGGGAAGCCCAGGAGGAGACCATGGCGATCACCGTCTGTCCTATTGGCGACAGTTTCGCCGCCGAGATCGGCGATCTCGACCTGTCGCGGCCGCTTGCGGCCGAGGATGCCGAAGCCGTCAAGCGGGCGTTCTGGAAATATTCCGTGCTGGTGTTCCCCGAGCAGAGGCTGAGCCAGGACCAGCACCTGGATTTCGCCCGGCTGTTCGGGCCGCTCGAGACCTCGATCATCGCCTACCGCTCCGACACGCCGCTGCGCATCCGCACCGACATCGCCGACGTGTCCAATCTCGACCATAAAGACCAGATCTGGGACAAGGACAGCCGGTTGCGCATGTTCCAGCTCGGCAACCAGATCTGGCACACCGATTCCTCGTTCAAGCGGCTGCCGGCTTTGTGCTCGCTGCTCTATGCGCGCGCCATTCCGCCGGTCGGCGGCCAGACCGAATTCGCCGACCAGCGCGCCGGCTACGATGCGCTGCCGGAGGAGATGAAGCGCAAGCTGCACGGGCTGGTGGCCGAACATTCGATCTTCCATTCCCGCGCGCGCCTGGGCTTCACCAATTTCAGCGACGAGGAGCGCGCCAACATGCCGCCGGTGCCGCAGGCCATGGTGCGCACCATCCCGCAGACCGGGCGCAAGTCGCTCTACGTCGCTTCCCATGCCGGCCGGGTGTTCGGCATGGACGACGCCGAAGGCCGGGCGCTGATCGACCGGCTGATCGAGCATGTCTCGCAGCGCCAGTTCGTCTATTCGCATCGCTGGCGGGTCGGCGACCTGGTGATGTGGGACAATCGCTGCACCATGCATCGCGGCCGGCCGTTCGACGACCTGCGCTTCCGCCGCGACATGCAGCGCGCCACCGTGTCGGACATCGCCACCAGTTGCGAGCAGGAAGGCATCGCCGTCGCCGCCGAATAGGAGAGGGGCATGGGCAAGATCGCATTCGCGTTCGTCTTGGGCATCGCCTGCGCCGTGCCCGGCCTGGCGCTGGCCGACGCCATCGACGGCGACTGGTGCTCGCCGGACAACAAGCTGCGACTGTCGATCAAGGGGGCCGACATCGTCACGCCCGGCGGCAGTCACATCCAGGGCGACTACACCCGTCATGCGTTCTCCTATGTCGTGCCCGGCTCGGAGCCCGGCGCCGGCCAGACGGCGCAGATGTTCCTGATGGGCGAATACGCCATGCAATTCAAGGCCGGACCGGTGGTGCCGACCGATCAGGTGTGGAAACGCTGCAGCAAAGAGACGAGCTGATCGGTGCAACGATCGGAATTGCCATCCCCGGCGCATCTACAAGCCCGCGATCTGGGTCGCCATGACGCGCGGCCAGGCGCTCAATCCGACAGCCGCGCGCGCCGGGATCCGTTTCGCAAATCGTGACGGCCAGCTTCTGGATCGACATGGACTGCGGATGGCGCTTGGCGCTTCCGGGGTGACGATCTTCGGAGGCCTCTGTTACAAGTAGTTTGTATGTCCCAAACAGCGCCTCCCGTCGCGACCGCCGCCGCTCCGACGCGCATTCCCACCCTGTCGATGGCCATCCTGGCGATGGCCGCCTTCGCCAGCGCCGCCAATATCCGCATCTCCGATCCGCTGCTGCCCCAGGTGTCGCGCGACTTCGCGGTCACGGTCGGGGCGGCCTCGGTGATCGTCACCGCCTACACCATCGCCTACGGCCTGCTGCAGGCGTTCTACGGCCCGGTGGGCGACCGCTACGGCAAGTTCCTGACCATCGTCGGCACCAGCGTCGCCTCGGCCATCGCCACGCTGGCCTGTGCGTTCGCGCCGTCGCTGACGGTGCTGGCGATCGGCCGCTTCCTCACCGCCGCGTTCTCCTGCGCCGTCATCCCGCTGTCGATGGCCTGGGTCGGCGACGTGGTGCCGTTCGAACGGCGCCAGGCGGTGCTGTCGCGTTTCATCTCCGGCCAGATCGCCGGCATGATCTTCGGCCAGGTGGCGGGCGGGGTGCTGGGCGACCTGCTGGGCTGGCGCATGGTGTTCGTGGTGGTGGCCGCGCTCTATTTGCTGGCGGCGCTGTCGCTGCTGGCCCGGCTGCGCTTCGATCCGCTGGCGCGCCAGCCCTCCAATCCCGACGCCACCTTGCATCCGGTGGCGATCCTGCGGCAGTTCGCGGCCCTGGCGCGACGGCCCTGGGTGCGCACCATGCTGATCGTGATCTCGTTCGAGGGCCTGCTGTTCTTCGGCGGCTTCGCCTATGTCGGCAACGAGCTGCACGACCGCTTCGGTCTCGATTTCGCCGCGGTGGGCGGCGCCCTGACCGGCTACGGCATCGGCGGCCTGACCTTCACCGTGCTGGTGCGCCGCCTGCTGCGCCGCCTGGGCGAGCACGGCATCGTGCGCATGGGCGGCGTCACTTTGGCGATCGCCTTCCTGGTCCTGGCCTTCGCCCAGGCGCTGTGGCTGATGGTGCTGGGCATCGTCGCCGCCGGCTTCGGCTTCTACCTGGTGCACAACACCTTGCAGACCCACGGCACGCAGATGGTGCCGGAGGCGCGCGGCACCGGCCTGTCGCTGTTCGCCTCGCTGCTGTTCATCGGCCAGTCGGTCGGCGTGGCGCTGGCGGCGCCGGTGATCGACCGCCACAGCGCGGTGCCGATCTTCCTGGCCGCCGCGGTGCTGCTGCCGATTCTGGCGTTCTATTTCGCAGCGCAGTTGCGTGCCCGCCCCTGATCCCTGTCCCGGCGCACCGCATCGGCTAAGATCGCACCCAACGAAGGGGAGGAACCATCATGCGCCAGATCGGCCGCGCCACCATCCAGAAGGTCGAGGAGCTGTGCGGCCCGGGCTTCAAGCCCGACATCATGTTCCCCAAGTTCGACGCCGCCGCCTTCGATGCGCAACGCCATTGGATGGAACCCGAGTTCATCGAGAAGGGCACCGACCGGCTGATCGGCAGCATCCACAGCTGGGTGGTGCGCACCGGCCAGCACACCATCCTGATCGACACTTGCCTGGGCAATCACAAGAACCGCAGCGCGCCGCGCTGGCACCAGCTCAACACGCCGTTCCTGCAGCGCCTGGCAGCGGCCGGCGTCGAGCCGGGCGAGGTCGATTTCGTCATGTGCACCCATCTGCATGTCGATCATGTCGGCTGGAACACGCAGCTTGTCGATGGTCGCTGGGTGCCGACCTTCCCCAAGGCCAGATATCTGTTCGCCAAGAAGGAATATGCGCATTGGGAGGCCGAGCGCAAAACCCACAGCGCCGAGGAGGTGCAGGGCGGCGCCTATGACGACAGCGTGCTACCGATCGTCGAGGCCGGCCGCGCCGTGTTCATCGACGCCGCCTACCAGGCGGACGACCTGCTGACCCTGATCGACACGCCGGGCCATACGCCCGGTTCGCTCTGCATCGAGCTCAGCGACGGCGGCAAGCAGGCGCTGTTCACCGGCGACGTGATGCATCATCCGATCCAGGTCTATCGTCCCGACTGGTCGAGCCAATTCTGCTGGGACGGCGAGATGTCGGCCAGGAGCCGGCGCAAGGTGCTGGAGCATTGCGTCGAGCACAATAGCTTGCTCTGCCCGGCGCATTTCCCCGGCCCCAATGCCGGCCATGTGCGCGCGCAGGGCGACGGCTTCCGCATGGAATGGGACCGGCACTGAGCATGGCCGACGACAAGCCGACCGCAGCCGCAGGCGACAAACCAACCGCAGCCGCAGACGACAAACCAACCGCAGCCGCAGGCGACAAACCAACCGCAGCCGCAGGCGACAAACCAACCGGAGCCGCAGGCGACAAGCCCATTCGCCCCGATCTGCAGAAGCTGCGCGAGGCCAAGGCGGCGCTCTGCGATGCCGGTCGGCCCGAAGCGGTGGCGCAGCAGAGGAAGCGCGGCCGCTGGACCGCGCGCGAGGGCATCGCCGCTTTGCTCGATGCCAGTAGCTTCGTCGAATATGGCGGGCTGACCCGCCCGGCCTTGCGCAAGATGACGGGCGCGGCCGACGGCATCGTCATGGGCACCGGCCGGATCGGCGGCCGGCCGGTGGATATCGTGTTCTACGACTACACCGTCTATGCCGGCACCCAGAGCGCGATGAACCACCTGAAGATCACGCGCATGTTCGAACATGCCGAGCGGCACCGCCTGCCCGTGGTGGTGTGGCTGGACGGCGGCGGGGCGCGGCCGCACGACATGGTGGTCGAAGGCCGCAACTCGACCGCGACCTTCGTGGTGTTCGCCCGGCTGGCCGGGCTGGTGCCGACCATCGGCATCCTGCCGGGCCGGGCCTTTGCCGGCCACGCCAATTTGGCCGGGCTGTGCGACGTGCTGATCGCGACGAAGGAATCCTCGATGGGCATGGCCGGGCCGCCGCTGGTCGAGGCGGCGCTGGGCATCAAGCTGACGCCGGAGGAGTTGGGGCCGGCCGCGGTGCATGCCGCCTCGGGGGTAATCGATCTGCTGGTCGACGGCGAGGCCCAGGCGATCGACCTGGCGCGGCGCTATCTGTCGTATTTCGACGGCCGGCAGCACGAGGGTTTCGAAGCGGCCGACCAGACCTCGTTGCGCGACCTGGTGCCGGAGAATCCCAAGCGCGCCTACAACGTGCGCAAGGCGATCGAGCTGCTGGCCGATAAGGGCAGCGTGCTGGAGCTGAAGCCGCAATGGGGCCGCGCCATCGTCACCTCGCTGATCCGGCTGGGCGGCCGCGCCGTCGGCGTGGTGGCCAACCAGCCGATGGTGCTGGCCGGCGCGATCGACGCGCCCGCTTCGGTCAAGGCGGCGCGCTTTGCCCAGATCTGCGATGCCTTCGACATCCCGATGCTGCTGCTGTGCGACACGCCGGGCCTGATGGTCGGGCCGGAGGTCGAGAAGACCGGGCTGGTGCGCCACTCGGCGCGGCTGTTGTCGGCCCTCGCGAATGCAACGGTGCCGATGATGACGGTGGTGCTGCGCAAGGCCTATGGGCTGGGCTACTACATCATGGGCTCCCAGCCGCTCGATCCGGCGGTGCTGCTGGCCTGGCCGACCGCCGAGTTCGGCGGCATGGGCATCGAGGGCGCAGTCAACATCATCTACCGCAAGGAACTCGACGCCGAGCCCGATCCGGCGGCGCGGGCCGAGCTGCATCGCGCGCTGACCGAGGAGTTGAAGCGCGGCAACACCGCGATCGAAACCGCGGCGCGCTTCCTCTACGACGACGTGATCGATCCCGCCGACACGCGCGACATCCTGATCAAGACCCTGGCCACCCTGCCGATCCCGCCGCCGCGCACAAGCCGCAAGAGGATTGTGGAGCCGTTTTAGGCGTCGCTGCGCAGTTCCCCGACGATGTGCGCCTGCAGCCGCTCGCGGTCTTCCGTGCGCAGCGCCATGCTGCGCCTGGTCTGCTGGTCGAACTGGATGCCGACCGCCTCGCCGCTGGCGCACAGCGTGCCGGTCTCCGCGTCGAACAGCAGATGGGCGAAGTGCAGCACCTTGTCGGAGACGTCGAGCAGGCCGCTCAACACCACGGTCGGCGTGCCGACCGGAATCGGCCGTCGATAGAGGGTGCGCGTTTCCAGAACCACCGAACCCTGCTGGCGCTGGCGCATGGCGACCCGGTCGAAGCCCATGCGGTGCCAGAGGATGGCGGCGCCGTCGGAAAACCGGCCGAAATGGAAGCGCGGCCGCAAGCGGCCGAAAGCGTCGCATTCCTCCGGCCCGACCACGGCGCGGTTGATCTCGATCGTGGCCATGTCCTGCGCCTGCTGGAGCGTCAGGTCGGGCGGGTGACCGAACCGCCCGATGCTGCGCGATCTGCCCGAGTCGGGCAACGCCATCCGCCCCGCCTCGGCGCGGTGCGACAGGGCGGCCGGGAAGGGCACGGCCCGCCCGGCGGTGTCGCGGCACTCCATGCTGCGCACCAGTATGGCGGCGATGCCTCCGTCATAGCTGTTGCGCAGCTCGTGGTAGAGCGCGATGCGGCCGGGCTCGACCTCGACCGGCGCGGAATGGATTTCCAGCGAATCCTGGCCGCGCAGCTCCTTCCAGTAGCGGATGCGGTCGCACACCGGTTGCACGCGCAATCCGGCCTCGGCCTGCGCCTGCGGTCCCAGCCCGTTCAGGCTCAGCCATTGGATCGAGGCATCGTCGCCGAACGCAGTATAGAACTGCACGTTGAGGTGGTCGTTCTCGTCGCACTGCCAGGCGTTGACGGAACTGCGGAAGGTGGGCTGCAACGCGATCACGGCTGACCTGCTGGGAAATCGGGCGGGAAGTCCTATATGGAGGCCTGTTTTGGCGGCATTCGCGGTCGGGCGCAATCGGCCGTTCCGGCGGCTTCCGCCCAGCGATTTGCACCGGGCAACGGGTGGGTCTATAAGGCGCCGCCGCTTGCCCGACCCCTAGGCGGCCGATGCGGAGAGCCATGAGCAAGCCTGTTCCCAAAGTGGGTATCGTCAGCCTGGGCTGTCCCAAGGCGCTGGTCGATTCGGAACGCATCCTGACCCAGCTGCGGGCCGAGGGCTACGAGATCGCGCCGTCCTACGACGGGGCGGACGTGGTGCTGGTCAACACCTGCGGCTTCCTCGACAGCGCCAAGCAGGAATCGCTCGACGCCATCGGCGAGGCGATGCGCGAGAACGGCAAGGTCATCGTCACCGGCTGCATGGGCGTCGAAGGCGATCGCATCCGCGAGGTCCATCCCGGCGTGCTGGCGGTGACCGGCCCGCATCAATACGAGGCGGTGGTGCAGGCGGTGCATCAGGTGGTGCCGCCGCGTCACGATCCGTTCGTCGATCTGGTGCCGCCGCAAGGCATCAAGCTGACGCCGCGCCACTACGCCTATCTGAAGATTTCCGAAGGCTGCAACCATCGCTGCACCTTCTGCATCATTCCCTCGATGCGCGGCGACCTGGTCAGCCGCAAGGCGTCGGACGTGCTGTACGAGGCCGAGCGCCTGGCTTTCGCCGGCGTGCGCGAGCTGCTGGTGATCTCGCAGGACACTTCGGCCTATGGCGTCGATATCGGCTATGCCGAGAGCAAATGGCGCAAGCAGAACGTCAAGGCGCGCATGACCGAACTATGCGCCGCCCTGGGCGAGCTCGGGGTGTGGGTGCGCCTGCACTACGTCTATCCCTATCCCAGCGTCGACGAAGTGATCCCGCTGATGGCCGAGGGCAAGATCCTGCCCTATCTCGACATCCCGTTTCAGCACGCCAGCCCCAGCGTTCTCAAGGCGATGAAGCGGCCGGCCAACGAGCAGAAGGTGCTCGACCGCATCAAGCGCTGGCGCGGCGCGGTGCCCGATCTTACCTTGCGTTCCACCTTCATCGTCGGCTTCCCCGGCGAGACCGAAGCCGATTTCGACTACCTGCTGCAATGGCTGGAAGAGGCCGATCTCGATCGCGTCGGCTGCTTCAAATACGAGGCGGTCGAGGGCGCCCGCGCCAATGCCCTGCCCGGCGCCGTGGCGCCGGAAGTCAAAGAAGAGCGCTGGCACCGCTTCATGCAGGCGCAGCAGGAGATTTCGGCGCGCCGGCTGGAGCGCAAGGTCGGCCGCACCCTGGAGGTGATCGTCGACGGCTTCGACGAGCGCGGCGCCATCGCCCGCTCCCATGCCGATGCGCCGGAGATCGACGGCAACGTATTCCTGCAGGGCGCCGAAAAGGTCCGCGTCGGCGATATCGTGCAGGCCAAGATCGAACGCGCCGACGACTACGATCTCTACGGCGTCTTGGCGCCGGCCAAACGCCGCACCGCGCGCTAAGGCCTGGAGTCCGGCCAGCGCCGGGGCGCTGTCGCTATAGTCCGGCCAGCGCCAGGACGCTGGCGGTTGCCATCAGCATCCAGCCGAGATGCCGGCCGCGCGTGGCCCAGGCATTGGCTGCGGCTGCGGCCAGGAAATTGATCGTCGCCATCGCCACGATCCAGCCCCGCGCCGCGCTGTCCAATCCGGGCGCCGCGATCAGCAAGGCGGCCAGCGCCAGCCAGGCCAGCGCGCCGCATTGCCAGATCAGCCGCAGCATCAGCCGGATCCAGCCCGGCTCGATGCGCGCTTTGGCGAAGATGGGGGTCTCGCCCAGCACGGCGTGGACGATGGCGGTCAGGCCGGCGATGGCGCCGGAGGCCTGCAAAGTCCAAGGGCTCATATCGTCCTCAATACATATATGTATGGACTCAGACTCCTTGTCAGTCAAGAGTCAATACAGTAGTGTATGGATATGGTTGAGGAGCGGCTTTCCGCGGCGGATTGGGTCAGGGTGGGCCTGCGGACCCTGGCCAGCTCGGGCTTCACGGCGCTCAAGGCGGAGCGCCTGGCCAAGGCGCTCGAGGTCTCGCGCGGCAGCTTCTACTGGCATTTCGCCGATATCGAGGGCTTCCACCAGGCGGTGCTGCGGGGGTGGCGCGAAATCGCCTACGACAACATCGTCGAAGAATTGCAGGGTGGCCCCAAGCAGCGCCTGCGCAATCTGCTGAGCCGCGCCTTCCGCGCGGACTCGCCGCTGGAGCGCGCGGTGCGGGCCTGGGCTGCCGTCCGGCCCGAGGCCCGCGCCATGGTGGCCGATGTCGACGGCCGGCGGCGCGACTATCTGCGGCGCCTGTTGCGCGAGGCGGGGATCGCGCCGGACCAGGCCGAGGCCCGGGCGCGCATTCTCTATTGGGCCTATCTCGGTCACGTGCTGGCCGGCGAGCGACCGCCCTCCTGGACCGTCGTGCTCGATGAACTGACGCAGCTTGGCATGCGGCGCTGAGCGCGGCCGCCGGCGTCGCAGGCTTCAGATCGGGCTCTGGCCGAAACGGTTCGCCACTGTCCGGGTTGCCGTTTCGCCGAACAGTCGCCGGTAGTCGGCGGCGAAATGGCCCATGTGCCAGAAGCCCGCGCGGTGGGCGGCGTCGGCGATCGAGATCGGCTCGGCATCGGACCGGCGCAGCTGGCGCCGCACGTCGTTCAGGCGCAGCAGCTTGAGGAATTTCTTGGCGCCCATGCCATAGACGTCGCGAAACGCGTATTCGACCGTGCGCTGGCTGGCGCGCGTCGCCAGGCAGATGTCGGCCAGGGTGACGGGTTCGCCCAGATTGGCCTGCATGAACTCCCGGGCGCGCTGCGCGATCGGCCGCCGGTGGTGCCATTGCAGATGGCGGTCGGCGCTGCCATGGGGGTCGTGGAGTTCGATCGTTGCAACGACGGCATCGAGCACTTCGGCCTCGACGAACGGAGCGGTGCTGTCGTCCAGCGGCGTCACGCCCGAATGCAACGCCTGACCCAGTCGCGCGAACAGATCCCACAGCTCGCGCGTGCCGGTCCCGCGCAGCGATGCGACGCGGATCGCGCGATAGAAATCGAGCGAGGGGCTGCATGTCTGGCGTTGCGCCAGCGCCGCTTCGACAGGCATGGCGGGAAGATGGACACTGAGGCCGCGAAAGCTCGGCGCCAGCAAGTAGTCGACTTCCGCGCCGCTATAGCCCAGCAGGACTTCGTCCATCGCCAGCGGCCGACCGCCGAACCGGCGGCTGGGCCGATCGGCAAGATCGATGCCGATCGACATGTAGCCGGCCGGCACGCCGCCGGCGGAGTGCACCGTTCCCATCAGCCAGTTGGAAGCGATCCCGATGGCGCCGGCGCGCATCGCGGCGCCCTGGCTGGCGCCGCTGGCCCGGCCAAGCAGCCGGTGTTCGAGCTGCCATTTCGGGACGGTCGCCAGAACCTCCTCGACGTCCGACGAGCGAATCATTCGATAGAGCGGAGGCACCGGAACAAGCGTTGGAGGTGCAACGCGGCGCGAATTCGACCAGTTCATTTTTCTCGCAGACGCGCTGGGGTGGATTTTGCGCGATTCGGATAGGGCAAAATATCTTACTCGCCTACCGTTGTCATCGGGGAGAGCTGGCCAGAACGCCCATTTTTTCAGGGGCTTGCAGTTACAGTGGCCGGCGAATCGGTATGAATATTCCACAATCGAGTTGCGAACGGAAATCCTGCGGGCGCGGCGGTGCCGCGACCGGAAAAATCGCCGCTTGGCTGCGATCGGCGGCGCGGTGTGTCGTGGCGCTGGCGGCGGGCATTGCCCTGTGGAGCGGCGCGGCCTCGGCGCAGGAAAGCTGGACCATCACCGCCACACCCTATCTGTGGCTGCAGGGCATGACCGGGGACATCAAGGTCCATGGCGTCAAGGCCCATGTCGACGACAACTTCTTCGACGTGCTCGGCAAGACCGACACGGTGCTCGGCGCCTTTCTCCATGTCGATGCGCGCCAGGGGCCCTGGGGCCTCTATGGCGAGGTCGACTACGCCTACACCTCGGCCAAGGACAAGAAGGGTCCGTTCGACACCCGCATCCGCACCGGCACCACCATCCTGGAGCTGGGCGGCATGTACCGCCTGCTCGAGGGCAGCGTCGGCCAGGCCGGCGCGCCGGAGCGCTGGCGCATCGAGGCGGCGGCGGGCGTGCGCTACCTGTCGTTCAACGCCAAGGTCGATTTCGGCCCGCTGTCGGCCGACAAGACCCAGTCCTGGGTCGACCCGGTGATCGGCCTCAACGCCACCGTCGATCTTAGCGAACACTGGTCGCTGATCGGCCACGCCGATATCGCCGGATTCGGCGTCGGCTCGGATTTCTCGACCAATCTCTACGGCCTGGTCGGCTACCGCACCACGATGTTCGGCGCCGACGTGCTGTCGACCTTCGGCTATCGCGGCCTCTACATCAACCGCAGCGACGGTTCGCGCGACAGCAGTGTCGATCTGTGGATGCACGGCCCGGCACTGGGCCTGACGTTCCGCTTCTGACCGGCGGCTTGCCGAGGCGTCGGCCGGGGCGCAGCGGTCGCCCACCGATTGCCGGCGGTCGTCATCTGGGCGCAGGCGCGCCCGTTCCGAGGAAAGGGTTACGCGATGAGCAACGACAAGACCGGCGCGACGCGGCGCGAGTTCCTGACCGGCCTGACCGCGGCGGCTGCCGCGGCGACCATGGCCGGCGCCTTGACGCAGGCGGCCAACGCCCAGATGCCGGCGCCGCGGCTCAACCGCAACGCCCAGGGTCAGCCCTACAACATCCTGTTCGTGTTCACCGACCAGGAGCGTTTCAACAAGCCGATGCCGCGCGGATTGAGCCTGCCCGGCCACGAGCGGCTGCAGCGCACCGGCACGACGTTTCTGAACCACTATATCTGCGCGGTGATGTGCAGCTCCTCGCGCGCCAACCTGGTGACCGGCCTGCACACGCCCGACAACGGCATTTTCGAGAACCTCAACGTGCCGTGGGTCAAGGATCTCTCCACCAGCCTGCCGACCTACGGCAGGATGATGGGCCAGTCGAACTACTACGCCGCCTACAAGGGCAAATGGCATCTTAGCCGCGCCTTCGACCAGCACGACGCCGACCGGCTGTTCACCAAGGAGATGGAGGCCTATGGCTTCCAGGACTATGCCTCGCCGGGCGATCTGGTGGGCCACACGCTGGGCGGCTACCAGTTCGACGATCTGATCAGTGGCAGCGCCGTGACCTGGCTGCGCCGGCGCGGCGCGGTGCTCAACGAGCAGGGCAAGCCCTGGTGCCTGACCACCAGCTTGGTCAACCCGCACGACATCATGTATTTCGACAGCGATGCGCCGGGCCAGAAGGTGCAGGACAACGGCCGGCTGCTGGCGCATGCCGCGCCGGCGCCCAACCATCCGATATACAAGGCGAAGTGGAACGACGCGCTGCCCGCCAGCCTGGGCCAGCCGCTCGATGCGCCCGGCCGGCCCGGCGCGCATCGCGAGTACCAGACGGCGTGGGACCTGCTGCTGGGCCATATGCCCAACGAGAAGGCGCGCTGGGAGCGATTCAGCGATTACTACATCAACTGCATCCGCGCCGTCGACCAGCAACTGGTGCGGATGTTCGCCGAGCTCGATGCGCTGGGCATGACCGACCGCACCATCGTCGTGTTCACCGCCGACCATGGCGAGATGGGCGGCGCGCATGGCCTGCGCGGCAAGGGTCCGTTCGTCTACGAGGACAACATCCACGTGCCGCTCTACGTGGTGCATCCCGACGTCAAGGGCGGCCAGAGCTGCAAGGCGCTGACCTCGCATATCGACATCGCGCCGTCGCTGCTGGCGATGGCCGGGGTCGACGCCGGCAAGGTCGCCGAACTGGCCGGCCGCAAGCTGCCGGGCAGGGACTTCACGCCGCTGCTCAACGCCCCTGCCAAGGCCGATGCCAACGCCATCCGCGAGGGCGTGCTGTTCACCTATAGCGGGCTGGCGACCAACGATAGCAACGTGCTCAAGGTCATCTCCGACGCCGCCGCCAAGGGCGCCAATCCCAGGGATCCGGCGACGATCGCCAAGCTCGGCCTGAAGCCCGACCTCAAGAAGCGCGGCACCGTGCGGTCGGTGTTCGACGGCCGCTACAAGTTCACCCGTTACTTCGCGCCGGTCGATCGCCACAGTCCCGCGAACATGGACCAGTTGGTGCGCAACAACGATCTGGAGCTGTTCGACCTCAAGACCGATCCCAAGGAGATGACCAATCTCGCCGTCGGGCCGAAATCCGATCCGAAGCTGGTGATGGCCATGAGCGACAAGCTCGAAGCCGTCATCAAGGCCGAGATCGGCGTCGACGACGGCCGCGAGATGCCGGAGTTCAAGACCATCACCTGGGAGCTGGATTCGGTCGACTAGCCGACCGGACAATCCGATGGGGAGCCACATGCAATACACCAAACGCGAAGCCCTGAAGTTCCTTGGGCTTGGTCTGGCAGCCACCGGGACGATCGGCTTGGCGCGCCGCGCCGCCGCCGCCACCGCCCAGCAGATCAACCGCGATGCCGAGGTGGCGCTGACCACGCTCTACAACAGCAACGCCGCCGCCCAGTCGCTGGGCCACGAGGCGCGCGGGATCCTGGTTTTCCCGCGCATCGTCAAGGCCGGGTTGATGGTGGGCGGCGCCTATGGCGAGGGCGAACTGCGCAAGCAGGGCAAGCCGGTCGCGTACTACAAATCGACCGCCGCGTCGTTCGGCATGCAGGCGGGCGGCCAGTCGTTCAGCTACGCGCTGTTCCTGATGTCGGACAATGCGGTGACCTATCTCGACCGCTCCGACGGCTGGGAGATCGGCGTCGGCCCCAGCATCGTGGTGGTCGACGAAGGCTTGGCGCGCAAGGTGACCACGACCACGGCGCGCGAGGAAATCTACGCCTTTATCTTCGGCCAGAAGGGCCTGATGGCCGGCCTCGGGCTGGAAGGCACCAAGATCTCGCCAATCCGGCGCTGAGCGGCCGTTCCGCGCCGGTCGTCGCTGCCCGGCGACAGGCGGCCGGCGGCGGGCGCTATGGCGCGATAAGCGCCTGGCGCCTGCCCATCGTGTCGATCGCCTGGGCGACGGTCCGGGCGATCACATGGCCGGCGTCGGGTATGTCCGATACCAGCCCTGCGACCTCGCCGAAGAACACGCCGGCGTTCTCCGCATCGCCGGCGGAAAAGGCGGCGCGATATCGGGCGCCTTCGCTTTCGGCTGCCGCGCGCAGCTGCTCCTCCTTGCCCTCCCAGCGCCGCACGAAGGCGTTGTTGGCGACGCGCACCGTGAACGGCGCCGGCCAGTCGAGGTGACGCGCGATATCGGGCGCGCGGGTGCGCGCGGTGCCGTCGCCGTCGCTGGCCAGGATGGCGGCGCGATGGCTGTCCTGCACCAGCGCCTGTCTGGTGGCCCACAAGCGCGTGCCCATCAGCACCCCGTCCGCGCCCAGCATCAGCGCCGCCGCCAGGCCGCGGCCGTCGCCGATGCCGCCGGCGGCGACCAGCAAGGTGGCCGGGCTGACCCGGGCCAGCAGATCGGCCACCTCGGCGACGAAATTCAGCGTGCCGCGGCTCTGGCCATGCCCGCCCGCCTCGCTGCCCTGCGCCACCACGATCTGCGCGCCGGCATCGAGCGCGTCGCGCACATGGGCGATGGTCTGGCACTGGCAGATCAGCGCCGCTCCCGCCGCGGCAATCTCGCTTGCGTGCGGCCTGGGATCGCCGAAGGACAGCATCAGCGCCTTGGGCTTGTGGCTCAGCGCCTGGGTCAGCAGGGACGGGGTCCTGGCCATCGACCAGGTGATGAAGCCGCAGCCGACCCGGGTATTGCCGGCGGCCGCGAATTGCTGGTCGAGCCAGCCGGCATCGCCATAGCCGCCGCCGATCAGCCCCAACCCGCCGGCCCTGGTCACCGAAGCGGCCAGCGCGCCGCCCGCCGCCAGCGCCATCGGCGCCGACAGGATGGGATGTTGGATGCCGAGGAATTCGGTGAGGCGGGTGGCCAGGCGTTGCATCGAGGGTCTCCGACCCGCTGCCCAGGGCGAGGCGGACGAGGTTGACGAAGGGGATAGGGCAGGCCGAGCGGCCTCTACGGGCCGCCCGGCGACAGGCTATCAGCTGGCAGCGGCCACGCCTACCGGACAGCTCACGCCCGTACCGCCCAGGCCGCAATAGCCGTTCGGGTTCTTCGCCAGATACTGCTGGTGATAGTCCTCGGCGTAGTAGAACGTCGGCGCGTCGACGATCTCCGTGGTGATGGCGCCGTAACCCGACTTGCCCAGCTGCTGCTGGAACATGTCGCGCGAGGCTTCGGCCGCCTTGCGCTGCCGGGCCGAGTTCACATAGATGCCCGAGCGATACTGCGTGCCGATATCGTTGCCCTGGCGCATGCCCTGGGTCGGGTCGTGGCTCTCCCAGAACACCTTGAGCAGTTCCTCGTAGGACACTTTCCTGGGATCGTAGACCACCAGCACCGCCTCGTTGTGCCCGGTGCGGCCGGAACACACTTCCTCATAGGTGGGGTTGGGCGTGAAGCCGCCGGCATAGCCGACCGCCGTGCTGTAGACGCCCGGCGTCTGCCAGAATTTGCGCTCAGCGCCCCAGAAGCAGCCCAGGCCGAACATCGCCGTCTCCAGCCCGGCCGGAAACGGTCCCTTCAGCGCATGGCCGTTGACGAAATGCCGCTCCGGCACCGGCATGGTCGTGCTACGGCCGCGCAGCGCCTCCTCCTGCTTGGGCATCTGCAGTTTGGATTTGTTCATCCACATGGGAACCTCCTGATCCGCGGGGTTTTGCGCCGCTTGATGGTCGCTGGTTGCGCGCTCCCTACTAATGGGGGTAGCTCATCGCCAAACAAGCCGCGCGGGCGAACGGTCACGGGATTTTGTACCCGTCGCCGCCGGCGGCAAAGCGTTGTCATCGCGGCTTAACCGATTGCCTTGAAATTGCCCCGTCCTGCCGCGAAGTAAAGACCGCATGCCCGCCTTCGGTTTCCGCGTCCGCCATCGCCCGCACCCCCTCGCCAAGCCGCCTTTGGGCGAACGCCTGATCCGCTCGCCATTGGGCGCGGCGACCCAGGGCGCCTGGCTCGATCCGGTCGGGCTGTTCGCGCTCAGCCGGCTGTTCTTTCCGCTGTCCCGGCTGTGGGCGGCGGCCGGGCTTGCCGAAGCCTCGGTACCGCGCTTCATCGAGGAGGCAGGGCTCGACGGACGCATCGCGCACCGGGCGCGCTATCTGGCGCGTCTGCTGGCGCGCCATCGGCGCCGGCGCCAGCACGCCCAGGCCGCCGAGCGCGCCTGGGAGGAGGCTTTCTTCGGTCCGGTCGAGCAGGATGGCGAGACCCTGGCCCGCATCGAGGCCAATCGCCTGGATGCGGCACACCGGCTGACGATGGATCGCATCGGCTTCTATCCGCTGCTGCTGCTGGGCGCACGGCGCCAGGTCAACTGGCAGATCCCCGGCAGCGAGGCGGTCGAAGCCGTCTACGGGCGCTATCGCGACGATCCCGCCGCGGCCTATGGCTTTCCCACGCCGCTGCCCGCGATCGAGGAGTCGCGCGCCATCCCTGCCGCGCATGGCCGCTATCGCTGGATCCGCTTCGCCTCGCCCTCGCCCCGCATGGGCGATGTCGTCTACGCCAAGCTGTTCGAGCCGGAGGGCATCGCCGAGCCGCCGACCATCGTGATCGGCAATGGCGTGTGCATGGAGCCGGAAATGGCGCGCGGCATGGTCGATGCCGGCGAGACCATGGGCCGGCTGGGCTTCCGCACCGTCGAGATCACCACGCCGTGGCATGGAAGGCGTTGCCCCGACGGCTGGTATGGCGGCGAGAAGTTCTTCGCCACCGCGCCGCTTGGCCAGCTCGACCTGTTCACCGCCCAGGTGGCGGAGACGGCGGTGGTGCTCGAGTGGTGCCGGCGACGCTTTGCGGGCCCGGTCGCGCTGGCCGGCATTTCGCTGGGCTCGTTCGTGGCCCAGCTGGTGGCCAATCATTCGGCGCACTGGCCGGCGAGCGCGCGGCCCGACGCGCTGCTGCTGATCACCCATAGCGGCAGCATGGAAGAGGTGGTGTTCGACAGCGGCCTGGTCGACCGCATCGGCATTCCCCAGGCCCTGCAGCAGGCCGGTTGGAGCCAGCCGCAGATGCTGCGCTGGGCGGTGCTGATGGATCCGCAGGGGCCGCCGGCGCTGCCGCCGACCCGCATCGTCTCGGTGCTGGGTCATGCCGATCGCGTCACGCCGGTGGGCGGCGGGCTCGATCTGGTGCGACGCTGGCAGGTGCCGGCGCAAAACTCGTTCGTTATGCGGCAAGGGCATTTCGGCACCTCGCTCGGCCTGGTGCGGAACGATGCCCCGCTGCGGCGCCTCAAGGCGGTGCTGGGCGGCTGAGGAGACTGCCGGCTCCGTTGGGGATCGAGATCTTGTCGCGCTGGCTCTGCTGGAGCTGCGCCACTTGCCGCTCGAGATCCCTGACCTCCGCATCGGCCGAGTCGAGCCTGGCCTGCGCCATCTTGAGGTCGCCCCGGATCTGGTCGAGCTCGCGATTGCCGGCCAGCAGCAGCGCGCCCATGCGATCGATCGCCTTCTGGCGACGGTCGGGCGCGCCCCGGTCCGGTGCGGCCGGTGGCTATGCGCCGTCCCAATTTGCGGTATCATGATACGGTCGGTAGGGGAGAAGCAGGGATGGGCATCTTCCGGACGGCGACACTTGTCGTTGCCACCATGGCGCTGGCCTGGCTGGGCGCGACAGCGCATGCCGACGACATCTCCCGGCAGCAGGAAGCCATACGTGCGCCGCTGCGGGCGGCCTATGTGCAAGCCAAGCGTGCGGAGCAGGATGCCGTCGAACGTCGGCGGGCCATGCTTGATCGGATGATCGCTTTGCTCAACACCGGCGATCGGGAGCTTGCCAACCTGCAGAAGGCACGCACCGAAACCGCCAACGCATTGGTGGCCAAGCGCGACGAGCGGCGCCAGGCAAAGCAGGTCTACGACATCGCGCTGGGCCGGGCCGGCGGCAATATCCATGCGCCCGAGGTGCAAAGCGCGCAGCAGCGGCTCGATGGGCTGGACAGCGAAATCGCCGCGCTGGAGAAAAAGATCGCCGCTTACGAGCAGCTCGAGCGCGACAGGATCGGCCTGCCCAGCGGCGACAGGATCTTCCTGGAGTTGCTGCAGGCCAATATCGCCGTCGAACAGGCGCGCCAGAACACGATCCTGGCGATCGCGCCCTATCTCCATGCGTTGCGCCCCCAGGCGCTGCCGCCCTATCTGCAGTCGGTCCAGGTCTATGTCGGCGGCAGGGCGATGTATCGCGCCGAATGGCGCTTCGACGGCGAGGCCGCCGACCTTGCCCTGAAGGAGTTGATGGACCGGCTGGATGTGGCGCTCGCCACTGCCGCCGCGGTGCGGGGGGAAAAGGATCAGCTGTACGAGGAGCTGAGAAATATCCAGCGCCAGAAGATAAGCGTGATCAAGAAGGCCAGCGACGAAATCAACCTGGCGACGGCGGAAATCCGCTTCGCCGGCCTGATGGTCGTGCTGGCGCCGGCGATCATCGAGGCGATCGGCGTGATCGCCGAAGTCGCGCTGTCCGGCGGCGCTTCCACCGTCGAGCGGCATGCCGTCGAGGAGGGCATCAAGGCCGGCACGACTCTGGCCGGCGCCCTGGCGAACAGGAACGCCGGCAAAGTCCTGTCGGTTGCCGAAAAGGCCGTCATTTCGCGTTTCGACAAGGCGCTCGATCACACGCTGGACGAGGCGGTCGAACAGATGCTGGCCCTGGTGCAGGCCAAGGTCGCCAAAGGCGGCAGCGACATCATCATGAATCAGTCCGTCAACGGCTATATCGATGCGCTGGGCCTCAAAGGGGGCAAGTCCGACGCCGCGAAAATCGTCGCCAGCGATGCCGCGGAGCAGGTGATCGGCCGCGTCGCCAAGGGCGGCGTCATCATCCTGAACCATCGCCTGGTGGAGGGAGCGGTCAAGGCCAGTGCTGGCAACCTGACCAAATGGCAGGCGGTGCGCAGCGGCGCGTCCGGCTTTTTTGCCGCCAAGGTGCCGGTCGACCGCCTCAAGGACGGCCTGCTCGGATCGAAAAGCGCCAATCTGCTCGGCCTTGGCATCACGGCCGCCAAGGCGATCGTGGCGGCCTATTTCGGCTACCGGCTGGAAAACGCCGAGGAGCGATATATCAACAACGTCGCGCTCTTCGATCTCGCCTATCACGACTATTACGTCGCCTTGCTGGCCGAGCAGATCGTGCAGAAAGAGGCGCGCCTGGCCGAGGAATTCTACTACCAACTGCTGAGCTACCGGCTCCTCGCCACGGGTCCGCGCCAGCTCGTCGTGCTGGCCAATGGAGGCGACAACGATCCCACCGAGACGCTGACCTTCGCGCTGCATTTTTCGCAGCCGCTCGACAGGCCGCCCCAGGCGCGCATCGCCGGGCTGGTGCTGGACATGAAGCCCCAGGGCGCCGCCGATCGGGGCCGCTGGGCGCATTGGGAGGCGCAACTGCCCGCGCGGAAGCTGCCCGACGGCGCGGACGAAGGCGTGCTCGAAGTGTCGCTGGCCGACGGCAGCACGCCCTACGCCGCGCTCGACGGCAATCCCGTGACGCCGACCCGCTTCGTCATCCCCGACGCGCTCGACCAGCCGCTGCCCGATCGCGAGGAATGGAGCGACTACGAGCGCGGCCCCGATCGCAACCACCGCATCGCCTTTCGTCCGCCCAGGCTGCCGCAGACCGTGCCGTGGCGCGGCGCCAGCAGTTGCGACAGGATCAATTGCGACTGCGGCGTCATTCCGATCGCGCCCGGCGTGGCGGGCGACGCCGACCGCAAGATCTGCCAGGCGAGCGAGGACGCGCTGCGTCGCGACTGCCTGGCGCGCAAGCAGACTTTCGCCACCTGCCCGCCCAACGCGGGCCCCGCCGCCTATCCGCCCGCAGCGAGGTGACCATGCGGTTCGCGTTCTGGTTCTTTTCCGTGCTGTCGCTCTGCGCCGGCGCTCTGGCGCAGCCGGCCTCGCAGGGACTGGAGATCGGCGGCTTCAACGGCGCCTTCGGACCGCCGACGGTCAGCTTCTCGGCCGATCTCTATCTGGAGACCGGCAAGAACACCCTTGAAGGCCGCGTGGTCTACATTCCCAACCGGGAACGCTGGGAGCTGCGCGCCGGGGCGGTCACCGTGGTGTCGATCATCTATACCGACCTGATGGTGGGCTACACCGTGCTGCCCTCGCAGAAGACGTATCTGGAAGTCGATCATGGCCAGGTGGCGGGCAGCCGCCCCCAGTGGACCGTCAGTCGCGAAGGCGAGGACAGCGCGGATGGCCTGTCGCGGGTGCGCTATCATGCGCGCGGCGTGCGGCCCAATGGCGACGTCTACGAGGCGACGATGTGGCTGGCCGAAGCCTACAACCTGGTGGTCGAGACGCGCGGCACGTCGACCATCGGCGGGGTCACGCGCCCGGTCCATCTCAAGCTCTACAACATCCGGACCGGTCCGCAGGACACGGCGCTGTTCGAGCCGCCGCCCGACTACCGGCGCTTCGGCACGGGGTTGGACGCACCGCCAGCCCCGCCGCGGGTACAGCCTTAGCCGCTATCGCGCCAGCGCGGCCGTGTCGGGCCAGGCGCCCGGCCGGCGGTCGGAAATCTCGCGGATCAGCTTGGCGCGCACGGCGCGGGCGAAGTCGGCGAAGTCCTTGGCCACCACCATGAACGAGCCAGGCCCGCCGATCACGTTCTGCTCGTAGTAGACGTCGAGGTCCTTCTCCGGCGGGCGGCCGAAATTGGGCCGGTCGTTGACCACCGGCAGGCCGTTGATGACGATGCCCTTGGCCAGCACCGCCTCGCGCACGCCGGCGATATCCGGCCCGGCGTTGTTGCGGCCGTCGCCCGACACGTCGATCACCTTGCGCTTGCCCTCGAAGCCGTTGTTCTCGAACTTGGCGGTGCAGTAGAGCAGTCCGGCGCTGATCGAGGTCCACATCTCCGCCGAGCGCGGCGCCTCGGCCAGCTTGTCGGCGAAGCGCTGCGCCGCCTGCGGGCTGTCGATCAGGGTCCAGTCGATGATGGTCTGCTGGTAGCTGGTGCCGGCCCATTCGACATAGGCCACGGCGATGCGATGCGCCGGGCCGCCCATGATGGCGTCGATCACGTGTTTGTCGGAGAAGGCGTCGATATAGCCCTGGCGCTGCAGCTTGGCTTCTTCCTCGTCGATGCTGCGCGAGACATCGACCGCCAGGATCAACTGCACGTCGACCTCCAGCGCGCGCGCGATGTGGCCCGATCCCAGCAGCGAACAGACGACGAGCAGAGACAGGGCGACAAAGCGAAGCATCGCGGCGTCCTCCTTGGACTGGCCCCGTGCCGATTATAGGGCGCCGCCGCGACCTTCGCCTATGGCGCCCGGCGCATAACCTGGCGGTCGCGATCGCGGGCGCAAACGAAAACCCCGGCCGCGAGGGCCGGGGTTTCCTTGATTTCGCTGGTACGGCTTAGTAGTTCGAATCGCCGTAGCCGCCACCGCCGCCACGGCCGCCGCGATCGCGACCGCCGCCGCCGTAGCCGCCGCCGCCACCGCCGTAGCCGCCACGGTCGCGGCCACCGCCGCCGTAACCGCCGCCGCCGCCACCGCCGTAGCCGCCGCCACCGCCACCGTAGCCGCCGCCACCGCCGCCCATCGGGCGACGCGGGCCTTGCGGCCGTTCCTGGGCCTCGCGCACGGCCAAAGCACGGCCGCCGATCTGCGCACCGTCAAGCGCGCGGATCGCGTTCTGGCCGGCCTCGTCGGTTTCCATTTCGACGAAAGCGAAGCCGCGCGAACGGCCCGTCTCGCGATCGGAAATGACCTTGGCCGACACCACGTTGCCGTAAGGCTGGAACGTCTCAGTGAGTTGTTCGGAAGTAAAAGAGTAGGGCAGATTGCCCACAAACAGCTTGCGACTCATCGCGTCCTTTCCCGGATTGCCAGATACACGGAGGGCCGCGACGTCACAATGATGCGCGCCCGCTCTGGGCGGGTGGCATCGATCCGATTTTCTAAATATCCGAACACGTCACTATTTCGCAGCGGCTATCCGACTTAACGACGTCCTGCCCGACCTCGGACATGGAATGCGTCCACCAAAGTATGGCGGTTGAATTTCCCCAAGTCACGCGAAAAAGCCGTGAGAAATCATGCTGTTCGACCGGAGCTTGTTGCACAATTTATGTTCGGTGCGGCCGCACCGCGTTGTGATTTCCCGGTCACATAAAGCCGGGCTTTTCCATAAGTTGAGGCGGCGGGAGGGTTTTCCTACTAGGCGATGCGGTGCCGTTGCAAGGGTCCTCGCTCCTTGCAATCGTTGACAGCGGCGCTTTCCTGCGCCGCAATCGCAGTCAACCAATGTGAAATATGGGAGGTAAGCGCCATGGCGGGGAAAAAGCCATCCAGCAAGTCGCCCGCCGGGCCGCAGGCCTCGGGCCGCGTTCCGGCCAAGCCGGGGGAGCGCCAGCTGCGCAGCCGCGAGTGGTTCGGCAAGATGAATCCCGACGGGCTGGCGCATCGTTCGTGGATGAAGAACCAGGGCCTGCCGCATCACCTGTTCGACGGCAGGCCGGTGATCGGCATCTGCAACACCTGGTCCGAGCTGACACCATGCAACGCCCATTTCCGCGATCTCGCCGAGCACGTCAAGCGCGGCGTCTACGAGATGGGCGGCTTCCCGCTCGAATTCCCGGTGATGTCGCTGGGCGAGACCTTGATGCGGCCCACCACCATGCTGTTCCGCAATCTTGCCAGCATGGATGTCGAAGAATCGATCCGCGCCAACCCGCTCGACGGCGTCATCCTACTGACCGGCTGCGACAAGACCACGCCGTCCCTGATGATGGGCGCGGCCAGTTGCGACATCCCCACGCTCGTGGTGTCGGGCGGGCCGATGCTGAACGGCCGCTTCCGCGACCAGCAGATCGGCTCGGGCACCCATGTGTGGAAATTCACCGAGATGCTCAAGACCGGCGAGATGAGCACGGCCGAGTTGGCCGAGGCGGAAGCCGGCATGTCGCGCTCGGCGGGAAGCTGCATGACCATGGGCACCGCCTCGACCATGGCCTCGATGGCCGAGTCCTTGGGCATGGCGATGCCGACCAATGCCGCGATCCCGGCAGTCGATTCGCGCCGCCGCGTGCTGGCGCATATGGCGGGCCGGCGGATTGTGGAAATGGTGCGCGAGGATTTGCGCATGTCGAAGATCCTGACCAAGGCGGCGTTCGAGAACGCCATCGTCGTCAACGGCGCGATCGGCGGTTCGACCAACGCGGTGGTGCATCTGATCGCGCTGGCGGGACGGCTGGGCGTCGATCTCACCTTGGACGACTGGGATCGGCTGGGCCGCAAGGTGCCGTGCCTGGTCAATTTGATGCCGTCGGGCAAATATTTGATGGAGGATTTCTACTACGCCGGCGGCCTGCCGGTGGTGATGCGCGAGGTCGGCGCGCTGCTGCACAAGGATGCGCTGACGGTCAACGGCAAGACCCTCTGGGACAACGTGAAGGATGCGGTCTGCTACAATCGCGACGTCATCTTCCCGCTGAACAAGCCGTTCAAGGACAATGGCGGCATCGCCGTGCTGCGCGGCAATCTGGCGCCGCTCGGGGCGGTGCTGAAGCCGTCGGCCGCCACGCCCGCGCTGATGAAGCATCGCGGCCCCGCCGTGGTGTTCGAGGACATCGACGACTACAAGGCCAAGATCGACGATCCCAAGCTGAAGATCGACGAGAATTCGGTGATGGTGCTGAAGAATTGCGGCCCCAAGGGCTATCCCGGCTTCCCCGAGGTCGGCAACATGGCGCTGCCGGCCAAGCTGCTGAAGAAGGGCGTGCGCGACATCGTGCGCATCTCCGACGCGCGCATGAGCGGCACGGCTTACGGCACGGTGGTGCTGCACGTGGCGCCCGAGGCGGCGGCGGGCGGGCCGCTGGCGCTGGTGCGCGACGGCGACATGGTCGAGCTCGACGTCGCCAAGCGGCGCCTGCATCTGGACGTTTCCGACAAGGAGCTGGAGAAGCGGCGCAAGGCGTGGAAGAAGCCGCCGCCGCACGACGATCGCGGCTGGCTCAAGCTCTATTGCGATTCGGTGCTGCAGGCCGATCGCGGCGTCGATCTCGACTTCCTGGTCGGCAAATCCGGCGCGCCGATCCCGCGCGAATCGCACTAGCGCCGGATGGTTCGAGACCGTGCTCGGTCTCGAAGCCGAATCCGGCGCGCACTCGATACGGAGCATGGTCATGACGATCGTCGACGAACGCACCTACAATCTGGTGCCGGGCAAACTCAAGGAGTGGATGGCGCTGTACGAGAAGGAGGGCCTGCCGGTGCAGAGCCGCATCCTGGGCCGGCTGGTCGGCTTCTTCGTCACCGACGTGGGCGAGCTCAATCAGATCGTGCACTGGTGGGCCTATGACAGCTACGCCGAGCGCGAGCGGCGCCGCGCCGAGATGGCCGGCAACGCGGAGTGGCTGGCCTATCTGGCCAAGGCCATGCCGTATATCCAGAAGATGGAGAACCGCATCCTGACGCCGCTGCCTTTTTCCCCGCTGAAATAGGGCAATTGCCGTCACTTGACGGTGCCGGGCGGCGGGTCTAAAAACCCGCTCGTCCCGTGGTGATTTGAGCCGGCCGGCTTGCGACCACGTTAAAAAACGCTAAAAGGTCGGGTGCTTGAACGAAAGCCCTGGCCGTTGGCCGGGGTTTTTGTTGCCGGCCGAGACCGGCGGGAGCGCGACATGGGCAAGGAAGTGGGCAAGGACGAAAACGGCTGGCGCGAGCAGACCAGGCTGGTGCGCAGCGGCCAGCGGCGCAGCGGCTTCGGCGAGACAAGCGAAGCCATCTTCATGACCTCCGGCTATTGTTACGATTCGGCCGAGCAGGCCTCGGGCGCCTTCGCCGGCGCCAACGACCATTTCATCTATTCGCGCTTCTCCAACCCCACCGTGTCGATGTTCGAGGACCGGCTGGCGGCGCTGGAAGGCGCCGAGGCCTGTCGCGGCACCGCCAGCGGCATGGCCGCGGTGTTCGCCTCGCTGGCCTGCCAGTTGCGCGCCGGCGACCGCATCGTGGCGGCACGCGCGCTGTTCGGCTCCTGTCTCTATATCGTCAACGACCTGCTGCCGCGCTTCGGCATCGAAAGCGTGCTGGTCGACGGCCGCGATCTCGACCAGTGGCGCGCGGCGCTGTCGAAGCCGACCAAGGCGGTGTTCTTCGAGAGCCCGTCCAATCCCACGCTCGAGATCGTCGACATCCCGGCGGTGTCGGAACTGGCCCACAAGGCCGGCGCCTGCGTGGTGGTCGACAACGTGTTCTCCAGCCCGATGCTGCAGAAGCCGATCGCGCTGGGCGCCGACGTGGTGGTCTATTCGGCGACCAAGCATATCGACGGCCAGGGCCGCGCCCTGGGCGGCGCCGTCCTGGGCACCCGGGACTATATCGACAACCAGCTGACCACTTTTCTGCGCCATACCGGCCCGGCGCTGTCGCCGTTCAACGCCTGGATCCTGCTCAAGGGCCTGGAGACGTTGGGACTGCGCATCGACCGGCATTGCGACAATGCCGAGAGGGTGGCCGAGGCGCTGGCCGGCGACAGCCGCGTCGGCAAGGTGCTTTATCCGCTGCGCGAGGATCATCCGCAGAAGGCGCTGGTGCGCAAGCAGATGCGCCGGGGCGGCAACATGGTCGCCTTCACCGTCAAGGGCGGCAAGGACGCCGCCTTCAAGGCGCTCAATAGGCTGAAGCTGATCGACATCTCCAACAATCTGGGCGACACCAAGAGCCTGGTGACGCATCCTGCCACCACCACCCACCAGCGCCTGGCGCCGGAACTGCGCGCCGAATTCGGCATCGGCGACGACATGTTGCGCCTGTCGGTCGGGCTGGAAGATCCGCAGGACGTGATCGACGATCTGTGCCAGGCCTTGAAGGCGTAGAATAGACTGGGCCGTCCTGGCGTTGGCATGAGGCCGGCCGTCCCACTGGACAGGGGCGGCCGCAGTCCCGATATTTGTCGGGAAAGTCGGCCGCGCCAGGACAAAACGCATGTATTCATCGGTCACGCGCTCGATCAAGGTCACCGTCAATCCGAGCTATCTGGAGGACCAGAGTTCGCCGGCGGAGAGCCATTACGTGTGGGCCTATCACGTGCGCATCGAGAATCTCGGGCCGGAGAAGGTGCAGTTGCGCAATCGCTACTGGCGCATCACCGACCAAATGGGCCGCGTGCACGAGGTGCGCGGCGCCGGCGTGGTCGGCAAGAAGCCGATCCTCGAACCCGGCCAGGCCTTCGAATATACCTCCGGCACGCCGCTCAACACGCCGTCGGGCATCATGAGCGGTACCTACCAGATGGTGGGCGAGGGCGGCGAGACCTTCGACGTCGCCATCCCCGCCTTCTCGCTCGACAGCCCGCACGTCGCCAAGTCGATCAACTGACCGATTCCACGACGGCGGGCCAAGCCAAAGGAAAGCCGCCATGGCCAAATCGCGTTCCACGTCCCGTTCCGCTTCGCGCTCCGCCGGTCGGCCGGTGCGGATCCCGCACGAGAAATCGTCCCGGGAGACCAACGGCACGGCGATCCTGCCGCCGGCGCAGCGTCCCAGCCGCGAAGAGGCCGAAGCGGCGGTGCGCACCCTGATCCGCTGGGCCGGCGAGGATCCCTCGCGCGAAGGCCTGCGCGGCACGCCCGGCCGGGTGGTGCGCTCCTACGAGGAATTCTTCGCCGGCTACGACATCGACCCGCATGAGGTGCTGCAGCGCACCTTCGAGGAGGTCGAGGGCTACGACGAGATGGTGATCCTGCGCGACATCCGGCTGGAATCCTATTGCGAGCACCACATGGTGCCGATCATCGGCCGCGCCCATGTCGCCTACCTGCCGCGCTCGCGCGTGGTCGGCATCTCCAAGCTGGCGCGGGTAGTCGATGCCTATTCCAAGCGCCTGCAGATCCAGGAGAAGATGACGGCGCAGATCGCCAAGGCGATCGACGAGGTGCTGCATCCGCAAGGTGTGGCGGTGGTGATCGAAGCGGCGCATCAATGCATGACCACGCGCGGCGTGCACAAGCACGGCGTGGTGATGGTGACCAGCCACATGCTGGGCGCGTTCCGCGAAAACGAGGCCACGCGCAAGGAATTCCTGTCGATCATCAACCGCGGCACCTCGACCGATTTCGGCGCGTGATTCCCGACCTTTCCCACCGGGACGGGTCGGCACCAAGCGCCGGGTGGGAGGTCGGGAATCTTCTATGCGGCCTCTCAGCCGACTGCACGCGCTGTCGCTCGCGCAGTCTCTCGCCGCCGGACAGGCGAAAGACTGGAACGCCAATCAATTTTCAGGCACAGATAAGCCATGGCTGACACATTCACCCCGACCGAGATGCTGGGCCGCCTGGTGGGTTTCGACACCACCTCGGTGCTGTCGAACATGGCGCTGATCCGGTTCGTGCGCGACTATCTCGAGGGTCATGGCGTCGACAGCACGCTGTTGCCCAACGAGGACAACAGCAAAGCCAATCTCTACGCCACGATCGGTCCCAAGGTGCCGGGCGGCGTGGTGCTGGCCGGCCACAGCGACGTGGTGCCGGTGGCGGGCCAGCCCTGGGACAGCGATCCGTTCCAGATGGTCGAGAAGAACGGCAGGCTCTATGGCCGCGGCACCGCCGACATGAAATGCTTTCCCGCGGTTGCTCTTGCGATGGTGCCGGAATTCCTCAGGCGCGACCTCAAGGTGCCGATCCATATCGCGCTGACCTACGACGAGGAGATCGGCTGCCTCAGCGCCTGGTCGCTGGCCGAGCAGATGCGCGGTCACCTGCCCCAGCCGCACGCGCTGATCGTGGGCGAGCCCACCATGATGCAGGTGGTGCATTCGCACAAAGCCATCAATTCGTTCTTCACCGAAATCACCGGTCGCGAGGCGCATTCCAGCCTGGTCGAGAGCGGCGTCTCGGCGGTGCACTACGCCGGCGAGCTGCTCCACTTCCTCAATCGCCTGCAGGACGAGTTGCGCGCCCGCGCCAAGCCCAGCGATTTCAATCCCGGCTACGGCACCATCAATGTCGGGGTGATCAACGGCGGCACCGCCGGCAACATCCTGGCGCGCAAATGCATGGTGCAATGGGAGTATCGCGCGCTGCCCGGCGACGATCCGATGGAGGTGCTGGATCGCGTTCAGGCCTATTGCGACGACGAGTTGCTGCCGCGCATGCGCCGCTACGCGCCCGACGCCACGATCGAGACCCGCAAGCGCGCCGGCGTGCCGCCGCTGGTGCCCGAACAGCACAACCCGGCCGATCTGCTGTGCCGCCATCTGACCGGCGCCAATGCCTCGGCCAGCGTGGCCTATGCCGCCGAAGCCGGCATCTTCCAGCAGGCCGGCTTCCATGTCGTGATCTGCGGTCCCGGCGACATCGCCCAGGCGCACCAGCCCAACGAGTTCATCGAGACATCGCAGGTCGCGGCCTGCGAGACCTTCATGCGCCGGCTGGCCGACTGGTCGGTTCGGGGTGGGGCGAAATCTTAACCTCTCCCACCGGGAGAGGTCGCGAGCGCAAAGCGCGAGCGGGTGAGGGGCCGTCGACCTCTCCCGGTGGGAGAGGTTAAGGCCCTCTGGCGTGATGCGCTTTACTGGTTGTTCTTCTTCCCCGCCCCTAATGCCTCGACCTCGGCTTCGCTGAAGCGATACTCCGTCAGGCAGAATTCGCAGGTCGCCACGATCTGGCCGCTGTCGTCCTTGAGCTCGGCGATCTCCTCCTTGGGAAAGGAGCGCAGCACGTTCTCGATGCGCTGGCGCGAGCAGCGGCAGCCGAATTCCAGGCGCCGCGGCGGCGAGGCGTGCACGCCTTCCTCGTGGTACAGGCGGTAAAGCAGCTGCTCGCCCGGCAGCCTGCCGTCGAGCATTTCCTGGTCGGTGGTGGTCGACAGCTTGATGATCGCCACGCGCCAGCGCTCGTCGGCCTCGTCGCTGTCGTCGGAGAATCCGTCGGGCGTCAGCTCGCCCGGCAGGCGCTGGATCATCAGCGCCGCGCCGCGCCAGTGCGCCCCAGGGCCATTGGGCCCGTCGCCGTTGACCTGGCGCGACACGGCCAGGCGCAGCCCGGTCTTGAGCTGCTCGGACTGCCGGAAATAGCCCTGCGCGCATTCGGCCAGGGTGGCGCCCTCCAGCGCCACCACGCCCTGATAGCGCTCGGTGTCGGGCCCCTGGTCGACGGTGAAGGCGAGCGTGCCGGCGCCCAGCAGGCGCGGCACCGGGCTGATGTCGGGCGCGCCTTCGGCCAGCGCCGCCTCCAGCCTGGCGCGGTCGAACTGGGCGTAGCCGCGCATCTGGCCCGACGAGGTCACGTCGGTCACCAGCAGGCGAACCGGTCCGTCGCCCCTGATCTGCAGGGTGAAGATGCCGTCGTACTTGATCGAGCTGGCCAGGGTGGCGGCCAAGGTCATGGCCTCGGCCAGCAGCTCGGCCACCGCCGGCGGGTAGTTGTGCCGCTCGATCATGATGTCGAGCGAGGGACCCAGCCGGATCAGCCGGCCGCGCAGATCGAGGGCGGGAACCTGAAACGGAAGGGCTGCCTCGCCGTGCCAGGCAGCATGACCGCGATCGTCCGCCATCGCCTTACGACAGACACCAGGCCAGGATGCCCTTCTGCGCGTGCAGCCGGTTCTCCGCTTCGTCCCACACCACCGACTGCTTGCCGTCGATCACGCTGGCCGTGACTTCCTCGCCGCGATGCGCCGGCAGGCAGTGCATGAAGATGGCGTCGCTCTTGGCCTTGGCCATCAGATCGTCGTCGACCTGGAACGGCGCCAGCAGGTTGTGCCGGCGCTTGGCGTTCTCCGGCGCCTCGTCGCCCATCGATACCCAGGTGTCGGTGACGACGCAGTCGGCGCCCTTGATCACTTCCTGCGGGCGATGCGCCACCACGACCTTGCCGCCCTTGCCCTGCGCCCAGCGCAGCACGTCGGAAGGCGGCATCAGCTCCTGCGGGCAGGCGATGCGCAGTTCGAAGTCGAACTGCACCGCGGCATGGATCCAGCTTGTCGCCATGTTGTTGCCGTCGCCCGACCAGGCGATGGTGCGGCCCTTGATCGGCCCGCGATGCTCTTCGAAGGTCATCACGTCGGCCATCAACTGGCAGGGATGGGTGCGGTCGGTCAGGCCGTTGATCACCGGCACGGTGGCATGCTGGGCGAGCTCGAGGAGTTTTTCCTCCGACGTCGTGCGGATCATGATGATGTCGACATAGCGCGACAGCACCCGCGCGGTGTCGGCCACGCTCTCGCCGCGGCCGAGCTGGGTGTCGGTATGGCCCAGCATCACCACCTGGCCGCCCAGCTCGCGCATGCCGACCTCGAACGACACGCGGGTGCGGGTCGAGGGTTTCTCGAAGATCATCGCCAGGGTCTTGCCGACCAGCGGCTGGGCCTGGTCCTTGCCGTCCTTGTAGGCGCGGCCGCGATCGAGGATGTCGCGCAGGGTGCCGCGATCGATCTTGTCGAGATCGAGGAAATGGCGGGGCGTGGCGCTGATCGATTGGCTGTCGGCGGGCATCACGCGGCCTTTTCCAGCTCGACGCAGGCGGCCTCGACCTTTGCGGCCGCCTCGTCGATGTGCTTTTCCTCGATGATCAGCGGCGGCAGCAGCCGCACCACGTTGTCGGCGGCGCCGGCCACCAGCATGCCCTGGCGGAACAGCGCGTCGATCACCTTGCCGTTCTCGATCGTGCAGCGCAGCCCGGCCAGCAGGCCCTTGCCGCGCACCTCGGCCAGGATGCGCGGATGCTGCTGCACCAGCAGGTTCATGCGCCGGTGCAGGCTCTGGCCCATCTCGACCACATGGTCGAAGAAACCCGGCCGCAGCATCACGTCGAGCACCGCGTTGGCCACGCTCATGGCCAGCGGGTTGCCGCCGAAGGTCGAGCCGTGGCTGCCGAACTTCATGCCGACCGCCGCCTTTTCGGTGGCCAGGATGGCGCCGACCGGGAAGCCGCCGCCCAGCGCCTTGGCCGTGGCCAGCACGTCGGGCTCGATGCCGGCCCATTCATAGGCGAACAGCTTGCCGGTGCGCCCCATGCCGCACTGGACTTCGTCGAAGAACAGCAGCAGGCCGTATTCGTCGCACACCGCGCGCAGGCCCCGCAGATATTCGACGTCGCCGGCGCGCACGCCGCCTTCGCCCTGCACCGGCTCGACCAGGATGGCCGCGGTCTCGTCGGTGATGGCGTTGCGCAGCACGTTGAGATTGCCGAACGGCACATGGTCGAAGCCCGGCATCTGCGGGTCGAAGCCCTTGAGATACTTGGCATTGCCCGCCGCCGCCAGGGTGGTCAGGGTGCGGCCGTGGAAGGCCTGGTGCGCGCCGATGATGCGGAAGCGCTGCGGGTTTCCGGTCTCGTCGTGATACTTGCGCACGATCTTGATGCCGCCCTCGACCGCTTCGGCGCCGGAATTGGCGAAGAACACGGTGTCGGCGAAGGAATGGTCGACCAGCCGCTTGGCCAGAACCTCGCCCTCGGGAATGCGGAACAGGTTGGAGACGTGCCACAGCTTCTCCGCCTGCGCCTTGAGCGCGGCGACCAGATGCGGATGGGCATGGCCCAGCCCGGTCACGGCGATGCCGCTGGCGAAATCCAGGTAGCGTCGGCCGTCGGTGGCGAAGAGATAGGCTCCCTCGCCGCGCTCGAAAGCGACGTCCCTGCGATCGTAAGTCGGCATCACTGCGGGGATCACGGTGTCCCTCCTATAGGCGTTGTGGCTGGCTTCAGAAACGAGCCGGGGCCTGTTCAAGCGAACCGGGCCCCGGAAAAGCGGCAAATATCAGTGTCCCTACGGGTACTGTCAATATTGCCGCCGCAACCCTGCCCCGCGTGTCGCGAAGCCGGCGGCCGCCCGTTCCGCCGTCCCGACCGGGCGGCGGGGCGGCAAGCCGGTCGGAAAATATTACCGTCCTTGCCTTGATCCGGACACTTTGCGCTCCGACTTTGCCGGCGCGGACGGTCCCGCCGTCCGCGTTCCGTCGCTCTGGCGCGTCCGCTCGCGACCGGCGCCGGGTCCGTCCGAAACGTCCCGATTCCTGACCGAGGTGTGCCGTGCGCCTTGCCATGCCTGTGCTGTCTATTCTTGCCGCCTTCGCCTTGTTCGCCGCGTCGGCGCGCGCCGACGACGTCGCCGATGCGCGTGGCTTCCTGCAGGCCGCCGCCCAGCAGGTGCGCGCCGATGCCACCCAGGGCGAAGAGCGGCAGCGATTTGCCGCCATCCTGGATCGCGATTTCGACGTCCGCGCCATGGGGGCGTTCGTGCTGGGCCGCTACTGGTCCAATGCCAGCGACCAGGCGCGGCACGATTTCATCGATGCCTTCCGCGCCTACCTGGCCAAGAGCTACGCCAAGCGCTTCTTCCTCTATGCCGGACGGCCGATGACCATCGTCAGCGCCCACAGTGCCGGCGCTGCCGCCGCCATGGTGCGCACCAACGTGCTGGAGGCGGACAATCGCGAGGTCGGCGTCGACTGGCAGCTCAGCAAGGCCGACGGCGGTTGGCGCATCGTCGACGTGGTGATCGAGGGCGTCAGCATGGGCCAGACCCAGCGCGCCGATTTCGGCTCGGTGCTGCAATCGAGCAACGGCGACCTGGGCAAGCTCACCGCCATGCTGCGCCAGCGCAGCCAGTAGCGCGCCTGTGATGGGACCATCGCGCGTGGTAAGACAGCGCGATGGCCGATCCCGCGCCGAAGATCTGGATTCTCGTCACCGACAAGGCAGGCGACGCTGCGCAGCTGCGCGCTCTGGCACGCGCCGCGGGACTGACGGCCGAGGAGAAGCAACTCGCCTTCAATGGCCTGGCGCGCATTCCCAACCTGCTGTTCGGCGCCTCGCGCGCGGCGTTGCGCGAGGCCAAGAGCGGCGCGCTCGAGCCGCCCTGGCCCGATCTGGTGCTGTCGAGCGGTCGGCGCAGCGTGCCGGTGGCGCGCTGGATCAGGCGGCAGAGCGGCGGCAGGACCTTGCTCGCCCATGTCGGCCGACCCTGGGGACGGCTGGGCTGGTTCGACCTGGTGTTCGCCATGCCTCAATACGCCCTGCCGCAGCGGGACAACGTGTTTGCCGCGCGCATGCCTTTCAACGCGCTGGCGCCGGCCGCGATCGAGCGCGGCGTCGCGACATGGACAGCGCGCCTGGCCGGCAAGCGGCGGCCCTTCATCGCCGTGCTGCTGGGCGGTCCGAGCCGGCCGCTGGTGTTCGATGCCGATACGGCGCGGGCGCTGGGGGAGAACGTGGCGGCGCGCGCCCGGGCCCTGGGCGGCACGGTGCTGCTCAGCACCAGCCGGCGCACCCCGCGCGAGGCGGCCGATGCCGTGATCGGGTCGCTCGATCCGGGCAACGACGTGATCTACCGCTTCCGGGCGGGCGATCCCGACAATCCCTATGCCGCCTTCCTGACGCTGGCCGACGAGATCGTCGTCACCGGGGACAGCGCCTCGATGCTGGCCGAGGCGCTGCGCAGCGGCAAGAAAGTGTCGGTCGCGCCGCTTCGCCTGCAGCCCGATTTCCGGCGCCGCGCCGTCGATTTCTGGCGCGGGCTGCTGCCGGCGCCGCTGTTTGCGCTGCTGGTCGATCTGGGGCTGGTGGCCTCGATCCGCGACCTGCCGCGCCTGCAGGAGAGCCTGCGTCGGGAGCGCCTGATCGGCCGGCCCGGCCAGCCGACCGACGATCTGGTACGGCTCGACGACGATCTGCCGCGCGCCGCCTTGCGCCTGCGGGCGCTGCTGGCGGCGCACGGTCGGGCCTTGCCGTAACGATCGGCCATGTTTCGTGACCGATGCGGCGCTTGTCGCAAAGCGGCCGATTTGATACTACTCCCGCGCTTTTCTGCGGCCTGCGCGAGGGTTGCGGGCATGCCATCGGGTGCCCGGGACGTCGTGTCCGCCGCGCCAGCCCAACCATGACGCCAACGCCAAGCACCAACCCAGAGCTGCCGTTCCGCAACGCCGACTTCGCTTCCCTGTGCGAAGCCCTCGACTATGCGGCGCGCGGCCAGGCCGGGTTCAACTTCTACAACGCCCGCGGCCAGCTCACCGCCACCATGTCCTATGCCGCGCTCAAGCAGCGCGCCGAAGCCTTCGCACGCCGGCTGATCGGCGCCGGCATCGGTCGCGGCGAGCGCATGTTGCTGGTGGCCGAAACCGATGCCGATTTCATCGTCGCCTTCTTCGGCTGCCAGTATGCCGGCATCGTGCCGGTGCCGGTGTCGATGCCGGCCGGGCTGGGCGCCAAGGATTCCTATATCGCCCAATTGACCCTGCAACTGCGCGGCGCGGGTGCGGTGGCGGCGATGGCCCCGGACGGGCTGGAGAAGTTTGTCGCCGAGGCCGCGCAGGATCTGCCGCTCAAGCTGCAGGGCGCGCCCGCGTTCTTCCATGCCCTGCCGGAAGGGAACGTGGCGTTGCGTCCGTTCGGCGCGCAGGACCGCTGCTATCTGCAGTATTCCTCCGGCTCGACGCGCTTTCCCCATGGCGTCGACATCACCCAGAAGGCGCTGATGGCCAATGTCGGCGCCATCAGCCGCCACGGGCTGGGCATCGTCGCAGGCGACCGCTCGGTGAGCTGGCTGCCGCTCTATCACGACATGGGGCTGATCGGCTTCGTCTTCACGCCGATGATGAACCAGTGCAGTTCGGACCTGATGCCGACGCGCGAATTCGCGCGCCGGCCGCTGACCTGGCTCGGCCTGATGGCGCAGAACCGCGCCACCATGACCTACAGCCCGACCTTCGGCTACGATCTGTGCACCCGCCGCATCGGCGAGGAGGCGCTGAAGGGCCTCGACCTGTCGGCCTTCCGCCGCGCCGGCATCGGCGGCGACATGATCCAGCCCGCCGTGCTCAACCGCTTCGCCGAAGTGTTCGCGCCGGCAGGCTTCCGCGCCGCCGCGCTGCATCCCAGCTACGGCATGGCCGAAACCTGTGTCGGCATCACCTTCTCGCCGCTCGATTCGGGCCTGCGCGTCGATCGCGTGAGCCGCGCGGCGCTGGCCCAGGGTCGCGCCGAACCGGCGCCGGCCGAGGCCAGCGACGAACTGGCCCGCGACCTGGTGATCTGCGGCGCGCCGCTGCCCGGCCATGAGGTCGAAGTGCGCGACGAGCAGAGCCAGGCGCTGGCCGATCGCCAGGTCGGCCGCATTTTCGTGCGGGGCCCCTCGGTGATGGCGGGCTATTTCAACGAGCCGGAAGCGACGCGGGCCGTGCTGAGCGAGGATGGCTGGCTCGACACCGGCGATCTGGGCTACCGGCTGAACGGCGAGCTGGTCATCACCGGCCGCGCCAAGGACCTGATCATCGTCAATGGCCGCAACGTCTGGCCGCAGGACATCGAGTGGGCGGTCGAGTCCCTGCCCGGGCTGCGGCGCGGCGATGTCGCGGCCTTCTCGATCGAGGATGCCCAGGCCGGCGAGCGCGTGGTGGTGCTGGTGCAGGCCCGCCTGGCCCAGGCCGAGGCGCGGCAGAAGCTGATCCGCGACGTCGAAGGCATGGTGCGCGAAAGCTCGGCGCTGGACTGCACCGTGGTGCTGGTGCCGCCGCACGGCCTGCCGCAGACTTCCTCGGGCAAGCTCAGCCGCAGCCGCGCCCGCGCCAACTACCTGCAGGGTCTCTACGCCGCCGACGCCTCTCTGGGCGCGGCGGTCGATGCCTAGGCCGATGACCGGCCTGGTTGCCGTCACCGGCGCGACGGGCTTCATCGGCCAGACATTGGTCACGCGCCTGCTGGAACGCGGCTGGCGCGTGCGGATGCTGGCGCGCCACCTGCCCAGCCTGCCGCTGGCGCCCCATGGCGCCGCCGAAATCGTGCCGGGCGATCTCGCCGACGCCATGGCCTTGCAGCGCCTGACCGAGGGCGTCGACGCGGTGGCCCATCTCGCCGGGCTGATCAAGGCGCGCAAGCCGGCCGAATTCTTCGCCGCCAATCGCGACGGGGTCGAAGCGGTGTTGCGCGCCTTTGCCGCCCGGGCGGGGACGGGACATGGGCGGCGCTTTGTCCTTCTCTCATCGATGGCCGCCCGCGAACCTGGCCTGTCGCCCTATGGCGCCAGCAAGCGCGCCGGCGAGGAGGTGTTGCGCCAGGCGGCGGGCGATCTGCCGTGGGCCGCGATCCGCGCCCCGGTAGTCTACGGGCCGGGCGACCGGGAGACCCTGCGCTTCTTCCAGCTGGTGCGGCGGGGCTGGGCCCCGGTCGCCGGCGCCGGGAAGGGCCGGCTGTCGACCATCCATGTCGACGATCTAGCCGACGCGCTCATCGCCTTGCTGGCCGGCGACATGCCGCCGCCGGATGCCTATGAGATCGACGATGGCCATGAGCAGGGCTACGTGACCGCCGACCTGGCGCGCATCGCCGCCGCCAAGTTCGAGGTGCGGGCGCGGCAGATCGGCATTCCCAAGACGCTGCTGCAGGCGGTCGCCGCGCTGCAGCAAGGCTGGAACGGGCTGCGCGGCCGTCCCACCATGGTCAGCCTGGCCAAGGTGAACGAAATCTTCCATCCCGACTGGCTGCGCCACGACCGGCGGCTGGAAAACCTGATCGGCTGGCGGGCGACCATGGGACTGCAGACCGGCATCGACCGCACGATCGACTGGTATCGCGAAAAGCTGTGGCTTTAGCGTCTGTTACAATCCCGTAACAGACTGTCATAATTTGTCATTTCACAGTTTGACCCCTGATTTGGCGTAATTGGCCGACGCGCGGGGCCTGTCCCGCGCCACGAGACGTTGGTCGCCAGTCATGCGCGGATCGAATGTCCTCAAACTTAGCGATTTCACCGAGGAGCGGATGACAAACGATCGGCCGTCCGGCCAGGACGACATCATTGCCGAGATCACCAGGCGTCTGGAGCCGTTTCGCAAGGGCGAGACGCCGATCACGCTCGATACCGACATCACGCGCGACCTGAATATCGATTCGCTGGCCGTCATGGACATGATCATGGAGCTGGAGGACCGGTTCGACGTGTCCATCCCGCTCAATCTGGTGGCCGAGATAAAAACCGTGCGCGAACTGGCCGATACGATCGGCAAGATTCGCAAGCCGGCCTGACAGCGGGGGTTTCAGCATGGGGCTTTTCGACCGTCACGCAGCGCTTGCCGAGCGATACCGAAGCGCGCGCCAGGCCGGCATCGATCCGGTCGGCGTGGAAATGCAGCGCGTGATTTCGCCCACCGAGGCGATCATCAACGGCAAGCCGACCATCCTGGTCGGCACCAACAACTATCTGGGCCTGACCTTCGACCAGTCCTGCATCGACGCCGCGGTCGCCGCCACGCTGGCCGAGGGCACCGGCACCACCGGCTCGCGCATCGCCAACGGCTCCTATGCCGAGCACGAGGCGCTGGAGCGCGAGCTGGCCGAGTTCTTCGGCATGAAGAGCTGCATGGTGTTCTCGACCGGCTTCCAGGCCAATACCGGCACCATCGCCACCCTGGTGGGCGACGGCGACTACCTGATCATCGACGCCGACAGCCATGCCAGCATCTACGATGCCTGCAAGATGACGACGGCGACCGTCATCCGCTTCCGTCACAACGATCCGGTCGATCTCGACAAGCGGCTGCGCCGGCTGGGCGGTGCGCCGGGCAACAAGCTGGTGGTGGTCGAGGGCGTCTATTCGATGCTGGGCGACAAGGCGCCGCTCAAGGCGATCTGCGAGGTCAGCAAGAAGCACGGCGCCTATCTGCTGGTCGACGAGGCCCATTCGCTGGGCGTGTGCGGCGAGAAGGGCCGCGGCATGGTCGAAGAGGACGGCATCCTCGACCAGGTCGATTTCGTGGTCGGCACCTTCTCCAAGACCCTGGGCGCGGTGGGCGGCTATGCCGTGTCCAGCCATCCCGAGTTCGACCTGCTGCGCGTCACCGCGCGGCCCTATATGTTCACCGCCTCCCTGCCGCCCTCGATCATCGCCTCGGTGCGCCAGGCGCTGCGCATGGTCCGGGCCAAGCCCGAGCTGCGCACCCGGCTGTGGCGCAACATCGACACGCTGTATGACGGCTTCGCCGCGGCCGGCTTCACCCTGGGCCCGCAGAAGGGCCCGGTGGTCGCCGTCCACCTGCCCAGCGTCGAGATCGGCCTGGCGGCGTGGAAGGGGCTGCTGGATAGCGGCGTCTATGTGAACCTGGCGGTCCCGCCGGCCACGCCGAACAGCTCGGTGCTGCTGCGCTGCTCGATCTGCGCGGCCCATACCGACGAACAGCTCAACCGTGTGGTCGATACCCTGACCGGGATCGGCGAGCAGCTTGGCATCCTGCCGCGCAAGCAGATGCTGGCGGCGGCCGGCTAGGACTGCGGCCGGCTAGACGATGGCCGGCCAGACGACGGCCGGCGCGAAAAGAAAAAGGGCGGGACCTCGCGGTACCCGCCCTTTTCGTTGCTTCTGTCGGATTTCAGGGCTTCGTGGCGCCGCCATTGGGCATCGGCATGGCGCCGTGGTTCATCGTGCCGTGATCCATGCCGCCCATAGTGCCCATGCCGCCGCCGGTCTGAGCGCCCGGCCCCATGGCGCCGACCTTGGCCACGGTGACGGTGACTTCGATGGTGCCGGCCTTCTCGAAGGTCAGCTTGAGCGGGAAGGTGGTGCCTTCCTTGAGCGGGCCTTTCATGCCCAGCAGCATGATGTGGTAGCCGCCGGGCTGCAGCGTGGTCTTGCCGGCGGGCAGGGCGATGCCGCCGGGCACCGCTACCATCTTCATCACATTGCCTTCCATGATGTGGCGGTGCAGTTCGGCCTTCTGCGCCACCTCGGTCTGGGCGCCGACCAGCTTGTCGGGCTGGCCGCCATTGTCGATGGTCAGGTAGGCGCCGCCGGTGCGGGTCACGGTGGCGCGCGCCCAGGGCTGCACGATTTTCAGGCTGCCCAGGGTGTAGTCCTGGGCGGAGGCGGCGTCGGCCAGGATGATGCCGAACAGTCCGAACACCGCAAACAACGTCAGTCGCAACATTTTCTCTCTCCTCGAAAGGTCAATACGCCGGCGGCGCCGACCGGGGCCGTCAGGCTTGCAGGCTTGGCGTCGAGGAAACGGCGGGCGGGCCGCGACCGGGCGGCCGCAGCGGTCGTTGCGGGGAGAAGGCGAAGAAGATGGCGGGCGGCTGGGCCAGCGCGATGGCCGGGCCGGGCGTCGGCAGGCGGGGCGGCGCACCGGGTACCGCCCAGCCCAGGCTGTGCAGCAGGGCGCAGAGTGTGCAGGCCGGCATCGGCGCCATCGGCAGGCGCTTGTCGTCCTCGCGCTGCGCGCCGGCGGGGGTGCAGAGATAGGCAAGATCGGACCACAGCAGCGCCGTCTCGCCGCGCAGCGTCGTCGCCGGCACGACCGGCGGGCGATGCAGCACGCCCAGCAGCGCCGGCAGCGCCAGCGCCGTGACCAGGCAAAGATGCAGCAGCTCGCGCAGCGGCTGGCGCAGAGGGCGGACCAGTCTCCCCATGGCGGCAGGATAATCGCCTGCCGCCGGCAGGTTGAGCGGCACACCGCCGCATCGGCCGCGCCTTACGCCGCAGGGGCGGGCGGCGAGATCAGCGGAAGGCGCCGCGACGCCAGTAGCGCAGCGCCAGGAACGGCCCGGCCAGCAGCGGATGGCGGCGCTGCCAGGGCGTCAGTTCCGGGCGGATGCCGGAATGGCGCTCGATCTTCCACAGGATGTAGTCGACGCCGCCGGCGAAGGTGAAAGCCGCCTTGATCAGGCGCAATACGTTGAAGGTCTTGCCCGCGACGCGGCGCCAGAACCAGTCGCGCCGCGCCCGCCAGGCGTCGCCCTGCTGGCAGCCGTCGGCCAGCCCGGCGCCATGGATCTGCGCGTCGATGCCCGCCGCCTGCAGCGCCGGCCGGGCCAGCGCCTGGTAGCGCGGCTCGTCGGCGGCGAACAGATGGCGCGCGCGCTCGCTGCTCTCCGGGCGCAGCTCGCAGCGATAGCTCTCGGCAAAGGCGCGCGTCCAGAGCTGTTCGACCGTGAAGCGCCCGCCCAGCAGCGGCGCGCTGTTGCCCAGCAGCGTGACGACCGCCTGGGCCAGTGCGCCTTCCAGTGCCCGCCGCGTGGCGCTGTCGCGGGCAAAGGGAATGGCGGCGGGCTGGGCGAAGCGGCCCCAGAAATAATTGTGGAAATGGCGTGGCGAGCAGCCATGGACGAACTGCGCCAAAGTCAGCATCGCGTATTTGGCGCGCAGCGTGCCTTCGCGGAACGGCGTCTCGATATAGAAGATGTTGGGCGGCAGGATGCGGTTGCCCAGGGCGAGCACGGCATTGGCGTTGGCGGCGCGCAGATCGTCGACGATCAGGTAGAAATCGTAGAGCCGCTCGTCGGCGCCGCCCGGCCCGATCGAATCCTCGGTCGGCGGCCGCAGGCAGGAACCGTAGAACAAGGTGGCGGCGACATTGCCGCCATGGCGCTGCTGCAGCGCCTGCGACAGGGCCATCGCCTCTTCGGTGACCGGACGGGCGATCTCGGCGGCGACGGTCTGCGCCAGAAGCGCCCGCGCCGCGGCCGCGGTGGTTTCAGGAATGCGCGGCATCGGCCGCCAGCCAGGAAGTCAGCTTGCCGGCCTGTCGCTTGGCGGCGAAGGCCTGGCCGATGCGCATGAAGTGGAAGGCGATCGACACCGCCGTCCAGATCGCCACCGCCAGGAAGCCTTCCTGCGGCGCGCCGGCGATGGTGAAGCCGCTCAGCAGCAGCAGGTTGGGATTGCGCCGCGCGGTGATCAGGCGGAAATGCGAATCCAGCCGCTGCCAGGCATGCATCTCCAGGCCGAAGCGCCACAGGAACAGGCCCTCCTGCAGCCGGCCCAGCACATAGCCGCCCACCACCACGATCAGCGCCAGGTCGCCCGCGCCGGTGCTGGCGGCGTAGGTTGCCTGCAGGCCTTGCCACCAGGCCCACCACCAGACCGGTGGGTGCACGTGGTCGATGCCGTGATCGAAGATCTCGCCCCAGGTCGAGGAGGTCAGCGTGACGCGGGCCAGCTTGCCGTCGACCGTGTCGAGGAAGGTCATGATCCAGGCCGCCACCAGGCCCAACGCGAACCAGCCATAGGCGAACAGCACGGTGGCCAGGATGACGAAGCCCAGGCTGGCCAGGGTCACCATGTTGGGGGAAATGCCGCGGCGGGCGCAGAAGCGCACCACCCACAAGGTCGGCAGCGGCCAGACGAATTTGGTGACGAGGTCGGTCACGCCTTTCCAGGCGTTGAGCAGCAGGCGCCATTCGGCGCGACCGCGCGACATGGCCGACAGGTCGAGCAGCAGCGGCGCCTCGCGCTTGCGCAGCTTGTGGCGATAGGAGGTGGCCAGCGTGTCGGGACTGACCGGCGTCAGGCCCAGTGCGTTGAGCTGGGCGGCGTCGCCTGCGCCGCTTTCGATCAGCGCGCGCGTCTGGGCGGCGATGCCGGCATCGACATTGGCAGCGACGGCGTGGCGCTGCTCGTCGAGCAGGATCCAGTCGCGCCGCGTCGCCATGTCCTTGGACAGGCCATCGTCGTAAAGCCGGTCGCCGCGCACCAGCAGCACGCGGCCGACATCGGGCAAGCCTTGCGCCGGATCGAACACCCGCTCGACGCCGACGCGCGCGAACTGGCGGCGCAGCCGCTCGGCCGGCGCCATCGAAAACGGCGCGACCGGGCTGTCGCCGATCAGCGCCAGGGCCGGCGGCGAGTCCCGGTCGATCGGTTGGGGCGCCTGGCTCATGGCGTCTCTCCGGCACGGTCGAAGGGTCGGCCCGGCCTGGGCGCGCGGCCTGCGGCATGTCCTGCGACATATAAGGTGTCCGGTGTCCGGCGCAGGCCAGGCGGCACGGTATCGCAGCGGCAGATGGCTGGGCTCAAGGGATTGGGCTCCCGGCACGGCCGGAATGCCGCGCGCGTCCCCTAATTAGGCAATAAAGCCTTGACCCGCAAGGCGTTGAGGGCGATCTAACCGGGCATGGAGCCTGCTTCCCCGCCCGTGCCGGCGCCGGTCGCGCCGCTGGCGCCGCCGTTCCGGCTGGCGCATCTGTCGGATCCGCATCTGGCGCCCTTGCCGCGGCCGGGGGCCGGCCAACTCCTCTCCAAGCGCGTCACCGGGCTGCTGTCCTGGCAGGTGCGCCGCCGGCACATCCATGTCAGCCGGGCGCTGGACGCAGTATGCCAGGACATCCGGCGCGGCGGCTTCGACCACATCGCCGTCACCGGCGACGTGGCCAATATCGCCCTGCCGGCCGAGTTCGAGCATGGCGCCCGCTTCCTGGCGGGGCTGGGTCGGCCGCAGGACGTCACCCTGGTGCCGGGCAATCACGACACTTACGTGCGCCAGGGCTGGGAGCGCGGGCTGGAGCGCTGGACCGCCTATATGACCGGCGACGACCAGGCGCCGCCGCACGACCTGCAGGGCTTTCCCTTCCTGCGGCGGCGCGGGCCGGTGGCCATCGTGGCGCTGAACACCGGCGTGCCGGAGGCGTGGTTCTTCGCCACCGGCGAGCTGGGCCAGGCGCAGATCGAGCGCGCCGAACGCCTGCTGGCCGAGACCGCCGGGATGTTCCGCCTGGTGCTGATCCACCACCCGCCGCAGAAGGGCGGCGCGCCGTGGCGCAAGCGGCTGGTCGATGCGCCGCAATTCCAGGCCATGGTCGGCCGCGTCGGCGCGGAGCTGGTGCTGCACGGCCATATGCACCGGCCGATGCTGGGCCGCATCGACGGACCGCTGGGTCCGGTGCCGGTGCTGGGCGTGTCCTCGGCCTCGTCCGACGTGCTGTCCTATTACGGCGCCGGCGGCTACCAGGCGATCGAGATCAGCCGCGACGGCGATGGCTGGGTAGCCGATATCGAGATTCGCCGTCTGCAGCCGGACTATGCCAGCTGCGCGGCGGCCAGCCGCTTCCGCTTCCGCCTGCCGCTGGCCGGCCCGGCGGTGGCGCCGGCGGGCACGCGCGCAAGAGCGGCGGCGTAAGCAGTTCGTGAAACGGGCGGGGGTTCTGGCCAGGCCGGGATCGGCCTATGGTGGCGCGGCAAGAGGCTTTGAGCATGAGCGAGGCAATGGGCGATCCGGGCAACGAGACCATGCGGAAATTCGGCTATCCCGCCACGCTGCTGGCGCAATCGTCGCGTTGGGTGCTGCTGCTGCGGCCGCAGCAGGCGACTTTCGGGGCGCTGGTGCTGGCTTGCCGCGAGCCGGTCAAGGCGCTGGGCCAGGTCAGCGCGCAGGGGTTTGCCGAAATGCAGGCGATGTGCGCCCGCCTCGAGCGCGGGCTGAAGGCGGCCGTGGATTACGACAAGATCAACTATCTCTGCCTGATGATGGTCGACCCGGACGTGCATTTCCACGTCCTGCCGCGCTATTCCACGCCGCGCCGGTTCGACGGGCTGGAGTTCCCCGATGCCGGCTGGCCGGCGGTGCCCAACCTGGGCAAGTTCCCGGAACTCGATCAGGCCGCGCTGGGCCGGCTGGCGGCGCATCTGCGGCCGCATTTCGCCTGAGCCGGCCCGCCGCCAGCCGCCGCGCCATCGACTCCGCCACCGCACCATGACCCGCATCGACCGCTACGTCATCGAAAAGACCATGACGCCGCTGGCGGCCACCATCGGCATCGCGCTGGCGGCGCTGCTGATGGAGCGCATGGTGCGGCTGATGGAGATCCTGGTCAGCCAGGGCGGCCCGATCTTCCTGGTGCTGCGCATGCTGGGCAACCTGGTGCCGCATTATCTCGGCCTGGCCCTGCCGGCGGCGCTGTTCATCGGCGTCATGCTGGCCACCACGCGCCTGTCGATCGACAGCGAGATCGACGCGCTGCAGTCGGTCGGCGTCTCGCTGCGCCGGCTGCTGCGGCCGCTGATGGTGCTGACGGTGTTTCTCAGCGCCATCATGTTCGTGCTGTACGGCTACCTGCAGCCCTATACGCGCTACGCCTATCGCGCGCTGATGTACGCCGCCACCAACTCGGCCTGGGACCTGTCGCTGGAGAAGGGCTCGTTCTTCACCGGGCTGGGCGGCTACACCGTGCTGGTCGACGACATCGCCGATGGCGGGCGCAAGCTGAACGGCGTGTTCGTCTACAAGAAGGACGACAACGGCACCACCCTGGCGATGACTGCCGAATCGGGCGTCGCCTCGCGCCGGCCCGACCAGCTGCAGATCGTGCTGCACCTGATCAAGGGCGTGCGCACCGAGATCAAGCCCGACGGCCAGGTTACGGTGCTGACCTTCGACGACATCGACATGCCGATCGACGTGGCGCTGCCCGATCCGTTCCGCGACCGCCAGGGCGAGCGCGAGCTGACCATGGGCGAGCTGTGGGACCAGCGCAACACCGACACGGTCAAGCCGAACAAGTTCGCCGTGCGCGCCGAGTTCTGGGGCCGCATCGTGCGCACGCTGTCGATGCTGATGCTGCCGCTGCTGGGCATCCCGCTCGGCCTGGCGACCCGGCGCAACCAGCGCAATCTGGGCATCGCCGTCGGCGTGGTGACCCTGGTGGTCTACAACAACATCCTGAATTTCGGCGAGTCGCTGGCCAGCATCGGCCGCATGTCGTCCTTCGTCGGGCTGTGGCTGCCGTTCCTGGTGTTCGCCGGGGCCAGCGTGTGGCTGTTCATGACGGTTTCGACCCGGCCGCGCGAGAATCCGGTGGCCATGCTGATCGGCTCGATCGACGGGCTGCGCCAGCGCGTGGCCGGCCTGCTGTGGTGGCGCCGGCGCCGCGCGGAGGCGGCTGAGTGATGTCGCTGGTCACGCGCTACATCACCGGCCAGTTCCTGCGCCGCTTCCTGTTCATCCTGCTGGGCTTCGTCGCGCTGGTGCAACTGTTCGACGTGCTGAGCAACGCCGACGACATCGTGTCGAAGTTCGGCGGCGGGCTGTGGCCGCTGATCCGCTACATCATCTTCCGCCTGCCGGCCACGGTCGGTCTGGCGCTGCCCTTCTCGGTGCTGATCTCGGCCCTGCTGACCCTGCTCGGCCTGGCGCAGAACAACGAGATCATGGCGCTGAAATCGACCGGCATGTCGTTCTATCGCGTCATGCTGGGTTTCCTGCCGGTCGGCATCGTCATCGCATCGGTACACTTCCTGGTGGTCGACCAGCTCACGCCGCGCTCGCTGCACGCGCTGGCCCAGTTCGAGGAAAACAGCAACCCGGTGCGGCCGGGCGGAGCGCAGCTGCCGGTGTCCAAGGCGGTGTGGATCCGCGACCGCGACATGCTGGTGCGCGCCGACCACGTGCTGCGCGACGGCTCGCTGCTGTTCCAGGTCGAGATCATCGACCGCGACGCCCGCGGCATCATGACGGCGCGCCGCCTGGCGCAGCGCGCCCAGTACGCCGACCGGCGCTGGACCCTGTTCAACGTCAACGTGCTGAAGATCGTCGGCGAGACGCGCGACATCTCGACCGTCGACAGCGCGCCGTGGGACACGCGGCTGCGGCCGGCCGATTTCGCCAATCAGGCGACGCCGCCCGACCAGTTCTCCTCGGCCGATCTGCGCCAGCTCACCGCCACGGCCGGCGTCGGCAGCCGGCCGGTCTATGTCTACGCCACCTGGCTGCAGAAGCGCTTCGCCCTGCCGATGATCTCGCTGCTGATGATCCTGCTGGCGGCGCCGGTCTCCGCCGTCACCCTGCGCTCGGGCGGCACCGGCCTGCGCATGGCGATCGGCATCGGGCTGGGCTTCCTGTTCTTCGTCGCCGACGGCCTGTCGACGGCGCTGGGCGAGACCGGATCGCTGGCGCCGGTCCTGGCGGCCTGGGCGCCGGCGGTGATCTTCGGCAGCATCGGCGCCTCCGTGCTGCTGCGTGTGGAAAGCGTGTGAGCGCCATGAACCCCGCCACGAGGATCGCGGCATGAAGCTGTGGATCGACGGCCACGCGCCGCAATCGGCCCTGATGCTGTTCGGCCTCAGCCTGGTCGAGCGCCATATCCGCGCCGCGCGGCGCGCCGGCATCGCCCCGGGCGACGTGATCCTCGATCTGCCGGCCGATGCCCAGGCGCCGCTGCCGGCCGCGCTGGCCGCTCAGGTCAGGATCGTGCGTCGCCGCGGCGGCGTCGGCGAGCGGCTGGCCCAGGCGATGGCCGAAGATGCCGGCGGCGGCCCGATGCTCTCGGTGGCGGGCGACGTGGCGGCCGATCACCGGCTCTATGGCGAGCTGGCGCGGCGGCCGGGCAATTGGCTGGCGCGCGAGCAGGAGACGGATGACGCGCCGGTGCTGCTGCGGCTGGAGCCGGGCGCGCTGGATGGCGCGGCCGCCGGCGTGCCGGACTGGCCGGCATTGGCCCGGGCGCTGCTGGCGGGCGGCATCGGCCGGTTCCGCCAGCAGGATTTCACCGCCCATATCGCGGTGCTACGGCGCAACCTGCCGTTCTGGCTGCGCCTGGTCGGCAGCGAGGCCGAACGGCGCGCGCTCGAGCGCTTCATGTTCAAGGCCACTTATAAGGGCTCGACCGACTTCTTCACCAAATACGTCTACCCGCCGCTGGTCTGGGCGGCGGTGCGGCCGCTGGCGCGCGCCCGGGTCCATCCCAACACGGTGACCCTGGTCAGCATCGTGCTGACCCTGGCGGCGGTGCCGCTGTTCGCCATGGGCTGGTGGGTGGCGGGCCTGGCCTGCGCCTATGGCATGAGCGTGCTGGATTCGGTCGACGGCAAGCTGGCGCGGCTGACCTTCACCGATTCGAAGCTGGGCAATGCGTTGGACCACGGCCTCGACATCGTGCACCCGCCGCTGTGGTACCTGGGCTGGGCTTTCGGCCTCGGCGGTCTGGGCGTGCTGCCGCCGCTGGCCGCCGCGCTGGCCGCGCCGCTGGTGCGGGCGGCGCTGGTGATGATCTTCTTCTACGTCGCCGACCGGCTGGTGCTGATGGTCTACAAGCTGCGCTACCGGCGCGGCCTGCATGCCCACGCGCCGATCGACGGGATGGCGCGCACCTTCATCTCCCGCCGCAACATCAACCTGCCGCTGTTCACCCTGGGCCTGATCCTGGGCGTGGCGCCGGAAGTGTTCTGGTTCATCGTCGCCTGGCAGATCGTCACGGTCGGCTGGCACGCTGGCCGCGTCACCTGGATTCTCGGCCGCCGCGAGCAGCCGGCTTAGGGGGCTAAGCCGCCCCCCGCGCGCTCTGCATGTACTTGACGATCGGCAGGCTGAGGCAGCGCGGCGTCAGCGGCGCCATCGCCGCGCCCAGCCGGTTCATGAAGCCCGTCACGGCCACGCGCCGGCCGCGCTCCATGGCATGGAGCCCGATGCGCGCCACCTGCTCGGCGCTCAGGGTCTGCAGCATGCTGTGCAGCCGCAGCTTGCCGGTGCCGGCACGGGCGGCGAAATCGGTCGGCACCGGGCCGGGGCACAGCACCGTGGCGCTGACGCCGCTGCCCTTGAGCTCGCTCCACAGCGCCTCCGACAGGCTGAGCACATAGGCCTTGCTGGCGTAGTACACCGCCATCAGCGGGCCGGGCTGGAACGCCGCGGTCGAGGCCAGGTTGAGGATGCGGCCATGGCCGCGCGCCAGCATGCCCGGCAGCAGCGCGCGGGTCAGCTCGGTCAGCGCCACCACATTGACCATCGTCATCTCGCGCAGGATGGCGGGGTCGTTGTCGGCCAGCCTGCCGGCCAGGCCGAGCCCGGCATTGTTGACCAGCACCTCGACCTCGAGCCCGGCCGCGTCCAGCGCCTGCACCAGTTGCGCCGCCGCGCCTGGCTGGCCGAGATCGGCGGTGAAGGCGCGGGCGACGATGCCGTGCTTGGCGTGCAGCTCCTGGGCCAGCGTCTCGAGCTTGGCGGTCGAGCGCGCCGCCAGCGCCAGGTCGTAGCCGCGCGCGGCGAGCTGGCGCGCCAGCGCCGCGCCGATGCCGCCGGATGCGCCGGTCACCAGCGCCAGCTTGCGGGACGAACTCATGGCTTGCTCCTGTCGGTGATCGGATCGGCAGCGGCGGGCTGGCGGATCGCGGCCCAGGCGCAATCGCCGGCGGCAGCCACCAGATCGGGTTGCTCGAGCGTGTCGGGCTCGGCGCAAACCGCGATCAGCATGGCCCACACCATCGCGCCCAGCAGCTCGGGCGGCAGCGCACGCACCGCGCCGGCGTCGATGGCGGCGCGCAGATAGGCGTTGGCCGGCTCCAGCGCACTGCGCTCCAGCGCCAAGCTCTGGGCGTCGAGATAGCTGGCGTGGTAGTGCAGCTCGAGGAATCGCAGCATCAGCGGCTGAGCCCGCGCGAAGCCGGCCAGCCGCCGCCACACTTCCTTGAACTGCGCCTCGTAGCCGGCATCGGGCAGGGGCTCGCCCCACAGCGCCCGGACCAGCGCCTGCTTGCCTTCGCGATAGAGCGCGTTGCCCAGCCGGTCCTTGTCGGCGAAATAGCGATAGATGGTGCCGACGCCGACCCGCGCCTGCGCCGCCACCTGCGGCATGGCCGTGCCGTGGAAGCCGCGCTCGACCATCAGCGCCAGCGCCGCCCGCAGCACCGCCTGGCGCTTGTCGCCGACGGTGGCTGCATCGGCAGGGTCGCGAGCGGGGATAGAGCTTGTAGCGCGGGCCATGGTTGAATTACCCGGAATGAACTTTCATTCCGTTATCATGCAGTGGGAGAGGCGGCAAGAGCGAAGGTGTCAGGCGGGGGACATTCCGCTGTCGGATTCAAGGCCTTGGCTCCTGGCCCAAGCCCGCCGGCTGTCACCAAACATGACAAATTATTACGGTAAATCAGCGCATTAAGCTCTTGAAGGCGACAGGTGGCCGGACCTACATTGGCCACGTGCTTAACGGCCGCGCCGGGTCCTGCTTATTCTATGGCCCTGGCGCGAGCATCGGGCTCCGTTGCCGCCCCGAGCGGGCAGGGCAATGTCGAGCCGGCAACCAGCCGGAGGATCAAGTGGCGCCGCGTTTCGGCTTCTGGGCAGGTCGGCAATACAACCTTTCGCGCATGACCATGCGCGATCTGGTGCTGGCCTATGTCTCGCACTATGCCGTGGCGGCCTATTTCGCGCTGGCCGCGATCGGCATCGTGCTGGCCGGCGTGCTGTCGGCCAGCCTGCTGCGCAGCCTGCTGGCTGCGCTCGCCGCGATCGTGGTCTATCCCGCGGTATGGTACACGCTGCATCGCTGGGTGCTGCACGGGCGCTATCTCTACAAATCGTCGTTCACCGCCAAGGTGTGGAAGCGCATCCATTTCGACCATCACCAGGATCCGCACGACCTGGGCGTGCTGTTCGGCGCGCTCTACACCACCTTGCCGACCATCGCGCTGGTGACCCTGCCGCTGGGCTACGCCATAGGCGGGCCGGGCGGCGCCTGCGCCGGCATGGCGGCGGCGCTGCTCACCACCTGCTTCTACGAGTTCGTGCACAGCGCCCAGCACCTCAACTACCGGCCCCGTTCCAGGACTATGCAGGAGATGAAGCGGCTGCACCTGCTGCATCATTTCCACAACGAGAACGGCAATCACGGCATCACCAATTTCGTCTGCGACCGGCTGCTCGGCACCTTCTACGAGAAGGCGCGCGATCTGCCCAAGAGCGCGACCGTGTTCAATCTGGGCTACGACGAGCGCGAGGCGGAGAAATATCCCTGGGTCGCCGAACTGTCGGGCGGCATCCGCACCGGCAGCGACGGACGGCGCTGGAAGCCGGGCCAGCCGATCGCCGGCGCCGACGCGGTGGGCGCCGATCTGGGCTACGACTCCCCGCGCAACGGCCATCCCGCCTGATCTCGCGGCCGGCCATGCGCCGGCCGTTCTCGCCAGCCCGCGACAACCCGCCTTTGTGCGTTGTCCGTTCGCGTTGCAAAGGGCAATCTGCCACGGCAGGGGCCAACAGGCCGCGCCTTGCGCGCGGCGAATGAAAAGGGGAAACCTGAATGGGGGAGCTGACCATCGAGGCCGTGGAAGGCGGCCGCGCGCTCGACGAATTCATCACCCTGCCCAACCGCCTCTACAAGGGTCATAAAGGCTTCGTGCCGCAACTGGTGTTCGAACGCCGCTTGACCCTGCGCTTCGACAAGAACCCCTATTTCCAGCACGCCAAGGGCCGCTACTTCCTGGCGCGGCGCGACGGGCGCGTGGTCGGGCGCATCTCGGCGCAGGTCGACCGGATGTACCTGCAGCGCTACAACGATGCGACCGGCCATTTCGGCATGATCGACGCGGAAGACGATCCGGCGATCTTCGCCGCACTGTTCAAGGCGGCCGAGGACTGGGTGCGCGGCCAGGGCATGACGCGCATCACCGGCCCGTTCAACCTGTCGATCAACGAGGAGATCGGCGTGCAGATCACCGGCTTCGACGAGCGTTCGATGCTGCTGATGGGCTACAACCCGGCCTATACCGCCCCGCGCGTCGAGGCCTGCGGCTATGCCCCGATCAAGACCGTGATCGCCTACGACTACGACATCACGAACTCGCCGCCGACGCTGGGCCGCCGGCTGGTCGAGCGCTACGCGGCCGGCCGCGTCATGCTGCGCAAGGTGAACATGAAGAAGTTCGACCAGGAGGTGCGCACCCTGCTCGATATCTTCAACGACGCCTGGCAGGACAACTGGGGCTTCGTGCCGCTGACCGAGGAAGAGGTCGCGCTGACCGCCAAGACGCTCAAGCCGCTGGTGGTGCCCGACCTGGTGTGGTTCGCCGAACTGGACGGCGTGCCGACCGGCATGATCCTGGCCATTCCCAACGTCAACGAGGCGATCGCCGACCTGAACGGCAAGCTGCTGCCGTTCGGCTGGGCCAGGCTGCTGTGGCGGCTCAAGGTCCGGGGCCTGAAGAGCGCACGCGTGCCGCTGATGGGCGTGCGCATGAGCCTGCGCAACACCCCGCTGGGCGCGGCGCTGGCCATGATGGTGATCGACGAGCTGCGCGCCAACGGCGTCAAGCGCGGCATCGAACACGCCGAGCTGGGCTGGATCCTGGACAACAACAAGGTGGTGCGGCGCATGATCGAGCAGGTCGGCGGCCGGCCCTACAAGACCTATCGCCTTTACGAGAAGGCGCTCTGAGCCGCGCCATGGCCGAGCCTCGCCGTTTCGTCGCGCTGGTGCTGGCCGGCAGCCGCGGTCCGGCCGATCCGGTGGCGCAGGCGGCGCAGGTGCCGCACAAGGCGCTGGCGCCGGTGGGCGGCGTGCCGATGCTGGTGCGGGTGCTGGACGCGCTCGCCGCCAGCCCGACGGTGCGCCGCATCGTGGTGCAGACCAACGAGCCCGCCATCGTCGCCGACCTGCCCGGGCTGCAGCGCGCCGTGAGCCTGGGCGAGATCGAGATCCTGCCCACCGAGGCCTCGCCGGCGCGCAGCGTGTCGGCCGCCATCGAGCGGCTGTCGGCCGAGCTGCCCCTCCTGGTCACCACTGCCGACCATGCGTTGCTCACGCCGGCCATGGTCGGGCAGTTCTGCCGCGACGCCGTCGAGGCTACGGCCGGTGTCGGTCCCGGAGCCGGTCCCGGAGCCGCTCCCGGAATCGGCCGCGATGGCGGTAGCGGCGGCGGCTGCGACATCGCCGTCGGCATGGCGCCGGCCAGCAACGTGCTGACCCGCTATCCCGGCGCCTTGCGCACCTTCTACAGGCTCGGGCCCGAGCGCTATTCGGGCTGCAACCTGTTCGCCCTGCTGACGGCCGATGCTCGGCGGGCGATCGATTTCTGGGTCGCGCTGGAGCGGCACCGCAAGAAGCCGTGGCGCCTGATCGCCGCCATTGGCATCCGGCCACTGTTGCTGTATCTGGTCGGCCGGCTCGACCTGGCCCGCGCCATGGCCGAGCTGTCGCGCATCGTCGGCGTGCGCGGCAAGGCGGTGCTGATGGAGGCGCCCGAAGCGCCCATCGACGTCGACAAGCCCGAAGACCTGGTGCTGGCGGAGAAGATTCTGGCCGGCCGCTAACCGATCGCCCGGCACTGCCGGCGAAACATCATGAAACCGCTTTCCGAGTCGTTGTCGCCCGGGGTCATGAACCTGATCCGCGATGCCATGCGTGCTGCCTTGGAGGGTCCGTTCTTTCCCGATTGGGAGTTCGCCACCATCATGAGCGTAGAGCGCCAGGAGATGCAGGCCGTGCTCGACGCCTGGCCGCTTCAGACGGTGGACGACGACACCTTCATCTGCGCCACGGTCAATGCGCTGAACAACCTGATCGGCTATCCGCATGGGATGGAGCGAACGCTGCTGGCCTATATCCCCAAGGGGATCCCGGCCCTGATGACGGCGCTCTACCGCCTGGACGAAGCGATCGAACCCCGGTCGGACGGCAAGCCGATCAAGGACAAGAACGGCTACTTCGATTTCATGCGGTGAGCGGCGGCTGGAGCCGTCAGAAGCTGTGAATCCGCTAGGCCCTGTCTGGCCAGCCCGCCACCATCTCGCGCGCCTTGTCGAGATCGGGCGGGAAGTCGACCTCGCCCCAGCGCAGGCCGGCGATATCGATGGTGGCGATCGGCTGGCGCTGCGCCAAAGCGTGGATCACCTGCAGGTACCAGACCTTGGCGCCGTCGGGGGTGCGCATGGTGGCGTCGACCGCCTCGCGGAAGGTGCGCGGGCCTTGGCCGCGGAACAGCAGCATGCCGATCGATTCGGCATTGACGGTGTCGAGCGGCAGTTTCTTGCCGATCGCCAGCAGCCGGCCGTTCTTCTCCTGCACCTTCATGTCGTCTTCGTCGTAGGCCGTCTTGTGGTCGACGGTGACGCAGATCGGCGCCGCCGGGCTGGCCAGCACCTTGCGCAGCAGGGCGCGCTCGAACAACGTGTCGCCGTTGACCAGCAGGAAATCGCCTTGCATCTGCTCGCGCGCCAGCCAGCATGAACCGGTGTTGTCGGCCACCTTGTAGAACGGGTTGAAGATCGGCGTGATTTTCGGGCCGAGCTTGGCCAGGCGCGCCAGCTCGGCCTCCATCATCTCGGCCTTGAAGCCGATCACCACCGCGATGTCGTCGATGCCGGCGGCATGGATGGCGCGCACCTGCCATTCCAGCAGGCTGTAGGCGCCGATCGGCAGCAGGCATTTGGGGCGGTCCTGGGTCAGCGGCAGCAGGCGCGAGCCCTGGCCGGCGCTCAAGATGATGGCTTTCATGTCCCATCCGGATGGTGGCGCGGCAGCCGCTCCGTTCTGCGCGGCAGTTGGGCGCGACAGGTCCGGGCGGCGGCCGGATCATGTTGAGCGGGGCGGGGGGTGTCAACCCGCCCTCTGTTGCCCCCGGCGGCGGCGTCGGACGGCGTCGTGGTCGGGCGGCGGTGTCCGCCAGCGCCATCGGGTGGCCCCATCGAGGGCGCGGTCGGTGCTGCCCGGTGTGCAATCCTACCGTGCGCGGCGCCCTCATGACGAACGGCCTGCCTGTCTATAAGGTGTGCGCCGCCGATGAGCCCATCCGACCGTCCCGACACCGCCCCACCTTGCGTCCCATCGCCCGGCGTCAATCCGCCCGGCATCGCTCCGCCCGCCGCGCCGGCTGCCGCATCGGCCGGCGCTCCCCCGCCAGAACCCGCCAGCTCGCCGCCGCTTCCGCCGCCGGGCCCCTTCGAGCCGCTGCGCGACCGCACCTTCCTCAGCATCTGGATCGCCAACCTGGTGTCCAATATCGGTACCTGGATGCAGATCGTGGGCGTGTCCTGGGAGATGACCAAGCTGGCGCCGTCGCCGTTCTATGTCGCCCTGGTCTCGACCGCCAGCACCCTGCCGATGCTGCTGTTCAGCCTGGCCGGCGGCGTGCTGGCCGACCGCTTCGACCGGCGCCGCTACATCATGGTCTGCCAGATCTGGATGATGGTCGCCGCCTTCGGCATGGCGATCCTGGCCGCGCTCGACGCGCTGTCGGTGTGGAACCTGCTGGGCCTGACCTTCGCCCTGCAGATCGGGGCGGCGCTCAATGGCCCGGGCTGGCAGGCGGCGGTGCCCGAGATTGTCGGCCGCCGCCTGATGCCGCCCGCCGTGGCGCTCAACAGCGCCGGCTTCAACGTCGCCCGCACCATCGGCCCGGGCATCGGCGGGTTGCTCTATGCCGCCGCCGGGGCGGTGGCGCTGTTCACGGCCAATGCCCTGACCTTCGTCGCGGTGGTGCTGGCGCTCTACCGCTGGCGCCGGCCCGAGCCGGAGCACAAGCCCGCCGCCGAGGGTTTCTGGGCCGGGCTGGTCGCCGGCCTGGCCTATCTGCGCCGGGCCAAGCCGATGCATCCGGTGCTGATGACGGCGGTGCTGTTCTTCATCCCCGCCTCGGGGATGATGTCCATGCTGGCCCTGGTGGCCAGCCAGGTGCTGCATCTCGATGCCGCCGGCTTCGGCGTCATCTACTCCGCCTTCGGCGCCGGCGCGGTGCTGGGCGCCTTCGTCCTGCATCGGCTGCGCCAGCGCTTCGGCGAGCACGGCGCGGTGCCGATCGCCATGGGCTGCTTCGCCGTCGGCATGGCCATCATGGCGCTGGTGCCGGACGAGAGGGCGGTGGCGGTGGGGGTGGCCCTGGGCGGCCTGGGCTGGATCTGCGTCATCGCCTCCAACAACGTCGCCGTCCAGACCCTGCTGCCGGCCTGGGTGCGGGCGCGCGGCATCGCCGCCTATCAGATGCTGTTCTTCGGCAGCCTGGCGGTGGGCGGCGCGGTGTGGGGCAAGGTGGCCGAATGGGTCGGCGTACAGGCCACCGTGCTGATCGCCACCGGCCTGCTGGTCGGCGCCACCGTCGTGGTCGCTCGCGTGCGCGTGCGGCGCGTCGAGCCTGCCGTCTAGTCGCCGCCGCCCAGTCGCCGCCGCCCAGTCGCCGCCGCCAAGCCCGTCGCTGCTTCGGCCGCGCCGCCATTCAAACCGCCAGCGGCGCGACCGCTTGCGCCGCGCCCGGCTTCCTCGAGCAGCGCGGAGCGGCGCGCGTCGTCGAATGCGGCGCTCGCGCGGCGACTCTGTGTCCGATTTCCAACAGGGAGTCGGATTCTTGCGGATTTTTTTCAGTTAGGTCTTGCATCACACTACAAATGGCGTATGTGTCGCTCGCAGACGCCCACGCACGCGCCTATGGCCCACAGAGTGGTTATGCAGCGACGGAAGCGTCCTTTTTGGCCATGCCGGTTGAAGCCCGGCTCCGGGAGGGACTTTCGATGATTGCTGTTCGTGCGGGGCGCGAGCCCCGGCTCCGAGTTCGAATTCACCAGGCTCAACCTGTCTCGGCCACCATCCGTGGCTATGTCCGGCTGATTGGCCGGAAGAACCCTCATTCCAGTACGCGGTCGGTTCGGTAAGGGCTGCGTCCTTGTCGACGACGTTTGCCGTGTCCGCGCCGGAACTTCCTCCGGCGGCGCGCGGTGCCTCTCACCCTTGAGTCACGGGAATTAGAGTTATGTCCGACCGCATCCAGCGTTACCTCAAAGAGCATCCCGAACTGGAAACCCCCTGTCTGATCGTCGATCTCGACGTGGTGGAGCAGGCCTATCGCAGCCTGCGCGAATACCTGCCGCTGGCGCGCGTGTTCTACGCCGTCAAGGCCAACCCGGAGGCCCGGGTGGTCGAGCGGCTGAACGTCTGCGGCTCCAGCTTCGATACCGCCAGCCGCGGCGAGATCGAGCTGTGCATGGGCCAGGGCGTGCCGGCCGACCGCATCTCCTTCGGCAACACCATCAAGAAGGAGAAGGACATCGCCTGGGCCTATCGCTCCGGCGTGCGGCTGTTCGCCTTCGATTCGGAGGTCGAACTGCAGAAGCTGGCCAAGGCGGCGCCGGGCGCGCGCGTGTTCTGCCGCGTGCTGGTCGATTGCGAGGGCGCCGAGTGGCCGCTGTCGAAGAAGTTCGGCTGCGCGCCGGAGATGGCGCGCGATCTGCTGATCAAGGCCAAGAAATGGGGCCTGGATCCGTATGGCCTGTCGTTCCATGTCGGCTCGCAGCAGACCAATGTCGAGCAGTGGGACAGCGCGGTGGGTCGCACCGCCCAGCTGTTCTTCGCCCTGCAGCAGGACGGCGTCGAACTGAAGATGATCAACCTGGGCGGTGGCTTCCCCGCCAAGTACCGGGCCGAGGTGCCGGGCGTGCGCGACTATGCGCTGGCGGTCATGCGCGCCATGACCAAGCATTTCGGCAACGACCTGCCCGAGATCATCGTCGAGCCGGGCCGCTCGATGGTGGGCGACGCCGGCATCCTGCAGTCGGAGGTGGTGCTGATCTCGAAGAAGGACGCCAACGACAAGAAGCGTTGGGTCTATCTGGACGTCGGCAAGTTCGGCGGCCTGGCCGAGACTATGGACGAGGCGATCAAGTATCGCATCCGCACCAAGCTCGACGGCCGCAAGGCCGGCCCGGTGGTGATCGCCGGTCCGACCTGCGACAGCGCCGACATCCTGTACGAGAAGACCGAGTACAAGCTGCCGATCGAGCTGAAGGTCGGCGACAAGGTGGAAATCCTGGCGACCGGCGCCTACACCACCTCCTACTCGTCGGTCAATTTCAACGGCTTCCCGCCGCTGAAAACCATCTGCATCTGATCGTTATCACGACGTACCAGGCTGACACCGGCGGGGCCTGAGCAAGGCCCCGCCGCCGTTTTGGGAGGACCTCGTCATGGCCAAGCATCCGAAATACATCGGCTTCAAGGGCCGCATGGTGATGATCGGCTTCGGCTCGATCGGCCAGGGCGTGCTGCCGCTGATCCTGCGCCATATCGACATGAAGGCGCGCCAGATCACCATCGTCACCGCCGACGAGCGCGGCCGCGACGAGGCCGCCCGATACGGCATCGAGGTCGTCAGGAAGCGGCTGACGCGGGAGAACCACCTGCAGGTGCTGGGCCCAATGCTGGGCGAGGGCGACTTCGTGGTCAATTTGTCGGTCGAGGTCGCGTCCACCGCGCTGATCGAGCTGTGCCAGGCCAAGGGTGCCCTTTATCTGGACACCTGCATCGAGCCGTGGCCGGGCGGCTATTCCGACCCCAACCTGTCGGTGTCGGAGCGCTCCAACTATGCGCTGCGCGACAACGCGCTGAAGCTGCGCGCCAAATACCGGGGCGGCCCGACCGCAGTGATCGCCCATGGCGCCAATCCCGGCCTGGTGTCGCATTTCGTCAAGCGCGCGCTGCTCAATATCGCCCGCGATACCGGCGTCAAGGTCAAGAAGCCTGCCAGCCGCGAGCAATGGGCGGCGCTGGCGCAGAGACTGGGCATCAAGACCATCCATATCGCCGAGCGCGACACCCAGGTATCGAACACGCCCAAGAAGGTGGGCGAGTTCGTCAACACCTGGTCGATCGACGGTTTCATCAGCGAGGGCGGCCAGCCCTCGGAGCTGGGCTGGGGCAGCCACGAGAAGCATTTCCCCAAGGACGGCGCGCGCCACAAATTCGGCAGCGGCGCGGCGATCTATCTCAATCGCCCCGGCCTGACCACGCGGGTGCGCACCTGGACGCCGATCGAGGGGCCGTTCCACGGCTTCATCGTCACCCACAACGAGGCGATCTCGATCGCCGACTACTACACCGTCGGCAAGGGCCGGAACGCCACCTACCGGCCGACCGTGCACTACGCCTACCACCCTTGCGACGCGGCGATCCTGTCGATGCACGAGATCGTCGGCAAGAATTTCCACGAGCAGGCCAAGAAGCGGCTGATGGTGGACGAGGTGGTGAACGGCATCGACGAGCTGGGCGTGCTGCTGATGGGCCACAAGAAGGGCGCCTACTGGTACGGCTCGCAGCTCTCGATCAAGGAGGCGCGCAAGCTGGCCCCCTACAACAACGCCACCTCCCTGCAGGTCACCGCGCCGGCGCTGTCGGGCATCGTCTGGGCGCTGGAAAACCCGCGGCGCGGCCTGGTCGAGGCCGACGAGATGGATTTCGAGCGCAATCTCGAGATCTGCATGCCCTATCTCGGGCCGGTGGTCGGTGAATACTCCGATTGGACGCCGCTGCTCGACCGCGAGCTTCTGTTCTCCGAGGACATCGACAAGACCGATCCCTGGCAGTTCAAGAACTTTCGCGTGACCTGACAGGCGCCGCCGGGTCCGCCGATCCGCCGTCAACGGATCGGCGGCGCACCCGGCTGCCGATGTCGCGGCGGCGGACGGCCGGCGCGACTTCCCCGATGTCTTGCCGTTGCCCCGGTGATATCCTGCGGCCACGGATATCGGGACTTTCTCATGCCGGCCTATCTGATCGTGCACGCCACCATTGGCGACGAGCGCCAATTCGGGAGATACCGGGATGCGGTGATTCCGCTCATCGCGCGGTTCGGCGGCAAGTTCGTCGTGCGCGGTGCCGAGGTCGAGGTGCTGGAAGGGCATCACGACGGCCGCCCCATGGTGATCTTCGAATTCCCGTCGATGGCCGCGATCCACGCCTTCTGGAATGCGCCGGACTATGGCCCGGTGAAGAAGATCAGGGAGGGTGCCGCGACCGTCGATGTCTGGGCGGTTGCGGGTGTCTGACGGCGGCCCCGTGTTCCGTTTGACCCGAGGCAGACGGCGGGCCGTCTGTCGAGACCAAGGTGCCCGATGCTGGCAATGCGCTGCTTCCTCCTGGGCGCTTTGATCGCCGCGGCGCTGGCGGGGCTGGGCCCGGCGCGGGCCGCCGACGTCGTCGTCCACGCCTCCTTCCGCATGGCCGACGACATCGTGTTCACCGCGCTCGACCCGCTTGTCGCGCTCGATCGCGGCGGCACGGCCGACGGCCTGCCGGTGCTGCATGGACGCGGCGCGGCGGTGATCGCCTGGAGCGCGATGCGTCACCTGGTGTTCATTCCGGGCGACCCGCCGATGGCGCTGATCACCTATCGCGACCGCAGCGAGATGGTGTTGGAGGTCGAGCGCTGCAGCATCGTCTCCGGCGCCACGGTCATCGACATCCACGACGTGGCGGAGATCGACATCCGCTGACGGCTTCGGCCGCCCGTATGGCCATACGCAGGGGCCTTGTCCAGGCGTAGCGGCGTTTCCCGGCCGGCCGTCTGCTGCGAACGATCCCCACAGCAGGCCGCCGCCGATGTCGCCATGGCCGCGTATCGCGTCGCGCCCGCATGAAGACATCCATGTGGCGGCTGGCGAAATCGACCGGCGTGGCGAGCTGCGCCGGCGCTACGGCCGGCGCGTCGTCCCGGTGCGCATGGTGGTGGACGAGCAAGCCGAGCGTGCCGCCATGCTCGCCGCGGCGCCGGGCCCGATCGATTGCGTGCTCGACCTGGCGCCGCCCGCCACCCGCCGGCCCAGGTGCGGGCGGCGCTGACGGCGGTGCGACCCTACGGCACGGTGGTGCTGATGGGTGGGCTGGGCATGCGGCCGGAAATCCAGTTGCCGTATTTCTGGCCGATGCACTTCTGCATCACGGTGCGCGGCCAGTGGATGCTTCCGCGCGAGGCGCTGCAGGCCATGGTCGGCATGATCCGCGCCGGGCTGATCGATCTTGGCCATCACAAAGCGACCAGTTTTGCGCTCGAGCGGGTCAACGAGGCGGTGGCGCATGCTGCCGCCCATGCCGGTCCGTTCAGCCGCAGCGTGCTCGATCTGCGGCCGGCCCGAGCGCTGCGCCAAGCGCCTGCGGCGACGCCGCGATTTCCATGGAATAGCCAGCCGGGCGAGGTGTTTAACCTCAGGCTGGCGATGCGTCGTCGGCCGGCGGGCCGGTCGGCCCGCTCTGCCATGTGGTAAGGAATGGCCGTCCCGGAATCCCCCGGGCGGTGCGGGACGCGGAATGGAAGATATCGCCAGCCGTTTTGCCGAGCATATTCCAGCGCTGCGTCGCTACGCGCGGGTGCTGACCGCCGATGCGGCGCGCGCCGACGATCTGGTCCAGGATTGCCTGGAGCGGGCGCTGTCGCGGCGCCATCTGTGGCGTCGTCCGGGCAATCTGCGCGGCTGGCTGTTCACCATCATGCACAACGTCCACATCAACCATGTCCGCGCCGCCCGGCGCGCGCCGATCGCCGACGGCGTCGATCCCGTCGACCATGCCGTGCGCAACGCCGACCAGATCGAGAAGGTGGCGGCGGGCGAGGTGGCGCGCGCCATGGAGTTGCTGCCCTACGACCAGCGCCAGGTGCTGGCCCTGGTCGCCGTCGAGGGCATGCGCTACGAGGAGGTCGCGGCGCTGCTCGATGTGCCGGTCGGCACCATCATGTCGCGCCTGTCGCGGGCGCGGGCGCGGCTGCGCGAGATCACCCGGCCAGGCGCCAAGATCGGCCTGTGGAGGGTGAAATGAGCAACGGCCGCGACGACCGCAACACGGCGCCGGTGATCGACGAGGCGATGCTGCATGCCTATGTCGACAACCAGTTGGCCGCCGAGCAGCGCGCCAGGGTCGAGGCGTGGCTGGCCGACCATCCGCAGATCGCCGAAGAGCTGCGCGACTGGCAGGCGCAGAACGAAGCGCTGCACGCCGCCTACGATCCGGTGCTGGAGCAGCCGATTCCGCCTGTCATGCTGGCGCTGGGCGAACCTCGCGCCGCGCCGCCGCGGCGCTGGCAGCCGATCGCCGCCGGGCTGCTGCTGTTCGCGCTGGGCAGCGTGGCGGGCTGGCTGGCGCCCTGGCAGCATCCGCTGGCTCCGGCGCCCGAGCAGCAGAGCTTCGTCGCCGATGCCACGGCCGCCTACCGCCTCTATGCCGTCGAGGTGCGCCATCCGGTCGAGGTCGGCGCCGACCAGGAGCAGCATCTGGTGGCCTGGCTGTCCAAGCGCCTGGGCAGCCATATCGCCGCGCCGCATCTGGCCGATCAGGGATTCCATCTGGTCGGCGGCCGGCTGCTGCCCGGCGGGCAGATCGGGGCAGGCCAGACCGCCCCCGCCGCCATGCTGATGTACGAGGACGGTTCGGGCCGGCGCGTGACCTGCTATGTCGTCACCAACGCGGAGACCCGCGAGACGGCGTTCCAGTTCCGTCAGATGGACGGCGTGTCGACCTTCTTCTGGATCGACAACGGGCTGAGCTACGCGCTGAGCGGCGAGGTCGATCGCGAGAAGCTGCTGGCGCTGGCGCAGGAAGTCTATCGCCAGCTCGACTAGTGCCGCCGGCCGCCGTGCTCAACGATAGAAGACGAATGTCAGCATCACGAACAGCGGCAGCAGGATGCCGCAAGACCAGGCCATATAGCCGAAGAAGCTCGGCATCCTGAAACCCCGCTCTTCGACGATCGACTTGACCATGAAGTTGGGCGCGTTGCCGATATAGGAGTTGGCGCCCATGAACACCGCACCGGCCGAGATCGCCGACAGGGTCGCAGCCAGCGGCCCCATCAGCGATTGGGCATCGCCGCCCGCCATGTTGAAGAAGATCAGATAGGTCGGCGCGTTGTCGAGGAAGCTCGACAGCCCGCCGGTCAGCCAGAAATACCAAGCATTGATCGGCTCGCCGTTCGGCCCGGTCACCAGTGCCACCAGCGGTGCCAGTGCCCCGTGCGTGCCGGCGCGCAGGATGGCGATGGCCGGGATGATGGTGACGAAGATGCCGGCGAACAGCTTGGCCACTTCCAGCATCGGCCCCCAACTGAAGGCATTGGCCTCGCGCGCCTTGGCGCTGGTCAGCTTGAGCGACAGGAAGGTGATCGCCAGCAGCAGGACGTCGCGCACCACGCCCTGGAGTTCCAGCTCCACCCCGCCCACCGTGAAGGCCACGCCGGGTCGCCAGGTGCCGCTCAGCAGCACCGCCCCGACCACGCCCAGCAGCAGGATCACGTTGATGCCCCCGTGCAGCAGCAGCGGCGAGTCCGGCGTGGGGTCGCGCGGCAGGGTGCCTTCCTTGCGGTAGTAGTGGAGGTCCAGCGCGTAGAAAACCGACAGCAGCACGATGGCGGCCAGCAGCAGCTCGGCGGAGATGTGGACGACCGGCCAGAAAAAATCGACGCCCTTGAGGAATCCCAGGAACAGCGGCGGATCGCCCAGCGGCGTCAGCGCGCCGCCGATATTCGATACCAGGAAGATGAAGAACACGAACACATGGGTCTTGTGTTTGCGGTTGTCGTTGGCGCGCAGCAGCGGACGGATCAGCAGGATCGAGGCGCCCGTGGTGCCCATCACGCCGGCCAGCAGGGTGCCGATCGCCAGCAGGATGACGTTGAGCGAGGGGGAGCCGTGCAGGTTGCCTCCGATCACGATGCCGCCGGCAACGGTGAACAGCGCCAGCAGCAGGATGATGAACGGAATGTAGTCGAGCAGCGCGGTGTGCAGGACTTCGCGCCCGGTGATGCCCAGATCGAACATCGCCGCGTTCGGCACCAGGAAGCACAGTGCCCAGAACACCGCCACCTTGCCGAAATGGTGATGCCAGAAATGCGGCACCACGAGCGGCATCAGCGCGATCGACAGCAGCAGGCCGGCGAACGGAATGATCCAGGGCAGGCCGAGTTGCGTGCCGTCGATGCCGGCGCCTTCCGCCGCCAGCGCCGGCGACATCGGCAGGACCAGCAGCACCAGGATTGCGACGATCTTTTTCATGTGGTCCCCCAGTCTCTGCGCCATGTCTTTCACCGTGCCGGTCTTCTGTCGGTCAGCTCACGCCGTTGGTGGCGCTGACCCCGCCATCGACCACCAGAGTGTGGCCATTGACGTAGGATCCCGCGGCGCTGGCCAGGAATACTGCGGCGCCGCCGATCTCGGCCGGCTCCGCCCAGCGGCCCAGCGGCACGCGCGCGGCGTAGACCGGTCCGACCTTGGGATTGGCCAGCATCGGCTTGTTGGTCTCGGTGGCGAAGAAGCCGGGCGAGATGGCGTTGCTGGTGATGCCGTGCGGCGCCAGCTCCGCCGCCAGGGCGCGGGTCAGGCCGCTCAGGCCTGCCTTGGCGGCGATATAGGCGGGGTCGTTGGGCCGGGCCAGCTCGGCGGTGATCGAGGTCACGTTGATCAGCCGGCCGAAGCCGCGTTCGCGCATGCCCGGCGCCACCAGGCGGCACAGCCCATAGGCCGCCACCAGGTCGCTGCGCAGCAGCCGCTCGAAGTCGCCGACCTCCAGCGCCGCCAGACCGCGCCGGTCGCGCACGCCCACATTGTTGACCAGGATGTCGACCGGATGGGCCTGGGCGAGGGCACGCGTGGCGGCCTTGTCGTCGGTGATGTCGAAGGCCAGCGGCTGCGCGTCGAGCCCGTCCTGACGGAGCGTTGCGGCCTGCCGTTCGACGGCGCGGGCGTCGCGACCGTTGATCAGCACCGTAGCGCCGGCGCGGGCCAGCGCCCGGGCGATCTCCAGCCCCAGCCCGCGCGTGGCGCCGGTGACCAGCGCCCGCCGCCCGTCGAGCCGGAAATCGGCGCCGGTCGCCGGCCGGCTGGCCTGCGCGGCCGCCCGGACGCGGGCACCCTCGGCGGGGGCGGGCCTGCGGCGGGACTTGCGGCGGAAACCGGTGGCGGGCTTGCGGGTCATGACGCTCTCGTCTATGTCGAAACGCCGCCACGCTAAACGGAAGTTTTTGGCCATGCCAGTCAAACCGCTCGAACTGCCCCGCGTCATCGGACACCGCGGCGCCGCCGCCTATGCGCCGGAGAACACCCTGGCCTCGTTCCGCGAAGCCAAGGCGCGCGGCGCCGCCTGGGTCGAATTCGACGTGCGGCTGAGCCAAGACGGCGTGGTGTTCGTCATGCACGACGATTCGCTGCTGCGCACCGCCGGGCTCGACCGGCTGTCCGCCACCCTGCCATGGCGCGAGATCAAGGTGCTCAATGCCGGCGGCTGGTTCGATGCCAAATACGCCAACGAGCGCGCGCCCTCCTTCGCGGAGACCATCGACTGCCTGGCCGCGCTGGGGCTGGGCGCCAATGTCGAGATCAAACCGTCGCCGGGCGCGGAGGTCGAGACCGCCCGCGCCGTGGTTTCGGCGATCGAAAAGTCCTGGCCGGCCAGCCTGCCCACGCCGCTGCTCTCCTCGTTCAAGGATGCCGCGCTGGCGGAGGCCAAACGCTGCAATCCCGAGCTTCCCCGCGCCTCGTTGATCGACCGCATCGAGGGCAACTGGCTGGAGCGGGCCCGTGCGGCCGAAGCGGTGATCGTCAACACCAACGGCAAGAAGCTCAAGGAAGAGCAGGCGCGCGCCATCAAGCAGGCCGGGCTGGGGCTGGGCGTCTACACCATCGACGAACCCGATCTGGCGCGCCGGCTGGTCGGCTGGGGCGCCGATGCCGTCATCACCGACGCTCCCGACGTCATTCTTGCTGCGCTGCGCCAATAAGTGGTGCAAACGCCTGTCAATACCGGCAGATCGGAAATTTGGGGTTGCCGATGAGCGGCCGTTTCTGGTTTGCTGTCACGACAATTTAACAAAACTGAAACAATACGGTTACTGGCGGCGGCCAAGTTGCCGCCAGTCAAGCAAGGGAGACGCCGTTCATGAACAACAGGTCGCTTGTCGCCATCATCGCGGTGGTGATTATCGCGGTGGCTGGCTACTTCATCTTCTTCAACAAGAAGCCCACCGAGATGGCCAGCGCGCCAATGCCGGCGCCGCCCGCCGCCACCGCGCCGGCTCCGGCGCCCGCGCCGCAGACGGCGGCTGCGCCGACCCCGGCTCCCGCCGCTGCGCCGGCGCCCGCCGCTTCGGGCAATGGTCCAGTCGAGATCCAGTGGTGGCATGCCATGGGCGGCCAGCTGGGCGAGGTCGTCAACAAGCTGGCGGCCGATTTCAACGCCTCGCAGTCCGAATACAAGATCACGCCGGTCTACAAGGGCTCCTATACCGAGACCCTGACCGCCGCGATCGCCGCCTTCCGCGCCAACCAGGCGCCCGCCATCCTGCAGGTGTTCGAAGTCGGCACCGCTTCGATGATGGCGGCCAAGGGCGTGGTCTACCCGGTCTATCAGCTGATGGCCGATGCCAACGAACCGTTCGATCCCAAGGCCTATATCGGCCCGGTCTACGGCTACTACTCGACGACCGACGGCAAGCTGCTGTCGATGCCGTTCAACTCCTCGACCCCGGTGTTCTACTGGAACAAGGACGAGTTCAAGAAGGCCGGCCTGGATCCGGAAAAGCCGCCGACAACCTGGAAGCAAGTGGGCGAGTACGCCGGCAAGATCGTGTCTTCGGGCGCCGCCAAATGCGGCTTCACAACCCAGTGGCAGACCTGGGTGCTGCTCGAGAACTTCTCGGCCTGGCACAACCTGCCGATCGCCACCAAGGAGAACGGGTTCGGCGGCACCGATGTCGAGCTGAAGATCAACAGCCCGGCTCATGTCGAACTGATCTCGATGCTCAACGACTGGCAGAAGGACAAGCGCTTCGTCTATGGCGGTCGCGAGGGCAAGTCGACCCCGCTGTTCACTTCCGGCGAATGCGCCATGCACATCGCCTCGTCGGGTTCGGCGGGCGCGATCCAGGCCGGCCTCAAGGACACGCCGTTCGGTATCGGCATGATGCCGTACCTGGACGACGTGGTTAAGGCGCCGCAGAACTCGATCATCGGTGGCGCCACCTTGTGGGTGCTGAACGGCCGGCCCAAGGCCGAGTACAAGGGCGTGGCGAAGTTCTTCACCTTCCTGTCCAAGCCCGAAGTGCAGGCGGAATGGCACCAGAAGACCGGCTACGTGCCGATCACCGTCGCCGCTGCCGAACTCACCAAGCAGCAGGGCTTCTACGACAAGTTCCCGGGCCGCGACGTGGCGGTCAAGCAGCTGACGCTGAACCCGCCGACCGAGAACTCCAAGGGTCTGCGGCTGGGCAACCTGGTGCAGATCCGCGACATCGAAGACACCGAACTCGAGGCGGTGTGGTCCGGCAAGAAGGACGCCAAGAGTGCGCTGGACGCGATCGTCGCCCAGGGCAACGAACTGCTGAAGAAGTTCGACCAGGACAACAAGTAGTCCGGTCGGGACCGGCCGCCCCGCAGAGGGGCGGCCGGTTTCGTATCCCGCCCATGGAAAAGCGCGTCACCCTCGGCAATCCCTGGCTGCCCTATCTGCTGCTCGCGCCGCAGGTTGCCGTTACTTTGATCTTCTTCATCTGGCCGGCGTTCCAGACGCTGCTGTTCTCGGTACAGAGCCAGAACGCGTTCGGCGGCAACCGGCGCTTCGTCTGGTTCGACAACTTCACGCGGCTGCTGAGCGAACCGTCCTACTACAACTCCGCCCGCATCACTTTCGAATTCGCCGTGCTGGCGACCGGCATCGGGCTTGGCCTGTCGCTGCTGCTGGCGGTGATGGCCGATCGGGTGATCCGCGGCGCTTCGGTCTACAAAACCTTCCTGATCTGGCCCTACGCGGTGGCGCCAGCGGTGGCCGGCGCGCTGTGGGCGTTCCTGTTCAACCCGTCGGTCGGCGTGATCGCCTATGCGCTGGAGCATATGGGCTATCACTGGGACTACCTGACCAACGGCACCCAGGCGTTCTTCCTGATCGTGCTGGCCGCGGTGTGGAACCAGATCAGCTACAACTTCCTGTTCTTCCTGGCCGGCCTGCAGTCGGTGCCGCGCTCGCTGATCGAGGCGGCGGCGATCGACGGCGCCGGTCCGATGCGCCGGTTCTGGACCATCATCTTCCCGCTGCTGTCGCCCACCACCTTCTTCCTGATGGTGGTCAACATCATCGCCGCCTTCTTCAATACCTTCGGCACGGTGGCCGCGATTACCCAGGGCGGCCCCGCCAATGCCACCAACATCCTGGTCTACAAGGTCTACAACGACGGCTTCCGCGGTGCGGATTTCGGCGGTTCGGCGGCCCAGTCGGTGATCCTGATGGCCATCGTCATCGGCCTGACCGTGATCCAGTTCCGCTACATCGAGCGCAGGGTGCACTACTAGCCATGGTCGAGAATCGCCCGTTCCTGACCTTGCTGTCGCATCTGCTGCTGATCCTGGGGCTGGCGATCATCGTCTTCCCGATCTACCTGGCCTTCGTCGCCTCGACCTGGGATCAGGCCACCGCGCTGTCGCCGCCGTTGCCGCTGGTGCCGGGCCCCTACCTGATCGACAACTATTCGACCGTGCTGTTCGGCGGGGCCGGCAAGGGCACCTTGAACATCCCGATGACCGTGGCGCTGATGAACAGCACGATCAGCGCGCTGGGCATCGCCGTCGGCAAGATCGCGATCTCCATCATCGCCGCCTTCGCCATCGTCTATTTCCGCTTCCCGCTGCGCAATTTCTTCTTCTGGATGATCTTCATCACCCTGATGCTGCCGGTCGAAGTGCGCATCGTGCCGACCTACCAGGTGGTGGCCGATCTGGGCATGCTCGACAGCTATGGCGGCCTGACCATCCCGCTGATCGCCTCGGCCACCGCGACTTTCCTGTTCCGCCAGTTCTTCATGAGCGTGCCGGACGAGATGCTGGAAGCCGCACGCATCGACGGCGCCGGTCCGATGCGCTTCTTCTGGGACATTCTGATGCCGCTGTCGCGCAACACCATCGCGGCGCTGTTCGTGATCCAGTTCATCTACGGCTGGAACCAGTTCCTGTGGCCGCTGATCATCACCACCAAGGAAAGTTTCTACACCATGGTCATGGTGGTGGGCCGGCTGACCAACTCGGTCGAAGCGGCGCCGATCTGGCATCTGGTGATGGCGGTCGCCATCCTGGCGATGATCCCGCCGGTGATCGTTGTGATGGTGATGCAGCGCCAATTCGTGCGTGGCCTGGTCGAAGTCGAGAAGTAGGGGCGCCGGAGACACAAATGGCCAATGTCAGCCTGCGCGGCGTGCGCAAGAGCTACGGACCGCTCGAGGTCATCCATGGCATCGACATGGAGATCAAGGACGGCGAGTTCATCGTCATCGTCGGGCCGTCGGGCTGCGGCAAGTCCACCCTGCTGCGTATGGTGGCCGGGCTGGAGCAGATCAGCGGCGGCGAAATCGACATCGCGGGCCGCGTGGTCAACCGGCTGGAGCCCAAGGACCGCGACATCGCCATGGTGTTCCAGAATTACGCGCTCTACCCGCATATGAGCGTGTACCAGAACATGGCCTATGGCCTGAAAATCCGCGGCATGAGCAAGGCCGAGATCGAGCAGCGCGTGCAGCAGGCAGCCAAGATTCTCGAACTCGGCCCGTATCTGCAGCGCAAGCCGCGCCAGCTTTCCGGCGGCCAGCGCCAGCGCGTCGCCATGGGGCGCGCCATCGTGCGCGAGCCGGCCGTGTTCCTGTTCGACGAGCCGCTCAGCAACCTCGACGCCAAGCTGCGCGTGCAGA
>CAYWLS010000002.1:0-248501 GCA_964458605.1 uncultured Hyphomicrobiales bacterium | reverse complement strand
GGCTCATAACCTGAAGGTCGTAGGTTCAAATCCTGCCCCCGCAACCAAACAACCCCATCGAACACCCCAGGGATCCCCGATCCCTGGGGTGTTCGCTTATGGAGGCCGGTCAATGAGCCCACCGGTTCACGGCAAGCAGCGTCGGCAACAGCGAACGCCGCGACGCGCACAAAGCGGCGGCGCCCCAGCCAAGGCCTCACCCCGCCGCAGCGCAGCCGCCCCAGCGCCAAGCAAAAGCTAAGCTGGGTAAAGCCCCCAACACAGGAGGCTTTCTTATTGGCCGCGAGGGTGGGCGAGTGAACCTGTCGGCCCAGCCCCAGGACTTGCCGACAGGCAGGTCCGCCAGGCCAGCGACCAAAGCGCAGCGACCAAAACCAAATCCTGCCCCGCAACCGGCACTGTCAAACCGCCGCCCTGCGCGACCGGCCGGGCGGCGGTTTCGCTTGTGGCCGCCATGATCCCGGCGATCGTGCCGTAGAACTCGGTGGCCCGCCGGCCATTGAAAGCAGATGCGAAGCCGTCGCCTCGGGCGACGCTTGCCGAAGGTCATTGTCACTGTCCGGCCATTTGCGAAGCTGCAGTCGCTGCGCTGCTTCAAACGCCACGCTTGATGATTCATCCGAGCGCGAACGCGCGACGGGCTTGCTGCTTTGCTGCGTTCGCCTGCAGGAGCTGTCGAAGAATCTCGATGCAGCATCTTTGGGCCGGCCGGGGGCATGGCCTGCTGACGAAGTCGATGCGGACGATGGCGCCTGCCCGAACAGGGCTGTCGGCGCGCACCGGAATGATCAGCGTCTTCCGGCCGAATCGTCCGGTTCGTCTAATGACATATCTTTATATCATTTCGCTTGTCACCGCCGGAGCTTTGAGGGAGGATTTCCCCTGCCGATCGCCGAGTTGCGGAACTTGTGGGGGTAGCATGCGTTTGGCGGGGAAGATCGTTCTGGTGACGGGCGCGGCCGGCGGCATCGGCCAGGCAGCCTGCCGCAAATTCGTCGCCGAAGGCGCCAAGGTCTGCGCCAGCGATCTGGACTCGAAAGCGGCCGAACGCATCGGCCTGCCATTGTCGCAAGACTTTCTCTACGTGGCTGGCGATGTCACGCAAGCGGCGGATCGGAACAGCATCGTCGCAACCGCGCTGGGCCGGTTCGGCAAGCTGGATGCGCTGTTCGCCAACCACGGGAAAATTCTCGGCAAGCCTTTTGCGCAAACCACCGAAGCCGATTGGGACGCCATCCAGGCGACCAACCTGAAAAGCACCTATTTCCTGGTTCAGGCGGCCTGCGCCGGAATGGGCCAGGGCGGCTCGATCATTCTGGTTTCATCGGCCGCCGGCATCCTGGCGCGGCCCAATATGTCCGCCTATTCGGCCTCCAAGGCCGGCATCATCATGCTGGCACGCTCCCTGGCGCTCGATCTGGCCGAACGCGGCATCCGCGTCAATGCCATAGCTCCTGGGCTGGTCGATACGCCGATGCCGCGGGCCTTTCTGAAAGATCTGGCCAACAAGGATCAGATATGGGCCTCCATGTTGGAGAAGAGTCCTTTGCGTCGCGCCGCCACTCCCGAGGAGATCGTCGGCCTGGCCGTCCATCTGGCGTCCGACGAATCGTCCTACACCACCGGCGCGACCATCCCCGTCGATGGCGGCCGGACTGCGACATGACCGCCGGCGGAGCTCAGACGTGACCACTTCGCCCGCGCCCGGAGCCGCTGCTCCGATCAAACTGCCGCGGCAGATGGCCGGTCACGGTCTGCCGATCGAGGAAAAATTCGGCTACGCAGGCGCCTTGCTCGTCGGCAACACGGTGCACGTTGCCGGCCAGTTGGCGCGCGACGCGCAGGGGCTGCAGGTGCCCGGCCCGCTGGCGACCAAGCTGGCCGCCGCATACGGCAACATTGAGAGCCTGCTGGCCAAGCTCGACGTGCCGATGCAGCAGGTGGTCCAGGCGCAGATCCATATCGACGTGCCGTTGCGCGACAGCCTGGATGAAATCCGGGCGGTATCGCGCCGGCATCTGCGTCTGGAACGTGTGGCATTGACGGTAGTGCAGGTCGCCGGCCTCAACGACGTCGACGGCATGGTCGAGATTTCGGCGGTGGCCGCTGCGCGGCCTGGCCAGGAAGAGGGCAAGATGGCGCAACCTCCAGGGTCGGTACCGGCCGTTCACGGCTGCGCGGCAAGGCTTGGCGCAGCCGACGTGGTCGTCCATGGCGATACGATCTACGTGTCGGGACAATTGCCGCTCGATGCCGACGGCAAGCTGATGTTTCCAGGCGATATCGCCGGCCAGTTCGGTGCGGCTCTCGACGCTGTCGACCGCGCCTTGCGCCGGGTCGATTCCAAGATCAGCCGCATCCTGGCATTGGATATCTTCACAGCCCAGCCGCTCGGCCCGGAAAGCTTCGATGCTTTCTGCGGCGCCCATCGCGAACGCATGAGCGAATATCGTCCGACCGGTACCATGGTGCGGGTGGCGCAGCTGCCGATGGAAGGCGCGCTTGTCTACATCTCGGCCATTGCCGCGCGGTGATGCCACCCACCAACCAGCCACTCCGGTGACGTGATCCCAACATGCCGACCCTCAGGACAGCCGAATCGGAGATCTATTTCGAGGAGTATGGCCGGGGATTCCCCGTGCTGCTGTTCGCGCCAGGCGGCATGCGATCGAAGATCGAGGCCTGGCGCCGCAATCCGGCCAATCCGGACGCCATTCCGCCCTGGATGGATCCGACTGCAGCGCTCAGCGATCGCTTCCGGATCATCGCCATGGATCAGCGCAACGCCGGTCGGTCGCATGCGCCGGTGCGGGCCACGGACGACTGGTCGGCCTATACGCGCGATCATCTGGCACTGCTCGAACATCTGGGCATCGGTCGTTGCCATTTGATGGGCGGCTGCATCGGCTCGTCATACGCTCTGGCGTTGTGTCGCGCCGCCCCGGGCAGGATCGCCGCGGCGGTGCTGCAAAACCCGATCGGTATTGCCGGCGACAATCGCCAGGCGTTCCGCGACATGTTCGCTGGCTGGGCGGACGAGATCGCCGGACGCGACGGCATCGACACAGCCGCGCTGCCGGCCTTCGGTCGCAACATGTTCGACGGCGAATTCGTTCTGAGCGTCGATCGCGATTTCGTGCGCGGCTGCAATGTGCCGATGCTGGTTCTGCCGGGCAACGACGCTTTCCACCCTGCCGCAGTGGCGCAGGAAATCGTCGCGCTGGCGCCCGACGCCCAATTGCTGGCGTCGTGGAAGGGGCCCGAATTCCTCGCGGCGACGATCACCAGGGTCAGAAGCTTTCTCGAACAGCATACCGACGGGCAGTGAAAATGGCCAAAAGAGGGGGGCGTTCCGTGGCGGGCAAGAAGCAGGAGGCCAAAAGGGTACTCGACCAGCTGATGAAGAGCCGGGGGCACGTATTGCCGGTGCATCGACTGATGGCCGAGCTCGACCCACGATTGCTGACTCGCTACATCGACCTGTCGCAGTTCCTGATCTTCGACCAGGAACGCCATGCCCTGGACCTGAAGACGCGATTCCTGGTGATGGTCGGCATCACGACCGCGGTCAAGGGCGACCCCGAGGGCGTCGAATGGAGTAGCGCTCGCGCCATCAAATACGGCGCCACGCGCGAGGAGGTGGCCGAAGCGGCGCTTCTGGCCATGCTGCCCTCGGGCGTTCCCTCAGTCGAGAAGGCGGCGCCGCAATTGCTCGAGGCGTGGGCGGCGGATCGCAAGAAGGCGCCAGCCGGGTCGAAGAAGAGCAAACCCCGTGGCTGAGCGGATGCCGGGCGCAACCACCCAGTGCGCCGTCGCTGGAACGCCGTCGCGGCGAATGAAGCGGGGGCGGAGCTGACCATGCTTGAATTCTCGCTGAAGGAAAAATCCGGCACGAAGCTGATCAAGGTGGCGCCGCAGCGGATCTACAATCTGGGCTCCGCCACGCGCGAGAAGAAGTCGGCCGATGCGCACCAGGAAGAAGTGGCCGATATCGGCGTGAAGATCGCGTTCGACCGGCCGGCCCCGCGTATCTATCCGATGGATACGCCGATCGTCACCACGTCCGACCGGATCGGCGTTCTCAACGATCAGACCTCGGGCGAAGTCGAGATCGTCGTGGTCGTGACCGACGATCTCTATATCGGCGTGGGCAGCGACCACACCGATCGTATCCTGGAGAAGACCAGCATCCTGTGGAGCAAGCAGGCTTGCGCCAATGTGATCGCGCCCGTGCTGTGGCGTTTCAGCGAGATCGAGTCGCATTGGGACGAGTGCCGGCTGACGATGGAATACGACGGCAAGCTGTATCAGGACGTGGCCGTCGGGGTGTTCCTGCCGCCGCGACGCATCCTGGAGATATTGCGCGAACGGCTGCTGGCCATGCCGGCGCGCGACTTCCTGGTGTTCTGCGGCACCTACGCGACGATCGACAAGAAGATCCACTACGGCAAGCGCTGGTCGTTTGCGCTGCGCGATCCGGTGCTGAGCCGTGCGATCGAGCACGTCTATACCAGCACCAACCTCCTCGACGAGGTGCGGCCAGAGCACAGGGTGCCGCTGATGGCCGAACCGCGGCGATAGGCGGTCGGCCGGCCGGACAAACGCGGAGACGCTCGGCGGTCTGCGCCGACAGGGAGATTTGGGCGAATGACCAGCTATCCTCATCTGTTCGCGCCGGGCCGCATCGGCAAGCATGACGTGAAGAACCGGCTGTGGATGACGGCGCACGCCACCTTGCTGGTTAAGGACCATCTGTTCACGGACGAGCATATCGCCTACTACGTCGAACGCGCCCGCGGCGGCGTCGGCGTCATCACCATGGAAGCGATGGCGGTCCACGCCACGACCCAGCCCTACAAGGGCAAGGCTTTCGGCTTCGATCCGCGGATCGTCGAGCAATACCGGAAGATCGCCGACGCGGTTCACAATTTCGGCGCCAAGCTGCTGACGCAGCCTTGGCACCGCGGTCGGCAGACCAATTCGGTGACCAGCGAGGTTCCGGTCTGGGCGCCGTCGGCGATTCCCTGTTCGGTGTATCGCGAAATGCCCCATGTCATGACCGAAGAGGACATCGAGGAGATCGTCCAGGGCTACCGGCTGTCGGCGCGCTACGCCCGCGAGGGCGGGCTCGACGGCGTCGAAATCCACGGCATGGCGCACGGCTATCTGCTGGGGCAGTTCCTTTCGCCGGCTACCAACCATCGCGAGGACCAATATGGCGGCAGCCTCGAGAACCGGCTGCGGATCGTCAAGCGCATCATCGATGCCACGCGCGAGGAGACCGGCGACGAGCTGATCGTCGGCGCTCGCGTCAACAGTGCCGATGGCGGCAGCGGGGGCCTCGACGCCGCGGCTTGGGCCGAAATCGCCCGGCATCTCGAGGCCACGGGCAAGCTCGACTTCCTATCGTGCAGCCACGGCACCTATCTCAACCGCATGCTGATCTATCCCACCTCGCCGGAGACCCATGGCTATCAACTCGAGGCCACCAGGCAGGTCAAGCAAGCGGTGGACATTCCTGTCGTCGGCGTCGGGCGGATCGTGCGGCCGGACGAGGCCGAGCGGAATCTGGTCGATGGATGCTGCGACTATATCGGCCTCAGCCGGGCGCTGATCGCCGATCCCGACTGGCCGGCTAAGGCGCAGGATGGCAGCAAGGGGCCGATCCGCCCCTGCGTCGGCGCCAATTGGTGCCTGGAGTCGATTTTCGCCCACGCGCCGATCGCCTGCATCCACAATCCGGCTGCCGGCAAGGAAATGAGCCTGGGCGGCGGAACGCTAAAACCGGCCGCGCGGAAGCGGCGTGTCGCTGTGGTCGGCGGCGGGCCGGGCGGCATGCAGGCCGCACTGACCGCAGCCGCGCGCGGCCACGACGTGACCTTGTTCGAGAAGCTGTCGCAACTAGGCGGCCAGATCCGCTGGTTTGCAAGCACGCAGGTGCGCTCCGAGCTGGGCGGTATTGTCGAATTCCTCGCGGCGCGGCTGGATGCGGCGCGCGTCGATGTCCGCCTGGGAACGGCTGCGCAGGCCCGCCACCTTGCGGGTTTCGATGCCGTCGTCCTGGCGACCGGATCGACGCCGTTGCGGCACGGCTGGAGCGCACTACGGCCGGAATGTTGGGATGGTCCTTCGCTACCCGGCATGGACGGCCCGGAGATTTTCACGATCGCAGACGTGCTGGGGCCGGATCGGAAGCCCCTCAAGCATGAGGTGCTGATCTACGATACCTTGGGCGGGCGCCAGGCGGTTGTGGTGGCCGATCATCTGGCCAGCAACGGGCACAGCGTGCATTTCGTAACCCCGCTTGGTCAGGTCAGTCCCAATCTCGCCGCGACGCGCGATTGGGGCAAAGTCTACGGCAGGCTGCGGCGGTTGGGCGTGACCTTCGCCTGCGACCTCGAACTCAAATCGGTCGCCGGCAGCAGCGCTATGTTCCGCGATCTCTATACCAGCGCCGAGGCACCGCGCAGCTTCGGCTCGCTAGTGCAGGTGGTGGGCTCGGTCGCCAATGACGGGCTGATGCGCGAATTGAAGAACGGGGACGCGCAGACCGCTCTGTACATGGTCGGCGATTGCCTGGCGCCGCGGCGGGTCTCCGATGCGATCCGCGAGGGCGAATTGATCGGCCGGGCGATATGACGGCCTGCGCCGACCGGCCCGATCGGCGTCGGCAAGGGAATTTCGAACGCGAGGTAGGTGGCGGATGATCGATATCGACGACCAGATCTCGTTCGAGTTGTTTCGCAACACGCTGCTGTCGATCAGCGATGAAATGGCCTTGGCCATCTTCCGCACGGCCTATTCGGGGGTGCTCAAGGGCGGCATGGATTACTCGACCGGCCTGGTCGACGCCCAAGGCCGAATGGTCGCCCAGGGCCTCACTCAGCCCTGCCATCTTGGTTCGGTACCGACCGCAATGGAGTCGATCCTGCGTCATTTCGGCAACCGGTTGCGGCCTGGCGACGTCTACATCTTCAACGATCCGTTCGACGGCGGCATGCATCTGCCCGACATCTTCGTGATCAAGCCGGTGTTTGCCCAGGGCCATCACATCGCCTTCGCGGCCACGGTTTGCCATCACGGCGACGTCGGTGGCCGTGTGGCCGGCTCCAACGCCGCCGATTCGACGGAGGTGTTCCAGGAAGGCGTGCGCATCCCGCCGTTGAAGCTCTACGACGCCGGCAAGCTCAACGACACGCTGATGCAGTTCCTCGAGGCCAATGTCAGGTTGCCGACCCAGCTGACGGGCGATCTGCGCGCGCAATTGGCCGCCTGCCATATTGCCGAAGAGGCGCTGGTTGCGCTGGCCGCCAAGAACGGCGTGGCCGGCATGCGGCGGCGCATGGACGAAATCCTGGCTCACACCGAGCGGCTGGCGCGCAAGGCGATCGCGGCGCTGCCCGATGGCGTGTTCGCGTTCACCGACTGGCTGGACGACGACGGAATCGACACCGGCGTCCCCATTCCCCTGAAGGTGACCCTGACCAAGTCCGGCGACAGCCTGCACGCGGACTGGTCCGGCACCGCGCCGCAGGTGAGGGGCGCCATCAACAGCACGCTTTCCTTCACCAAGGCGGCCGTCTACACGGCGGTCAAATCGGTGCTGCCACTCGACATCCAGGCCAATGAGGGATTCTTTGCCGCCGTCACGGTCAGCGCCCCGGCGGGTTCGATCGCCAATGCGGTGATGCCTGCCGCCACCGCGGCGCGCGGCCTGACCGGCTTTCGCATGATGGATTGCTGCTTCGGCGCCCTGGCGCGCATGTTGCCCGATCGGGTCTGCGCGGCGTCCGACGGAGGCAATGTCGGCGTGTCGGTCGGCGGCTACTCGGCCGACCGCAAACCATTCGTCTATGTCGATTTCACCTGCGGCGCCTGGGGTGGACGGCCCTGGGCCGACGGACTCGAGGGCAATGCCAGCCTGTTCGGCAACATTTCCTCCTCGTCCGTCGAGATGATCGAGACCGAAAACCCGCTGGAAATCCTGGCTTACGAGTTCATCCCCGACTCGATGGGCCCCGGCAAGTATCGCGGCGGCGCTGCCTATCGCCGCGCCTATCGTTTCACCGAGGACAGCGGCGTCCTGCAGATCCGCTCCGACCGTTGCAGCATCTCTCCCTATGGCCTGTATGGCGGATCGCCGGGCGGTCGCGGCAGCAATTGGTTCGGCACCGGCGCCGATGCGATGCCGCTGACATCGAAGGTGACCCGCAACATCCGCCGCGGCGACACTTTCCGTTACGAGATGGCGGGCGGCGGCGGCTGGGGCGATCCGCTGGAGCGCGATCCCCAGGCGGTGCTGCAGGACGTGCGCAACGAGCTGGTCAGCATCGAGGCGGCACGCCGGGACTATGGCGTGGCCATCGACGTGCAACGCTGGGAAATCGATGCCCCGGCGACCGCTGCGGCGCGGGCCGCCATCTCGGCGCGACGCAACTGGCCCGAGAAGCCGTTCGTGCAGTGGCAGCCGGGTAGCACCGATCCCTCGGCAACGTCGGCGGCGGAGAGGTGAGTTGGCAGCGATAGCCCAGCCAATCCGGGTCGCCGTCGATATTGGCGGCACCTTCACCGACATCGTCACCATGCCGCCCGATGGCCGCCTGTTGACGAAGAAGGTCTCGTCGACACCCCGGAACTATGCCGACGCCATCATAGAAGGGCTGCGCCAGCTCGGCCGGGATCATGGACTGGCGCTCGCCGCTATCGGCGAGTTCATGCATGCCACGACGATCGGCTCCAACACGATCCTGGAGCAGCGCGGCGCCCGGGTCGGCCTGATCACGACGCGCGGGTTCCGCGACGTGCTGGAGCTGCGGCGCTTGCGCATGCCGCGGCTCTACGATCTCGAATGGGAAAAGCCCAAGCCCCTGGTGCCGCGCTATCTGCGCCGCGAGGTGACGGAGCGGATCGATGCCAAAGGCGGCGTGGCGACGCCCCTGGACGTCGCCGAAGTGGAGGCGGCGCTCGATTTCCTGCTGGCCGAGCGGGTCGATGTGGTGGCGGTAGCGCTGCTGCACGCCTATGCCAACCCGGTCCATGAGCGGCAGATACGTGCCATCGCCCAGGTTCGCGCGCCGCGGCTGGCGATGTGCCTGAGCAGCGAGGTGCTGCCGGAGATCCGCGAGTACGAGCGCACCTCGACCACCGTGGTAAATGGTTATCTCCTGCCGGTGGTGCATAGCTACCTGCAGCGCCTGCGGGGCGAACTCGATCGCATCGAGATCGACGCGCCGATCCTGATCATGCAATCGGGCGGCGGCCTCACCACCCAGTCGATCGCCGCGACCTTTCCGGTCAACATCGTCGAATCCGGTCCCGCCGCCGGGGTGATCGGCGCTCAGGCGATGGCCCAGGCGCTCGGCCTCGACAAGATCATCACATTCGATATGGGCGGAACCACCGCCAAAGCGTCGATCATCGAGGATGCCAAGGTGACGCGGGCAGCGGAATACCAGGTCGGGGCGGGTCTGATGCATGGCTCCCGTCTGCTGACCGGGGCCGGCTATCTGCTGCGCATCCCGTCGGTCGATCTGGCCGAAGTCGGTGCTGGGGGCGGCTCGCATGTGACCATCGACGGTGGAGGATTGATCCGCGTTGGGCCGACCAGCGCCGGCTCCGAGCCCGGCCCGCTGTGCTACGGCCTGGGCGGGACCAGCCCGACGGTCACTGACGCGAACCTGCTGCTCGGCTATCTCAATCCGATCTCGCTGGCCGGCGGTTCGGTAAAACTCGATATGGCCAAGGCGCGGGCAGGATTCGACCGTGCAATCGCGCGGCCGCTCGGCGCGCCGATCGAGCAGGCGGCCTATGCCGCCCACATGATCGCCGCCTCCAACATGATCCGGGCGATCAAGGCGGTGACCAGCGAACGCGGCCGCGACCCGCGGGAATTCACGCTGTTCGCGTTCGGCGGCAATGGGCCGCTATTTGCCGCCAGCATTGCCCGGGCCCTCCAGATCCGCCGGGTTGTCGTCCCGGTGTCGGCTGGCGTTTTCTCTTCGGTCGGACTGCTCTTCGCCCAGATTGAGCGTCATTTCGTCCGCACCGTCCTTGGCATCGTGCAGCGTATGGAGCCGCAGGCGCTGGGCGCGCAGGTCGGCGAATTCGAACGCACGGTGTACGCTGCCATGGCCGAGATGGGCGTGCCGCGGGAGGCCTGCCAGATCGAGCGCATGGCCAGCCTGCGCTATCGCGGCCAGTCGTTCGAGCTTTCCGTCGCAATGCCCGCCGGTCCAGTCGATGCCGATTGGTTGGCCGCCCTGGAAGAAGCGTTCGGCGTGGAGCACGAGCGTACCTATGGTCATCGTGCAGGCGCCGACGAGCCCGCCGAGCTGGTAACGTTCAATTTCGTCGGCCGGAAAAAATCCAAGGTGGCCGTGCCGATCGCGCCGGTGCCGCAGGGCGAGAGCGGAACCGAGGCGCTTTCCCGGATGGCCTATTTCGGGCCGGACACCGGCTGGCTCATGGTTCCCATCCTGCGCCGGGGGGATCTGGCCCGCCGCCGGCAGGGCCCGCTGATCGTCGAGGAATACGATTCCACCTGCGTGGTGCCGGGCGGCGCCTGGGCCGAGCTCAATGCCGACGGCAGCATCGCCCTGGAGATCGATCTCGATTGGTCGCCGGTCGGCGCTGCCGACGAGCGGGCAGGGACGTCGTGACCAAGCCCGACGGACCGTCGCGCCATGGCGGCGAAGCCGCCACTCGGGCCGTGGTTGGCATGGGACCATATGTGTATGGCGTGGAACCGGACTGGTCTCGCGGCGCGGAAGCGGCCGGTCTGGCGGCGATCAGCAAGTTGGCCGCAGATGGCGAAGGCAGGATCTATGCTTGCCAACGCACCGATCCGTTCCTGGTGCGGCTGAGCGCCAGCGGCCAGGTTGAGGCGCGCTGGAGCAATCCCGGCATCCTCGATCCGCACGGCATCTTCATCGGTCCGGACGGCGCCCTGTTTGTGGTGGATCGCGATGGGCATTGCGTCCACGCCTTCGATCGCTCCGGCGCCCCGCGGTTCGTCATCGGCGACCGCACCCGACCGAGATTCCAGGCGCCGTTCAACCATCCGACGGATGTCGCCCAGGCGCCCGACGGCAATCTGTTCATTGCCGATGGTTACGGCAACTCGATGGTGCATCGCTTCGGCGCGGACGGCAGCCACATCGCCAGCTGGGGCTCGCCCGGCAGCGCGCCCGGCCAGTTCAGCACGCCGCACGGAATCTGCATCCTGCCCGGCAGCCTGGTCGCGGTCGGAGACCGGGAAAACAACCGGGTCCAGCTGTTCGATTTCGACGGCAGGCTGCAGGCGGTCTGGCCGGACGTGTATCATCCGATGGAATTGTGCGTCGACGGGGACGGGCTCGTTTACGTGTCGGACCAGACGCCCCGCCTGTCGCTGTTCTCGCCGGCCGGGCAACTGGTCGGTCGCTGCCGCGCGCCATTGCCCTCGGGCGTCGCCCATGGCATGGCGTTGGATCGGGCTGGCAACATCTATCTCGCTGGGCCAAGAGCAACGGCGATCGTGCGACTGAAGCGACGGCCGGCCTGAACCGCCGCGGCCTGGGCGGCACTGAACTCGAATGCAGCAGGACGGGATGACGGAAATGAACAAACTCCCTCGATACAAGGATCTGGATCGCCCGGACGAGAATGGCCTGCCCCTGGCCTGGGGGTTGTGGGGCAAGGATGACGAGATCGGGACGCTCAACCATCTCAGCGATGCGGTGGTCCGCGATGCCGTGGCGCTGGTCAAGCAGGGCAAGCGATTCGGCCTCAATCTGCCGCTGCATGTGCCGTTTGGCGTCATGACGCCCGGCGTCCACCGTACCCGCGTGCCGTTCGAGCCGATCATGTTCGAATACAACGACGGCGAACGCATTGCCCGCGACGACAAGCTGAACGGGTTCTTCCTGCAGGGCTCGACGCAATGGGACGGCCTGACCCATATCGGCGATCCCAAGCGCGGCTTCTACAATGGCGTCCAGCCCGCCCAGGTTACCCACGGCGAGGCCAGCCGCAACGGCATCGACAAGGTGGCGACCAAGGGCATTGTCGGTCGCGGCGTGGTGCTCGACCTGGTGCGCTATTTCGAGAAGATCGGCCGGCCCTGGCACCCGACCGGGCAGGACGTGGCCACGGCGGACGACCTGGAGGCCTGCCTGCGCGACCAGAAGGTGACGCTCAAGACGGGCGACATCCTGCTGATCCGCATGGGGTGGGTGCGCGAGTTCCTGGGCGCGCCTGGGCAGAGCGCGCGCGACGACATGTTCCGGCCGCTGCACTATTCGGGCCTGTCCGGCGAGGAAGATATGTGGCGCTTCATCTGGGACAACGATCTGGCCGCCGTTGCTGCGGACAACGTGGCGCTCGAACTGTTCCCGCTGCGCAAGGGTCGACCCAGCCTGCACCTGGCGATCGCCCGCCTCGGCATCATGATCGGAGAGCTGTTCGATCTCGAGGCCTTGGCCGAAGACTGCTTCGCCACCGGCACCTACGAATGCCTGTTCACTTCCAGTCCGCTCAATCTGCGCGGCGGGGTCGGCTCACCGGCCAATGCCCTGGCGATCAAGTGATCGCGCTGCCGGATCGGGCGGTCAGTTGGTCAGGTGAAGGAGAGCGGGCAGCCCGGTGCTGATCTGCGGCACCATAGAGACCAGTACGATGGCCAGCAGAAGGATGGCGAGATAGGGAATCAAGTGGCGGGTGATCTCCTCCACCGTGGCCCTGGTGATGACGCAGGCGACATACATGCCGACGCCGATCGGCGGTGCAAACGCGCCCCAGCCCATGGAGATGATCAGCACGACGCCGTATTGAAGCGGGTCGATGCCCATCTCGGTGGCGATCGGCAAGAGCAGCGGCCCGAAAATGATCAGCGCCGGCACGCTTTCCAGCAGCGAGCCCATCACGATCAACGCGACGATGGTGCCGAGTAGGAACAGCCAGCGCTCGTTGCCTGCGGCGGCGACCAGATCGGCGACGGCGTCGGGTACCCGGGCAATGGCCATCGACCATGTGAATGGAGCGGCGGCGCTGACGATGAACAGGATCATGCCGGACATGACCGTGGTTTCGGTCAAGGTGCGCATGAAGGTGGCGCGGTCGGCCTCGCGATACACCAGGCCAGCCAGGACGGCGCCGAACACGACGGCAACGGCGGAGATTTCCGTCGGCGTGGCGATGCCGGTCAGCACCCCGCCGACCAGGATGATCGGCAAAAGCAGGGGCAGAATGGCATGCAGCCCGGTCGAGACGACGATCTTGGCGGGCGTGCGGGCGGTGGTGACCATGCCCGAGCGGCGTGCCCGGTAATAGGCCAGCAGCATGATGGCGATGGCCAGCACCACCGCCGGCAGAATACCGGCGACGAACAGGCTGGCGATCGACAAGGTGGTGACCGATCCCAACACCAGGATGGCGATGCTGGGCGGCACGGTTTCGCCCATCACGGCGGATGCCGCCAGGATGGCGGCGATCTCGCCGCGGACGTAGCCGCGCTGGCGCGCCATGTCCGACATGGTGGTGCCGACCGCGGCCATGTCGGCGACTTTCGAGCCCGACAGGCCCGAGAAGATGTACATCGATACGATCATGACCTGCAGCGGGCCGCTGCGGACATGGCCGATCAGGGCATTGATGAAGTTGGCGATGCGGCTGCCCAGCCCGCCATAGGCCATGATCAGCCCGGCCAGCACGAAGAACGGGATCGACAACAGGATGAAATTGCCCACGGCATCGTCCATCTGGCGGGGCAGGACGACCATGTTGCCCAGGCCGGTGGCAAACATGAACAACGTGGCACCGATCACCAGAGCAAACGCGATCGGCAGGCCAAGAACCAACAGGATCATGAACAGGGAGAGCACCAGTTCGATGGTGTGCGGTCCTTGCATCCACTGGTTCCACAGCGGGCGCGTCAGCAGCGCCAGGGCCACCACGGCGGCCAGGGCGAGACCGCTGCCCAGCAGGATGGCGGTCGGTCGCCGCGCCAGGTTCTCGAGCGCCTGCAGCGTGAACAGCACCATGCCGATAGTGAGTGGTAGGACCAGCCAGCTATGGGCGATCTGCAGGACCGGCGTGCGTTGCTCCCAGCCGTCGGCGAGCAGCGGCCAGGAGGCCAGGACGATCATTGCCGAGATCGCGGCGATGATCCATTCGCTGGTGGTCTGGGCAATCTGCCGCCAGGTCGGCGGCAGCCGTTTGGTTACGGCTTCCAGGGAAAGCAGGTAGTTGCGCCGATACGCCAGCGCGCCGCCGATGAAGGTGATCACGGTCAGCGCGATGTGGGCCACCTCCTGGCCCCACGTCAACGAATCGCCGAACAGGGCGCGGCCGACCACCGTTCCCAGCACCACGACAAGTTCGCCCAGCAGGGAAAGGCCAACCAGCCAATCCGCCAGCGGCTCCGTGCGCCGATTGACCGCCCCGAAAATGCCCCGCCATCCGGTGACGGCGGGGAGGGGAAGGCTATCGGAGTGCAGCGCCATGGCAAACGCGGCTGTGTGGGATCAGCACCGACGTCAGTGATTCTTCGTCAGTTCGTCGATCCAGCGCACGCCGTCGGGGCCGAAGCCGAATTTGGTCTTGGCCTCCTCGTAGACCGGGCGTACCGCTTCGCGCATCTGCGCGCGCACTGCCGGCGACAGAGTGGTCAGCACCATGCCCTTGCCGGCGAGCAGCGCCTTGGCATCCTGGTCTTGCTTGGCAACCAGCTGGCGGTCGAGGTTCTGCAGTTTGATCGCCGAGTCGCGGATGATCTTCTGCAGATCCGCCGGCAGGCTGAGCAGGAACTTCTCGTTGATGGCAAAGCAGTAGCCTTCGAAGAAGTGCCGCGTGTCACTGACGTATTTGGCGGTTTCGTAGAATTTGGCGTCGTAGATGGTGCCGTAGGCCAGTTCGGCGCCATCCAGCACGCCGCGCTGGATGCCGGTGTAGGTCTCGGCGTAATCCATCGAGACCGGCACCGCACCCAGCGCCTTGAAGGTCGCCAGCGTGATCGGCGTCGGCACGACGCGCAGCTTCAGACCGGCCAGGTCCTGCATCGTGTTGACCGGACGCTTGCTGTTGAAGACGTTCTTGAAGCCGAACTCGCCGATTCCCAGGATCCGGATACCCGACTTGGCGGCCAGCTTGTCCTTGATCTCCTGGCCAATGGGTCCGTCATAGGCAGCATGGGCCTGGTCGGCATCGGTGAACAGGAACGGCAGCAGCACCGCCTGGACGTCGGGGAAATACTTGGCCAGGAAGCCGAAGCTGACGGAATTCATCTGGATGGTCCCGTCTTTGACCTGATCGGCGACGTCCTGCAGGGTGCCAAGCTGATTGCCGTAGAATATCTGGACCTCGATCCGCCCAGGCGCTGCCGCCTCGACGTCGCTCTTGAATTGCTGGATCGCAATGTTGCTGGGATCGGTTCGACTGCCGATTCCGGCGGAGAAGCGGATCACGACCTTGTCCGCGGCGAAGGCCGCCTGGGCGCCCGCCAGCACGACGAACGCCAACAGCGCTGCAACGATGCAATTCAGCTTGCCGATCTTTTGCATGGAATTCCCCCTCGTCCCTGGATGAATGCGTATGCGTTGACGCATCGAACCTAGCTTCGGCGGAGCACGAGATGCCGTAGGCCGCCCCTCGACGACACGATCATCGTCCCAGAAAGGCAAATACCTTGCAAGGCGAAATGACCTAAGAATATATCATTAGGTGTTATGGCATGCGGTTTCCGCTTTCGCCGCATTGGCCGGCGAACCGGGAAGGCGCGAAGGACTGCGCCCTGGCCGGCCCGATCGGGCGCCGTTGCCCGTCGCCGCCCCAGGGCGTGCCGGCAGGCCGGCGTCGCTCAGCGATGCGCTCGCATGAACCGCAGCATGTGGTCGGCGAACCGGGCCGGATCCTGCTCGGCGACGAAATCGGTCGCGCCATCCAGGACAACGGCCTCGGCCTGGGACAGCAGCGCCGTGGCGCGATCGTGCATGAAGCCGATGCGGTCGCCGGTGCAGCCCAGCAACAGGGTCGGCACGGCGAGCGCCCCGCGCAGCCGGTTGGGCAGGTCGTAGCGCCAGATCGACCGATAGGCCGTGGCGAAATCGGGGCCCGCCGCCAGGAAATCGCGCACGAACATGGTTGCCAGTTCGGCGCCGATCCACGGATATTCGCCGCGGATCCGATCCCATATCCATTGCAGATGCGAGCCGTCGATGGCGAGCTGGTAGGGCGGTGCATAGTTTGCGGTGCGGTCGACGCGTTCGGCATCGGTGTAGACCGGCATGCCGTGCAGCATCAGGCAGGGTACGCGCGCCTGATGCTGCAACGCGGCTTCGGCGGCAAACACCGCTCCGGTGGCGCGACCGAACAGCATGACGCGCTGCGCCGACAGACAGTCGGCGATAGCCCACACCATCCCGGCGTAGTCGGCGACTTCCCAGTCGGCGGCAAAATGATCCGAACCGCCGAAGCCGGGCGTATCGATCGCGTAGGGCCGGCAGTCCGCGGCGAGCAATGGCAGCAGGCGCTCGTAGTTGCGCGACGACAGCGGCGACTGGTGCAACATCAGCAGGACCGGCAGCGCCGCGTCGGCCGCGACGGTACGATAATGCACCTGCCCCCAAGGCAGGTCGAAATACGCTCTTTTGATGCTGGACATCATGAACTCTCGACAATTGTGTGGTGGAACGAAATGTTCAGCCGCAGTCGGACCGAACAGGTGCGGGAAGGGCAGGCAAGGCGGCTCGATACAGGCAATGGCTTTCGCGTCGGGTCATCGGATCCGCTCGACTCCGACGGACCGGAATCGGCGTCGACCGCACCGGTGAACGGCGCGCGCCATGGCTGCGGTCATGCGCGGCGTTTGGTCTCGCGTGGGATTGGGAGGCGGCTCTGCCACGGTTTGGGCCCTGCCTTTCTGGCCGACCAGCCCGTACGCCGGCTGCAACTGAGGGTAGATTTGCCGGAACGGCTTTACCTACGGGGCTGGACTTGAGTCCGTTAAATGTCATATGAATATATCATTCTGGAATCACGCAGCAAACCCTGGCAAGACATCCGGCATGACGCGACGTTCTTCACAGCCTGCTACCCGCTCGGTCGACGATCGGCTGCCGACGCCGCTCTACCATCAGATCTACCTGATCCTGCACGACAAGATCGTCAGCGGTGCGTTCGCGCCCAACGATCTGGTGCCGGGCGAGCAGGAGCTGATGCGGCAGTTCGGCGTGTCGCGCATCACCGCACGTCGCGCGCTTGACGAGCTGGCGGCCGGCGGCCTGGTCGTGCGGGAGCGGGGTCGCGGAACGCGCGTCCTGGCCCATGCGCCGATCGATCCCGTCCGAACCGGTGTCGAAGGCCTGGTCGAGAATCTGCTCGAAATGGGATTGAAGACCGAGGTGCGGCTGTGCGACTTCGGCTACGTGCCGGCCTCGCCCGATGTGGCGCAGGCGCTGGGCGTGGCGGCAGGCTCGATCGTGCAGCACGCCGTGCGCACGCGCGCCGTGAAGGGGCAGCCATTTTCCTATCTGACCACTTGGGTTCCCGAGGATATCGGCAACACCTACAGTAAGCGCGACCTGGCGGCACAGCCGCTGCTGGCTCTGCTCGAGCGCTCGGGCGTGCGCATCGGCTCGGCGGATCAGACCATCTCCGCCACCCTGGCCGATCCCGAAGTGGCGCCGGCCCTGGAGGTCGAGATCGGCTCTCCGCTGCTGCGCATCCGCCGCATCGTGTTCGATCAGAACGGGCGCGCCGTCGAATACATCGTCGGCCTGTACCGGCCCGACCGGTACCAGCACCGTCTCAAGCTCGATCGCGTGCAGGAGCGCAATCGCAAAACCTGGTCGCCGGCCGCCTGAGCTCCGGGCCGCATACCAGGGCCATCACCACAGGAGCAATAGGGGAGTGCTGAAAATGAGCAAGACGAATTCGGGCATCGGCCGTCGCCAGCTGCTGGCGGGAGCGTCCGGGGCGGTGCTGGCTGCCGGCATGGGCTTTCCAGCCATACTCAGGGCCCAGGTGCCGAACATCAAGGTCGGTCTGCTGCATCCGGTGACCGGTCCGCTGGCCTATTCGGGCACGCAGAGCCGCGCCGGCGCCATGATGGCGATCGAGGCGATCAATACCGCCGGCGGCATCAAGTCGATGGGCGGCGCCAAGATCGAGCCGGTGCTGGGCGACGCCCAGTCCAAGCCCGATGTCGGCGCGGCCGAAGTCGAGCGCATGAACGAAGCCGGCGTCAGCGCCATCGTCGGGCCGTTCGCCTCGGGCATCGCGCTGACCACCACCCAGACCGCTGCCAAGTACAACCTGCCGCACATCGTCGATGTCGGCGTGGTCGACCAGGTGGTGACGCGCGGGCTGAAGAACACCTTCCGCTTCGGCCCCGGCCTGTCCAAGGTGGTCGACACCGCCATCGCCAATCTGGGCGAGCTCAACAAGTCGAGCAAGGCGCCGGTCAAGACCGTGGTCATCGTGCACGAGGAATCGGCGTTCGGCTCGGGCATGGCAAAGACCCTGAACCAGCGCCTGCCGGGCATGGGGCTGCAGATCCTCGACACGATCAGCCATCCCAATCCGACGCGCGACTTCAACAACATCGTGCTTAAGATCAAGGCGCAGAAGCCGGACCTGATCATCCCGTCCAACTACTACGACGAATACGTGCTGCTGGCCCGCACCCTGCGCCAGCAGAAGGTCCAGGCCAAGGCGATCTACTCGATCCTGGGCGGGGCGGCCTCGAACTTCCGTTTCGTCAACGAGTTCACCGACGCCGCCCAGTACATCATCGACTGCAACCATTGGGTCGATCCGCGCAAGCCGGCGGCGCAGGCCCTGCGCAAGCAGGCCGAGGCGGCCAAGCTCTATTTCACCTACGAGCTGTTCTTGAACCACGAATGCGTGCGGCTGTTGGCCGACGCGCTGGAGCGCGCCAAATCGGCCAAGCGCGAGGCGATCATCGATGCGCTTGCGTCGAGCACCTGGTCCGGCCACATGATGCCCTACGGGCCGACCAAGTTCGTCGACGGCCAGAACACCGGCGCGGCGCCGGTCAACACCCAGGTCGTGGGCAAGGACATCAAGGTGATCTTCCCCGCCGAGTTCGCCAACGCCAAGCCGGTCTACCCGATGCCGGCCCGCTAGGCCCTCTAAACGCGAACCGCCGGCGGCCCAGTGCCGCCGGCGACGCTTTGGTTGTTTCGCAGATGCTCGAATTCGATATCCTCGCGCCCGTCGTCTTGAACGGCATCGCCACCGGGGCGGTCTATGCCCTGATCGCGCTCGGCCTGACCCTGATCTACGGCGTGCTGCACATCATCAATTTCGCCCATGGCAGCCTGCTCATGGTGGCGATGTATGGCGTCTATTTCCTCTACACCGTGGCGGGCGTCGATCCCTACCTGGCGCTGCTGATCGTGCCGCCGGCGCTGTTCGGGCTGGGCTACTTGCTGCAGCGCGGCGTGATCGGCCGCGCCAGCCACGGCAAGGACGAGAACGTGTTGCTGGTGACACTGGGCATCGCCATCGTGCTCGACAATCTTTCGCTGTTCCTGTGGCATGCCGACACGCGCACCATCGATACGCCCTATGCCTTCGCTACCATCGATTTGGGGCTGGCCGATCTGGCGGTGCCCAAGGCCATCGCCTTCGTTGGCGCGCTGGTGCTGTTCGCCGCGCTGTGGCTGCTGATGGCCCGCACCGATCTGGGCAAGGCGATCCGCGCCCTGGCCAAGGAGCGTCATGGCGCGCGGCTGGTCGGCATCGATGTCGACCACGTCTTCGCCATGAGCTTCGGCATCGGCACGGCCTGCGTCGGCGCCGCGGCCTGCCTGCTGCTGCCCAACTTCTACGTCAGCCCCAATGTCGGCCAGGCCTTCGTGCTGATCGCTTTCACCGTCGTCGTGCTGGGCGGGATGGGATCGTTCGCCGGCGCGCTGCTGGGCGGCATGATCATCGGCGTCACCGAGAGCGTGGGCGGCCTGTTCCTGGGCGAGAGCCTGGGCCAGATCGGCATCTTCGTGATCTTCATCGCCGTACTGCTGTTCCGGCCGACCGGCCTGCTCGGACATCGCGCATGAATTTCGACCGTACTGGCCGGCTGATCGCGCTGTTCGCGCTGGGCGCCGCCATCCTGCCGTGGCTGATCGCCTCGGAATTCTGGATCAATTTCATGGTGATGGTGCTGTTCTTCGCCATGCTGGGCCAGGCGTGGAACGTGCTGGGCGGCTATGGCGGGCAGTTCTCGTTCGGCCATGCCGCGTTCTTCGGCACCGGCGCCTATGTGGCGGCGGTGCTGCAGGTCAAGCTCGGCATCAATGCCTGGGCGACTTTCGCACTGGCCGGGCTGGGCGGCGCGCTGGTCGGCGCCGTCATCGGCTTCCTCAGCTTCCGTTACGGTCTGCGCGGTTCCTATTTCGCCCTGGTGACCCTGGCCTTCGCCGAGGTGCTGCGCATCCTGGCCAACTCGGTCGACTTCACCGGCGGCGGCGTCGGCACGCTGATCCCGCTGAACCAGACCGCCGCCAATTTCCAGTTCGCCGACAAGCGCGCCTTCTACTACGTGGCCCTGATGCTGGTGGTGGCCTGGCTGGTGCTGACCCGCTGGCTGGAGAACTCGCGCTTTGGCGCCAGGCTGATGGCAGTGCGGGAAAACGAGGACGCGGCGCGCGCCCTGGGCGTCGGCGTGTTTGGAACCAAGCTGCGCGCCATCGTGCTGTCGGGCCTGATGGCGGGGCTGGCGGGTGCGTTCTATGCCCAATGTTTCCTCTATGTCGATCCGCGCGTGGCCTATGGCTCGGGCGTCTCGGTCGAGACTCTGCTGGTGCCGATCATCGGCGGGCTGGGCACCGTGTTCGGCCCGGTATTGGGCGCCATCGTTCTGCAGGCGGCGGGCGAGATCGCCAAGCAGGCGACTGGCGATGCGGCGGGCCTCAACCTGGTGCTGTATGGCGTGATGCTGGTGATCATGGTGCTGTTCCTGCCCAACGGCTTTGCCGGCATGGCGCTGCGACGCTGGCGCCGGCTGCGAGGCCAGCATGACTGAGCCGCTACTGGTCCTGCGCGATGTGGGCAAGCGCTTCGGCGGGCTGCAGGCCGTCGATTCGGTCGGCATGCATGTCGGCGCCGGCGAGATCGCCGCTCTGATCGGCCCCAATGGCGCCGGCAAGACCACCCTGTTCTCGATGATCGCGGGTTTCCTCAAGCCCGACAGCGGCAGCGTGCGCTTTGCCGGACACGACATCACCGGACTGGCGCCGGAGCGGATCTGCGGGCTGGGCCTGGTGCGCACGTTCCAGGTCGCCCAGCCGTTTGCCGGATTGACGGTGCGGCAGAACATTGCCGTGGGCGCCCATTTGCGCCACGGCGATCGGGAGGAGGCGTTGGGGCGTGCCGAAGCGGTCGCCCGACAGCTCGGCATGGCGGCGATGCTCGACAAGCCGGCATCGGGGCTGACTGTGGCCGGACGAAAGCGGCTGGAGGTGGCGCGAGCCCTGGCCACCGAGCCGCGCTTCCTGCTGCTCGACGAGGTCATGGCGGGACTCAATCCGACCGAGATCGGCGAGACCGTCCCGATGATCCGCGCCATCCGCGACTCCGGAGTGACCGTTCTGCTGACCGAGCACGTCATGCAGGCGGTGATGAGCCTGGCCGAACGCATCTATGTGCTGAGCGACGGGAAATTGATCGCCAGCGGCGGGCCGGCCCAGATCGCTGCCGATCCGGCGGTGATCGAGGCCTATCTCGGTCATGGCGCGGCCGAGCGCCTGCAGCAAGGCAGCGGGCAGCCGCCAGCATCGCCCGCGCAGGAGGCCGGCCATGCTTGAGGTGCGGGGCCTGCATGCCGGCTATGGGGCGGTCGAGGTGCTGCGCGGCGTCGATATCGACGTCGCTGCGGGCGAGATCGTGGCGGTGCTGGGCTCCAACGGGGTCGGCAAGTCGACGCTCAACCACAATATCAGCGGCATCTACCGGCCGTTCGCCGGCACGGTGCAGTTCGAGGGCGCCGATATCACCGGAGCGCCGTCCCAGGCCATTGTCGCGGCGGGACTGATCCAGGTGCCCGAAGGCCGCCGCGTATTCCCCAACATGACGGTGCGGGAGAACCTGGAACTGGGCAGCTATCGCCGTGCGCGGGCCCGACGCGCCCAGAACATCGATCTTGTGGTGGCGACATTTCCACGGCTGAAGGAGCGCTTCGGCCAGAAAGCCGGCACCCTGTCCGGCGGCGAGCAGCAGATGCTGGCGATCGGCCGCGGCCTGATGGCCGAGCCGCGCTTGCTGATCCTGGACGAACCGTCGCTGGGCCTGTCGCCGCGGCTGGTGGAGGAGATGTTTGCGCTGATCCAGCGTATCAACGGCCTGGGACTGGCCATCGTGCTGGTCGAGCAGAACGTGGTGCAGTCGCTGGCCATCGCGCACCGCGCCTATGTGATCGAAAACGGCCGCGTGGCGATGGCCGGACCGGCGGCGGCCTTGATGAGCAATTCCGATCTGAAGCGTTCTTACCTGGGTATGTGACATGAAGCAGGAATCGATTTCGACGCCGACGGGCGCCGCCACCAATGCCGGGGAGACCAGGCCATGAGCCAGGCCAAGGATTTGCGCCGCCAACTGGCCAATGACCCGATCGTGGTGGCGCCGGGCATCTACGACTCGTTGAGCGCCTTGCTGGCGCAGCAGGCGGGCTTCGCCACCCTCTACCTGTCGGGGGCGTCGATCGCCTATACCCGCTTCGGCCGGCCCGATATCGGGTTGGTTGGGATGAGCGAAGTTGCACAAACCCTCAGCGAGATCCGCGAGCGCATCGACCTGCCGGTCATGGTCGATGCCGATACCGGATTCGGCAATGCGCTTAACGTGCAGCGCACGGTACGGCTGTTCGAGCGATGCGGTGCAGCGGCGATCCAGCTCGAGGACCAGACCATGCCCAAGCGCTGCGGCCACCTGTCCGGCAAGACGCTGGTGTCGGGCGCCGAGATGGCGGGAAAGATCAAGGCCGCGGTCGATGCCCGGCGCGATGCCGATACCATCGTTGTCGCCCGCACCGACGCGGTTGCGGTGGAGGGCATGGCCTCGGCGCTCGATCGCGCCGAGCGCTATGTCGAGGCCGGCGCCGACCTGCTGTTCGTCGAAGCGCCCCGCTCGCGCGAGGATCTGCAGAAGGTGGCCGCGTTGTTCGGCGGACGCGTGCCGCTGATGGCCAACATGGTGGAAGGCGGCGACACGCCGTTGCTGGGCGCGGCCGAGCTGGAAGCCATGGGCTATCGCCTGGTGATCTTCCCGGGCGGCCTGGTGCGCGCGACGGCCCGGCTGATGGGCGACTATTTCGCCAGCCTGAAGCGGCACGGCACCACCGAGCCGTTCCGCAACCAGATGCTCGACTTCACCGGCCTGAACGAATTGTTGGGCACGCAACAGGTGCTGGAGCGCGGCAAGCGGTACGACGCCGACAATTTCCCGGCCCGGCCGGGCGCCAAGAAGGGCGCGGCCGAATGAGCGACCGGATCGGCCGGCAACGCAAGCGGGTAGAGATCGGCAATCGCTCCGGCTTGAGGCGGCGGGGAACGCGATGAGTGTCCTGCCGGCGGCCGGAGTGGCCTTCGATGCCGAAGCGGAGATCGCCATCGTCGGTGGCGGGGCTTGCGGTCTGGTGGCGGCGCTGGCGGCGCGCGATGCCGGTGCCGGCGCCCTGGTTCTGGAGCGCGATCCGCGGCCCAGCGGCTCGACCGCGATGTCGTCGGGCATGGTGCCGGCCAGCGGCACCACCATGCAGCGGGCGCGGGGCGTGACCGACTCGCCGGAGCTGATGGCGGCGGATATCCAGCGCAAGGCGCACGACCAGAACGATCCGGCGATCGTGCGGACCGTGGCCCATGCCTCCGGGCCGACGGTCGACTGGCTGGCGGCGCGCCATGGCGTGGGCTTCGAGCTGGTCGAAGGCTTCCTCTATCCGGGCCATAGCGTGCTGCGCATGCATGCGCTGAAGGAAAGGACCGGCGCGGCTTTGATGGGCGCCCTGCTGGACGCGGCGGAGCGCGCCGGCATCGACGTCGTTGGCAATGCCCGGGTCGAGACCTTGTTCGCCGACAGCGACGGGAGGGTGCGCGGCCTGCGGCTGGTGCGGCCGGACGGCGGCAGCGAGACGATCGGTTGCGCGGCGCTGGTGCTGGCCTGCAGCGGATTCGGCGGCGACGCGGCCATGGTGGCGCACCACATTCCCGAAATGGCCGGCGCCAAGTATTTCGGCCATGCCGGCAACCGGGGCGACGCGGTGCGCTGGGGCCGGGCGCTGGGCGCGGCGCTCGGCCATATGGGCGCCTACCAGGGCCATGGATCGGTGGCAGTGCCTCAGGAGGCGCTGATCAGCTGGGCGCTGATGATGGAGGGCGGCTTCCAGGTCAATGCTCGAGGCGAACGCTTCTCCAACGAGCACCATGGCTATTCCGAGCAGTCGGTGGCGGTTCTGGCGCAGCCGGGCCAGGTGGCATGGAACATCTACGATGCGCGGTTGCACGCGCTGGGGCTGACCTTCGAGGACTATCGCAATGCTTGCGAGGCAGGCGCTGCCAGATCGGCCGATTCGATCGAAGCGCTGGCCGCGCAATGCGGCCTGCCGGACGAAGCGCTGGCGGCGACCCTGGCGCAGACCAGGGCGCTGGCGGCGGGGCAGGGGAAGGATCCGTTCGGACGCGATTTCACCGCCAAACCGGCTTTGGTGGCGCCGTTCTATGCCGTCAAGGTGACTGGGGCGCTGTTCCACACCCAGGGCGGGCTGGTCGTCGATGCCCAGGCGCGCGTGCTGCGCCCGGACGGGACGGCGCTGCCCAATCTGTTCGCCGGCGGCGGAGCGGCCTGCGGCCTGTCGGGCGAGACGGTCGACGGCTATCTTTCGGGCAATGGGCTGTTGAGCGCGGTGGTGCTGGGCGCCATCGCCGGCCGCTCGGCGGCCGCGCTTTTGTCGCTGGCCGACGGCTAACCCTTGTCGATCAGCCGGTAGCCGACGCCCGGCTCGGTGGCAATCAGGGCGGGTTTGGTGGCGTCGTCTTCCAGCTTCTCCCGCAACTGCCCGATATAGACGCGCAGATACTGCGTATCCTCGACATGGGCCGGACCCCAGATCTGCTGCAGGATCTGACGCTGGGTTACGACCTTGCCCGCATGCTGCACCAGCAGCCGCAGCAGGTCGTACTCCTTGGGCGACAGCTTGATCGGCTGGCCGCCCAGACTGACTTCCCGGCGCACCAGGTCGACAGCCAGCTTTCCGCTGCGGAATATCGGCGCCTCGCCCTGCTGGCGCAGCCGGTGTCGCAAGGCAGCGCGCAGCCGGGCCAGCAATTCGCCCATGGCGAATGGCTTCTCGACATAGTCGTCGGCGCCGGCGTCCAGAGCGGCGATCTTCTCCGCCTCGCGATCGCGTACGCTCAGCACCAGGATCGGCGTCTGCGTCCATTCGCGCAGCGCATGGATCACTTCGATGCCGTCGCGATCGGGCAAGCCCATGTCGAGAACGATGATGGCAGGTTTGACCGCGGCTGCCTGGGTCAGCGCTTCCTCGGCATTGGCGGCTTCGACCACGGTGAAGCCTTGCGCGGTCAGGCTGGGACGCAGGAAGCGGCGGATCTGCGGCTCGTCGTCCACCACCAGTACGATGTTGTCGTTCCTGCCGGCCATCATGTCGCTCATGCGGCGTTCTCGCCAAGGCGGGCGCTGGTGGCGGACAGAGGCAGGGTAATGACAATGGCGGTGCCGTGGCCGGAGGCGGCCGGGCTCTGGGCACGAATCTGCCCGCCATGGGCTTCGACGATGCCGCGGCAGATCGCCAGCCCCAGCCCGGTGCCGGCGCTCTGGCGGTCGCCGCCGCTGACGCGATGGAACTTGTCGAACACGCGCTCGAGGTCTTCCGGCGGGATGCCCTTGCCGTCGTCGATCACTTCGATGAGCAGGCGACCGTTCTCGGCGCGCGCCTTGAGCGCGATGGTGGAATCGTCGGCGGAATACTTGGCCGCATTGTCCAGCAGGTTGAACAGCACCTGCTCCATCAGCACGAAATCGAGCTGCAACAGCGGCAGGCCAGGCGCGGCCTCGATGCGCAGCTTGCGACCGCCGACATGACGGCGGGCGCGGGCCGCAGCCGAGGCCAGCAGATCGTCGATCGCCACCCAGTCGCGTTTGGGCTCCAGCATGCCGGCCTCGAGGCGAATCATGTCGAGCAGGTTGCCGACGAAGCGGTTGAGCCGGTCGGCTTCCTCGTCGATCGTGTCGAGCAGGTCGGCGCGGGTTGCCTTGTCGTAGCTGTCTCCGTAGGCCTTCAGGCTGGTGACGGCGCCGGTGATCGACGCCAGCGGCGTGCGCAGATCGTGGCTGATCGAGGAGAGCAGCGCGTGCCGCAGCTTCTCGCTGGCGGCCATGACGCGGGCCTCGCTCATCTCCTCGTCGAGCCGGGCGCGTTCGATGGCCACTGCGGTCTGGTCGACCAGGGCCGAGACGGCGCGGCGACTGTTGGAGTCGATATCCGCCGGACCGTCCAGCCCGCTCAGGCCCATCACGCCCACCGTGCCGCGCGACGTCTGCAACGGCTCGAAACGCCAGATCAGGGTGGGAAGGGTGGATGTGCCGTGCCCGGCGGCCTCGGCGTGCTGGAAGGCCCAGCGCGAAGCGGTGAGGTCGCCGGCGCTCAGTTCCTCGCCCGGCGGGTAGCTTGTCGCCAGTTTGAGGTCTTCGCCTTCGGGCAGCAGCACCACGCATTTGCCGCGCACCGTCGAGGCGATCTGGTAGGAGGCGGCCCACAGCACGTCGTCGAGACCGATGGTGGTGGCAAGCTTGCGGCTGAAATCGTAGAGACTGCGCTGGCTGCGCATGCGGCGGCGCGCATCTTCGGCCTGGTCGCGGCTGCGCGCCGCCAGCCCGCTGACCAGCATCGCCACGGCGAAAAACAGGAACAGGCCCACGACCTCATGGGGCTGGGCCACCGTGAAAGTATAGCGTGGCTCGATGAAGAAATAATTGTAGGCGGCGAAAGACAGCGCCGAGGCGAGCAAGGAAGCGATCAGGCCGTAGCGCACCGCCGCCAGCAGCACCGCCAGGAAGAAGAACGGCTGGGGCGTTGGCAGCGGAAACACCCGCTCGGCCGCGCCGCCCGCCGCCACGGCGCCGGCGACGTAGACGATCGGCCAGAGATAGCGCCGCCAGCCCACCGGGGGCAGGAAGCGGCGCCACGAACTCGACTGGGACTGGGCAGCCAGCGGGACGACATGGACGGCGACCTCGCCGCTGCGCCGCAGCAGCGCCTCGACCAGGGAGCGCCCGTTCAGGCGTCGCAGCAGCGGCCGCTTGTTGTAGCCGATGACGATCTGCGTGATGTTGCGCTCGTGGGCGAAACGCAGCAGTTCTTCGACCAGGTCGCGCGCCGGCAGGGTGATGGTCTCGCCGTCGAGCTGCTCGGCCAGGCGCAGCGCATCGGCGATGCTGGTGCGCGCCTCCTCGCTCAGCCGGTAGTGGCCGGGCATCTCGACATAGACCGCGGTCCAGGGCGCATGCAGCTGGTCGGCCAGGCGGCGGCCGGCGCGTACCAGGGCCAGCGCACCGGCATCGGGGCCGACGCAGACCAGGATCCGTTCGCCCGCCGGCCACGGCCCGACGATGGCGTGCTGGCGCATATAGTCGACCATCTGTTCGTCGACCCGTTCCGCGACACGCCGCAACGCCAGCTCGCGCAAGGCGGTGATGTTGCCCGGCTGGAAGAAGTGCCGCAGCGCGCGCTGCGCCTGGCCTTCGACATAGACCTTGCCCTCGTGCAGGCGCTTGATCAGCTCCTGCGGGGTCAGGTCGACCAGTTCGACCTCGTCGGCGCGTTCGAGGATTTCGTCGGGCAGGGTTTCGCGCACCCGGACGCGGGTGATCTTCGCCACCACGTCGTTGAGGCTTTCCAGGTGCTGCACGTTGAGCGTGGTGTAGACGTCGATGCCGGCCGCCAGCAGTTCCAGCACGTCCTGGCAGCGCTTGGGGTGGCGCGCCCCGGGTGCATTGGTATGGGCCAGCTCGTCGACCAGGATCAACCGCGGCTTGCGGCGCAAGGCGGCGTCGAGATCGAACTCGCGAAGCACCCGGCCGCGATAGGGCAAGGTCAGGCGCGGCAGGACTTCGAGGCCGCCGATCAGTCCTTCGGTCTCGGCCCGGCCATGGGTCTCGACCAGTCCGATCGCGACGTCGACGCCATCCTTGGCGCGGCTATGGCCCGCCTTGAGCATGGCGTAGGTCTTGCCCACGCCGGGCGCCGCGCCGAGGAAGATCTTGAGCCGGCCGCGTCCGTCGCCGCGTCCCTCGGCGTGCGCAGCGGCCAGCAACGCCTCGGGTGCGGGGCGGGTTTCGTGCTGTCTATGGTTTGGCTCGGCCATCGTTCTGGCGTTGGGCATCGTCGAGCGCCAGATTCAACGCTAGCACGTTTACCGTCGGCTCGCCCAGAAAGCCGAGCTGGCGGCCTGCCGCATGGCCTATCACCAGGGCCCGCACGCTGTCCTCGCTCATATGGCGCGCGGCGGCCACCCGCGGCACCTGGTAGAGCGCCGCGGCCGGGGAGATATCCGGATCGAGGCCGGAGGCCGACGCCGTGACCAGCGCGGTTGGCACCGGTGCTGCACCCTGTCGGTATCGGGCGGCATCGGCGGCGATGCGGTCGATCAGGGCCTTGGAAGTGGGGCCAAGATTGGAACCGGTCGACGCATTGGCGTTGTAGGGTGCCGCTACGGTCTTGCTGGCGTCCTTGGGATCCGGGGCGGTTGTGGCGGACGGCCGCGGCCAGAAATATTTGGCGTCGGCGAAGTTCTGGCCGATCAGGCTGGAGCCGACGACCTTGCCGTCGCGCTGCACCAGGCTGCCATTGGCGGCGGCCGGGAAAGCGGCCTGGCCGATGCCGTATATGGCGAAGGGATAGATCAATCCCGTCACGACGGACAGAACGGCGAACACGACCACGGCGGGACGCAGGGTCTCGAGCATGGAAAGCTCCTCTAGGCCAGGCCGATGGCGGAAACCGCCAGATCGACCAGCTTGATGCCGACGAACGGCACGACGATGCCGCCCAGGCCATAGACCAGCAGATTGCGGCGCAGTACCTGGGCGGCGCCGACCGGCCGGTAGGCCACGCCATGCAGCGCCAGCGGGATCAGCGCCACGATGATCAGCGCGTTGAAGATCACCGCCGACAGGATGGCGCTTTGCGGCGTGGCCAGGCGCATGACGTTGAGCGCGCCGAGCTGCGGGTAGGTGGCGACGAACAGAGCCGGGATGATGGCGAAATACTTGGCCACGTCGTTGGCGATGGAGAAGGTGGTGAGCGCGCCGCGCGTCATGAGCAACTGCTTGCCGATCGACACCACCTCGATCAGCTTGGTGGGATCGCTGTCGAGATCGACCATGTTGCCCGCCTCGCGGGCGGCCTGCGTGCCGGTGTTCATGGCCACGCCGACATCCGCTTGCGCAAGCGCCGGCGCGTCGTTGGTGCCGTCGCCGCACATCGCCACCAGCTTGCCCGATTCCTGTTCCTGGCGGATCAGCCCGAGCTTGGTCTCGGGCGTGGCTTCGGCCAGGAAGTCGTCGACCCCCGCTTCGGCAGCGATGGCCGCAGCCGTCAGCTTGTTGTCGCCGGTGATCATCACGGTGCGGATGCCCATGCGGCGCAACTCGACGAAGCGCTCCTTGATCTTGTCCTTGATGACGTCCTTGAGCTGGATCACGCCCAGCAGCCGGCGGTTCTCCGCCACCGCCAGCGGCGTGCTGCCGGCGCGGGCGATCCTGTCCACCGCCTCCTTGAAGGCGGCGGGCGGATTGTCGACCCCGGCCCAGGCCAGCACGGCATCGACGGCGCCCTTGCGTACCGAATGCCCGCCGATATCGATCCCGCTCATGCGGCTTTGCGCGGTGAAGGATACGAACATGCTGTCGGGCCTGTCCGCTTCGGCAAGGCCGAACTTCTCTCGCGCCAGGGCGACGATACTGCGGCCCTCGGGCGTTTCGTCGGCCAGGCTGGCCAGCAGCGCCACCTCGGCCAGCTTGCGCTCGCTGACGCCAGGCGCCGGGACGAAGGCGGTGGCCATGCGGTTGCCCAGCGTGATGGTGCCGGTCTTGTCGAGCAGCAGGGTGCCGACGTCGCCCGCCGCTTCGACGGCGCGTCCCGATTTGGCCAGCACGTTGAACTTCACCAGCCGGTCCATGCCGGCGATGCCGATGGCGGAGAGCAGTCCGCCTATGGTGGTGGGGATCAGGGTCACCAGCAGGGCCGCCAGCACCGCCACCGATACGGCGCCGCCGGCATAGATGGCGAAGCCTTCGATGGTCACGGTGGCGATCAGGAAGATGATCGTCATGCCGGCGATCATGATCGCCAGCGCGATCTCGTTGGGCGTCTTCTGCCGCTCGGCGCCCTCGATCAGCGCGATCATGCGGTCGAGGAAGCTGGAGCCGGCGGTGGCGGTGATGCGCACCTTGATCCGGTCCGACAGCACGCGCGTGCCGCCGGTCACCGCCGACCGGTCGCCGCCCGATTCGCGGATCACCGGCGCCGATTCGCCGGTAATGGCGCTCTCGTCGACCGTGGCGATACCCTCGATCACTTCGCCGTCGCCCGGAATGATCTCGCCGGCCTCCACCAGCACGACGTCGTCGAGCTTGAGCTTGAAGGCGGATACCTCGTCGATCGAGCCGTCTGGCTCGATGCGCCGGGCCATGGTATCGCTGCGCGTCTTGCGCAGGGAGTCGGCCTGTGCCTTGCTGCGGCCTTCGGCCACCGCTTCGGCGAAATTGGCGAACAGCACGGTGATCCAAAGCCACAGCGCGATCTGGCCGGTGAAGCCCGGCGCGCCGCCTGCCAGCAGGTCGCGCACGAACAGCAGGCTGGTCAGCATCGCGACCGCGCCGGTGGTGAAGATCACCGGGTTGCGCATCAGGTGGCGCGGATCGAGCTTGACGAAGGCCTGGCCGGCGGCCTGCGCCAGGATGGCGCGGTCGAACAGGGAAGCGGCTTTCATGGCGGTCACCACAGCGTGCCGGTTTGCAGGGAGAGATGTTCGACGATCGGCCCCAGCGCCAGCGCCGGAAAGAACACCAGCCCGCCGACGATCAGGATGGTCCCGATCAGCAGGCCGACCCACAGCCCGCCGGTGGTGGGGAAGGTGCCGGCGCTGGCCGGCACGCTCTTCTTGGCTGCCAGGCTGCCGGCCACCGCCAGCATCGGCACGATCATCAGGAAGCGGCCGATCAGCATGGCCAGCCCGATGGTCAGGTTGAAGAACGGCGTGTTGGCGTTGAGCCCGGCGAAAGCCGAGCCGTTGTTGCCGGTGCCCGAGGTATAGGCATAGAGCAGTTCGCTGAAGCCGTGCGGGCCGCCATTGGCCAGGCTGTCGAGGCTGCCGGGCAGCACGCTGGCCAGCGCTGTCAGGCCCAGGATCGACAGCGGCAGCACCAGGATGGCCAGCATGGTGAGCTTGACCTCCTTGGCCTCGATCTTCTTGCCGACATATTCGGGCGTGCGCCCGACCATCAGCCCGGCGATGAAGATGGCCAGGATGGCGAACAGCAGCATGCCGTACAGGCCCGAGCCGACGCCGCCGACCACGATCTCGCCGAGCTGTATGTTGAACATCGGCACCAGCCCGCCCAGCGGCGTGAGGCTGTCGAACATGGCGTTGACCGCGCCGCACGAGGCGGCGGTGGTGACCTCGGCGAATATCGCGGTGGCGGCCAGGCCGAAGCGCGTCTCCTTGCCTTCCCAGTTGGCGGCGCTGTCCAGGCCGAGCTTGGCGAATTGCGGATTGCCGGCGCTCTCGGCCCAATAGATCGCGGCCACGCCGGCCACCACCAGCACCATCATGGCCGCCAGGATCGCCCAGCCCTGGCGCTGGTTCTTCACCATGCGGCCGAACACGTAGGTCAGCGCCGTGCCCAGGCTGAAGATGGCCCACATCTGGATCAGGTTGGTGAGGGCGGTCGGGTTCTCGTAGGGATGCGCCGAGTTGGCGTTGAAGAAGCCGCCGCCATTGGTGCCCAGCATCTTGATCGCCTCCTGCGAGGCGACCGGTCCCTGCGCGATCAATTGGCTGACGCCTTCCAGGGTATGGGCCTCGACCGGCCCGGCGAAATTCTGCGGCATGCCCAGCGCCACGAACACGACGGCAATGACCGCCGACAGCGGCAGCAGGATGTAGAGGGTGCAGCGTACCAGATCGGCCCAGAAATTGCCCAGACCGGTGGCCTGGGCGCGCGCGAAGCCGCGGATCAGTGCCATCGCCAGGCAGATGCCGACCGCGGCGGACACGAAGTTCTGCACCGCCAGTCCGGCCATCTGGCTGAAATGGCTCATGGTCGATTCGCCGGCGTAGGATTGCCAGTTGGTGTTGGTGACGAAGCTGGCGGCAGTGTTGAAAGCCAGGTCCGGCGGTACCGGCGGCAGCCCGGTCGGATTGAGCGGAAACAGATCCTGCCATCGCAGCAGCAAATAGAGGCCGACGAACGACACCGCGCTGAACAGCAGCACCGACAGCCCATAGCTGGTCCAATGCTGGTCCTGTTCGGGCTCGATTCCGGACCAGCGATAGATCCGTCGCTCCAGCCCGGCCAGGATGCGGACATCGCCGGCGAACACCAGCGCCATCCAGATGCCGAGCGGCTTGACGGTAAGAAGAACCAGGCCAAGCGCGACGGCGATCTGCAGCCAACCATTGGCGGTCATGTCAGAAGCGCTCCGGGCGCAGCAGGGCGGCGATCAGGTAGAGCAGCAGGCCGAGCGAAACCGCGCCGCCCAGGATGAAATCGAGCAGCATGGTCAGGCCCGCTCGCAAGCCAGCAGGTAGATCGCGGCGACGGCAAAGAAGAAAACGCCCAGAACGAGCAAGGCGGTGTCAGGCATCCAACCCTCCAGCGGACAAGCCGGGCGTCCCGGCTTGTCTAGCAACCGGTTGGAAAAATATGTCTGATACGCGTCAAGCCGCTATTCGGAGCGGAGGCCGGCGGCGTAAAAAAGGCGTAAAATCCGGCCTTAGCTCGGGTTTTCCAGGCTGAAGATGCCGTGCTCGTCGTCATAGGCGAGAACCTCGGCGTAGCGGCCCCAACTGATGACGGCGCGCAGCGACTGCTCGGCCGCCTGCTCGGTCATGTGGTCCTCGAGCTCGTCGCTGAAGCGGGTCTTGGGCGCCTTGTGCGAGGCGCGCTCGTCGAGAATGCGGCGGATATGGCCGGCCAGCGGCACATAGGCCAGCAGGTGGCGCGCAAACAGTTTCTTGCGCTCGTCCACGCTGCCATTGGCGAATTGCCGCCCGTCCTCGGTCAGGGTGAGATCGCCGTCGCCCAGTTCCGCGAAATGCAGGAGCTGCAGGCTCTCGGCCACCGGGAACAGGTCGTCGATTTCCATGTGCAGCGCCGAGGCGATCTGCGGCAGGTCGGCCTTGCCGCTATAGGGCGGCGCTGCCAGCGCCTCGAGCAGGCCGGCCATCAGGTTGGTCGAGACGCGCGGCAGGATCAGGCTGAGGCCGCTGCCGGGAATGCGGTCGGCGCGGGCGGCGGCCGGCGCCGGCTGGGGCTTGAGCGTCATCTGGACGTAGATGCGTTCCACCAGTTCGCGGAAGGCGGGGTCGAGACGGTCGCGCGGCGTCGGCAGGTTGACCTTGACCTCGCTGACGATGCGCCCCGGATTGGTCGAGAACACCATGATGCGGTCGCACATCAGCACCGCTTCCTCGATGTTGTGGGTAACCAGCAGGACGGATTTGATGGGCAACTGGCCGCACGACCACAGCTCCAGGAAGTCGGTGCGCAGGTTCTCCGCCGTCAGCACGTCGAGCGCGGAAAACGGCTCGTCCATCAGCATGATGTTGGGATGGACGACCAGGGCGCGCGCGAAGCCGACCCGCTGGCGCATGCCGCCGGACAGCTCGCGCGGATAGGCCGATTCGAAGCCGTCCAGGCCGATCATGTCGATCGCCGACAGCGAGCGGCGGCGGATTTCCTCGCGCGGCAGGCCGAGCGCCTCCAGGCCGATCTCGACGTTTTCCAGCACGGTCAGCCAGGGAAACAGCGCAAAGCTCTGGAACACCATGACGATGCCCGGCGCGGGCCCCTCGACCGGCTGCCCGAGATATTCGACCTTGCCGGCGACCGGCCGGTTCAACCCGGCGATCAGGCGCAGCAGGGTCGACTTGCCCGAGCCCGAGCGACCCAATAGGCCAACGATCTCGCCTTCGCGCAGTTCGAGATTGACGCCATCCAGCACCACCAGCGGCTCGCCACTGGGTCTCTGGAACGCCTGCCGGACATTTTCCACATGCAGCAGGGCGGATCCGCCGGCAGGCGGACGGGCGGGGTTGGCAATGTTCTGGTCCATCGGCGTGTCCTAACCGAGTTGGAACTTTCGTTCGGCGTAATAGTAGAGCGGCCGCCACAGGGTACGGTTGATGACGACCACGAACAGGCTCATTACCGTGACCCCCAGGGCGATGCGGTGAAAATCGCCATCGACGGTGGCCTGGGCAATGTAGGCGCCGATACCGTCGGCGGTCAGCGTCCGGTCGCCCCAGGTGACATACTCGGCCACGATGCTGGCGTTCCACGAGCCGCCCGAGGCGGTTATCGCCCCGGTGACGAAATACGGGAAGATGCCGGGCAGGGCCACTTTGCGCCACCACAGCCAGCCCCGCACCCCCAGATTGGTGCCGACGTCGCGCAACTCGCCGGGCATGGCGCTGGCGCCGGCGATGACGTTGAACAGGATGTACCACTGGGTGCCGAAGATCATCAGCGGGCTCAGCCAGACATTGGGGTCGAGCTTCCAGGTGACGATGGCGAAGACCGCAATGGGGAACAGCAGGTTGGCCGGGAAGGCGGCCAGGAACTGCGCCACCGGCTGGACGAAGCGCCCCCAACCGGGATGGAAGCCGATCCACACGCCGACCGGTACCCAGACCAGGCTGGCCAGGCCGATCAGCACGAATACGCGCAACGCCGTAGCCAGCGATACCAGGGCGGCATGGCCGATCTCCGACAGCGGCAGGGCGGCAAAGATGTAACGGCCGACCGCAACCAGTGCGGCCAGGGCGAGAAGGGCGATGAAGGCCTGCCAGAGATAGTCGAACCAGCGGGACTGGCGGGAGGGGGGAGGGCCAAGACCGGCCGGTCGCGCGGCATGGCGCGTCAGTGTGGGTGTCAGGCGCCGGGCCGCGCGGCCGGCCGCCCGCCGGGCGGCGCGCAGCAGGATCGAACGGCGCAGCACGGTGAGCGCCCAGGAGGTTGGCGGAATGACCCCCGGTTCGTTATCGAAGCGGAACCGCGCGGCCCATGCGATCAGCGGGCGGAACAGGAGCTGGTCGTAGAGCAGGATCACGACGAGCATCGTCGCAATGGCCCAGGCGATGGCGGGCAGGTTGCGCTGTTCGATCGCCAGCGCGATATAGGAGCCGATGCCGGGCAAGGCGATGGTGGTGTGGCCGACGCTGATCGCCTCGGCTGCCACCACGAAGAACCAGCCGCCCGACATCGACACCATCATGTTCCAGACCAGCGACGGCACGCCAAACGCGGCATCGATGCGCCAGAACGCGGTCCACGGCGGCAGCCGGAAGCAGCGGCCGACTTCGTGCAATTCGCGGGGCACGGTGCGCAGCGACTGGTAGAAGCTGAAGGCCATGTTCCAGGCCTGGCTGGTGAAAATGGCGAATACCGCCGCAAACTCCGCCCCCAGCACGCGCCCTGGCGCCAGGGACATGAAGAAGACGATCGTCACCGAAATAAAACCCAGGATGGGGACCGATTGCAGGATATCGAGCAGCGGGATCAGCAGCAGCTCGGCGCGGCGGCTCTTGGCCGCGGCGGTGGCATAGGTGAAGGTGAACAGCAGCGACAGGGCCATCGCCGCCAGCATGCGGATGGCGGTGCGGGCGGCGTATTCGGGCAGGTTGGACGGATCGAGCGAAATCGGCGCGGTGTCCAGCACGCCGAGCGGCTGGAGCGCCCCCTGGCTGGCCTTGGCAAGCACGACGATGAAGGCGATCACCAGCAGCAGCGCGATCAGGTCCCAGCGATTGGGCAACAGCCGTCCCTCGCGCAGGCTGGCGCCGCGCAGCACGCGATAGAGGGTGGGCTTGTTTCGCTTGGGAGCGGACATGGGCAGGGTTATCGGCCTGTCCCCTGCGGCGATCAAGTCCGGATGCGGGAAGAAGGCTGCGACTTGCGATCGCCGGGCGGCGCGTCGGCCTGGCGCCAGCGGGGTCTATTCCAGGGCTGCGACGGCATGGCCGCCGGAGGGGGCCGACCGGTTGCGCCGCATCAGGAATACCATCGGCATGGCGAGCAGGGCGACCCACATCATCAGCTTGAAGTCGTTGGCGTAGGCGATGATGGTGGCCTGGCGCGTCACCTCGGCGTTGAGCGCCAGGCGGCCCGCCTCGGTGCCGAGATTCCAGATCGCCGCGACGTTGGGGGCGCGGAACAGATCGTTCAGCGAATTGGCGTGCAGGGCCAGTTCGGAGTGCACGACCTGGGTGCTGCGGCCCAGCAGAAAGATCACGATCGAGATGCCGATGCTGGAGCCGATATTGCGCATCAGGGCGAACAGCGAAGTGGCCTGCGTGCGGAACATCGGGGCAAGGGTCGAGAAAGTGATGGTCGAAAGCGGCACGAATATGAGGCCCAGGCCAAGGCCCTGCGTCATTCCGGTGTGGACCAGGGTCCATTGCGAAACGTCGGGCGTGAAGCCGGTCATCTGCCACAGCGAGAAAGCCGTGAGCGCCAGGCCGGTCAGGATCATCCAGCGCGGATCGACGCGATTGATGATGCGGCCGACCAGCATCATCGAGATCATCGTCCCCACGCCGCGCGGCGCCAGCACCAGGCCGGCGGTCAGCACGGGATAGCCCATCAGGCTCTGCAGATAGGGCGTCATCAGCGCCAGTGTGGCGAGCAGGATGATGCCGACGAAGAAGATGAAGATCATGCCGGTGGCGAAATTGCGGTCGCGGAAGATCTTGGGATCGATGAACGGGTTGTCGGTCGTGAAGGTATGGACCAGGAACAGATAGACCGCCAAGCCGGCGATCGCGGCCTCGACGACGATCTCGGTCGAACCGAACCAGTCGAGCTGCTGGCCGCGATCGAGCATCATCTGAAGCGCACCGATGGCGATGCTGAGCGTGCCGAACCCCATCCAGTCGAAACGCAGGATGCTGTCCAGCTTGGTCTCGTGCAAATAGGCGGTGAGCCCGAGAATGGTCAGGATGCCGATCGGCAGGTTGATGTAGAAAACCCAGCGCCAGTTGTAGAACTCGGTCAGGTAGCCGCCCAGGGTCGGCCCCAGGATCGGCCCGACCATCACGCCCACGCCCCATAGCGCCATGGCGGAGCCGTGCTTTTCGCGCGGATAGGAATCGAGCAGGACCGACTGCGACAGCGGCACCAGCGGCGCCCCGAACACGCCTTGCAGCAGGCGGAAGCCCACCATCTGCTCGAGCGAAGTGGCCATGCCGCACAGCGCGGACGCGATGGTGAAGCCGGCCACGGTGAAAATGAACAGGCGCTTGCGGCCGAAACGCGCCGCCAGCCAGCCGGTGGGCGGCGTCATGATGGCGGCGGCGACGATATAGGAGGTCAGCACCCAGTTGATCTGGTCCAGGGTGGCGGACAGGCTGCCCTGCATGTAAGGCAGCGCGACGTTGGCGATCGTCGTATCCAGCGCCTGCATGATGGTCGCCAGCATCACGCATATGGTAATGGCGCCCAGATGCGGCTCCGTGCTTTTTGCCGCCGCAGCCATGGCTAGAGCCAGCTGAACAGATCGCTGAAGTGGCGCTGGTGGCCGGTGTCGATCTCCACCTCGACGCTCATGCCGGAGCGTATCTGCGGCGCGCCGTCCTGCTGGGCGACGCAGACTCGCAGCGGGATGCGCTGCACTACCTTGACCCAGTTGCCCGACGAATTCTGGGCCGGCAGCAGCGAGAACTCCGCGCCGGTCGCGGGGCTGATGCTGCACACCGTGCCGGCCCAGGTGCGGCCCGGGAAGCTGTCGACCGTTACGGTCGCCTTGTCGCCCACCTTCACGTAGGTGAGGTCGGTTTCCTTCGGATTGCCCTCGATCCAGACCTGATCGGTCGCCACCAGGTTGAAGGCACCTTGCGCGGCGGGCAGATACTGACCGACCTGCAGCTTGTCGACGTTGGTCGCGACGCCGGCAATCGATGCGGTCACCACGGTGCGGCGCAGGTTGCGCTGCGCCGAATCGACGGCGGCCTGGGCCTGCTGGTAGCGCGGTTGCTGGGCAACCGGCAGGTCGGGTGCGCCGCCCAATTGGGCGAGCAAGGCGGCAGCCTGCTGTTGCAGGGCGGCGATCGACTGCTGGGCGGCGTCGCGATTGTGGCGCGCGACGTCCAGCGCCGCCTGGGACGCTACGCGCGAGGCGGCGAGGGCCGACTGGCGGTCGAATTCACGGTTGTAGTAGTCGAGATCGGCCTCGGCCTTCTTGATATCGGCCAGCTTCTCCCGATAATTGGCCTGCTGTGCGGCCAGATCGGCGGCAACCGTCGCCAGCTGCGCCTGCGCCCCGTTCAGGGCGATGCGAAAGGGCTCCTCGTCGAGTTTGAACAGCACGTCGCCGACCTTGACGCGCTGGCCTTCCTTGACGGCGATCGACGCCACCACGCCGGACACGTCGGTGGTCACGGTGAGCTTGTCGGCTTGCACATACGCGTTGTCGGTCGTGACGTAACGACCGCCGTTCAGATACATGAAAATGCCGCCCACGATCAGTACCAGCGGCCCGAGCAGCAGCAGGAAGAAACGCACCGACCGGCGCCGGGAAGGCTTCTTGCGGCCACGCGCCGGCGTGCCGCCATGGGGAGCGCCGTGCGGCGCCTCCACCGCCCGCTTGAGCGCCTCGCTCTTTGGCTCCGCCGGCTTGGGCGTGGCGTCGGCGCGCAAATCGATCGGCCGGGGCCCGGCGGCATCGCTGCGCGGTTCGCCCGATCGGGGCGCCGAATCCTCGCGCGATTGTCTGCGTAGGGCGTTACCCTCGCCATCAGCCATTGTCGGCACTCCGTAAGACAGCCGGCATCGCAGCGCTGCGCGCCGCAGTACGTTCGGAAAGATTGCTGCGGATGGTCATCAGCATGGCGAGCAACCGGTCCTGTTCGGCCGGGGTCAGGCCCGCCATAGCCTCATCGCGGGTCTCGCCAGCCAGTTCCCAGACGCGGTCGAGAATGGGGTGAGCCTTGTCCGCCAGGAAGAGCTGCCAGGCGCGGCGGTCGCGCGGATTGGCGCGACGCTCCACCAAGCCAGCTCCTTCAAGCCTGTCGAGCAGGCGGCCGAGGGTAATGGGTTCGATCTCGAGAATGTCGGCCAAGGCGCTCTGCCCGATGCCTTCGTGGCGGGCAATGTGAGCCAGCACCTGCCACTGCGACCGCGTCAGGCCAAGGCTGCGGGCTTTCTGCTCGAAGCGTTTGCGCAGCAAGCGGGCCACGTCGTGCAGAACGAAGCCGAAGGTTCGATAGGGTATGTTACCGGGCATAACTGTTCGCAACATTTACAAGCAACGTTAATATAGGCTTGCTTATTATATCGGACAATATGACTGCGAACAAAACGGGTATTGATAGAAAACCATTCTCTATCAATCCTTTGCATCGTAGTTGGGAAGAAGCGCATAGCTGCATCGACCGGCGTGCAGGTTCGCGTAGCGAAGCGCTAAACAGTAGCGAAGCGCCAAACAGAGGAGTCAGGGACATGAAAATCCAGTTCAGCGGCAGGCGGGCCATTGTCGCCGGCGGCAGTCGCGGTATCGGTCGTTCGATCGCGCTGCTCCTGGCGCAGACCGGTGCGGCGGTTTCGATCTGTGCACGCGGGCAGGGTGCACTGGATGCGACGGCCGCGGAACTGAAGGCCACGGGCGCCAAGCTTCACGCGCAAAGCTGCGACCTGGCCGACGGCAAGGCGGTGAAAGCCTATGTGAAGGCGGCGGCCGAGGCGCTGGGCGGTATCGATATCCTGGTCAACAACGCCTCCGGCTTCGGCAGCAGCGACGACGACAAGGGTTGGGGCGATGCGGTGGCGGTCGATCTGCTGGCCAGCATGCGGGCCTGCCAGGTGGCGATCCCGCTGATCGAGAGGGCGGGCGGCGGCTCGATCATCCACATCTCCTCGATCTCTGCGCTCAAGCCGTCGCCGCGCAATCCGCCCTACGGCGCCATCAAGGCGGCGCTCAACCAATACGCCATGACCCAGGCCGTGCTGCTGGCGCCCAAGAAGATCCGCGTCAACTGCGTGGCGCCGGGCTCGATCGAATTCCCCGGCGGCACCTGGGAGCAGCGCCGCCTGCACGACCGCAAGCTCTACGACGCGGTGCTGGCGCGCGTGCCATGGGGCCGCATGGGCAGGCCGGAGGAGGTCGCCAATGTGGTGGCTTTCCTGGCCTCCGACCTGGCGAGCTGGATCACCGGCCAGACCGTCGTGGTCGATGGCGGCCAGGCGCTGACCTGAGCCGCCCGGCCAGGGCCGCCCGGGCGATCCCGCGCGGTCCCGCGCCGGCCTAAGCCGCCAGGCGCTGGGCCAGCGCCAGCGCCTCGCCATAGTTGCGCGCCTGCTCGACGCCGTCGAGCAGCCCCAGGCGCTGCAGCATGTCGCGCGGCTGCGGCTGCAGGCGCGACATCACGATCGTGATGCCGCGGCGACGGCACTGCTCGATGAAATCGCGCAGGCGGCTGGCGCCGGTCGAATCGATCATCGACATGTCGCGCATGCGCAGGATGAAGACGCGGTGGTGGCCGCCGATGCGGTCGAGCAGGTCGGTCAGCCGGTCGGCCGAGCCGAAGAACAGCGGCCCGCGCAGCTTGTAGACCTCGACGCCCGGCGGCAGCGCGTCGCGCTGGGTATATTGGTCGACCGGCGGCCGCGCCAGGTCGTCGCGATCGGTCTCGAGCAGCGCCGCGCCGCTGCTGACCGTAACCACCTGGCTCATGCGGTGCATGAACAGAATGGCCGCCAGCACCACGCCGACCTCGATCGCCACCGTGAGATCGACCGCCACCGTCAGGCCGAAGGTCGCCAGCAGCACCGCGCGGTCGCCCCATGGTCCGCGCAGCAGCCGGAAGAAGCGGTGGCTCTCGCTCATGTTCCAGGCCACCACCGCCAGCACCGCGGCCAGGCTGGCCAGCGGCACGAAATAGGCCAGCGGCGCCAGCAGCAGCATGAACAGCAGCACGAACAGCGCATGCGCCATGCCGGCGATCGGCGAGCGTGCGCCGGAGCGGATGTTGGTGGCGGTGCGGGCGATGGCGCCGGTGGCCGGCAGGCCGGTGAACAGCGCCGAGGCGGCGTTGGCCACGCCCTGCGCCACCAATTCGCAGTTGGAGCGGTGGCGCCGGCCGGTCATGCCGTCGGCCACCACGGCCGAGAGCAGCGATTCGACGCCGGCCAGGAAGGCGATGGTGAAAGCCGAGGGCAGCAGCTCGTGCAGCCGCGTCAGGTCGAAATGCGGCAGTCGCGGCGCCGGAAAGCTGGCAGCGATGCCGCCGAAGCGCGAGCCGATCGTGTCGAGCGGCAGATGCAGCAGGGCCGCCGCCAGCGAGGCCGCCAGCACCGCGATCAGGAAGCCCGGCCAGCGCGGCGCGAAGCGGCGCAGCGCTGCGATGATCGCCAGCGCGCCCAAGGTGATGGCCAGGGCGGGCAGGCTGACCGTGTCGCGCGCCGCCCAGAAGGCCTGCCACTTGTCGAAGAACTCGGCCGGCACCTGGGCCATGGCGAGGCCGAAGAAATCCTTGATCTGGCTGCTGAAGATGATGACGGCGATGCCGGCGGTGAAGCCGGTCACCACCGGTTCGGGGATGAACTTGATCCAGCTGCCCAGCCGCGCCAGTCCGGCCACCACCAGGATGGCTCCGGCCATCAGGGTGGCGACCACCAGCCCGTCATAGCCGTGGCGCTGGATGACGTCGAACACCACCACCACGAAGGCGCCGGTCGGCCCGCCGATCTGGAAGCGGCTGCCGCCCAACGCCGAGATCAGGAAGCCGGCCACCACGGCGGTGATCAGCCCCTTGTCGGGCGTGGCGCCGGAGGCGATGGCCAGCGCCATGGCCAGCGGCAGGGCGACGATCGCCACCGTCAGCCCGGCGATCAGATCGTGGCGCAGGTCGACCGGCCGATAGCCCTGGCGCAAGGTGGTGTAGAGCTTGGGGACAAACAGATGCCAGCCGGCGGCATTGGCGCTGGGCGGCAGATCGTCGGGACGAAGACTGATGCTCATATCCGATCCTAAGCGCTTGCGATGGATGAGGTTGATTCAGTTCAAGGGGTTGCCGGCTTTCCCGTCATGGCGGCCGCCCGGTCCATGAAGGCGCGCACCAGGCCCAGGCGCAGGCTTTCCTGCAGGCACACGGCGTATTCGGCCACTTCGATTCGGCGGTCGGCGATGGCCAGGGACACGAAACGCCTGTCGTTGCCGAATTCGCTGCGGAACACCACGCCGATGCCGAAGCCGGCGGCGACCGCCTCGCGCACGCCCTCGCGGGTCTGCACGTCGATCAGGCTGCCCGGCCGCACGCCGCTTTCGGCCAGCGCCTGTTCGAAGGTCTCGCGCGCGATCGAGCCGCGCTCGCGCAGCACGACGGCCTGGCCCGCCAGGTCCTGCAGCTTGACGCGCCGGCGGCCGGCCCAGCCGTGGCGCCGCGGCACGAACAGCACGATATCGTCGTGCTGCAGCAGCAGCGAATGCAGGCGCGGATCGGACACGGTCTTGGCCATCACCGCCACCTCCGCCTCGAAGTCGAACAACTGCTTCAGCACGTCGGCCGAATTGCCGATCGACAGCGAGAAGGTGACGCCCTTGTGGCGGCTGCGCAGTTCGGCCAGCACCGGCATGACGTGATAGGCGCTGTCGGCGGCGACCCGCAGATGGCCCCGTGCCAGCGTCCTGACGCCGGACAGCAGCGCCAGCGCCTCGTCCTCCAGGGCGAACAGCCGGTTGGTGATGGCGAACAGGCGCTGGCCCAGCTCGGTCAGCCGCGCGCCGCGCGGGCGGCGCTCGAGCAGCCGCACCCGGTAGCTGTCCTCCAGCGCCCGCACCTGGCCCGAGATGGTGGGCTGGCTGACGCCGGCCGAGCGCGCCGCGGCGGTGAAGCTGCGGTCGCGTGCCACCAGGTGGAAGGCGCGGAGCTGGGTCAGTCTCATATAGGATTAACCGATATGTAACATCGCCACTATATATTTGAATTATAGTAGAGGCGAGTCGACTCTGGGCGCGGTTTTCGAAGGAGCTTCCATGGCGCAGCCGCCTGCCGTCTCCGAAACCGGCGATCCATTGCTGCTGACGCCGGGGCCGCTGACCACGTGGCGCGCGGTCAGGCAGGCGATGCCGCACGGCTGGGGCTCACGCGACGCGCCACCTGCGCATCAACCAGGCAGCGTTCGAGCGCATCACGGCGCTGGCCGGCGGCGAGAGCAGTCACGTCACCGTTGCTGGGCGCGATCAGCCATCACGCCGTTCAACCATCCGCTCGATATGGTGGCGCACAAGATCGCGCCGGCCATCGCCACCAACAACCGCATCGTGGTCAAGTCCACCGCGCTGCCGCCGCTCATCGCGCTGGCGCTGGCCGATATGTTGTACGAGGCCGGCCTGCCGCCGCCGATGCTGTCGGTGGTCACCGGCCTGCCGGCGGCTTCGGCGACGCGATGATCGTCACCCGAATATCGATCTTGTGACCTTCACCGGCAGCGTGCCGGTCGGCAAATGCATCGCCGGGAAAGCGGGCTATCGCCGCGTGGTGCCGGAGCTGGACGGCAACGATCCGCCGATCGTGATGGCAGAGGCCGACCTGGAGAACGCCGAGTTGGCCGTGGCCGGGGCCACCAAGAACTCGGGCCAGCGTCGCACGGCGGCCAAGCGCATCCTGGTGGCGGAGAAGATCGCCGATGCGTTTGCCGGGCTGGCTTTGGCCAAGGTGCGCAAGCTCAGATACGGCGACCGGAGGCCGTGCCGGAGGCGATGAAGAGCTTCGCCAACGTCGGAACCTATTCGCTGCCTTGGCCCCGACCGCTCTGCGCCCGTTCGCCGCGCGCCAGGGCGGCCAGCTTGGCCGGATCGGCGATGAACACCCGCTCCGGCGACGGCAGCGCGATGAGGCGCGCGGTCTTCAGCTTGGTGAAGCTGCGACTGATCGTTTCGATGGTCAGGCCGAGATAGTCGGCGATATCGGCGCGCGTCATCGGTAGGGTGACATAGGGGCCGGGATCGCCGAAGCGACGCAGCCGCCGCGCCAGGCTCGCCAGAAACGTGGCGACGCGCTCCACCGGCTCCTTGCGGCCCAGCGACAGCATCTGGTCCTGCGCCGCCGCCAGCTCGCCGCTGGTCATGCGCAGCAGACGGTCCTGCATCTGTGGAAACAGCCGGAACAGCACCGCAAGATCGGCCTGCCTGAAGCGGCACAGCGTCGAATCGGCGATGCTCTCGGCCGAATAGAAATAGCGCTGGGTGGCGGTCAGGCCCAGGAAGTCGCCGGGCAGGGCGAAGCCGATGATCTGCCGCCGCCCGTCGGGCAGGAGCTTGTAGAGCCGCATCGCGCCGGAGGTCAGCGTGTAGACGTGATCGGCTGCGGCGTTCTCCTCGAACAGCTGGTCTCCCTTGGCCAGGCGCTTGTGGGTGACCAGCCGGGCCATCGGCTCGAGTTCGGCCGGCTCCAATGCGCCGCAGATGGCCAGTCGCCGCACGTGACAATGCACGCAATCCTCGAAGCGCTGCCCGCCATGGCAGGGCGCGGCTTCGATATCGAGCGGTTGGGAGAACCGATTCATCGATTTTATTCTGCTTGATCGCGGCGAAGTTGCCCTTGATTGAAATCAAGGTCGGGGGCGGGCGCGATCCCTAGCGTGCGCGGTCATGACCCATGACTGCGGACCTTTCGACCTTGCTGCCTGGCTGCCGTCCTACGGCATTCTGGGCAGCCTGTTTCTGGCCGGCGTCATCGGCAGCGCCACCCATTGCATCGGCATGTGCTCGCCCTTTGTGCTGGCGCAGGTGGCCAACCGCGTCGACGGCAGCGGTGGCGCGATGAGCGAATGGCGCCGGCTACGGGCGGCGGCTCTGCTGAGGTACCATTTCGGCCGCGCCACCTCCTATGCCGCGATGGGCGCCGCGGCGGCGGCGATCTCCCATGCTTTCGTCGGCTGGAGCGGCTTTCGCTGGGTGGCGGGCTTGCTGCTGGCGCTGGGGGCGATCCTGTTCCTGCTGATGGCGCTCAACCGCCTGCCCGGGCTGTCCTTGCCGATCTCGGGCCGCCTGATGAACGGCTTGACCCGGCTGGTGCAGCCGCTGGCGGCCGATCCGCGCGGCGTCAAGGGATACCTGCTGGGCGTTGCATTGGGCTTCCTGCCTTGTGGCCTGGTCTATGCCGCCCTGGCCGTTGCCGGCGGCACGGGCGATCCGATTCTCGGCGCGCTCGGCATGGCGGCCTTCGCCGCCGGTACGGCGCCGATCCTGATGGTGGCGGGTTTCGCGGGCGCCACGCTGGCGCAGCGCTGGCGCGGCATGCTGCGACGCCTGACGGCGCCGCTGCTGGCGCTGAATGCGGTACTGCTGATGCTGTTCGCGGCGCAGTTGGCCGGGATCTAGCCCGGCAATTCGACCAAATCGCGATAGGCGTGCCAGGTGGCGTGGCCGATCAGCGGCAGCACCAGGATCAAGCCCAGATAGAAAGTGACGATCCCGAGCGCCGTGAAGCCGGCGATCAGCACAGCCCACAGCGCCATCGGCTTGGCGTTGCGACGCACCGCAGCGACGCTGGTGGCCACGGCCGTGAACGCGCTGACCGGCTTGTCCACCAGCATCGGCAGGGAGACGGCACTGATGGCGAAGGCGATCGCCGCCAGCACGAAGCCGATCGAGGTGCCAAGCACCAGGAAGGCCAGGCCGACATTGGTGAACACCATGTTGTTGATGGCTTCGCCGAGGCTCGGATTCTGGCCCGAGAAGAACAGCGCATAGAGCAGGATGGCGATACGCACCCACACCAGATGCAGCAGGGCAAGCAGCAGGCCCATGGCGGCAAGCTGCGACATGTTGCGTCGGATCGCGCCGGTCGTGCTGCGGAACGAAGCCGGCTGGCCGAGTTCCTGCTGTCGGCTGATCTCGTAGACGCCGACCGCCAGCATCGGCGCCACCAGGGCAAAGCCAGTGGTGAGCGGCAGCAGCAGATAGAGCAGGTCGGCCAGCCACAGTCCAAGCGAAATCGCCGCGCTGAATGCTGCCAGGGCCAGGCCGTAGGCCAGGCTGGCATCGGGCGTGCGCACCAGATCGATCCAGCCGGCGCGCAGCCAGCTCCACGGCCGATCGAGCGCAACCTGGCGCACTCGCGGAACAGTCGCGAAGACCGGAACTGCCTCGCTCATTTCTCCTCCCGAAAGCGTCTGCGGCACCATGTCTCGAGGGGCTGCGCGCTGCATTGACCGCGATCAAGGCAGGGGGTGGGAGCGCGATGGCACAAAGGCCACGCAATATTCGTTCGGGCCACCGTCCATCGCGCATGGGGAAGCAAGGATGAGCGTGATTACAGCCGATTATCGGGCCGTGCCGGCACCGCGCAGCACCGCCGTGGTGTTCGAGGACGCGGTGATCCGCGCCTTCACCATCGCCACGATCTTCTGGGGCGTGGTGGGCTTCGCCGCCGGCGTCTACATCGCCCTCGAACTGGCCTTCCCGGCGCTGAACTTCGGGCTCGAATTTCTCTCGTTCGGCCGGTTGCGCCCGGTGCACACCTCGGCTGCCATCTTCGCTTTCGGCGGCAACGCGCTGATCGGCACCTCGCTCTATGTCGTGCAGCGCACCTGTCGCGCGCGCCTGGTGGGCGCGCCGGTGCTGCCGTGGTTCGTGTTCTGGGGGTACCAGTTCTTCATCGTCATGGCCGCGCTGGGCTACGTGCTGGGAATCACCCAGGGCCGGGAATACGCCGAGCCCGAATGGTACGTCGATCTGTGGCTGACCGTGGTGTGGGTGGTCTATCTGGCGATCTTCGTCGGAACGATCATGAGGCGCCAGGAGCCGCACATCTACGTGGCCAACTGGTTCTATCTGGCGTTCATCATCACCGTGGCGATGCTGCACATCGTCAACAACCTGGCGGTGCCGGTGTCGTGGTTCGGCGCCAAGAGCTACTCGGCGGCGTCCGGCGTGCAGGATGCCATGATCCAGTGGTGGTACGGCCACAACGCGGTGGGCTTCTTCCTGACCGCGGGATTCCTGGGGATCATGTATTATTTCATCCCCAAGCGCGCCAACCGGCCGGTCTATTCCTACCGCCTGTCGATCGTGCACTTCTGGGCACTGATCTTCCTCTACATCTGGGCCGGTCCGCACCATCTGCACTATACGGCGCTGCCCGACTGGGCGCAGACGCTCGGCATGGTGTTCTCGGTCATGCTGTGGATGCCGTCCTGGGGCGGCATGATCAACGGCATCATGACCCTGTCGGGCGCCTGGGACAAGCTGCGCACCGATCCGGGCCTGCGCTTTTCCGTCACCGCGGTGGGCTTCTACGGCATGTCGACCTTCGAAGGGCCGGTGATGTCGATCCGGCAGGTCAACGCGCTCAGCCACTACACCGACTGGACCATCGGCCACGTGCATTCCGGTACCCTGGGCTGGGTCTCGTTCATCGTGTTCGGGGCGCTTTACTACCTGGTGCCGGCGCTGTGGAAGAAGAAGGACGTGTATTCGGTGCGTGCCGTGTCCTGGCACTACTGGATCGCCACCATCGGCATCGTGCTCTACATCACGTCGATGTGGGTGTCGGGCATCATGCAGGGCCTGATGTGGCGCGCCTACGACGCCAACGGCTTTCTTCAGTATTCGTTCATCGAGACCGTGGCGGCGATGCATCCGTTCTACATCATCCGCATGCTGGGCGGCGTGTGCTTCCTGGCCGGTGCGCTGGTGATGGTGTGGAATCTCTGGATGACGGCGCGCCGCGGCCAGCCGGTTCCCGCCGGCGCCGTCGCCGGCGTGCCGGCCTGAGGGGGCGAAGCCATGGCATTCTCGCACGCCAAGATCGAACGCAACGTCATCCTGCTCGCGGTGCTCACCCTGATCACCGTTTCGATCGGCGGTCTGGTTCAGATCATTCCGCTGTTCACCATCGAGACCACGATCGAGCGGGTGGGAGGCATGCGGCCCTACACGCCGCTCGAGCTGGCCGGTCGCAACATCTATGTCCGGGAGGGCTGCTACCTCTGCCATAGCCAGCAGATTCGCGCCCTGAAGGACGAGGTCGAGCGCTATGGCCATTACAGCCTGGCCGCGGAAAGCATGTACGACCATCCGTTCCAGTGGGGCTCCAAGCGCAACGGGCCGGACCTGGCGCGCGTCGGCGGCAAGTACTCCAACGAATGGCATGTGGCGCATCTGGTCGATCCCCGCGCGGTGGTGCCCGAATCGATCATGCCGACCTATGCGCATCTGATGCGGCCGCTCTACCTGCCCAATGTCGCCGACCATCTGCGCGCGCAGCGCGACGTGGGCGTGCCCTACAACGACGACATGATCGCCAACGCCCGGGCCGACCTGGCGGCGCAGATCAACCCCGACGCCGATTCGACGGCGCTGCTCAAGCGCTATCCGGGCGCGCGGGTCGACTCCTTCGCCGGCGACCCGGCGCAGGTGACCGAGATGGACGCGCTTGTCGCCTACCTGCAGGTGCTGGGCACCATGGTTCGGTTCGACCAGGTCGACGTCAAGTCGCTGACCCAGTGAGGATCGCCATGGATCTCCAGGAGTTGCACAGCACAGCGTCCATCCTCTGGGTGGTCTGGTTCGTCGTGTTGTTCGTCGGCGTCGTCGCCTGGGCCTACTGGCCCAACAAGCGCAAGCGCTTCAACGCCGCCGCCGCCATTCCCCTGCGCGACGAGGAATAACGCCATGCCGACCAAGATCGAGAAGGATGTCATATCCGGCCAGCAGACCACCGGCCACGAGTGGGACGGCGTCAAGGAACTCGACACGCCGCTGCCCAAGTGGTGGCTGTACGCGTTCTATGCCTCCATCCTGTTCGCCGTGGTCTACTGCGTGCTGTTTCCGGCCTGGCCGGGCTTCACGTCCTATACCAAGGGCGTGCTGGGATTTTCCCAGCGCCAGGAGATCGATCGCAGCATCGCCGATCTGGTGGCGGCTCGCGCGCCGATGATGAACCGCATCAAGGCCGCGTCGCTGCAGGAAATCCAGGGCAATCCGGATCTGCTCAACTTCGCCCTCAATGGCGGGCGCACGGTGTTCGCCGACAACTGCGCGACCTGCCACGGCTCGGGCGGCTCGGGCAACCCGGGCTTCCCGGTTCTGGCCGACGACGACTGGTTGTGGGGCGGCACGCTGGACCAGATCTGGCAGACCATCGCCTACGGCGTGCGCAACGCCAATGAAAAGTCCCACCAGTCGGCCATGCCGCGCTTCGGCGCCGATGGAATGCTGACGCCGGCGCAGATCGACGACGCGGCCGAGTATGTGCTGTCGCTGAGCAACCGCGCCACCAATGCGAAGGCAGCCGAGCGCGGCAAGCAGGTATTCGCCGATCAATGCGTGTCCTGCCATCTCGAAGGCGGCAGGGGCAACCGGGAGGTCGGGGCGCCGCGTCTGAGCGACAACATCTGGCTGTATGGCGGCGACAAGGATGCGATCCTGCGCACCATCTCGTACAGCCATAACGGCAATATGCCTGCCTGGAGCGAGCGCTTCGACGAGGCCACCATCAAGATGCTGGCGGTCTACGTTCACGCCCTGGGCGGCGGCAACTGAGCGGGACCGCGTCATGCCCGACGATGGCGGCCTTGTCGACCGTGCGGTATCGACGACGGCGCAGAAGAAGGCGCTGCCGCTCTATGCCAGCCGCGTAAAGGTCTACCCGCGTCGCGTCCACGGCCGCTACCGCACCATCAAGTGGGCGCTGCTGGCGGCGGGGCTGGCGATCTACTACCTGCTGCCGTTGCTGCGCTGGGATCGCGGCCCGGGCGCGCCGGACCAGGCGGTGATGATCGATTTCACCACCCGCAAGGCCTATTTCTTCTGGATCGAGATCTGGCCGCAGGAAGTCTATTTCCTCACCGGTCTGCTGATCCTGGCGGCGTTCTCGCTGTTCCTGATCACCAGCCTGCTGGGCCGCGTCTGGTGCGGCTATGCCTGTCCCCAGACGGTGTGGACCGACCTGTTCATGCTGGTCGAGCGGCTGATCGAAGGCGATCGCAATGCCCGCATGAAGCTGGACAAGGCGCCGCTGGGCCGGCGCAAGGCCGCGCGCAAGCTCGCCAAGCACTCGGCCTGGCTGATGATCGCGCTGGTCACCGGCGGCGCCTGGATCATGTATTTCGGCAACGCGCCCGACGTGCTGCGCGAGGCGCTGAGCGGCCAAGCCGGGGTCAGCACGTATTTCTTCATCGGGCTGTTCACGGCGACCACCTACATCCTGGCCGGCTGGGCGCGCGAGCAGGTCTGCACCTATATGTGCCCGTGGCCCCGCTTCCAGGCTGCTATGCTGGACGAGCACAGCCTGGTCGTGACCTATCGCGCCCGGCGCGGGGAAAAACGCGGCAGCCACAAGAAAGGCGATAGCTGGGAGGGGCGCGGCGACTGCGTCGACTGCACGGCCTGCGTCTCGGTTTGTCCCACCGGCATCGACATCCGCGACGGCCAGCAACTGGAATGCATCGGCTGCGGGCTGTGCATCGATGCCTGCAACGAGGTGATGGACAAGGTCGGCCGGCCGCGCGGCCTGATCGCCTTCGATACCTTTGCTCGCACCGAAGCGCAGGGCAGGGGCCAGAAGCCGCGCTACAAGCTGATCCGCGCCCGCACCGTTCTCTACGCCGCGCTGCTGGCCATCGTCGGCATCGTCATGCTGGTGGCGCTGCTCAGCCGCTCGACCGTCGAACTCAGCGTGCAGCGCGACCGCGCGCCGCTGTTCGTCATGCTGTCCGACGGCGGGGTGCAGAACGCCTACACGCTGCGCATCTACAACAAGACCCGGCAGGAGCAGCGCTATCGGCTGGACATTTCCGGGCTGGCGAACCCGCCGCAAGTCCAGGTGATCGGCGAGGAAAAGGGCGACAGCCGCCTAGCGGTTGGGCCCGACCAGGTTGCGACTTTCCGCGTCCTGCTGCGCACGACGCTGGCGGGTTTGCGCCAGGACAATGTTCCGCTGGTGTTCTCGCTCGAGACTGATGGCGGCGAGGGGACGCGCCAGAACAGCGTCTTCCTGTCGCCCGCACATTGAGGCCGCCATGAGCACCGTCGATCTTCGCCCTCGCGCAAGCCGCTACCGGTGGATTCCCTGGGCATTCGTCGCCTGCATGACGGTGGTGATCGCGGTCAACGCGGTGCTGGTCTATTTCGCCACCCGCCAGCCGGTCGGCATCGTCGCCGCGTCGCCCTACGAGGCAGGCTTGAAATTCAATGCCGTGCTCGCCCAGCAGGCGCGCCAGGCGAGCCTGGGCTGGCAGGTCTCGGCCGGCTTCTTCGCCAAAGGCGACCGCACCGGCACGGTGGCGATCGACGTGCGCGACAAGGCCGGCGCGGTGCTGCACGGCCTGAAGCCGCGCATCACCCTGTCGCGACCTGTCGAGGCGATTGATCCCGTGGTCGTAACCTTGAGCGAGGTCGGCGGCGGCCGCTATGCCGCGACGGTCACGCTGCCGCTGCATGGCCAATGGGACATGATCATCGATATCGATGCGCCGAACCGCTTCACCGCGACGCATCGGATCGTGGTGCCGTGAAGATCGAGCGCGACCTCGACCGGCTTGGCGCCGCCACGCGGCTGTGCCGACATTGCGGCACGGCGCTGCCGGCGGTGCTGGACGGCGACTATTGCTGCAATGGCTGCGCCGCGGCGCATGACCTGATCGAGGGCATGGGGCTCGACCTATATTATCGTCGTCGCGTACTGGATCCGCAGGCCCGCGCGCCGCGCCCGGATTCGACGCTGCCGGCCGCGCGCTTTGCGCCGTTTGTCGGCAGCGATGCCAAAGGGGTGCGGCATCTTTATCTCACCATCGACGGGCTGCAATGTGCCGCCTGCGTCTGGCTGATCGAGCAGGTGCTGGCGCGCCAGCCCGACCTGCTGGCCGGCCGCGTCAACATGACGATCCGGCGCCTGCATCTGGCCTGGCGCGGTCGGGCGGAACGCGCCGAGGCGCTGGCCGGGCTGGTTGCGGGGCTGGGCTATCGCCTGTCGCCTTACGATGCCGCCGCCGCTGGCGCCACCGGTGCCGACCGGGCGCTGCTGCGGGCGCTGGCCGTAGCCGGCTTTGCCGCGGCCAATGTCATGCTGCTGTCGGTGGCAGTGTGGGCAGGCCATTCCCAGGGCATGGGTGCCGCCACCCGCGATCTGCTGCATTGGGTTTCGGCGCTGATCGCTCTGCCGGCCATCGCCTATAGCGGCCGGCCTTTCTTCCGTTCGGCGATTGCCGCGTTGCGCCGCGGGCGCGCCAACATGGATGTGCCGATCAGCATCGGCGTCGTGCTGGCTGCCGGCATGAGCCTGTTCGAGACGATGACAGGCGGCGAATACGCCTATTTCGACTCCGCCATCGCCTTGCTGTTTTTCCTGCTGGTCGGTCGTTATCTCGAGGACCGGGCGCGCGCCCGCGCACGATTGGCGGTGGGGCACCTGCTGGCGCTGCAGAACGCCACGGTCTCGGCGATCGAGGACGACGGCAGCATTCGCGTCAGCCGCGCCGGCGATGTCGCCAGGGGAAGGCTGGTGCTGGTTGCCGCGGGCGAGCGCATCGGCGTCGACGGCGAAGTCGTTTCGGGCCGCTCCAGCGTCGACATGGCGCTGGTCACCGGCGAGAGCCTGCCGGTGCCGGTCGCGCCGGGCGCCGTGGTGTTCAGCGGTACGGTCAATCTCGATGCGCCGTTGACGGTCCGCACCCGCGCCACCGGCGAAGAGACCCTGCTGGCCGAGATCGTGCGCCTTACGGAAGCCGCCGAACACGGGCGCGGCGTATTCGTGACCTTGGCCGAACGCGTGTCGCGGCTCTATGCCCCGGTCGTCCACGTCACCGCGGCGGCGACCTTTCTGGGGTGGGTGACGATCGGCGGCCTGGCCTGGCAGCCGGCGTTGCTGATAGCGGTTTCCGTGCTGATCATCACGTGCCCCTGCGCGCTGGCGCTGGCGGTGCCGGTAACGCAGGTGGTGGCGCATGGCCGCCTGATGCGGCGCGGCATCCTGGTCAAGTCGGCGACCGCGCTCGAAAGGCTGCGGCAGGTCGACACCATCGTGTTCGACAAGACCGGCACCTTGACCGCAGGTCGACCGGAGTTGATGGCCGACGCCACGCTCGACCGGGCGGCGCTGCAGCAGGCTGCAGCGCTGGCCCAATCCAGCCGGCATCCCTTGTCCCAGGCGCTGCTTCGCGCTGCGCGCGGTCCGGTAGCGGTGCTGGAGGGCGTCGTCGAGCATCCCGGCCAGGGCCTGGCCTACACCTCCGCCGCCGGCACGATGCGGCTGGGCAGCCGCGCCTTTGCCGGACCGGCGCAGGAGCCAAGCACGGTCGGTCCGGAACTGTGGTTTGCCGCACCGGGCAAGGCGCCGGTGCAATTCCGCTTCGCCGATGCGCTGCGTCCCGACGCGGTCGCGGTTGTGGCCAGGCTCAAAGCTCAGGGCTTCGCCGTGGCAATCGTCTCGGGCGATCGCGCCGCGACGGTAGGCGATCTGGCACGGCGGCTCGGTATCGAGGAATGGCATGCCGGCGTCGACCCGGCCGGCAAGGCGCGTCTTCTGGCGGAGCGCGCCGGGCTCGGACAGCGCGTGCTGATGGTGGGCGATGGCATGAACGATGCGCCGGCGCTGGCTGCGGCGCATCTGTCGGTGTCGCCGTCCAGCGCGCTGGACATCGCGCAGGCGGCGGCGGATATCGTGTTCCAGGGCGAGCGGCTGCAGCCGTTGCTCGACATTCTCGACATGGGCCGGCGCGCCGCGCGCATCATGCGCCACAACATGGCGGCGGCCCTGATCTACAATCTGGCTGCCGTGCCGCTCGCCGTTGCCGGCTTCGTCACGCCGCTTGTCGCCGCAGTGTCGATGTCCGGCTCGTCGATCGTGGTGATCGCCAACGCTTTGCGACTCAATCTTCGCAACCGGCGGAGGGGCTGATCCATGGAAGGACTGCTCTATCTCATTCCCGCCGCGCTTTTCCTGGGGTTGCTGGGCCTGGTCGCCTTCCTGTGGTCGGTGCGCAGCGGCCAGTTCGACGATCTGGACGGCGCGGCCAGCCGCATCCTTTTCACCGACGACGACAACGCAAATCGAGGAGAAAGACCATGACGAGTTTCACCGGCTGGATCACCGGCGGCTGCGTGGCGGTGCTGGGCATACTGGGCCTGGCGCTGTCGGCGCATGCCATCGATCTGGGCATGTCGATCTTCGGGCTCGGCATGTTCGCGTTCGCCGTGCTGTTCGATTTCTGGATCATCAAGCTGGTATTCGACGAGAACGACGCGCGCCTGTTCGCCTCATCCCAGAGGCCGGAAGGGGTGAACCGTGCGCCAGTGCCGGGCGATGTCGACGCGGCGGCAGATCCAAACGTCCTTGTGGCCTAGCACGTAGTCGACAAAACGCTCGAGCGCGGCGAAGCGGCCGGGCCTGCCCACCAGCCGGCAGTGCAGGCCGATCGACATCATGCGCGGGTGACGGCTGCCTTCCCTATAGAGCACGTCGAAAGCGTCCTTCAGGTAGTCGCCGTAGCCCGCGCCGGCACTAAAGCCCGGCGAGACCGAGAATTTCATGTCGTTGTTGTCGAGGGTATAGGGCACCACCAGGTGGCCCTTGCCGGCGACCTCGACCCAGTAGGGCAGGTCGTCGGCATAGGAATCGCTGTCGTACAGGAAGCCGCCTTCCTCCACCACCAGCCGCCGCGTGTTGGGGCCGATCCGCCCCGTGTACCAGCCTAGCGGCCGCTGGCCGCAGGTCTTTTCGACCGCGGCGATGGCCTTATGCATGTGCTCGCGCTCGATATGCTCGGGCACAGTCTGGTAGTTGATCCAGCGATAGCCGTGACTGGCGATCTCGTGGCCGGCCGCCACCATGGCCCTGGCCGCGGCAGGATTGCGCTCCAGCGCCAGGCCGACGGCGTAGGAGGTGAAATGGATCTTCCTTGCGGCGAACAGATGCAGGATGCGCCACAAGCCGACCCGGCTGCCGTACTCGTATTGCGATTCGACCGACAGGTCGCGCCCGCCCGGCACCGGCTGCCCGCCTGGCACTTCGGTGAGGTAGACCTCCGAACCCGCATCGCCGTTGAGAACGGAGTTTTCGCCGCCTTCTTCGAAGTTCAGCACGAACTGCACGGCCAGCCTGGCGTTGTTGGGCCATTGCGGATCGGGCGGTTTGTCGCCGTAGCCGATCAGGTCGCGATAGACGTCGTATGCCATGGCCGATCCCCCGCGCACTCTTGGCGTAGCCTAGATAAGCCCCGGCGGCAATTAAAGGCCGGCGATTGCCGGGCAATGCCGCTTGCGGCTATAGAGATCGGGGGACTGCGGAAGAGATCGGGAGACTGCGGAGCAAGATTATGAGCCAATCGGCCAAGCCATCCAGTCGCGTTGCCCAGGCCGTCGACCAGGGCCGGCTGTGGCAGCGCCATGTCGAGATGGCGCGTCATGGCGGTCTGCCCAAGGGCGGCGTCAATCGCCAGGCGTTGTCGGCCGAAGATATCGCCGCGCGGCGCCAGCTCTGCGACTGGGCCGGCCAGCGCGGCTTTCCGGTGTTCACCGACGAGATCGGCAATCTGTTCGTGCACCGACCGGGCAAAGACGACAATGCAGCTCCGGTGATGTCCGGCTCGCATATGGACAGCCAGCCGACCGGCGGCCGCTACGACGGCATGTACGGCGTGCTGGCGGCGTTCGAGGCGCTCGAGGCGCTGGACGATGCGGGGGTCAAGACCAGGCGGCCGATCGAGGCGGTGGCCTGGACCAACGAGGAGGGCTCGCGCTTCCAGCCCGGCACCATGGGTTCGGCGGTGTTCGTCGGGGCCAAAACGATGGCCGATGTGATCGATACGGTCGATTCCGCCGGCGTGCGACTGGGCGATGCGCTGCTATCCACCCTGGCCGCAATGCCCAAGGTCACGCGGCGGCCGTTCGGTACGCCGGTCGCTTCCTACGTCGAGGCGCATATCGAGCAGGGGCCTCGGCTGGAGATCGCCGGCAAGCCGATCGGCGTCGTCACGGGCATCCAGGGTTCGCGCTGGTTCCAGGTCGACGTGACGGGCGAGGAGGCCCATGCCGGCACCACGCCGCTGGCGATCCGCAAGGACGCCCTGCGCGCGGCGCTGCGCATGGTCGATGCGCTGCAGCAGCTGATGGCCGATCCGACCGATACGGTGCGCTTCACCGTGGGCCGCTTCGAGGTCTCGCCCGGCTCGCCCAACACCGTGCCGGGCCATGTGCTGTTCACCGTCGATTTCCGTCACCCCGAGGAGGAAGCGCTGGTGCGGCTGGGCGACCAAGTCGCCGCGTTGTGCCAGAAGCTGGCCGGCCCGTGCACGGTGACCGTGCGCGAGACGACCCGCAATCCGCCCACCTGGTTCGATCGCAAGGTGATCGATCTGGTGGCGAGAGCGGCAGGGGAACTGAATTTGCCGGCGACGGAGATATTTTCCGGCGCCGGCCACGATGCGCGCTACCTGGCGCCGATCTGCCCCAGCGGCATGATCTTCGTGCCTTGCGAGCGGGGCATCTCCCACAACGAGGCGGAGAATGCCACGCCCGAGGATCTCGCCGCCGGGGCGCGGGTGCTGGCCAAAGTCCTGACCGAGCTGGCCGATGCCTGAAACCACAGTGCCAGCCGAGCGCCTGGTGGCGATCCTGTCGGACCTGATCGCCATTCCCAGCCCTTATCCTCCGTCCGATACGGTGAGGATCGCAGACTACGCCGCCGACTTCCTGCGCCGTGCGGGCTATACGGTCGAGATCGCCAGCAATGCGCCAGGCGTCGACAACGTCGTGGCGCGCCTGGGCAGCGGCAAGCCGTGCATCGCCTTCAACGCGCATGCCGATACGGTGGGTGTGGGCGAGCGCGCCAATTGGCATACCGATCCGTTCACGCCGGTGGTGAAGGATGGCCAGGTGTTCGGTCTGGGCGCCGGCAACTGCAAGGGCAGCATGGCCGTCCAGCTCTGGCTGGCGGAAGAAATCGTCCGCCGCGGCGGTCCCGGCAAGGGCGAAGTGATCTTCACTTTCGTCGGCGACGAAGAAAATCTCGGGCCCGAGGGCATGGCCTATCTGCGCAGCTCCGGCAAGGTTCGACCCGATGCGCTGATCCTGGGGGCCCAGACCAGCAACCAGTTGATCGTCGCCGAACGTGGCGTCATGTGGGCGCGAATCGTCGCCTACGGCAAGGCGGCGCATGCCGGCGCGCCGCACAACGGCGACAACGCCATCATGCGTATGGTGCGCATCGTCAACCACCTGGATCACGCCTTGGCGCCGCTGCTCGACAAGCGGGTCGAAGGGGCGATGCGCTCGACCGTCAATATCGGCATGTTCCATGGCGGCCATAACACCAATGTGGTGCCCAGCCTGTGCATGGTGGAGATCGATCGCCGCCTGCTGCCGGGCGAGACCGTCACGCAGGCTTTCGAGGAGCTGGTGGCCCTGGCGGCCCAGGCGGGCGAGCCGCCCGACAGTTACAAGATCGAGTTCCTGACCGGCACCAACGGCTTCAATGCCAAGGCGCAGGGTGCGGTGGTCGAGGCTTTTCAGGCCGAAATCGCCCAGGTGCTGGGTAGGCCCGCGCAATTTCTCAACGCCACCGGCGTCAGCGACGGGCGCTACTATGCCGACGACGGCATCGAGATCGTCAATTTCGGCCCCGGCTCGAGCGTCCAAGGCCACGCCGCCAACGAATCGGTGCCGATCGCGGAGATGGTGCAGGCAGGCGAAATCCAGCTCGGCCTGGTGCGGCGCCTGCTGGATGTCGGCTGACGGGCCGCGCCAGACGCGTTGCTCCCATTCGTTTTTCTCACTCGGACTTGCTTTAATTTCATTTGAGTGCGGCCACCCCGCCGGAGAGAGTGCTGGCCCAGAATCGGGTGGCGGTGATTGCGATGAAGCAGGTGGAAGTTCCGCGGTTCCAGGGTTGGGCCATTCTGGCCGGTGCGGCGGCGATGCTCAGTCTGAGCATGGGCATGCGCCAGAGCTTCGGCCTGTTCCAGCCGCAGATGATCCACGATATCGGGATTACGGCGGCGGATTTTTCGCTGGCGATCTCGATCCAGAACATCGTCTGGGGCGCGACCCAACCTTTCGTCAGCATGACCGCCGAGCGCTACGGCATCCGCAAGGTGCTGCTGGGCGGCGTGCTCGTCTACATCGCCAGCCTGCTGGTGATGCGAAGCGCCACCTCGGTTTTCGAGCTGATCCTGGGACCGGGCATCGGTGTTGGCATTGCGCTGTCGTGCACCGGCTCCAGCCTGGCGATGGCCGTGACGTCGCGAACGGTTTCGCCGCTCAAGCGCAGCGTGGCGATGGGATCGGTATCGGCGATCGGATCGCTGGGCCTGACCATGGCCTCGCCGCTGGCGCAATGGCTGATCGGCACCGATGGCTGGCAGGCGGCCCTGCTGGCCTTTGTCGGCCTGGCTGCGGTGATGCTGCCGGCGGCGTTCTCGGCCGGCGGCGCCGACCGCATCGAAGTCGATACGGTGGCCGGGCCCCAGCAGTCGGTCGGCCAGGCGGTTCACGAGGCGCTGCGTCATCCGGGCTACCTGGTGATGGCGGCCGCATTCTTCGTCTGCGGCCTGCAACTGGTGTTCATCACCACGCATCTGCCGACCTATCTGGCGATCTGCGGACTGGATCCCAGCGTCGGCGCCAATGCGCTGGCGCTGATCGGTCTGTTCAACGTCGCCGGCTCCTATCTGTTCGGCTGGCTGGGCGGGCGCTATTCCAAGCGCGTGCTGCTGGGCGGCATCTATGTGCTGCGCTCGGTCTTTCTGACGGTGTACTTCGTCACGCCGCCCAGCGAGGCCTCGACCCTGATCTTTGCCGCCGCCATGGGCACGCTGTGGTTGGGCGTGATCCCGCTGGTCAGCGGCCTGGTCATGCATCTGTTCGGACTGCGCTACATGGCGACGATTTCGGGCATCGCCTTTTTCAGCCACCAGGTCGGCTCGTTCATCGGCGCCTGGGGCGGCGGCCTGATCTACGAATGGCTGGGCTCCTACGATCGCGCCTGGCAGGGGGCAGTGGTGATCGGCCTGATCGCGGGCTCGCTGCAGATGACCATGAACACCACGCCGACCGCCCGTCTGCAGCGCGAGCAGGGCCAGGCGCTGGCCAAGGCCTGAGGGCTCGGCGCGGATCGACGGCGTTCGACGCCATCGCAAGCGATCCCCTCAGACGCCGATCTGCTCTAGGCGGCGAAAGCGCCGCGCACGGCCCAGCCGGTCATGCGCCGCTCGAACCAGGCGCAGACGCCGTACATGGCGATGCCCATGACGGCGATGATGATCAGGCCGGCGAAGATCAGCGGCGTCTTGTAGTCGGCTGCGCCGCGGATCATCACATAGCCGATGCCGTTGTTGCCGCCGACCGTCTCGGCGATCACCGATCCCACGAAGGCCAGCGTGATCGACACTTTCAGGCTGGCGAACAGATAGGGCAGCGAGCGGGGGATGCCGACCTTGCGCAGGATCTGCAGCTTGGTGGCGCCCAGGGAGCGCAGCACGTCGCGCGTTTCGGGTTCGATCGTGGCGATGCCGGTTGCCACGTTGACGGCGATGGGGAAGAAGGAGATCACCCAGGCGGTGATGATGCCGGGCCAGAAGCCGACACCGAACCAGATGATCAGGATCGGCACCAGCGCCGCCTTGGGAATGGCGTTGAAGGCGATCAGCAGCGGGTAGAGGCCGGAATAGACCAGCACCGAGGCGCCGATCGCCAGTCCCAGCAGGACGCCGGACACCACGGCGACGCCGAAACCGATCACCGTCGTCATCAGCGTGTAGAGCGCGAATTCCATCAGCACGTCGCCGCTCTGCCAGATCACGTCGAAGATGGCGCTGGGGGCGGGCAGCAGGAACTGGTTGACCTGGAACAGGTCGACCACGCCTTCCCACAGCACCAGAAAGCCCAGCAGCACCGCGATCGGCGCGATCCAGCGGATCTTCTGCTCGCGCGTCATGCCGCGTGCTCCTTCTGGATCTGCGCCCGCAGCGCGTGGACGATGTCGATGAAATGCGGCTCGAAGGTGGTTTCCAGGGTACGGGGGCGGGGCAGGTCGATGCCGTGCCGATGCAGCAGGCGTCCGGGCCGTTTGCTCATGACATAGACGGTATCGGCCAGATACACCGCTTCGCGCAGATCGTGGGTCACCAGCACGGCGGTGAAGCGCCGCTCCTGCCACAGCGCCTGCATGATCGCCCACAGCTCCTCGCGGGTGAAGGCATCGAGCGCGCCGAACGGCTCGTCCAGCATCAGGATTTCCGGCTCGTGCACCAGGGCGCGGCACAGATTGGCGCGCTGCTGCATGCCGCCGGACAGCTGCCAGGGGAATTTGTCGCCGAAGCCGGCCAGGCCGACGGAGGCCAGCAATGCCTCGGCCCGGGCGACGTATTCGGCCCGCGCCGTGCGGAAGCGCCGGCGGTGCGGCTGCACGATTTCCAGCGGCAACAGCACGTTGTCCAGGGTGGTGCGCCAGGGCAGCAGGGTGGAGTTCTGGAATGCCATGCCGACGCCGGCGATCGGACGATCGACCTTCTCGCCGCGCACCCAGACCTCGCCGCCGGTGGCCGGCATCAGGCCGGTGACCAGCTTCATCAGGCTGGACTTGCCGCAGCCGCTGGGACCGACCACCGCGACGAACTCGCTCTTGGCGATGCGCATGGTGGCGTCGGCCAGCGCCAGGGTGGCGTCGGGCGCGGCGCCATAGGTCAGGCTGGCCTGGCGAAGTTCGACGAATTCGGGAACCGGCTGCATCATTGGTTCAAACAAAAGCGGGCGACATTGCTGCCGCCCGCTTGCCTGCACATCTTCGTCTACTTGGTCACCATCAGATCCGCCTTTTCGGGAAGGAATTCGGCGGTGAACACGTCGGAGCCCTTGGGCGTGACCTTGAGCTTCAAGGCCTGGGCCAACTGCACCATCGAGCGGTCGAGTCGCGCCGGATCGACGTTGCCCATGCCGTTCTTCTTGACGTAGGGCGTCAGCACGTTGTCGCGCAGCGACATCATCAGCCGCTCCATCTCGACCTTCTCGTCGATCAGAGGATCGCGCTTCTTGGCTGCCGCAACGCCGATCTTGGGATCGGCGATCACTTCCTTCCAGGCCTTGACGGTGGCGCGGACGAAGCCGCGGATCGCCGCCGGATCCTTCAGCATGGCGGGCGAGGCGATCACCGCGTTGCCGTAGAAGTCCAGGCCGAAATCGGTATAGCGCATCACCACGATATCGCTTTCCTTGGCACCCTTGGCCTCGAGGTCGATCATCGAGGAGAAGTAGTGGCCCGAGATGAAGTCGACATCGCCCTTGATCAGGCTGATCTCGCGCAGCTGCGGCGTCAGGTTGACCTTGGTGACCTTGCTGTCGTCGATTTTGGTGGTGGCGGCAAAGGCGGGGAACAGCTTGAACGAGGCGTCGAACACCGGCGCGCCCAGCCGCTTGCCCTCGAGATCCTTCGGCGTCCTGATGCCGCTCTTCTTCAGCGCATAGACCCCGAACGGAGCGAAGTCGTAGACCATCATCACGGCCTTGATGGCCTTGTCCGGATTGGCGACGTTATATTCGACCAGGGCGTTGATGTCGGCGAAGCCCATGTCGTAGGCGCCGGTGGCCACGCGCTGCACCGCGCCGGCCGAGCCCTGGCCCGAATCCATGGTCACGTCCAACCCTTCGGCCTTGTAGTAGCCTTTCTCGAGCGCCACCAGGAACGGCGAGGTCGGGCCCTGGAATACCCAGTCGAGCGTGAACTTGATCTTGGTCTGGGCATTGGCGGGCGCGGCGGCCAATGCAGCGGCGGCAACCACGGCAAGCGTCCCAAGCAAAGCGCGAACGGTCGAAAACATGATACCCAATCCCCCTGTTGGTCGGCCGGCTTGTTGCCGGCCATTCGGGCGAAGCAAGAATCCGGCCATTCGTCGGGCCGATTGAGGGCATATTAGCCAGCGGCATGAGCGGCGGCGGGCCGATAAATGCCGCTTTTATCAACAACTGTTGATAAAAGCGGCGGTCGGCTGGTTCTCCGTGCTAGATCAGGGCGCTTGTACACGGATAGCGGGAGTTGCAGGGCAGCGATGGGTCGGTTGACGAGCCATGTACTGGACACGGCCCATGGCCGTCCGGCGGCGGGAATGCGGATCGAGCTTCTCGACGCATCGGGGCAGATTCTTGCCGATATCCGCACCAATGCCGACGGACGACTCGACCGCCCTCTGCTGGAAGGGCTGGCGATGAAAGCCGGCCGCTATCGCCTGCGCTTCCATGCCGGCGCCTATTTCCGTGCGGCGGGTGTGGCCCTGTCCGATCCGCCATTCCTCGACCTGATCGACGTGCCGTTCGGCGTCGCCGATGCGCAGGCGCACTACCACGTGCCGCTGCTGGTTTCGCCATTCTCCTTCACGACCTATCGCGGCAGCTGAGCCGCCGGAAAACATCAGGAAGATTGGATGTCCGCCGCACCGCAGTTCTCGCATCCCGCCCCGATTCGCAATCTGATCGGCACCTTGCCGACCTCGCCGATCGGCGACGTGGCGGCGCTGGGTCGCGGCGATCCCGACGTCATCCCGCTGTGGTTCGGCGAGGGCGATCTGACCACGCCCGGCTTCATCAACGAGGCGGCGATGGCGGCGCTGAAAGCCGGCCACACCTTCTACACCTGGCAGCGCGGCATTCCCGAGCTGCGCCAGGCCATCGCCCGGTACACGTCCAAGCTCTACGGCATCGATTGCAACGTCGACCGCATCACCGTGACCGGCTCGGGCATGCAGGCCATCGTGCTGACCTGCCAGACCGTCGTCGGGCCAGGCGACAACGTGGCGATGGTGAGCCCGGTATGGCCCAACATCGTCTCCTCGGTCGAAGCGATGGGCGGGCAGGCGCGCCAGGTCACGCTGACGTCGCACCCCGACGGCAGCTGGAGCCTCGATCTCGACAAGCTGTTCGCCGCAGTGGACGATCGCACCCGGGCGATCTTCGTCAATTCGCCCAGCAATCCCACCGGCTGGATGATGCCGTCCGAGCAGCAGGCAGCGCTGTTGGCGTTCTGCCGCGAGCGGAAGATCTGGCTGATGGCCGACGAGGTCTATGCACGGCTGGTGTACGACGGCAAGGCTGCGCCGTCGTTTCTCGAGCATGCCGGCCCCAACGACCCGCTGATCGTGGTGCAGAGCTTCTCCAAGCCCTGGGCCATGACCGGTTGGCGGCTGGGCTGGATGACCTCGCCGCACGAATTCGGCGAGCTGATCGCCAAGGTGATCCAGTACAACATCTCCGGCTCGCCGGCCTTCCTGCAATACGGCGCCCTGGCGGCGATCGAGCATGGCGAGGATTTCCTCAAGACCATGGTGGAGCGCTGCCGCGCCGGCCGCGACATCCTGATCCAGCGCCTGGCGGCCAATCCCAAGGTGCGCGTGGCGCGACCGGCGGCCGCCTTCTATGCCTTCTTCGCCGTCGAGGGCATGACCGACAGCCTGGATTTCGCCAGCCGCCTGGTGATCGAGGCAAAAGTCGGCGTGGCGCCGGGCATTGCCTTCGGCCAGGGCGGCGAGGGCTTCCTGCGGCTGTGCTTCGCCAGCGCGCCGGAGCGGCTGTCGCGCGCCATGGACCGCATCGAGTCGTTGATCGGCAAACCCTAAGCCCCATGAGCGACAACGCCATCGAGGTCCGCAATCTGCGCAAGGTGTTCGGCGAGGTGGTCGCGGTCGACGACCTCAGCTTCGACGTGCCGAAAGGGCAGGTGGTCGGGCTGCTGGGCGGCAACGGCGCGGGCAAGACCACCACACTGTCGATGCTGCTCAGCCTGCTGATCCCGACTTCCGGCCGTATCACGGTGCTGGGCCAGGACATCGCGCGGCATCGCTATCGCGTGCTGGGCCGCATGAACTTCTCCTCGCCCTATGTCGATCTGCCCCACCGCTTGTCGGTGCGGCAGAACCTGGAGGTCTATGCCCGGCTCTATGGCGTGCGCGACGTCAAGGGCCGGGTGGCGGCGCTGGCCCAGCGCATGGACTTCGCGCCTCTGATGAAGCGGCCGGTCGGCCAGCTCTCGGCCGGGCAGAAGACCCGCGTGGCGCTGGCCAAGGCCCTGGTCAACGAGCCGGAGGTGCTGCTGCTGGACGAGCCGACGGCCTCGCTCGATCCCGACAGCGCCGACTGGATGCGCGGGCTGCTGCGCGACTACCAGAAGGAGACCGGCGCCTCGATCCTGCTGGCCTCGCACAACATGGTCGAGGTCGAGCGGCTGTGCAGCCAGGTGCTGCTGATGCAGACCGGGCGCATCGTCGAGCGCGGCTCGCCGCAGGAACTGATCGGCCGCTATGGCCGTGAGACCATGGAGGAAGTGTTCCTCGACATCGCGCGCGGCCGCGGCCTGTTTTCGGCCGGCGGGGCGACGCCATAGGAGGCGACCATGAGGCTCGAAGGTTCCTGTCACTGCGGTGCGGTGAAATTCTCGGTCGAGGCCTATGCGCCGGTGCCGTTTCTGCGCTGCTACTGCTCGATCTGCCGCAAGACCCAGGGCGGCGGCGGCTATTCGATCAATCTGGGCGCCAAGGCCGATACCCTGACGGTCAAAGGCAAGAACAACATCGCGATGTTCCATGCCCGGGTGAACGGGCGGAAGAGTTGCGCGGAACGGCGCTTCTGCAAGAAATGCGGCTCCGGCCTGTGGCTGTGGGACAAGAGCTGGCCCGAGCTGGTGCATCCTTTCGCCAGCGCCATCGACACCGACCTGCCCGAGCCGCCGGCTGCGGTGCATATGATGGTGGGCTCCAAGGCCAACTGGGTGCGGCTCGATGCCCGGCGCGGGGAAAAGCGTTTCGACGACTATCCCGAGCAATCGCTCGAGGACTGGCATCGCGCGCATGGCCTGCTCGATAAGGGTGCCAAAGCCGCGGCCAAGCCCAAGAAGAAGGCGAAACGGCGATCATGAGCGTCACCCTGGCTGCTACCACGCCGTTCGGCCGCATCTGGGCACTGGTGCTGCGCTACACCTATGTGCTGCGCAGCTCCTGGCCGCGCATCGTCGAGCTGGCCTACTGGCCCACCGTGCAGATGATCATGTGGGGCTTCATGACCCAGTTCCTGGCCGGCCGGACAGGAGCGGCGGCGCAGATCGGCGGCGTGCTGATCTCGGCGGTGCTGATGTGGGACGTGCTGTTCCGCGGCCAGCTCGGCGTGTCGGTGACCTTCTTCGAGGAGATGTGGTCGCGCAATCTGGGCCATCTGTTCGTCAGCCCGCTGCGGCCGGGCGAGTTCGCCGCCGCGCTGCTGACCATGAGCTTCATCCGCACCCTGCTGGGCATGGTGCCGGCCTCCTTGCTGGCCATGGCGCTGTTCGGCTTCTCGGTCTATTCCATCGGCCTGTCGCTGGCGGCATTCTTCCTCAGCCTGCTGATGTTCGGCTGGGCGATCGGGCTGGGCGTGTCGGGGCTGGTGCTGCGTTACGGGCTGGGGGCGGAGAACATCGCCTGGGCCGCCGTGTTCGCGCTGCTGCCGGTCAGCGCCGTCTATTACCCGCTGGCCATCCTGCCGGCCTGGCTGCAGGGCATCGCCATGGCCATGCCGCCGGCCTATGCCTTCGAGGGAATGCGGTCCATCCTGCAGCACAATGTGGTGCGATACGACTACATGGCTGCCGCGTTCGGGCTGAATATCGTCTATCTAGGCATTGGAATCGCTCTGTTTTTTCTTTATTTCCGCATGGCGAGACAGCGCGGCAGTTTGCTGCAGCAAGGCGAGTGACGCTTTCGTGTCAGGAAAACGTGTCCTATCCTTCGCGCCCAATTGGGGATGCCGAAAACGAGGAAACTCGACATGCGGGCTGCCTATTTGGTAACGGGCATGACTTGCGATGGCTGCGTAGGAGCCGTCAAACGCGCCATCAGGCGCGCCGCGCCGGATGCGGATATCCAGATCGACCTGTCGTCGGGCAAGGTGGAAGTGGAAACGACCATTCCATCCGCCGCGGTGATCGATGCCATCCGCGGCGCGGGATTTGCCGTCAACGTCTGACGGTCTTCGTCGAACATCGGGGGCAGGGACATGATCCGCACCAAGTCGGCGCGACGGGGTGCGTTCACCGCCCCGCATCACCTGGCGTCGCAAGCCGGCCTGGCCGTGCTGCGCGAGGGCGGCAACGCCATCGAGGCCATGGTGGCGGCCGCCGCCACCGTGGCAGTGGTCTATCCCTACGCCAACTCGATCGGCGGCGACGGCTTCTGGCTGATCGGCGAGCCGGGCCGCGATCCGCTGTGCATCGACGCCTCGGGCCGCTCGGCGCAGATGGCAACCCTGGACTTCTATCGCCAGCACCAGCTCGACAGGATGCCGCAGCGCGGACCGCTGGTGGCCAACACCGTGGCCGCCACCATCTCGGGCTGGCAACTGGCACTGGAACTGTCCGCCAAATGGGGCGGGCGGCTGCCGCTGAAGCGCCTGCTGGAAGATGCCATCCACTACGCCACGCAGGGCTTTCCGGTGGCGATGAACCACGCCAATTCGATCGCGCTGCATGCCGATCAACTGAAGAACGTGCCAGGCTTCGCCGAGGCCTTCCTGCCGGGCGGCAAGCCGTTGGCAACCGCCACGATGTGGCGCCAGGAAGCGCTGGGCCGCACCTTCGAGCGCCTGGCGGGCGCCGGGCTGGACGACTATTACCGTGGCGACATCGCCCGTACCCAGGCGGCATCGCTGGAACGGCTGGGCAGCCCGCTGCGGCTGGATGATTTCGAAAGCCATCGCGCCCAGTTCGGCACGCCGCTGGTGCTGCAGCACAGCGCCGGGCGCATCTTCAACATGACCGCGCCGACCCAAGGCGTGGCGTCGCAGATCATCCTGGGCCTGTTCGACCGCCTCGGAAGCCAACTGGGCGCCAGGCAGGGCGAGACCTTCGCGCATATCCACCTGCTGGTCGAGGCCACCAAGCAGGCTTTCGTCCAGCGCGACAGGCACATCGCCGATCCGGCAGTGATGGAGATCGACACGCAATCCCTGCTGGAGCCGGAATTCCTCGACCGGCTGGCGGCCAGGATCGACCGCCAGCGCGCCGCGCCCTGGCCGCCGCAGAAAGACGGGCAAGGCGACACGATCTGGATGGGCTGCATCGACGGCGAGGGCCGGGCCGTCAGCTTCATCCAGAGCGTCTATTGGCAGCATGGCTCGGGCGTGGTGCTGCCGGAGACGGGCGTGCTGTGGCAGAACCGCGGCACCAGCTTCACCCTCAACGAGGGCGATCTGCGCCAGATGCGGCCACGAACCAAGCCCTATCACACGCTCAATCCGGCCTATGCCCGGCTGAAGGACGGCCGCACCATCGCCTATGGCACGATGGGCGGCGAGGGCCAGCCGCAGACCCAGGCGATCATGTTTACCCGCTACGTCCAGTTCGGCGCGCCACTGCAGGAGGCGGTGACCGGCCCGCGCTTCTTCCTGGGCCGCACCACCGGCGGCACCACCGAGACCCTGAAGATGGAGAGCCGCTTCGATCCGGCGCTGCTCGAGGCGCTGCGCCAGGCCGGCCATGCGGTCGAGCTGGTGGGGCCCTACGAGAACATGATGGGCCATGCCGGCATGCTGGTGCTGCACCCGTCCGGCGTGATCGAGATGGCCGGCGACCCGCGCAGCGACGGCCAGGCGGTGGGGTTTTAAATGACGAACTCTGCAGCTTTTGAGAAATCTCAGCTCAGAGAGAAAATAGTAGAGCATTTATTTGTTGGCGAATTGCTGCGACGTCTTTGGTTAAAAGGCATTTTTGATGTCGAAGTATTACGATCTGAGTACGATGCGTTTGGCTACGACCTCGTACTAATCAGAGGCGATATAACCCGGCATGCTCAGCTAAAAGCTAATAGCGCAAAGCGCATTCAAGTGAGTCGAACTCTCGCGACGAAAAATGGCGGGTGTATAATTCTGATAAACGTCGATTCTAGCTCTTTTGAGATCGGCCCTTACTTGTGGTTCGGAAGCCCGCCGGGTGATCCATTTCCTAGTATTGCAGAGTTCAAACCTTCAAAGCGAAACACTCGAAAAAAAGATCAGGCCAGGCCCGAACGGAAGAATCACGTTGATGTGCCACGCAGTAAGTTTCATAAAATCGAAAGCATCGGTGATTTATTGGAGATCCTTTTAGGGCCGCTCACTTAAGCAACGTATCCGTTTACGAAAACTGATTTACGATGCCACCCGCACGCCGTTCAGCGCCGCCATTTCTTCCGGCGTCGGCGGCTGCCAGACCGAATCGATGTAATCGAACATCGGCCGCGTCACGGTCAGGCGATAGGTCTCGCCCTGCTGCTCGTTGCGCTGGTTGACGCGGCGCCAGCGCTCGTCGCTGGGCACGTCGAGGAAATGCAATTGCACCTTAAGACCGGCTTGCGTGGCGTGTGCAGCCCATTTCTGCCGTTGCTCCTGACGCATCAGGCCGGTGTCCAGCACCGCAGGCTGGCCATAGCGGCCCAGTTGCAGCGCCAGGGCCGCCATCTGGGTTTCGCAACGCTCGACGCGTTCGAATATCCATGGCAGGTTTATCGGCGTCGGACGATCCGGCCCGTAAAGCGTCATCATCCATTCGTCGATCGAGAAATGCGCCGCGCTTAGTTTTTTGCTAAGCGCGATGGCATAGGTGGTCTTGCCGGCGCCGGTGGAGCCGCAGATCAAATGGAAGGTTCTCACGACAGATCTCCCGCCGGGCTGGCCAGCACGCGGGCCAACGACTTGTTGAGCGTGGCGATCTCGGCTGTGCTCCAGCCGTCCCCGAATACCTCGCCGGCCAGTTGTTCCAAGGTGGCGCGCGCTTCGCCGACCACGCGCCGGCCGGCGGCGCTCAGTACCACATAGGCCAGCCGCGCGTCGCGCTTGTCGGGCTCGCGGCCGACCAGATGCAGCTTTTCCAGCGGCGCACACATGCGCGTGACGGTGGACGGGCTGACGCTCAGCCGCTTGGCCAGATCGACCCGGCTCAAGCGCTGGGCCGGCGCCTGTTCCAGATGCATCAGCAGCAGCACCTCGTTGAGCGCCAGGCCGTGGATGGCGCCCAGGGCGCCGGCAAAGCGCTCCTCGATGCGGGAATGGATGCGCAGCAGGTTCATGACGGCGGAAAAGGATGCGTTCGACATGTCGGCTATATAGGCCGATATGTTTCCGCATGCAAGTAGTTTGCACCCATAATCGTCATGCCGAGCGCAGCGAAGCATCCTGTTTCAAGGCGATAGATCGGCCTCTTCGAGACAAGGTCCTTCGCTGCGCTCGGGTCGACGCGCTTTAGCTGATTGCCGGCTTGTCGGCGCCGACGAATTTCACGCGCAATTCGCGCTTCAACACCTTGCCGGTGGCGTTGCGCGGCAGCGCCTCAATGAAGGCGACCGATTGCGGCACCTTGAACTTGGCCAGGTTGGCCACGCAATGGCCGATGATCTCCTGCTCGGACAGCCTGGTACCGGGCTTCAGGGTCGCCACCACCATGCCGACCTCGCCCCAGCGCTCCGACGGCACGCCGATCACCGCGCATTCGCCGATCTGCGGCAACTGGTAGACCACGGTTTCGACCTCGGCCGGATAGACGTTCTCGCCGCCGGAGATGTACATGTCCTTGGTGCGGTCGACGATGTAGTAAAATCCGTCCTCGTCCATCTTGGCCGCGTCGCCGGTGTGCAGCCAGCCATCGGTGATCGACTTGGCGGTGGCGTCGGGCTTGTTCCAGTAGCCCGGCGTGATGTTGGGACCGCGCACCCACAGCTCGCCCATCCGGCCGGCCGGCACGTCCTGGCCGTCTTCGTCAACGATGCGCACCTCGGTGTGCAGGGCGGGCAGGCCGGTCGAGCCGACCTTGCGGATGGCGTCCTTGGCGTCCAGCACGAGCACGGTCGGGCTGGTCTCGGTCATGCCGTAGCCCTGCTGCAGCGCCACCCCGCGCGCCGCCCAGCCGTTGAGGATCGGCAGCGCGCAGGGCGCGCCGCCCACCCCGGCGATGGTAAGGCGCGAGAAATCGGCCGACTGGAACTTGGGATGCTGCATCATGAACAGGTAGTTGGCCGGCACGCCGAAGAAATGGGTCAGGCCGAACGCCGCGTCGTCCATCAGCTCCAGGCACTTGCCCGGATCGAAGGTGCGCATGATCGCCACCGTGCCGCCGGCATGCAGCACCGGGTTGGCGTAGCAGTTGAGACCGCCGGTGTGGAACAGCGGCAGGATGGCCAGATGCTTGGCCTTCTGCGTCACCATCGCCGGATTGCCGAGGTTGACGCAGTTGTAGAAGTTCATGCCATGGGTGGTGATGGCCCCCTTGGGATGGCCGGTGGTGCCGGAGGTGTACATGATCATGGCGTAGTCGTCGTGCGTCAGCGCCTCGGGCTCGATCGCGCTGCTCTGGGCCGCCAGCGCCTGTTCGTAGTCGTTGTCCGGCCGGTCGACGTCGAGCGCCAGCAGGCGCTCGACCTGGCAGCGCTTGCGGATCTCTTCCGCCTGGGCGGCGAAGCCGACATCGTGGATCAGCACCTTGGGCGCGGCATCGCCGATGATGTATTCCAGCTCCGGCACCGCCAGCCGCCAGTTCAGCGGCAGCATGATGGCGCCGATCTTGCCGCAGGCGAATTGCAGCTCGAAGAAGATCGGGTTGTTCATCGCCAGGATGGCGACGCGATCGCCGCGTTTGACGCCCACCGAGCGCAGCCAGTTGGCCAGGCGGATGGCGCGTTGCTCGGCCTGTCCGTAGGTGCTGGCGCGGCCGGTATGCAGGTCGACGAAGGCGACCTTGTCGGCAGCGCGGCGCGCATGATGCGTCAACCAGTCGAAATACTTGACCGCCATGGCGGCTCCTCCCGTTTGCTTTGCCGGCAAATCTAGGCCATTGCCCGGGGCTTGCAAACCGAGCGCCGCGCTCGGGTTTTCCGCGATGCGGGCGACATGCTAGGCTGGCGCCAGCCCGCCGCATTCTGCGGCGCTATTTTTGTCGCCGCCGCGCCAGCCGCGGCGCGGTTTCCAGCGTGGAGTAGTCATGAAATTCGGCATCGGCCAGTCCATCCGCCGCAAGGAAGACGACCGCTTCGTCACCGGCCACGGCCGCTACACCGACGATATCAACCTGCCGGGCCAGCTCTATCTCTATGTGCTGCGTTCGCCCCACGCCCATGCCCGCATTTCCCGGGTGGATATTGCCGCAGCCCAGGCCGCGCCCGGCGTGGCGGCGGTCTATACCGGCGCCGACATCAGGGCCGACAACATTCCGGGCCTGCCCTGCATGATTCCGCTGCAGAACCGCGACGGCACGCCGCTGGTCAAGCCCGAGCGGCCGACCCTGGCGGACGCGGTGGTGCATTTCGTCGGCGATCCGGTGGCGGCGGTGGTGGCGCGCAGCCTGGCCGAGGCGCGCGACGCGGCCGAGCTGATCGAGGTCGATTACGACAGCCTGCCTTCGGTGACCGACACGGCGGCCAGCCGCGCGCCGGACGCGCCGCAGGTCTGGCCCGAGGCCAAGGGCAATCTGTGCTTCGATTGGGCGTTCGGCGACAAGGCCAAGATCGACGGCATTTTCGACCAGGCGGCCCATGTCACCACGATCGAGCTGGTGCAGAACCGCATCGTGGTCAATGCCATGGAGCCGCGCGCCAGCATCGGCGACTGGAACGCCGCCGAGCAGAAGCTGACCTTCTATTCCTCGACCCAGGGCGGGCACAACCACAAGGGCGCGCTGTCGATGCTGTTCGGCTTGAAGCCGGAGCAGGTCCGCGTGGTGACGCCGGACGTGGGGGGCGGCTTCGGCATGAAGAGCTTCCTGTTCCCCGAACAGATGCTGGTGGTCTATAGCACGCGCAAACTCGGTCGCCCGGTGAAATGGACCGGCGACAGGAGCGAATCCTTCATCAGCGACACGCAAGGGCGCGACAACGTCACCACCGCCGAACTGGCGCTGGACAAGGACGGCAAATTCCTCGGCCTGCGGGTCAAGACCATCGCCAATATGGGCGCCTACCTGTCCAATTTCGCGCCGATCATCCCGACCATGGCGCCGCTGGGCGTGCTGGGCGGCGTCTACGATATCGGCGCCAAGTATTTCTGGGTCGAGGGCGTGTTCACCAACACTGTCCCGGTCGACGCCTATCGCGGCGCCGGCCGGCCGGAAGTCTGCTACATCATCGAGCGGCTGGTCGATATCGCGGCGCGCGAGCTGAAGCTCGATCCGCGCGAATTGCGGCGCCGGAATTTCATCCGGCCCGACCAGTTCCCCTACGACAACGGCGTCGGCCAGAAATTCGATTCCGGCGAGTTTGCCCGCTGCATGGACGATGCCGCCGCCATGGCCGACTGGGACGGCTTCGCGGCGCGGCGCCAGGCCGCCGCCGCCAAGGGGAGGCTGCGCGGCATCGGTCTGTCCTATTACGTCGAGATCACGCCGGGCAATCCGCAGGAGATCGCGCGCATCGAGTTCGAGCCGGATGATACCGTGTCGGTCTGGGTCGGCACCCAATCCAACGGCCAGGGCCACGACACGACTTTCGCGCAGATCGTGGCCGAGAAGTTGGGCGTCGATTTCGAGCGCATCAACGTGCGCTACGGCGACACCGACCAGCTCAGGCAGGGTGGCGGCACCGGCGGCTCGCGCTCGCTCTACATGGCCGGCAACGCCATCGTCCAGGCCAGCGACGAGATCGTCAAGCGCGGCAAGGACATCGCCTCGCACGCGCTGGAAGCGGCGGTAGCCGATATCGAGTTCAGCGAAGGTGCCTTCCGCATCGCCGGCACCGACCGCCATGTCAGGCTGCTCGACCTGGCGCGAGCCATCCGCGAGGGCACGGTGAACGCTCCCAAGGAGCTGATGGAGAAGGGACTGACCGAGGAGCAGGTGTTCACCCGCGCCGCGCCGACCTTTCCCAATGGCTGCCATATCTGCGAAGTCGAGATCGATGCCGAGACCGGTGTGGTCCAGGTGGCGAACTATTCGGTGTGCGACGATTTCGGCAAGGTGATCAACCCGATGATCGTCAACGGCCAGGTGCATGGCGGCATCGTCCAGGGCCTGGGCCAGGCGCTGCTGGAGAACGGCGTCTACGACAACGACAGCGGCCAGTTGCTGTCCGGCTCGTTCATGGACTACGCCATGCCGCGCGCCGACACCATGCCGAGCTTCAACCTCAAGATGAACGAGGTGCTCTGCCGCACCAATCCGCTGGGCGTCAAAGGCTGCGGCGAGGCCGGCACGGTGGGCGCGCTGGCCGCCGCGATCAACGCGGTGGTCGACGCGCTGCAGCCTTATGGCGTGCTGCATGTCGACATGCCGGCGACGCAGCAGCGCGTGTGGCAGATCGTGGGCGGTGGCAAGAAGATGGCGGCGGCGGAGTAGACCCGCGGTCAGTTCGACGGACTGCTTTTCCCCAGACGCGGCTCGGTGCCGGCCAGCAGGCGGCCGATATTGGCGCGATGGCGCGCGATCACGTAAAGGCCGCCGGCGATCACCAGCAGGCGATAGGCCCATGGCTGCTCCAGGCCGCAGACCAGGCCGACCGCGGTCAGCGCCGCCAGCATCGAGCCCAGGGAGACCAGGCGGGTGCTCGCCACGACCGCGGCGAACATCGCCGCCGCGCCCAGCCCCACCGGCCACGACATCGCCAGCAACACGCCCAGCCCGGTGGCGGCGGATTTGCCGCCGGTGAAATTCAGCCAGATCGAGCGGCCATGGCCCAGCAGCGCCGCCAGCCCGGCCAGGCATACCGCCCAGGGCAGAGCGTTCGGTAGTTCGGCGTTGTCGGGCAACAGCCAGCGCATCAAGAGCACGGCGGCGGCGCCCTTCAGCACGTCCACAATCAACACCGCCAGGGCCGGCGCCCAGCCCAAGAGGCGCAGCACGTTGGTGGCGCCGGTCGATCCCGAGCCATGCTGGCGGATGTCGATACCCTTGAGCAGCCGGCCCGCCCAATAGCCGGTGGGGATGGAGCCCAGCAGATAGGCGACCGCCAAACCGACCGCACCGGCGACCCAGAATGCCATGGCTAGTTCACGCCCCTGGTCCGGCCTCGCCAGTGGGGCTCGCGCAGCGCGGTCTTGAGGATCTTGCCGGCGCCGCTCAAGGGCAGGGTCTCGGCCCTGATCTCGACGCTGCGCGGACATTTGTAGCCGGCGATGTAGTGCCGGCAATGCGCGATCACCTGGTCCGGCGTCACACTCTGCCCGGCGCGCGGCACCACCACGGCATGCACCCGCTCGCCCCATTTGTCGTCGGGCACGCCGATCACCGCCACCTCGGCCACTTGCGGTATGTGCGAGATGGCGTCCTCGACCTCGGCCGAATAGACGTTCTCGCCGCCGGAGATGATCATGTCCTTCAGTCGGTCGACGATGAACACGAAGCCTTCCTCGTCCATATAGCCGGCATCGCCGCTGTAATACCAATCGTCCACCAGCACCGCCGCCGTCTCCTGGGGCTTGTTCCAGTAGCCCAGCATGATGTTGGGGCCGCGAATGGCGATCTCGCCGCGCGTGCCGAACGGCACGTCGCGGCGGTTCTCGTCGACGATCCTGACCTCGACCGTGTGCGCAGGCTGGCCGCAGGACTTGATGCGGCCGGCATAGGGTCCGTCCAGGGCGGTGTAGCGGGTCGGCAGCAGGGTGACGATGGGCGAGGCCTCGGTCATGCCGTAGCCATGCATGAAGGCGCAGCCGGGCATCACCTCCAGCGCCTTGAGCAGCACGCCCTCGGGCATGGGCGAGGCGCCGTACAGCACGAATTTCAGGCTGGAAATGTCGAACGCGCCGATGCGTGGATGGTTGACCAGCATGTTGATCATGGTCGGCACGAACTGGCCGTTGGTGATGCGGCGCTGCTGGATCTCGGTCAGCACGGCGACCGGCTCGAAGCGTGGCACGAAGGCATGCGCGCCGCCGGCCAGGGTGACGCCGAAGGTCGAGGCGCCGTCGGCCAAATGAAACATCGGCGCCGAGTGCAGATAGAAGGTGTCGGGCTCGAAGCGCATGCCGGCCACCGCGATCATGGCGTTGCTGACCAGATTGTCGTGACTGAGCATCACGCCCTTGCTCTTGCCGGTGGTGCCGCCGGTATAGAACAGCCCGGCCATCTCGCTGCCGCCGGCCAGCGCGTCCTCGACCGGCTGGTTGCCGGCGATCAGATCCTCATAGGCGAGGGCCCCGGGTGTCGCCTGGCCATCGTCCATGGCGATCAGCTTGATGTCCTTCAGCCGGTCCTTCAGGCCATCCAGCAGCGGCGCCATGGCCCGATCGACGAATAGCGCCCGCGTGCCGGAATCCGCCAGGATGTAATCGACCTCCGGCCCGGCCAGCCTTGTGTTGAGCGGCACCATCACCAGCCCGGCCCAGGGCACGGCATACATGCATTCCAGGTAGCGGTCGGAGTTGAGCGCCAGGATGGCGACGCGATCGCCGCGCTTGAGGCCCAGCGCCTGCAGTCCTGCCGCCAGCCGCGCCACGCGCTGGACGACCTCGCTCCAGTTGCGCTCGCGGCCGGCAAAGGCGATCGCCAGGCCATGCGGACGGATCGCCACCGCCCGCTTCAGGCTTTGCGTCAGATACATCGTCTGCTCCCTGGTCGCGCTCGTCGGGCGGCGCTTTGCGCGACAGCCTGCCTCCTGCCGGCCGATCTGGCAAATCCGGACCCGGCCGCTAGAATGACAGGATGATCCTGCGTCGCCTTGTTCTGCCGGTTGTCGTGGCCTTGCTGACGGCGCTGGGCGGGCCGGTCCAGGCCCAGCAAGCGGGCCTGACCGACAGCAGCGGCGCGGCGGCGATCGACGTGATCCGCGCCGAAGGCAGCAGGCTTCGGGTCGATATCAAGATCTCCGGCGGCGCCAAGCTGGGCGACGTCAAAGCCACCCTGAACGGCGATCCCCTCAAACAGCTTTCGCTGCTGCCCTATCCATCGGCCGACGATACCAGCGTGGTGCTGTTCGTGGTGGATACCGGCGAGGCGGCACGCCAGCGGGTGGTCGAACAGATGGTGGCGCAGATCGCCTCCATGTTGCGCGCGGCCCGGCCCTACCAGCATTTCGGCCTGGCGACATTCGACGGCGACCTCAATGTGCTGGTCCCGCCCGGAGCGGATGCGGCCACCGTGCTGGCGGCGTTGGCGCGCGTCAAAGCAGGGTCGACCACCACCGAACTCTATCGCGGCATCGTCACCGGCATCACGCGGGTGGCGATTTCGCCGGCGACGCGGCGGGCGGTGTTCCTGTTCGCCGACGGGGCCACCCAGGATACCGCCTACAAGTTCGAGGACACGGTGGCCGCCGGCAAGGCCAGCGACGTGGCGGTCTATGCGTTCGGCTTCATGCGGCCGCCGACCGCGGCGCCACCGCTGCCCACCCTGCGCAAGCTGGCGGAGGAGACCGGCGGGCGCTACTACGCCGCCGGAGCCGACAATATCCTGCCGGCGGTGGCCCTGGCCGAGCCGTTCGAGGCCCTGGACAGCGGCGGGCGAGCCTATTTCGAGCTCACTGCGGCGCAATTCGCCGCCGGCGGCGCGGTCAACGTGCAGGTCAACATCTCCAACGGCGGGGCTTCGCTGGACGTGGTGCTGCCGGGCCTGCCGCCGCCGCCCATCCGCGGCTGGCGGCTGTGGATCCGCCAGCCGATCAACCAGGCATCGCTGGGCCTGGGCGTGGTCTTCGCGCTGGGCCTGATGGCGCTGGCGCTCGATCGGCACGCGCGCCGTCACGCGGCCTATCTGAAACGCCTGGCGGCCGGCCATTTCGAAGAGCCGGAGGCATGGCTGGAGGTGCTGGAGGGCGATGGCACGCATATCGGCGTGACCGGCAATCTGTTCCGGATCGGCCGCAACCGCGACAACGACCTGACCTTGAACGACGCCTCGATCGCGCCCTATCACGCCACCATCCAAAGGGCGGCCAATGGCAGCTACAGCGTGGCCGATCTGCGCACCGGTAAGGGCGTGTCCGTCAATCTTACCCAGGTGACGCTGGCGCCGCTGCACAATGGCGACATGGTCGAACTGGGCAAGGTCAGATTTCGCTTCCGCGCCACCGCACGGGGCTTGCCTGAGCATGGCGTCTCGGGCGAGGCTGCGCTGGCGCCAAGCAAGGTCTAAAGGGGGATCGGGGAGCAAGCATGCGTATTCGCACCTACGTGATCGGCCGGCATCCCGATTGCGACATCGTGGTCAACGATCCCACCGTGTCGCGCTACCACGCCGAGCTGGTGCAGGGCACCGACGGGCGATTCTACCTCACCGATCGCATGAGCGCTTCGGGCAGCTGGCACCGCCAGGGCGGCAGCTGGACCCGCATCCGCCAGAGCTTCATCGCGCCGGACGAGCCCATCATGCTGGGCCGCTACGCCACCAGCGCCGATGCGCTGCTGCGACTACTGCCGCCGGCTCCTTCGGCCCCGGCCACCAGGCCGGCGGCCGGCGCCGCGACCTAGGCAGGGCATCCCGGCGGCGGCCGCCTTGCCGCCGCGCCGGTTTTTTTCCTACCATGCAAGGTGCGGCGAAAGCGGCTATAAGCCGGTCCGCACAACATCGTCAGGGCTGGAACAAGAGATCGCACCATGCCAGCGCAACGCGGGCCCGAAGAAACGTCCGGCAAGCCGCCTCACGAAAAGAACGAGCCGACGCGGCGCCTCGATCGGCGTGGCCTGGCCGGCGGCGGCACGCCGCGGATTGGCCTGTCGCTGGGATCGGCGCTGGACTCGACCCTTGCCGGTCCGCGCGTGGCGGGCCCGGCGCGACCCGCCGGCACGTCGTTGCGCGCCGAGCCCCGCACCGAGGAGGCCCACCGCGACGAGCGCACCCAACTGGCGGGCGCCGTCGGGTTGGGGCGTGCGGCCGGTGGCCCGGTGGTCGGCTGGCTGGTGGTGATGGACGGGCCGGGACGGGGCCAGGCGCTGGCCCTGGGCTACGGCATCAATGCGATCGGCCGCGGCGCGGACCAGCGCGTCAGCCTCGATTTCGGCGACCAGCAGATCTCGCGCGCCAATCACGCGACCGTGGTCTACGACCCGCGCGGCCGGCAGTTCTTCCTGCAGCACGGCGACAGCACCAATCTCACCTATCTCGATGGCCAGCTCGTGTTGACGCCGCAGCCGCTGGCAGGCGGCAGCGACATCCTGATCGGCCGGACCCGGCTGCGCTTCGTGGCATTGTGCGGCCCGACTTTCGATTGGCAGGACGAATGAGCGAGTCATGGCGTGCGGCGAGCCGACGCATTCAAGGCGGCCGCGACTACCAGGAAGACGAATGCGCGGTCGCCGCTTTGCCCGGCGACGACAGGCCCGCGGTGCTGGCGGTGCTGGCTGACGGCATGGGCGGCCATGCCGGCGGCGCGGTGGCGAGCGGTCTGGCGACGCGGCATTTCGTCGACAGCTTTCTGGCCGGCCACGGCGATACGGCCGAGCGGTTGCGCCAGTCCCTGATCGCCGCCAACGACGCGGTGGGACACAAGAGCGAGAACGATCCGGACCTGACCGGCATGGGCTGCACCATGGTCGGGCTGGTGGCCGGCAACGACCGGCTGGACTGGATCAGCGTCGGCGATTCCCCGCTCTGGCTGTTCAGCAACGGCGCGCTGCAGCGGCTCAACGAGGATCATTCGATGGCGCCCGTGCTGCAGGCGCGGGTTGCCCGTGGGGAACTGAGCGCCCAGGCCGCCTCGGTCCATCCCGCGCGCAATGCGCTGCGTTCGGCGGTGGTGGGCGAGGACATACCGCTGGTCGATCTCGCCACCATGCCCTTGCCCGTACAGTCGGGCGACGTGCTGGTGCTGGCCAGCGACGGGCTTTGCAGCCTCACCGATCAGGAGATCGCCGGCATCCTGCACGAGGTGGCCGACGCCGACCCGCAGACCATCGCCGACCGGTTGGTCCAGGCGGTCGACGCGCTGGGCCTGCCCGACCAGGACAACACCACGGTCGTGGTGCTGCGCCGCGCGAAGCGCTGACCATGAACTGGGAAATCGCCACCGCGCAGAGCCGGGGCGGTCGCTCCAACCAGGAGGACGCGCTGGCGGTGCTCGACCGGCGTCGCGACCAGCCGCTGCTGCTGGTTCTGGCCGACGGCGCCGGCGGCCATGCCGATGGCGAGCGCGCCTCGCAGGCCGCCATCGACCGGGCCCAGGCCGAACTCGACGCCGCGCCGACCGATCCCGCCGCCGCCGATGCCTGGCTGCGCAAGCTGGTCGCCTCGGCCAATCGCGACGTGCTGGCTCTGGGCAGCGGACCGGCGGCACCGCGCACCACCCTCGTGCTGGCCTGGATCTGCGGCGACGACGCCCGCTTCGTGCATGTCGGCGACAGCCGGCTCTATCATTTCCGGCACGGCAAGCCGCTCTATCGCAGTCGCGACGACTCGGTGGTCCAGTTGCTGGTCGACATGAAAAAGATCGACGAGCAGGAGGCGCTCAAGCATCCCGACCGCAACCGACTGCTCAAGGCGCTGGGCGCCGACGACCTGGAGCCGGTCAGCCCGGCCAGGGCGCGCCTCGCCCGCGGCGACGGGCTGGTGCTGTGCAGCGACGGCATCTGGGAGCATGCCGGCAACGCCGATCTGGCGGCGGCGCTGGGCAAGGCCGATCTGGAAGCGGCGGCCGCCGAACTGGTTCGAATGGCGGTTGGCAAAGGCGGCGACAATGCCGACAATGCCAGCGTCATTCTGGCGCGATTGGACTGACTTCCATGGCCTGGTCTTACTTCATCCGTCACATGGCGGCGTTCGGCGCGCTGGCCGCATTCGTCGTTGCGCCGGCGATGGCGCAGCAGGCGGATCTCGAGAAGCTCGACGACAGCGTGGTACGCGTCGTCGTGCCGGTGGAGAAGGGCTACGACACCGGCACCGGCTTCGTCATCAACGACGAAGGCTATGTGGTGACCAACCATCACGTGGTCGAGGAAGCCAAAAAGGAAATCCTGGTCATCCCCAAGAACAGCCTGCGCGAGCCGCTGCAGGCCAAGCTGGTCTATGTCGACGAGAGCCGCGACCTGGCCGTGCTGCGCGTCGCCAACCTGCACAGGACCCCGCTGCCGCTGGCCAGCATCGAGCCACGGCTGGGCACCAGCGTCTACGCCTTCGGCTATCCCGGCATCGGCGACCGGCTGGAGACCGCCCAGTCGGCCACACTGACCACCGGCGTGGTGGGCCGCATGTTCACCGCCGCCTGGAACAAGGGCGGCACCGAAATCCGCATGATCCAGCACGAGGCGGCGGTCAATCCGGGCAATAGCGGCGGGCCGCTGTTCAACGCCTGCGGCCAGGTGGTCGGCGTCAATACCCAGACCTCGCTCAGCAAGGTGGTTCGCGACAACAAGGGCGACATCACCGTCGTCGCCAGCAACGGCATCTATTTCGCCTCCCATATCGGCGAGCTGATCAAGACGCTGCGCGCCCACAACGTGTCCTTCAACCTGGTCAGTTCGCCCTGCATCGCCACGCCGCCGCCGGTCGCGGCCGAGAACCGCGACGGCGAGACCTGGGCGGTGCGCGGCTTGATCCTGTGGACGGTGGTGCTGACGATCGTCGTCGCCGTGGCGCTGGTGCTGGTGCTGCGCCGGCCGCGCCAGCGCATCGTCCAGGCGGTCGAGAGCATGAGCCGGCGCATCAAGACCGGGCGGCCGCCGGTGCCGGCTCCGGCCGCCAGCGTCGCCGCCGCCGCCGCGGTGCTGCGACCCAGCCGCGTCGTGCCGCCGCCGCCGATGCCGGCCGGCACCGCAGCGCCGCCGGTGGCGGCCGACGACGCGCAGGCCGCCGCCGACGCCGCCGGGCCCGCCTGGGTGCTGACCGGCAGGGATTCCGACGGCAAGAGCTTCAGCGGGCGCCTGTCCGAGGCGGCGATGCGGCGCCTGAAATACGGCGTCACCGTCGGCCGCCACGACGAGCTGTGCGACGTCACGGTCAACCATGCCAGCCTGTCGCGACGCCATGCCCGCTTTCGCCTGAAGGATGACAGGCTGTTGATCGAGGATCTCAATTCGACCAACGGCAGCTCGCTCGACGGCAAGGCGCTGAAGCCATTCGAACCGCAGGCGGTCGATGCCAGCAGCGCCGTGCTGCTGGGCGACGTCCGCTTCACCCTCGGCAAGGCCTGATGGACAGCCACGCGCATGGCCACGACCATGGTCATGAGCCGGGTGAAGAGGATCCGGTGCTGGTCGAGTATGTGCGCGGCGACATGGTCGAGAGCCGCCATCGCGGCAGCGCCATCGTCGTCGATCGCGCCGGCCGCGTGCTCGAACGCTGGGGCGACACGGCGCGTCCGGTCTATGCCCGCTCGGCGCTGAAGCCGATCCAGGCCATCCCGCTGGTCGAAAGCGGCGCGGCGGAGAAATTCGCCCTGGGCGACGCCGAAATCGCGCTGGCCTGCGCCTCCCATGGCGGCGAGAAGCGCCATGTCGAGACGGTCGCGCGCTGGCTGGACCGCATCGGGCTCGGCGTGGCCGATCTCGAATGCGGCGCCCATCCGCCGCTCTATGCGCCGGCCGCGGAAGCGCTCTATGCCGCCGGGCAGCAGCCCACCGCCCTGCACAACAACTGTTCGGGCAAGCACACGGGTTTCCTCTCGACCGCCATGCACAAGGGCGAGCAGACCAAAGGCTATATCCGCCTCGATCACCCGGTGCAGCAGCGCATCCTGGGCATTCTGGAGCAGCTGGCGGAAGTCGATCTGCAAAACGCGCCCAAGGGCGTCGACGGCTGCGGCATTCCGGTGATCGGCGTGCCGCTGGAGCGACTGGGCTTCGCCTTCGCCCGCATGGCGCGGCCCGCCGGCCTGCCCAAGCCGCGCATCGCGGCCATCGCCCGCATCCGCAAGGCGATGAGCGCGGAGCCTTTCATGGTGGCGGGCAGCGGCCGGCCCTGCACCCGGCTGATGAGCCGCTTCGGCGGGCGGCTTCAGGTCAAGATGGGAGCGGAGGGCGTGTTCGTCGCCATGCTTCCCGACAAGGGCATCGGTATTGCGCTGAAGATGGCCGACGGCGCCAATCGCGCCGCCGAGATCGCCATGCTGGCGCTGCTGCGCCGCGCCGGTCTGTACGATGCAGCCGTGGAGCGCGAACTGGCCGAGGCCGGATCGGGCATCGTGCACAATGTCGCCGGCCGCGATGTCGGCGCGATCCGGCCGGCCGCTGCGCTGCAGGCCTAGCGAACGACGTGCCCGTCATCCGCCTGACCGTCGAAAGACTGGGCGCCAAGGGCGACGGCATCGCCACGCTCGACGGCAAGCCGATCTACGTGCCCTACGCCTTGCCGGGCGAGGTGGTGCAGGTCGAACCCGGGCAGCGGCGCGGCGAGGGCGTGGCGGCGGAGCTGGTGCGCATCGAGCAGCCCAGCCCCGACCGGGTCGAGCCGCCGTGCCGGCATTTCGGCTTCTGCGGCGGCTGCGCCGCGCAGCATTTGGCCGACAGCGAATATCGGCGCTGGAAGATCGGGCAGATCGAGGAAGCGCTGGCACGCCGCGGCCTGCGCGAGGTGACGCTGGAGCCGATGGCGGCGACCCCGCCGCAGCGCCGCCGCCGCGCCGGCTTCGCCGCTCAGAAGACCCGTACCGGCACCATCCTGGGATTCCACGAGCGCGCCAGCCATCGGCTGGTCGACCTGCTGGAATGCCCGGTGATGCTGCAGCCGATCGAGGCGCTGATGGCGCCGCTGCGCGGGCTGCTGGACAAGCTGTCTCAGGGCGGCCCGGCGCAGATCCTGATCAATGCCACCGATACCGGCCTGGACGTGGCGATCGCCGCCAAGCAGCCGCTCGACCTGGCAGCACGCGAAATGCTGGCGCGTTTCGTAGCGCTGCAGGGCCTGGCGCGGCTGAGCTGGGACGGCGAGCCTGTCGCCACCCGCCAGGTGCCACAGCTCGCTTTGGGTGCGCTGACGGTCGAGCCGCCGCCGGGCGCCTTCCTGCAGGCCAGCGTCGAAGGCGAGCAGGCGATGCGCGATGCCATCCTCCGCTGGGCCGGCAAGGCGCGCAGCCTGGCCGATCTCTATGGCGGCGTCGGCACCTTGTCGCTGCCGCTGGTGCCGGACAAGCGCGTGCACCTGGTCGAGGGCGACCAAGCGGCGGTGGCGGCGGCGGCCAGGGCCGCACGCCAGCCGGCGGCGCGCTCGCGCCTGACGGTCGAACAGCGCGACCTGGTGCGCCGGCCCCTGACGCCCGACGAACTGGAGCGCTTCGATGCGGTGGTGTTCGATCCGCCGCGCGCCGGAGCGGCGGAACAGGCCGCGATGCTGGCGCAGAGCCAGGTGCCGCAGGTGATCGCGGTGTCCTGCGATCCGGCCACCTTCGCCCGCGATGCGCGCCTGCTGGTCGATGGCGGCTATCGGCTCGAAGCGGTGCTGCCGATCGACCAGTTCCTGTGGTCCGGCCATATCGAGCTGGTTGCGCATTTCGCGAGAAAGCGGCTATGAACCGCAGCAGATCACAGGGGGAAACGATGTTCAATCTGACGGGCAAGGTGGCGGTGGTGACCGGCGGCAGCAAAGGCATCGGCCGCTCGATCTGCGAGAACATGGCGCGCGCCGGCGCCAAGGTCGTGGTCTCCAGCCGCAAGCTGCCGGCCTGCGAAGAAGTGGTTGCGGGCATCAAGAAGGAGGGCGGCGAGGCGATCGCCGTGGCGGCCAACATCTCCGACAAGGCGCAGCTCGAGAACCTGGTGGCGCAGACCCGCAAGGCCTATGGCAGGATCGACATCCTGGTGTGCAATGCGGCGGCCAATCCCTATTACGGGCCGCTGCAGAAAATGCCGGACGAGGCGTTCCTCAAGATCATGCAGAATAACGTGCTGAGCAATCTGTGGCTGGCCAATATGTGCTGCCCGGAGATGGCCGAGCGCCGCGAAGGCTCGGTGATCATCATCTCCTCGATCGGCGGCATGGTCGGCAGCAAGACGCTCGCCGCCTACGGCATGTCCAAGGCGGCCGATTTCTCGCTGTGCAAATCGCTGGCGATGGAATGGGGCAAGAGCAACGTGCGCATCAACGTGATCGCGCCGGGCCTGATCAAGACCGACTTCGCCCGCACCTTGTGGGAGAACCCGACGATCCGCGAGGCGATGGAACGCGGCTCGCCGCTGGGCCGGATCGGCGAACCCGACGATATCGGCGGCGTGGCGGTATTCCTGGCCTCCAAGGCCGCCGCCTTCATCACCGGCCAGGTGATCGTGGCCGATGGCGGCGTGACCTCCTCGGGCAACGAACTCTAGATCGCACGGCGCGCCGCCAGCGCCGCGTCCTCGATGCGGATGCGCCAGCCCAGCAGCGCCGCATTGAGCAGCGAGAAGGCCAGCGCGATCGGCCATTGCCCGAAGCTGAGCGGCAGGACGGCGATCTCGGCCGCGACGATCCAGTAGTTGGGGTGGCGCAGCAGCCGGTAGGGGCCGCGCCGCACCAGCGTGTCGCCGGGCAGGGTGAGGATGCGGGTGGTCCAGTAGGGGCCCAGACTTGCCACTACCCAGATCCGGGCCGCCTGCAGCAGCGCGAAGACGGCGATCAGGCGCCAATGAATCGTCCCATCGGCCGGCGTCAGGACGAGCAGCGCCACCAGCCAGCCGCCATGCAGCAGGATGAACAGCGGATAGTGCCCGGCGCCGATTTCCCGGGCGCCATTCGCCAGCAGCCGGCGCGTGTTGCGCCGCGCCAGCGCCAGCTCGGCCAGCCGCTGCAGCGCCACCAGCAGCACGATGAGCTGTGGCAGGCCGAGGGTCATGGCTTTTCCGTCATGGCGGGCACAAGATCCCTCGCTTCGCTCGGGATGGCCATGGCGTTCACGTCGCCTCCAGCACCGCGAAGGCTGCGGTGAAGCCGGGCCCCAGCGCGCTCAGCAGCTGACGGCCGCGCATGCCGCGCCTCAGCACGCGGTCGAGCACGAACATCACCGTGGCGGCCGACATGTTGCCGAACTGGCGCAGCACCTCGCGGGCATCGACCATGGCGCCGCGCTGCAGGGCGAAGACTTCCTCGAGCGCCTCGATCACCTTGGGTCCGCCGGGATGGCAGACGAAGCCCGCGATGTCGGCCAGGGGAATGCCGGCCTTGGCGAGGAAGGCCTGCGTCGCGGCGAGGAAGCGTTCGCGCACCAGCGCCGGGATGTCGCGGGAGAACTGCACGGCGAGGCCGCTGTCGCTGGTGCTCCAGCCCATCACGTCGAGCGTGCCGGGCCAGCGCCGCTCGCCCTGGGCGATCAGGCGCGGGCCGGGCTGGCGGTCGTGGCGCATGACCGCGGCGGCGGCGCCGTCGCCGAACAGCGCCGTCGCCACCACATTGGCGGCGCGGCGATCCTCCTTGCGGAAGGTCAGCGCGCAGAGCTCGACCACCAGGACCAGCACCGTGCTGCCGGGCTCGGCGCTGGCCAGTTGCGCGCCGCGATTGAGGCCCAGCACGCCGCCGGCGCAGCCCAGGCCGAACACCGGCAGCCGCCGGCAGTCCTCGCGGAACGGCAATCGTTCCATCAGCAGCGCATCGAGCGAAGGCGTGGCGATGCCGGTCGAGGACACGGTGACGAACTGATCGACGGCGTCGAAGGAGAGACCGGCATCGCGAACCGCCTGGCGCGCCACCCGTTCCAGCAATTCGACGGCGCTGGCGAGATAGACGCCGTTGCGATCGGCCCAGCCGTGGTCCTGCTCGTACCAGTCCAGCGGCACGCAAGAGAACCGCCGTTCGATGCCGGCATTGGCGAATACCGGCAGCAGGCTGTCGATGTTCAGCCCGTGGCGGGCGAACAGGACGCGGGCGCGCTGCATGACCGCCGGCTGGTCAAGCACGTGCGGCGGCACGGCGGTGGCGAGGCTGAGCAGGCGGGGAGCGGCGGCGATGGGGGTCATGGGACACGGTCTCCGCATTGCAATCGGGCCTTGCCGTGCCACAATCCATGGCCGCGCGGCGGGAGGACCCTGTGTTCGAGAAATTCGACGCCAAGACAATAGATACGGGCCAAACCACGATTCACGCCATGGTCGGCGGCAAGGGGCCGCCGCTTCTGCTGCTGCATGGCTACCCCCAGACCCATGTCATGTGGCACAAGATCGCTCCGGAGCTGGCGAAGCACTTTACGGTCGTGGCGACCGACCTGCGCGGCTACGGCGACAGCGGCAAGCCCGACAGTGACGATCAACACTTGGTGTACTCAAAGCGCGTCACCGCCCAGGATCAAATCAAAGTGATGGAAGGCTTGGGCTTTGCCCGCTTCATGGTAGCCGGTCACGATCGCGGCGCGCGCGTGACGCACCGCATGTGCCTGGACTGGCCCGACCAGATCATCCGCGCCTCGATCATGGACATCGTGCCGACGCCGGTCGTGTTCGGCACCATCGACCAGCGCATCGCCACCGCCTACTACCACTGGTTCTTCATGATCCAGCCTTACGATTTCCCCGAAACGCTGATCGGCGCCAACCCGGAATATTACCTGCGCCGCATGTTTCGCGGACTGTCCGGCGAGGAGGCGATCACGGCCGAGGCTTTCGCCGAATACCTGCGCGCCTTTCGCGACAAGCGCACCATCCACGCCACCTGCGAGGACTATCGCGCCGGCGCCTCGATCGACCTGGAGCACCATCGCGCCGATGGCGGCAAGCGCATCGCCTGCCCGGTGCAGTTGCTGTGGGGCGAGAAGGGGCTGGTGGGCAAGGCCTACGATCCGCTCGAGGTGTGGCGCGACTGGGCCGACAACGTGGTGGGCCAGCCCATGCCCTCGGGCCATTTCATCCCCGAAGAGGCGCCCAAGGAATGCCTGAAGGCGATGCTGGCGTTCTTCCAGGCCTGATTGGCGATGGACCGGACCGATCTGGCTAGAGTTCGTTCTTGGCGCGACGGCGGGCGGCGTCGAAGCGCCGGCGCATCCAAGAGCGGCTGCGCAGCCACCTCTTGACCCGCGCCATCCAGGCGGTGAAGCGTTGCCAGGCCGGCATCGAACGGACATAGGCGTAGAGCCTGTCGCGCCAGCCGAACAGCCAGGCCTCGAAGCGCACGAACCACTGCAACTGCACCAGGCTGGGACGCAGCACGCGGTAGAGCCAGGCCTCGAGCGTGGTGCTTAAGGTCTTGGCCAGCAGGATCACTGCCGTGCCGGTGACGATGTGGCCGTGCGCGATCACCCATACCGCCAGCAGCTTGATCGGAAACAGCAGCGCGATCGGCAGGGCAAACAGCGCCATGGCGGGGTAGGGCGGCAGGCGCTCCATCAGGCGCTCCAGCCAGCCGATCGGCGCCACTTTGCCGACCTCCCGCATGGCCAGGGTGGCCCAGTGCAGGATGGTGTCTTCGAACAGCACATAGGCTGCCGCCAGCACGAATAGCGGCGGTGTCAGTATCTTCTTCAGGGCCTGACGGAAGGTCACGCCATCAAGATGGCGTTGGGCGAGGCGGGCTGCAAGGTGGAACCGTCATGCCGAGCGGTGCGAGGGATCTTGCTTCCCCCGCGGTCGACATGCGGCTGGAGCCCTGGCGTTGCCAGTGCTTGTCGGCGCTCGGCACGACGGGAAAAGTCTAGGCCTGCTGCGGACCCTTGCGCCACAGCTCCATGGCGGCGCGGTCGGTCGAGGCGCGCGCGGCGCGCCACAGCTTGACCAGCACGCTGCCCAGGCCCGGCGATACCGTGCGCATATAGGCGGCGCGGCTGCCCGGCGACAGCTGGGCCATCAGCTTGCGATGCGCCTTGCCCAGTTCGTGATAGGGCATGGCCGGGAACAGGTGGTGCAGGGCGTGGTAGCGCAGGCCCAGCGGGAACATCAGCTCGCAGACGACCGGGTTGCCGTCGACGGTGATGGAGTCCTCGAACTGGGCGACATGGCTCATCGCCTCGCCGGTGTTGGTGAAGGTGTGGCCGCCCAGGTTGCGGATCCAGTTCAGCATGATGGCGAACATGGCCAGCGCGTAGATCTTGGCCAGCACCGTCCAGTCGAGCAGGCCGGTCACGGTCAGGCCCAGCAGGGTGGCGTAGAGCGCGAACACGGCGAACTCGGCCAGGCGCCAGACGAAGGCCGGCGGCGGCGTGTCGGCCGGCTTCTTGTAGTAGGGGTTGCTGATATAGGACGAGGCGCGCATGTCGGCCCAGCGGCGCAGCGCCGGCGAGACGTAGGTGAGCGGGGTGATGAGCACGAAGCGGATCACCGCCAGCGCCGGGATGATCGGCACCTGCAGGAAATACAGCGCAATCTCCCGCAGCGGCGACTGCGCCAGCGGCAGGTACTCGCCATCGGCCGGCGTGCCGTAATGCTGGCGGTTGTGATGGTCGGAATGGTTGTCGTAGAAATACGACGGCGTCATCATCGGGATGCCGACCAGCACGTTCCAGGCCACGGTGAAGCCGGGCAGGGTGCCACGCCGCAGATGCACGATCTCGTGGATGAAGGTGGCGACGCGGAAGATCGCGAATCCCGACACCACGAAGGCGGCGATGCCCAGCCACGAGAAAGCCGGCTGCAGGAAGCATAGCACCGCCGCGCCATAAGCCAGGGCGGCGGTCAGCAGCATGTCGGGCCAGAACCATTGCGGCTTGGGCGCGAAATGCTCGCGCACCAGCGCCCGCGCTTCCGGCAGTGCAAAGCCGCCCGATGCCGCCAGTTCTTCGCCCTTGCTATTGTCTCTCGGCATGCTGAACAACGCTGTTGAAAACGATCCGATCGATGAGCGGCATTCTAGGGAAGCCGGTCCAGGGCGGCAAAACAGCGATTGTTACAAATTATTTCGGAATCAAAGTCTTATCGTTCAGCGCTTTAGCCGCGCAGGAAGGCCACGGTGGGTCCGGTCTCGATATGGATCGGCCGTCCCGGCATGGCCTGGAAAATCTCCCCGTCCACCACCAGCCCGCCGGTGAAATCCAGCGCCAGGTCGTGGGTGCGCTGGCTGTGATAGCCGTTGCTCGGCACCAGCGCCTTGTGGGGCCGGCCGCGCAGGATGGCCGGGGCACGGCGCAACAGGCCGCGGGCGCCCTGGTAGATGGCGGTCAGCCGGATCGGCCCCTGGCCCTGCTCGCCCCAGAACGGGTAAAGTCCCAGCGACAGGCGCTGCATGGTGCTGCCGAACAAAGCCAGATAGTGCCGGCGCGGATGGACCTGCCGGTCGGTGCTGAGGCCGATCTCGACCGGGCTGACCGGATCGCGCCCCACCAGCAGCTTGCCGGCGGTTGCCAGCAGGCGCCAGGCCGGGCCCGCCCCGTCGCGCCCGCCGATGGCGTCGACCGTGCTGCGGTTGGCCATGGTGCCTTCGTAGACGCCGGCGGCGCCGAAGAAGAAGCCGTGGGTCAGGCCGTCGATGTCGCCGCCGCTCGCTGCCATCACCGGCCGCATCAGGATCGACTTGACCAGCGTGCCGGCATCGAGCCGGGCCAGCAGGCGCTGCAGTTCCTGGTCCGGCCGGCGGGCGCAGCCCAAATCGTAGGCGATCATGTTGGTGGTGCCGCCGGGCAGGATGGTCAGCAGCGGCCGGCGGGCGAAGGGCGTCTGCGCCGACAGCAGCACATTGAGCACCACCTGCAAAGTGCCGTCGCCGCCATTGACTGCCAGCACGTTGACGCCGGAAGCGGCCAGCGCGGCCAGCGCGCCGGGCGCTTCGGACTGGCGCGCGGTGCGATGCACGGGAATGTCGGGCCGGGCGGCCAGGAGAGCCTCGACCTTGGCCACGCCCGAGCGGTTGCGGCCGCTGCGCTTGTTCATCAGCACGCCGAATCGGGGCACGGCCGGCACCAGGGTGGCGATGTCGCCAGCCGTGGCGTTACCAGTATGGGAAGCGGTATCGGGCATCACGGGGCGAACAAGGCCATGGCCGCGGCCGGCCCGTCAACCGATTCGGTCAATCGGCTTTGCAACCGACAACCGGCAGGCAGCCCGCCCCGTCAGCCCCGCCCGGTCAGCCCGATTGCAGGGTCTTGACCCCGGCATCGCGCTCGAACAGGTAGAGCAGCACGCGCAATGCCTGGCCGCGCGGTCCCTTGAGGCCGGGATCGCGTTCCATGATCAGGCGGGCATCGTCGCGCGCCGCCTGCAGCAATTCGCCATGCACCGCCAGGTCGGCCAGGCGCAATTCGGGCAGGCCGCTCTGGCGCGTGCCCAGCAATTCGCCCGCGCCGCGCAGCCGCAGATCCTCCTCGGCGATGCGGAAGCCGTCCTCGGTCTGGCGCATGATCTTCAGCCGCGACTTGGCGGTCTCGCCCAGGCTGCCGCCATAGAGCAGCAGGCAGGTCGAGGCGGCGTCGCCGCGACCGACCCGGCCGCGCAACTGGTGGAGCTGGGCCAGGCCGAAGCGTTCGGCATGCTCGATCACCATCACGGTGGCCTGCGGCACGTCGACGCCGACCTCGATCACCGTGGTCGCCACCAGCACCTGCAGGCTGCCTTCGGCGAAGCCGGCCATCACCTTGTCGCGCTCGGCCGCCTTCATGCGGCCATGCACCAGCCCGACCTTGGCCCCGAAGCGGGCCTGCAGCGCGGCAAAGCGCTGCTCTGCCGCCGCCATGTCGCTGGTCTCCGACTCCTCGATCAGCGGACACACCCAATAGACGCGGGCGCCGCGCGCCACCTGGCGGCCGATGCCCTCGACCACCTCGTCGAGCCGCTCCAGCGGCAGGGTGCGGGTGTCGATCGGCTTGCGGCCCGCCGGCTTCTCGGTCAGGCGCGAATAGTCGAGATCGCCATAGGCGGCCAGCTCCAGGGTGCGCGGGATCGGCGTGGCGGTCATCACCAGCATGTGCACGCCGCGTCCCTTGCCGGCCAGGGTCAGGCGCTGATGCACGCCGAAGCGGTGCTGCTCGTCGATCACCACGAAGCCCAAATCGTGGAAATCGACCTCGTCCTGCACCAGCGCGTGGGTGCCGACCACGATATCGACCGAGCCGTCGGCCAGGCCGTCGAGGATGCGCTGGCGGCCCTTGCCCTTGTCGCGGCCGGTCAGCAATTCGAGTCGCAGGCCGACCGAGGCGGCCAGCGGTTCCAGCGTGGCGAAATGCTGGCGCGCCAGGATCTCGGTCGGCGCCATCAGCGCCGATTGCGCGCCGGCTTCGGCGGCGGCCAGCATGGCGAAGAACGCCACCACCGTCTTGCCGCTGCCGACATCGCCCTGCAGCAGCCGCAGCATGCGCGATTCGCTGTCCATGTCGGCGACGATCTCGGCGATCGCCGTCTCCTGGCTGCTGGTCAGCCTGTAGGGCAGCGCCGCACGGGCGCGCGCCTGCAGCTTGCCGGTGCCGGTCAGCCGGCGGCCGGGCAAAGCGCGGTTGTGATGCCGCACCATGGCCAAAGCGAGCTGGTGCGCCAGCAATTCGTCGAACGCCAGGCGCTGGCGCGGCGGCGTCAGGCTGGACAGATCGGCCTCGTCCCGCGGCGCATGCGCGGCCAGGATGGCGGCGTGCCAGTCGGGCCATTGCCGGCGCTTCAGATATTCGGGCTCGATCCATTCCGGCAGCCGCGGCGCGCGCTCGACCGCGCCGTTCACTGCCCGCGCCAGGGTCTTGGGCGGCAGGCCGCCGGTAAGAGCGTAGACCGGCTCGACCCGCATCACGCTGTCGCGTTCGCCGAGCGGCACGACATGGTCGGGATGGGTCATCTGCAGCGCGCCGTTGAACAGCTCGATGCGGCCGCTGACGACGCGCTGCTGGCCTTCGGGCAGCAGGGACTTCAGGTAGTCGCCGCGGGCGTGGAAGAACACCAGCGCCAGCTCCGCCGAGGCGTCGTGCACCGTGACGCGATAGGGCTGGCGCGGATTGCGCGGTACGGCGTGGCGGTCCACCGTGACGGTCACGGTGACGATCTCGCCCGGCCGGGCCTCGGCCAGCGGCGGCGCATGGCGGCGGTCGACCAGCGCATAGGGCAGGTGCCACAGCAGGCTGGCAATGTGCGGCCCGGCCACCTTCTCGACCAGCTTGCCCAGCTTCGGTCCGATGCCGGGCAGGCTGGTGGGCGGGGCGAACAGGGGGAACAGGATTTCCGGGCGCATATCCGTCGGTCGATCCGTCGCGAGCCTTAGCGGCTGACAGGGGCTGATCGAGGGCTTATATCACGCTGCCGGACCGTCCCAGCCTCCTGTGAATAAGTCATGACCGACAGCCTCGAGAATCGCCGCAAGCGGCTGATCTATCAAAGCCAGTACCGCGGCGTGAAGGAAAACGACATCATCCTGGGCCGCTTCGCCCAGGCCCATATGGACACGCTCGACGCCCAGGGCCTGGACGACTACGAGAAGTTGCTGCAGCAGCCGGACAACGACATCTACGACTGGGTCGCCGGGCGCGAGCCGGTGCCGGCGGAATTCGACACCCCGGTGATGCGGCTGCTGTTGCAGTTCAAGGTTGCCCAAGACGCATAGGGACGCATAGGAAGGCTGCCGCGTGAGTATCAAGGACATTGCCGATATCCTGTCCCGATCCGATGCCGGAATCTGGCAACTGGCGGGCGTGCCCGAAGGCGCCGACGCGCTGGTGCTGGCCGAGCTGGCGCGCCGTTCCGGCGGGCGCGATATCCTGCATGTGGCGCGCGACGGCAACCGGCTGCGCCGGCTGCAGCAGAACCTGGCGTTCTTCGCCCCCGAGCGCGACGTGATCGCGCTACCGGCCTGGGACTGCCTGCCCTACGACCGGCTGTCGCCCCATCCCGACATCGTCAGCGAACGGCTCGATGCGCTCAGCCGGTTAGCCCGGCCGCGCCCGCCGGGCAGTCCGGCGCGAGTGATCCTGGTGTCGGTGGCGGCGGCGCTGCAACGCCTGCCGCCGCGCGCGGCGTACGAGCAGGCCGAGCTGGTCATCAAGCCCGGCGCCGCCCTCAAAATGGAAGCGCTGGTGAGCTTCCTGAGCGGCAACGGCTATAGCCGCGCCGACACGGTGATGGAGCCGGGCGAGTTCGCCGTGCGCGGCGGCATCGTCGATCTCTATCCGCCCGGCGCGCCCGAGCCGCTGCGCATCGACTTCTTCGGCGACATCGTGGAGCAGATCCGCGGCTTCGATCCGATGACCCAGCGCACCACGACCAAGCATCGTGAAGCGGCGATCAACCCGACCAGCGAGGTGCTGCTCAACGAGGCCAGCATCGCCCGCTTCCGCGCCGGCTATCGCGATCTGTTCGGCGCGGTCGACGATCCGCTCTACGAGGGCGTCAGCGCCGGGCGGCGCCAGATCGGCATGGAGCACTGGCTGCCGCTGTTCCACGAGCGGCTGGAGACGGTGTTCGACTACGCCGGCGGCGCGGCGGTGACGCTCGACCAGCAGATCGACGAGGCGGTGGCGGCGCGGCTCGACCTGGTGGCCGACTATTACAAGGCGCGCCAGGAGATGCTGCAAAAGGCGATGCGCGAGCGCAGCACGCCCGATTACCGGCCGCTGCCGCCCAAGCTGCTCTATCTCGACCGGGCCGATTGGACGGCCGGGCTGGCGGCGCGGCAGACCGTGCGCTTCTGGCCTTTTGCCGTCGAAGCGGAAGAAGGCCGCACCATCGACCTGGGCGGCCGACGCCACGAGGGCTTCGCCGCCGCCCGCGCCAGCCGCGATGTCAACCTGTTCGACGCGGTGGCCCAGAGCGTGCGCAAGGCGCAAGCGGCGGGGCGGCGGGTGCTGATCGCCGGCTACACCGCGGGCTCGGCCGACCGGCTGCTGTCGCTGTTCACGGAGCATGGCCTGCAGGGCCTGACCCAGATCGGCGACTGGAAGGAAGCGCAGGCGCTGTCGCCGCAACTGGTCGGGCTGGCGGTGCTGCCGCTCGATACCGGCTTCGTGCTCGACGACAGCGAGGTGATCTCCGAGCAGGACATATTGGGCGACCGGCTGGTGCGGCCGGCCACCAAGCGCAAGCCGTCCGACCGCTTCATCGCCGAAGCCTCCGGCCTGGCCGAGGGCGACCTGGTGGTGCATCGCGAGCACGGCATCGGCAAATATACCGGGCTGGTGACGCTGGAGATCCAGAACGCGCGCCACGACTGCGTGGCGCTGGTCTATGACGGCGGCGACAAGCTGTTCGTGCCGGTCGAGAATCTGGACGTGCTGAGCCGCTTCGGCTCGGAGATGTCGGGCGTTTCGCTCGACCGGCTGGGCGGCGCGGCGTGGCAGGCGCGCACCGCCAGGCTGAAGCAACGCATCGCCGACATGGCGGAAAAGCTGATCCGCATCGCCGCCGAGCGGGCGCTGCAGACCGGCGAGCCGATGGCGCCGCTGCCGGGCCCGTACGAGGAGTTCTGCGCGCGCTTCGCCTTCGCCGAGACCGACGACCAGCTCAACGCCATCGCCGACGTGCTGAACGACCTGGGCTCGGGCAAGCCGATGGACCGGCTGGTATGCGGCGATGTCGGCTTCGGCAAGACCGAGGTGGCGTTGCGCGCCGCCTTCGTCGCAGCCGCCAGCGGCTTCCAGGTCGCCGTCGTCGTACCGACGACACTCCTGGCGCGTCAGCACTATCGCACCTTCTCCAGCCGCTTCGAAGGCTTCCCGTTCAAGGTGGCGCAGCTCTCGCGCCTGGTCTCGGCCAAGGACGCCGCCGCCACCAAGGCGGCGATGGCAGCGGGCGCGGTCGATATCGTGGTCGGCACCCATGCGCTGCTGGCCAAGAGCGTCGGCTTCAAGAATCTCGGGCTCTTGATTGTGGACGAAGAACAGCATTTCGGCGTGGCGCACAAGGAGCGGCTGAAGGAGCTGCGCGCCGACGTGCATGTGCTGACCCTGACCGCGACGCCGATCCCGCGCACCCTGCAACTGGCGCTGACCGGCGTGCGCGACATGAGCCTGATCGCCACGCCGCCGGTCGATCGCCTGGCGGTGCGCACCTTCGTCATGCCCTACGATCCGGTGACGGTGCGCGAGGCGCTGCTGCGCGAGCAGTATCGCGGCGGCCAGAGCTTCTATGTCTGCCCGCGCATCGAGGATCTCGACAGCCTGGCCGGGCAGTTGCGCGAGCTGGTGCCGGAGGTGAAATTCGCCATCGCCCATGGCAGGCTGGCGCCGACCCAGCTCGAGAAGACCATGACGGCCTTCGTCGAGGGCCAGTACGACGTGCTGCTCTCGACCAACATCGTGGAAAGCGGCCTCGACATCCCTGCCGCCAACACCATGATCATCCACCGCGCCGACATGTTCGGCCTGGCGCAGCTCTACCAACTCAGGGGCCGCATCGGCCGATCCAAGACGCGCGCCTATGCCTATCTCACCGTGCCGCCGCAACGGGTCCTCTCGACCGCCGCCGAGAAGCGGCTGGAGGTGATGCAGACGCTCGACACCTTGGGCGCGGGCTTCATGCTGGCCAGCCACGATCTGGACATCCGCGGCGCCGGCAATCTGCTGGGCGAGGAGCAGTCGGGCCATATCCGCGAAGTGGGCATCGAGCTTTACCAGCAATTGCTGGAGGAGGCGGTGGCTGCCGCTCGCGCCGGCGGCAGAACAATGGAGGCGGCGACGGCCTGGTCGCCGACGCTCAATTTGGGCATGGAAGTGCTGATCCCGGAAAGCTACGTCGCCGATCTGGGCGTGCGGCTGGCGCTCTATCGCCGCGCCGCCGCGGTCAGGGATCGCGACGAGCTGGACGCGCTGGGCGCCGAGCTGATCGATCGCTTCGGCACGCGGCCGGCGGAGGTCGACAATCTGCTCAAGACCGTGGCGCTGAAGCTGCTGTGCAAGGCGGCCCATATCGAGAAGGTCGATGTCGGGCCCAAGGGCGCGGTGCTGAGCGTGCATCGCAACGAATTCCCCAACCCGGCTGGGCTGATCGCCTATGCCATGAGGCCCGACTCCGACCTGCGCCTGCGGCCGGACCAGAAGCTGGTGCTGAGCAAGGACTGGCGCGCTGCGGGTGACGGTCAAACGGGCGACCAGCTCGCGGTGCTGACCCAAGTGATCGGCGAGATCGCCACGATTGCCGGACAGGCCGGCGCCGCGCCGCCGTCGGTCAAGGCCACGGCGCCGCAGGGCAAGGCGGGCAAGGCGCCGGCCCGGCCGCAGCCGGTGCGACGCTGAGCTAATCCCGCTCCTTGATGACGGTGATCTTGCCGTCGTTCTCCAGGATCGCCACGCGCACCTTGGTGATGCTGGTGACGCCGTTGCGGCGCAGCGCCTCGAGCAGGTCGTCGGCGGTGATGTGCTCCTTGCCCAGCGCGTGCCGGTTGCTGCTGCCGTGACGCACCAGCACGCGCGGCACGCCCTGGAAGAAGCGGCGGGCGCGCCGGCTGCGCCAGGTCAGCCAGTTCACGCCATGGACGATCAGCAGCAGGGTGCCGGCCGAGATCAGGCAGCCCAGGATCGATTTGTCGCCGCCGACCAGCGCGTTCTGCGTGGTCTCTGACAGGATCAGCAGCACCACAAGGTCGAACGGCGCCATTTCGCCGACATGCTTGCGGCCGCCGAAGCGTAGCCAGACGAACAGGTAGGCGTAGACGCAGACGGCGCGGATCGCCAATTCGCCGACGCTCGTGGTGAGGTCGAACATCGCCCTGCCTCGCTGAAAAGCCCGGGACCCGCCGCCCGGTTGGCATCCCGGTAACGCGCGTGGCGGTCGGGGGTGCCCGCATCCGGCACCGACCTGGCGTCATTGCGTGATTTGTCAGCCCGCACCGCCACTTATCCACCTGTTGGCAGTTGGCGCTAAACGAATCGCCCGACTCGCATTAGGCATGGCTACTTGTCGCGCGCTGCGGCGCGCTCATCACGGAGCTGCCTGCGAAATGACGGCAAATTCCGATCCTGTTGCGGACTGCGAGAAGGCGGTGCTGGGCGCGGTGATCGTGCACAACCGGCGTTACGAGGAGTGCACGGCGCTCGGCATCGGGGCAGAGCACTTCAGCGATCCCTTCCATCGCGAGATCTGGCGCGCGCTTGGCGAGATGGTGGCGGCCGGCACCGAAGCCAGCCCGATCAGCCTCGGCATCCGCTTCGACCGGCATCGCCGGCTGGCCAAGCGCAGCGCGCGTTTCTATTTCGCCACGCTGGTCGAGGCCTCCTGCGGCATCGTCCACATGAAAGATCATGCGCGCCTGCTGTTCGAGCAGGCCGGCCGCCGCCGACTGGGCAATCTGGGCGAGGCGCTGTGCCGGGGCGCCGAGGACAACGCCAAAGACTTCAACCGGCTGCTGGCCGAGACCCAGGCCATGCTCGAACAGTGCCGGCCGCCCCAACCGCTCAAGCCGCCATCGGCGCCGACGGCGATGATGCCGCTGGTCGAGGCGGTGCGCGAAGCCCAGGCCGGCATCGCGCGGGTGCTGGAGAATGGCGGGGTGGATGGCGTTCCCTACGGGCTGGCAGCGCTCGACGAGCTGCTGGGCGGCGCGGCCAAGTCCGACCTGGTGGTGATGGCCGGCCGGCCCGGCATGGGCAAGACGGCGCTGGCCTGGCATGTGGCGCAGCACAATGCGCGCGCCGGCAAGCGGGTGGCCTTCTTCACCCTGGAGATGTCGGCCGCGCAACTTGCCTCGCGCGCCATTGGCCAGATCGTCGAGGTCGGCGCCGACCGGCTGCGGCGCGGCGCGTTGGCGCCGACGCAGCAGGCGGCGGTCGCCGAAGCCGACAACTGGCTCGACCTGCCGGTCTATCTCAACCGCCACCCGGTGGCCGATCCCGACCATGTACGCGACCGCGCCCACGAGCTGCAGCGCGACGGCGGGCTGGACCTGGTGGTGGTCGACTACCTGCAGCTGCTGCACACCGACGACCCGGCCGACAACCGGGTGCAGGAGCTGGCCCGCATCTCGCGCGGGCTCAAGCTGATGGCGGGCGAGCTGAACCTGCCGGTGATCGCGCTGTCGCAGCTCAACCGCGCCGTCGAGGGGCGCGACGACAAGCGGCCGATGCTGTTCGACCTGCGCGATTCCGGCGCCATCGAGCAGGACGCCGATGCGGTGATCCTGGTCTATCGCGAGGAATACTATGTGGCGCAGAAGGAGCCGCGGGAGGATAACGAGGACGCCTTTCCGCAATGGCTCGATCGCATGCGGCGCTGTGCCGGCACCGCCGAGCTGATCGTCGCCAAGAACCGGCATGGACCTTGCGCCACGGCGACAGTGGGCTTCGACGGCACGCTGACCCGCTTCTACGACCTGGCCAAAACGGGCGGCGGGGTGAAGCGGTGAGCTGGCCGGCGATCCGCTGGGCGGCGAAGCAGAAGGTGTGGAACGCCTCGGAGCGGGCGGTGCTGTGCACCCTGGCGCATTACGCGCGGCTGCGGGACGGCCGCGCCTGGCCGTCGCTGGAGACCCTGGCCGAGGAGTGTGGCATGTGCCGCAAGTCAGTTGGTCAGACCATTCGCCGGCTGGCGGCGAAGGGGCTGGTCGAGATCGAGGGCCATCGCATGCGGCGCAAATATCGGCTGTGTCTGGAGGCCGGGCGGCGCGAGGAGGCAGGGGGAAACCGTTTCCCCGAAGAGGGAAACGATTTCCCCGAAGCGGGAAACCAATTCCCACGATCCGATAAGGATCCCAATCGTAAAGAGCGTCGGCGGCGCGGCGCGACGGCTCAGGCCGTCGCCGCCGCGGCCGACGCAGCGGGCGTGAAGGACGGCGCTGCGCAGGCGAGCGGCGCGGCGTGGCCGGCGCGGCTCAAGGCCTATCGCGATCACGGCTTCTGGTATGCCGACTGGGGGCCGAAGCCCGGCGAGGTTGGGTGCTTGGCGCCGGGGGAGGGGGCGAAAGCCGGCATGGAGGACGGCGATGCGAACGATACCGACAAGCAGCTTGGCAAGCTGGCATGAAGAGGCGCAGCCATATTGCTGCGGCGGTCAGGCCATGTCGCAATAGCTGCGCGCCGCCAGTTCGACATCGCTGTCGACTTGCAAATCGTCTGCCGCCGTGGCATCGGGCAACGACTCGCCATCGGCGATCATGCCCTCGATGTGAAACGCCGCTGCCTCGCGGGCCTGAGCAATGCACTGTTCGATCGTATCGCCTGCGCTGACACAGCCCGGCAGGTCGGGAAAGAACGCCGAATAACCATCGCGCTCGTTGCCTTCAACGATCATCCAATAGGGCCGCTCCATATTGCCCTCACTCCGCCGCCAGCGCGCGATCGTCGGCCAGCGCCGCGCGATACTCCGCGGCGAGGCGGGCCACCAGCTCGGCGACGCTGGGCACGTCGTGGACCGAGCCCGCGCCCTGGCCGGCCGACCAGATGTCGCGCCAGGCCTTGATCTGCGGCTCGCCGCCATCGCCGGGTTTGTCGACGCGCTGCTCGCCGGTGCGTTCCGGGCGGTTGCCGAGATCCATGTCGATGAAGCCCTTGGGCTTGAGGTTGGCCGGATCCAAGCCCGCTGCCAGAATGCTCTTGGTCAGGTAGTTGGCCGGGATGCCGGAGAAGGCCGGCGTATAGGTGATGTCCTTGGCGGCGCTGTCGAGGATCATCTGCTTGTAGGCGTCCTTGGCGTTGGCCTCGCGCGTGGCGATGAAGCGCGTGCCCATATAGGCGAGGTTCGCGCCCAGCACCTGCGCCGCGCGCACGGCGCGGCCGTCGCTGATCGCGCCGGCCAGCAGCAGGGTGCCCTTCCAGAATTGGCGCACCTGCGGCACCAGCGCGAACGGGCTCATCGTGCCGGCATGGCCGCCGGCCCCGGCGCAGACCAGGATCACGCCGTCGACGCCGGCCTCGATCGCCTTCTCGGTGTGGCGGATGGTGGTGGTGTCGTGGAACACGATGCCGCCATAGCCGTGCACTTCCTTCACGATATCGGCCGGGTTGCCGACCGAGGTGATGACGATCGGCGCCTTGTGCCTGACGCACAGCGCCACGTCCTCGTCGAGCCGGGAGTTGGATTTGTGCACGATCTGATTGACCGCGAACGGCGCCACCTTGGCCTGCGGATGCGCTTTGGCATAGGCCGGCAGCTCCTCGTTGAGCTGCGCCAGCCACTCGTCGAGCTGCGACACCGGCCGCGCGTTGAGCGAGGGGAAGGAGCCGACCACGCCGGCCTTGCACTGCGCCATGATCAGCGGCGGCGTCGAGACGATGAACATCGGCGAGCCCACCACCGGCACGGTCAGGCGGTTCTTCAGCATGTCGGGCAAGGGCATGGGAGGCTCCGGAGAGTGAGGTGGCGACGGCACTATCATGCCCCTGTCGCGCAAGCGGGAGAAGACGAGGCGAATTGCTGTGCGAAAAAGCGCGTCACCTCGGGCGAGCCCGCGCAGGGTTGGTGGGGCGGCTGCGTGTAACGAACACGGGCGAGACCCGGGGCCCATCGCTCAACGAATGACCGTGGTCTTTGGTATCGACGGTGTTTTGTATCGACAGGGGCCCCGGATAACGCTGCGCGTTTCCGGGGCGACGCGCTTTGGACGCTACGCCCCCGGCGCGGGCGTCGGTTGCGGCGGGTTGGCGCCCTCGGGCTGGGCCAGCTCGTCCTGGGCAGCCAGCTCGAACACCTGCTGGAACGCCTCGGGCGGCTGCGCGCCGGAGACGGCGTAGCGGCGGTTGACGATGAAGCATGGCACGCCGTTGATGCCCAGGCGGCGCGCATAGAGATCGGACGACACGATCTCGTCCTTGTCCTCGGCGCTTTGCATGTAGCCCGCCGCCGCCTCGCGCTCGATGCCCGATTCCACGGCGATGTCGACCAGCACGTCGGGGCTGCCGACGTCGCGACCCTCGACGAAATAGGCGCGGAACAGATTCTCCACCACCGCATCCTGCACCGACTGCTTGGCGCCCAGCCGCACCAGCCGGTGCGAGGCCAAGGTGTTGGGCATGCGCTGGATGCGCTCGAAATGGAAGTCGATGCCTTCTTCCTTGCCGGTCTCGGCGATGGCGCCGTAGATCTGCTGCACCCGGCCGCCGCCGCCGAACTTGGCGGCGAGATAGGCCTGCCGCTCCATGCCCTCGGCCGGCATGTCGGGATTGAGCTGGAACGGGCGCCACGCCACCATGATGTCGTTGCGGCCGGACAGGGCCAGCGCACGCTCGAAGCGGCGCTTGCCGATGAAGCACCACGGGCAAACCGTGTCGGAAACGATGTCGACGTACATGATTGCAGTTTACGCCGCTTTGCCGGTGGCGGAAACCCCGTCCCGCCGCTTCTCCACAGTCCGCAGCGCCAGCGCGCCCGCCGCGCACAGCGCCAGCGAGGCCCATAGCAGGTAGCGCCCGTCATGCCACTGGCCGCTGGCGGCGACGATGGCGGCCAGCAGCGGCGGCCCCAGGGTGTTGCCGAGATTGGAGCCTTGCAGCATCAGCCCATTGGTGGCGCCGATCAGGGCCGGGCCGCCTCGGGGATTTGGCGGGGCGTTGCGCGGCACGCTGGCGAACAGCGCGCCCGGCGCCAGCCCGCCGCCGGCCGACATGAGGATGCAGGCGGCGTAGCGCAGCCCGTCGGGCAGGCTGTCGGCGAAGATCGCGCCGATGCAGCCGGCCATGATCGCCGCCGCCGCCAGGATCAGCACCCAGCGCCCGACGCCCCGGTTCTGCAGCGGACCGGAGGCGACGTTGCCGACGATGTTGCTGGCGGCGAAGGCCGCCGTCAGCAGCGCGGCATGGCCCGGCGTCAGCCCGCGCTGCTCGACCATGTAGGTCGGCAGGAAGCCGGCGATGGCGATGAACGAGACGGTGTAGCTGGCGAAGCAGAAGGCCAGCAGCAGCGGCCCCGCACGCAGCACCGAGCGCACGCTGCGCCAGTCGAGCCGCGCGGCCCCGTGGCCGTATGCGGGGCGCTGCGGCGGCGCCGGCAGGCTGGCCAGCAGCACCAGCAGCAGCAGCGACAGCGCGCCGTCGATCGCCCACAGCCCGCGCCAGCCCAGGCCGGGCAGCACCAGCGGCGCGATCAGCAGCATGGCGGACGTGCCGGCCGGCATGTAGGCGCCCCACATGCCCAGCACCAGGCGCTGGTGGCGCGGCTCCGTGGCCGGCAGCATGGCGGCGGGCGTCGCCACCACGGTGGCGAAGAAGCCGATGCCCTCGACGAAGCGGCCGAGCAGCACCGCCTCGACGGATTGGGCGAAGGCGCCGGCGATGTCGGCGATGGCCAGCAGCGCCAGGCCGCAAAGTACGGCGCGGCGCGGGCCGATCCGGTCGGCCAGCAGGCCGGCGAACAGGCCGATCGCCATGCCGACGACGTTGATCATCGACAGCACCCAGCCGCTGGCCGCCAGGCCGAAGCCCAGCTCCGCCCGCATCGGCGGCAGCGACGGCGGCGCCTTGCCGACATGGGTGGCCGCCACCACGCCGCAGGCGATCAGGACGATCACCAGCTTCCAGCGCGTGCAGGTTTGGGATGTCGATGGCGGCACGGCGCGGAGCTTGAGGCTTGGCGCGGTTCTGTGCAACGGTGCGGGCCATGACGACATTCGATCTTTCCGGACAAGTGGCGCTGGTGACCGGCGCATCGGCGGGGCTGGGCGAACATTTCGCCCGCGTGCTGGCGGCGCATGGCGCCAAGGTGGTGCTGGCGGCGCGCCGCACCGACAAGCTCAAGGCGCTGGTCGAGGAACTGGGCGGCGATCGCGCCTGGGCGGTGGCCATGGATGTGACCGACGGCGACTCGATCCGCGCCGGCTTCGCCGAGGCGGAAAAGGCGATGGGGCCGATCGGCATCGTGATCAACAATGCCGGCATCAGCGTGGTCAAGCCGACGCTCGACATGAGCGACGCCGACTGGGACCAGGTGGCCGACACCAATCTGCGCGGCGCCTGGCTGGTGGCGCAGACCGCCGCCAGGCGCATGGTGGCGGCGCGCAAGGACGGCACGCTTCAGGGCGGCCGCATCGTCAACATCGCCTCGATCACCGGCATCCGCACCATCGGCCAGATTCCGGCCTATGCCGCGGCCAAGGCGGCGCTGATCCACCTGACCAAGGTGCTGGCGATGGAATGGGCGCGCCACGGCATCCAGGTCAACGCCCTGGCGCCGGGCTATATCGAGACCGATCTCAACCGGCCGTTCTGGCAGACGCCGCCGGGCCAGGAGCTGATCAGGCGCGTGCCGCAGCGCCGGCTGGGCCAGCCCAAGGATCTCGACGGGCCACTGCTGCTGCTGTGCTCCGACGCCGGCGCCTTCATGACCGGCGCCACCATTGTGGTCGACGGCGGGCACACGGTGAATTCGCTGTGATCGTCGTGCCGGGCGCAGCGAAGCATCTTGGGTCGGCGCGATAGGCTTGCGTTGCCGGGGCAGGATCCTTCGCCTCTCAGGATGACGGAAGGGCTCACCATCCGTTCACGCGCTCCCACACATCGACCACCGTGCGGCCGCCGTCGAGCGCGCTGTCGATCACATGGTAGCGGTCGTAGGCCGCGGCGGTGATGCAGGCGTGGTTGGGCAGCACGCGCAGCTTGCGGCCCAGCGCCAGGCGCTCGAACGGCACGCCCGCTGCGCCGTTGACGAAGCCGTGCTCCTGGTTGACGTCGTTGACCGCCAGGCCCTTGAGGTCGGGATCGGCGATGCTGCCGAAGCCGACCTGCGGCGTGAATTCCTGGGCGCTGACATCCTTGGACAGCGCCAGCGCGCCGGCATCGACCAGCGCCTGGTTGCGGTCGGGATAGCAGCCGATCACCGAGGCCAGCACCGACAGCGCCAGGTCGTCCGGCCCGCACGAGCCGATGGCGAGCTGGTCGAGATCGTTGAACATGTAGACGCCGGGCCGCATCTCGGTCAGGCCGTCATGGCGCGCGCCATGGATCGCGGTCGGCGTCGAGCCGGCGCTGACGATCGGGCAGGGCAGGCCGGCCGCGCGCAGCCGCTCGGCCGCCATCACCGCAGCGGCGCGCTCCTGCTCGGCGACGGCCGCGATCGCGGCGATGCTGCGGCAGTGATAGGAATGGCCGGCATGGGTCATGACGCCGGCCAGCTTGCCGCCCAGCGCGCGGGCGATGTCCAGCAGCAGCGGGGAGTCGGCCGCGATACCGGCGCGGTGCTGGCCGCAATCGATCTCGATCAGCGCAAGGTGCTGTGCCCCATGCGCGGCAACGGCGCGGGCCGCCTCCAGCGAATCGAGCACGATCTTGACGCCCAGCTCGGCCGCGGCGTCGAGCCGGCCGGGCGCGATGCCGACGCCGTAGAGGATGTCGGAAATGCCGTGCTGCCGGAAATAGCGCGCCTCGGCCAGGGTCGAGACGGTGATGCCGCTGCCCTCATGCGCCAGCGCCGCGACGGCGGCCGATTTGGCGGTCTTCAGATGCGGCCGCAGCTTGATCCCTTGCGCCTTCATCCGCGCGCTCATGCGGGCGAGGTTGCGCTTCAGCACCGCGCGGTCGAGCAGCAGCGCCGGCGTGTCGAGATCGGAAACCAGCATCGCCGCTTCTCCTACACGATCAGCCGCAGCGCGCCGTCCAGCCGCACCGTCGAGCCGTTCAGCATGCCGTTGCCGACGATCTCGCCGACCAGGCGGGCGAATTCGGCCGGCTGGCCGAAGCGCTTGGGGAAGGGCACGCCCTGGGTCATCTTGGCGCGATAGCCGGCATCGAGACCGGCCAGCATCGGCGTATCGATCAGGCCGGGCGCGATCGCCATCACCCTGATGCCCAGCACCGCAAATTCGCGCGCCAGCGCCGTGGTCAGCGCCACCACGCCGGCCTTGGCCGCGACATAGGGTGCGGCGCCGGGCGGGAAATCCAGCCCGGCGACCGAGGCGGTGTTGACGAACACGCCGCGCTCGCCGCCGCTATCGCCGGCGGTGCCCGGTTCGACCGTCGGGTCGCCCAGCGGCTCGACGCTGCGCAGCCGCGCCGCCGCCAGCCGCATGGCGTTCCAGGTGCCGGTCAGGTTGATATCCAGCACGCGGCGGAACTGCTCGAGCGGCTTCATCTCGCCGCTGCGCTTCACCGTGGAGCCCGAATCGGCCACGCCGGCGCAATTGACCAGGATGCGGGTCGGGCCATGCTTCGCCGCCGCCTGGTCGAGCGCGGCTTCCATCGCCGCCTCGTCGGTGACGTCGCAGCCCAGCGCCAGCCCGCCGCATTCCTTGGCCGTGTCGGCCACCGATCTGGCGTTGAGATCGAGCAGGGTGACGCGGGCGCCGCGTTGGGCAAGATAGCGCGCCGTGGCCGCGCCCATGCCCGAGCCCGCGCCGGTGACCAGGGCTGCCGTGCCGTCGATCTTCATGTCGTGCTCCCGTTGTCCATGTTGGACCGACCATAGCAGCGCAGGCGGCTATTGCCACGCCGCCAGCCGCTGGCGCAGCACCGCGACATCGACCGCCACCGCCAGCGGCGCGCGATCGGCGAAGCGCAGCTGGCCCTGCACGATGCCGGCGACCATCCACTGTCCATCCTGCTGCACCAGCAGCGGCCCGCCGCTGTTGCCATGGGTGACTTCGCAGTCGTGGCCGATCAATCCGCCCGGCGCGCCGGGCAGCGTGCGGCAGTCCGGATCGGCCATCAGCTTCAGGCGATGGTCCTGGGCATAGCCCGCAGATTTCAGTGCCGTGCCTGGCGGCAGCGGCGTGCGCGCCAGCGGCAGGATGCCGAAGCGCTCGCCCAGGGGCTGGTCGAGCACCAGCACCGCCCAGTCGTCGCCAAGCTCGCGGCTCTCGCCGCGCAGCAGCGCCAGCAGGCCCGACGCATGCTCGACCCGGATCACCAGCGCATGGGCAGCGAAATCGCCGCCCTTGACGCCAGCCAGGAAATGCAGCGAGGACACCGGCAGCAGTTGCCGCCGCGCCTTCTGGTACAGGCAGTGGCCCGCAGTCAGCACCAGCCGCGCTCCGATCAGCGTTCCGGTGCAGGATGTCGCCAGGTTGGTCTGCACCTTGCCGATGGCGCGCCACGGCATCTGCGCGATGTCGACCGGCACCCGATCGTCTGCGGCGTCGATGCCCGGCGCGCGCAGGGGCGTCTGGGCGGCCGCCCGGTCCGGCAGGAGCAGCACGAACAGCGGCAGCAGCAGACGCAGCAACGGCAGGGGCGGGGAGCGACGCATGATCCGATGCTAGAGCGGGTCGGGGTGGGACGGAAGCATCGCAGCGCTTCCGTCAAAAAGCGATTGGCGCTGGCGTCTTCCGCAGCATCTTCCGCCGGCCGGCTCTGCTACACTGGCGGCGATGAGCGACAGCATCGACACCTTCCTGCTGGTGTTCCTGGCGGCGTTCCCGATCGTCGATCCGATCGGCGCCGCCATGGTGTTCTTCAGCATGACCGGCCGGGCCAGCCCGCAGCTGCGCCGCCGCATGGCGCTGCGCATCGCCATCTATTCTTTCTTCTTCCTGCTGGGCTCGCTCTATATCGGCGCCTATGTGCTGGCGTTCTTCGGCATCTCGCTGCCGGTGCTGCGGGTGGCCGGCGGGCTGGTGGTGGCGGCGGCGGGCTGGAAGATGCTGCACGAGGACGCCTTCACGCCCGCGCCGCACGATGCGGGGCTGCAATCGGCGATCTCGGACCATGAATTCCTGCGCAAGACCTTCTATCCGCTGACCATGCCGCTGACCACGGGGCCGGGCACCATCGCGGTGCTGATCGCGCTGGGCACCGGCCGGCCGGCGCGCACCGACATGATGCAGGAATGGCACTTCTTCGTCGGCGCGCTGGCGGCGGTGGTGGCGCTCAGCCTGACCATCTTCTTCTGCTTCTGGGGCGCCAACCTGATCCGCCGCGCGCTGGGCGCGGCCGGCACCGAGGTGGTGATCCGCCTGATGGCCTTCATCCTGATCTGCATCGGCGTGCAGATCCTGTGGAGCGGCGTTTACGACCTGTGGGCGTCGCTGAAGGCCGGGTGAGGGCGGCGGCGTCAGGTCTCGTCGTGCTCGTACAGCCAGCGCGCCACCAGGCCGGCGATCACCGCGCCCAGGATCGGCGCCAGCCAGAACAGCCAGAGCTGGCCCAAATAGCCGCCCTCGGCGAAGAGCGCCGGACCGGTGCTGCGCGCGGGATTGACCGAGGTGTTGGTGACCGGGATCACGACCAGGTGGATCAGGGTCAGGGCCAGGCCGATCGGGATGCCGGCGAAGCCGACCGCCGCGCCGCGCGAGGTCGAGCCCAGGATGATGAACAGGAAGAAGAACGTGGCCAGCGCTTCGGTCAGGAAGGCCGCGCCCAGGCTGTAATGGCCGGGACTGAGATCGCCATAGCCGTTGGCCGCGAAACCGCCCGGTGTCCAGCCGGCCTTGCCGGAGGCGATCAGGTAGAGCGCGCCTGCGCCTAGGATCGCGCCCACGAGCTGGGCCACGATATAGGGCACGACATGACGATTGGCGCAGCGCCCGGCCGACCACAGGCCCAGGGTCACCGCCGGATTGAAATGGCCGCCCGAGATGTGGCCCACCGCATAGGCCATCGACAGCACGGTCAGGCCGAAGGCCAGCGCCACGCCCAGGAAGCCGATGCCGAGCTGTGGGAAGGCGGCGGCCAGCACAGCCGCGCCGCAGCCGCCGAAGGTGAGCCAGAACGTGCCGAAGAACTCGGCCGCGATGCGTTTGACCAGGTCGTTGTCCATAATGCCAATCCTCCCCTGCGCGAGGCCGCGCGCACCGATGTCGGTCGCGCCGACCGTTCGCCATCGATGCCGCAGGGCGCTGCGTTTGTCGAGCCGGTTGGTGCCTATCCGGTGGTATAGCCGGCCGGGTGGCGCGCCGGCGCTAGCGCGCGATGCCGTAATCGGCCAGTTCCTGCGCCACCTCGGGCTTGAGCTTCAGCGCCGCATCGATATCGGCCTGGCCGCCGGCGGCATCGCCGGTCCTCAGCGGGGCGATGCCGCGGCCGTAGAGCGATTCGGCCAGATCGGCCCTGCGCTTCAGCGCCGCGTCGTAGTCGGCGATGGCGGCCTTGTAGTTGGCCGATTTCAGATAGACCAAGCCGCGGCTGTCGAGAATGTCGGGGTCGCCGGGGGCCATGCGCAATGCGGTGAAGCAATCCTGCAGTGCCTTGCCGAACTGACCTTGCCCCGCATGGTCCATGCATCGCCGGTTGAAGTACATGGCGTTGGAAGGCTCGAGCCGAATCATTTCGTTGTCGGCGGCAATGGCATTGTCGAACTGCTTGAGCCCGGCATAGGCATGGCCTGGGCGGTGCTGGCACTGGCCGATCCAGGCAGATTGCGGCGCGACTGCCGCAGCCTGGGCGGTCTGGCCAGGGCTGCGGCACTGCTCAACTACGGCAGGCTGATTCGAGCGGGCGCGCGGCACGGCGAGGAAGACATCTGGCGCCATCTGGTCGCGGCGCTGTCCAGTTTCGCCGCCGTCTCGGAGGCGGCGATCGCCCGCGACACGATGTTTCTGCAGAGCCAGTTGAAGAAGTCCCGCTCGGCGTAGCTGCGCAGGCTTCAAAAGGACGGCGACGCAGGCTATAGAACCGCCCACGGATGGGTGGCCGAGCGGTTTAAGGCACCGGTCTTGAAAACCGGCGTGGCAGCAATGCCGCCGTGGGTTCGAATCCCACCCCATCCGCCAGCACACGGATTCAGAACACCCCCGGCACCAGCCGGTAGCGCACGCGGGCGGCGTAGCGCCGGTAGTCGGGATTGTCCATCAGCAGCCGCTCCTCCTGCAGGATGCGCGTGAGGATCAGCGCCCAGGCCAGGGAATAGACGGCGAGATTCCACATCGTCGGCATCGACAGGAAGAAGCCGATATGGGTGATCATGTAGCCCAGATACATCGGGTGGCGGATTACGGCGTAGGGACCGCCGACCCGCACGCCGCGATCGGCCGCGACGATGCCGAAGCTGCGTCGCAGCGACAGCTTGGCGCCGACATGCAGCAGCGTGCCCACCACCATCATCTCCAGCCCGGTCTCCGGCCAGAACGGCTGGCCGCGGCTCTCGACCAGGGTCGGCGCCAGCGTGCCGCCGACGGCGATCGCCCACTGGCCCGGGTGGGCGGTGATCTTCTGCGTCGGCCGCCGGATCAGCACGAAGACAACGACGATGGACTCCGACACTACCAGCATCAGGTTGTACCAGCTGCCGGCCAGGCCGCTGGGCAGCAGCCGGTAGCACAGGCCGACGAACAGGATGACGAGCATCGCCTGGTCGAGCCGGTCGGCGACGCGCAGAAGAACGGAGGGATGCCCTGGCTGCACGGTCCACGTCTTGGTGGCGGCCAACCCCTGGGCCGGATTGCTGCAAGCATGGGGATGGCCGCTGAAAACCGCCTGACGGGCGGCATGGTAGCCTTATGCACGCATCGCATGGAGGACGACGGCAGCCCATGAATTTGCATGTCGATCGGATTGGGCCGATGGGTTGGTCAAAGCAGCATCGCCGCTGCGGGGCTAGCGCGGTCGATGTATCGCGTTCGCACGCCGGGCTACAGCAAGCGCGATCAGGCGATGCGCTGGGCGCTGCCGGATCGGGTGTTCTTGGCCTGCGGCGCCTGCCACATCCTGGCGCATGCCTTCCTGCAGCGTTACGGCCGCGTCACCGACGATGTGCTGTGGGATCAAGCCGCGGCTCGGCCGTACCGGCAATCACATTGTGGTCGCGCGCGGGGAGAGGGCGTTCGACTATCATGGCCATAGCGACCGTGCGCGCTTCCTGGCCCACACCTGGCGGCGGACGCGCCATTTCTGGCCGGGCTGGGATGCCGAACTGATTGCGCTGCCGCGCGCGGCGCTGCTCAACGAGAAGCTGTCGGGCACATTCCCCGGCCTGTGGCTGCGCGAGCCGGGCCAGTTCCTGCACGATCCGATCCCGCGCGCCGAACGATTTTTGGACCGTTTCGCACCGCCGGAACGGAGCAATTCCTAGCGGCGCGGGCGCCTGGCCATGGCCGCGTCGCGCCACTCGACCGGACGGTTGCGCTTGTCGAGCAGGCCCAGATGCAGCCAGTCGCCTGACGTCTTGTGCCGCACGCCGACCGGCGTCGGCTTTCTGGTGACGAAGCGCTCACCCCATTCGGCCAGCGCCACCATCGTCGGGGCCAAAGCGTGGCCGGCCAGGGTCAGCGCATAGCCGAAGCGCTTGCGGTCGCCTTGCTCCTGGTATTCGAACCGTTCCAGCAGGCCGTCCGCCACCATCTTCTTCAGCCGGTCGGTCAGCACCGAGCGCGGGATGTCGAGATCCTGGCGCATGTCGTCGTAGCGCTGCACGCCGTAGAATGCCTCGCGCAGGATCAGCAGAGTCCAGCGGTCGCCGACCAGCGCGGCGGCGCGCGCCATGGGGCAGGACTGGCGCGGCACCCAGGCGCGGTGGCGCAGGGGTGGGGATGATTCTGAGTTTGACATGCGAACCTAGATAGCCGATACCTGACTGGGTTCATAATACAGACTCAGGAGGAAGCGGTGTCGCAGACCTTGCCGGAAGATGCGCTGGACGATTTTGCCGCGCGGCAGATCGCGCTCGAGGGCGCGACCCGCACGGTCCATGTGGCGGGGCGCGGCCCGGCGGTGATCGTCATGGCCGAGATGCCGGGCATCAGCCCGCAGGTGGCGCGCTTCGCCCGCTGGGTGCGCGAGGCGGGCTTCACCGTCTACATGCCCTCGTTGTTCGGCCGCGACGGAGCGGTGCCGAGCGCAGAGGACGGCGGCGCCATCTTCCAGCGCGCCTGCGTCAGCGCCGAGTTCCATGCCTTTGCCGGCCGGAAGGGCGCCAGCCCGGTGACGCAGTGGCTGCGCGCCCTGGCGCGGCTGGCGCATGGCGAAGCCGGCGGCAAGGGCGTGGGCGCCATCGGCATGTGCTTCACCGGCAATTTCGCGCTGTCGATGATGCTGGAGCCGGCGGTGCTGGCGCCGGTCTTGGCCCAGCCCAGCCTGCCGCTGGACGATCCGGCAGGCGTGGAAAGCGACGCCCGGGAGCTGGCGGCGGTGCGCGCCCGGCTGGAGCGCGACGATCTCAAAGTGCTGGCTTACCGCTTCGCCGGCGACAAATTCTGCCAGGCGCAGCGCTTTGCCGCCTACCAGGCGGCGTTGGGCGAGCGCTTCGACGGCCGCGTGCTGCCCGACAGCGCGGCCAATGCGCAGGATCTGCCGCCGTTCTTCGTCCGCTATGTGGCCACGCCGCACAGCGTGGTGACGGTCCATCTGATCGACCAGGCGGGCCAGCCGACCGTCGCCGCGCGCGACGACATCATCGCCTTTTTCCAGGCGCGGCTGGGCATGGCCGGGACGTGAAAAAGCCCGACCGGTTTTGCCGATCGGGCTTTTTCTACGCTACCGGACTTTGACTGCTAGCTGTCGTTATCGCGATCGCGGCCGCTACGACCCTTGCTGCCGTCGTTCTGGTGGCGGTTGTTGCTATTGTTGTTCTGCACGTTGCGCTGCACGTTGCGGCCGTTGTCGCGCGGACGTTCGACATGCTGGTTCTTGGCGCCTTGGGGCGGCGCGACCTGGCGGTTGACCGTGGCGTTGCGGTTGCCATGGTCGGTATCCGGGCGCACCGTCTTGAACTGGCGGTTGTCCGGCCGGTTGCCGTTGTTCCAATTGTCGTTGCCGCGATTGGGCACGATGTGGTTCGGCTGGTTGTTGGTCTGGGCATTGGCGCCCGAATGGACCGACGGATCGTTCGAGTGGCCGTTGGGCCAGCTGCGGCCCTGGACCGGCGCACCGGGGCGGCGGTCGTTGTCGCTGCGCATGTTGCTGCGGCCGTTCCAGGTGCCGTTCCACTGATGGTCGTTGCCGCGGTTGTTGTCGGTGCGGTTCCAGTTGCCGTCGCGCCGATCGCCGTCATGTCGATCGCCGTCACGCCGGTTGCCGTCGCGACGGTCTCCGTCACGCCGGTTGTCCCAGCCGCCGCGGTGATCGTCGTCGCGGCCGTTCCAGCCCCAGCGATGATCGCGATCGTAGTCGTGGCGATGATCGTCGGCCCAGCGGCGCCAGCGGTCGTCGTCCCAGCGACGGCCGCGCCAGTCGTAATGGGCCCAGTAGTCGCGGTCGTGATACCACGGGCGGTCGCGATACCAGCGGTCCCAATAGGTCACGAAGTTGAAGCTGATGATCGGCACGCCATAGCGCGGACCGTAGGTGTAGAGCGGGACATAGCTGCCGCCATAGGCATAGCTGATGAACTCGCCCGCCATCCAGCCGCGGTATCCATCCACCGAGACGTCGCACCAGCTCCAGTCGCTCAGACAGCCGTTGGAATCGATCGGCTGGCCCGGCTGGACGGCGAATACGATCGGGTATTCGAGACCGGGACCGGCGCGCAGGTTGACGTATTCCGTCGTGTAGGCGTTTTGCGCCTGCGCCAGGCTGGGCGCGGCCACCGCCGCCACCACACCGCCCAGCGCAAGGCCGAAGATCTTGTTCATCGGAAAACCCACTCCTTTTCACGTGCGGTTGAGCCGCATGTAAGCCTTACGTCAGGGCGGCCCGGAGTCTCCCTAGGCATTTCCGGGGCGAATAGGCCTTATTTGCCTCATTTTACGGGGTATCGCGGTATTTAATTACCGGAGGCATGGACAAGCCCGACCGGCTCGCCGGCCGGGCTTGTTCGATGCAGCGCAGGCCTGGGGATCAGTTGTTTTCCCAATCCGGCTTGCCGCCTTTGCCGCCCTTCGGCGGCGGGGGCGGGTTGTTGCCGCCCTTGGGCGGGTTATTGGTGTGACCGTCCTTGGGCGGCGGATTGTTATGGCCGTCCTTGGGCGGGGGATTGTTGTGGCCGTCCTTGGGCGGCGGACTTTTGTCGCCGTAGTGATGCGGCGGCGGGGGCGGGCCGTTGCCCTTGGGCAGGGCATGCGGCGGCTCGCGGTGCGGCGGCGGCCGATGGTCGTCGTGGTGGTCGTGGTCGTAGCGCCGCCAGCGATCGCGGTCGCGATAGAACGGCCAGTTGCGGTAGTAGCGGTCCCAGTAAAGGCCGAAATCGAACACGATAATGGGCAGGCCGAAGCGGGGACCGTAGTCGTAAAGCGGTACCCACTGATTGTTGTAGACATAGGCGATGAACTCGCCCGACATCCAGCCGCGATAGGGGCCCCAGGACACGTCGCACCAGCTCCAGTCGCCGAGGCATCCATAGGATTGGAGGCCGGTATTCGCCGGCACCGCGATGACGATGGGATAGTCGTAGCCCGGGCCGGCCCGCAGATTGACGTAGTCGGTGGTGTAGGCGTTCTGCGCCAGCGCTGCGGCGGGCAGGGCGAACGCGGCCAGCAGCAAGGCGCCGGCCAGCCATAGGATCCTCTTCATGGTCGCATCCAGTCGATCGGTTGCGGATGCGCCGGCGGTCCTGCCGGGGCCCCGGCGGCAATCCGCCGCCAAACCGCCCATCGCCGGCGTAAGGGGAATTTCAGCACGGTAAAGCTTGCCGATCCATGACTTCGATCAAACTTCCGCGGAGGTTTTGGGCGGGAGCCAAAAGAAAACGCCCGACCGGGATCGCCGGTCGGGCTTCCTGTCGGGCGGTGCCGGGCCTAGCGGTGTTCCTGCTGCCAGTTGTTGTCGTGTCCGCCGCGGTCATTGCCCCGATCATTGCCATGGTCGTTGCCGCGATCGGACCCGCCGCGGTTGTCGTCGCGGTGGTCGTTGTTGTGCTGCACGTAGCCGCGCGGCATATGGGTCGGCATGGCACGATGCGGCGGCGGGCGATGGTCGTCGTGATGGTCACGGTCGTAGCGCGACCAGCGATCCCGGTCGCGATAGAAGGGCCGATTGCGATACCAGCGGTCCCAGTAGGTGCCGAAACTGAAGGTCACGATCGGCACGCGATAGCGTGGGCCGTACTCGTAGAGCGGCACCCAGCGGTTGTCGTTGACATAGGCGATGTAGTCGCCGGCCATCCAGCCGCGATAGGGGCCGTAGGAGACGTCGCACCAGCTCCAGTCGTTCAGGCAGCCATATTGCTGCAGCGCGACCTCGGCTGGCACGGCGGTAATGATCGGATAGTCGAAACCGGGGCCGGCGCGCAGGTTGACATAGGTGGTGGTGTAAGCGGACTGCGCCTGCGCCAGGCCCGGGACGGCGATCGCCGCCCCCAGCGCACCCGCTGCAACGCCAAGAATTTTCTTCATGATACCTCTCTCGACTTGATCGCGGTCGATGGCGAATGCCTTTGGGCGCCGCTTACCCCTGCTTACGCATCGAGGCAGTAAAAGTGGCGCGACATCTCCAAGGAAATTTGGTGCCGTTGCCGCCCGCAATCGCGACGGGCTCGCTGCAGCAGGCAGCACAAGGCCCGGCCGGTGGGCTCGGCCGGGCCTTGCCGCAACCGATCAATCGCGATGGTCGCGCCAGTTGGGAATGCCATCGCCGTCGCGGTCACGGTCGTAGCGGTTGGGAATGCCATCGCCGTCGCGATCGCGGTCGTAGCGGTTGGCGATGCCGTCGCGGTCTTCGTCGTGACGACGGGCCTGGTAGGCCGGGCGATGGCTGCGATAATAGTCGTGCCAGCGCGTGCGCTCGCTGTACCAGGGGCGGCCGCGATAGTAGCTGTCCCAGTAGGTGTCGAAGTCGAAGGACACGACCGGCACGTTGTAGCGAGGGCCGTACTCGATCACCGGCACATTGCGGTTGTCGTAGGCATAGACGATGTACTGCCCGGCCATCCAGCCGCGATAGCCGTTGAACGACACGTCGCACCAGCTCCAGTCGCCCAGGCAGCCATACGATACCAGAGGCTGGTTCGGCTGGATCGCGAACACCACCGGGTAGTCGTAGCCGGGGCCAGCTCGCAGATTGACGAGATCGGTGGTAAAAGCGCTCTGCGCCTGTGCCAGGCCTGGAACGGCGATCGCCGCCACAAGCGCGCCGGCCGCAAGGCCAAGTGTTTTCCTGTTCATCGGTCACCTCTTCCTGTGAGCCCCTGCGGCTCGTGCGAAAGGAACGCGATGGCGAGGACGCTGTTCCGGGAGCTTTGCGATAGATTGCGGCGGCAATTGGCAAATTTTGCCCCGATTGGCGCCTGAACTACCGCGCCTGCTGCCGTTGCGGTAGCGGGGGAGGCGGTGCGGCGTCGCTCGCACCGCCTCGCTGCATTTCCTATTGCTGATTCCCGTCGCGACGGTCGTCGTGGCCGCCCTTGTCGCCCCCTTGTTGTCGCTCTTGTCGTCCTTGCCCTTGCTGCCGGCCGGCCCGGGATTGGGCGCGGGCGGCGTGTTCGGCGGCTTGGGCTGCATCTGGGGCGGCGCCTTGGGCTGCAAATGGGGCGTTGGCGTCGGGGCCGGCGGCGTCACCTGTTGCTGGTTCGTCTTCGTATCGCGATTGTTGTCGTTGCGACCGTTGTTGTTGCCGTGATCGTTCCGGTCGTTGCGATCGTTATGGTTGTGATCGTTGCGCCGGTCGGGGTGGAACGGCTGGATGCCGATATGCTAGTAGCGGGTGCGATCGCGGTAGAAGGGCCGATTGCGATAGTAGTGGTTCCAGTAATCGCCGAAGGAGAAGCTGATCACCGGCAGCCCGATGCGCGGGCCGTAATCCAGCACCACGACGCGCTGGTTGTCGTAGGTGTAGCTGAGATAGCCGCCATAGACCCAGCCGCGATAGCCGTCGACCGACACGTCGCACCAGCTCCAGTCGCTGAGGCAGCCATAGGTTTCAAGCGCTGTGCCGGCCTGCAAGGTGAAGACCAGCGGATACTCGACTCCGGGGCCGGCGCGCAGGTTGACGCCGCCGTTGGTGTAGGCGGGCGCCGCATCGGCGAGCGAGGGGGCAAGCGCCAGGCCGGCGAGCGTCAGGAAGCCGCCCGCCAGTAGACCGGACGAAGCTTTCATCGATGACCTCGGGCGTTGTGCAAGGCTTGATGCCGTTGCCCAACGCCGCCACCATGTTACCGTTCCATCGCCGCCGATCGCCGTCGCATCATGGCGGCGCCGGATGCAGGATTTGCCGGGCGGCGAAGCACGCGGGGGTCATGTTCGAAGCAGGCAAGCTGTTGTGGATGGTGTTCGCGCCAGCCAATCTCATCGTGCTGGTTATGCTCGCGACGTATATCGCGCTGCCGCGCCGTCGCGCGCCACGCGCCAAGCGCGCGCTGGGCATGCTGAGCCTGCTGTGCGTGCTGATCGCCTGCACGCCGCTGTCGCGCCTGCCGCTGGTGCTGTTGGAGAACCGCTTCGTCCATCCGGCATTTCCCGACAAGGTCGACGGCATCGTCGTGCTGGGCGGCGGCATCGCCCCGACGGTTTCGCTGGAGCGCGACCAGCCGGCGGTCGCGGTCGCCGCGCCGCGACTGCTTGCCCTTGCGGATCTGGCGCGACGCTATCCGCAGGCGCGACTGGTGTTCACCGGCGGCTCCGGCGACATCTTCCATCCCGATCTCAAGGAAGCGCCGGTCGCGCGGCTGGCGCTGCAGCGCATGGGCGTGGACCCGTCGCGCGTGATATTCGAGGACCAGGCGCGCAACACCCGCGACAACGCCGTGTTCGCCAAGGCGCTGGCCAAGCCGATGCCCGGCGAGACCTGGCTGCTCGTGACGTCGGCTTCGCACATGCCGCGCGCCATGGGCACCTTCCGCGCCGCGGGCTGGCAGGTGACGGCGTGGCCGGTCGGCTACTGGACTTCCGGCCGGCTGTGGTCGGGCTGGGGTTTCGATTTTCTGGGTGGCCTCGCCACGCTGCAGTCGGGCATGCGCGAGTGGATCGGGCTTCTGGCGTACTATGCGCGCGGCTTCAGCGACTCCGTCTATCCGGGACCGTGACGATGACCAGAACGATCGCGCTGGCGATGCTGGGCTGGCTGCTGCTGGGCGGCGGCGCCGCTCAGGCCAATCCGCAGCATTTCGACCAGTGGCTGCGCGCCTTGCGCAGCGAGGCCGCGCAGCGCGGCATCGCCGCGCCGGTGTTCGACCGCGCCATGGAGGGCGTGCAGCCCATCCCGCGCGTGCTGGAACTCGACCGCAGCCAGCCCGAATTCACCATGACCTTCGACGACTATATCGATCGCGTGGTGTCGGCGACGCGCATCGAGCAGGCGCGCAAACTCTATCGCCAGCATCGCGCCATGCTCGAACAAGTGGGCAGCCAGTACGGCGTGCCGGCACGGCTGATCGTGGCGCTGTGGGGCGTGGAGAGCAATTTCGGCCAGCGCCAGGGCGACTATCCTGTGCTGGCGGCGCTTGCCACGCTCGCCTATGACGGACGGCGCGCCGGCTATTTCCGCACCGAGCTGATCAACGCCTTGCGCATCGTCAACGATGGCCACATCGAAGCGCCGGAGATGGTCGGCTCCTGGGCCGGCGCCATGGGGCAATGCCAGTTCATGCCGTCGAGCTACCTGAAGCTGGCGGTCGACCAGGACGGCGATGGCCGCCGCGACATCTGGCGCTCGCTGCCCGACGTGTTCGGTTCGATCGCCAACTACATGCGGCGCGTCGGCTGGAAGGCGGGCGAGTTGTGGGGCCGCGAGGTGAGGCTGCCGGCCAACTTCAACGCGCGCAAGTTCCTCGGCGGCAAGCGCAGCGTCACGGCGTGGGGCAGGCTGGGCCTGCGGCGCAGCGATGGCGGGGAACTGCCCGGCGCCGAACTGAGCGCCGAACTGGTGCAGGGCGGCCGGTCGGATCGCTACTTCCTGGTGTATGGAAACTTCCGCACTATCCTCGGCTGGAATAACTCGCGTTTCTTTGCGCTGGCGGTCGGTCTGCTATCTGATCGCGTTGATGATTGAAATTCAACTAGATATGTGGTTTTATTGATCCGTAACCACAACATGCGGCGCTAAGAGAGTGGCGACAAGAAAACGGGTCCGGATTTCCGGTGGACTGGCCGCGGCAATGCTTGCCCTGGCGCTGGCCGCCTGCAGTTCCAAGCCGCCCGGCACGGCGCGCAGCCCCGATGACGGGCGCGGCAGCTACAAGGTCGGCAAGCCCTACACGGTCGATGGCGTGACCTACTATCCGGCCGAGGACATGACCTACGCCGAGACCGGCATCGCCTCGTGGTACGGCCCGGGCTTCCATGGCCGCTACACCGCAAGCGGCGAGGTCTACGATCAGGAGGGCGTCAGCGCCGCCCACAAGACGCTGCCCATGCCCTCGATCGTGCGCGTCACCAATCTCGACAATGGCCGCACCGTGATCGCCCGCGTCAACGATCGCGGCCCGTTCGTCTCCGGCCGCATCATCGACATGTCCAAGGGCGGCGCGCGCCAGCTCGGCATCGACATGACCGGCACCGCCCATGTGCGCGTCGAGATCATGCGGCGCGAGAGCGAGATCGTTAAACAGGTCGCCCTGCAGGGCGGCGGCGTGTCGCAGCAGATGGCGGCGCTGGCCAGCCCGTCCACCAATCCGCCCGACGTGCTCGACGCCGCGCCCGGACCGATGATCGCCAGCGCTTCGCAGCCGATCTGGTCGCCGGGCGATCCGCCGCCCAGGGTGCCGATGGTGAGGTCCGACGGCAATGCCGCGTCGGCGCCCGCCGATTCGGCGCCGGTCGTTTCCTCTCCGGCTGCGCCCGCACCAGTCACGTCGACGCCGCTCGCACCGCCGCCGTCAACCGACAACGGCCAGGTTGCCGCCGTGCCGGTCGCCGCACCGCCGTCGCGCAACCTTCAAGTCGCGTCCAGCCCCGTCGCGCTGCCGCCGCCGGTCCGGCAGGCGAGCTGGTCGCCGCAGGAACTGGCCGATACCAACGGCATCGATGCCGGCACTGGCCCGCAACCGGTATCGCCGCCTTCGACTCTCGGCAACCAGGCCAGCGTCTTGTCGGGCGGCGCCCACGCTTATGCGCCCACCGCGCCGGGTGCGCCGGCCGCCGTGCAGAAGCCTGCGGCCAATCCCCGCCTTGCCGCGACAACGCCTGCGGGGCAGGGTGGCGTCTACGTACAGGCCGGCGCCTTCTCGCAACTGGAGAGCGCCGAGCGGGTGCGGGTGCAACTGTCGCGCTATGGCAATGCCTCGGTGTCGCCGGTGCAGGCCAACGGTCGGGAGCTCTATCGCGTGCGCCTGGGGCCGGTATCCAACGCGCAGGCCGCCGATTCGCTGCGCCAGCAGATGCTGCAGGCGGGTTATCGCGACGCCCGCGTGGTCAACGACTGACGCCATCGTTGTCCAAGCGCCGAATGCAATCGCGTCCGTACCGGGATTCCACGAACAGGGAGACGAACGTGCCGGGACCAAGCCGCCACATCCTTCACCGCACCGCCATCCTTGTCGCGCTGCTGGGCGCCGCCAGCATCGCCGGCAGCCTGACGATCGCGCCGTCCTTCGCGCAGCAGCCGCCGCAGAAGCACGCGCCGGCCAAGCCGCCCGCCAAGACGCCGCCCAAGGCCGCGGCCAAGCCCCAGGGCAATCAGCCGGGCAAGCCCGACACCAAGGAAGCCAAGGACACGCCGACGGAGCCGATGACGCCGTCGCAGATCGGCATCCCGACCGTGGCCAAACAGGCCTATCTGATCGACGTCAACACCGGCACCGTGCTGCTGGCCAAGGACGCCGACACGCCGATGAAGCCCTCGTCGATGGCCAAGATGATGACGGTCTATCTGCTGTGGGAGGAGATGAAGGCCGGTCGGGTCAATCTCGACACCCAGTACCGGGTCAGCCAGGCCGCCTGGCGGATGCAGGGCTCCAAGATGTTCGTCGACATCGACAGCCTGGTGGCGGTGCGCGATCTGATCCCCGGCATCATCGTGCATTCGGGCAACGACGCCGCCGTCGTGGTGGCCGAGGGCATCTCGGGCAGCCAGGACGCCTTCGCCCAGCGCATGAACAAGAAGGCCAAGGAATTCGGCATGAAGAACACCGTCTTCATGAATGCCGATGGCTGGCCGGCCGACGGGCAGTATACGACCGCCCACGACCTGGCGATCCTTGCCCAGCACACGGTCCAGGACTTTCCCGACTACTACAAGGAGTTCTACGCACAGCGCTCCTTCAAGTACAAAGACTACCGCGCCCAGTCCAACCGCAACGAGCTGCTGGGCAGGGTCGACGGCGTCGATGGCCTGAAGACCGGCCACACCGAGGAGGCGGGCTTCGGCCTGACCGCGTCGGCGATCCGCGGCGGCCGCCGCGTCATCCTGGTGGTCAACGGCCTGCTCAACAAGAAAGCGCGCGAGCAGGAGCCGGAGCGGCTGATCGAATGGGCGTATCGCGAGTTCGAGGACTACACGCTGTTCAAGCCCGGCGAGGTAGTCAGCCAGGCCGATGTGTGGATGGGCGTGGCCCCCAAGGTGCAATTGACCGTCGCCAAGGATGCGGTGATGACCCTGCCGCGCGGCGCGCGCCAGAACATGAAGGTCAGCGTGGTCTATGAAGGCCCGGTCAAGGCGCCGATCAAAAAGGGCCAGCCGATCGGCAAGCTGGTGGTCTCGGGCGACAACCTGCAGGCCACGGAAATCCCGCTGGTGGCAGCCGAGGATGTCGAGAAGGTGGGCTTCCTGGGACGCATCATGAGCGGCGTGAAGTATTACGTGCTGGGCCAGCATTCCTGACCGGCGCGCGGCTGCGTCACGGCGGCGTTTCCCCGCCGCCGTCCGGCATGCTTTGATGCGCCCGTGAGCAAGGGCAGATTCATCACCATCGAAGGCGGCGAAGGGGCGGGCAAATCGACCCAGATCCGCGCTTTGGCCGACTGGCTGCGCCAGCGCGGGCTGGACGTGCTGACCACGCGCGAGCCGGGCGGCTCGCCCGGCGCCGAGGCGATTCGCAAGCTGCTGGTGGAAGGCGCCACCGATCGCTGGGATGCCGCGACGGAGGCGCTGCTGCACTTCGCGGCGCGGCGCGATCATCTGGTCAGGACGGTATGGCCGGCGCTGCAGCGCGGCCAATGGGTGATCTCCGATCGCTTCGCCGATTCGACCATGGCCTATCAGGGATACGGCCATGAGCTGGGGCGCGAGCCGATCGAGCGGCTCTACGCGGTGACGGTCGGCGATTTCAAGCCGGACCTGACGGTCATCATGGACATTCCGGTCGAGATGGGGCTGAAGCGCGCGCTGGCGCGGCACGGCGCCCAGCAGGCCGAGACGCGCTACGAGAACATGGATGTCGATTTCCACGTCCGCCTGCGTCAGGGCTTCATCGACATCGCGCTGCGCGAGCCCAGGCGCTGCCGCATCGTCGACGCCTCGGGCAATATCGAGCAGGTGCAGGCGCGCATCCGCGAAGCCGCCGGCGCCGCCCTGGGCCTGACCCCATGAGCGACGACGAAAACCCCATTCCCCATCCGCGCGAGCGCGCTCTCCTGCTGGGTCACGAAGCGGCCGAACAGGCGCTGCTCGACGCCTACAATTCGGGACGCCTGCCGCATGCCTGGCTGATCTCCGGCCCGCGCGGCATCGGCAAGGCCACCCTGGCCTATCGCTTCGCCCGCTTCCTGCTGGCCGGCGGCGGCGCCGGCGGGCTGTTTGGCCCGCCGTCCGATCTTGCCGTGCCCGCCGACTCGCCGGTGTTCCGTCGCGTCGCCAGCCAGAGCCACGCCGATCTGCGCGCCGTCGAGCGCGAGATCAACGACAAGACCGGCAAGCTGCGCAGCGAGATCGTGGTCGACGGCGTGCGCGACCTGTCCCAGTTCCTGCGGCTGACGCCGTCGGAGGGCGGCTGGCGCATCGCCATCGTCGACGCCGCCGACGAGATGAACCGCAACGCCGCCAACGCGCTGCTGAAGATCCTCGAGGAGCCGCCCGACCGCGCCGTGCTGCTGGTGGTGAGCCACGCGCCGGGCCGGCTGCTGCCGACCATCCGCTCGCGCTGCCGCAAGCTGCCGCTGCAGCCGCTGGCCGAGGATCAGGTGCTGCAGATCCTGGGCGAGCTGGCGCCCGAGCTGCCGGCCGAGGAGCAGGTGGCGCTGGCGCGGCTCAGCGGCGGCAGCCCGGGCCGCGCGCTGGAACTGGCGGCGGCCGGCAGCATCGAGTTGTTCCGGGCCGTCAGCGCCTTGCTGGGCAGCCTGCCCAGGCTCGACCTGGCCCGCCTGCACGTGCTGGCCGACCGCATGGCGCGGCCCGGCGCCGATGCCGATTTCCGTACCCTGGGATTCGTCTTGTCGTGGTGGCTGGAGACCATGGTGCGAGCCCGCGCCAGGGGCGAAGCGCCGGTCGACGTCCTGCCCGGCGACGCGGCGATCAGGAGCAAGCTCAACGCCGCGGCCAGCCTTGATCGCTGGGTGGATGTGTGGGAAAAGATCGCCCAGCTTTTCGCCCGGGCCGACGCCGTCAATCTCGACCGCAAGCAGGTGGTGCTCGGCAGTTTCCTCGCCCTGGAAGCCGCCGCACGGCTCTAGCTCGGCTCGCTCAAGACGGCGCCGCCGGCGATCCACGGAGCCGTCATGTCAAGGTCGAAGCGTTTCTACATCACCACCGCCATTTCCTATGTCAACGGGCCGCCGCATCTGGGCCATGCCTACGAGGCGATCGCCTGCGACGTGATCGCCCGCTTCATGCGGCTGGACGGCTACGACGTGATGTTCCTGACCGGCACCGACGAGCACGGCCAGAAGGTCGAGAACACGGCACGCGCCAACGGCGAGGAGCCCAAGGCGTTCACCGACCGCATCGCCGCCCTGTTCCGCGACATGGACGCGATGCTGAACATCTCCAACGACGATTTCATCCGCACCACCGAGGAGCGTCACATCGGCTCGGTGCAGGCGATCTGGCGCAAGCTGGAGGCGGCAGGCGACATCTATCTCGGCAAGTATGCCGGCTGGTACTCGGTGCGCGACGAGGCCTTCTTCGGCGAGGACGAGCTGAGCAAGGGCGAGGGCGGCAAGCTGTTCGCGCCTTCCGGCGCGCCGGTCGAGTGGGTCGAGGAGCCGTCCTATTTCTTCAAGCTGTCGGCCTATGCCGACCGCCTGCTGGCGTTCTACGACAGGCATCCCGATTTCATCCTGCCGCACTACCGCAGGAACGAGATCGTCAACTTCGTCAAGCAGGGGCTGACCGACCTGTCGATCTCGCGCACCTCGTTCAAATGGGGCATTCCGGTGCCGGACGCGCCGCAGCACATCATGTATGTGTGGCTGGACGCGCTGACCAACTACATCACCGCGGTCGGCTACCCCGACGTGGACAGCGACAAGTTCAAGCGCTACTGGCCGGCCGACCTGCATGTGGTGGGCAAGGACATCATGCGCTTCCACACCATCTACTGGCCGGCCTTCCTGATGTCGGCCGGCATTGCGGTGCCGCAGCGCGTGTTCGGGCACGGTTTCCTGAACATCGAAGGCCAGAAGATGTCCAAGTCGCTGGGCAACGTCATCACGCCCAAGGCCATGGTGGACGAGTTCGGCCTCGACCAGGTGCGCTACTTCCTGATGCGCGAAGTGCCGTTCGGCAACGACGGCTCCTTCTCCAAGGAATCGATGGTCAACCGCATCAACTCCGACCTGGCCAACGATTTCGGCAACCTGGCGCAGCGCGTGCTGTCGATGATCGCCAAGAACTGCCACGGCAAGGTGCCGACGCCGGCCGGGCTCGATGCCGACGACGAGGTGCTGCTGAACAGCGCCAGGAACGCGCTGGTCGAAATGCGCGAGGCCATGGGCACGCAGCAGATCCATCGCATGCTGGAAAGCGCCTGGCGCGTGGTGGGCGAGGCCAACCGCTATGTCGATGCCCAGGCGCCCTGGGCGCTGCGCAAGACCAACCCGGCGCGCATGGCCACCGTGCTTTACGTGCTGGCCGACGTGATCCGCATCCTCGCGCTCTATGCCCAGGCCGTGGTGCCGGGCGCGGCGGCCAAGATGCTCGATCAGCTGGCCGTGCCGGCCGAGGCGCGGCGCTTTGCCGATATCGCAACGCCGCTCAAGGCGGGAACGGCGCTGCCCAAGCCGGAAGGCATCTTCCCGCGCTATGTCGAGCCGGAACCTCCGGCGGCATAGATCGCACAGCCACGCGTTGAGTTTAAGCCATGCTTGTCGACAGCCATTGCCATCTCGATTTCCCGGAGTTCGCGCCCGAACTGGATGCGGTGGTGGCGCGCGCCCGGGAAGCGGGCATCGGCACCATGCTGACTATCGGCACCAGCCTGGAGCGATTTCCCGGCGTGCTGGCGGTGGCCGAGCGCTATCCCGACGTCTGGTGCAGCGTCGGCGTGCATCCGCACGAGGCCGAGAAGGAGGGGCAGGGCACGCCCGACCGGCTGATCGAGCTGGCGCGCCATCCCAAGGTGGTCGGCATCGGCGAGACCGGCCTCGACTATTACTACGAGCATTCGCCCCGCCAGCAGCAGATCGACAGCTTCCGCGCCCATATCGCCGCCGCGCGCGCGACCGGCTTGCCGCTGATCGTCCACACCCGCGACGCCGACCAGGACACCGCCGATATCCTGAGCGAAGAATATGCCAAGGGCCCGTTCCCTGGTCTTATTCACTGCTTCAGCTCAACCCGTGTTGTATCTGAAAGTGCTATTGAATTAGGATTTTCCATATCCATATCGGGCATTGTGACCTTCAAGCCGGCCGAGGATTTGCGGGCCATCGTGCGCGAGCTGCCGCTGGACAAGCTGCTGGTCGAGACCGATTCGCCCTATCTCGCCCCCGTCCCCAAACGCGGCAAGCGCAACGAGCCGGCTTTCGTGGCCCATACCGCAGCCAAGGTGGCCGAGCTCAAGGGCATCGGCGTGGCCGATCTGGCCAAGGCCACCAGCGCCAATTTCTTCCGGCTTTTCAAGAAGGTGGAGCGGCCCGCTTCGGTTGCCGCATGAGCGGCGGAAGCGTGCCATGAAGCTCACCATCCTGGGCTGCGGCACCTCCGGTGGCGTGCCGCGCATCGGCGGCTTCGAAGGGAAGGGCGCCTGGGGCGACTGCGACCCCAACGAGCCGCGCAACCGGCGCCGGCGCTGCTCGGTGCTGGTGCAGCAGGGCGACACCCATGTGCTGGTCGACACCTCGCCCGACTGCCGCGACCAGCTGATCGCCGCCCAGGTCACCCGGCTCGATGCCGTGATCTGGACCCACGAGCACGCCGACCAGTGCCACGGCATCGACGAGCCGCGCGCGCTGGCGCTGCACCAGGGTGCGATCGACGGCTGGGCCGACGAGCGGACCATGGAGGTCCTGCTCAAACGCTTCGGCTACTGCTTTTCCACCGAGGCGGCCGGGCTCTACAACCCGATCTACAAACCCCGGCTGATCGATGGCCCCTTTGCCGTCGGCCCCATCCCGGTGATTCCGTTCCGCCAGGACCATGGCACCATCCAGTCGCTGGGTTTTCGCTTTGGTCCCATTGCCTATGCCAATGACGTGGTGAGACTGGACGAGACGGCGCTGCAGGTCATGGAAGGGGTCGAGATCCTGGTGGTCGATGCCATGCGCTACCGTCCGCACCCGACCCATGCCCATGTCGGCCGCGCCCTGGAATGGATCGCCCGGGTCAGGCCGCGTCGCGCCGTGCTGACCAATTTGCATGTCGACCTGGATTATCGCACCCTGTGCCGGGAGTTGCCCTCGGGGGTCGAGCCGGCCTATGACGGGCTGGTCCTGGAGGCATAAAGATCAATTCCTGGAGGCGCTTGTTGGCGTTTTCTAAAGTGGCGCGATGGTGTGGGCCGGTGCTGGCGATCGCGGCAGGCCTGATTCTGGCGATGCCGGCGCGGGCCCAGCAGCCGTTGCCGGTCGGCAGCTATGCCCAGTTCGCTCTGGCCGATAGCGAGAACACCCTGACCGACCAGGACGATCCGGTGGTGCGGCGCTGGACGGAGAACAGCGTCGAGAACATTGCCCGACTGGTATCCGTCGATCGGGCCCAGCGCTATGCCGTGGTGGCGCTGGATTCGGCGCGCATGACCCTGAAGATCCCGCTCGGCTGGTACGCCATCGACGACGGCGAGCGGGGCGCGGTGTTTACCGCGGACGAGGCGGTTCGCGTCATCGCCCGCCAGGTCGACCTGCAGGTCGAGGGCACCAAGAGCATCGAGGAATACGCCCAGATCAAGCGAGGCCTGACGATCCAGCGCTATCCGCAGGTCGAGGCGCTGGAGCGCCGGCTGCCGGGCGGCGAGGTGATGAACATCTACAAGCACGTGCCGGCCCGGCCCAACGACACCGGTCCACGCGAGATCTACGAGGTCATCACGGCCGATCCGAAAAACCCGAACCGGGCACAGCTCACCACGCTTGGCGTGCCCGATGGCCAGGGAGCAACCTATCTGCCGTTGCTGGGACTCATCATACGGGATCGGCAGATTGCCTGGTAACGATCACAGGATACTAATAGTATTTAATTTTCCATAATATATATTATGCGATCTTCTGACGAAGCATGACGGGCGGCGCGTGGCTCGCCGAGCCGCCCGACTTCTCGAGGTCACGCTTCACAGGCCGACGACGCTCTCCACCGTCAGGACCTGGATCCGCCCGTCGCGCGTGCGCCAGTCGATCGACTGGCCTGGTTTCAGACCGAGCAGCGCGGCACCGATTGGCGTCATGATCGAGATCCGGCCGGCGGCGATATCGGCTTCGGCCGGAAACACCAGTTGCACCGCCCTGCTCTCGCCGCCATCGGTGCGGTATCTCAGTCGCGACCCCATCCGGACGACGCTGCCAGCCAGTTCGTCGTCCGGCACGATGCGAGCGCGGTCGAGTTCGCCCAGCAGCGCTTCGGCCACCATCGGGTTGCTGCTGGACTGCTCGGCAAGCTGCGTCAGACGGTCATGGTCGGTGCGGGACACGGCAATGGCCGGCTTGATGCGGGCGGTCTGGGTCTGCGGCATGGGAATCCTCCATGTTGGGCGCCAAAAGCGCTGCGGCCGCGGTAGCGCGGCGAGGAAATGGACAGATGTTGCTGATGCTGGTTCAGGCGTCCGGCGACGGCCTGAGAATGCCCCACGGTCGGGGCGAATCGCACCTGACCGGGGGTTACTGTCCCAGCTTGGGACAAACCCGTACGGATAGCCGCAGAAGGCGTTCGGTGGCGTTCATGGTCGGATAGTTGGAAACGGGGTCGGCAAAGTCAAGCCGGGCATTTCCGCTGCACGGTATGGGCCTGGCGCGCTATGGTCGGGCCGCCTCTTCCCTCAGCCGCTGCAAGTTGTTGAAAGCCATGAGCAAAGTACCGCCGCCTTCGTCCGACAAGCCTGGGATCGACCGCCTGGTCGAGGTCATGGCGCGGCTGCGCGACAGGGATCGGGGCTGTCCCTGGGACCTCGAGCAGGATTTCGCCTCGATCGCTCCCTACACCATCGAGGAAGCCTACGAGGTTGCGGACGCCATCGAACGGCGCGACATGGCCGGCCTTAAGGAGGAGCTGGGCGATCTGCTGTTGCAGGTGGTCTATCACGCCCAGATGGCCAGCGAATTGGCGACTGGCGACGGCGCCTTCGATTTCGAAGCCGTGGCCCAGGGCGTGGCCGACAAGATGATCCGCCGGCACCCCCATGTCTTTGGCGACGAAACCGTCGATACCGCGCTGGGCCAGACCAGCAACTGGGAGCAACACAAAGCGGCGGAACGGGCTGCCAAGGCCCAGGCGCAGGCCGCCATGGCAGCGGGCGCCGCAGCCCTGCCGCCCAGCGCGCTGGACGGCGTGGCGGCCGCCCTGCCCGCGCTGATGCGGGCGGAGAAGCTGCAGAAGCGCGCCAGCCGCGTCGGCTTCGACTGGAACGATCCGGCCGCCGTGCTGGACAAGCTGGACGAGGAGATTGGCGAACTGCGCGCCGAACTGTCCCAGGGCGCCGTCCCTGCCCGCATGAGCGACGAGATCGGCGACATGCTGTTCGTGGTCGCCAACCTGGCCCGCCACTTCAGGATCGATCCGGAGGTGGCGCTGCGCGGCGCCAACGCCAAATTCGAGCGCCGCTTCCGGCATATCGAGGCCCGGCTGGCGGCGCAAGGACGCAAGCCCGAACAGGCCTCGCTCGAGGAGATGGAAGCGCTGTGGCAGGAGGCCAAGAAAGGCGAACCCGGCCGTCAGGATTGATCGGCAAACCGCGCCCAGCTCCTTGTACTATCTGCCAGCAATAAATTGTGCGACGGAAGCGACTGAGCGCTCACCCTCACCCCGGCACGTCGGTGCTGCCCCGACTCCACTCGAACAGGCGACGTTCGGCGAAATCCATCAGCGCGGTCAGCGCCATCACCATCAGCGCCACCACCAGGATCAGCGCCATTACGCCGGCGACGTCGAAGCGGCCGCTGAAAGTCTGCACCAGCAGGCCGAGCCCGCTCTTGGCCGAGATCATCTCGCCGATCACGGCGCCGGCGCTGCAGTAAATCAGGGTCAGGCGCAGCCCGGCGAAGATGCCCGGCAGCGCCCAGGGCAGCCGCACGTCGCGGAACAGGCGCAAATTGGAGGCGCCGAACAGCCGCGACATCAGCAGCAGGTCGCGATCGACGTTCTTCAGGCCGCCCAAGGTGCTCAGCAGCATGATGAAATAGCCCAGCGAGAAAGCCAGCACGACCTTCGAGGTGATGCCGATGCCGAACCACAGGATGAACAGCGGCCCCAGCGCAATGCGCGGCATGCTGTTGAATGCCGTCAGGAACGGCGACACGGTGTCGTGCAGCCAGGCGTTGCGGTCGAGCACGATGGCGGAGCCGATGCCGAACACGATCGACAGTGCAAACGCGATGGCGATCTCGGCCAGGGTGGTGGCCAGATGCGGCAGGATCTCGCCGTTCCGGACCAGGTCCCACAGCGATCGGGCGATCTCCACCGGCGAAGAGATGAATGCCGGGTTTGCCAGATGCAGGCTCACCGCGCCTTGCCAGATCGCCAGGAACAACACCAGGAAGATGCTGCGCCCCAGCGCCACCGATCGGGAACGGCGGCCCGCGCGGGCGGCGGCGCCGAGATCGGCTTCGGAGCTTACCGAATCGGTCATTCCGTACTCGCTTTCAGGGAGGTCCAGGTCTTGCGATAGATGTCGTGGTAGCGCGGGTCGGCCTGCAGCGCCTCGGCCGAGCGCGGCCGCTTCAGATCGACCGGGATCTGCTCCGCCACGCCGGTGCCCTTCTTCGACATCACCACCACCCGGTCGGCCAGGGTAATGGCCTCGCCGATATCGTGGGTCACGAACATGACGGTGGCGCCGCTCTGGCCCCATAGTTCCAGAAGCTGGTCGTGCAGCACCAGCTTGGTCTGCGAATCGAGCGCGCTGAACGGCTCGTCCATCAGGTAGATCGGACGCGCCACGGCGAAGGCCCGCGCCAGCGACACGCGCTGGCGCATGCCCTGCGACAGGCGCGATGGATAGAAGTCGCGGTGATTGTGCAGCCCGACCTTCTCCAGATAGGCCATTGCCCGCGTTCGCCGTTCCTCGCGTCGCACGCCGGACAGTTCGAGCCCGTATTCGACGTTGCCCAGCACCGTGCGCCAGGGCAGCAACGCATCGCGGGCCAGGATGTAGCAGACGTCGCCGCGTCCGGCCGCCGGCGGGCGGTCGCGCACCATGGCGCTGCCGCCCGCCGCCGGCACCAATCCGGCGATGACGTTGAGCAAGGTGGTCTTACCGCAGCCGCTGGCGCCGATCAACGCCACGAACTCGCCCGGCGCCACGTCGAGATCGACGCCGGACAGCGCATTGCGCGTCTGGCCGAAATTGACGGTCAGCTTGTCGACCCTGATTTCGGCCGGTTGGCTGCTTGCACCCATGATCGCCCTTGCCGTCGCTGTCCGCGCCATTGTCGCTCCTGCCGTCGAGGCAATGCTACTTGGGGCAGGAATAGGTTTCCGGGGCGGCCGCGGCGATCACCTGCGCCCTCGTCTTGCCCGCCGGGACCTGCTTCTGGTCGACCATCAACTGCGACCAGGTGTCGATGGTGCGGCCGGTGATGCCCACACCGTAGATCGGCAGCAGGCGTTTCACCATGGCGCGATAGGCCTCTGGCGATAGTTCCGGCACCTTGGCGTAGTTCTGCATGATCTCGACCAGCCGGTCGAAATTGGCCGGATTGTTGTACCAGCAATAGGCGTCCTTCATCGCCTGCACGAAGCGCGCAACGACCTGCGGCTTGCCGTCGATGGTCGCGGTCGAGGCCCACCAGCCGTTGTAGCCCAGGTCGTTGAACAGCTTGGGACCTTGGTTGTCGGCCAGGTTGATGACCACCTTGGCCTCCCCGGTCTGCTCGACGATCGTCGGCAGCGGTTCGATGCTGAGATAGGTGTCGACCGTGCCGCGCTGCAGCGCCGGCCGTGCCGTGTTGGGCAGGCCGACCGCCAGGAAGGTGACGTCGCTGTCCTTGTAGCCGGCATCGGTCAGCAGCTTCTGCTCGATGTACTGGATCGACACGCCCAGCGCCAGCACGCCCCAGTTCTTGCCGACCAGGTCCTTGAGCACGCCCGGATAGCCTTCGGCCAAATGCGGCAGCTCCAATCCCTTGCGCGCGATCAGGGCGAAGGGCAGCCGGGCGGTCGATCCCGCCACGCCGCGCACCGGCAGGCCCTTGTCGACGGCGACGATCAGGTTGTCCCAGGAATTGTTGACGAAGGTGACCGAGCCGCTGGCCACCGCCGAAGTCATGGCCGGTCCGGTCGAGATCGGCACCAGCTCGACCTTGAGCCCGTTCTTGTCGAAGAATTTCTCGTCCTTGGCCACCAGCGCCGGCAGCGAGATCAGCGCGCCCGGATAGAAACCGACGCTGGCTTCCAGCATGTCCTGCGCCCGGGCGGTTGACGGTGCAGCCAGCGCCAGCGGCGCGGCCAGGCCCAGCGCCATCAGGCTGGCGGCGATCCAGTTCGACGGCTTTCTGCTCTGCGTTCTCATCGTCTTCTCTCCCCTGTACGGCAGCGGCGATCGACGCGAACGCTGCCCGATTGTTTGTCGGTCGTTGCTCAACACACTCCATCGCGTGACAATGTTTTCCGCTCGGCCGGGCCATAGCCCAGCGCGGTCAGCACGGCTTCGGTATCCGCGCCCAGCCGGGGCGGCGCCCGTTCGGGGCCGATGCGCCGGCCGTTGATCTTGAATCCCGCGGTCGGCAGGCAGGCCGTCCGTGCCGGCTCGTCCAGCGCCAGGGAGCGGAACAGCTCCCGCGCCACCACCTGCTCGTCGTGCAGCAGTTGCGGCACCGAGCGCACCGCAGCCGCCGGCACGCCAATGGCGCTCAGCGCCGCCTCCCATTCCAGCGCCGGCCGCTGCTTCAGGCAGGCGCCGATGATCCTGCGCAGTTCCGCCTCGTTCGCCTTGCGGGTGGCAGCGTCGGCGAAGCGCGGATCGTCCATCAGTTCGGGCCGTCCGAGCGTCGCGCACAGGCGCGCGAACTGGCTCTCGGTATTGGCCACCAAGGTGAGCTTCTCGGTCTGCGTGTCGAACAGGCCCGATGACGGCGCGCCGCTGGCCGCCGCGTTGCCGGTCGGCAGCGCCGCGACGCCGCCATTGGCATAGGCCGAGACGATCGAGCCCATCGCCGCCACGGCGCTGTCGATCATGCCGACATCGACCGACTGGGCCTGGCCAGTGCGATCGCGCTCGCGCAGCGCCGCCAGCACGGCCACCGCCGCCGACAATCCGGTCAGGTAGTCGACCAGCGGCGGACCGGTACGGCTGGGCGCGGTGTCTTCCGTGCCGGTCACCGACATGATGCCGGCGGCGGCCTGCACGGTGTGGTCGTAGGCGGCGCGCGGCGCGGCCGGGCCGTCCTGGCCGAAGCCGGAGATCGAGCAATAGACGATGCGCGGGTTGACCTGGCGGATGTCGTCGAAGCCGACGCCCAGCCGGGCGGCGGTGCCGGGGCGCCAGTTCTCGATCATCACGTCGACCCCGGCGGCGATCCGCCGCGCGATCTCCACGCCGCGCGGATTCTTCAGGTCGAGCGCGATCGATCGCTTGCCGCCGTTGCAGGACAGGAACATCGCGCCCATGCCGCAAGCCGTCAGCGCTGCGTCGCCGCCCTGCGAGCGCATCCAGTCGCCGGTGACCGGCCGCTCGACCTTGATCGTCTCGGCGCCCAGCATGGTCAGCACATAGGAGCAGTACGGCCCGGCGATGACGCTGGCGCATTCCAGGACGCGGACTCCGGCGAGCGGCAGGGACGTCATGCGCACGACCTCATCGTTTCTCCCGCTGGGCAAATTGGTTGTGATCACTACCATATCGCTTGATCGGCGGACCGGTCAACTGCTAAATCCTCGCCATGCGCCAGCCCCAAACCCAGTCCCCGACCCCGCTCCGTCCCAAATCCACCGCCGAATTCCTCACCTCTCGCCTGCTGATCCTGTCGAACACGCTTGGTCTCTATTCCAGTCGGCGCTATCGCGACGAATTCGGCGTCACCCTGCCCGAATGGCGTGTGCTGTCGATCATCGCCGCCGAGGAGCCGACCTCGGCGCAGAACGTCAGCCGCATCCTCGCCACCGACAAGGGATGGGTCAGCCTGTCCGCCGACAAGCTGAAGCGGCGCGGCTATGTCGTGGGCACGCCGGACAAGAAGGACGGGCGGCGCACCCTGCTCACCCTGACCAAGGAAGGCCGCAAGGTGCATGACGCGGTCCTGGCCGTGGCGCAGCGGCGCCAGGACCGGTTGATGGCCAGCCTGCCCGGCGGTACGTTCGATACCCTGATCGCGTGCCTCGAGCGGCTGCAGGCCGAAGCCAACCGGATGCTGGACGAGCAGCCGCAGGCGGCGCGGCCGTCGGGCCCGACCGCTGGACCGAAGACTGGCACGGACCGGAAAAAGACCCGGCCGCGCAGATAGGGCTGGAATCGTCCTCTCGCTACCGCCTCCGTCGTAGGTTCAAATCACGCCCCGCAACCAACTCACTCAGGCTCGGTCATCGCCCGGGGACCAACGATTCCTTGAAATGGACCATAATCTGGTCCATTTTATTAATTGCAGATTTGGAGAATGGCGATGCGCATTTCAGTGACCGATGCCAAGGGGCAATTGACCGAGTTGGTCCGCCGCGCCGAAGCCGGCGAGGACGTGATCCTGACCCGGCACGGCCACGATGCGGTGCATCTGGTCCCGCTCAGGGCGGCGCCGGACCGCAAGTCGCGGCGGGCCATTCTCGAAGCGGTCCGGGCGGCGGCCAGAACCAAGGCGATTCCCGGTCCCGGCGCCGCGCGCAGCCAGGATTTCCTCTACGGCGATGACGGTCTGCCGCGATGATCGCGATCGACACCTCGGCATTGATGGCCGTGGTCCTCGACGAGCCCGATGCCGCCGCCTGCGTCGATGTGCTGGAGCGCGAGGCGGACATCGTCATTTCCGCCGCGACGGTCGCCGAAGCGCTGATCGTTGCCAAGCGCCGCAATGTCGGCGACGAGATCGAGCGGCTGATCGAGGGATTGGGCATGCAGGTCGTGCCGATGACGGCGGCGCAGGCCAATCGCGTGGCGCAGGCCTATACCCGCTGGGGCAAGGGCCTGCATCGCGCCGCCCTGAATTTCGGCGACTGCTTTGCCTATGCCGTAGCCCAGCAACATGCCTGCCCGCTGCTCTATGTGGGTGAGGATTTCCGCCACACCGACATACAAGGCGTGTTGTAGCGTAGGGCCGCGCCATTAGGACAAAGCTGTCTGACAAATTCAAAATCCGTTGGGAGGATTCCATGGCGAAAAAGACCATTCTCATCACCGGCGCCACCGCCGGCTTCGGCGAAGCCATGGCGCGGCGCTTCGCCAAGGGCGGCCACAATCTGGTGCTGACCGGCCGGCGCAAGGATCGGCTCGACAGGCTGAAGAGCGAGTTGAAGACGGCGGTTCACACCGTGCAGTTCGACGTCTCTGACAAGAACGCGGTGACGCAGGCGCTGTCTTCCCTGCCGGCCGGGTTCGCCGCCGTCGACATCCTGGTCAACAACGCCGGCCTCGCCATGGGCATGGGCCCCGCGCACCTGTCCGAACTCAGCGACTGGGAGACCATGATCGACACCAACATCAAGGGACTGGTCTACGTCACCCACGCCATCCTGCCCGGCATGGTCAAGCGCGATCGCGGCCATATCGTCAATCTCGGCTCGGTGGCCGGCACCTATCCCTATCCCGGCGGCAACGTCTATGGCGGCACCAAGGCCTTCGTGCACCAGTTCTCGCTCAACCTGCGTGCCGACCTGCTGGGCAGCAACATCCGCGTCACCTCGGTCGAGCCCGGCATGGCCGAGACCGAGTTCTCGGTGGTGCGCTTTAAGGGCGACGCCGCCAAGGCCAAGGATACCTACAAGGGCATGCAGCCGATGACGCCGGACGACATTGCCCAGACCGTCGAATTCATCACCACCATCCTGCCCGAGCACGTCAACATCAACACCATCGAGATGATGCCGGTGATGCAGGCGTTCGGCGCCTTCCCGGTGAAGCGGCAGGGCTGACAGCATCGCCGCGGCCGAAATGCGGTCGCGGCACAAGTTTGAATGTGCAGGCAGCGCAAAGCTGCCGTGGTGTCGTTGAAGGCGACGCGGTACGCCGCCATACTCGCGCGCGGAATGCCATTGCGGGGAGGATCAGCATGTATCCCAACACTTCGTTGTTCATCGACGGCGGCTGGGTGCCGGGCACCGGCAACAGGACGCTCGACGTCGCCAACCCGGCGACCGGCGAGACCATCGGTACGGTGGCGCATGCCTCGAAGGCCGATCTCGACCGCGCGCTGGCGGCGGCCGAGAAAGGGTTTCGCGCCTGGAAGAAGGTCTCGGCCTTCGACCGTTCCAAGGTGTTGCGCAAGGCAGGCGAGCTGATGCGCGCCCGGGCCGAGGAGATCGGCAGGATCATGACCCTGGAACAGGGCAAGCCGTTCGTCGAAGCCAAGATGGAGGCGATGGCGGCGGCCGACATCATGGATTGGTTCGCCGAGGAGGCGCGGCGCACCTATGGCCGCGTCATCCCGGCCCGCGCCGAAGGCGTCTACCAGCTCGTGGTCAAGGAGCCGGTCGGCCCGGTGGCGGCCTTCACGCCGTGGAATTTCCCGATCAACCAGGCGGTGCGCAAATGCTCCGCCGCGCTGGCCGCCGGCTGCTCGATCATCCTGAAAGGCCCGGAAGAGACTCCGGCGAGCTGCGCGGCGCTGGTCAAGGTCTACGAGGATGCCGGGGTGCCGGCCGGCGTGGTCAATCTGGTGTTCGGCGTGCCGGCGGAGATATCCGAATACCTGATCCCGCACCCGACCATCCGCAAGGTCACCTTCACCGGCTCGACCGCGGTGGGCAAGCACCTGGCGGCGCTGGCCGGCCAGCACATGAAGCGCATCACCATGGAGCTGGGCGGCCATGCCCCGGCCATCGTGTTCGAGGACGCCGATGTCGACAAGGCGGTCAAGCTGCTGAGCGGCGCCAAGTTCAGGAACGCCGGCCAGGTCTGCGTTTCCCCTACGCGCTTCCTGGTGCACGAGAACATCTACCAACGCTTCGTCGACGGTTTCGTCGCCGCCGCCAAGGCGGTCAAGGTCGGCGACGGCATGGAGAAGGACACGCAGATGGGCCCGCTGGCCAATCTGCGCCGCGTCGATGCCATGCAGGGCTTCGTCGCCGACGCCGTGGCCAAGGGCGCCACGCTCAGGACCGGCGGCAAGCGCATCGGCAACAAGGGCAATTTCTTCGAGCCCACCGTGCTGACCGACGTGCCGATGGAAGCGCGCATCATGAGCGAGGAGCCGTTCGGCCCGATCGCGCCGATCGCCCGCTTCCGCGAATTCGACCAGGTGGTGCAGGAAGCCAACCGCCTGCCCTACGGCCTGGCGGCCTATGCCTATACAAGGTCGGCGCAGACTGCCGGGGCCATCGGCGCGGCGTTCGAAAGCGGCATGGTGTCGATCAACCATCACGGCCTGGCACTGCCGGAAGTGCCGTTCGGCGGCGTCAAGGATTCGGGCTTCGGCTCGGAAGGCGGCTCCGAGGCGATCGAGAGTTATCTGAACACCAAGTTCATCACCCAGGCGCCGCTGTAAGCCACGCTACAGCGATCGATGAAGGGGCCGGTGCGGCAAGCGCCGGCCCTTATCGCTTGGGGAACGCGTTGATCTCGGCCAGCGACGAGCCGATCATGATGTCATGCAGCTGCTGCCAGGCCGCCCGGTCGGGCGCGCTGAGCAGGCCGCCGTCCTGGCTGGTGGGCGTGTAGGGCGTGTCGTCGAAGCGCGCGGCGTAACCGCCCGCCTCCTGCACCATCAGGACCCCCGCCGCGTGGTCCCACGGCTTGATCTGGCGATAGAGGTTGAACTGGCGGTTGCCGGCCATGATGTCGAGATATTCCTGCCCGGCGCAGTTCAGGCTGGTGATCGGCCCGATCCGGTCCAGCGAGCCCGGTCGCATCTTCTCCAACACCAGGCGGCGGAAGCCGAAGCCGACGAAACCCTGCATCTGCTTGGGGTCTCCCCCGTCGGCATAGCGGACCCTCGCGCCGTCCAGCCAGGCGCCCATCCCGTTTTCGGCCCAGGCATTGCGTCCCTTGATCGGATCGTGGATCCAGCCACCGATCGGCTCTCCCCGCTCGACCAGCGCCACGATGATGGCGAACATCGCCCGGCCCTTGGCGAAGTTGGACGTGCCGTCGAGCGGATCGACGATCCAGGCCCGCTCGGCGGTGCGGATGCTGTCCTGCAGCGCCGGATCGGCCGCCACCGCCTCCTCGCCCACCACCGGCACGCCGGGCAGGATCTCGTTCAGGCCGGCGGCGATGTGCTGCTCGGCGGCGACGTCGGCCACGGTGACGAGATCGCCCGGCTTCTTTTCCCGGATATCGGATTGCTGCAGATTGCCGAAGCGCGGCATCAGCTCGCGCTCGCCGGCCGCGCGCATCACGTCGAGCACGCGGCGGCTGAGATCGGTCGGCATCGGGCCGGCCCGACGCGTCGGGGGCGTCAGACCACGCCCAGGATGTCGGTCTCGTTCATGATCACGAGATCCTCGCCGTCGAGCTTGACCTCGGTACCCGACCACTTGCCGTACAGCACCGTGTCGCCGACCTTCACGCTCATGGCATAGAGGCGGCCATCCTCGCCGCGCCGACCGGGGCCCGCCGCGACCACCTTGCCCTGCGCCGGCTTTTCCTTGGCGGTGTCGGGGATGATGATGCCGCCCTTGGTCTTGTCGTCCAGTTTCGAGGGCTTGACCACCACGCGGTCCTGCAATGGCTTGAATCTCATGGCGCTTTTCTCCCGGGGATATGTCTGGCGAAAACTGCAGCGGGGTTTATAGGAAAGCCCCCGCCGACCGTCAATCGCGGCCCGAATCAGCCCTGGCGCTGGCGGGCGGCGAAGCGGGCCTGGGATTCGCTGTCCAGCACCACCGTGAGATGGGCCATGGCGTCGTCGTCATGGCGTTCCACCACCCTGCCGTGGCGGTACAGCCAGGCCAACGAAGCGCCGTCGCTGAGCGGCACGTCGAGCGCCACGGCGGCGTCGGCCGCGGCCAATCGCGCCTCGATCGCCGCCAGCAAGTCGCCGACGCCCTCGCCGGTCAGGGCCGAGATCGGGATGCGCGCCGTGGCATTGCCCTCGCGCTTGCCGCTTTCCAGCCGCCGCCGGGCCACGGCATCGAGCTGGTCGATCTTGTTCATGGCCTCGATGATCTCGCCCGAAAGCACCTTCTCGCCGACGCCGATCGCCGACAGCACGTCCTCGACGTCCTGGCGCTGCGCCTCGCTGTCGGGATGGGCCATGTCGCGCACGTGGACGACGATATCGGCCTCGACCACCTCTTCCAGCGTGGCGCGGAATGCCGCCACCAGGTCGGTCGGCAGGTCGGCGATGAATCCCACCGTGTCGGACAATACCGCCTGGCGGCCCGACGGCAGCTCGATGGCCCGCATCGTCGTATCGAGCGTGGCGAACAGCAGGTCCTTGGCGAGCACCTGAGACTGGGTCAGGCGGTTGAACAGCGTCGACTTGCCGGCATTGGTGTAGCCGACCAGCGCGATCACCGGCAGCGTCGCCTTGCGCCGTCCCTGGCGCTGCAGGTCGCGGGTGCGGCGCACTTCCTCCAGCTCGCGCTTGAGCTTGACGATGCGCTCGCCGATCAGCCGGCGGTCGATTTCGAGCTGCGATTCGCCCGGGCCGCCCAGGAAGCCGAAGCCGCCGCGCTGGCGCTCCAGATGGGTCCAGGAGCGCACCAAGCGGCTGCGCTGGTAGCTGAGCGCCGCCAGCTCGACCTGGAGCCGGCCTTCATGGGTGCGCGCCCGCTCGCCGAAAATCTCGAGGATCAGGCCGGTGCGGTCGATCACCTTGCAGGCCAGCGCCTGTTCGAGATTGCGCTGCTGAACCGGACTGAGCTTGGCGTTGACGATCGTCAGGTCGAGCTGGTGCTGCTCGACCGCCTGCTTCAGCCGCTCGACCACGCCGGAACCGAAAAAGGTATTGGGGCGGACCTTGTGCAGTCCCACGGTTTGGGCCACGACGACGTCGAGCGCGATGGCTTGGGCCAGCCCGACCGCCTCTTCGAGGCGGGCGCTGTCGCTGCGCGCCAGCGCGCTGGCGGGGCCGATTCGGGGATCGACCACTGCGGCACGCTGCGGCGGCGCGCCAGTCGACAGGGTCTTGGCCGGCCGGCTGCCGTGGCGGTCGTTGCGATGCTGCTCGGGCGACGTGTCGGCCAAGCTCACTCTTCGGCTTTGTCGCCGTCGAACAGCTGGATCGGCGTGACCGGCATGATGGTCGAGATGGCGTGCTTGTAGACCAGCTGCGAATGGCCGTCGCGGCGCAACAGCACCGAGAAATTGTCGAACCAGGTGATGATGCCCTGCAGCTTCACACCATTGACCAGGAAGATAGTCACCGGGGTCTTGTTCTTGCGCAGGTGGTTGAGGAACACATCCTGAACGTTCTGCGACTTGTCGCTGGTCATGCTTGTTGGTCCCTTTGTGTTCGGCAATGACAAGGCTGCACGGCCCGCTTAGGAACGGTGGCGGCCGTATCTTGCACTGCACAATCGATAATATAGGGATTAACCTGCCAGAGCCAAAGCTCTCAATGCACGAATTTCGCGAACGTGAATGGACGGCGGGGCATGGCCGAATTCCCCTTCGCCTGGCGGTTCGGCCCGGACTAACACCCCGGTGCAGCCCGAATTTTTCGCGCATTCCAGGTCGATATCGGCATCGCCGACGAACCACACGTCCGGTCCCGGGGCGAGGCCGGAGCCCTCCAGCGCCTTGAGGACCGGCTCCGGTGACGGCTTGTCACTTTTGCAATCGGTGGCACCGACAATGCCGTGGAACAGGCCGTGCCAGCCCAGGTGCCGGGCCTCCTTGCGCAGGTAGCTGCCGGTCTTGTTGCTGACCACCGCCATCAGGCAGTGCGGCGCCATGCCGCGCAACAGATCCTCCGCCCCCGGCAGGGCGCGTAGCTGTTCCAGGTGACGCCGCTCGAAAGAGCGGAAGAAGATTTCGCGCGCCTGTTCCCAGCGATCGCCGAACAGGATCGGAAAATGATCGCGCAGCGACTGGCGCACCCGTCGCTTGGTCTCGTCCAGGGGCCATATGTCGGTGCCCATGGCGCGCTGCGTGTCGTTGAGCGCGGCGTGGATGGTGCCGAAGCTGTCGACCAGCGTGTTGTCCCAGTCGAAAATCAGCGCCCGGGGTCGCGGCGGCGCGCTCATCGCTGGACGGCGTCCTTGGCCAGCTTGTCGAGATAGAGTTCGCGCAGGCGCATGGTGATCGGCCCCGGCCTGCCGTCGCCGATCTTCTGGCCGTCGATGCTGGTCACGCCCACCACATAGGAAGTCGCCGAGGTGATGAACGCCTCGCGGGCGGCCTTGGCTTCGTCGACCGAGAACGGCCGGTGGATCACCTTGAGCTGCGCCAGGTCGGCTAAGGACAGCGCCGCCAGCCGGGTGATGCCGTTGAGGATGCCCTGGTCGGCCTGGCGCGTGACGATCTCGCCGTTGCGCGTGACGATCCAGGCATTGGTGCTGGAGCCTTCGGTGATGTGGCCGTCGTCGTCGACCTGCCAGGCTTCGTAGGCGCCCGCCCGGCGCGCCTGCTGCTTGGCCAGGATATTGGGCAGCAGCCCCACCGTCTTGATGTCGCAGCGCGCCCAGCGCTGGTCCGGCACCGTGACGACCCCCACGCCGCTGCGCGCCGCCGCCAGGTTGGGCGGCTGGTTGCGCGCGGTGATCACCAGCGCCGGCCTGGCGTCGACGGGAAAAGCGTGGTCGCGCCGCGCCACGCCGCGCGTGATCTGGATATAGACGATGCCGTCGCGCACGCGGTTGCGGCGGACCGTCTCGCGGATCAGGCCGGGCAGCACATGCGGCGCCACCGGCCAGCCGATCGACAGCTCCTTCAGCGATCGCTCCAGACGCTGCAGATGGCCCGCCTCGTCGACCAGCCGGTCGCCGACCACGGCGATCACTTCGTAGACGCCGTCGGCGAACTGGTAGCCGCGATCCTCGACATGGACCTGGGCGTGACGATGCGGCAGGTAGCGGCCGTTGACATAGGCAATGCGCGACATCGACGGGACCCCGCTCTACTGCGGCTCGCCCAGGACGCCGCCGGTCGGATTCCCGGGCGCACCGCCGTTGCCGCGCTCGTCGCCGTGCACGCCCAGCGATTTCAGCTTGCGGTGCAGGGCGGAACGCTCCATGCCGACGAAATTGGCGGTGCGCGAGATGTTGCCGCCGAAGCGGGTGACCTGGGCCAGCAGGTATTCGCGCTCGAACACCTCGCGCGCATCGCGCAGCGGCAGGCGCATGATCTCCCCGCCCCGCTCCCAGCGCAGCACCGAGGGCGTGTTGGCGATGATGTCCTGCGGCAGCATGTCGGCCCGGATCGGCTGGGTGGGATCGCCCGGCGCCATGATCAGCAGCCGCTCGATAACGTTGCGCAACTGGCGCACGTTGCCCGGCCAGTCGTAGCCCTGCAGCGCCGCCAGGGCGTCCTCGCCCAGTTGGCGCGGCGGCAGGCCGGAGGCATCGGCCACCTGGCGCATCAATTCGGTGGCCAGCGCCGGGATGTCCTCGCGCCGCTCGCGCAGCGGCGGCACGCGGATCGGCACCACGTTGAGACGGTAGTAGAGGTCTTCGCGGAAATTGCCGGCGGCGATCTCGGCGGTCAGGTCGTGGTTGGTCGAAGCCACCACGCGCACATCGACTTCGACGCGCGTCTTGCCGCCGACGCGGAAGAAGGTCTGCTCCTGCAGCACGCGCACGATCTTGCCCTGGGTCTCCAGCGGCATGTCGGCCACCTCGTCGAGCAGCAGGGTGCCGCCATGGGCCTGCTCGAACAGACCGATGATGCGGTTGCTTTCGTTGCCCTGGGGTTCCTCGACGCCGAACAGTTCGACCTCCAGCCGCTCCGGCGCCATGGTGGCGCAGTTCAGCACCACGAACGGTCCCACCGAACGCTTGGAGTTGAAGTGCAGCAGGCGGGCGACGATTTCCTTGCCCGCACCGGCCGGGCCGGTGATCAGCACGCGACTGCCGGTCGGGGCCACCCGCTCGATCGCCGAACGCAGCTGCGCGATCGGCGCGGAGGCGCCGGTCAGCGCCGCCGAGCCGCCGGCGCGCTGGCGCAGCAGCGCGTTCTCGCGCTTGAGCTGGGCCGCCTCGATGGCGCGCCGCACCACCAGCAGCAGGCGGTCGGACTTGAACGGCTTTTCGATGAAGTCGTAGGCGCCGGCCTTGATAGCGGCCACCGCGGTATCGATCGTGCCGTGACCCGAGATCATCACCACCGGCGTCGGCGGGTGGTCGAGCTTGAGCGATTCCAGAAGCTGCAGGCCGTCGAGCTGGCTGCCCTGCAGCCAGACGTCGAGAATGACGAGCGTGGGGCGGCGCTGGTTGATGGCATCGAGCGCCTCGCCGCTGGTATGCGCCGCGCGGCAGGTATAGCCCTCGTCCTGCAAAATGCCGCCGATCAGCATGCAGATATCGGCTTCGTCGTCGACGATCAGAATGTCATGCGCCATGGGTGGCTGTCTTGAGCGGCGAAGTTTGCTGTTGGCTTGTTGCCGTTGCGGCAGCCTGGCTGCGCAGGAACACCAGAGTCACGCGCGCGCCGCCGCCTTCGCGATCTTCCAGTAGCAGATAACCGCCATGATCTTCCATGATCTTTTTCACAATGGCCAGACCCAAGCCGGTCCCCTTGGCTCGCGTCGTCACATAAGGCTCGGTCAGGCGGGAGCGTTCGGCCTGGGGCAGCCCCTTGCCGTTGTCCTCGACCACCACGGCGATCTTGTCGCCGTCCTCCTCCATTCGCACGGATATTTCGCCTTGCGGCAGGGTTTGCCCATCGCCGTGCGTCCGGCCCTCGATCGCCTCGCCGGCGTTCTTGAGCAGGTTGGTCAGGGCCTGGCCGATCTGGCGGCGGTCGACCGCCAAGGTAACGGGGTGATCGGGCAGGTAGCTGCTGAACACGATCTGCGGCTGGGCATTGCGCTGCAGGAACAGCGCCTGAAGGCAAATCTCCTTGAGATCCTCGCTTTGCAGCACCGGACGGGGCATGCGGGCAAAAGACGAGAACTCGTCGACCATCCGGCCGATATCGCCGACCTGGCGGATGATCGTGTCGGTACAGACGGAGAAAGTCTCCGGATCGTCGGTGATCTGCTTGAGGTATTTGCGCTTGAGCCGCTCGGCGGAGAGCTGGATCGGCGTCAGCGGATTCTTGATCTCGTGGGCAATGCGCCGGGCAACGTCGGCCCAGGCCGCCTTGCGCTGGGCCGACAGAAGTTCGGTGACGTCGTCGAAAGTGACCACGAAGCCCTGCAACTGGCCGCGCAATTCGACCGGATCGTCGCCGCCGCCGAATTGCTCGACCGCGACCCGGGTCAGCAAGGTGCGGGTCTCCCCGCTGCGGCGGAACTCGAGTTCCTCCTGGACGATGCGCGTCGGCCGTGTCAGGCCCAGCGCCAGCAGGCTGGCCAGGCCCGGCACGCGCTCGCTGAGATGGATGCCGAGCAGATTGCCGCTGCCGACCCCGAACATTTCCTGGGCCGCGCGATTGGCCAGTTCCACCTTGCCCTCGGTGTCCAGGCTGATGACCGCGGAGGTGACGCCAGAGAGCACGGCCTCGGTGAAGCGGCGGCGCTCGTCCAGCTTGGTGTTGGCGGCGATCAGTTCCTGGCGCTGCTCGCCGAGCTGCCCGGTCATGCGGTTGAATTCGCGGCTCAGCAGGCCCAGCTCGTCCTCGCTGCTCGATTCGGGTACCCGCACCGCCAGGTCGCCGCTGCGCACCTTGGCGGCGGCGCCGATCAGCGCGCTCAGCGGCTCCGACAGCCGGGTGGCGAACAGGATGCCGATCCACACCGCCAGCAGCAGGAACACCAGGATGATCACCACGAAGATCATGGCGATGCGCAGCTGGAACTCGTTGCGGTCGTTTTCCAGCGCCGTATAGGCGTCGACGGTGCTGCCGATGCGATTGACCTGCTCCAGCAGCGTCTTGTCGATGCCCTGGCTGATATAGAGGAAGAGCTGGCGGTCGGGATAGATGCGGAACAGCGCGCTCAGCCGGTCGGGCTGTTCGGTCAGCAGCTGCGCCTGCCCCGTCATGGCGTCCTGGATTCGCCGCAGCGGCGGGCGCACGAATTCGGCGGACACGCCGGGCAACTGGCCGCGCACCACCGGCGAGCCGAACTGGTCGACGATGGCAAGCTCGGTGAGATTGCCGCGCGCCATCACGCCGGTCAGGAACTGCGTCAGCTCGGCCTTGTTGAGCTGGATGTCGGGGCCGTCCTGCAGGGCGGCCGCCAGGGGAATGATGCTCTGCTCGAACGTGCGCTGCCGTTCGGCGAGATAGCGATTCGAGACGGCCAGGGAATCGCCCAGCGCGGTGCGGACCCGTTCGTTGAAGAAATCCTCGATCGCGCTTTTGAAGGTGTAGCCCACCAGGGTCGAAACCACCGCCGTCGGCAGCACCGCCATCAGGGCGAACAGCAGCACGACGCGCACGTAAAGGCGCACGCCGGCCTTGCCGCGGCGTCGGGCGATCAGGATCGACACCAGCCGCATCGCGATGAGGCAGGCCAGGACGACCACGATCGCCGCGTCGAGCCAGATCAGCTTCTGCAGGTCCGAGCGCGGGATAAGGGTCGGGGCGATCTCGGCCAGCGCCGCGTAAGTGGCGAAGCCGGCGAGGATGGCCACTATCGCCAGCAACGCCGTGCCGACCGGGCCGACCGCAATATTCAGGATGCGTCGCATCAGCCCAGAGGCCGCGGGTCCAGTGGTTTGATCATGCCAAAAAAGCTCCGTGGTGCCGGGCCGCTGCCCGGGACCTACGCCCTGCCAGCCAATTGCGGCAGTTTAGCGAATTCCGCGCACGACCTGAATATCGAGTTCGCGGATCTTTTTGCGCAGCGTATTGCGATTCAATCCCAACAATTCCGCAGCCTTCACCTGATTGCCGCGCGTCGCGGCCAAGGTCAACGACAAAAGTGGCCGCTCTATTTCATGCAGCACCCGGTCGTATAGCCCTGCCGGCGGCAGGCGGTCCTGGTGAGCGGCAAAATAGTCGCGGATATGGCGGTCGACGGCGTCGCTCAGGGATTCCCGCTCGCTGGGCGCGCTGCCCGAATCGCGCGGCGCGGCCTCCGACAGCTCGGCATTGATGACATCGGCGCCGATCGATTCCTGCGAATAGAGCGCGGCCAGCCGGCGCACCAGGTTCTCCAGCTCGCGCACGTTGCCCGGCCAGCGATGCTGGCGCAGCCGCTCCAGCGCGTCGGACTCCAGCACCTTGTGCGGCAGGCCTTCGGACGCCGCCTCGGCCAGGAAGTGATTGGCCAGTTCGGGGATGTCTTCGGTCCGCTCGCGCAGCGGCGGCAGCCGGATCGGCACCACATTGAGGCGATAGAACAGGTCCTCGCGGAACAGTCCCTGCTGGATCAGTCGCCGCAGGTCGTGATGGGTGGCGGCGACGATGCGCACGTCGGCGCGGATCGGGGTGCGGCCGCCCACCGTGGTGTATTCCCCCTCCTGCAGCACCCGCAGCAGTCGCGTCTGGGCCTCGATCGGCATGTCGCCGATCTCGTCCAGGAACAGCGTGCCGCCGGCGGCCTGCTCGAAGCGGCCGGCGGAACGCTGGGTGGCGCCGGTGAAGGCGCCGCGCTCGTGGCCGAACAGCTCGCTCTCGATCAGTTCGCGCGGGATGGCGGCCATGTTGATGGCCACGAAGGGACCGTTGCGCCGCTTGCCGTAATCGTGCAGCGCCCGCGCCACCAACTCCTTGCCGGTGCCCGATTCGCCGCTGATCATGACGCTGAGATCGGTGCTCATCAGCCGCGCCAGGGTGCGGTAGATCTCCTGCATGGCCGGCGAGCGGCCGATCAGGGGCAGCCGCTCCTCGTCGGTCGGCGTCGGTCCGGTCGGCGCATTGCGCGGCGGATGCTGCGCCAGCGCCCGATCGACGCTGTTGACTAGCGCATTGAGGTCGAACGGCTTGGGCAGATATTCGAAGGCGCCCCGCTCCGTCGCCTTGACGGCGGTCAGCAGCGTGGTCTGCGCGCTCATGACGATGATGCGCAGGTCCGGCCGCAACTTCCTGATGCGCGGCACCAGGTCCAGTCCGTTTTCGTCGGGCATGACGACGTCGGTGATGACGAGATCGCCCTCGCCGTCCTGCACCCAGCGCCACAAGGTCGCTGCATTGCCCGTGGTGCGCACGTCATGGCCCAGCCGCCCCAGGGCCTGGCTCAAGACCGTGCGAATCGCACGGTCGTCGTCGGCAACAAGAATCTTCGCTCCGCTCATCCGTCCCTGCCTGCTGCGAAAGTCGAACCGGTCTTGTGCTTGGTCAGTTCGGAGTGCACCGGCAGCATCACGTTGAAGATCGTGCGCCGCGGCTCGCTGTCGAACTCGACGACTCCCCCATGATCGTTGATTATTTTCGCGACCAGGGCCAAACCCAGCCCGGTCCCGTTCGGCTTGTTGGTGACGAACGCATCGAACAGATGCGGCCGCAATTCCTCGGAGATGCCCGTCCCGTTGTCGGTGACCGAAACGACGAGCGGCAGATGCACGCGCTGGCGCGTGCCGGGCAAGGCCAGGCGCACGCCCTGGCGATAGGCGGTCGCCAGCTGCACCTCGCCGCCCTCGCGCGGCACGGCTTCGCAGGCGTTCTTGACCAGGTTCAGCAGCACCTGCACCAGCTGGTCGCGGTTGCCGAACACCGGCGGCAGCGACGGATCGTAGTTCTCGACGAAGCGCACATGCTTGCCGAAGCCGTTCTGCGCCACCTTGCGCACGTGGCCCAGCACCTGGTGGATGTTGACCGGACCGCGCTCGATCGGCCGGCCGTCGGAGAATGCCTCCATGCGGTCGACCAGCGCGCAGATGCGATCGGTCTCCTCGCAGATAAGCTGGGTCAGTTCCTTGTCGTTTTCCGCCAGGTTCTGCTCGATGAGCTGGGCGGCGCCGCGGATGCCCGACAGCGGGTTCTTGATCTCGTGCGCCAGCATCGCCGCCATTGCCGTCACCGAGCGGGCCGCGTTGCGGTGGAACAGCTGCCGGTCGATCTTGCGGGCGATCGACGACTCGTGCAGGACAACCGCAACCTTGCCGTCCGCCTCGGCGATCGGACTGATCTGCAGCGAGGCGAAGCGGCTGCCGATGCGCGGCGAGGACAAGGTCACGCCGTTCTCGGCCACGGTCACGCCGGTCTGCACCACCTGGTCCAGCAGCGAGAACAGCGGCGAATCGTCGGGCACGAACTCGCGCAGATTGTGCCCCACCATCAGCGTCAGACCGGTGCCGAAGAACTGTTCGGCGGCCGGGTTGGCGTAGTCGATCACGCCATCGGCGTCGGCGACGATCACGGCATCGGGCAAGGCGGCCAGGATGGCGTGCGAGCCGGGCGCTGGCCGGGGGGCGAAGGCTGGCGCGCGCAAGGCCATGGTCAGGCCGCCTGTCTTTCGATCGCCGGCAGGAAGAACTCCGCCAGATGCTGGCGCACCTGGTCCGGTTCGCCCAGACGATTGACCGTGGCACGGAATTCGGCGGCGTTGTCCAGGCCCTTGGAGTACCAGCCCAGATGCTTGCGCGCCATGCGCACGCCGGTATCGATGCCGTAATGCGACAGCATCTCGTCGTAATGCGCGCGCACCGTGGCGTACTGTTCGGCCAGCGGCGGATCGGGCAGACGCTCGCCGGTGCGCAGATAGTGGATCACCTGGCGCAGGAACCATGGCCGGCCATAGGCGCCGCGGCCGATCATGACCCCGTCGGCGCCGGACTGGCGCAACGCCTCTTGCGCTCCTTCGACGGTGGTGATGTCGCCGTTGACCAGCAGCGGCAGCGAGGTCGCTTCCTTGACGTTGCGCACGAATTCCCAGTCGGCGCTGCCCTCGTAGAACTGGCAGCGGGTGCGGCCATGCACCGTGATCATCTTGATGCCGCTCCGCTCGGCGACGCGCGCCAGGCTGGGCGCATTGCGGTTGGCGTCGTCCCAGCCGGTGCGCATCTTCAAGGTGACCGGGATCTTCACGGCCTTGACGGTGGCTTCCAGGATGCGCGCGGCATGCATCTCGTCGCGCATCAGCGCCGAGCCGGCATGGCCGTTGACCACCTTCTTCACCGGACAGCCGAAATTGATGTCGATGATCGCCGCGCCGCGATCCTCGTTGAGTCGCGCCGCCTCGGCCATCACCGCGGGCTCGCAGCCGGCAAGCTGCACCGCCATCGGGAATTCCTCGGCGCAGTTCGACGCCATCTTCATGGTGCGCCGCGTGGCCCGGATCATGGCCTCGCTGGCGATCATTTCGGAGACCACCAGCCCGGCGCCGTTCTGCTTCACCAGCCGGCGGAACGGCATGTCGGTGACGCCGGACATCGGTGCCAGGACAACCGGATCTTCGATTTTGACGGGGCCAATCTGGATGCTCATTTTGTAGGCACTAACCATTCTGCATAAACTTTGGTCATTTATGCCCCAACCACCGAGGCTACGCAAAGGAAATATGTTGCGCCGCACGCGTCACCTTTCCGGTATTTCGCCCCGGCGCGGCGGACGACGCTTCCTATAACCGGTTTCGTGTTAAACCAAACCCTTAGCGAGGGCATGGATGGCCGGCTGTTTTGCATTGATCGTGGCCGCCGGGCGGGGAACCCGGCTGGGCGGACTGCCCAAACAATACCGACAAGTGGCCGGCGGCACGGTGCTGCGCCTGGCGATCGAGCGCAGCCTGGCCAGCGGCCAATTCGCCGGAATAGCCGTGGTGATTGCCGAAGCGGATCGCGCGCTTTACCGGGAAGCGACCCGGGGGCTCGCCTTGCTGGCGCCCGCGATCGGCGGCGATACGCGCCGCCAATCGGTGCTCAACGGCCTGGAGCACCTCGCCTCCTTCTCGCCGGAGCTGGTTTCGATCCAGGATGCCGCGCGCCCGCTCCTCGACGCCAAGCTGCTGGCCACGCTGCTCGACCGCGCCCGGGAAGTGGGCGGCGCCATCGCCGGCCTGCCGGTGGTCGATACGCTCAAGCGCCAGGACGAGCTGCAACGCATCGTCGCCACGGTGCCGCGCCTGAATCTGTGGCGGGCTCAGACGCCTCAGGTTTTCCGCTTCGATGGGATACTTGCCGCGCATCGCCAAGCCGCTCTGCTCGCCCAGGCCGAGCGCGATGCGCTGACCGACGATGCCCAGGCGGCCGAACGCGCCGGCATGAGCGTTGCGCTGGTGCCGGGCAGCGAGGAAAATTTCAAGGTCACCACGGAGGCCGATCTGCAACGCCTGCAAACCCTGCTGGAGCAGCCGCGCGAGATGCGTGTCGGTACCGGCTTCGACGTCCACGCGTTCGGCGATGGCGACCGCGTCGCGCTGTGCGGCGTTGCGATCGACCACGAGCGCGGCCTGGTCGGCCACTCGGATGCCGATGTCGGCCTGCACGCGCTGACCGACGCGCTGCTCGGCGCTATCGGGCTGGGCGATATCGGCCAGCACTTCCCGCCCAGCGATCCGCAGTGGCGCGGCGCCGCCTCGCGGCGCTTCGTCGAATACGCCGCCCAGGCGCTGCGGCAACGCGACGGCCGGATCGTCAATGTCGACGTCACCCTGATCTGCGAGCGCCCGAAAATCGGCCCGCATCGCCAGGCCATGGTCGCCGCCATGGCCGACATGCTGGCGATCGACGCCGGCAGGATCAGCGTCAAGGCCACCACCACCGAACGACTGGGCTTCACCGGCCGTGGCGAAGGCATCGCTGCCCAGGCCGCGGTGTCGATCGAACTGCCGGCCGGTACCCGATGAACGACGACCAGCCCCGCGATCTGCTCAATCGCACGCTGCGCGAGGTCACCACGGCGCTGCTGGAGGCTTGCCGCCGACGCAAGCTGATGCTGGCGACCGCCGAATCCTGCACCGGCGGTCTATTGGCCGGCGCGCTGACCGCCATTGCCGGTTCGTCCGACGTGGTGGAGCGCGGTTTCGTGGTCTATTCCAATGCGGCCAAGAACGAGATGCTGGGCGTGCCGATGGCGCTGATCGAGCGGCACGGCGCGGTCAGCGAGGAAGTGGCGCGCGCCCTGGCCGAGGGCGCCATCGCCCGTTCGCGTGCCGATATAGCCGTGTCGATCACCGGCATCGCCGGGCCCGGCGGCGGCAGCGCCCAAAAGCCCGTCGGGCTGGTTCACTTCGCCACCGCGCGCAGGGGCCAGGCGACCGTGGCGCAACATCGCGTGTTTGCCGGCGATCGCGATACGGTTCGGCTGGCCTCGGTGGCGCTGGCGCTGTCGATGATCGCCGACCGGCTCGATTGAGACGATCGAAGAGGCCTATTGCCGGGTCGGCACGCGATCGACGATCGTGGCCTGGTCGTTGCCCTTGTCCCGCAGAATCTCGGCGGCCTGACGATTGAGCGCGGGCGTGGCGGACCATTCGCTGAGGCAGACCAGTTTGCCGTTGCCGGCATAGGCGCGGTGACCGAAATAGCCGTTCGGCAGACGCACAAGTTCGATGCGGCGTATGTCGTTGGCCTGGCCCGTGATGCTGCAGGTGTCCTCAAGCCTGGGCGGCGTCGGCTTGGTCGATTGCGCCATCGCGATTCCGGCGACGGCCGCCATTGCTGCGGCGGACAGCAGCACAAATGCGGTCTTCATGGCAGGCTCCCCCCTGGTCTGGGAAGTATAGGGCGGGCGCGGCGTTGCGACAACTTGGGCCGCCGCAGTTGTCGGCGTTCAGGCGGCCGGCTTGCCGTAAAGCGCAGCGGCGCGCTGTTCGAAAGCGCGTACCATGCGCCGTACGGCTTCGGTGAACAGCATCTCGATGGTCATCTGCAGCAGCTTGGAGCGGAACTCGAAATCGACGAAGAAATCGATCTCGCAGCCCTTCTCGTGCGGCCGGAACAGCCAGCGGTTGGTGAGGTATCTGAACGGACCTTCGGCATAGGCCACGTCGATGCGCGGGCCTTCCGGGTCGTCGGGTTTGAGCGTCACGCGGGAGGTGAAGCGTTCGCGGAACATGCGAAATCCGATCACCAGGTCGGCCACCACGAGGTCGTCGCGCCGCTCCCGCACCCGCGCGCCGACGCACCACGGCAGGAATTCGGGGTAGCGTTCGATATCGGCCACCAGATCGTAGAGCTGTTTTGGCGTGTACGGCAGCACCCGCCGTTCGGCGTATTTCGGCATCGCGCGGGAGCGGCTTAACGGGCGGCGAGCTTGCGCGCGCGGGCCTCGCGCAGACGCACGAAATCGTCGCCGGCGTGATAGGACGAGCGGGTCAGCGGCGAGGCCGATACCATCAGGAAGCCCTTGGCGCGGGCGATGGCGGCATAGGACTGGAATTCGTCCGGCGTGACGAAGCGGTCGACTGCGGCGTGCTTGGGCGTGGGCTGCAGGTACTGGCCGATGGTCAGGAAATCGACATCGGCGGCGCGCAGATCGTCCATCACCTGCAGCACCTCTTCCCTGGTCTCGCCCAGCCCGACCATCAGGCCCGACTTGGTGAACAGCGACGGATCGACTTCCTTGACACGCTGTAGCAGGCGCAGCGAGGTGAAATAGCGCGCGCCGGGCCGGATGGTGGCGTAGAGCCGCGGCACGGTCTCGAGATTGTGGTTGAACACGTCGGGCCTGGCCTTGGCCACAGTGTCGACTGCGCCGTCCTTGCGCAGGAAATCCGGTGTCAGGATTTCGACCGTGGTGCCGGGCGCGCGGCCGCGCAGCGCCGCGATCACGGCAGCGAAATGCGCCGCGCCGCCATCTTCGAGATCGTCGCGATCGACCGACGTCACAACCACATGGTGCAGGCCGAGCTTGGCCACGGCATCGGCCACGTTGGCCGGCTCATGCGGGTTGAGCGATCCCGGCAGGCCGGTCTTGACGTTGCAGAAGGCGCAGGCCCGCGTGCAGGTATCGCCCATGATCATGAAAGTGGCGTGCTTCTGCTTCCAGCATTCGCCGATATTGGGGCAAGCGGCTTCCTCGCACACCGTCTTGAGGCCGAACTCCTGCACCAGCCGCCTGGTCTCGGCATATTCGGCCGAGTTGGGCGCCTTGACGCGGATCCAGTCCGGCTTGCGTTTGACCGGGTTGTCCGGCCGGTGCGCCTTTTCCGGATGCCGCGCCGCCGGGGTTTGCGCCGGGGAAGCCGCTGGTTTGGGATCGATGCCGTCCATGGCCTTCACATGTGGAGGGTTCGGCCGTAGGCGTCAAGCACGGCCTCGTGCATCATTTCCGACAGGGTGGGATGGGGGAACACCGTGGCGATCAGCTCGGCCTCGGTGCTTTCCAGGGTACGGGCGATGGCATAGCCCTGGATCAGCTCGGTGACTTCGGCGCCGATCATATGCGCGCCCAGCAATTCGCCGGTCTTGGCGTCGAACACCGTCTTGACCAGGCCCTCCGGCTCGCCCAGCGCGATGGCCTTGCCGTTGCCGATGAAGGGGAACTTGCCCACGCGCACCTGAAGGCCTTTGGCCTTGGCCGCGGCTTCGGTCAGGCCGACGCTGGCCACTTGCGGCGTGCAATAGGTGCAGCCCGGGATCCTGCCGGTATCCATCGGATGGACGCCCTGCACGCCGGCGATCTTCTCCACGCACATCACGCCCTCGTGCATCGCCTTGTGCGCCAGCCAGGGCGGGCCGGCCACGTCGCCGATGGCGTAGAGGCCCGGCTCGCCGGTGCGGCAGAACTCGTCGATCACGATATGGGTCTTCTCGACCTTGGCCTTGGTTTTCTCCAGGCCGATATTCTCGACATTGCCGACGATGCCAACGGCCAGGATGACGCGATCGACCGTCAGCTCCTCGGTCTTGCCGTCGGCCGCCTTCAGGGTCGCCGTAACGCTGTCGGCGCCTTTCTTCAGCGCCGTGACCGAGGTGCCGGTCCGGATCTTCATGCCCTGCTTCTCGAACGCCTTCCTGGCGAAGGCGGAGATTTCGGCATCCTCCACCGGCAGCACCCGATCCATGATCTCGACCACGGTGACCTCGGCGCCCAGAGTGCGATAGAAGCTGGCGAACTCGATGCCGATCGCGCCCGAGCCGATCACCAGCAGCGATTTGGGCATCTTGTTGGGCACCATGGCCTCGCGATAGGTCCAGACCAGCTTGCCGTCCGGCTCCAGCCCGGGCATCGCGCGCGCCCGCGCGCCGGTCGCCAGCACGATGTGCTTGGCCTGCAGGGTGGCGATGCTCTTGCCGTCCTTGGCGACGTCGAGCTTGCCGCCGCCCGCCAAGGTGGCGACGCCATCGAACACCGCGATCTTGTGCTTCTTCATCAGGAACTTGACGCCGTTGGAGAGCTGCGCCGCCACCTTGCGCGAACGCTCGACCACCTTGGCGAAATCCATGCTGACGCCCTCGACCCTCAGGCCGTATTGGTCGGCATGCTTGATCAGGCTGTAGACCTCGCTCGAGCGCAGCAGCGCCTTGGTCGGGATGCAGCCCCAGTTCAGGCAGATGCCGCCCAGGTTCTCGCGCTCGACCACCGCCGTCTTCATGCCGAGCTGCGCGGCGCGGATCGCTGCCACGTAGCCGCCCGGCCCGCCGCCCACCACGATGATGTCGAAACTGGTCTCGGCCATGATGCCCTCGGATTTTCTGCAAATGCTCGACCGGATGCCCGATGCCGCGATGCCCTTACAGCAACATCGTGGCCGGCTTCTCGATATAGGCCTTGAAGCTGCGCAGCCATTCGGCGCCGCGCGCGCCGTCGACCGTGCGGTGATCGACCGCCAGCGTGACCGACATCATGTTGGCGATCACCACCTGGCCCTTGACCACGATCGGCCGCTCCTCGCCGGCGCCGACCGCCAGGATGCAGGATTGCGGCGGGTTGATGATGGCGGCGAAGTCCTTGATGCCGTACATGCCCAGGTTGGAGATGGTCATGCTGCCGCCCTGGAATTCGTCCAGCCGCAGCTTGCCCTCGCGCGCGCGCTTGGCCAGATCGCGCATCTCGGCGGAGATCGCGGCCAGCCCCTTGACGTCGGCGTCGCGCACGATCGGCGTGATCAGGCCACGCTCGGTCGCCACCGCCACCGAGATATCGACCGCGCCATGCATCACCATGCCCTCGTCCGACCACGAGGCGTTGACGTCGGGATAGTCGCGCAGGGTTACGCCCGCGGCCTTGATGATCAGGTCGTTGACCGAAACCCGCACCTTCTCCGACACGCCGTTGAGCTGGCGGCGCGCCTCGAGCAGCGCATCGATGCGGCAATCTAGCGTCAGATAGAAATGCGGGATGGTCTGCTTGGATTCGGTCATGCGCCTGGCGATGACCTTGCGTACCGAGCTGTGCGGCACCAGCTTGTCCTCGCGCGCCAGCGGTCCCTGTACCCCCGAGGCCGCGCTGCGCGGCGGCGCGAAGGCTGGCGCGCCGGGAGCCGGTGCGGCCTTGCCGGTGCCCGAGGCGACCGCCTTGTCGATATCGGCCTTGACGATGCGGCCATGGGGGCCGCTGCCGGCGATGCGCGCCAGATCGAGCTTGGCCTGCTCGGCCATGCGCTTGGCCAGCGGGCTGGCGAAGATGCGCTCGCCGCTTGCTCTGGCTTGCGGCGCCGGCATTGCCGCTGCCGGCGGAGCGGCTGGCTTCGATGGGGCCGCGGCCGTGGCCGGCGCAGCCTGCGGCCTGGCCGCTTCGGTCTTGGCGGCCGGCGCGGCGGCGGGAGCGGCAGTGCCGGCATCCTTGATGGCCGATTTGTCCTCGCCCTCTTCGAGCAGGATGGCGATCGGCGTGTTGACCGCCACGCCTTCGGTGCCTTCGGCGACCAGGATCTTGCCAATGACCCCCTCGTCGACCGCTTCCACTTCCATGGTGGCCTTGTCGGTCTCGATCTCGCAGATCACCTGGCCGGCCTTGACCGCGTCGCCTTCCTTGACATGCCACTTGGCCAGCTTGCCTTCCGTCATGGTCGGCGACAGCGCCGGCATGGTGATTTGAATGGTCATGGCTGGATGTCCCGGTAAATCGAGCTAGCGATACAGCGCGGCCTTGGCCGCGGCGACGATATTCTCCGGATGCGGCAGCGCCAGCTTCTCCAGATTGGCGGCATAGGGCAGCGGCACGTCGACGCCATGCACGCGTTGCACCGGCGCGTCGAGCCAGTCGAAGGCGTGCTCCATCATCTGCGCTGCCAGTTCCGCGCCGATGCCGGCGAACGGCCAGCCTTCCTCGACCGCCACCAGCCGGTTGGTCTTCTTGACCGACTGCACGATGGTCTCGGTATCCAGCGGGCGGATGCTGCGCAGGTTGATCACTTCGGCGTCGATGCCTTCTGCAGCGAGTGCCTCGGCCGCCTTCAGTGCGTGTCCGACCATGATCGAGAAGGCGACGATGGTGACGTCCTTGCCCGGTTTCTCGACCTTGGCCTTGCCGATCGGCAGGACGAAATCCTCCGCCGTCGGCACCGGGAAAGATTGGCCGTAGAGAATTTCGTTCTCCAGGAACACCACCGGATTGGGATCGCGGATCGCCGCCTTGAGCAGGCCCTTGGCATCGGCTGCCGACCACGGCGCCAGCACCTTCAGGCCCGGGCAGTGAGCGTACCAGCTGGCATAGCATTGCGAGTGCTGCGCGCCGACACGGCTGGCGGCGCCATTGGGACCCCGAAAAACGATCGGGCAGCCCATCTGGCCGCCCGACATGTAGAGGGTCTTCGCTGCGGAGTTGATGATCGCGTCGATCGCCTGCATGGCGAAGTTGAAGGTCATGAATTCGACGATCGGCCGCAGCCCGCTCATCGCGGCGCCGACGCCGACGCCGGCGAAGCCGTATTCGGTGATCGGCGTGTCGATCACGCGCTTGGCGCCGAATTCGTCGAGCAGGCCCTGGCTGACCTTGTAGGCGCCCTGGTACTGGGCGACTTCCTCGCCCATCAGGAACACCTTGTCGTCGCGGCGCATCTCCTCCGCCATGGCGTCGCGCAAGGCCTCGCGCACCGTCATATTGGCGGTCGGGCCGCTGCTGTCCGGCTCGGCGGCAATGGGCGCCGCGGCTGGCGGCGCAGGCGCTTTCGCTGGCGTCGGCGCGGGTGCCGCAGCTTGGGCCCTGGGCGCTTCGGCTTTGGGCGGGGCCGACGCCGCACCGCTGGCGGCCGACTTGTCTTCGCCCTCTTCGAGCAGGACGGCGATCGGCGTGTTGACCGCCACGCCCTCGGTGCCTTCGGCGATCAGCAGCTTGCCGACCACGCCTTCGTCGACCGCCTCAACCTCCATCGTCGCCTTGTCGGTCTCGATCTCGCAGATCACCTGACCGGCCTTGACGGTGTCGCCTTCCTTGACGTGCCACTTGGCCAGCTTGCCTTCGGTCATGGTCGGCGACAGCGCCGGCATCAGAATTTGAATGGTCATCGTGCCGCCCTCGCCCTTATGCCCGCGCTTCGATCAGCACGTCGGTGTAGAGTTCGGCCGGGTCGGGCTCGGGACTGTGCTGGGCGAACTCCGCCGCATCGGTCACGATGCCTTTCACTTCCTTGTCGATCTCCTTCAGGCCCGCTTCGTCGATATGCTTGCCGTCGAGCAGCAGCCGGCGGGCATGATCGATCGGATCGTGCTCCTGGCGCATCTTCTCGACTTCTTCCTTGCTGCGATATTTGCCCGGATCGGACATGGAGTGGCCGCGATAGCGATAGGTCTTCATCTCCAGCACGAACGGGCCCTTGCCGGAGCGGGCATATTCCACCGCCCGTTCGCCCGCGTCCTTGACCGCCAGCACGTCCATGCCGTCGACCTGCTCGCCGGGAATGCCGAAGGCCTCGCCGTGCTTGTAGAGGTCGGTGATGGCGGAAGCGCGCTCGACCGAGGTGCCCATGCCGTATTTGTTGTTCTCGATGATGTAGATCGCCGGCAGTTTCCACAGCGCGGCCATGTTCATGGCCTCGTAGACCTGGCCCTGGTTGGCGCTGCCGTCGCCGAAATAGGTCAAGGTAACCGTCTTGTCGCCGCGATACTTGTTGGCGAAGGCCAGGCCGGTGCCCAGCGGCACCTGGGCGCCGACGATGCCGTGGCCGCCGAAGAAATTCTTCTCGCGGCTGAACATGTGCATCGAGCCGCCCTTGCCCTTGGAGTAGCCGCCGGCGCGTCCCGTGAGTTCGGCCATCACACCGCGCGCTTCCATGCCGCAGGCCAGCATGTGGCCGTGATCGCGATAGGAAGTGATTACCGAATCCTTGGCGCCGATGGTGGATTGCATGCCCACCACCACGGCTTCCTGGCCGATATAGAGATGGCAGAAACCGCCGATCAACCCCATGCCGTACATCTGGCCGGCACGCTCCTCGAAGCGTCGGATCAGCAGCATATCGCGATAGAACTTGCGCAACTGGCCGCTGTCGACCTTGGCGCGATTGGTGGCGACGGGAGCGGATTTGTCTTTGGCGGCGGGTTTTGCCATGCGTCGGCCTGCGTACTGGATGCCGTGAAACTTCGCGTCGAGCGAACTATAGACCACAAAATGGCCGAAACCCATTGGTTTGCAACGCAAAAAAAGACATGGCTTCGCAGTATCGCGTTGCTTTTTGAATAGCGGCATTACAAATTGCCAAACAATCCCGTTGCAGGGAAATTTAACAAGGGAGGAACCAAGCAATGCGTCTGTTTGTTGCAAGCGCTATGGCGCTGGCCATCGCCTTTGCCGGCGTGGCGGCCAAGGCCGCCGACCCCATTGTCATCAAATTCAGCCACGTGGTGGCGGACGACACGCCCAAGGGCAAGGGCGCTCTGTTGTTCAAGAAGCTGGTCGAGGAACGGCTGAACGGCAAGGTCAAGGTCGAGGTCTATCCCAACTCCCAGTTGTTCGGCGATTCCAAGGAAATGGAAGCGCTGCTGCTGGGCGACGTGCAGATCATCGCGCCTTCGCTGTCGAAGTTCGGCAAGTTCACCAAGAAGCTCGACGTGTTCGACCTGCCGTTCCTGTTCGACGACGTGGCGGCGGTCGATCGCTTCCAGAGCGGCCCGATCGGCAAGGCGATGCTGACCTCGATGCAGGACAAGGGCTATCTGGGCCTGGCCTTCTGGCATAACGGCATGAAGCAGCTCTCGGCCAACAAGCCGCTGCGCATGCCCGAAGACGCCAAGGGCCTGAAGTTCCGCATCCAGCCGTCGGACGTGCTGGAGGCGCAGTTCAACGCCCTGGGCGCCAATCCGCAGAAAATGGCCTTCGCCGAAGTCTATCAGGCGTTGCAGACCGGCGTGGTCGACGGCCAGGAGAACACCTGGTCCAACATCTACACGCAGAAATTCTTCGAGGTGCAGAAGTACATCACCGAGTCGAACCATGGCGTGATCGACTACATGCTGGTCACCAACGCCAAGTTCTGGCAGGGCCTGCCCGCTGACATCCGCGCGGAACTCGAGAAGATCGTCGCCGAAGTCACCGCCGAGGTGAACAAGTCGGCCAATACCGAGAACGATGACGCGCTGAAGAAGATCGTCGCTTCCGGCCGCAGCGAGATCATCAAGCTGACGCCCGACCAGAAGGCGGCGTGGCGCAAGGCCATGCATCCGGTATGGGACAAGTTCGCTCCCGGCATCGGCAAGGACACCATCGAAGCGGCCGAGGCGGCCAACAAGAAATAGCCTCGGCCGGGCCGCGAGGGGGAGCACGGCCAATGCTCAACAAACTGCTGGAACGTTTCGAGGAGGGCGCCATCGCCCTCCTCCTCGGCGCCATGACGATTCTGACCTTCGTTCAGGTCGTGCTGCGCTATGGCTTCAACTCGGGCATCAGTTGGGCCTACGAGGCCACGACCTATCTGTTCGGCTGGCTGATCTTCCTCGGCATTTCCTACGGCGTGAAAAAGGGCTCGCATATCGGCGTCGACGTGCTGGTGCGCCAACTGCCAAGGGGCGGACAGCGCTTCATGGGCCTGCTGGTGGTCGGACTGTGCCTGCTCTACGCGGGCCTGATGCTGTATGGCGGCTGGAAGTATCTCGGCACCATGATCACGCTCGGCGTGGAAGCCGAGGACATCCCGATCCCGCGCTGGATCCTGCTGCTGGCCATTCCGATCGGCCTGATCATGCTGCTGATCCGTCTGCTCGAGGTGGCCTGGCTGATCCTTACCGGCCATCACGCCGGCATGCGCCTGGCCGACGAAGCCAAGGAGGCGATCGACCAGTTCGGCGCCACTCCGCCCCATTCGGAGCAGCCGAAATGACCACGGCATTCCTGTTCGCCGCGCTGTTCCTGTTCCTGTTCATGGGCATGCCGATCGCCATCGCGCTCGGCCTGTCCAGCGTTCTGACGATCCTGTTCTTCGCCAACGATTCGCTGGGATCGCTGACGCTCAAGCTGTTCTCGACCGCCGATCAGTTCACCTTGCTGGCGATTCCGTTCTTCGTCCTGTCCGGCGCCTTTCTCTCGACCGGCGGCGTGGCGCGGCGTCTGATCCGTTTCGCCAATGCCTGCGTCGGCCATCTGCCCGGCGGGCTGGCGATCGCCAGCGTGTTCGCCTGCATGCTGTTCGCCGCCGTATCGGGCTCCTCGCCCGCCACCGTGGTGGCGATCGGCTCGATCGTGATCGGCGGCATGGTCTCGCACGGCTACTCCAAGCAATTCGCGGCCGGCGTGATCTCCAACGCCGGCACGCTCGGCATCCTCATTCCGCCGTCGATCGTCATGGTGGTCTATGCCGCCGCCACCAACGTCTCGGTCGGTCGCCTGTTCATGGCGGGTTTCATTCCCGGCGCCCTGCTCGGCCTGATGCTGATGGTGACGATCTACATCGCGGCCCGCAAGAAGAACATTCCGCTGCGGCCGCGCGCCGATTTGCGCGAGGTGGTCGATTCGGCAGCCGATGCCTTCTGGGGCATCCTGCTGATCGTCATCATCATGGGCGGCATCTATCTCGGCGCTTTCACGCCGACCGAAGCGGCTTCGGTGGCGGTGATCTACGCCGCCGGCGTCGCGCTGTTCATCTACCGCGACATGACCTGGCGCGACATCCCCAAGGTGCTGCTCGACGGCGGCAAGGTGACCATCATGCTGATGTTCATCATCGCCAACGCGACCTTGTTCGCCCATGTCCTGACATCGGAGCAGATTCCGCAGATCATCGCCCAGGCGATCCTGGCCCACGATCTGTCGCCTTGGATGTTCCTGCTGGTGGTCAACATCATCCTGCTGATCGCCGGCGACTTCATGGAGCCCTCGTCGATCATCCTGATCATGTCGCCGATCGTGTTCCCGATCGCCGTCAAGCTGGGCATCGATCCGATCCATCTCGGCATCATCTTCGTGGTCAACATGGAGATCGGCATGGTGACGCCGCCGGTCGGCCTGAACCTGTTCGTGACCTCCGGCATCACCAACGAAAACCTGTTCTGGGTGTTTCGCGCCGCATTCCCGTGGATGATGGTGATGCTGCTGTTCCTGGCGATCATCACCTACGTGCCGATCATCTCGACCTGGCTGCCGAACCTGGTGTTCGGCCCGGAGATCGTCGCGCCGGGCAAATAGAAACGGGCCGGTGGCGCGCCTTGGCGCGCCGCCGCCGTCGGCAGTCAGTGCTTGGGCAGCGGAACGACGACTTCGTCGGCGCGCACGACGTTGAGCAGCGCGCGGGCGCGTTCGTCCAGCATGTCGGGATCGAGCGTGGAGTTGCGCAGCAGCGCCACGCGATGTTCCCAGGTCTTGCGGACGGCCTCGGTCTCGGCCACCGCACCTTCGGCGCGCACGATCTCGGTCTTGAGGTGCAGATAGGCGAACACGCCGCGGTCGCCATGCATCAGGTGATAGCCCAGATAGCCGAAAATCACGGCAAAAAGCAGCGGCACGATGACATGCCGTTGCCTTTTGCGGATTTCGAGCAGAACGCCCATGGCATCAGAGAATCATCGGGGCGCCGCGACGTCAAGAACAAAAGCCGAAATCCGGCCGCTAGAAGCCGGAAAACAATACTTTTTTCGACTTATCCACCGATACGACGCAAGACCGATTTGCCGGCAAAGCGCGCCTGGCTGCCCAGCTGTTCCTCGATCCGCAGCAGCTGGTTGTATTTGGCCAGCCGGTCCGACCGGGACAGCGAACCGGTCTTGATCTGTCCGCAATTGGTGGCCACGGCGAGGTCGGCGATGGTCGAATCCTCGGTCTCGCCGGAGCGATGCGACATGACGGCGGTGTAGGACGCGCGCTGGGCCATCGACACGGCCTCGAAGGTTTCGCTGAGCGAGCCGATCTGGTTGACCTTGACCAGGATCGAATTGGCCGTGGCGCTGGCAATGCCGCGCGCCAGGCGTTGCGGATTGGTGACGAACAGATCGTCGCCCACCAGCTGGATCCGCCTGCCCAGGGACTCGGTAAGCGCCTTCCAGCCCTCCCAGTCGTCCTCGGCCATGCCGTCCTCGACCGAGAAGATCGGGAAGCGGTCGCACAGCGAGGCCAGGTAGTCGACCATGGCATCGCTGTCGAGCACCTCGCCTTCCCCTTCGAGGTTGTACTTGCCGTCGCGATAGAATTCGGTCGATGCCGCATCCAGCGCCAGCATGACATCGTCGCCCGGCTTGTAGCCGGCCGCTTCGATGGCCTGCATGATGAAGCCCAGCGCCTCGTCGGCCGAGGCCAGGTTCGGCGCGAATCCGCCCTCGTCGCCGACATTGGTGCTGAGGCCGGCGTCGTGCAGCTTCTTCTTCAGCGCCTGGAAGATCTCCGAACCGGCGCGCAGCGCATCGGCGAAGCTTTCCATGCCCATCGGCGCGATCATGAATTCCTGGATATCGATTGGGTTGTCGGCATGGGCACCGCCATTGACGATGTTCATCAGCGGCACGGGCAGCACGTTGGCCTGGCTGCCGCCGGTGTAGCGATAGAGCGGCAGGCCGGCCTCCTGGGCAGCCGCCTTCGCCACCGCCAGCGATACGCCGAGGATGGCATTGGCCCCCAGCCGGCTCTTGTTGGGCGTGCCGTCCAGCTCGATCATGCGGGCGTCGATGGCCAGCTGGGCATCGGCTTCCAGGCCGCTCAGCGCCTCGAAAATGTCGCCGTTGACCGCGGCCACGGCTTTCAGCACGCCCTTGCCGCCGTAGCGCGACTTGTCGCCGTCGCGCAGCTCGACCGCCTCGTGGGCGCCGGTCGAGGCGCCCGACGGCACCGCCGCGCGGCCCGTGGCGCCGCTCTCCAGGGTGACGTCGACTTCGACCGTGGGATTGCCGCGGCTGTCGAGGATTTCGCGGGCGACGATGTCGAGAATGGCGCTCATGGCAGGCTCCTGCGCGGCTTGGGGGGCTGGCGGCGTTGTCTTAAAGGCCGGGCCGGTCGATGGCAAGCGCGGCGCGGCCGGCTATACTGACGCGGGGCCACGTCCCAAGAGCCCGCGTCCTCCAAGAGGAAACCATGCGCAGCCATCACGATATGGGCGGCCTGCCCGCCGGCATGATCGAGCCCGCCGATCACGACTACCAGCTCTGGGAAAAGCGCGTCGACGCCTTCATGGTGCTGCTGTCGCGCAAGGGCTACATGACGGTCGACGAGTTGCGCAAAGGCATCGAGAGCCTGCCGCCCGATGCCTACGACACCATGAGCTACTACGAGCGCTGGATGGCCTCGATCTGCAACGTGCTGATCCATCGCGGCGTCATCACGATCGAGGAACTGCGCGCCAGGCTGGCGGATATCGAAGCCCATCCGGAGGCCCATTCGGCATGAGCCAGCCGCTCTACAATCCCGGCCAGGCGGTGCGGGTCAGGCGCGGCAACCCGCCCGGTCATGTGCGCACGCCCTACTACATCCGCGGCAAGACCGGGACCGTGGAACGGATCTGCGGCGAGTTCCGCAATCCGGAGGAACTCGCCTATGGCCGCAGCGGCGAGCCTCGCCGCGTTCTCTACCGCGTCCGCTTCGCCCAGAGCCATGTCTGGCCAGGCTATGCCGGGCCGGCCGACGACACCATCGACATCGAAATCTACGAACACTGGCTGGAGAGCGCCTGAACCATGCCGCACGATCCGCACGACCACCGCGACCATCGTCACGATCATGATCACGATCATGATCATCCGCATGTCCATGGCGGAGCGGACCATCATCCGCACCGCGCCGATGTCGACGATGCGCTGACCTACTACAAGCGCATGGAAATCGCCGTGCGCGAGCTGCTGATCGAGAAGAATATCCTGACGCCGGACGAGATCCGCATCGCCGTCGAACGCATGGACCAGCGCGGGCCGCATCTGGGCGCCCAGGTGGTGGCGCGGGCCTGGACCGATCCGGCGTTCAAGGCGCGCCTGCTGCAGGACGGTTCGGCCGCCTGCCAGGAAATGGGCATCACCTTCGACCAGGCGACGCGGCTGATCGTGGTCGAGAACACGCCGCAGGCCCACAACGTTGTGGTCTGCACGCTGTGCTCGTGCTACCCGCGCATGGTGCTGGGCCTGCCGCCCGATTGGTACAAGAGCCGCGCCTATCGCTCGCGCGTGGTACGCGAGCCGCGCGCCGTGCTGCGCGAGTTCGGCACCGAGCTGCCCGACGACGTGACGGTGCGCGTGCACGATTCGACCGCCGACATGCGCTACCTGATCCTGCCGATGCGGCCGCCCGGCACCGAGGGCTGGAGCGAACACAGGCTGGCCGAGCTCGTCACCCGCGACAGCATGATCGGCGTCAGCCTGCCGAAAGCGCCGTGACGGCCATTCGGCTCAATAGAACGTCGTGATGTCGAAATAGACGGTTCGCTCGGGCGCGTTCGGCTCCTTGACGGGAACGGCGCGCAGCACGTCGTAGTGGCGATCCTTGTCGTGGGTCAACGCCTGGCCGCGCACCTGCAGGCCCAGCCGCTCCATGACCAGGTATTCTTCGCGGATGCTGGTCGCCCGATAGGCGGTGCGAACGCCGTTGCCGTCGCCCAGCTTCAGGATGGCGTCGATCATCCGATCGGCGATCCAGCGATGCTCGGCGGCGCGCGTCGGGTTGGCCCGCGCCTTTTCGTAGAACAGCGCCGCGGCGCGCTGGTTGAGGATCGAGCCGAAGGTCAGGCGCAGGTAGTTCTTCAGGTAGGTCTCGGCCAGGTCGAGATTGCCCTTGGCCTGGGCCGCGTCGAAGGCAGACTTGGCGGCATCGATGTCGTCCGCCATCTTGTTGCGACGCCGGTCGTCAGGCGCCGCCAGCAGCGCATAGTAGGCCTTGCGCAAGGCGACGTAGTCGGCCTGGCGCGGATTGACCGAGGCCTGGTCGACCAGCACCAGGTAGTCGTCGATAGGATGCGCCGGCGCCACGGCGGCCCACAGCGCAACGATCAGGCCGCACAACATGGCAATCCGGCTCATCGCCTGGTCGCCTCCAGCACCATGGTCTCGTAGCGGTTGATGTCCTGGCCGATCACATCGCCATGGCCCTCCAGATTCTGCAGCATGGCATGGCTGCTCTGGCCGACCGCCTTGCGCTCGATGGTGCCGAAGCCCGCTTGCTGCAGCAGGCCGCGCAGCGTCGCCTCGTCGTAGACGAATTGATGCCCCCACCAGCGCAGCGCCCGGTTCGCCACCACGGCCGCGCTGTCTTCGGGTCGTCCGAACACGCGATTGGAGGCCTCGACATAGTGCTGCGCCGCCGGATCGAGCGGCGGCAGCACCAGCCGGGCGATCGCCTGGAGATCGGGCGTGGCGATGCGGAACACGCCGCCCGGCCGCAGCACCCGCAGCACCTCGCGCGCCAGCCGCGCCGCCGCGTCGTAGGCAACGTGCTCGATCATGTGCTCGGCGAAAACAAAGGCCAGGCTGCCGTCGGGCAGCGGCAGGGGCCGAGCGGCATCGATATAGACCACGTCTTCGCCTTGCGGCGCCAGATCGCTGGCCAGCCAACCGGCCCGGCGCTGGGGACCGGCCCCGAGGATCAGCGCCGGAACGGGATGCTCCGCCAGGTAGCGCGCGATGCGCGCCCGGCGCGTGGCCAGCCGGGCGGCGCGGTCCAGCGGTCGGGTCAGATATTTGCGCCAGCGGCCGACCAGCAAGTTACGCAGCCGCGCGGCGGTGAGGCTCATCGGCGCCGCGATCCCCTAGATCGGCGCCAGCGGCCGTGTCTTGGCCAGCCTGTCGAACGCCACCAGGGTCTCCAGCAGTTCGGGCATGTCCTTGAGCTTCACCATGTTGGGCCCGTCGGACGGCGCCTTGTCGGGGTCCTGGTGCGTTTCCATGAACACCGCCGCCACGCCCACCGCCACGGCGGCGCGCGCCAGGGTCGGCACGAACTCGCGCTGGCCGCCCGATGTCGCGCCCTGCCCGCCCGGCTGCTGCACCGAATGGGTGGCGTCGAACACCACGGGGTAGCCGGTCCTGGCCATGATCGGCAGGCCGCGCATGTCGCTGACCAGGGTGTTGTAGCCGAACGAGGCGCCGCGCTCGCATTGCAGGATGTTGCGATTGCCGGTCGACGCGATCTTCTCGACCACGTTCTTCATGTCCCAGGGCGCCAGGAACTGGCCCTTCTTGACGTTGATGGCTTTGCCGGTGCGGCCTGCCGCGAGCAGCAGGTCGGTCTGGCGGCACAGGAAGGCCGGGATCTGCAGCACGTCGCACGCTTCGGCGGTCGGCGCGCATTGATCGGGCTCGTGCACGTCGGTCAGCACCGGCAGGCCGGTCTGCGCCCGCACGTCGGCCAGGATCTGCAAACCCAGTTCCATGCCGATGCCGCGCTTGGTGTTGGCCGAGGAGCGGTTGGCCTTGTCGAAGGAGGATTTGTAGATCAGGCCGATGCCCAGCTTGCCGGCGATCTCCTTCAGCGCGTTGGCCATCTCCAGCGCGTGCGCCCGGCTTTCGATCGAGCACGGGCCTGCGATCAGCGCCAGGGGCCGGTCGTTGGCGATGTCGATGCTGCCGACGGTGACGTGACGTTGCTCGGCCATGGCCGTTACTCCGCCGGCTAGACCAGCCGGCTCTGTTCCTTGGCCGCCTTCACGAACGAGGTGAACAGCGGGTGCGGTTCGAAGGGCCGCGACTTCAGCTCGGGATGATACTGCACGCCGATGAACCAGGGATGGCCCGGGATCTCGACGATCTCCGGCAGCACGCCGTCGGGCGACATGCCGGAGAAGCGCAGCCCCACCTGCTCCAGCCGATCCTTATAGTTGATGTTCACCTCGTAGCGGTGGCGGTGCCGTTCGCTGATGCGGTCCATGCCGTAGATATCGTGCACCATGGTGCCCGGCTTCAAGACCGCCTCGTAGGCGCCCAGCCGCATGGTGCCGCCGAGATCGCCCTTGGCCATGCGGCGCTCCAGCATGTTGCCGCGCATCCATTCGGTCATCAGGCCGACCACCGGCTCCTTGCAGGGTCCGAATTCGGTCGACGAGGCGCCTTCCAGGCCCAACAGATTGCGCGCCGCCTCGATGACCGCCATCTGCATGCCGAAGCAGATGCCGAAATACGGCACCTTGCGTTCGCGGGCGAAGCGCGCCGCCTGGATCTTGCCTTCGGAGCCGCGCTCGCCGAAACCGCCCGGCACCAGGATGCCGTTGACGTTCTCCAGATGCTGCACCGCGTCGTCGCGCTCGAACACTTCGGAATCGATCCACTCGACATTGACGCGCAGATTGTTGGCGACGCCGCCGTGGACGATGGCTTCGCTCAGCGACTTGTAGGCGTCGCGCAGGATCGTGTACTTGCCGACGATCGCGATCGACACTTCGCTTTCCGGATCGCGGATGCGCTTGACGACGTTGTGCCAGCCCTTGAGCTCGGGTTCGCTCTCGTAGGGCAGATGGAAGTGCTTGCACACCTGCCGATCGAAGCCCTCGGCGTGGTAGGCCACCGGCACCTGGTAGATGGTGTCGACATCGAGCGCCTGGATGACGTTCTCCGGCGCCACGTTGCAGAACAGCGCGATCTTGCGCCGCTCGTTGGCCGGGATCTCGCGGTCGGAGCGGCACAGCAGCACGTCGGGCTGGATGCCGACGCTCAACAGCTCCTTGACCGAATGCTGGGTCGGCTTGGTCTTGAGTTCGCCCGCGGTCGGCACGTAAGGCAGCAAGGTCAGGTGCACGAACATGGCGCGGTCACGGCCCAGCTCGTTGGCGAGCTGGCGGATCGCTTCGAGGAACGGCAGGCTCTCGATGTCGCCCACCGTGCCGCCGATCTCGCACAGCAGGAAGTCCTCGTCCTTGGTGTCGGCCAGCACGAATTCCTTGATGGCGTCGGTGACGTGCGGGATCACCTGCACGGTCGCGCCGAGATAGTCGCCGCGCCGTTCCCGGCTGATCACCGAGGAATAGATGCGCCCGGTCGTGACGTTGTCGCTCTGCCGCGCATTGACCCCGGTGAAGCGTTCGTAATGGCCCAGATCGAGATCGGTCTCCGCGCCGTCGTCGGTGACGAACACCTCGCCGTGCTGGTACGGGCTCATCGTGCCCGGATCGACGTTGAGATAGGGATCGAGCTTGCGCAGGCGGACCTTGTAGCCGCGCGCCTGCAGCAGCGCGCCCAGCGCCGCCGAAGACAGGCCTTTACCCAGGGAGGAGACCACGCCGCCGGTGATGAAGATGAACCGCGTCATGGGGTTACACCCTATCCCGTTCGCTTGTGGATAGGAAAGCGCCGTATCGGCATGGGGGCCCGAACGAAACCGCAAGGACAGCCGCATAGCCAAGCGCCAGCGGGGCAATCCGCCAGCGCTGGATTGCCCGCTTGAGGAGACGCGGCGGCATTTACTTGTTGGGCGCTGCGGGCGCGCTGGGCGAAGGCGCCGGCGCGGCGGGAGCTGGCGCGGCAGCCGGCGGCGGTGCCGTCGCACCGGCAGGTGCCGGGGCCGGCGCGCTGGGCGCGGCCGGAGCCCCTGGTGCGGCCGGCGCAACGGGTGCGGCGGCCGGAGCGGAGCTGGGCGCCGAACCGGGGGTCTGCCCGTTGAACAGAGACTTCGGCGCGCTGCTGTGGCTGGTCAGGATGGCCAGCACGATGCTGGTCAGGAAGAACAGGGTCGCCAGGATCGCCGTGGTGCGGGTCAGCAGATTGGCCTGGCCGCGCGCGGTCATCAGCCCCGAATCGCTGCGGCCCATGCCCAGCCCGCCGCCTTCGCTGCGCTGGATCAGGATGACCCCGATCATTGCCGCGGCCAAAATGACATGGATGACGAGCAGCACGGTCTGCATGGGCTGGTCCGACCTTCAAAAAACCGAGCAAAACAACGGCGATACCGGCTGCTTTGGGCCGGCGACGCGGGGTATGTAGTCCTTTTGCGCCGCTTTGGCTAGGGCCTTGGGCAGATCGGCCCCGGACCGTGTCCCTACCGCGCGGCCACGGCGATGGCCCAGAAATCCTCCGCCTTCAGGCTGGCGCCGCCGACCAGCGCGCCGTCGACATTCTCCACCGCCATCAGGCTGCGCGCGTTGTCGGCCTTGACCGAGCCGCCGTACAGCAGGCGGATGTCGCCGGCCTGGCTGGTGCGCTTGGCCAGTTCGGCACGGATATGGCGATGGGCCGCCGCCACGTCCTCGATCGACGGCGTGCGCCCGGTGCCGATCGCCCAGACCGGCTCGTAGGCCAGCACCAGGTTCTTGGCCAGGCCGCCATCGGGGACGCTCTGCTCTACCTGGCGCTGCAGCACGTCGAGGGTCTTGCCGGCGTCCCGCTCCGCCAGGGTCTCGCCGATGCACAGCACCGCAATCAGCCCGGCCCGCCAGGCCGCCTGGGCCTTGGCGCGCACCACCGAGTCGCTTTCGCCATGACCCTGGCGCCGCTCGGAATGGCCGACGATCACATGGCTGGCGCCCAGGTCGCGCAGCATTTCGGCGGCGATATCGCCGGTGAAGGCGCCCGATTTCTCGGCATGGCAGTCCTGGCCTCCCAGCAGCAGGGGCGAACCGGCCACCGCCTCGCGAATCGGGTGCAACAAGGTCGCCGGGGGGCAGATCAACATGTCGAAACCGGCGCTGCCATCGGTCAGGTCGAGGCGCTCGGCGAGGTCGCGCGCCAGATTGAGGCCGGCCTCCTGCCGCATGTTCATCTTCCAATTGCCGGCGATCAGTTTGCGAGCAGCCATCGTTCCTCCCCTCGTTCCGCGGCGCGGGTTGCGCCCCGCTCCCGCAGCCCAGTCGTCCGGGCGCTGTCTAGCACGGGGCGCGCCGGGCCGTCACCCATGCCCGTTTCCTGCCGCAAAGCCCCGAAATTGCGGGCAAATCCCGTGTTGCCGCCGCTCCAAGCGGGGTGCTAGTAAGGTCGCCCGGCAGCGGCCTGTGCGCTGCCACGCGGCCATTCCGGGCCGGCAGGAAAGAGGATTTTCGATGCTGCAGAGCATGCGCACCTATTCACGCTCGGCGATCGCCGTGCTGATGTTCATCTTCCTCATCCTGACCTTCGGCGCCTGGGGCATCGGCGACATCTTCCGCAACCGCACGCCCGATCCCGCCGTGGCGGATGTGGCCGGCACCGAGATCCATGCCGTCACCCTGCAGCAGCGCTTCCGCCAGCAGCTCGACCAGATGCAGCGCCGCACCGGCCAGTCGATCCCGGCCGACCAGGCGATTGCGCTGGGCCTGCCGGGCCGGATCCTGCAGAGCGAGATCCAGCAGATCATCCGCGACAAGGTGGCGGCCGATTACGGTCTGGTGGTGTCCGACGATTTCATCCGCCAGGCGCTGGCCAGCGAGCCGGCCTTCCGCGGCGCCGGCGGCGCCTTCGATCCCAGCCTGTTCGCCAGTTTCCTGCGCAACGCGGGCATCAGCGAGCAGACCTACATCACCGGCATGAAGCGCGACTACGCCGTCGACGAGCTGTTCGGCAGCCTGACCGGCGGCGTCGACGTCCCGCCGGGCTATGCCGAACTGCTCTACCGCTATCGCGAGGAGAAGCGCGTGGCCGACACGGCGCTGTTGCCGTATTCGGTCGTCAAGGACGTGCCGGTGCCGAGCGAGGACCAGCTCAAGGCCTATTACGAGGCGCACAAGGCCGCGTTCGGCCTGCCCGAGTACCGCAAGCTGAAATTCATCTACGTCAAGGCCGACGACATTCTTTCGGAGATCAAGATCGATCCGAAGGACCTGCGCAGCGAATACGACATCCGGCTGAACGAATTCACCACGCCGGAGACGCGCGACATCGACCAGGTCGTGCTGAGCAGCGAGGACAAGGCCAACGCGCTGGTCGACGCGGTCAAGAAGGGCAAGTCGTTCGACGAGGCGGCCAAGGATGCCATGGGGCATGACAACGCCGTCATCAAGCTGGGCGAGGTCAAGAAGACCGACCTGCCGGCCGGCCTGGCCGACCCCGCCTTCGACCTCAAGGAAGGCGTCGTCAGCCAGCCGATCCGTACCGCGCTGGGCTGGCATGTGCTGCGCGTCAACAAGATCACGCCCAAGGCGGTCAAGCCGTTCGACGCGGTCAAGGGCGAGCTGGAACTGTCGCTGAAGAAGCAGAAGGCGCCTGATCGGCTGCTCTCCATGTCCAACGACCTGGAGAAGGACCTCAACCGCGGCGCCACCTTCGAGGATGCGGCCCAGAAGCTGGGCGTCAAGGTGCAGACCATCGACGCCGTCGACGCCGGCGGCAAGGCGCCGGGCGGTTCGGCCGCTGCCGGGCTGCCCGATTCCAAGCGCTTCCTGCGCACCGCCTTCTCGCAGCGCAAGGGCGACGAGAGCGGCATCGAGGAGGATCCCAACGGCGACTTCTTCGTGCTGCAGGTCGAGGATGTGATGCCGGCCCGCACGCCCGATCTCGCCGAGGTCAAGACCCAGGCCACTACCGCCTGGCAGAAGGAAGAGATCGCCAAGCTGGCGCAGAAGAAGGCCGACGACATCGTCGCCAAGATCAACGCCGGCGCCACTTTCGCTTCGCTGGCCAAGGCCGACAATCTCGAGATCAAGACCGCCCCGCCGGTCGCCCGCACCGCCAACGACGAAGCGCACAACCTGCCCAGCGCCGTGGTCGGCAAGCTGTTCGCGGCGCCCCCCGGCCATGCCGTATCGGCAATGGCGCCGACCGGGATCGCCATCGCCGTGGTGAAATCGATCGAGCCGGCCGATCCGGCCAAGGACAAGGACGGCCTCGACAAGCTGCAGTCCGAACTGCAGCAGGCGATGCGCGGCGAGGTGCTGGTGTCGTTCGACCGCGTGTTGCGCGGGCGTTACCCGATCCGCATCGACGAGGCCCGGCTGGCGCAGGCCTTCCCGCGCGAGCAGCAATAGCCATGCAGACCTTTCCGGCGCGCGATGCCTTCGCCGAAGTCTATCGCGCAGGCAAGCCGCAGGTGGTGTGGACCCGCCTGGTGACCGATGTCGAGACGCCGGTCTCGGCCATGCTCAAGCTGGCCGACGGCCTGCCCTATTCGTTCCTGCTCGAATCGGTCGAAGGCGGCGCCATACGCGGCCGCTATTCGCTGATCGGCTTCAAACCCGACGTGATCTGGCGCTGCCGCAAGGGCCAGGCGGAGATCAACCGCCGGGCTCATGTCGATCTCACGCGCTTCGAACCGGTGGCGCAGAAGCCGCTCGATTCGCTGCGCGCGCTGATCCGCGAATCGCGCATCGACATGCCGGCGGAACTGCCGCCGCCCGCCGCCGGCGTCTATGGCTTCATGGGCTACGACATGGTGCGGGAGATGGAGCGCATTCCCGATGCCAATCCCGATCCGCTCGGCCTGCCCGACAGCATCTTCATGCGCCCGACCGTCATGGTGGTGTTCGACCGGCTCGAGGATGCGGCGCTGATCGTCACCCCCGTCTGGCCGCAGGCCGGCGTCGAGGCCAGTGCGGCCTACGACCAGGCCTGCGAACGGTTGGCCCATGTGCTGAACGATTTCCGCCGCTCCCTGCCCTATCGTCGCGACCTGGGTGCGGCCAGGGACGGTGCGCCGCTGGCGCCGCAGTCCAACATGACGAAGCAGGCCTTCAAGGACATGGTGGCCAAGGCCAAGGAATACATTGCCGCAGGCGATGCCTTCCAGATCGTGCCCTCGCAGCGCTTCGCCGTTCCGTTCAAGCTGCCGCCGTTCGCGCTCTATCGCTCCCTGCGCCGCATCAATCCCTCGCCGTTCCTGATCTTCTTCGATTTCGGCGATTTCTCGATCGTCGGCTCGAGTCCGGAGATCCTGGTGCGGCTGCGCGAGGATTGGGTCACGGTGCGGCCGCTGGCCGGCACCCGGCCGCGCGGCGCCACCTCCGTTGAAGACAAGCAGCTCGCCGACGAGCTATTGGCCGATCCCAAGGAGCGCGCCGAGCATCTGATGCTGCTCGACCTGGCGCGCAACGACGTCGGCCGGGTCGCGCAGATCGGCACGGTGCGCGTCACCGAGCAGTTCGTGATCGAGCGCTACAGCCATGTCATGCATATCAGCTCCAACGTCGATGGCGTGATCGACCCCAAATACGACGCGCTCGATGCGCTGGTGGCGGGCTTCCCGGCCGGCACCCTGTCGGGCGCGCCCAAGGTGCGGGCGATGGAGATCATCGAGGAGCTGGAGCCGGAGCGGCGCGGCATCTATGGCGGCTGCGCCGGCTATTTCGCCGCCAACGGCTCGATGGATACCTGCATTCTGCTGCGCACCGCGGTGGTCAAGAACGACACCATGTATGTGCAGGCCGGCGTCGGCGTGGTGGCCGATTCCGATCTCGAGGCCGAGTACCAGGAGAGCATCAACAAGGCCAAGGCGCTGGTGCGCGCCGCCGAAGAGGCGATAAAATCGGCCCAGCAGGGATGATAGGATAGCAGGCATAGAATAGCGGGCGTCTTCGGTCGCTGCAGGGGTGCAGGGATCGAGATCGGCGCTCCAGGCATTCGGGGGGATGCCGCCGCATGGATTTCCTCGCAACCACGTTTCAGACGCTGCCCGCGTTCCTGATCTACATCGCCGTATGCGCCGGTCTGCTCACCGCCTTCACCGGCATCTATCTGTGGATCACGCCCTACGCCGAATTGGCGCTGATGCGGCGCGGCAACATCGCCGCCGCGGTCAACTTCGTCGCCACTCTGCTGGGCTTCACCCTGCCGCTGGCCAGTCTGGTCACCCATGCCATGAACATCGTCGACGTGGCGCTGTGGGCGGTGGTGGCGGCGATCGTGCAGATTCTGGCCCATGTCGTCGCCCGCGTGCTGATCGCGGAAATGCCGCGCCACATCGAGGACGGCAACGCCGCCGTAGCCACGCTGGCAGCCGGCATTTCGGTATGCTTCGGCATCCTCAACGCCGCCTGCCTGGTCTACTGACATGCGCCGCAGTTCGATCGTCGCTCTTAGCCTGCTGGGCGTCGGCGGCACGGCGCTGGCCGCCAGCAGCTTCACCGGCGGCCGTTGCGAGCGCGTCTATCCCTCGATGAGCCAGTGCATCGCCGCCCACGATGCCAGCCGCTGCACCGAGCAGACCCGCACCGGACCGGACGGCAAGCTGACCACCGTGGGCGTCGGCCCCGACCGCAGTTGCTCGGCCTGGCATGGCGGCGGGGTCTATTTCATGCCGGGCTACTGGGGCAACAGCTATCGCGGTGGCTACTACGCGCCGGGCACCGGCACCGGCCGCTCGACCATCACGCCGGGCGGCACGGTCGGCGGCTCGCAGCGCGGCGGGTTCGGCACCACCGGCAGCCACTTTTCCTCGGGCAGCTGATGCGCCGCGAAGCGATCGGCGCCCGGGCCGGCTGGCAGGGCAAGGTCGAGCAGCTCGACTTCAACTGGCACACGATCGACGGCCAGCCCTACTGGGCCGAGGATCGCTGCTATGCCTTCACCGGCGCGGAGATCGACGGCATCGAAGCGGTCACGGCCGAGCTGCACGGCATGGCGCTGCAGGCGGTCGAGAAAGTGGTCAAGGACAGGCTGTGGGACCGCTTCCTGATCCCGCCTGCCTTCGCCAGCTACATCGAGACCACCTGGCGCCGGCCCGACCCCACCATCTATGGCCGCTTCGACCTGCTCTACGACGGCACCGGCGCGCCCAAGCTGCTCGAATACAACGCCGACACCCCGACCGCGCTGTACGAGGCGGCAGTGGTGCAGTGGTACTGGCTGCAGGACGTCAAGCCGCAGGCCGACCAGTTCAACTCGATCCACGAGAAGCTGATCGAGGCCTGGAAGGGCATCCTCGCGCTGCTGCCGTCGCGCGGCCTGGTGCATTTCGCCTGCGACCAGGAAGCGCCGGAGGATTTCGGCACCACCGAATACATGCGCGACGTCGCCCACCAGGCCGGGCTGGACACCCAGCCGATCGCGCTGGCCGATGTCGGCTGGAACGGCAGCCGCTTCACCGACCTGGCCGAGCAGCCGATCCAGGCGCTGTTCAAGCTCTATCCCTGGGAATGGCTGCTCAAGGATCAGTTCGCGCAGTATGTCGGCGGCGACACCACGGCCTTCATCGAGCCGGCGTGGAAGATGATCCTGTCCAACAAGGCCCTGCTGCCGCTGCTGTGGGAGATGTTCCCCAACCACGACAATCTGCTGCCGGCCTATCGCACGCCGGGCCTGATCAAGGGCGATTACGTCAAGAAGCCGATCTTCGGCCGCGAGGGCGCCAACGTCTCCATTGTCGCCGGCGCCGCCAGCACCTCGACCGACGGCCCCTATGGCGAGGAGGGGTTCGTCTACCAGGCCTACCGGCCGATCCAGCCTTTCGACGGTTTCTATCCGGTGGTGGGGTCGTGGGTGATCGCCGGCCAGCCCGCCGGCATCGGCATCCGCGAGGACCGGCAGGCCATCACCGGCAATACCAGCCGCTTCGTGCCGCACTATTTCGTCTAGCGCGGATCGCGATCCGGTGGAGACAAGAACCTTCCAAAGCCGAGCGACTTCAATCGGCGGCGAATCCGGCCCTCACCACGGCTTGCCGCACAGATCGATCGTGCCACCCTCCGGCGCCTCGCCCGCAATGTCGCGCACCATGGTCGGCGACAGGGTCCAGGGCCGATCCACGCCGTGCTGCTGATGCATCGTCGTGCCTTCGAACACGCGCCAGCCCAGCCGCCGGTAGAAAGGGACGTTCTTGGCCTCGCACACCAGGAAGCCGAACTCGGCGCCTGCCTGGATCGCCAGCTCGTTGGCCCGTGCCAGCGCGCGCGTGGCGTAATGGCGCTTCTGATGGGCCGGATGGGTCATCACGCCGCCGATACCGGCGATCAAGGCCGGCGCGCCATTGGCGGTGCCACGGCGCAGATAGAGCCCGACATGGCAGACAGGCTCTCCCGCTACCGAAACGACGATGCGCTGCTCGGCATGGGACCACTCGACCTGGCGCCAGATCTGCGTAATGAGGTTCTCCGGCGGATAGACCAGGTCGTTGATATGCGCCACCTCGTCCCAGCGATCGGCATCCCATCGCTCCAGTGCGACTTCGTCGTCCATGGCTTCTCGTTCCGCAGGTCGGATGGAGCGTGCTGAACCGTTGTTTGCCCCGGCCCGCTCCGTTAGGCTTTTGACGAGAGAATCATAGCCGGGAGAACCGCCGTGAGCGAGTGGCAGAAGCGATATCAGCGCCTGAAGTTCGACCGCCCGCACCCCAAGGTGCTGCGCGTGACCATGACGCGCGAAGAGCGGCTGAACGCCACCGACGCCATCATGCACAAGGAACTGGTCGATGTGTGGCGCGACATCGACGCCGACCACTCGATCAACGCCGCGATCCTGACCGGCGCCGGCAGGAATTTCTCCGCCGGCGGCGACTTCGAGGTGATCGAAAAGATCATCGGCGACTACAACGAGCGCGTGAACCTGTGGAAGGAAGCGCGCGACATCGTCTACAACGTGATCAACTGCTCCAAACCGATCGTCAGCGCCATCCGCGGCCCGGCCGTGGGCGCCGGGCTGGTGGCCGGCATCCTGGCCGACGTATCGATCGCCGCCAAGAAGGCGCGCATCATCGACGGCCACACTCGCCTGGGCGTCGCCGCCGGCGACCACGCCGCCATCGTCTGGCCGCTGCTGTGCGGCATGGCCAAGGCCAAGTATTACCTGTTGCTGTGCGACGCGGTGAGCGGCGAGGAAGCCGAGCGCATCGGCCTGATCTCGCTGGCGGTGGAGGACGAGGAACTCGACGGCAAGGCGGTCGAGATCGCCTCCCGCCTGGCCGAAGGGGCGCAGACTGCCATCCGCTTCACCAAATACGCGCTGAACAACTGGTTCCGCATGGCCGGCCCGACCTTCGATACGTCCCTGGCGCTCGAATTCCTGGGCTTCACCGGGCCGGAGGTGAAAGAGGGCCTGGCTTCGCACAAGGAGAAGCGCAAGCCGAAATTCCCCGACAGCGCGCCGCTCTAGGAGATCATCATGCGTGGACTTGAAGGCAAGAACGTCATCGTCACCGGCGGCGGCGGTTCGATCGGCCGGGCCATTTGCCTGCGCTTCGCCGAGTATGGCTGCCGCATCGGCGTGTTCGACCTCAACGCCGAGCGGGCGCTGGAAACCTGCACCCTGATCGAAAAGGCCGGCGGCAAGGGCTATCCGGTCGAATGCGATATCGCCGACCACGACGCGGTGAAGAAGGCCGTCGCCGGCTTCGAGAAGGCGGCCGGTCCGACCGATATCCTGGTCAACAACGCCGGCTGGGACAGACTGGTCAACTTCGTACAGACCGACCCGGGGTTCTGGAACAAGATCATCGGCATCAACCTGCACGGGCCGCTCAACCTGCACCACGCGGTGCTGCCCGGCATGATCGAGCGCGGCCATGGCCGCATCGTCAATATCGCCTCGGATGCCGGCCGCGTCGGCTCGTCGGGCGAAGCGGTCTATTCCGCCTGCAAGGGCGGCATCATCGCCTTCTCCAAGACCGTGGCGCGCGAGGTGGCGCGCAAGGGCGTGACCTTGAACTGCGTCTGCCCCGGCCCGACCGATACCCACCTGCTGGCCGAGATAGCCGGCGACGGCGCCATGGGCGACAAGATCCGCAATGCCCTGGTCAACGCCGTGCCGATGAAGCGCGTCGGCAAGCCGGAGGACATCCCCGGTGCGGTGCTGTTCCTGTCGAGCGACGATGCCGCCTTCATCACCGGCCAGACCATCTCGGTGTCGGGCGGCCTGACCATGGCGGGCTGACGGCTTAGGCGGCGGCGCGGCGGTTCCATGGCATCAGCGCCAGGATGCGCGCCATGCCGCAGAAGCCCGATATGCCGGCAAACAGCAGCCCCGCGCCGACGAAGGCCGACAGCGCATAGAAGGCAGGCGCCACCAAGAAGCCCAGCACCGCGCCCAGCAGCACCAGCCCGCCCGCGGCGATCTGCACTTGGCGCATAAGCTCGATCGGCTGACGACGGTCGAGCGCGGTCGGCAACCCGGCTTTGCGCCATGCCTCCAGTCCGCCCTCCAGGATATAGGCTTCGCAGGCCGTCGCTTGGCCAGCCAGCTTAGCGGCGTTGCCGACGGTCCGCGCGCCGCTCTTGCAGTGGAAGATCACCACCGGGTGATCGAGCGGTGCCGCCTGCCCGACGCCGATCTGGCTCAAAGGCAGGTGCCGGGCGTCGGGGATGCGCTCGCGGGCGTGCTCGTCGAACTCGCGGATATCGACCAGCACGGCGCCCTGCTTGACCAGTTGGACGGCGCGTTGTGGCGTGATGGCGGGCAGCATGACAGGTCTCCTAGGGGCAGTAGATGACTTTCAGCAGGTCGAGGATGCGGCCGACGCGATGGTCGGCGATACGGTAGTAGACGGTCTGTGCTTCGCGTCGCGTCGCCAGCAGATGGTCGGCGCGCAGCCGCGCCAAATGCTGCGACAGCGCCGACTGGCTCAGGCCCACCGCCTCGGTGAGCTCGCCGACCGTCATTTCCCTTGCGGCGGCCAGTTGACACAGGATCAGCAGACGGTTCTCGTTGGCCAGCAGCTTCAGCATGCCGGCCGCTTCGCCGGCGCTGTGCTGCAGCATCTCGAGATCGGTCTGTTTGCGCAACGCATTACTCCATAAGTGAGCGGTTGCTAAATTAGGAATAACTAATATATAAGTCAAGACGACACGGAGCGGATCATGCAGAAGCCGGAAATCCAGGCCTTTTTCGACGAAGCGACCTTCACCGTCACCTATCTGGTCTGGGATCCCGCGACCAGACATGCCGCGGTGATCGACCCGGTGCTGGATTTCGACGCCAAATCGGGCAAGGCCAGCCATAAATCGGCCCGTCGCGTCCTCGACGATGCCAGGAAGCGCAATCTGATCGTCGACTGGGTGCTGGAGACCCACGCTCACGCCGATCACCTGTCGGCGGCGCCGTACATCAAGGGCGCGAGCTGGGGCAAGACCGGCATCGGCAGCCGCATCGGCGAGGTGCAGAAGACTTTCGCCGCCTTCTTCAACATCGATGGCATCTCCGGCAGCGGCCAGGAGTTCGACAAGCTGTTCGCCGACGGCGAACGCTTCGGCCTGGGCGGGATCGAAATCGAGGCGATCCATACGCCGGGTCACACGCCGGCCTGCGTCGCCTACCGCGTCGGCGACGCGGTGTTCGTGGGCGACACGCTGTTCATGCCCGACTACGGCACGGCGCGCTGCGATTTTCCCGGCGGCGATGCGCGCACGCTGTACCGTTCGATGAAGCGCATCCTGTCCCTGCCGCCGGAAACGCGCCTGTTCATGTGTCACGACTACAAGGCGCCGGGCCGCGACAAGTTCGCCTGGGAAACCACGGTGGCCGAGCAGCGCGCCAAGAACATCCATGTCCACGACGGCGTCAGCGAGGAGGATTTCGTCGCCATGCGCACCAAGCGCGACGCCACCTTGTCCACGCCGGCGCTGCTGCTGCCGTCGATCCAGGTCAATATCCGGGCCGGCGCCCTGCCCACTCCCGAATCCAACGGCACGCCCTATCTCAAGCTGCCGATCACCGTGACGGACTGAATTGCCGGGCTCTGCGCGCCGACCGGCGGCACGATCAATCTTCGTCGACGCAGCGCGACCTGGCGTTGTTGCGACGGGCGCGCACGACCGTAATGCCGTTGCTGCTCTTGAGCGTCTCGGTCGGGCTGTAGCTTTCGATCGTGCAGCCTCCGTCGGTCAGGCGCAGCGCGACCTGCCCGACGTATTCCTCTTTGTTGGATCCACACCAGTTTCCGCTGCAGCCGCGCACCGTTTCCTTCACGGCAGTGCCTTGGCCCTTCAGCACCAGCCTGCCTTTGGCCAAGCTGGCGGTAGACGACCATTTCTGCTCGACATGCCAGATGTATTTGGCGTCGCTGGCTTGGCACGGTCCGCCGCCGACAATCGGCCGCCCTTGATGGAATAGGCGATCGAGCCCCGATAGCCCGGCTTGGACCGGCGTTCGAGGGCCATGGTGACGCCGATCAGCCTGCCGTCGCGAACACGCAACGATGCGGTGCCGTCCGACGACGGCTTGTCGTAGGGCGCGCCGTTGCGCGCCATGCTGCGATCGAGGCCCTCGAGATCGATCGAGACCGGATCGTCCCATTGCTGGGCGTCCGCCGGACCTGGCCATGCCGCGACAACGAGCAACGCCGGCATCGGGCGCGCATGGCTAAAGTCCCAGCACCACCTTGGCCATGATGTTGCGCTGAACCTCGCTGGAGCCACCGTAGATCGTCACCTTGCGGCCGTTGAAATAGCGCGGCGCCACCGCGTCGGCGCCTTGCGGCCCGATCGGCTCGACATTGGAGTTGACCGGGCGCAGCTCGGTGAACGGGTCGGCGTAGTAGCCCAGCGCCTCGACCGCCATCTCGCCGATCTTCTGGATCACTTCGGTGCCGCGCAGCTTGACCACCGAGGACATCGGGCCCGGCGCCTCGCCGGTCTTGAGCGTGGTGAACAGGCGCAGCTCGTTCATCACCACCGATTCGATCTCGATCGCCAGCATCGCCATGCGGTCGCGGAAATCGGGATCTTCCAGCAGTGCCTCGCCGGTGTCGGCGTTGACGCCCGACGCCAAGCCGCGCAGCCCCTCATAGGCCGCCTGCAGCCGCGGTCCGTAGGCCTGGCCGCCGCGCTCGAACTCGAGCAGGTACTTGGCGCAGGTCCAGCCCTTGTTCTCCTCGCCCACCAGGTTCTCGACCGGCACCTTGACGTTGTCGAAGAACACCTGGTTGACCTCGTGCCGGTTGGCGACGCGGGTGTTGTCGGCGGTGATGATCGGCTCGACGCGGATGCCGGGCGACTTCATGTCGATCAGCAGGAAAGAGATGCCGTCCTGCGGCTTGCCCTCGGTCGAGGTGCGCACCAGGCAGAATATCCAGTCGGCATATTGCGCCAGGGTGGTCCAGATCTTGGAGCCGTTGACAACGTAGTGGTCGCCCTCGCGGATGGCGCGGGTCTTGAGCGAGGCCAGATCGGATCCCGAACCCGGCTCGGAATAGCCCTGGCACCAGGTCTCCTCGCTCGACAGGATCTTGGGCAGGAAGCGCTTCTTCTGCGCCTCGGTGCCGAAGCGCATGATGACCGGCGCCACCATCTTCAGGCCGAATGGCGAGATATAGGGGCCGTGCGCCGCCGCCATCTCCATCTCGAAGATGTATTTCTGGGCCTGGGTGAAGCCCGCGCCGCCATATTCCTTGGGCCAGTTGGGCGCGATCCAGCCGCGCTCGAACAGCTTCCTCTGCCAGGCGACCTGCTTTTCCTTGCCGATATGGCCATTGCGGCTCTGGCGCACCTCGGCCGCCGTGTCGGCGGGATAGTTGTGCTTGATGAAGTCGCGCACCTCGTCGCGGAACTTCAGGTCTTCGGCGGTGAATTCCAGATCCATCGGTCTCTCCCTATTGGCGTCAGTCTAGCCTGCCCCGCCTTATCCGGCGAGCGGCGGCAGGCGCTTGCGCAGCTCGGCCTTGCTGATCTTCTCCAGGGTCGAGCGCGGGAAGTCCTCGACCAGGAACACCTGGCGCGGCACCTTGAAGTCGGCCAGGTTCCGGCGACAGGCGTCGATCACTGCAGCCGGCAATTCGTTGTTGCCCTCGATCTCGACGCCCGGCGCCGGCAGCACGAAGGCGACCGGTACCTCGTCCAGCATCCTATGCTTCTGCGCCACCACGGCGCATTCGTAGACGCCCGGCACCAGCGCGATGATGCGTTCGATCTCGCTGGCGGCGACGTTCTCGGCGCCCACCTTCAACATGTCCTTGTCGCGGTCGCCGAAGGTGATGGCGCCGTCCTCGTTCAAGGTGACGCGATCGCCGGTCATGAACCAGCCGTCGGCGTCGAAGCTGTCCTCGGTGGCCTGGCGGTTGTTGAGATACTCGGCGAACAGGGAGATGCCGGGCACGCCGAACAGGCGCAGATGGCCGGTCTCGCCCGGCTCGACCGGCGTTGCGCCGTCGTCGCGCAGGATGCGGACGCCGTATTCCGCCGCCGGCCGGCCGATGCTCATCTCGCGGCTGGGCGTCACCAGGTCGGAGACGATGCCCTGGCTGACCGTCTCGGTCATGCCCCACCAGTTCACCGAGGGGATGCCGAAATGCTGCTCGATGGCCGGCAGCACCGCCGCGTTGCCCCACATGCGGAACTGATGCTGAGGCACCGGCTGCTGCATCAGCGCCTTGCAGAAGAACGGGATGGTCGAGGCCCATGTCGCCTTGTTGCGCAGCGCCACGTCCCAGTAGCGCGAGGCGGAGAAGCGCGGCTGCAGCACCACCGTGCCGCCCACCCACATGGTGGGCAGAATCGAATAGGTGCGCGCATTGGTGTGGAAGGCCGGCATCACGGTCAGATGCACGTCGCCGGCGACCAGCCCTTCGTGATTGGCCGAGGTGCGCGCGCCCCACAGCGCGTTGCCGTGGGTCCACAGCACGCCCTTGGGCCGGCTGGTGGTGCCGGAGGTGTATTGCACCGAGCCCGGGCGTGCGGGATCGGCGGGCAGCGCGTCGAGATCGCCGGGATCGCCGTCCAGGGTCGCGAAGGCCATGTCGCGCGCGGGCTTCAGCGCGCCTTCGGCCGGTGCGCCGTCGGCCGTGTGCTCGGTGACGACCAGCCATTTGATGCCCTTGGCGTGCTTGCCGACCAGCTCGGCCAGTTCCGGCTGCGTCATAGCAGCGACCGCGCCGCAATGCGCGGCGAAATATTCCAGCTCCGGCCCCGCCGAGCGCGTGTTGGTGGTCACCACGATGGCGCCCAGCCGGGCGCAGGCGAACCACAGGAATTCCAGCTCCGGGCAGTTGTCCAGGTGCACCAGCACGAAGTCGCCCGGCTTGATGCCGCGCTTCGCCAGCCCGGCGGCGACGCGCAACACCTTGTCGCGGAACTGCCGGTAGGTCCAAACGCGCCGCTGGCCCGCGAACGGCTCCCACACCAGATACGGGTGGTCGGCGCGGCTCTGCGCGCGCCAGTCGAGCAGCCAGTTGATGTCCCGACCCGCAAAAGGATTGATTACGGGGCCCCGCAAACCACGCAATTGTCCCATCGCTTCCGTCCCTGAACGATTGTTTTGCGCCAGCCTAGCGGGCGGGCGGCAGCGGAGCAATCGGCGGCGCTCTGCCCTGCGAAATCAACCGGCGCCGTGCTGCCGCACAATGGTCGACAGCGGCACCAGGATGAAGCCGCGCTCGCGCAGCCGCGGCAGCCAGCTGGCCAGGGCGGCGATCGTGTTGTCGTGCGGATGGCCGATCGCCACGGCGTAACCCTGCTTGCGGGCGATGCGCTCCAGCTCGGCCAGTTGATGCGCCACGTTGTCCGACGACATGTCGTCATCGAGGAACACGTTGCGCGACACGCTGGGTACGCCCATCTCGCCCGCCATGGTCGCGCCGACCGACTGGGCGGTCGTGCGCGAATCGAGGAACAGCAGGCCACGCTTCTTCAGCTCGCCCAGCACCACGCTCATGCTGGCGCGCGTCGCGGTGAAGCGGCTGCCCATGTGGTTGTTGATGCCGACGAAGCCCTCGAACTGCGACAGATCGTCGACCAGGCGCTGGCGCAATTCGACCTCGTCCATGCCGATGCGCAAGGCGTTGGGCCCCGGATCGGCGCTGCCCATCGGCTCCATCGGGATATGCACCATCAGCTCGTGTCCGCGCAGCCGCGCCAGCGCGGTTTGCGTCGCCAGTTCCTTGGCGTAAGGCAGGTAGCTGAGCGTCAGCGGACCGGGCAGATCGACCACCCGCATCGAGCGCGGCCGGTCCAGCCCCATGTCGTCGATCACCACGGCCACCAGCGGCTTGCCCGGCTCCAGCGCGGGCGGCACGACGGCGAAGCGCAGCCAGGCGGGCTGGCCCTTGTCCGGCGGCGGCACGGGCAGCCTTGCCTGCTGCGGCGGAGGCGACTGTGCGAGCGGCGTCACAACCGCAGGCGCCGGCGGTCTTGGAACGGGAGCCGGCGCCTTCTGGGCCATCGGCACGGGCGCCGCCGGGGCCGACGGACGATCGCTGCGCAGCGCCAGCAGATAGCCCGCACCGCCGGCGATCAGCAGCAGCGCCATCATGCCCGCCAGACGCAGGCTGCGCGACGACACATGCGACAGGTGCTGCAACGCCCGGTGCGCCCGCTCCCTGACGGCGGCGGTCCAGCGCTTCCAGCGTCCTTGCTTCGCGGCAGTTCGTCGTGGCGCGGCTCTGCGCGGCATCTTACCCGGTCTTGATCGATTGCGGGCGCAGTATACCAGCTATTGCGGTGCTTGTGTGCCCTGGCGCTGACGCAGCGCCAGGTCGAGCCAGACCACAGCCCGGCGCGCCGCCGCCAGTGCCGCCTCTGCCGATGGATAGAGGCCGCCCGCGTAGAACCGCACCGGCGTCCAGGCGCCGGCATCCTCGGCGTCGCACCGAAACTCCTCGAAGCCGAAACTGCCGTCGGACCGGCGGAACAGATCGATGCAACGATCGTGGTGATCGTTTTCGATGCTCGGCAGCACGGTCCAGGATTTGTCGATGCGCTGGGACATCGATGGCATGGTGCCCCGACTGCGGGGCCGGGTCACCATCCCTGTCCGAGAACCCTTCAGGCTTCCAGCCGCCTTCTAGAACGTGCGCACGCGCGGGGTGTCGAGCGTGCGTTGCACGATGTTCTGCATCAGCCGCACCAGGGCGGCATTGGCATCGGCCGGGATGCCGTCGCACCAGGGAATGCGGTCGCCGCCGCCGCCATCGACCAGGCCGAGCCCGACGCCGACGTGATGCAGCGCAAACTCCTCCTCCGGCGTATGGCACAGGCTGGCATCGCCCTTGAGCAGCGCGATCGCCGCCACCACGCCATAGGCGCCGATATTGGAGCTGGTGCCGACAGCCAGGATATCGGTCGGCACTACCGAGAACACGCCGCCGCCGCACGGCGTCTTGGCCGCCATGGTGTGCTCGGGCAGGCGCTTTTCCAGCTCGGCATGGACCTTGCCGAAGCCGATCTCGTTGCCGCCGTCGCCGATGCCCAGGGTGGGCTTGCCGAGCTTGGTGGCGGTCTTGAAGATGGTATCGACATTGGCGCGGTGCGAGGAGCGGCTGACGCCGGTGACGCCGTAGATCTCGCCGTTGCGATTGCCGCCCAGCCGCTCGATGGCGACGAACAGGTCGTGATTGGTGGCGATCTCCTCCTGCTGCTTGGTGTCGCCCAACTTGAGCGGCAGCACGTCGATCTTCAGCCCGGCGCGTTCGACCAGCATGGCGATCGGCGGCAGAGCATCGGGATCGGTGTAGATCGTCACGGTGTGGCCAATCCTGGTCAGGGCGCCGGCCAGGACCACGGCGCCGAACGGGCCGTCGTTCTCGCCCACCGGCATGTGGTTGGGCACCGCGGCGCCGGTGACGATGGCTATGCGACACGGCGCGCGGGTCAGCAGGCGCGCCGCCGCCAGCACCAGCGGCTCGGGCGACACCTCGCGCGCGATCTCCCACAGCACCCATTTCTTGCCGCGCGGCAAGCCTTTGCGGCGCATCTCGATGTTGATCAGCTTGTCGATGTTGTCGCAGGCGATTTCCATGTCAGGCTCCTTCGGTAAGACGGATGCACTTGGCCCAATGGTTGGGGGCAAGCGGATAAGGCGGCGGGTCGACGGTGGCGCAGGCGTCGATGGCGCTCGGGCAGCGCGTGCGGAAACGGCAGCCCGAGGGCGGATTGGCGGGATTGGGCAGGTCGCCCGACAGCAGGATGCGCCGGCGCTGCGTCTCGATCTGCGGATCGGGCACCGGCACGGCCGACATCAGCGCCTTGGTGTAGGGATGCGACGGGGCGTTGTAGATCGCGTCCTTGTCGGCCATCTCGACGATCTTGCCCAGATACATCACCGCGACCTGGTCGCTCATGTGGCGCACGATGCTGAGATCGTGGGAAATGAAGATGTAAGCCAGGCCCAACTGCTCCTGCAGGTCCTGCAGCAGGTTGACGATCTGGGCCTGGATCGACACGTCGAGCGCCGATACCGGCTCGTCGCAGACGATCAGCTCCGGCTCGACCGCCAGCGCCCGGCAGATCGCCACGCGCTGCGCCTGCCCGCCGCTCAGCTCGTGCGGATAGCGCTCAAGCAGATGCCCGGCCAGCCCGACCATGTCGAGCAGGTCGCGAACGCGGCCGGCGCGTGCCTTGCCGGGATAAAGGCCGTGGATGTCGAGCGCCTCGCCCACCAGGTCACCGATCGGCAGGCGCGGATTGAGCGAGGCATGGGCGTCCTGGAACACGATCTGCAGCTTGCGGCGCATGGCCCGCAGCGCACGGCCGCACAACTGGCACAGGTCGCGGCCGTCATAAAGGACGCGGCCGGCGGCGGGACGCAGCAATTGCAAGATGGCGTAGCCGGTGGTCGACTTGCCGCAGCCCGACTCGCCCACCAGTCCCAGAGTGCGGCCGCGCTCGACCTGGAAGCTGACGCCGTCCACCGCCCGGACCAGGCCGCCGGGCGCGCCGAAATGGACCTCGAGGTCCTCCACTTGCAACAAGGTGCTCATGGGGCGAGATCGGCGAAGCAGCTGGCCCAATGCGCCTGGCCGAAATGGCGCGGCGCGGGCGCACGCTGGCGACAGGCGGCCACCGCCACGCGACAGCGCGGCAGGAACGGGCATAGCGGCATCGGGTCGATCAGGTTGGGCGGCACGCCCTCGATCTGCGTCAGCCGCCGGACGCCCCGGCCGTCGACCCGCGGCGTGGAGCCCATCAGGCCCAGCGTGTAGCCGTGACTGGGACGGTGGAACAGCTCGCCGACCGGCGCCGATTCCACGATATTGCCGGCATACATGACATTGACCCGGTCGCACAGCCCGGCCACCACGCCCAGATCGTGGCTGATCCAGATCACCGAGGTGCCGCGCTCCCGGGTCAGGCGCTTCACCAGCTCGATGATCTGCGCCTGGATGGTGACGTCCAACGCCGTCGTCGCCTCGTCGGCGATCAGCAGGCGCGGATTGCAGGACAGGGCGATGGCGATCATGACGCGCTGGCGCATGCCGCCGGAGAACTGGTGCGGATAGGCGCCCAGCCGCTTCTCGGCCAGCGGGATGCCGACCATCTCCAGCAGCTCGATGGCACGCCGGCGGGCGGCGGCGGCATCGAGCTTCTCGTGCCGGCGCAGCACCTCGGTGAGCTGCCGGCCGATGGTCAGCACCGGGTTGAGCGAGCGCATCGGATCCTGGAACACCATGGCCATGCGCGCGCCGCGGATCTCCCGCGCCTGGGCTTCCGACAGGCGCAGCAGGTCCACGCCGTCCAAGGTCAGCGCATCGGCGCTGACCTTGCCGGGCGGCTCGGGCACCAGGCGCATGATCGACAGGGCGGTGACGCTCTTGCCGCTGCCGCTCTCGCCCACCAGGCCCAGGATCTCGCCCTCCTCCAGGTCGAACGACACGCCGTTGACCGCCTGGACGGTGCCGCGGTCGGTGGCGAACCTGGTATGCAGGTTGCGGACGCTGAGCAGCGGCATCACGGGTTTTCCGGCTGGATCTGGCGGCGCGTGCGCCAGGAACGCGGGTCGAGCGCGTCGCGCAGCCCGTCGCCCAGGAAGTTGATGCTGAGCACGCACAGCGCGATCACGCCGGTCGGCGCGAAGAACATCCACGGCGCGTCGCCCAGATAGCGGCGCGCCTCGTTCATGTCGCGGCCCCAGCTCGGAGTCGGCGGCTGGGTGCCGAAGCCCAGGAAGCTCAGCGAGGCCTCGGCCACCACGGCGGCGGCGAACACCACGGTGAGCTGCACCACGATGGGCGAGACGATGTTGCGCAGCATGTAGGAGACGATCACGCGCATCGGCCCGGCGCCCAGCGCCCGCGCCGCCGTCACATAGACCTCCTCGCGCACCGACAGGGTGCTGGCCCGCACCATGCGCGCCAGTACCGGCGCCTGCACCAGCCCCAGCGCGAGCATGACGTTCTGGATGTCGGGCCCAAGTAGGCCGACTAGCGCCACCGCCAGCAGCAGCGGCGGGAAGGTCAGGAAGCCGTCCACCAGGCGCATCAGGAAGTTGTCGAAGCGGCCGCCGATATAGCCCGAGGCCAGGCCCAGCGGCACGCCGACGAAGAAGGCGAAGCCCACCACCAGCATGCCGACCGACAGCGAGACCCGTCCGCCATAGAGGATGCGCGAGAAGATATCGCGGCCGAAATGGTCGGTGCCCATGAGATGGGCGAAGGACGGCGCCTGCAGCTTGGCCGACAGGCTGATGCGCACGGGATCGTAGGGTGCGATCCACGGCGCCAGGATGGCGGCCAGGCAGATCAGCAGCAGGAAGACAAAGCCGGCCATGGCAGCGCGGTGGCGCGGAAACTGCCGCACCACCAGGCTGAAGGAGCCGGCAAAGCGCAGCGCGGGTGCCTGTTGCGCCATCGCTCAGTACCGGATGCGCGGATCGAGCGCGGCGTAAAGCACGTCGGCCATGATGTTGGCCAGCAGGAAGAACACCGCGATCACCAAGGTGAAGCCCTGGATGACGGGAAAATCGCGATTGACCACCGCGTTCAGCACCGCCGATCCCATGCCCGGCACCGCGAAGATGTATTCGATGGTGACCTGGATGCCGATCATGTAGCCGAACTGCACGGTAGCCATGGTCACGAACGGGATCATCGCGTTCTTCAGGGCGTGGACCACCACCACGGTCGGCGGCAGCAGGCCCTTGGCGCGCGCGGTGCGGATATAGTCCTGCGACAGCACGTCGATCATGCTGGAGCGCAGCAGCCGGGTCAGGATCGCCGTCTGCAAGGTGCCCAGCGCGACAGCCGGGATGATGAACGGGCTGACATAGCTCCAGAACCCGGTCGCGGCCGCGGCCGTGCCGATGCCGGTGATCGGCAGCCAATCGAGCTTGATCGAGAATACGTAGATCAGGATCAGCGCCAGGCCGAAATTGGGCACGGCGAAGCCCAGCACCGTATAGCCGGTGCAGAGATAGTCGATCCAGGTGTTGCGGCGCAGCGCCGCCATCACCCCGAGCGGAATCGACACCAGCAGCGCGAACAGCGTGCCGGCGGCTGCAAGCTGCAGGCTGACCGGCAGCCGCTCGCCGAGCATTTCCGTGATGCGCGTGTTGAGCCGGATCGACCGCCCCAGATCGCCGGTTATCACCTTGGCCACCCACAGGCCGTACTGCACGGGCAACGGGCGGTCGAGGTTGAATTCGGCGCGGATCGCCGCTTCCGCTTCCGGCGAGGTCTGCATGCCCAGCATGATCTGTACCGGATCGCCCGGCGTCGCCCGCGTGATGAGAAAAGTCATCAGCGAGACGACGATCAGGACGAGCGGAACCTGGATCAGGCGGCGGGCAAGATAGCTCCACATCGTCGGGCGATGCCTGTCCCGTCAGCTCCAGGTGATGGTATCGAGCGGCTCGAGATACTCCTGCGGCGTCGGGAAGAACCCGGTCAGCTTCTTGTTGTAGATCTGGATGTTGTTGGTGTTGCAGTGATAGATGAACGGCAGCTCGTCCAGGGTCAGGTCGACCACCTTGTGGTAGATCGTCTCGCGCTTGGCCTGGTCGAGCTCGGTGCGGCCTTCGTCCAGCAGCGTGTCCATCGTCGGGTTGTTGTAGGCCGACACCGACCCCTTGCTGTGCAGGAACCACCACGAGGTGGCGTCGGGATCGGGCGACACCAGGGTGATGTCTTCGAGCTGCTCGTCGTAGGCGCGCTTCAGCCACACGTTGTTGAACCCGCCGATATCCATGTTCTTGATCTTGTAGTTGATGCCGATCTGGCTGACCATCGCCGCCACCAGCTCGAGTTCCTTGCGCAGCCAGTCTTTGTCGGAGGTGCTGATCTCGACCTCGTAACCGGAGACGCCGGCCTGGGCCATCAGCTCCTTGGCCTTCTTCAGGTCGCCGTTCTTGGGATATTTCAGCATCGCGCCGCGATAGCCCATATAGCCGGCCGGGATCTGGTTGTCGGTGACCTGCGCCTCGCCGTAGTAGATTTCCTTGACGATCGCCTCGCGATCGATGGCGTAGGAGATCGCCTGGCGCACCAGCTTGTTCTTGAACGGCAGGTTGGACGGGCCGGTCAGGTTGAACTGCTGGTAGTCCCATTCCCAGCCCGGTGTCGACTTGACCGTGAAATCGGTGTTCTTGCGCACGTCGGCCAGGTCCTTGGGATCGGGATGGGTGACGAAGTCCAGCTCGTTCTTGACCAGCGCCTGCAATCGCGTCGAGGAATCGGGAATGGCGCGATAGAACACCTTGTCCATCTTGGGCAGGCCCGGCCGCCAGTAGTCGGGATGGCGCACCAGGGCCAGCTCGGTGCCGCGCTTGCTCTCGATCTGGTACGGCCCGTTGCCGACCGGCGTGGCGCTGTAGGCCAGGTTGCCCATTTCCTTGTGCGCCTTGGCGGAGATGATGGTGCCGCCATAGCCCATGGTGACGCCGGGAAAGGCGCCGAACGGCGTCTTGGTCTTGACCTCGACCACGTATTTGCCGTCGGCCTTGACCGATTCCAGCGGGAACAGCGCGGTGCCGACCTGGAAGCTCTTCGACGATAGGTGGAATTCCCAGGTATAGACCACGTCCTCGGCCGTGAACTCGCCGAAGCCCTTCTGCCATTTCACGCCTTCGCGCAACTTGATACGCCAGGTCGTCGGATCGGGATTGCTCCATTCCAGCGCCATCAGCGGCTCGATCGTGCGCTTCTGGAAATTGATGCTGACCAACTGGTCGAAGATGTTGTGGAAGATGCTGGAATCGCGCGTGTCGTAGCGGATCACAGGGCTGAGATTGCCGATCTCGCCGCCATAGACGCCGACGCGCAGCTCGCGGTTGCCCTGGGCGAAGGCCGGTGCCTTGCCGAGACCGAACAGAAGCCCTGCTCCCAATCCGCCCGCCGTAAAGGCGCGACGCGTGATCCCCTTGCCGCTCGTTCCGTGGATTTGCTTCGTCATCATCGCCTCCTGTTCGGCTTCGCTTCAGAAGCCGCGATTGTATTCCTTAAGGCCGTTCTCGATGATCTGGTGCAGTATGGTGATCAGGCTGGTCTGGACCCGATCCGACGTGCCGTCGACATAAGGGATGAGGCGCGAATAGGCGCCGTCCATCGCGCCGCCGGCGACGCTGGCCAGCACGACGCGCTGCTCGGTGGCTTCGTCGTGCAGAACCTCGCGATCGCCCAGATGTCCGGCCAGCGCGGCGGCGATGCCGTAGGCGCCCCAGTTGGACACGGCCGCGAACACCAGCACGTCGCATTCGGTGACGGTGCCGACGCCGCCGTGGCAGGGACAGCCGCAATCCTTGCCGAACGGCTGGATCTCGCGCACCGCCTGCTTGATGACGCCGCAACCGATCTCGTTGCCGCCGTCGCCGATGCCGATCGTGGCGATGCCTGCCTTCTTGGCGTAATCCGCCAGGTGATAGGCGCTGGCGATCTTGTCGGGCGTGCGCGGCGTGCCCATGATCGAGTGGTAGATGCCCTTGACGTTGGGCCCGACCTTCTCGATGAAGATCATCGCGGCCGGGGCGAATTTCTTGCACAGCGCGGCGGCCGCCTTCTTGCCGGCGGCGTCGCCCAGCGGATAGTCGATTGCCAGGGCGCAGGAGCGGCGCTGCTTGAACAGCGCCTCGTCGACCACCGCCAGCCCGGCCGCCTCGGTGCATTTGACCACCGCCGGCATGTTGCGCGCCTCGCTGATCAGCACCGGCTTGGCGCCCAGGCCGATCTCGATCGCCCGCGCGATCGCCGCCGCGCCCGGCGGGCCGTCGGTCTCGCCGGCAGGCAGGCCGGGCGGCGTGCCCGCGCCGGTGACGACGAACACGTGCTGGCCGGGTTTGACCTTGTCCTTGAGGAGCTTGGCGGCGAGCCAGGTCAGCGGCTTCTTCTGCTTGATTCGCGCCGCCTCGTAGAGCGGATAGGTGACGCCGCGCGGCAGGCCGGCCCTGAACCGCATCTCGATGTTCACGGCGCGATCGATCGAATCGCCGACAACCTCGTCTATGGCCATAACCTTCCCCCACGGAACGCGCCTGGATTTTCTGATTGTGCGAAGGGGCGGTTCGCCGGCCCGCCGGTCGTCGGCCACGCCACGCCGCCGACCGGGAACGCGGTCGAGTCGCGGATCACCGCCGACTGTCTCATGGCAAAGGCCCCCTTCTTGCCGCGCGAAAATTGCACAACGGCCACCGTGATCGCACAAGATCAATTTTCGCGTTGAAGCGATGCCGAAACGGCATCACCATGAAGGCCGAAGGAACGCCCCATGCTCAACGCCAGCCTGCGCTATTTTTCCTCGGTTGCCCGGCACGGATCGATCCGCGAAGCTGCGGAAGAGCTGCATATCGCCCAATCCGCGCTGAGCCGGCAGATTCTGAAACTCGAGCAGGAATTCGGCGTGAAGCTGTTCCAACGCCACGCCCGCGGCGTGGAACTTACCTCGGCCGGCGAAATCTTCCTGAACTTCGCCGCGTCCAACCTGCGCCAGGTCGATCGCGTGCGTTCCGAGTTCGACGCACTGAAAGGGCTGCGCCACGGCACCATCCTGATCCACTCGATCGAATCGCTGGTGCCGCACCTGCTGCCGCGGGCCATCACCGGGTTCGGCCGGCGCCATCCCGGCATCAGTTTCGAAATCGCGGTTACCGGATCGGATCAGGTGGTAGCGGCGGTGCGCGAGGGCCGCGCCGATATCGGACTGGCCTTCAACACGCCGCCCGAACGCGAATTCGTCACGGTTTTCAAGACGCGCGAGCCGGTGGTGGCCTTGATGTCGGCGCAGCATCCGCTGGCGCCGCGGGCGCGCGTGTCGCTGGCCGATTGCGTCGCCTACCCGATCGCGGCGCCGATGAAGAACACCGGCAGCCGCGTGCTGATCGACGTCGCCTGCAAGGCCGCCGGTGTCCGTTTCGCCCCGGCGCTGGAAACCAATTCGATCCAGCTACGCATCTATTTCGCGCATGTGAACAACGGCATCACCTTCCTGTCCCGCCTGTCGGCGGTCGACAGCCTGCGCAGCGGCGAGCTGGTGGCGGTGCCGATCCGCGACCGCATGGTCAACAAGGCCACCATCGACGCCATCACCCATGCCTCGCACCAGTTGCCGATCGCGGCCGAGGCGTTCCTGCGCTTCCTGCAGGGCGAATTGCAAAGCCTGCGCGACGGAACGCCGCGCTAAAGCTGGGGCCGCCTGTCGCGCCATGGCGTGGCCCGCTCGAAAGCGGCGCCGGCCGCCAGCACGGTGGCGTCGTCGAAGGCGCGGCCGGCAAACTGGAAGGCCAGCGGATAGCCCGCCTTGTCGAAGCCGCAACACACGGTCAGCGCCGGCTGGCCCGTGACGTTGAACGGATTGGGCAGCGACGGCTTGCCCAGGAAATGGAACATCGCCTGATCTTCGAAACGGTCCGGCGGACCATAATGATTGGCGCTCATGACCAGGTCGTAGCCATGCATGGCGGATTGGGTGTCGGCCTGCAATTTGCGCCGGAAGCGCACGGCCTTGACGTATTCCTCGGCGGTCAGGAACGCGCCTATCGACAGGCGCAGGCGCGTCGACCGGCCGAATTTCTCCGGATGGGCCATGACATTGCGGCGATAGATGCTGTGCGCCTCGGCGCCGATGATGACCCGGGCGCAGGCCTGGTAGTCGGCCAGATGGGGCATGGCGATCTCCTCGACCACGCAGCCCAGTTCCCTCAGCACCTGGGCAGCCGCATCGATGCCGGCGATCGTCTCGGCGCTGGCGCCCTCGTCATGGGCATACCAGTGCTTGATCAGCCCGATCCTCAGCCCGGCGATCGGCCGGGTGGCGGCCCGGCCATAGGCCACGGCATCGACGCGGGCGGATGACGGATCGAGCGGATCGTGCCCGGCCAGCACGTCGAGCATCAGCGCGCAATCCTCGGCGGTCCAGGCCATCGGCCCGACCGTGTCGAAGCTGGGCGCCAACGGAAACACGCCGCGCTTGCTCACCAGCCCATAGGTTGGCTTCAGTCCGGAGACGGCGCACCAGCCGGCGGGATTGCGGATCGAGCCGCTGGTATCGCTGCCCATCGCCCCGGCGCACAAGCCGGCGGCGATCGCGGTGCCCGCCCCGCTCGAGGAGCCGCCCGGCTGCAAGCCGCGATTCCAGGGATTGCGCGCCGGCGGTCCGTGCTGGTCGAGCGTGGCCGCGCCGGTGGCGAATTCGTGCGTGGTGAGCTTGCCGAGGAAGACCGCGCCCGCTTCGCGCAGCCGCGCTACCGAAGCAGCGTCCACCGTCGGCACATGGTCATCGAGCAGGCGCGACTGGCCCGCGGTGCGCACGCCCGCCGTCTCGTAGATGTCTTTCAGGCCCAAGGGGATGCCATGCAGCGCGCCGCGCCGATGGCCGCGCGAAATCTCGCGATCCGCCTGTCGCGCCGCCGCCCGCGCCTGATCCGCCGTCAGCGTGACGAAAGCGTTGAGGCGGCCATCCAGGCGCTCGATGCGCGCCAGATAGGCCTCAGTCAGCTCGATGGACCGCAGTTCCCCCCGCGCCATCAGGGCGCTGGCCTGGGCGACGGTCAGCGATGTCAGTTCGCTCATGGCGCGGCCTCGACGATCGGCAGGAACACATGCGATGGCTCCGCCTCGGCCGCCCATTCGTCGGGAATCCGCTGCATCATCTTGCGCAGGCCGACATAACCCTTGTGCAGCTCCGCCAGGTCGGCATCGGAAAGCGTCAATCCAAGATGCCTGGCGCGCAGGCGAAACGCCTCCAGCGAGAGGCCGTCCTCGAGCTCGGTCATGTGCCGCTTCCCCTCTGCCGCCGCTGACGCTGCCGACGATCGGCCTGGCGACACGCCGGATTATGGATGGCTTTGCGACGGCCGCGCGGAAAAAAGCGGAAAAAAAGCGGATCGCAGTTTTGCTGTCGCTGCATTGGCGCGCCCATCGGGCGCGCGGTTCACATGGTGAAGTTCATCAGCACCAGGCCGCAGACGATCAGCACCGCCGCCAGCAGGCGGCGCCGGCCGAAGCCTTCGTGCAGCAGGAACACGCCGATCAGGGCGGCGAACAGCACCGAGGTCTCGCGCAACGCCGCGACATGGGCCATGGCGCCCTGGCTCAGCGCCCAGATGACGATGCCGTAGCCGCCGGCGGCCACCACACCGCCCAGCGCGCTGCGCAGGCCGTGCCGGCGCACATGCTGCCAGGCCACGGCCGGGCCGCGCCGCCAGAAACCGATCGCCAGCACCCATGGCCCTTCGGCGATGTTGAGCCAGGCGATGTAGCTCAGCGCGTTGCCGGAGGCGCGCGCGCCCAGCCCGTCCACCACCGTATAGGCGGCGATGGTGCAGCCGGTCAGCACCGCGAACAACGTCCCCCAGCGATCGCGCAGCAGCGCCTGCCAGCCGCCGCCGAACGACAGGCTGATGATGCCGGCCGAGATCAGCAGCACGCCGATCGCCTCGTGCGGCAGAAGCTGTTCGTGCAGCACCGAGCCGGAGACCAGCGCCACCAGCAGCGGCCCCAGGCCGCGCGCGATGGGATAGACATGGCCCAGATCGCCATGCGCGTAGGCGCGCAGCAGGAAGAAATAGTAGAGATTGTGGATCGCCACCGAGCCGATCATGAACGGCCAGGCCTGGACGTCCGGCCACGGCAGGAACGGCACCATCGCCACGCCGAAGCCGGCGCCGGCCAGCATGACCAGCCCCATCGACAGCAGCCGGTCCTTGTCCGACTTGACCACGGCGTTCCAGCTCGCATGCATCATCGCAGCGAGCAGCACCAGGCCGGCAATGGTGGGATCCAGACGCACGATTGTCTTTTATGGCGTGAAACGAAGCGGCGGACTGTACGCCCATCGCGCCGGTCCGGCATAGGGGGCAAGGCGCGCTGCCGCCCTGCGCCGGCGGCAGGGCTTGGCCCCTTTGCCGCGCCTGCGATGTGGCGCAGTGTGCGGGCCAGCATCATGACGATGGAAAACGAGATATTGCTGGCCGGCGCCGGGCTGATCGCCGGCATCATGAACGCGGTGGCGGGCGGCGGCACCTTCGTCACCCTGCCGGCGCTGATCGTGGCCGGCGTGCCCTCGGTCGCGGCCAACGCCACCAGCACGGTGGCGCTGTGCCCCGGCACCCTGGCCAGCGCCTATGCCTATCGCCGCGACTTCAAGAGCTTCGAGGGCGTCAGCCTGCCGACCATGCTGGCGATCAGCATGGCGGGCGGGCTGGCCGGCGCACTGCTGCTGCTCTACACGCCGCAGAAGAGCTTCGACGTCATCGTGCCCTGGCTGCTGCTGATCGGCACCGTGACCTTCGCCTTCGGCCCGCGGCTCAGCGCGGTGCTGCGCCAGCACATCAAGATCGGCCCCGGCACCTTGAAGGTCTGCCAGTTCGTGCTGGCGATCTATGGCGGCTATTTCGGCGGCGCCGTCGGCATCATGCTGATGGCCGGCTGGAGCCTGCTGGGCATGACCGACATTCTGGCGATGAACGCCGCCAAGACCCTGCTGGTGACGGCGATGAACGCCGTCGCCGTGGTGTGCTTCGCCGTCGCCGGGCTGGTGTGGTGGCCCCAGGCGCTGATCATGCTGGTGGCCTCGGTGATCGGCGGCTATGCCGGCGCCGCCGTGGCGCGCAAGCTGAACCAGGAGCTGTTCCGCCGCCTGATCTCGATCTTCTACTTCGCGCTGACCGCGGCATTCTTCTGGCGCGCCTTCGCCTGAGTTGCCCGAACGATCGGTTTGGTCTATCTGATCGACGCCACCGGCGGAGAACCGTCGTGAATCACAAACGCGGACGTCCCCGCAGCCGCCGCGCCGGCTGCAAGATGTGCAAATTCTGGAAGATCAACGGCTACCGCACCGAACGCGTCGGCGGCGAGCGGTTTTCCGATCACCGTCGCCGGACGGTCGCCGCCGGCGATATCCGGGCGCTGCATCGCGCTTAAGGCCGGGCGCCGGGCTTCCGCACCCGCCACTTGGTCAGCGCCAGCACCGCACCGCCGGCCAGCAGGCCCCAGAACGCGCCGCTGATGCCGAAGAACTTCACATTGGCCACCGACGAGGCCGCGGTGACGACGAAGGTGATCACCGCCGCCTCGCGTTCGGCCGGGTCGCTGAGCGCCGCCGCCGCGGCCGAGCCGAACGAGCCCAGCAGCGCCAGGCCGGCCACCGCCTCGATCAGGATCGGCGGGCTGGCGCTGATGAACGCGGTCGCCGCCGTCGCCAGCAGGCCGAACAGGATATAGGTCGCGCCCGCCACCACGGCGGCCCAGTAGCGCCGCGCCGGATCGGGATGGGCGTCCGGCCCGGCGCACAGCGCGGCGGTGATTGCCGCCAGGTTGACGCCATGGCCGCCGAACGGCGCCGCCAGCAGGCTGAAGATGCCGGTGTCGCGGAACAGCGGCCCCGCCGCCGGCCGGTAGCCGTTGACGTTCAGCACCGCAATGCCCGGCACGTTCTGCGACGCCATGGTGACGATGAACAGCGGCAGGGCGATGCCGATCATCGCCTGCCAGGAGAACGCCGGCGCGATCAGCACCGGGTCGGGCAGCACGCGGTCCATCGCGCCCGGCGGCAGATGGGTGGTGGTGGCGATCAGCACGATGGTCATGGCCACCGCCGCCGGCACCGCGTAGAGCCGGTTGATCTTGGCCACGACCACCCAGGTCAGGATGATGGCCAGCGCCAGGGCCGGCTGCTCGGCCACCGCGTTGACCGGCGCCAGGCAGAATTCCAGCAGCACGCCGGCCAGCATGGCGTTGGCCAGCGGCGTCGGGATCGCCGCCACCCAGCGGCCCAGCGGCTTCCACAGCCCGGCCAGCACGATCAGCAGCGCGGTGACGATGAAGGCGCCGACCGCGGCCGCGAAGCCGCCCTCGACCGCGCCGGCGGTGAACAGCAGCGCCGCGCCCGGCGTCGACCAGGCGATCGAGATCGGCATCCTGCTCTTGAGGCTAAGGACGATGGCCAGCACGCCCATGGCGATCGACAGCGCCGTCAGGCCCGATGCCGCCTGCGCCGGGGTGGCGCCGACCCCGGCCAGGCCGCGCAGCACGACGGGGAACGAGCTGGCGAAGCCGACGAAAGCGGCCAGCATGCCGGTGAACAGGGTTTGCGGCGAAAATTTCGTGGCCATCGCGCGATCGATCGTCGGAAAGGGACGCGCATCATGGCGTCCGACGCGGTATGCGGCAAGCGTCGGCACGGCGATATCGCCGGAACCTGCTCGCGATGTCCGCCCTCGCGCCGATGGGCTGTCGTCAACCGGAGGAAGAGATGAAATATCTACCGGCCGCCATCGGGCTTGTCGCGCTGGCCGTCGTTGCAGCAGCTGGCCGACGAATGGCGCAAACGACGGTGCCCGCTACCGGGCGCCGCGTTCCGCTTCGGCCACGACCTGGAATGTCCTGAGCAGGCTTGCGGGATTGACGCTGATCGAATCGATCCCCAGCCGCGCCAATTGCTGCGCCACCTCGGGATAGTTGGCGGGCGCCTCGCCGCAGATGCCGACATGGCGATGGTTGCGATGCGCGCCCTCCACCGCCAGGCGCAGCATCTCGCCCATGCCCGGATCGCGCTCGTCGAAATCGAAGGCCACGATATCGGAATCGCGATCGACGCCCAAGGTGAGCTGGGTCAGATCGTTCGAGCCGATCGAAAAGCCGTCGAACAGTTGGGCAAAGGCATCGATGCGGATGACGTTGTTGGGGATTTCGCACATGACGAATATCTCCAGCCCGCCCTCGCCGCGCTTCAGGCCGTGCCGTGCCATGGTCTCGATCACCAGCCTGGCTTCCGCCTCGCGACGGCAGAACGGCACCATGATCTTCAGGTTGGCCAATCCCATCCCATCGCGCACCCGCTTGAGCGCGGCGCATTCCAGCGCGAAACCGGCGGCATAGGCCGGATGGCCATAGCGCGCGGCGCCGCGAAAGCCCAGCATCGGATTGGCTTCGACCGGTTCGAACTGCCTGCCACCCAGCAGGCTGGCGTATTCGTTGGTCTTGAAATCCGACAGCCGCACGATCACCGGCTTGGGATAGAAGGCGGCGGCGATGGTGCCGACACCCTCGGCCAGGCGCTCGATGAAATAATCGGCCGGGCGCTTGTAGCCCCTGGTCAGCCGCGCGATCTGCGCCCTGACCCGCCCATCCTTGATCTTCGCCGGCTCGGCCAGCGCCATCGGATGGATCCCGATCGACTGGTTGATGATGAATTCCATGCGCGCCAGCCCGACCCCGTCGTTGGGCAGCATCGCGGTCTGGAAGGCGAGATCGGGATCGCCCAGGTTGACCATGATCTGCGTGCGCGGTCGCGGCAGGTTTTCGGTCTTGACCTCGCTGGCCTCGAAAGGCAGCACCCCGCCATAGATGCGGCCCATGTCGCCCTCGGCGCAACTGATCGTCACCGCCTGCCCCGCCTTCAGTCGGGCCATGGCGTCGCCGGTGCCGACCACTGCCGGGATGCCCATCTCGCGGGCGACGATGGCGGCATGACAGGTGCGTCCGCCGCGGTTGGTGACGATGCCGGCCGCCTGCTTCATCACCGGCTCCCAGTCCGGCGACGTGGCGTCGGCCACCAGGATCTCGCCGCTGCGGAACTTGCGCAGGTCCCGCATGCTGCCGATCAGGCGCACCTTGCCGGCGGCGATGCTCTCGCCCACCGCGCGCCCGCTGGCCAGGACCGTGCCCTTGCCCTTCAGCGCGTAGAGCTTGAGGGTGCCGGCCTGGCGCTGCGAGGCCACCGTCTCCGGGCGCGCCTGGACGATATAGAGGCTGCCGTCGATGCCGTCCTTGGCCCATTCGATGTCCATCGGCGTGGCCCGGCCATTGATCTTCGAATAGTGATCTTCGATCGCCAGCGCGGCATCGGCCAGGACCAGGACCTCGGCATCGGCGATGCAGAAGCGCTGGCGCGCGGCTTGCGGCACCGCGACGCTGCGCGTGGTGGCGCCCGACCTGGCCGAGGCGAAGCGCATCGTGGTCTGCTTGCGGCCCAGGCGGCGGCGCAGCACCACGCGATGGCCCGAGCGCAGCCCCGGCTTGTGTAGGTGGAATTCGTCGGGATCGACGCGACCCTGCACGATGGTCTCGCCCAGGCCATAGCTTGCGGTAACCAGCACCACGTCGCGAAAGCCCGATTCGGTGTCGAGCGTGAATATCACCCCGCTCGCGGCGCGGTCGGAACGCACCATCTTCATCACCGCCACCGCCAGGAACACCTTCATGTGGTCGAAGCCGTTCTGGTTGCGGTAGACGATGGCCCGGTCGGTGAACAGCGAGGCGAAGCAGCGCCGGCAGGCTTCCACCACCGCCTGCGCGCCGCGGATGTTGATATAGCTTTCGTGCTGGCCGGCGAAGCTGGCACCGGGCAGATCCTCCGCCGTTGCCGAGCTCCGCACCGCCACGGCCAGGCCCTTGCCGTATCGCCGCTCCAGCCGGCGATAGGCCTCGCCGATCTGGCGCGCGATCTCGGCCGTGCCGGTGGCGCGATAGACCAGCGCGCGCGCTTCCCTGGCGCGCCGGGCCAGTTCGGCCACCGAGCAGCGCGCCGTGCCCTTCATCAGCCGTGCCAATCTGCCGGCGCATTGCGCTTCGGCGATCGCTTGGCGATAGGCTTCGGCGGTGACGGCAAAGCCGTCCGGCACCTTGATGCCCTTGGGCGTCAGCGCATTGAACAGCTCGCCCAGCGACGCCGTCTTGCCGCCCACCAGCGGCACGTCGGCCATGCGCAGTTGCTCGAACCGCCGGATGAAATCGGTCATGGCGCACTCCTGCACCCTGCCTAGCCGATGGCGCGGGATCGGGCCTTGATGTCGCTCAAACAGCAAGACCCGTGCGGGCCATCCGGCGCGCGGGAACGAGGCGCCGGATATCCGCCGCGAGGGGCGGATTTCCCGCGCTCGCCAGGCGGGATGGCGCATGGGACGCGGCAGCGGCAGGACGGCTGCCATGCACGGCGCCAGTGGCATCGCCAGGCGGTTGGTGGCATAAAAGCCCACCCACTGTTCCGGGACCGCGCCATGCTGCTTCTGATCGACAACTACGACAGCTTCACCTTCAACCTCTATCACTTCCTGGGCGATCTGGGCGTGATCGCCGAGGTCCGGCGCAACGATGCGCTGACCGTGCAGGAAGCCATGGCGATGCGGCCGCAGGCCATCGTGCTGTCGCCGGGCCCGTGCGATCCGGACCGCGCCGGCATCTGCCTGGGCCTGATCAATGCCGCAGCCCAGGCGCGCACGCCGCTGTTCGGCGTCTGCCTGGGCGAGCAGGCGCTGGGCCAGGCGATGGGCGGCAAGGTGGTGCGCGCGCCGGTGCCGATGCACGGCAAGGTTTCCAAGGTGACGCATGACGGCACGGGCGTGTTCGAAGGCGTGCCCTCGCCGATCGAAGTGACGCGCTACCACTCGCTGACGGTCGAACGGCAATCCCTGCCCAGCTCGCTGCGCATCACCGCCCAGACCGACGACGGCGTCGTCATGGGTCTGGCGCATCGCGACCTGCCGCTGCATGGCGTGCAGTTCCATCCCGAAAGCATCGCCTCGCAGCACGGCCACGATATCCTGGCCAACTTCCTGCGCATCGCCGGCTACCAGCCCAAGCCGTTTGTCGGCAAGCCGCTCGCCGCCTGAGCGGAGGCCGCCATGCAGCATATCGGCATCGTCGCCTGCTCCGCAGAAGGCGCGGCACTGTGCTATCGCACCGTCGCGCTCGAAGGCGACCGGCTGCTGGGCACCCACGCCCATCCCGAGATGACCTTGCACAGCTTCTCGCTCGACGACTACATGCAGCCGATCTATCGCGGCGACTGGCCGGCAGTGGGCGAACTGATGCTGCGATCGGCCGACAAGCTGCAGCGCGTCGGCGCCGACTTCCTGATCTGCCCCGACAACACCATCCATCAGGCTCTGCCCCATGTGCTGTCGCGTTCGCCGCTGCCCTGGCTGCATATCGCCGATTGCGTCGCCGAGCATGCCCAGGCGCGCGGCTTCCGGCGCATCGCCATCACCGGCACGCGCTGGCTGACCGAGAGCGAGGTCTACCCCGCCAGCCTCGAGGCGCGCGGCCTGCAATGGCGGCGCACCGAGCCCGACGAACGCGCCGAGATCAACCGCATCATCATGGACGAACTGACCTACGGTGTGGTCACACCCGCGGCGGAAGCCTATTTCCAGCAGGTCATCGCCCGACTCAAGGGCGAAGGCTGCGATGCGGTGGTGCTGGGCTGCACCGAGATCCCGCTATTGATGAACGACGCCAACTCGCCGCTGCCGACGCTCGATTCGACCCGGCTGCTGGCCCAGGCCGCGCTGCGCCGCGCGATGTCCTGAGCCCGTTCGGCCGCGCCACCGGTTCCCATGGGTGGCGAGGGAAAGTCGTGCAATGCAGCCACCGCCCGGGCGCCCTCGCCGCCCCCCGCCGCGGCACGCTCGACCGAACCCGAACGCATGTCGCCGATGGCCGGTTCGCCGAACCGGCGCGTCCGCGCCTTCTCGAGCGACGACAGCATCGGCAAACACGGCCAGCGGCGATCCCAGCGGCGATCCCAGCGGCGATCCCAGCGACGACCGTCGACTGCCGCAGCGGGAGCGGTCGCCTTGGTCAGCCCTCGCCGATCTGGCCGATATTGCTCTTGTCTTCCTCGGCGACCTTGTTGATGGGCTGGCCGGAGAAGTAGCGCATGAAGCGATCGTCGTCGTGTTCCAATTCGAGGAAGTCGGCGTTCTCCAGCGACGGCTTGTAGACGGCGAAGCTGCGCATCAATGCCAGGCTGGCGGCGCTTTCCAGCGGCCCGATCAGCCCCACCTCGTTCGAGGCGAACCACGGCGCCGCCATCCATTGGCGCAGTTGGCTCTGGGTGACGAAATAGCACCCGGCATGCGGGCTGCTGGCCAGGCGAAAATTGATGGCGCGATTGAAGACATTGGCCTGAAGCTGCGGCGGCCCCTTGTCGTTCCAGTACAGCGGACTGTGCGTGCGGTTGATCGAGCCGTCGCAATAGACCTTGCGGAAGCGATGGCGCACCGACAGCTCGTAGCGATTGGGCAGCAGCACCGAGCCGTCGCCCACCTGGCTGTTGAACCACATGATCTTCTCGAAGAACGCCGGATCGTGGATCACCAGGTCGTCCTCCATGAAGCAGAACAGGTCGAAGCCGTCGACGTTCTGCGCCAGGATGCGGCGGCATTCGATCGCCAGTTCCAGCGGCGGCGCATCGCTCTTGTGGTGCAGGAACAGGGAGTGGTCGAGGTCGAGACGGTCGACGATATGCTCCTCCTGCGTCGTGCAGATGACGATAGCGAGCTGGTGGCGCTCGCCGTTGGCCGGCTCGGCCCTGTTTTCGCCGTAGTTGTATTCCAGCGCCGGCCCGGTGAAATGGCCATGCAGCGCCGTGATGGCGTGGGTCAGCGCGGCGATGCGCGGCGCCGGATCGAAGCCGCGCGAGCTGTGAAAGCCGACGCGGTCGTATTTGTAGTAGTGCGCGAAGGTCACCAGGATACGCATGTCGGCCGTCGCCCTGCCTGCGGCTGCAGGTTCAGGCGCCCTTCTGGACGATCCATTTCTCGCCCGCCAGCTGGAGGTTGAGGCGACGCTGCGAGGCGAATTCGCTGGCGGCCCTGATGACGCCGTGCCACAGCGGCACGAAATCGTCGCCCATCAGCACGCCGCCGGGCCGCAACAGGTCCCAGTAGAGTTCGATGTCGCGCCGCACATCCTCGTATTCGTGGCCGGCATCGACATAGACCATGTCCGGCTGCATCGGCGCGCGCATCAGCACGAAGGCGCCGGCGGTCGAGGAGATCGGGAACGGCGTGATCACGTCCTGCATGCCCTCGCGAACGACATTGCTGAGGAACTGATCGTACAGCCGCGGCTGGCCGTTCTTCAGTCGCAGGCCGGGGCGGAACTCGGGATTGATCCAGTGCTCGGGCGAACCCAGGAAGGTGTCGATGCAAACGATCTCGGCCTCCAGGCCCAGCTGCTTGCTGAGCTGGGCCATGTGGATGGCCGAACCGCCCTTCCAGCTTCCGACCTCGACGATCAGACGCGGCCGGATGGTGCTGAGCACGTGTTCGAACAGCGGATGGGTCGAGCCCCAACCCTGCAGATCGAGCGGCAGCAGCTCGGCAAGATCGAACACATCTTCGCTGCCATGAATGAACTGGTAGATCGGGCGCGGCATGACGGTCCTGGACGGCGTACGGGGCGGCGCAGTCTAGAGCAAAACGACTTGCGGTGGTATCGACCGCCCGTCCGCCGGCAGTCCCGTTGCCCGACGCGCCCAGCGCCCCTGGCGTCTGCCCGTTCCCGGCCTACAGCCGGTCCGGCAGCTTGCGACGACTGGTTGCGACGACTGGCATCGGCCAACGCCTTGAACGCCGCGTCCATGGGCCCGGCGACAGGCAACGATAGGGTTGTCCGTCAAGACACGCGCCGGCTGCGCGCAGCCGCCGTCGCGACACGCGGGCTCGGAACATGGTCGGCATCGAAAAACGAGGCCCTAGCGCAACCACGCCAGCAAAGCCGTGGGCGGCGCTGGATCGCTTTTGGGCAGATCGCTGGGCGACATCAGCACCAGGCAGCGGGGACCGGGATCGCTGCGATAGATGAACACGACCGCATCCTTGTCGCTGTTCCAGCTGTCGTAGCGGCCGCCCGCGCTCTCGCCGCCATCGACCGGCGTGCCGTAGCGGCGCTGCAGATCGGCGCGCGCCTGCGCGCACTGGCGCTCGCTGGCGTCGACCATCGCCAGTTCGACGCTGTTGAGCTTGCTGGCGATGAAGCCCAGCCGGACGTCGTAGCTTCCGCTCTGCCGGCTGACGCGCGCATAAGATAGGCGGTCTGTCCGGCGCTGTCGGCGCCGCGGGCACCGAATGCCTCGCTGGCCGGCATCGGCGCAGCCGCCGGCAACACGCGCACGACCTCCTCCGGCGTCATGTTCCAGCGGGTCGGCTCCCAATCGGCGTACGCCGTCGCACCGGCGAGAATTGCCGTCAGGGTCCTGCGATCCTTGCCAACGTCATGTCCACCCCATCGCGTCGAATACCGAGTATAGCGGGGCCGCGCGCGGACGCGAAACCGCGATCGCCCGCATTCCATGGTATTGGCAGCGAGGGTGGCAGGCGTTATGAAGTCGCCAGGAAGGTGTCCATGCTGAAATTCGAACGCCATCGCCTCGCCGCCCAGGTCGCGCCGGGTGTCCAGCCCTATGTCGAGGCTTTTGCCCAGCGCTACGGCGCCCTGCCCACCGGCTATTGGGAAGACGAATACGTGCTGGGCTTCGTGCCGGCGATGGCGGGCCTGATCGTGAAAGCCCTGACGCGCGGCCAGATCGGCGAGCGCGATGCGTTGGCGGTGGTGCGCGAATGCCTGGACAACATCACCGGCGGCCATGGCGGCGATATCCTGGGCCGGGTCGAGCGCCTCGCTCTCACCCAGAGTCCGGAATTCGTGTCCGGCGCCCGGGCGGCCGGCAAGGTGATAGGCTTTTCCGCCGGGCAACTGCCGGCCGACGATGCCGACCTGCAGCGCGCCCGCAAGGCCGCCGGCATCGCGCCGGCCGCACCGCACCGCACGCCCGAGCTGTTTGCCGCCACCGCCACGGCGCTGGTCAATCTGCTGTTCTACGATCCGGTGAACCAGCGGCTGATGGCCGGCACCGCCTTGCCGGAGACCGACAGCACGGCCGGCAGCGACACGCTCGACTCCGAGATCACGCCCGACGGCAGCGTGACGGTGCGCTTCTAGCCGCCGCACCCGTTCGGCGCCGTCCTATTCCTCGGCCGCTGCGCGCAGCTCCGCGTGGCGGCCGCGCCAGGTGTGGGCGGTCTGCGGCTTGACGAACACCGTGGTGATCTGGGCGAATGCCTGCTTCAGCCGTTCTTCCAGCCGCTCGACACAGGCCTCGATCTGCGGCGTGGTCATCTCGTCCTTGAACTCCAGGCTGAGCGCCACGACGATCTGGTCGGGCGCCATATGCGTGGTGATGACGCCGTTGGCGCGCTGCACGGCGGGATCCTGGGCGGCGATCGCCAAGATCGATTGCTCCAGCCGGGCCGAGGCCTGCTCGCCGATCAGCAGCCCCTTGGTCTCGCGCGCCAGGAACACCGCCGTGGCGCCCAGCACCAGGCCGATGCCGATCGAGCCCGCGCCGTCCAGCTCGGGCATGCCGTAGATCTGCGACGTCAGGATGCCGACGAAGGCGATCGCCAGGCCGATCAGCGCGGCGCTGTCTTCGAACAGCACGGTGAAGGTGGTGGGATCCTTGCTGGTGCGCACCGCCGCCAGCAGGCCGCGGCTGCCGATATGCGGCCGGAACGCGCGCAGCGCCACCAGCCAGGAGGCGCCTTCGAACACGGCCGACAGGCCCAGCACGATATAGCTGACGGTGAAATCGCGGATCGGCTCGGGCGCCAGGATATGGGTGATGCCCTCGTAGATCGACACGCCAGCGCCGACGGCGAAGATCAGCAGCGCGACGATGAAGCTCCAGAAATAAAGCTCCCGCCCGTAGCCCAGCGGCCGCTCCAGATCGGCCGGCTGGCGTGCGCGGCGCATGCCGTAGAGCAGCAGCAACTCGTTGCCGGTATCGACCACCGAATGCACGCCCTCGCTCAGCATGGCCGAGCTGCCGGTGAAGGCGGCGGCCGCGAACTTGGTGACGGCGATCAGCAGATTGCCGGCCAGCGCCGCGTAGACGGGCGTGCGGGAAGCGGATTGGCTGGCCATGACGCGGGAGAAACGGTCCTGCGGTATCGCCGTTCCCATCGCCGTTGCGGCGGGCCGGTCAGGCCGCGCTGCTCGCTGGATTGGTTGTGGCTGCCGCCCGGCTGCGACACGCCGGTGATCGCCTCGCCGGCCGCAGCCCTTGCCCCTCCCGGCGTATCGCGCTAGCAACAGCGCCTTAAGTGATGACTGACGGGATTTTGGGGCGTCATGGCCGGCGATATCGACGATTTCCGCGTGCTTCTGGCCAAGGTCGGCAACGGGCAGAGCCTGTCGCGGCCGGAGGCCGAGCGCGCCTTCGACATCATGATGGAGGGCAACGCCACGCCGGCCCAGATGGGCGCCTTCCTGATGGCGCTGAAGGTGCGCGGCGAGACGGTCGAGGAGATCACCGGCGCCGCCGCGGTGATGCGCGCCAAGGTGCTGCGCGTCGAGGCGCCCGACGGCGCCATCGACATCGTCGGCACCGGCGGCGACGCCACCGGCACCTACAACATCTCGAGCTGCTCGGCGCTGGTGGTGGCCGGCGCCGGCGTGCCGGTGGCCAAGCACGGCAACCGCGCCTTCACCTCCAAATCCGGCGCCGCCGACGTGCTGGGCGCGCTGGGCATCAATCTCGAGGTGCCGGTGCCGCTGCTGGAGCGGGCGCTGCGCGAAGCCGGCATCTGCTTCCTGATGGCGCCGCGCCATCATTCGGCGATGCGCAACGTGGCCGGCCCGCGGGTCGAGCTGGCGCCCTCGCGCACCATCTTCAACCTGCTGGGGCCGCTATCCAACCCGGCGCTGGTCAAGCGCCAGCTGGTCGGCGTGTTCGACAAGCGCTGGCTGCGTCCAGTGGCCGAGACCCTGGGCAAGCTGGGGCTGGAGCGCGCCATGGTGGTGCATGGCAGCGACGGCATGGACGAGATCACCACCACCGGCCCCACCCATGTCGCCGAGTGGAAGGACGGCAAGCTGGCCGAATACGAGATCTCGCCCGCCCAGGCCGGCCTGCCGACCGTGACGATAGACCAGATCAAGGGCGGCGATCCGACTTATAATGCCGAGGCGATCCGCGCCGTACTGGCCGGGCTGCCCGGCCCGTTCCGCGACATCGTGCTGCTGAACAGCGCCGCCGCGCTGATGGTCGCCGGCAAGGCGGCCGACCTGAAATCGGGCGTCGCCCTGGCCGCGCGATCGATCGATTCCGGCGCTGCCCGCACGGCGCTGGAGACCCTGGTGCGCATCGCCGCCGAGGCGCCGCCGCCCGCCGCCTGAAGTCTGTCGGAGTTTCGATGAGCGACGTGTTGCAGAAGATTTGCGATCACAAGCGCCTGCATATCGCCGCGCGCAAGGTGATCGCGCCGCTGGCCCGGCTCGAGGAGCGCGCCCGCGCCGCCGAACCCCCGCGCGGCTTCGCCCAGGCGCTGCGCCGCAAGGTGGCCGCCGGCGGCGGCTGGGGCCTGATCGCCGAGATCAAGAAAGCCTCGCCCAGCAAGGGGCTGATCCGCGCCGATTTCGACGTCGCCGCGCTGGCCCGCGCCTACGAGCAAGGTGGCGCCACCTGCCTGTCGGTGCTGACCGACGAGCCGTTCTTCCAAGGCAAGGACGACTACCTGATCCAGGCCAAGGGCGCCTGCGCCCTGCCGGCGCTACGCAAGGATTTCATGCTCGACCCCTACCAGGTGGTCGAGGCGCGGGCGATCGGCGCCGATTGCATCCTGCTGATCATGGCGGCGCTCGACGTGTCCCAGGCGCGGGAATTGGCCGAGCTGGCGCATCGCTGGGGCATGGACGTGCTGATCGAGGTCCATGACGGGGACGAACTCGACCTGGCGCTGCAGGTGCCCTCCGATCTCGTCGGGATTAATAATCGTAATCTCAAGACGTTACAGGTCGATCTTCAGACAACGGTGGATCTGGCGCCGCGCGTTCCCAAGGACCGCACCCTGGTGGCCGAAAGCGGCATCGACAGCCGCGTCGACCTGGCCCGCATGGCCGCCGCCGGCGCTTCCTGCTTCCTGATCGGCGAGAGCTTCATGCGCCAGCCCGACGTCGCCCAGGCGGTGCGCAAGCTGCTCGGGGAAGCCACCTAACCATGGCAAAAAAATCAAGCCAAACCAATAATAAAGACGATAAAGCTAAAGCTTTAACTCATATCGATGCCGCGGGCAATGCCCGCATGGTCGATGTCGGCGCCAAGGAGATCACGCAGCGCGTCGCGGTGGCCTCCGGTGCGGTGTCGATGGCGCCGGCAACCCTGAAACTGGTCGAACAGAAAGCCGCCAAGAAGGGCGACGTTCTGGCGGTGGCGCAGCTCGCCGGCATCATGGCCGCCAAGCGCACATCCGAGCTGATCCCGCTATGCCATCCGTTGGGGCTGGATTCGGTCCAGGTCGAACTCGCGCCCGATCGCAAGCTGCCCGGCATCCGCATCACCGCCACCTGCAAGATCTCGGGCAGGACCGGCGTCGAGATGGAGGCGCTGACCGCCGTCTCGGTGGCCGCCCTCACGGTCTACGACATGCTCAAGGCGGTCGACCGCGGCATGGTCATATCGGCTCTCCAGGTCGAACATAAATCGGGCGGAAAGTCAGGAACTTACGAGCGGAAGCTATGATCTCGGTCAAGGAAGCCGAAGAGCGCATCCTGGCGCATTTCGCCGCCCTGCCGGCCGAGACGGTGGCGCTGGACCGGGCGCATGGCCGGGTCGCGGCCGAGGATCTGGTGGCCCGCGTGACCCAGCCGCCGGCCGATCTTTCCGCCATGGACGGCTACGCCATTCGCTTCGCCGACGTGCCCTCTGTGCCGACCACGCTACGCGTCGTGGGCCAGGCCCCGGCCGGCGGCGCCTATGCCGGCACGCTGCAGGCCGGCGAGGCGGTGCGCATCTTCACCGGCGGCCCCGTGCCGGCCGGCGCCGACACGGTCGTCATCCAGGAGAACACGAAGGCTGAAGGCGACCGCGTTACCATCGTCGAGATGCCGCAGGCCGGCCGCCATATCCGCCGCGCCGGGCTGGATTTCGAGGCCGGCAAGGTCGGCATCCCGGCCGGGCGCCGGCTGAGCGGCCGCGACCTGGCGCTGGCCGCCGGCATGAACCTGCCCTGGATCGCCGTGCACCGCCGTCCGCGCATCGCCCTGCTGGCCACCGGCAACGAACTGGTGCTGCCCGGCCAGCCGATCGGCCCCAACCAGATCGTCGCCTCCTCCGGCATCGGCTTGGCGGCGATGATCCGGGCCTGGGGCGGCGAGCCGGTCAATCTGGGCATCGTGCCCGACGACCTGCCGTGCATCGCCGCCGCGCTGGCGGGCGCTAAGGGCTACGACCTGCTGGTCACCCTGGGCGGCGCCTCGGTGGGCGATCACGACCTGGTGCAGCAGGCCCTGGGCCAGGCCGGCGGCGCGCTGGATTTCTGGAAGATCGCCATGCGGCCGGGCAAGCCGCTGATGTTCGGCACGATCGGCGATCCGGCGACCGGCACCAGGCTGCTGGGCCTGCCCGGCAATCCGGTCTCCTCGATGGTCTGCGCGCTGCTGTTCCTGCGGCCCATCGTGCTGAAGCTGGCCGGCCGCACCGATACCGGCCTGCCGGTCAGCCGCGCCAGATTGGGCGAGCCGCTGCCGGCCAACGATCAGCGCCAGGACTATCTGCGTGCCGAACTGCGAACCGATTCCGATGGCAGCGATGTCGCGACGGCGTTGAAGATCCAGGACAGTTCGATGATGTCTTCGCTCGCCCGATCGGGCTGCCTGATCCTGCGCGCGCCGCATGCCCCTGCGACTCAAGCGGGCGGTCATGTGGAAATCGTGAAGCTCGAACGGCTTGGCGTGGAATTCTGAGTCCGCGCACGCGGACTCGCATAGAGCGAATTTCCCAATCGAATCAGCGGCATTTGCGGTGGTTGGAAAATCGCCGTTGACGGCGCTCGCGAACCAAACTAGAACAAGTGCCTGTGTTGCTTTTTTGTTCCACATCTAGTTGTGGATAAAATGCGAGGCCCTAACATGCTGACCCGGAAACAATATGAGCTGTTGATGTTCATCAACCGGCGGCTCAACGATTCGGGGGTCTCGCCGTCCTTCGACGAGATGAAGGAAGCGCTCAATCTGAAGTCGAAATCCGGCATCCATCGGTTGATCACTTCGCTCGAGGAACGGGGCTTCCTGCGCCGCCTGGCGCACAAGGCGCGCGCCCTGCAGGTGCTGAAACTGCCCGACGCCGCTGCCATCTACCCGTCCGCCGTCACCGCCTTCCCGCCCCCGGAAAGCCGGCGCGCCGCCGGACTGCGCGAGGGCGAAGCGCCGGGCTTCACGCCCCAGCTGATCGCGGGTGGCCTCAAACCCGGCCTGCCGGGCGTGTTGCCGGCCCCGGAAGCAGCGGCCATCTCCCTGCCGCTCTATGGCCGCATCGCCGCCGGCACGCCGATCGAGGCGCTGCGCGACAATTCGACGACGATCGACGTGCCGTTAAGCCTTCTTGGCAAGGGAACGCACTACGCCCTTGAGGTCGCTGGCGATTCGATGATCGATGCTGGCATCCAGGACGGCGATATCGCGATCATCCAGAACGCCGAGACGGCGGAGAACGGCCAGATCGTCGTGGCCCTGGTGGACGAGCAGGAAGCCACCTTGAAGCGGCTGCGGCGCAAGGGCGCCTCGATCGCGCTCGAACCGGCCAACCCGTCCTACGAGACCCGCATCTTCGGACCCGACCGGGTCAAGATCCAGGGCAAGCTGGTCGGGCTGTTCCGCCGCTTCTGACAGGCCGCCAACGGACCGCAAATGACCGCTTCTGCCAGTCGCCGGCCAGCCTGCCCGTCTGGCCAGCCGGATCGGGCATCCTATTGCGTGTCGCGTGCCGGGATCTGCCCGGTCGATTGACGGGTCGACTTATCGGTCGATTGACCGGTCCAGGGTCGCTGGCCCCTGTCCTGCCTGACGTTGCGGATGGCAAAGCCACCCGGCTCGATCCAGATCGCATAGGCGCCGTTGGCGCGCAGGTCGAAGGTATCGATCACGATGGCCTTGCTGTCGCGGCAGACACGGCGCGCCGCCACGTGGGCGATGACCAGCGCCGCGTTGTGGCAATCCTCCGACAGCGCTTCGGGCCGTTCGACCAACGCGATCAGCAAGCCATGGCGACGCAGGATGCATGCCGCCGGATCGCAGAGCAGCGTGCCGTCGGCGCTCGGCTTGTCGCGCGGCCAATCGGCGCTCTCGTCTTCGCCAACGCGCCGCCGCCAAGTGTCGCCGACCAGACCGCCGCCGCGCGGCGCCGAAAGCATGAGCTGTCCGCTCGACCGATCGCGCACCGCGAACAGATGGCTGTCGCCGCTCGCCATGAGGTCGGGCGGGCGCGTGGTCAGCGCCAGCACCAGGACTGCCGCCATCGGAACCAGTCCGAGCAGCCGCCAGCGTCGCTGCCATAGACACAGCCACAATCCGCCCAGTGCCAGAAGCGGCAGCGCGATCTGCGGCAGTGCCGGCACCAGCGCCGCCGCGCCGGGCCAGGAGGCGACCTCGCGCGCCACGCAGATGACGGCGGCGATGCCCCAGCGCATCGGCTCGAGCGCCAGATGCTCAAGCCCGAACGGCATCAGCGCCAGCGCCAGCATGCCGAACGGCATGACCCAGAAGCCGGTCACCGGCACGGCGATCAGGTTGGCCACCACGCTGAACAGCGCCACGCGGTTGAAGTGATAGAGGCCGAAGCCGGAGCTCGCCAGCCCGGCCACCAGGGTGGTGAGCAGCACGCCGCCCAGATAGGCCGCGCCCCATTCGACCGGCGCCGGCCAGCCGGCGATGCGATTCTCGCGCCAGCGCCGCGCGATCGGCCGGACGAATTCCCACGCCGCGATCAGTGCCACCACGGCGGCGAACGACATCTGGAACGAAGCGCCCAGCATGCTTTCCGGCGCCAGCAGCAACACGCCCAACGCCGCCCAAGCCACGAGGCGCATCGAGATGGCGCTGCGGTCGACCATGATGGCGACCAGCACGAAGGCGGCCATGACGAAGGAACGCTGCGCCGGCACGGGAGCGCCGGCCAGCATCAGATAGAAGAAGGTGCCGAGCAGCGCGATGCCGGCAGCCCATTTCTTGACCGGATAGCGCAGCGCGACGGGCTCGATCGCCGCCAGCAGGCTGCGCAGCACCAGCATCAGGAACGCCGCGACGATGGCCAGGTGCAGGCCGGACACCGACAGCAGATGCGCCAAGCCCGAATCGCGCATCGCCTGCAGCACGTCCTTGGGAATGCCGTTCTGCTCGCCGGTCAGGAGGGCCGCGGCCATGCCGCCCTCGCCGTTGTCCTTGGTCCCGCCGATCGCCACCAGCCGCTGCGTGACGTGCTGGCGCAGGCGGTTGAACCAGGTGCCGAGACTGCCCCGTTCGGCAGGCTGTACCACGACCGGCGCGTTCAGGCTGAAGCCCACGCCGCCGAGGCGGAGGAACCAGGCATCGCGCTGGAAATCGTAAGCGCCCGGCGCCGCCGGACCGCGCGGCGGCGAGAGCTGGACCACCAGCCTGATCCGGTCGCCCACCTCGGCGCCCGCCGCGCCCTGGCGCGCCACAACGCGAATGCGCTGGGGCAGATCCTGCCGCGTGGTGCGCTCGAATTGCAATGCCTCGAGCGTCAGCCGCGCGCCGCTGGGCAGCGGTTCGACCTCGACCAGCCTGCCCTCGACCGTCACGGGTCCGAGATCGCGCGCCAGCACCGGCGCCGCGACCTGCTCGACCCGCCATTTGCCGATGGCCATGCCGGCGGCGATCGCGGCGATGCCCAGGAACGGCAGCAGCAGCGCCAGCCGCGCCCGTCCCGCCATCGCCACGACCAGCGCCAGGACGGCGGCCAGCGCAAAGGGCCAGAACGGCGGCTCGACCGGAAGCTGGAAATAGATCGCCACGCCCGCGCCGATGCCGACCGGCAGCCACAGGATCCAGCGCTGGCGCTCCTCGAGCAGATTGTCCCGCAGGCCGGCCGCCACAGCCGCCAGGACGCGACCCAGATCGGCCATCCGCGGCGGCCGCCATGGTCCATGCATGGACCGTCTTTGGGGCTTTGACAGAGGGTCGGGCGTCACTATGCTACGCCGCTTTTGCCGCTCCGCGGCATACTGGCCTTGCCGCGCCGCGGCGGGGGCGCCTGCGCCGCCCGGCTATGCGCGGCAAGCCCCATCGTCACCAATTCTGTCGGAAGTTGCCGCATGAGCGTCGTTGCCCGTTTTGCCCCCTCGCCGACCGGTTTCCTGCATATCGGCGGCGCGCGCACCGCGCTGTTCAACTGGCTGTTCGCCCGCCACCACGGCGGCAAGTACCGGTTGCGCATCGAGGATACCGACCGGCAGCGTTCGACCAAAGAGGCGATCGAGGCCATTCTCGACGGCCTGTCCTGGCTGGGGCTGGATTGGGACGACACCACGGTGTTCCAGTTCGCCCAGGCGGCGCGCCACGCCGCGGTGGCCCGGGAACTGCTGGACCGAGGCAAAGCCTATTACTGCTACTGCTCGCCGGAGGAACTCGACGAAATGCGCAAGCGCGCGATCGCCGAGAAACGGCCGCCGCGCTACGACGGGCGCTGGCGCGACCGCGATCCCCGCGAAGCGCCGCCGGGCGTCAAGCCGGTGATCCGCATCAAGGCCGAGCAGGACGGCGAGACCGTGGTCGAGGATCTGGTCCAGGGCAAGGTCACGGTGGCCAATTCCCAGCTCGACGACATGGTGCTGCTGCGCGCCGACGGCACGCCGACCTACATGCTGGCCGTGGTGGTCGACGATCACGACATGGGCATCACCCATGTGATCCGTGGCGACGACCATCTCAACAACACGTTCCGCCAGATCCAGGTCTATCGCGCCATGGGCTGGAACATCCCGCACTTTGCCCATATCCCGCTGATCCACGGCCCCGACGGCGCCAAGCTCAGCAAGCGCCATGGCGCGCTGGGCGTCGATGCCTATCGCGACATGGGCTTCCTGCCGGCGGCGCTGCGCAACTACCTGCTGCGGCTGGGCTGGAGCCACGGCGACGACGAGATCATCTCGACCGAGCAGGCGATCCAGTGGTTCGATTTGGCCAATGTCGGCCGTTCGGCAGCGCGCTTCGACATGGACAAGCTCACCAACCTCAACGCGCACTACATGCGCGAGACGCCGGACGGCGAGCTGCTCGAACTGGTGCGCTCGCGGCTGGAAACGGCGGCCGGCGGTCCCCTGCCCGTCGACCTGGCGGCGCGCGTGCTCAAGGGCATGAACGGCGTCAAGCAGCGCTCGCGCACGCTCAACGAGCTGGCCGACAATCTGCGCTTCTATGCCCGCCATGGCGCGGTGTCGCCCGATGCCAAGGCGCAGGCAATATTGAACGCCGACAACAAGGCCCTGCTGCGCGATCTGCACGCCGCGCTGGGTGGCGTTGGCGAATGGACCGAGCCGGCGCTGGAGAATGCGGTGAAGGCCTTTGCCGAGGGCCGCGGCGTGAAGCTCGGCAACGTCGCCCAGCCGCTGCGCGCGGCGCTGACCGGCAGCACCGTCTCGCCGGGAATCTTCGAGGTCCTGGCCGTGCTGGGGCGCGAGGATTCGCTTGGCAGGTTGATCGCCTGAATCAACGTATTTCAGCGCGTTGCTGCAATTGCGAATGGCAGCCAAAGCCACTAAGGTAACGGCCAAATTCGGCATCTCGCCATGTTCGCCGGACCCGGCAGCCGCCGGCTTCCGGCTTCGCCACCAACGGTAGGAAAACGATGAAAAAAGCCACCGCCGCGACTGCTAAGAAGAACGTCAGCGCCAAGCAGGTTGCCAAGCCTTCCGCCAAGCCGGCGGCCGCGCCGGCCAAGGAAGCCGCCAAGGAAACGATGACGCTGAGCCAGAGCGGCGGCGGCCAGTCCTGGACCCTGCCGGTGATATCGGGAACCCTGGGCCCCAAGGTGATCGACGTGCGCAAGCTGTACGGCGACACCGACTACTTCACCTACGATCCGGGCTTCACCTCGACCGCGTCGTGCCAGTCGAAGATCACCTTCATCGACGGCAACAAGGGCATCCTGCTGCATCGCGGCTACGACATCGCCGACCTGGCCGAGAAGTCCGACTTCATGGAAGTCGCCTATCTTCTGCTGAACGGCGAACTGCCCAACGCGCAGGAGAAGACCAAGTTCGAATACGACATCTCGCGCCACACCATGGTGCACGAGCAGATCCAGTTCTTCTATCGCGGTTTCCGCCGCGACGCCCATCCGATGGCGATAATGTGCGGCGTGGTCGGTGCGCTGTCCGCCTTCTATCACGACTCGCTGGACATCAACGATCCGCACCAGCGCATGGTCGCCTCCTACCGGCTGATCGCCAAGATGCCGACCCTGGCGGCGATGGCCTTCAAGTATTCGCAGGGCCAGCCGTTCATGCATCCGCGCAACGACCTGAAATACGCGGAAAACTTCCTGCAGATGATGTACGCGGTGCCGGCCGAGCCGTACAAGATCAACCCGGTGCTGGCGCGCGCCATGGACCGCATCCTGATCCTGCACGCCGACCACGAGCAGAACGCCTCGACCTCGACCGTGCGCCTGGCCGGCTCGTCCGGCGCCAACCCGTTCGCCTGCATCGCCGCCGGCATCGCTTCGCTGTGGGGCCCTGCCCATGGCGGCGCCAACGAGGCGGTGCTGAACATGCTGACCCAGATCGGCGACAAGAGGCGCATCCCCGAGTTCATCAAGCGCGCCAAGGACCCGAAGGACAATTTCCGCCTGATGGGCTTCGGCCACCGCGTCTACAAGAACTACGATCCGCGCGCCAAGATCATGCAGCGCACCTGCCACGAGGTGCTCGACGAGATGGGCCTGCGCAACGAGCCGCTGCTCGAGCTGGCCATGGAGCTGGAGCACATCGCGCTGAACGACAAGTATTTCATCGACAAGAAGCTCTACCCCAACGTCGACTTCTATTCGGGCATCATCTTCCGCGCCATGGGCATCCCGGTCAGCATGTTCACCGTGCTGTTCGCGGTGGCCCGCACCGTGGGCTGGATCTCGCAGTGGCGCGAGATGGTCGAGGATCCGTCGCAGAAGATCGGCCGGCCGCGTCAGCTCTACACCGGCCATACCCAGCGGCCGTTCGTGCCGGTCAAGAAGCGCCCGTAAGTCCGCGGCCGCCAACTCTTATTCGCGTTTATGCAACAAGCGGCGCTGTCCCGTGCAGCGCCACTTTTCTGTTGCGCCCATCCCTGTTAGCATGAATCGACAAGTCCAACCGGGCGCCTCCGGCGTGGCCCGGCCAAAGTCGACAAGAGGAAACTGCGTGACGGGAAAACACGGATTCTCGGGTTCCCGGCCGCCCTCAGCGCAACCGCTGTCGGCGCCGCCGCCGGTCGCGCGCCGGCATATCCGCCTGGGTCCGCCGGCCAACGACAACGTGCGGCTGGGCGGATTGCGCTTCACCGGCCTGCGGCTGGCCCTGGGCGTGCTGGTTGCAGCACTGACGCTCGGCGCATTGCGCGGCCTGGGCCTGCTCTAGATTTTATCTTCGCCCGGTCGCAGCCGGTACAATACGTGCCGGCGCAGCGCATGGTTTTGCGGCAGGCCCGGATGGTCGAAGTCGTCGGCCGGATCGTGGCGCATGCCCAGCCGCTGCATCACGGCGCGCGAGCGGGCGTTGCCGGCCGCCGTGAAGGAAACGATTTCCTTCAGGCGCAAGGCGGCGAAGCCATGATCGAGTGCCAGCCGGGCGGCCTCGCTGGCATAGCCTTGGCGCCAATGCGCGAAGGCCAGGCGCCAGCCGATTTCGATGCAGGGCGTGAAATGGGCATCGAACCGCGGCGCCGCCAAGCCGACGAAGCCGATGAACGGCGCCACGCCCGGCAGCTCCACCGCCCACAGGCCAAAGCCGCGCTCGCTCAAATGCCGCTCGATACGGCCAGCCGGGCATCGCTTTCGGCGCGGTTCAAAGGGTGCGAGAAAAATTGCATCACCCGCGGGTCGGCGTTGAGCGCAGCAAACGGTTCGCGGTCGTGCGGCCGCCATTGCCGCAACAGGATGTGCGCACCGGACAATAGCGGGACACCGCTCACGGCAATCTCCGCGTAAGCCGGCGGTGGCCGCCTCTGCCGAACGAAACCTATTGTGCGGTCTGGATCAGCTCGATCTTGTAGCCGTCGGGATCCTCGATGAAGGCGATCACGGTGGTGCCGTGCTGCACCGGACCGGGCGGGCGCGGAATCTTCACGCCCTCGGCCTTCAGCTTCTCGCACACGCCGTAGATGTCCTTGACGCCGATCGCCAGGTGACCGAAGGCGCTGCCGAGCTGGTAGGGTTCCTTCTGGTCCCAGTTGTAGGTCAGCTCGATGACGCTGTCGGTCCGCTCGTCGCCGTAGCCGACGAAGGCCAGCGAGTATTTGCCGGCCGGCACGTCGCGCTGGCGCAGCACCTTCATGCCCAGCAACCGGGTATAGAAGTCGACCGACTTCTTCAGATCGAACACCCGGATCATGGTGTGCAGCAGACGGGCCTCGCCGCCCGTCGCGGCGGCATTCGATCGAGAGGCTTGTTGGCTTTCCATGGCCCCGCTCCTTCCCGCGCTCCAGTCGGCTTCGCCTGCGGCACACTGCGCCGGCAAGGCGCCGGCCGGGCGAACTAGCCGTCGATGATCATGGCGGCGAAGGTCGCCTCCGCCACCAGCTTGCCGTCGACCTTGGCCTCGGCGCTGAACTTCCACACCATGCCGCGGCTCTGCTCCTTGCGGACATGCACTTCGATGCGATCGCCCGGCACGACCGGCTTGCGGAAGCGCGCCTTGTCGATCGACATGAAATAGACCTTCTTGCTCTCGAATTCCGCACCCAGCGTCGAAACCACCAGCACCGCGGCGGTCTGCGCCATGCTCTCGATCAGCAGCACGCCCGGCATCACCGGCATGCCCGGAAAGTGACCCTGGAAGAATTGCTCGTTGATCGACACGTTCTTGATGCCGATCGCGCTCAGGTCGCGGCGGATGTCCACCACCCGGTCGACCAGCAGGAACGGATAGCGATGCGGGATCATCTGCATGATGCGCCCGACATCGACGGCGCCGACATCCTCGAGTTTCTCTGCCGGTTGGGTCACGTGGCCTGTCCTTGCCGCAATCTGGGAATGGACGCTCGCAGCGCCGGGATTACTGCCTTTTTTGCCCGATCCGGCGGGTATTTTCAACGTCTGCGGGTCCCATCGCGCCGGAACCGGTCAGGGCAGCGGGGAAACGGCGATCTTGACGTTGGGCAGGCGCTGGTTGAGCAGCCCGACCGCGGCCTGGGTCAGGTCGATGGCGTCCTTCTGGAACAGCACCGCTTCGCGGCGCAGCACCACGCTGATGCCGTTCTTGGTCGCCAGGTCGTCGATCACCGCCGCCAGCGTCTTGTTGATCTGGGCATTGGCGACGCCGAATGCTTCCTCGAGCTGGCGACGCCGATTGCGGAAGTCGCCGGCCGCCTTGTTGAGGCGGTCCTGGAACGCCTGACGCTTGTCGCGATAGGTGTCCGCCGGCAACGAGGAACGCTGGCGTTCGATGTCGTCTTCGGCCAGGCGCAGCTCGCGCTGCTCCTTCTCGAAAGCGACCTGGTAGATGTCCTGCTGTTCCTGCATCTGGCGCTGCAGGTCGAGCGCGGCGCTCGAATCGCGCAGCACGGCGCCGATGTCGATGATGGCGATGCGCAGCGGCGGCTGATCGAAGATCGGCGGGCGCACGGCTGGCGCCGGCGATGGCGCAACCGTCGGCGCGCCGGGGCGGCCGGCCGGCTGCGACCAGGCCGGGACCGTGGCGAACGTGGATGCCGCGAGCAGCAGGGCGGCGGGCCCCTTCCAGCAGGATGAGAGCGCCGTCATGCGACCGTCTTAGAAACGCGTCCCGAAGCTGAAGCGGAAGTGCTGGATTTCGTCATACGGCTTCTTGACCACCGGAATGGCGTAGTCCACCCGGATCGGCCCGAACGGCGAAATCCACTGCAGGCCGACGCCGACCGAGGCGCGCAGCGCCTTGTCGTCGACCACCGTCGGGCCCGATTCCTCGGTGCCCCACAAGGTGCCGGCATCGGTGAAGGCCTTGCCCAGGATCTGGAATTCCTGCGGCAGGCCCAGCGGGAAGCTGAGTTCCAGCGAACTGACGCCGTAATAGCGCCCGCCCAGCGCGTCGTGTGTGTGAGTATCGCGCGGACCGATGCCGCCGACCGCGAAGCCGCGCAAATTGTCGCCGCCCACGAACCAGCGATTGCTGATGCGCAGATCGTCCTTGATCGGCATCACCACGCCGAACTCGCCGCTCAGCGACAGCACCCACTGATCGGCGATCGAGTAGAAATAGGCGCCGTCGATCTTGTTGCGCACGTAGTGCTCGGTGCCGCCCAGCCCGCCCAGGTCGATCCCGTAGCGCAGGAAGTAGCCCTTGCTCGGGAACTGGCGGTTGTCGCGCCGGTCGTACATGAACTGGGTGCCGATTTCCGACGTCCAGGCCGTGCCTTCCTGCTGCTTGATGTAGATCGAGGCGCCGCTGGGCACGTTCGACACGATATCCTGGCGCAGGGTGTAGTGCAGGTTCTGGCGCAGGTTTTCGCTCAGGTTGAAGCCGGTGCGCAGCGCGAAGCCCAGCGACTTCTGGTCGTAGGAACTCTGGTCCTGGTTGTCGGTGGTGATGCGGAAGACGTCGAAGCCGGCCGCCACGTTGCGATCGAGGAAATACGGCTCGGTGAAGCTGAGGTTGATCTGGGTCTGCTGGGTGCCCAGCGACAGGCCCAACCGCAGGTCCTGGCCGCGGCCCAGCAGGTTGCGCTCGTGGATGCTGACGTCGCCCAGCACGCCGCCGGCCGTCGAATAGCCGGCGCCGAACGACAGTTCGCCGGTACTCTGCTCGACCACCGAGACGTCGATCACCGTCTTGTCGGGCGCCGATCCGGGCTGGTTGGAGATGTCGACCTTCTGGAAGAAACCGAGATTGTTGAGGCGCTGCTGCGAGCGGCGCAGCTTGGCGGCGTTGAAGGCGTCGCCCTCGACCAGGCGGAACTCGCGCCGGATCACCTTGTCCAGGGTGCGGGTGTTGCCGGAGATGTTGATGCGCTCGACATAGACGCGCGGGCCTTCCTGAATCTCGAAGGTCAGGTCGATCGTCCTGGTGTCCTTGTTGCGCTTGATGTTCGGCCGGATGTCGACGAAGGCATAGCCCAGGCTGCCGACCTCCTCGGTCAGCACGTTGATCGTGCGATCGACCTCGTCGGCGTCGTACCAATCGCCCTCGTGCACCGTCAGCAGCGATTTCAGCGGCGCGACGTCGAGCTTCTCGAAGCGCGACACCACGTCGATCTTGCCGAACTTGTAGCGCGGCCCTTCGCTGACCGTGAAGGTGACGAAGAAGTCTTCCTTGTCCGGCGTCAGTTCGGCCACGGCCGAGGCGACGCGGAAGTCGGCATAGCCTTCCGACAGATAGAACTTGCGCAGCAATTCGCGGTCGAAGTTGACGCGATCGGGATCGTACCGGTCGTCGGACGACAGGAAACGGAACCAGGCCGATTCCTTGGTGCGGATGACCTCGCGCAGGCTGCCGTCGGAATAGTGCTCGTTGCCGACGAAGGTGATGGCGCGGATGCCGGTGGTCGAACCTTCGTGGATCTCGAACACCAGGTCGACGCGGTTCTGCTCGAGCTGGATGATCTTGGGCTCGACGGTCGCGTTGAAGCGCCCGGAGCGGCGATAGAGTTCGAGGATGCGCTTGACGTCGGCCTGCACCTTGGCGCGGGTGAACACCACGCGCGGGCGCGACTGGATTTCCTGGCGCAGCGCGTCGTCCTCGAGCTTGCTGTTGCCCTCGAAGGCGATGCGGTTGATGATCGGGTTTTCGACCACCTGGATCACCAGGTTGTTGCCGTCGCGGCTCAGCTTGACGTCGGCGAACAGGCCGGTGGCGAACAGCGTCTTGAGCGACTGGTCGAGCTTCTCGGGGTCGAACGGGTCGCCTTCCTTGACCGCCAGGTAGGAGCGGACCGAGTCCGGCTCGACGCGGCTGTTGCCCTGCACGACGATGCCGGCGATGGTGCCACCCTCGGCATAGGGCGATTGCTGCGGCGCCGCGCGATTGGCCGGCGGACGCGCCGGCTGGGCTTGCGCCTGGGACACGACGTGCCCGAACAGGCAGCACAGGAGCATCAACGTGCTGACGGCGGCCGATAGAACCTTGCTCACTCTTCCCCCAGCAAATTGCCTGAGCATATTGGCCTAACGGCCGATATTTCCTACAAGATCGGTTACTTTTAGCAGCACCAGATCGTTCCAGGTAGCGAAAACTATCAGGCCAAACACCAGCACCAAGCCGATGCGATAGCCGTATTCCTGGATCCGGGCGCTCAGGGCCCGGCCCCGCACTGCCTCGATCACGTAGAACAGCAGATGGCCGCCGTCCAGCAACGGTATCGGCAGCAGATTGAATACGCCCAGCGAGATCGACAGGCCGATGGCGAACAGGGCCACCGCCTCCCAGCCGATCTGGGACGCCTCGCCGGTGGTCTTGGCGATGCGCAAGGTGCCGCCGATCTCCTTGGCGGAACGCTGGCCGGCGATGATCTGGCCGATGACGCCGAAGATCGACTGCGTCATGTAGACCACCTGGCGGCCGGCCTGCCAGGTCGCGGCAGCGGGATCGAGCCGGCGATGCTCGGCAGCCGAGGCCTTGCTGACGCCGATGCGGCCGACCGTCTTGCTGCCGCCATCGGGCTGCTTGACCGCCTCGCCCTTGGGCACCACCGGCACATCGAGCCGCTGGCCGTTGCGCTCGATGGAGAACACCAGCCTGTTGCCGGCATTGGGTTCCACGACCGCGCGCAGGTCGTCGAAGGTGACGACCGGCTTGCCGTCGATGGCGGTGACCAGATCGCCCGGCTGCAGCCCCGCCGTCTCGGCGGCGCTGCCGGCGATGACGGTGCCGACCCGCGCCATGGCATCGACGCTGTCGGCGCCCAGATCGCCGACATGCTGCACGTTGCCGAAGCGGTCGCTCACGTCCCTGCCCGCCGGCGTGACGGTCAGGTCGATGCGCTTGCCGGCGCGATCGACCGTCATGGCGAACGGGATGTCGGGGTGCATGCGCACCGACTGGTTGACGTCCTCGAAGCTGTCGACGCTGCGCCCGTCGGCGCGCAGCACGCGATCGCCCGGCTGCAGGCCGGCCTGGGCCGCGGCGCTGGTCGGCTGCACGAAGCCGACGATCGGCGGCGTGATCGACTGGCCGATGAGCATGTACATCGCCGCCAGCGCAACCACGGCGAAGATCAGATTGGCGGCGGGCCCGGCGATCGCCACGGCGAAACGCTGCCACACCGGCTTGTGGAAGAAGCTGACCTGGCGCTCCTCGGCGGTCATCGGCGGCGCATCGGCGGCGACGCTGGCGGGGTTGGCGTCGCCGAAGAACTTGACGTAGCCGCCCAGCGGCAAGGCGGAGATGCGCCAGCGGGTGCCCGATTTGCGGCCGGTCCAGCCATAGATCTCCGGACCGAAGCCGATCGAGAAGGTCTCGACTTTGACGCCGCAGCGCCGCGCCACGAAATAATGGCCGAGCTCGTGCACGAACACGAGCACCGTCATGACGATCAGGAAGACGATGACGTTGTTGTAGATGAAGTCCAGCAACTCCATCGCACGATCTCCGATTAGCGGCGCTGTTCGATGCCGGCGATCAAGCGGTCCGCCGCACGCCGCGCTTCGGCGTCGGCGGCGTAGACGGCCTGCAATGTCGGGCCGCAGGATTGGCCTCCGGATTCTGCGCGCCGCGTCGCGTAGAACCGGGCCAAGGTGTCCTCGACTATGCGCGCGATGTCAAGGAAGCCGATGCGCGCAGCCAGGAAGGCGGCCACCGCCTGCTCGTTGGCGGCGTTGAGCACGGCCGGACCATACGGTCCCAGGCCGAGCGCCTCGCGCGCCAGGCGCAGCGCCGGGAAGCGGGTGACGTCGGGCTTCTCGAAGGTCAGCGCGGTGAGCGAGGCGAAATCGAGCCGCCCGGCCGGCGCCTCCATGCGGCGCGGCCAGCCCAGCGCATAGGCGATCGGCGTGCGCATGTCGGGCGTGCCGAGCTGGGCCAGCACCGAGCCGTCGATATAGGCGACCATGGAGTGGATCACCGATTGGGGATGCACCACCACCTCGATGCGCTCGGCCGGCACCGGGAAAAGATGATGCGCCTCGATGATCTCCAGCCCCTTGTTCATCATGGTGGCCGAATCGATCGAGATCTTGGCGCCCATGTCCCAGTTGGGATGCGCCATCGCCTGGGCCGGCGTGGCATGCGCCATGTCGGCCAGCGACCAGTTGCGGAACGGCCCGCCCGAGGCGGTCAGCACGATGCGCTCGACCCGCTCGGGCTGGTCGAAGTCGAATACCTGGAAGATGGCGCTGTGCTCGCTGTCGACCGGCAGCAGGGTGGCGCCATGCGCCCGCACCGCCTGCATCATCAGCCCGCCGGCGCAGACCAGGCATTCCTTGTTGGCCAGGCCGATCGCCGCGCCGCGCTGGATCGCCGCCAGGGTCGGCGCCAGGCCGGCGGCGCCGACGATCGCCGCCATCACCCACTCCGCCGGCCGGGCGGCGGCCTCGACCACCGCCTGCGGGCCGGCGGCGGCTTCGATGCCCGAGCCGCTCAGCGCCTCGCACAGCGCCTTGTAGCGCTCGGGATCGGCCACCACGGCCAGCCTGGCGCGCAGCCGGCGCGCCTGTTCGGCCAGCAATTCGACGTTGCGGTTGGCGGTCAGCGCCTCGACCTCGTAGTGCTCGCGATGGCGCTCGACCAGATCGATGGTACTGCAGCCGACCGAGCCGGTCGCGCCCAGGATGGTGATGCGCCGGGGCTTGGCGGGATGGGGCTGGCTGGCGTGAGGCTGGGCCGCCGCCTCGGGCAACGGAATCACGGCCATGGCGACAGATCGTGCGACAGCAGCCGCAGCACGGCCAGCGCGATGGCGGCGAACATCAAGCCGTCGATACGGTCGAGGATGCCGCCATGGCCGGGGATGATGCTGCCGCTGTCCTTGACGCCGAAATACCGCTTCACGGCCGACTCCAGTATGTCGCCGAGCTGGGCGACCGGCGCCACCAGCGCGCTCCAAATGACCAGGGAAAAGACATTGACGTGCAGGATCGTGGCGGCAATGAGGCCGACCAGGCCGGCCGATACCGCGCCGCCCAGCAGGCCGGCCCAGGTCTTCTGCGGACTGATCAGCGGCACCAGCTTGGGGCCGCCGATGGTGCGGCCGGCGAAATACGCCCCGGTATCGACCGCCACCACGCAGCCCATCAGCCACAGCATGGTCTCGCGCCCCAGCTCCGGCTCGTGACGCAGCCAGAACAACGATACCAAGGTGGCAGCCAGGTAGAGCGTGCCCAGCAGCACCCAGAACGGACGCTGCCAGCCGCGGCACAGGCGGAACCACTCGAACAACGCCAGGGTGCCGCCGACGGCGATCAGCAGGTCGAACCAGGGATAGCCGATCCACACCGCGGCGAAGGCGATGGCCCCCAGCAGGACGGCCGAGATCAGCCGTGCGCGCAGCTTGGGGAACAGGCCGTCCCTGGCAGCCGCCGGTGCGGGCGATGGCGCGGACGATGGCACGGGCGATGGTGCGGGCGCGGTCATCGCCGCCGGTACCGGGGCATCAGGAGCCGGCGACGGCGCCGTAGCGGCGCTCGCGCTTGGCGAATTCGGCAATCGCCGCCTCGAGATGGGCCTTGCCGAAATCCGGCCACAGCACGTCGACGAACATCAGCTCGGCATAGGCCGACTGCCACAGCAGGAAGTTGGAGAGCCGCTGCTCGCCGCTGGTGCGGATCAGCAGGTCGGGATCGGGAATGCCGGCGGTCATCAGCGCGCCGGCGAACATGGCCTCGTCGATCGCGTTCGGCGCGAGCTCTCCGCGCGCCGCCCGGGCCGCCAGCGCCCGCGCCGCGCGCACGATCTCGTCGCGACTGCCGTAGTTCAGCGCGATGTTGAGATCGATTCTGGTGTTGCCGGCGGTGACGCGCTCGGCATGCTCGATCAGGTCGACGATGTCGCGCGCCAGCGCGCCACGCTCGCCGATCACGCGCAGCCGCGCGCCGTTGCGCGACAGTTCGGCGATCTCGTTGCGCAGGTAAAGCCGCAGCAGGCCCATCAGGTCGGTGACCTCGGTGATCGGCCGCTTCCAGTTCTCCGAGGAGAAGCCGAACAGGGTCAGGTAGCGGATGCCCAGTTCGGCCGCGCCGCGCACCGTGCGCCGCACCGCCTCGGCGCCCTGGCGATGGCCGGCCGTGCGCGGCAGGCCGCGCGACGTCGCCCAGCGCCCGTTGCCGTCCATGATGATGGCGACGTGAACGGGGGGCGAGGCCGGCGCGGCGGCCGAGTGACGGGCTGCCTCCATCGCTACACCTGATCGTTGCTCCTGGTGGTGCCGCCCTGGCCCATGCCGGCGCCGCTACACCTGGGTGATTTCCGATTCCTTCTGCGCCAGCGCCTCGTCGACCTTCTTGACGTACTGGTCGGTCAGCGCCTGGATCTTGTCGGAGAATTTGCGGTGGTCGTCCTTCGACAGCTCGCCGTCCTTCTCCAGCTTCTTGAGCAGCTCCATGCCGTCGCGGCGCACGTTGCGCACGGCGACTCGGCCCTGCTCGGCGTATTTGTGGGCGATCTTCTTCAGCTCGTTGCGCCGTTCCTCGTTGAGCGGCGGAATCGGCACGCGCACCATCTGCCCGTCGGTCGCCGGATTGAGCCCCAGCCCGGCCTCGCGGATCGCCTTGTCGACATGCGACACCAGCGCGCGGTCCCACACCTGCACCGTCAGCATGCGCGGCTCGGGCACCGAGATGTTGCCGACCTGGTTGAGCGGCATGCGGCTGCCATAGGCCTCGACCACGATCGGCTCGAGCAGGTTGGCCGATGCGCGGCCGGTGCGCAGACCGGCGAATTCCTTCTTCAGCGCATCGAGCGCGCCGCCCATGCGCTTCTCAAGTCCGGCAAGATCGGGTTGTGCCACGGCTAAGCCTCGTCCCTGATGATGGTGAACCGGCCCTTGCCCTGCACCACAGAGGCAAAAGCGCCGGGATTATGCAGCGAAAACACGACGATCGGTATGCCGTTTTCCCGCGCCAGCGAAATGGCCGAGGCATCCATCACCTTGAGGTCGCGCGACAGCACGTCCATGTAGGTGAGGGAATCGAAGCGGGTGGCGCTGACGTTGCGGCGCGGGTCGTCGGAATAGACGCCGTCGACCTGGGTGCCCTTCATCAGCGCGTCGCAGCCCATCTCGGCGGCGCGCAGGGCGGCGGCGGTATCGGTGGTGAAGAACGGGTTGCCGGTGCCGGCGGCGAAGATCACCACCCGGCCCTTCTCCATGTGCCGCACGGCGCGGCGGCGGATATAGGGCTCGCACACCGTGGTCATCGGAATGGCCGACATCACCCTGGTATGGATGCCGACCTTCTCCAGCGCGTTCTGCACCGCCAGCGAGTTTATCACGGTGGCCAGCATGCCCATGTAGTCGGCCGAGGCACGGTCCATGCCGGCCGCCGCACCGGACACGCCGCGGAAGATGTTGCCGCCGCCGATGACGATGCAGACCTGCACGCCCAGGCCGTGCACCACCTTCATTTCCTCGGCGATGGCGCCCAGCATCGCCGGGTCCAGCCCATATTCCTGCTGGCCCATCAACGCCTCGCCCGACAGCTTCAGCAGAACGCGGCGAAAGGTCGGAGCGGACATGGGCGGTCTTTCACGAAGTTCGGCGCAAGGACGGCCGGACCGCGGCCCGCCCGTTAACGGATTGTTTTATCGGACAATCATACACAATCGCTTGGGGCTCGTCAGCCCCGCATAGGCTAAATCTGCGCCTCAAAATCCGGGTTCGGCGCAAAAAAGCCGGCCGCAATCGCCCGATCCCGGCCGGCTTTGGGCATTTTCCGCCGCAGCGCTCAGGCGCGCAGCTGGGCAGCGACCTCGGCGGCGAAGTCTTCCGACTTCTTCTCGACGCCTTCGCCCAAGGTGAAACGCACGAAACCGGCGATCTTCACCGGCGCGCCCACGTCGTGGGCGGCGGCTTCCACCACCTTGGCGACCTTGCGCTCGTTGTCGATGACGAAGACCTGCTCGTGCAGCACGACTTCCTCGTAGAACTTGCGCAGCCGGCCCTCGACCATCTTGGCGATCACTTCGGGCGCCTTGCCCGAGACCTTGGCCTGCTCTTCCAGCACCGAACGCTCGCGCGCGATCGAAGCCGGGTCGAGATCGGCGACATGCAGCGACTGCGGCTTGGCGGCGGCGATGTGCATGGCGATCTGGCGGCCCAGCGCATTGAGCTTGGCGGCATCGCCGGCCGATTCCAGCGCCACCAGCACGCCGATCTTGCCCAGCGCGGGCGAGATCGCGTTGTGCACATAGGTCGACACCACGCCCTGCGGCACCGAAAGCTGCTGCACCCGGCGCAGGGTCATGTTCTCGCCGATGGTGGCCACCAGGTTGGTCAGCTCGTCCTTGACGCTGCGGCCGGTGCCGGGATAGGCCGCCGCCTGCAGCGCCTCGAGCGAGCCGCCGTCCTTGAGCGCCAGTTTGGCGACCTCGGCGACGAAGGCCTGGAACTTGTCGTTGCGGGCCACGAAGTCGGTCTCGGAGTTGACCTCGACGATGGCCGCGCGGGGTCCGTCGCTGGCCACGCCCACCAGGCCTTCGGCGGCGACGCGGCCGGTCTTCTTGGCGGCGGCCGACAGGCCCTTCTTGCGCAACCAGTCGACGGCCTGCTCCAGGTCGCCGCCGGTCTCGGTCAGCGCCTTCTTGCAATCCATCATGCCGGCGCCCGACTTCTCGCGCAGTTCTTTGACCAGGGAAGCGGAAATCTCAGCCATGGCGATTCTCTTTCGCTTTCGGAATTCTATCGACGCATCGATATGGGAACGGCCCCGGTGTCATGCAAACGCCGGGGCCGCGCTCGGCAGTTCGGCGCGAACTAGGCCGCCGGTTGGGCTTCGGCCGCTTCCGGCACGTTCTCGGGCGGCAGTTCGCTCTGGGCGCCCAGATCCTTGCCCGAAGAAGCCATGTCCTGCTGGATGCCTTCCAGCACCGCGCCCGAGATCAGGTCGCAATACAGCGAGATGGCGCGGATGGCGTCGTCGTTGCCGGGGATCGGAAAAGCGATGCCGTCCGGATTGGAGTTGCTGTCGACGATCGCCACCACCGGAATGCCGAGCTTCTGGGCTTCCTGGATGGCGATGTTCTCTTTCAGCGTGTCGATGACGAACAGCATGTCCGGCACGCCGCCCATCTCCTTGATGCCGCCCATCGCCCGCTCGAGCTTCTCGCGCTCGCGGCTCAACTGCAGGGTCTCTTTCTTGGTGAGGCCGATCACGTCGCCGGCCAGCTTCTCGTCGAGTTCGCGCAGGCGCTTGATCGACACCGAGATGGTCTGCCAGTTGGTGAGCATGCCGCCCAGCCAGCGATGGTTGACGTAGTACTGGCCGCAACGCTTGGCGGCCTCGGCGATCTTCTCCGAAGCCTGCGCCTTGGTGCCGACGAACAGGATGCGGCCGCGATTGGCCGCGGTGTGACGCACCGCTTCCATCGCGCGCTGCAGCAGCGGCACGGTCTGGGTCAGGTCGACGATATGGACCCCGTTGCGCACCCCGAACAGGTACGGCTTCATCTTGGGGTTCCAGCGGCGGGTGTGGTGGCCGAAATGCACGCCAGCTTCCAGAAGCTGGCGCATGCTGAACGATGGCAGCGCCATGATATGTCCTTTCTCCGGTTGACCGTCCGCGGGCGTTGGTCCGGGACATCCCGGACACCGGAACAGCTTTCGGGATTTCTCCCCGATAGCCGCGAAACCCGCGTGCGAAGTGGCGCTTAGATAGCGATCAAAGTCTTGAAAAGCAAGGGCAAACTCCGCGCCGGGCCATTCGGCCTTTCGCTCCAAGCCATTGATTTAAAAGCATTCTGGCTGCACCCTGTGCAGCATCATGCCGCTTTTGCCGCCCCAGACCGGCCGCGACGCCAAGATCCTGCTGGCTGCCCGGGCTGCGCGGGCCTTCGGCGATGGGCTGGGCAGCCTGCTGCTGCCGGTCTATCTGGACCGGCTGGGCTACGACGCCACGACGATCGGGCTGGTGGCGACGGTCACCCTGCTGGGCTCGGCGGCGCTGGTGTGGGGGATCGGACTGTCGGCTCATCGGCTCGATCTGCGCCTGACCCTGATCGCCGCCGCCCTGCTGACGGTCGGTACCGGGCTGGGCTTCGCCGGCTTCACCCAGTTCTGGCCGCTGCTGCTGGTGGGCGGGATCGGCACCCTGACGCCCACCGGCGGCGACGTGTCGATCTTCCTGCCGCTGGAGCAGACTCTTCTGGCCGGCGCGGTCGGCGATCGCTGGCGCACGGCGCTGTTCGCACGCTACAGCATCGTCGGAACACTGGCCTCGTCCTGCGGCGCGCTGGCGATCGGCGCGCCCGACCTGCTGGCGCATTGGCTGGGCGTCGATCCGCTGGCAAGCCTGCGCGCCGCCTTCGTGCTCTACGCCGCGCTGGGCGTGGTCTGCGCCCTGCTCTATCGCCGGCTGGCCAGGACGGAGCCGGCGCAGGCGGCCCGCCCCGCCGCCGCGCTCGGCCCCTCGCGCGGCATCGTCTATCGCCTGGCGGCGCTGTTCGCCGTCGACTCCTTCGGTGGCGGCTTTTTCGTGCAGTCGATGCTGGCGCTGTGGCTGTTCGACCGCTTCGACCTGGCGCCGGCGGTGGCGGGCCAGATCTTCTTCTGGATGGGCCTGGCCTCGGCGCTGTCCTATCTCGCCGCCTCGGCGCTGGCCTCGCGCATCGGCCTGATCAACACCATGGTGTTCAGCCATATCCCGGCCAATCTGTGCATGGTGGCGCTGCCCTTCGTGCACAGCCTGCCGATCGCCATCGCGCTGCTGCTGATGCGGGGCGCGCTGTCGCAGATGGATGTACCGACGCGCACCTCCTACGTCATGGCAGTGGTGACGCCGGCCGAACGGCCGGCCGCGGCAAGCTTCACGGCCGTGCCGCGCAGCCTGGCGGCGGCGGTCGGCCCGGTGCTGACGGGATGGATGCTCAGCCTGTCGAGCTTCGGCCTGCCGCTGATCCTGGGCGGCCTGATCAAGACCGCCTACGATCTCGGCCTGCTGGCGATGTTCCGCAAGGTCAAGCCGCCGGAAGAAAACTAGCGCTTGCGCTTGGCGGCCACGCGGCGCGCCGCCGCCAGCGCGGCGCGGCCCCATTCGACCAGCTCATCGGGCTCGTCGAACAGCCGCTCCGGCACGCGCCAGAACGCCAGGTCGATGGTCTTGCCCTTCTTCCCGTAGTTGAGCGGCGGCGAAGACGCCGCTTCGGCGAAGAAGGCCTTGTTGTGTTCGTCGACGCGGAAATAAAGCGTGTTGTCGGCCACCATGCCGAGCATGACGCCGCCGCAGAACACACCGGTCTTGCCGAACATGCGGCGCATGCTGACGCGGCCGACGGGGGCAAGCTGCTCAAGCAGGAATTCGGCGAAGCCGTCGCTGGCGACCATGCCGAAGTGTCGGAGGAATGCCGGCCGTCAACGCGCCGGCGCTTGCAGATTGCGGCCATAGAGCGCGAACAGCCGCTCCCAATGCCGCTCCGCGGCCGGCTTGTCGTAGGCCGGGCGCTGCGGAAAGGCGAAGCCGTGCTCGACTCCCTTGTGAAGCTCGACCTCGGCCCTGACCCCGCTCTCTTTCAGCGCCTCGGCAAAAGGCCCGAACTCGTCGAGCGGCGCGTAATGATCGGTCTCGGCCCAGGCGACGTAGAACTCGGCGCTGGCTTGGCGCGCCGTCCGGTGCGGACTGTTGGGCCGGTCGGTGAGCAGCCGCACGCCATAGATCGAGGCGGCGGCGGCGACGCGATCGGGGTGGCGCGAAGCGGTGTTGATGGCGTACTGGCCGCTCATGCAATAGCCAAGCGTGCCGATCTTGCCCTTGCCGGCGGCAGGATCCTCGTCGGCGAAGGCGATCAGCGCATCGCCGTCCTTCATCACCATCCTCATGGTCAGGCCGGTCATCAGCGCGCCCATCTTCTCGCGTATCTTCGGGTCGCCGATGAAATCGCCCAGCTCCTCGACGCCCTGGCGGTGATACAGATTGGGCAGCATGACGTAGTAGCCGACCGCGGCGATGCGGCGGGCCATGTCGCGCAGCTCCTCGCGGATTCCCGGCGCGTCCATGAAGAACAGGATCACCGGATGCGGACCGCCGCGCTCGGGATGGACGATGAACGTGCCCATCGGCCCATCAGGCGTAACGATATCGAGCTGGCGTTCGATCAAGTCAGACCTCCTCGACCTGCAGCACGCCAGGCAGATCGGCAAGCTTCTGCCGCACCGTGGGCGGCACGTTGTAGCCGCCGGGCAATGCCATCTCCACTTCCTGCGCTTCCAGGTCCAGCGCCAGGGTGACCCGGCCCCGCCCCTTCAGCCCGCCGATCGCCTGGCGCAACGGCTCCAGCGCATCCGGTTCCTTGACGACGATGCGCAGGCCGGCGGTGGTGTTGGCCAGCGCCTTGTCCAGGCTTTCGATGGCCTGCCCGGTCAGCTTGACCTGTTCGCCGTCCAGCCGCGCGTCGGCGGTAACCAGCAGCGCGGTGCCGGCCTGCAGCAGGTCGCGCCGGCTCGACAACAGCTCGGAGAAGATCATCACCTCGAAAGTGCCGCTCTGGTCGGAAAGCTGCACGAAAGCGAAGCGATTGCCGCGTGCGGAAGTGCGCTCCTGGCGATCGATCACCGTGCCGGCCAGCTTGACCCGCGATTCGCCGCGCGAGGACAGCAATTGGGGCAGTTCTGCCGCGCGCAGCACGCCCAGCCGGCCCAGGCTCTTGCCGAAGGCTTCCAGCGGATGGGACGAGAAATAGAAGCCGATGGCCTCGAATTCGTATTGCAGCTTGTCCATCGCGCCCCAGTCGCGCATCGCCGGCAGCGAAGGACGGGCCGGCTGGACGTCGCCGCCGAACAGGCTGACCTGGTTGCTGCTGCGCTCCTCGGCGGCCGCCCCGGCGATCTTCAACAGGGTCTCGACCGCGGCGAAGGTCTGGGCGCGGTTGGCGTTCAGCGAATCGAGCGCCCCGGCCTTGACCAAGCTTTCCAGCAGACGCTTGTTGAGGATGTGGTTGTCCAGCCGCTGCGCCATGTCGAATACCGACTTGAACGGCCCGCCCTTCCCGCGCTCGGCCACCAGCCCCTTCATGGCGGCGCGGCCGACATTGCGCACGGCGGAGAGCGCGTAACGGATAGCCTTCTTACCCTCGGGCGTGACCTCGACGGCGAACTCGTCGCGCGACTTGTTGATGTCGGGTCCCAGCAGCGGGATCTTCAGCCGGTCGAGTTCGCGCCGGAACAGGTTGAGCTTGTCGGTATTGCCCATGTCCAGCGTCATCGACGCGGCGAAGAACTCGACCGGGTGATTGGCCTTGAGATAGGCCGTCTGGTAGGCCACCAGCGCGTAGGCCGCGGCATGGCTCTTGTTGAAGCCGTAGCCGGCGAAGCGATCGACCTGGTCGAAAATCATGGCGGCGCGGGCCTGCTCGACATTGCGGGCCACCGCGCCCTCGATGAAGGCGGCGCGCTGCGCGTCCATCTCGGCCTGGATCTTCTTGCCCATGGCGCGGCGCAGCAGGTCGGCGCCGCCCAGCGTGTAGCCGCTCAAGGTCTGGGCGATCTGCATGACCTGTTCCTGGTAGATCATGATGCCGTGGGTTTCCTTGAGGATGCCCTCGAGCGAGGGATGCAGGTAGTCCGGCTCCTCCTGCTTATGCTTGCGCCGGATATAGCTCGGAATGTTCTCCATCGGGCCGGGACGGAACAGCGCCACCACGGCGATGATGTCCTCGAAACGGTCGGGCCGCAGCTTGCGCAGGATGTCGCGCATGCCGCTGCCTTCGAGCTGGAACACGCCGGTCGAGTCGCCCGCCGCCAGCATGTCGAAGGTCGGCTTGTCGTCGAGCGGCAGATGGGCCAGCTCGATCCTGTCGCGGCCGATCAGCTCGACCGCGCGATCCAGCACCGTGAGCGTCTTGAGGCCGAGGAAGTCGAACTTCACCAGCCCGGCCTGCTCGACATATTTCATGTTGAACTGGGTGGCCGGCATCGACGAGCGCGGGTCGCGATAGAGCGGCACCAGCTCGTCGAGCGGCCGGTCGCCGATCACCACGCCGGCGGCGTGGGTCGAGGCGTGGCGGTAGAGCCCTTCCAGCTTGAGCGCGATCTCGGTCAGCTTGGCGACCGCTTCGTCGTCCTTGATCTGCTGCTGCAGCAGCGGCTCGCCGCCGATCGCCTGCTCCAGGGTGACCGGCTTGGCCGGATTGTTGGGCACCAGCTTGCAGATGCGGTCGACCTGGCCGTAGGGCATGCCCAGCACGCGGCCGACGTCGCGCAGCACGGCGCGCGCCTGCAGCTTGCCGAAGGTGATGATCTGGGCCACCCGGTCGGCGCCGTATTCCTTCTGCACGTAGTTGATGACCTGGTCGCGCTTGTCCTGGCAGAAATCGATGTCGAAGTCGGGCATCGACACGCGTTCGGGATTGAGGAAGCGCTCGAACAGCAGTCCCCAGCGCAGCGGGTCGAGATCGGTGATGCCCAGCGACCAGGCCGCCACCGAGCCCGCACCCGAGCCGCGGCCGGGGCCGACCGGGATGTCGTGCGCCTTGGCCCACTGGATGAAGTCGGCCACGATCAGGAAGTAGCCGGCGAACCCCATGCGCTCGATCATGTTCAGCTCGTAGTCGAGCCGCTCGAAATAGGTCTTCGGGTCGATCGTGGGATCGGTGCGCTTGTGCTCGATCAGCCGCTCCATGCCCCGGCGCGCCAGGTCGGTCAGCGCCTCCTTCTCGGAGCGACCCTGGAGCTTGGTGTAGGTCGGCAGGATCGGCTTGACGCTTTGCGGCATGAAGGCGCAGCGCCTGGCCACGACGACGGTGTTGTCGATCGCTTCGGGCAGATCGGCGAACAGCTCGCGCATCTGGGCGGCCGACTTGAAATAGTGCTCGGGGCTGAGCCGGCGGCGGTTGGTATCGGAAATATGCGCGCCCTCGGCGATGCACAGCAGCACGTCGTGCGCCTCGAACATGCCGGCATCGGCGAAATAGGCATCGTTGGTCGCCAGCAGCGGCAGGCCGGTCTTGTAGGCGAGCTCCAGCAGCAGAGGCTCGGCGCGACGCTCGGCCTCCATCCCATGACGCTGGATCTCGACATAGAAGCGGCCCGGGAACAGCTTGCCCAGCCGGTCGGCCAGCGCCGCCATGGCCTCGGTCTGGCCGTCCGCCGCCAGACGACCCAGCGCGGTGCCGGGACCGCCGCTGACGGCGATCAGCCCGTCGGTGAAGCCTTGCAGCGCCGCGAACGGTACCTGGGCGGCCTCCCCGGTCGGGCTTTCCAGCCAAGCCTGCGACACCAGGTGCAGCAGATTGTGATAGCCCTGCGCCGACTGCACGATCAGCAGCAGCCCGTCGGCCGGTAAGGCGCGCCCGGCGGCGCCGAACCCGCCCTCTTCTTCGCGCCTGATGCCAAGATCGCAGCCGATGATCGGCTGCACGCCGGCCTTGGCGGCGTATTGCGCGAATTCCAACGCGCCGAACAGGTTGTTGCGGTCGGTGATGGCGACCGCCGGCATGCCCTGCTTGACGGCCAGCCCCACCAGCTTGTCGATCTTGATGGCGCCTTCGGACAGCGAAAATGCCGAGCGCACGCACAGATGGATGAAACCGGGATCGCCCATGGACGCCACCCTGTCACAGGCGGCTGTGGAAAGTCATCACGCAGCCGACCAGGGCCTCGAACCGGTTCAACCGGGCGCCAGCACGCCGTTCTCGACCCGCACGATGCGATCCATCTGTTCGGCCAAGGCCGGATTGTGGGTGGCGATCAACGCCGCCAGCCCGGTCTGGCGCACCAGCGCCAGGAGCTGGACGAACACCTTGTCGGCGGTCTTCTGGTCGAGATTGCCGGTCGGCTCGTCGGCCAGCAGCAGGCGCGGCACGTTGGCCACCGCGCGGGCGATGGCGACGCGCTGCTGTTCGCCGCCCGACAGCTTGGCGGGCCGATGATTGGCGCGCTCGCCCAGGCCCAGCATCTGCAGCAACTGCAGCGCGCGTTCGCGCGCTTCGCCCTTGCCCAGTCCGTTCAGCATCTGCGGCAGCATGACGTTTTCCAGGGCGGTGAATTCGGCCAGCAGGTGGTGATATTGGTAGACGAAACCAATGTACTGGCGGCGCAGCACGGTGCGCGCCGCATCGTCGAGCTTGCCGCACGGCTTGCCGGCCAGCAGGATCTCGCCGCTGTCGGGCCGCTCCAGCAGGCCGGCGATGTGCAGCAGGGTCGATTTGCCGGCACCGGACTGGCCGACCAGCGCGACGACCTCGCCGGGCTTTATCTCGAGCGAGGCATCGCGCAGCACCTGCAGGGTCCGGTCGCCCTGGTAGAAAGTGCGGGCGATGTTGACGAGCTGCAGCGCCGGCGCGCCGGCAACCGCTTCGGTCTGTTGCATGGTCTCACTCATAGCGCAGCGCCTCCGCCGGTTCGAGCGATGCGGCGCGGAACGCGACATAGACCGCCGCCCCCAAGCACAGCAGCAACGCCACCGCCAGCACCGCGACGACGTCGCCCCATTGCAGCACCGCCGGCATGTTGGCCAGGAAGCCGGCCAGCCCGCCCAGGCCCTGCGCCTGCAGGCCGCCGAAAAAGGCGTTGATGCCGGCGATGTTGAGGCAGAACAGCAGGCCCAGCGCCAGGCCGATGCCCGCCCCGATCACGCCCACTGCGCCGCCGGCCATCAGGAATACCCGCAGCACGCCGCCGCGCGTGATGCCCATGCTGCGCAGGATGGCGATGCTGCGCGACTTGGTGCGCACCAGCATGGAGAAGCTGGCCAGGATGTTGAGCGCCGCCACCAGCACGATCAGGCTCAGGATCACGAACATCACCGCGCTCTCGACCTTCAGCGCGCCGACGAAGGCGGCATTGCGCTGCAGCCAGTCACTGACCTTGTAGTCCGGGCCCAGCATGCGCTGCACTGTGCCGGCGATGTCGTGGGCGGCGTCGGTGTCGCCGACCAGCAGGTCGAGGCTGGTGACCTGGTCGGGCTTGAGGTCGAAATAGGCCTGGGCCGCGTCGAGCGGCATGAAGATGTAGCTGGAATCGATCTCCTGCATGCGCACGGAGAAACTGCCGTCGACGTCGAAATCGCCGCTCTGCAGCGAGATCGGCTGGCCGTTGCCGCCGCGCGGCGAGCGCAGGGTGACCACGCCGCCGACCTCCACGCCCAGATCCCGCCGCAGCTTCTCGCCCAGGATCAGGCCATCGTTGTCGGCGATGGCAGTCAGCCGGCCCTGCACGATGCCGTGCGCCAGGTTGGGCCGGGCCTGCAGGTCGGCAAGCCGCATGCCGCGCAGCAGCGCGCCCTTGGCCACGCCGCGCTCGGTCGTGGCCATCACCTCGCCCTCGACCACCGGGATGACGGCCACCACGCCCTTCACCTGGCGCAGCTTGCCGGCCAGCGCGTCGAAGCCGGTCAGCGGCCCTTGCGCCGCGGTAATCGTGACATGGCCGTTGAGCCCGAGAATGCGGGCATAGAGCTCGGCGCGGAACCCGTTCATCACCGACATGACGATGATCAGCACGGCCACGCCGATCGCCACGCCGACCAGCGAGATCACGGCGATGGCGGAGATGAAGCTCTCCCTGTGCCGCGCCCGCAACAGGCGCCAGGCCACCAGCCGTTCGACGGATGCGCTGCTCATGGCGTCCTCATTCGTCGCGCAAGGCGGCCAGCGGATCGAGCCGGCCGGCGCGCCAGGCGGGATAGAGCGCCGCGGCCAGGGTCAGCGCCAGCGCGATGGCCGCCACCGCCGCGACCGTGCCGCAATCGACCACCGCCGGCAGCCGGGTGAGGAAATAGAGCTTGGCGGAGAACAGATCGACGTTGCTGCCCAGCTGGCGCTGCACGAACTGGCGTATCGCCTCGATATTGTCGGCGAACAGGATGCCCAGCACCACGCCCAGCACGGTGCCCAGCCCGCCCAGGATCAGCCCGGCCAGCAGGAACACGCGCATGATGGTGCCCTGCCCCGCGCCGATGGTGCGCAGCACGCCGATCTCGGCGGTCTTGGTGCGCACCAGGATGAACAGGCTGGAAACGATATTGAACGCCGCCACCACGATGATCAGGGTCAGGATCAGGAACAGCACATTGGCCTGGGTCTGCACCACGGCGAAGAAGCCGGCGTTGGACTTCTCCCAGTTGACCACGACGTTGGAGGGACCGGCCACGTATGCGGCATCCTGCTCGGTCTCGTCGAGCCGGGCGCCCGGCAGGGTATAGATTTCGATCATGCTGGCCGCATCGGGCAGATTGAACAGCGCCTGGGCGGCGTCGATCGACATGACGATCATGCGGGTGTCGTATTCGTACATGCCGATCTCGAAGGCGCCGACGATCTGGAAGCGGCCGGTGCGCGGCAGCAGGCCGAGCGGCGTGGCGATGGTCTGCGACGAGAACAGCGTGATCTGGTCGCCGACCTTGAGATCGAATTTATCCAGCAGCGGGCGGCCGACGATGATGCGGTGCTTGTCGTCGAGGTCGGCGAGCTTGCCGGTCTCCAGGCCCTTGGCGAGGAAGCTCTGGGGCAGATCCTCCAGGCGCATGCCGCGCACCAGCACGCCCTGGGTCTTGCCGTTCATCGCCAGGATGCCCTGGCCCTCGACCACCGGGATGGCGGCCTTGACGAAGCGCGCGGCGTGCAGGCGCGTGACCAGGCCGGCATAGTCGCCGATGCCCTGCTCGGGCCCGATCACCGCCAGCCGGCCGTTGATGCCGACGATGCGGTCGAGCAGCTCGATCTTGAAGCCGCCCATCACCGCCATGACCACGATCAGGGTGCCGACGCCCAGCGCAATGCCGATCAGCGAGAACGCCGCCATGATCGACAGCGATCCCTCCTCGCGACGCGCGCGCAGATAGCGTAAAGCCAGGCTCCACTCGGCGGCGGAAAAGATCATGCCCCGGCTGTGCCGGCGGCAGCGAACCGCGGCGCCACGCCCTCGAGCGGCATCTCCTCGCGCTGCCCGGTCTTGCGGTTCTTGATCTCCGCCTTGCCATTGGCCAGGCCGCGCGGGCCGATCACCACCTGCCAGGGCAGGCCGATCAGATCCATGTCGGCGAATTTGTTGCCCGGCCGCAGGTCGCGATCGTCGTACAGCACCTCGACCCCGGCCTTGGTCAAGGCCTGGTAGAGACCGACGCAGGCGCCGTCGACGGCAGCGTCGCCGGCCTTGAGGTTGACCAGTCCGATCTGGAACGGCGCCACGCTTTGGGGCCAGACGATGCCGTTCCCGTCGTGGCTGGCCTCGATGATGGCGCCGACCAGGCGCGACACGCCGATGCCGTAGGAGCCCATCTCGATGGCGATGCTCTCGCCGCTGGGGCCGGCCACCACCGCGTTCATCGGCCTGGAATACTTGGTGCCGAAATAGAAGATATGGCCGACCTCGATGCCGCGGGCGGCGATGCGCCGGTCTTCCGGCACTTCGCCGTCGAAGCGCATCGGCTCGTGCTTCTCGTCGGTGGCGGCGTAGCGGCTGGTCCAGTGATCGACCACCTTCTGCACCGCGCCGCGATCGGCATAGTCGGTGTCGAGCGACAGCACGTCGAAATCGAGGAAGTCCTTGTGGCAGAACACCTGGCTCTCGCCGGTCTCGGCCAGGATGATGAATTCGTGGCTGAGGTCGCCGCCGATCGGGCCGGTCTCGGCGCGCATCGGAATCGCCTTCAGCCCCATGCGGGCGAAGGTGCGCAGATAGGCCACGAACATCTTGTTGTAGGAATGCACCGCGCCGGCGCGGTCGACGTCGAAGGAGTAATTGTCCTTCATCAGGAACTCGCGCCCGCGCATCACGCCGAAGCGCGGCCGCACCTCGTCGCGGAACTTCCACTGGATGTGATAGAGGTTCTTGGGCAGGTCGCGATAGGTCTTGATGCTCTGCCGCACGATGTCGGTGATCATCTCCTCGTTGGTCGGGCCGTACAGCATCTCGCGGTCGGCCCGATCGACGATGCGCAGCATCTCCTTGCCGTAGTCGTCGTAGCGGCCGCTCTCGCGCCACAGCTCGGCCGACTGGATGGTCGGCATCAGCACTTCCTGGGCGCCGGCGCGGTCCTGCTCCTGGCGCACGATCTGCTCGACCTTCTGCAGCACGCGGAAGCCCAGCGGCAGCCAGGAATAGATGCCGGCGGCCTGCTGGCGGATCATGCCGGCGCGCAGCATCAGCCGGTGCGAGACGATCTGCGCCTCGGCGGGGTTTTCTTTCAGGGTGGGCAGGAAATACTGGCTGAGGCGCATGGAACCGGAAACCGTGTGACGGGAGAGTGGGCGGAAAATCCGGCCGAATGTAGGCAAGCGGCCCGGCAAAGGCAAACCCAAGCGGGCCGGACGATGGCCGGGCCGGACGACGGCTGGGCCGCCATGGCCGGGTTATGCCAAAGCCGCTGAGCGGCACTGGCTTTCCACAGGCCGGCGGCCGCACAATCCGGCTGCGCGGCCGCGCTCCGGGGACCGATCGAGCGGGCCCGCGCCAACCTTGGGGGAGCCATGCTCGCACAATTCTTCAAACTGCCCGAGAACAACACCACCGTCCGGATCGAGATCCTGGCCGGCATCACCACCTTCCTGACGATGGCCTATATCGCCTTCGTCAATCCGGCGATCCTGAAAGCCGCCGGCATGGACCAGAGCGCCGTGTTCGTCGCCACCTGCCTGGCGGCGGCGTTCGGCAGCATCTTCATGGGCGTGTTCGCCAACTACCCGATCGCGCTGGCGCCGGGCATGGGGCTCAACGCCTATTTCGCTTTCACCGTGGTCGGCCAGATGCACTACAGCTGGCAGGTCGCGCTGGGCGCGGTGTTCATCTCGGGCCTGATCTTCCTGGTGCTGAGCGCGCTGCCGGTACGCGAATGGATCATCAACGCCATCCCCAAGTCGCTGAAAATGGCGATTTCCGCCGGCATCGGCCTGTTCCTGGGCATCATCGCCATGCAGGAGGCCGGCATCGTGGTCGATCACCCGGTCACCCTGGTGACCGCCGGCGACCTGACCAAATGGCCGGTTATCCTGGCGGCCGCCGGCTTCGTGCTGATGGTCGCGCTGGACCGCTACGGCGTGCGCGGCGGCATCATGATCGGCATCCTGGCCGTCACCGTCGTGGCGGTGATCCTGGGCCTCAGCAAATGGAACGGCATCGCCGACCTGCCGCCCAATCCGGGCCCGGTGCTGGCGCAGCTCGATATCGGCGGCGCGCTGCATGTCGGGCTGATCACCATCATCTTCGCCTTCCTGTTCGTCGATCTGTTCGACAACTCCGGCACCTTGATCGGCATCGCCTATCGCGCCGGCATGCTGGACAAGGACGGCAAGGTGCCGCGGCTGCGCCAGGCGCTGCTGGTCGATTCGACCTCGGCCATGGTCGGCGCAGTGCTCGGCACCTCGACCACCACCAGCTATATCGAGAGCGCGGCGGGCATCAAGGCGGGCGGCCGCACCGGCCTGACGGCGGTGGTGGTCGGCATCCTGTTCCTGCTGACCCTGTTCTTCTCGCCGCTGGCCGGCACGGTACCAGCCTTCGCCACCGCGCCGGCGCTGCTGTTCGTGGCCTGCCTGATGGCGCGCGGCCTGACCGAGGTCGATTGGGAAGATCCGACCGAATACGCCCCGGCGGTGGTGACGGCGCTGACCATGCCGCTGACCTATTCGATCGCCGACGGCATCGCCTTCGGCTTCATCACCTATACCGCGATCAAGCTGCTGGCCGGCCGCTGGAGCGAATTGCACCCGGCGGTGGCGGTATTGGGCATCCTGTTCGTGATGAAATTCGCCTTCGTCTGACGCAAAAAAAATTGCGGTGGGAAGTACGTGCCGACAACTTCCCGCCGCAGCGCGCCCGAGCACTGAGATAAACGCAAATAAGGATTGCGGAGGTTGCAGCGCTCTGCCTATAGTCAAACAAAAGGGCCGCAAGATAAAACTTGCGGCCCCGAGTTTAGGGAGGAAACGCCGAATAGGCACAACAACAGGGAAACCCCTGTTGCACAGAAGATTAGATGCTGCATTGCAGTATGGCAAGTCGGAAGCTTCCGATTTGCCATTTTTTTTGGCTTTGTTGCAGTTCGGGCCAATTACTGTGGCCCATCCAGCATAAACTGCTTAATAATCGATCAGATCTTCGGACTATATTCGCATTATCACTGTGACATGCGGAAGCTGATCAGATTGTAGTGGTTGACCAGGAAGAAACCGGTCCAGATCACCGCCGCGACCACCGAGGTCCACAGGAATTTCCAGCCGATATTGGCCTTGGCGGGGGCGCCCGGATCGTGCCCCGCCTCGGGATTTTCCGTCCGCCGCACGCCCCAGGGCAGCACCGCGAACAGAATGGTCCACCAGATCACGGCATAGACGACGACCCCGGTGAACCAGGACATCTAGACCTGCTCGATCTCGACCAGGGTGCCGACGAAATCCTTGGGATGCAGGAACAGCACCGGCTTGTTGTGCGCGCCGATCTTGGGCTCGCCATCGCCCAGCACGCGGGCGCCTTGCGCCTTCAGCTTGTCGCGCGCGGCGTAGATGTCCTGCACCTCGTAGCAGACGTGATGGACGCCGCCATCGGGATTGCGCGCCAGGAAATTGGCGATCGGCGACTTCTCGCCCAGCGGATGCAGCAGCTCGATCTTGGTGTTGGGCAGTTCGACGAACACGGTGGTCACGCCATGGGCCGGCTGGTCGACCGGCGCGCTGACCTTGGCCCCCATCGTCTCGCGATAGAGCGCCGAGGCCTTGGCCAGGTCCGGCACGGCGATGGCGATGTGGTTCAGGCGACCGATCATGACAGGCTCTCCTCTGGCCGATGGCGACGGCGTGGGCCGATTAAATCCGCACTATCTGCACGTCCGTCAACGGTTTCTTTGCCAGCCGCTTCTTGAAGGCGCGCCGCGCCAGGATCGCGACCGACTGCCGCACGGCGGACTCGTCGGCACCGATCAGACCGCCCAGAGCCTGAGCGATGGCGGCCACGGCATCCTGACAGGCATCGCCGACCTCGACATTTTCGTCGAACCCCTGGGCCAGCACCTTGGGCGCGGTCAGCAGCCGGCCCGCGCCATCGGCCACCAGGGTGACGGTGACGGCGCCGTTGAACACCATCTGGCGCCGCGCCTTGAAGGCCTGGGGGTCCAGCCGCACCAACTGGTTGCCGTCCAGCGCCAGCCGACCACTGGGCACGTGATCGACGATCTCGGCCCGGCCCGGCGCCAGCCGCACCAGGCTGCCATTGGGCGCCACCACGGTTTCGGGCACCTGGATGGTGCGCGCCAGCGCCGCATGCTCGGCCATATGGCGCAGTTCGCCATGCACCGGCACGGCGACACGCGGCCGCACCCATTGATAGAGCCGCGCCAACTCGTCGCGCCCGGGATGGCCCGAGACATGAACGAAGCGGTCCTTCTCGGTGATCACCCGGATGCCCATCGCCACCAGCCTGTTGTGCAGCCGGCCGATCGAGCGCTCGTTGCCGGGAATGATGCGCGAGGAGAACACCACCGTGTCGCCCGCCGACAGGTGCAAAGTCGGGTGCTCGTCGTTGGCCAGGCGCGACAGCGCCGCGCCCTGCTCGCCCTGGCTGCCGGTGCAGATCATCACGATCTTGTCGGCCGGCAGCCACGACGCTTCCTTGTCGTCCAGCATCCGCGGCATCTGCAGCAGGTAGCCGTTCTCGCGCGCCGCCTCGACCATGCGGTTGAGCGCGCGCCCGACCAGCACGGCATGGCGGCCATTGGCCTCGGCCGCCAGCGCGATGCTCTCGACCCGCGCCAGGTTGGAGGCGAAGCAGCTCACCGCCACGCGCTGGCGGCACTCGCCCACGATCTCGGTCAGGGCGCGGCGCACATCGGCCTCCGAGCCGGCCTCGCCGGGCACGAACACGTTGGTCGAATCGCACACCATAGCCAGCACGCCCGCGTCGCCGAAGCGGCGCAGCGCGGCCTCGTCAGTGGTGCCGCCGATCAAGGGCTCGGGATCGATCTTCCAGTCGCCGGTATGCAGGATCAGCCCGGCCGGAGTGCGGATGGCCAGCGCATTGGGCTCCGGGATCGAATGGGTCATGGTGACCAGCTCGAGCTCGAACGGCCCCAGCGCGAACTTGCCGCCCAGCGGCACCTCGGTGATCCTGGCGCGATCGAGCAACCCGGCATCGGTCAGCTTGCGCCGCAGCACCGAGGCGGCGAAGGGCGTGGCGTAGATCGGGCATTCGAGCTGCGGCCACAAATAGGCCACCGCGCCCAGATGATCCTCGTGGGCATGGGTCAGCACCAGGCCCAGCAGCTTGTCGCGGCGCTCGACGATGAAGGCCGGGTCGGGCATCACCACGTCGACGCCCGGCAACTGGTCCTCGCCGAAGGTCACGCCCAGATCGACCATCAGCCACTGGCCGCCATAGGCGTAAAGATTGAGGTTCATGCCGATCTCGCCGGCGCCGCCCAGCGCGAGAAACAGCAGCTCCTTGCCGCTCATGGCCAATCTCTCATGGAGCGATCAACGGGGTCAGGCCTCGGGCCGGTTGCGGCGCCAGATCTCCAGCAAGCCGCGCAGGATCAGGTCGGGCACCGTCTCGTCGATGCAGTCGGTGGCCTCGAGGAACAGCGGCGCCAGGCCGCCGGTGGCGATCACCTTCATCGGTTGGCCGTATTCGGCCTTGATCATGGTCACCAGCTTCTCGATCAGCCCGACATAGCCCCAGAAGATGCCCGACTGCATGGCCGACACCGTGCCCTTGCCGATCACCTTCTCGGTCTTCTCGACCTTGATGCGCGGCAGGCGCGCGGTCATCAGGTAGAACGCCTCGATCGAAAGCTGGATGCCCGGCGACAGCACGCCGCCCACGAAATTGCCGTCGCCGTCCACCACGTCGAAGGTGGTGGCGCTGCCGAAATCGATCGAGATCAGCGGGCCGCCGAACATCTTGTGGCCGCCCACCGCCGCCACCAGGCGGTCGGCGCCGGCTTCCTGCGGCCGGTCGATCAGCACCTTGATGCCCAGATCGACATTGGGCTCGCCCACCACCAGGGGTTCGATGGCGAAATAGCTCTGGCACAGCAGGCGCAGGTTGAACAAAGCCTGCGGCACCACGGTGGCGATGATGGCGCCACGCACGTCGGACGGCTCGATGCCGCGCAGCTTCATGAGCTGGGTCAGCGACACGGCGTATTCGTCGGCGGTGCGATTGTGCTGGGTCTGCAGGCGCCATTCGCCGACCAGCTCGTCGCCCTTGAACAGCGCGAATTTGGAATTGGTGTTGCCGACGTCGATGACCATCAGCATGGCTGTTCTCCTCAGGCCGCGGCGGGGAAGATTTCCCCGGCGGTGATGCGACGGATAGAGCCGCCTTCCAGCTCCAGGATCAGCGCGCCGCTGTCGTCGAGCTGCGCGAAACGGCCACGGCAGCTTTCCTGCCCGGCCTTGACCTCGATCACCTGGCCGAGATTTCCGGCGCGCGCCAGCCAGGCGGTACGGATGGCGGCGAAACCGTCGCGCCGCCACACCGCGATCCCCTGCGCCAGATGGCGGCAATAAAGTTCCAGCACCTGCTCGACCGCGGCAGCGACGCCCAGCCCGGCCAGGCTGGCAACGGCATAGGCGGTCTCGCCTGCCGGCGGCTGCCAGGCGACGTTGATGCCGGTGCCGATCACCACATAGTCGACCTTGCCGTCGGCGCCGGGCGAGGATTCCAGCAGGATGCCGGCCATCTTGCCGCCATCGACCTGCACGTCGTTGGGCCACTTATAGGTGATGCGGTGACCCGGCGGCAGCAGCGCGGCGGCGGTCTCGCCGACGGCGATCGCGGTGACGAAGCCGAGCTGGGCCGCCTGGTCGGGCGGGCAATCGGGTCGCATCACCACCGAGGCGTACATATTGCCGACCGGCGACTGCCAGTTGCGGCCGCGCCGGCCGCGGCCGGCCAGTTGCTGGCGGCCCCACACCACGGTGCCTTCGGCGGCCCCCTGCTCGGCCCGCCTGATGGCCTCGTCGTTGGTGCTTTCCACGGCGTCGAAAGCGGCAAGCGTCCAGCCCGCCGGCAGTGCGACCGTGGTCATCCGTGGAACAGCACGGCGGCGGCGGCATTGGCCGCCTGGAGCACCGGACCGGTGAACACCACGAAGGCGGCGACGAAGGCCGCGGCCAGGCCCATGACGATGGCATTGTCGCGGCCGATCGGCTGGTCGAACGGTTCGGCCGGCGGATCGAAATAGGCCACCTTGACGATGCGCAGGTAGTAATAGGCCGCCACCACCGAGGCCACCACGCCGATCACGGCAGGGACATAGAGCCCGGCATTGATGACCGGAATGAAGATGTAGAGCTTGCCGAAGAAGCCGGCCAGCGGCGGAATGCCGGCCTGCGAGAACATGAAGGCGGCCAGGGCCAGCGCCATCAGCGGCTGGCGGCGCGACAGGCCGGCCAGGTCGGGGATGTTCTCGACCATCACGTCTTTGCGTTTCATCGCCAGGATGACGCAGAAGATGCCGATATTCATGAACACGTAGATGATCAGATAGACCAGGATGCCGCGCGCGCCCTCTTCGGTGCCGGCGGCCAGGCCCAGCAAGATGTAGCCGACATTGCCGATCGAGGAATAGGCCATCAGGCGCTTGAAATTGTCCTGGCCGATGGCGGCGAAGGCGCCCAGCGCCATCGACAGCACCGCGATGACGACGATCACCTGCTGCCATTGATGCAGCAGCGGCCGGAACGGCCCGATCATGGTTGTGACGAACAGCGACACGGCGGCGACCTTGGGGGCCACCGAGAACAGCATGGTGACCGGGGTCGGAGCGCCCTCGTAGACGTCCGGCGTCCACATATGGAACGGCGCCGCCGACACCTTGAAGGCGATGCCGGAGATCAGGAACACCAGACCGACCACCGCGCCGGTCGAGCCGTGGCCGTCGGCGAACACCTTGGCCAGGGCGTTGAAATTGGTGGTGCCGGCGAAGCCGTAGATCAGCGAGGCGCCGTACAGCAGCAAGCCCGACGACAGCGCGCCCAGCACGAAATACTTCACGCCCGCCTCGGTCGAGCGCTCCGAATCGCGCATGAAGGAAGCGATCACGTAGAGCGCCAGCGACTGCAGCTCGATGCCCAGATAGAGCGCGATCAGGTCGTTGGCCGAGACCATCATCATCATGCCGACCGTGGCCAGCGCGATCAGCACCGGATATTCGAAGCGCCAGACCTTCTCCCGCTCCATGAAGCTGCACGACATGACGATGGAAACCGCCGAGCCACCCAGGATCAGCACCTTCATCAGCACCATGAAGCGGTTGGTGGCGAACATGCCGCCCAGGCCGCTGCCGGCCGGGGCCATGAACAGCAGCACGATGGTGGCGAGCAGGCCCACCACCGTGAGGCCGGCAATGGCCGACGAGGACTTCTCGCCCCACATCACGCCCAGCAGCAACAGCGCCATGGCGACGATGCCGAGGAAGATCTCCGGCGCGGCGACCGCCCAGTTTTCAAGCCCGCTCATGGTTCAATGTCCGATCAGCATGGCCGCCTTGGTCGTGCCAATGGCGGTGTGGTAATTGGCAATCAGCTTCTCGACCGACGGCGCGATCACGTCGAGGAACGAGGATGGATAGAGGCCCATCCACAAGGTGACGGCGATCAGCGGCACGAAGATCGCCACCTCGCGCCACTCCAGGTCGAGGATGGCCTTCAGGTCGGGCTTGGTCAGCTCGCCGAAGATCACCCGCCGGTAGAGGTAGAGCATATAGGCCGCGCCCAGGATCAGGCCGGTCGAGGCCAGCGCCGCCACCCAGGTATTGGCCTGGAACGCGCCGACCAGCACCAGCATCTCGCCGACGAAACCCGACAGGCCGGGCAGGCCGACCGAGGCCAGGGTGAACACCATGAACACCAGCGCGTAGCGCGGCATGCGGTGGACCAGCCCGCCGTAGCGCGCGATCTCGCGGCTGTGGATGCGGTCGTAGACCACGCCGACGCACAGGAACAGCGCCGCCGAGACGATGCCGTGGCTCAGCATCTGGTAGACCGCGCCCTGCACGCCTTGGGTGTTGATGACGAAGATGCCGATGGTGACGAAGCCCATATGGGCGACCGACGAATAGGCGATCAGCTTCTTCATGTCCTCCTGGGCCAGCGCCACCAGCGAAGTGTAGATCACCGCGATGACCGACAGGCCGAATACCAGCGGCGCGAAATATTGCGACGCATCGGGCATGATCGGCAGCGAGAAGCGCAGGAAGCCGTAGGCGCCCATCTTCAGCAGCACGCCGGCCAGGATCACCGAACCCGCCGTGGGCGCCTCGACATGGGCGTCGGGCAGCCAGGTATGGACCGGCCACATCGGCACCTTGACGGCGAAGGAGGCGAAGAAGCCCAGCCACAGCCAGAACTGGATGGCGAAGGGCAGTCTCATCGCCATGACCGCTTCGATGTCGGTGGTGCCGGCCTTGTAGTACAGCATGATGATGGCCAGCAGCATCAACACCGAGCCGAGCAAGGTGTAGAGGAAGAACTTGAAGGCGGCGTAGACGCGGCGCGGCCCGCCCCACACCCCGATGATCAGGAACATCGGGATCAGCACGCCTTCGAAGAAGATGTAGAACAGCACCAGATCGAGGGCGCAGAACATGCCCACCATGAGCGTTTCCAGCACCAGGAACGCGATCATGTATTCCTTGACGCGGCTCTCGATCGCCTTCCACGACGCCAGCACGCAGATCGGCGTCAGGAAGGTGCTGAGCAGCACGAAGAACACCGAGATGCCGTCCACGCCCATGTGGTAGGAGATCTTGAAGGCGGGGATCCAGTCGGCGTGCTCGACGAACTGGAAGTCGGCCGACCTGGCGTCGAAGTTGATCCAGATCAGCAGCGAGATCAGGAAGGTCAGCAGCGACACCCACAGCGCCGCCCAGCGCGAATTGCGCGCCACCGCCACCGGGTTGCCGTTGAAGCAGAAGATGATCGCCGCGCCCACCAGGGGCAGGAAGGTGACGACGGAGAGGATCGGCCAGGAACTCATGGCTTACTTCCCCGTCGACAGCAGATAGAGGGTGACCAGCGCCACGACGCCGATCAGCATGACGAAGGCGTATTGGTAGATGTAGCCGCTCTGCAGGCGGCTGGCGCCGCGCGCCACGCCGCGCGAGGCGTCGGCCAGGCCGTCGGGCCCCAGCCCGTCGATGATGCCGACATCGCCCTTCTTCCAGAAGCCGCGCGCCAGCGCGAAGGCCGGGCGCACGAAGATGGCGTCGTACAGCTCGTCGAAATACCACTTCCTGTAGAAGAAGGTATGGATCGGCCGGAACATCGCCACCACCTTCCCCGGCAGGTCCGGGCGGGCGATGTAGAACAGCCAGGCCAGCGCGATGCCGCCCAGCCCCATCAGCAGCGGCAGCAGGCCGACCCAGAGCGGCGATTCATGGGCGTGGTGCAGCGCCGGATGATCCGGCAGCACCTTGATCGCCTCGCGCCAGAACGACTCGGCGCCCTCGCCGACGAACCAGTTGTAGGCGACGATGCCGGCGAAGGTGGCGCCGATGCCCAGCACGATCAGCGGGATCAGCATCACCAGGGGCGATTCGTGGGCGTGATCCAGCACATGATGGTCGCCGCGATACTTGCCGTGGAACGTCATGAACAGCAGGCGCCAGGAATAGAAGGCGGTCATGAAGGCGGCGACGATGCCCAGCCAGAAGGCGATCGTGCCGACCGTGCTGTGCGCGCCATAGGCCGCTTCCAGGATCACGTCCTTGGAGTAGAAGCCGGCGAAGCCGAACACGCCGGGAATGCCGATGCCGCCCAGCGCCAGCGAGCCGACCCACATCAGGGTGTAGGTATAGGGGATCTTGCGCCACACCCCGCCCATCTTGCGCATGTCCTGCTCGCCCGACAGGGCGTGGATCACCGAGCCGGCGCCCAGGAACAGCAGCGCCTTGAAGAAGGCATGGGTCATGAGGTGGAACATCGAGGCCTGATAGGCCGACACGCCGGCGGCGAAGAACATGTAGCCGAGCTGCGAGCAGGTCGAATAGGCGATCACCCGCTTGATGTCGAACTGGGTCAGGCCGACCGTGGCGGCGAAGAAGCAGGTCACCGCGCCGACGATGGTCACCACGTCGAGCGCGATCGGCGCGTATTCGAAGACCGGCGACAGGCGGCAGACCATGAACACGCCCGCCGTCACCATGGTGGCGGCATGGATCAGGGCCGAGACCGGGGTCGGGCCTTCCATGGCATCGGGCAGCCAGGTGTGCAGCCCGATCTGGGCCGACTTGCCCATGGCACCGACGAACAGCAGCAGGCAGGCGCAGGTCAGCGCATCGACATGCATGCCCAGGAACTCGATGCCCAGCCCCGCCTTGCCCGGCGCCGCCTTGAACACCTCGTCGAAGCCGACGCTGCCGAAGATCACGAAGATGGCGAAGATGCCTAGCGCGAAGCCGAAATCGCCGACCCGGTTGACCACGAAGGCCTTGATGGCGGCGGCATTGGCCGAGGGCTTGTCGTACCAGAAGCCGATCAGCAGGTAGGAGGCCAGGCCGACGCCCTCCCAGCCGAAGAACAGCTGCACGAAATTGTCGGCCGTCACCAGCATCAGCATG
>CAYWLS010000001.1:0-513016 GCA_964458605.1 uncultured Hyphomicrobiales bacterium | reverse complement strand
AGCTGGCCGGCCACTATGCCGAGTTCCAACGGAATCGAGAGAGACTGGTGGCGGCGCGCAAGGAGATCGCCACCTGCGCCATCTCCGGCGCCGTGGGCAGCTTCGCCAATATCAGCCCCAAGGTCGAAGAACATGTGGCAGCCAAGCTCGGCCTGGCGGTCGAGCCGGTCTCGACCCAGGTGATCCCGCGCGACCGCCACGCCATGTTCTTCGCCACTCTGGGCGTGATCGCCAGCGGCATCGAACGGCTGGCGATCGAGATCCGCCACCTGCAGCGCAGCGAGGTGCGCGAGGCGGAGGAGTTCTTCGCGCCGGGGCAGAAGGGCTCCTCGGCCATGCCGCACAAGCGCAACCCGGTGCTGACCGAGAACCTGACCGGCCTGGCGCGGCTGGTACGCGGGGCGGTGGTGCCGGCGCTGGAGAACGTGGCGCTGTGGCACGAGCGCGACATCTCGCATTCCTCGGTCGAGCGCGGCATCGGCCCCGACGCCACCGTGACGTTGGACTTCGCGCTCAACCGCCTGGCCGACGTGGTCGACAGGATGCTGGTCTATCCCCAGGCCATGCAGCGCAACCTCGACCAATTGAGCGGCCTGGTGTTCTCGCAGCAGGTGCTGCTGGCGCTGACCCAGGCCGGCATGAGCCGCGAAGCGGCCTATGCCGCCGTGCAGCGCAACGCCATGGAAGTGTGGAACGGCAACGGCGCATTCATCAACCTGCTGAAAGCCGACAAGGAGATCGGCCAGTTCATGGCCAACGAGGAACTCGAGAAGCTGTTCGACCTCGGCTACCACACCAAGCAAGTCGACACGATCTTCAAGCGCGTGTTCGGCTGAACGCCGGACGGCTGCACGACAAAAAAGGGCGCCCGCGGGCGCCCTTTTTTACGGCTGTGTCGACGGCGCTTATTTCCTGACGGCAGTCGCGAAATTCTCGGCCGCGAACTCCCAGTTCACCACCTTGTCCAGCCAGGCCTTGATGTAGTCCGGGCGGCGGTTCTGGTAATCGAGGTAATAGGCGTGTTCCCACACATCCATGGTGATCAGCGGCCTTTTGCCTTCGGTCAGCGGCGTTTCGGCATTGGCGGTCTTGACCACCTTGAGCTTGCCGCCATCGACCACCAGCCAGGCCCAGCCCGAGCCGAACTGGGTCGCGCCGGCGTCGGCGAACGCCTTGACGAAGTCGTTGTAGCTGCCGAAATCGCGCTCGATCGCCTGGGCCAGCTCGCCGGCCGGCTTGCCGCCGCCCTTCGGACTCATGCTGTGCCAGTAGAAGGTGTGGTTCCACACCTGCGCCGCATTGTTGAACAGCACCTTGGCGTCGTCCTTGCCGGCGGCGGCCTTGATGATCTCGACCAGCGTCTTGTTTTCCATGCCGGCCTTGGGCGCCAGCTCGTTGGTCTTGTCGACATAGGCCTTGTGGTGCTTGCCGTGATGGAAGCTAAGCGTATTGCCGCTTACGGTCGGCTCGAGCGCAGCTTGATCGTAAGGCAGGGGGGGAAGGGAAAACGGAGCCACCTCGTGGTCCTCGAACGGCGACCACACGGTCGATTTCTTCGCAGCAGCCATAGCCGGCATTACGCACCTCCACTTTGTTACGCGATGAAAAACCACGGGAAGCCGCAACCGCCCGCCTCTCGCCGAGCAACGATTGGAAGCGCTTCCAGTTCCGGAAAAGCGTTACGGCAGGCCGGCTTTCACTTCTTTGGCGGCCTCGTCGCCCAGATGGTGCAGCTTGCGCCGCACGGCGTCGGCATCGATCGCCACGCCGTTGGCTTTGAAGTCGCCAGCCACTTTGCCGATGATGTCGTCTTCGCCCTTCTTCTCGAAATCGGAGGCCACCACTTCCTTGGCGTAGGCTTCGGCGTCGGCCCCGCTCTTGCCCAGTTGCTGGGCGGCCCACAGGCCGAGCAGCTTGTTGCGGCGGACGGTGATTTTGAAATTCAGCTCCTGATCGTGGCTGTATTTCGCCTCGAAGCCCTTTTCCCGATCGTCGAAGGTCGGCATGATTTTCCCCGAATGACCAATATGACGCGCCTCTTATATAGCAGCGCAGCGCGGCCTTGCCAGTGCCCGATATGCCTTGCCTGGACGAAATAAACGCGCTGCCGCCGGCGCAATTTGTCGCCCGTCTGGGCGGCGTTTTCGAGCGCTCGCCCTGGGTCGCCGAGAGCGTCGCCGCGGCGCGGCCGTTTGCCACAGTGGAGGCGCTGCACCAAGCGATGGTCGAGGCAGTGCGGCGCGCCCCACCCGAGCGGCAACTGTCCCTGTTGCAAGCCCATCCCGACCTGGCTGGCAAGGAAGCGCAGATCGGCGCGCTCACCGCGCATTCCAATGCCGAGCAGAAGAGCGCCGCGCTCGACCGGCTGTCGCGCGAGGAAATGGCGACCATCACGTCGCGCAATGCCGCCTATCGCGCCCGCTTCGGCTTTCCCTTCATCATCTGCGTGCGCAATCACGACAAGGCCGGCATCTTCGCCGCTTTCGCCCAGCGGCTGGACAACACCGCCGAGATTGAGTTCGCCACCGCGCTCGGCGAGGTTTACCGGATCGCGCGACTGCGCCTGGACCAATTGCTGGATCGACGATGGCCGAACTGATTCTGCATCACTACGACATCTCCTCGTTCTCGGAGAAGGTCCGCCTGGTCATGGGCCTGAAATCCCTCAGCTGGCGCTCGGTGATCATCCCGGCCATCAGTCCCAAGCCCGATCTGGTGCCGCTGACCGGCGGCTATCGTCGCACGCCGGTGCTGCAGATCGGCGCCGATGTCTATTGCGACACCAAGCTGATCGCCGCCGAGCTGGATCGACGCCATCCCGCGCCGCCGCTGTTTCCGCATGGCCGGTACGGTCTGACCTGGGCGCTCGGCACCTGGGCCGAAGACCAGTTCTTCTGGCCGATCGCCCGCTATATCAGCGGCATCAATGCCGACGTAATGGAAACCGGCTTCCATCGCGACCGTGCCGCCATGCGCGGCCGGCCCGAACCGGACCTGGACCGGCTGAGGCGCGATGCGGAGACGCGCCTGCCCATCGTGCGCCAGCAATTCGGCTGGATCGAGGACATGCTGGGCGATGGCCGCCGCTTCTTCACCGGCGACGCCCCCGCGCTGCTCGATTTCACGCTCTATCACGGCTTCTGGTTTCTCGATGCCTTGCCGCGCAAGGGTGGCGCCATCGTCGCCGAATTTCCGCGCGTGAAAGCCTGGACCGAACGGGTCAAGGCGATCGGCCACGGCAGGCGTCAGGAAATGGCGGCGGCCGATGCGCTGGAAGTCGCGCGCCTAGCGATGCCCGCAACTCCCGCTCCGTCGCAACCGATGCCGGGCGATCCGCCGCTGGGCTCGGGGATCGCGATTCGGCCGGAAGATTACGGCCAGGAATGGGTCGAGGGCGAACTCGTCTATGTCGACAACGATCAGCTGGCGCTGAAGCGCCGCGACGGAAAGGTGGGCGACGTGGTCGTCCACTTCCCGCGCTCGCGTTACATCGTCAAGCCGCTGTAACCGCGCCGACGATACGGCCGGGCGGCCGGCGCGGCCTGGGCAGCCTGGGACGGACCGGTCTCAGATGGCCGCCGATTTGGCCGCCTTGCGTCGCCTGGCGTTGATCTCCTTGAGATAGGCGATGCCCTGGTCGGCGATGGCGTCGCCGACCATGGTGTCGCCTTCGCGCTTCAGCTCGTCCATGTCGACCCACACCGCATAGAGCGGCTTGGTGCGATCGGTGATGATGCCGGCATGCAGCAGGGTCTTGATCAGCACGCGGAAGATGTTGGTGGCCTCGGTCATCTGCTCGCGCCGCTTGGCGTCGGTGAAGGCCTCGCGCATGGCGTCGCGCACCCATTCCCAGTCCAGGCCGAACTGGGCGTAGATGATCTTCTTCTGCTCGGCGTTGATCAGGTTGAACAGCAGCACCTGGAACACCTGGGCCGCCCAGTCCTCGACCCGGCTGTGTTCCTCCGCCGTCAGCTTGGGCATGGTCTTCTGCGCCCAGATGCGGCCGAAACGGTGGTGGAAGGCCTCGTCGGTCATGACGAGCTGCGTGAGCTTCACCAGCAGCGGATCGCGCGCCTTGCTGTGGAAGGTGGCGAAGGCGCCCATCGCCAGGCCCTCGATCAGCATCTGCATGCCGACCAGCTTCTTGTAAACCTCGTGCGCGGCGACCAGCTCGCCCAGCATGCGGCCGAGCGTCGGACCGACCGGCAGCGGATCGCCCCAGCGCACCTGGATGTAGCGCGAGAAGGCGGCGACATGACGCGCTTCTTCGCGCGCCTGGTTGGCGGCGTATTCCTGCGCGCCCGGGTCGCTCAGGATGTGGCACAGGCTGGCCGACAGCGACAGCGCGCCCTGCTCGCCGTGCAGGATGCTGGACAGCGACCAGTGCACATTGGCGTTGGTCAGGGCGATCTTCTGGCCTTCGTCCAGCCGGTCGCCCACGGCGCAGCGCAACTCGCCGATCATCTCGAACGGCAGCAGCGGCTCGTTCTTGAGGTCGAAAGGCTGGCTGAAATCGATATAGGCGGTATCGAACGGATCCCAGAAATGGTCGTGGGTGGCCGAGATGATCTTGTCGAAGGCGGGGGAGCGGCGGCCGTAACGTGACACCTCGATCATCGACGCGAAATCGTTCGGCTCGACGGTGTCGTAAGCCGGATCGTAGGTAATTTGGTTGGACATGGCGGAAGCCTCCATTCCCCGCTGTGCCGCGGGCTATTCTGCAAGTGACCGTTGCCGGCCTGAATACCACTACCCTGCTGGAATAAATGACATATACGTCATTTCCAAGACCGCTGCGGCAACTGGCCCGGAAATTTGGCATAAGGCGTTGGAATTGAACGAAAGTGTGGATGAATAGCAGAGGTCGATTGCGACCCTGTCGCGCAGGCGCTATAAGCCCCCTGACATCGCCCTGCCGGTGTTTTTTGACGCCCAACGCGCCCCTTGCGCGCCGCCCGCGTCTTGCCAGACCAGGAATGTAGCCATGACCCGCCGGCGCCGCCTCTACGAAGGAAAAGCCAAGATCCTGTTCGAGGGCCCCGAGCCGGGCACGATCGTGCAGTATTTCAAGGACGACGCCACCGCCTTCAACAACCAGAAGAAGGGCACCATCACCGGCAAGGGCGTCATCAACAACCGCATCTCCGAGTACCTGATGATGCGGCTGGCCGAAATCGGCGTTCCGACCCACTTCATTCGCCGCCTCAACATGCGCGAGCAGCTGGTGCGCGAGGTGGAGATCATTCCGCTCGAGGTGGTGGTGCGCAACGTCGCGGCCGGTTCGCTGGCGCAACGCTTCGGCATCTCCGAAGGCACCACCCTGCCGCGCTCGATCATCGAGTTCTACTACAAGAACGACGCGCTCAGCGATCCGATGGTCAGCGAAGAACACATCACCGCCTTCGGCTGGGCCTCGCCGCAGGACATCGACGACATCATGGCACTGGCGCTGCGCGTCAACGACTTCATGGTCGGCCTGTTCCTCGGCATCGGCATCAAGCTGATCGACTTCAAGATCGAGTTCGGCCGGCTCTACGAGGACGACATGATGCGCATCGTCCTGGCCGACGAGATCAGCCCCGATTCGTGCCGGCTGTGGGACGTCAAGACCAACGAGAAGATGGACAAGGACCGTTTCCGCCGCGATCTGGGCAAGGTCGAGGAAGCCTATCAGGAAGTGGCGCGCCGGCTCGGCATCCTGCTCGAGGGCGGGCCCGGCGACGTGCGCGGCCCGACGGCGGTTCAGTAAGCAATTCGGAGTTCGACGATGAAAGCGCGCGTGCATGTCACCCTGAAGAACGGCGTGCTGGACCCCCAGGGCAAGGCGATCGGCCAGGCGCTGGGCCGATTGGGTTTCCAGGGCGTGGGCGATGTGCGCCAGGGCAAGTTCATCGAGCTGGAGCTGAAGGAAAGCGATCCCGCCAAGGCCAAGAGCGAAGTGGATGCCATGTGCCGCAAGCTGCTGGCCAACACGGTGATCGAGAACTACTCGATCGAGCTGGTGCAGTAAGGTCCGCATGCGGGCCAAGGAGTAGAACCGTGCAGGCTGCGGTCCTCGTCTTCCCCGGATCCAACCGCGAACGCGACGTGGCGATAGCGCTGGAGCGCAGCACGGGCAGCGCCCCGCTGATGCACTGGCATGGCGATGCCGAACTGCCCAAGGTCGACCTGATCGTGGTGCCCGGCGGCTTCTCCTACGGCGACTATCTGCGCTCGGGCGCCATGGCCGCCCATTCGCCGGTGATGCGCGAAGTCAAGGCGCGCGCCGAGAAGGGCGTGCCGGTGCTGGGCATCTGCAACGGCTTCCAAATCCTGACCGAGGCCGGCATGCTGCCGGGCGCTTTGATGCGCAACGCCCATCTGCGGTTCAACTGCAAGGACGTCAATCTGCGCGTCGAGACCAGCCAGAGCCTGTTTACCGCCGGCATGCAGCAGGGCCAGGTGGTGACCTTCCTGGTGGCGCATGCCGACGGCAACTATTTCGCCGACGACGACACCATGAAGAAGCTGGAAGACCGCGACCAGGTGGCGTTCCGCTATTGCGCCGCCGACGGGGCGCTGACCGACGAATCCAATCCCAACGGCTCGCGCGGCCACATCGCCGGCGTGTTCAACGACAGCAAGACCGTGCTGGGGCTGATGCCGCATCCGGAGAACCGCACCGATCCGCTGATCGGCGGCACCGACGGCAATTACTTCTTCGACGGGCTGGTCAAGGCCCTCTCCTAACCCGCGTTAAGGATCACCCGTGAGCGTTCCCCACGGCCACAACGAGCCCCCAAGGGCGATAGAGATCACGCCCGAACTCGTCGCCGAGCACGGCCTGTCGTCCGAAGAATACCAGCGCGTGCTGCACATCATGGGCCGCGAGCCCAACATCACCGAACTCGGCATCTTCTCGGCGATGTGGAGCGAGCACTGCTCCTACAAATCCTCGAAGGTCTGGCTGAAGAAGCTGCCGACCAAGGCGCCCTGGGTGATCCAGGGCCCGGGCGAGAATGCCGGCGTGATCGATATCGGCGACGGGCTGGCCTGCATCTTCAAGATGGAGAGCCACAACCATCCTTCCTATATCGAGCCCTATCAGGGCGCGGCGACCGGCGTGGGCGGCATATTGCGCGACGTGTTCACCATGGGCGCGCGGCCGATCGCCAATCTCAACGCGCTGCGCTTCGGCGATCCATCGCATCCCAAGACGCGGCATCTGGTCGAGGGCGTGGTGGCCGGCATCGGCGGCTACGGCAATTGCATCGGCGTGCCGACGGTGGGCGGCGAAACCAATTTCCACCGCGCCTACAACGAGAACATCCTGGTCAACGCCATGACCGTGGGCATCGCGCCGGCCGACCGCATCTTCTATTCGGCCGCGGCCGGCGTCGGCAACCCGGTGGTCTATGTCGGCTCCAAAACCGGGCGCGACGGCATCCACGGCGCCACCATGTCCTCCGCCGAGTTCAACGAGGACAGCGAATCCAAGCGCCCCACGGTACAGGTCGGCGACCCGTTCACCGAGAAGCTGCTGCTGGAAGCCTGCCTCGAGCTGATGGCCACCGACGCCATCGTCGCCATCCAGGACATGGGCGCGGCCGGCCTCACCTCATCGTCCTTCGAGATGGCGGCCAAGGGCGGCACCGGCGTCGAGATCGCGCTCGACAAGGTGCCGATGCGCGAGACCGGCATGATCCCCTACGAACTGATGCTGTCCGAGAGCCAGGAACGCATGCTGATCGTGCTCAAGCCGGGGCGCGAGCCGGAGGCGGAGAAGATCTTCCGGAAATGGGAGCTCGATTTCTCGGTGATCGGCCGCATCACCGATACCGGCCGCATGGTCCTGAAATGGCACGGCGAGACCGCCGCCGACATCCCGATCCCGCCGCTGGTCACCGAAGCGCCGATCTACGAGCGGCCCTTCGTGCATACCGAGCTGCCGGCAGCAATCGCGGCATCGTCGGTGCCGGCGCCGCAGGATTGGACCGCCACGGTGATGAAACTGGCCGGCAGCCCCGACTTCGCCTCCAAGCGCTGGATCTGGGAGCAATACGACCACATGGTGCGCGGCGACACCGCCAAGGGCCCGGCCGCGGCCGATGCCGCCATCGTGCGCGTCGCCGGCCACAAGGCGCTGGCCATGACCTCCGATTGCACGCCGCGCTATTGTCAGGCCCATCCCCGCACCGGCGGCCGCCAGGCGGTGGCCGAGGCCTGGCGCAACCTGACCGCGGTGGGGGCCACGCCGCTGGCGGTCACCGACAACATGAATTTCGGCAACCCGCAGAAGCCGGAGGTTATGGGCCAGTTCGCCGGCTGCATCGAAGGCATGGCCGAGGCCTGCACCGCCCTCGACTTCCCGGTCGTGTCGGGCAATGTGTCGCTCTACAACGAGACCCAGGGACGCGCCATCCTGCCGACCCCGGTGATCGGCGCGGTCGGCGTGATCAAGGACATCCGCAACACGGCCGGCATCGCCCCGCCCGGCGGCGCCACCCTGCTGCTGATCGGACAGACCACAGGCCATCTGGGCCAGTCCCTCTATCTGCGCGAAATCCACGGCCGCGAAGAAGGCGCGCCGCCGCCGGTCGACCTGGCGCTCGAAAAGAAGGCCGGCAATCTGGTGCGCGGCCTGATCGAAAGTGGAATCGTCAGCGCCTGCCACGACCTGTCCGATGGCGGGCTGATGATGGGACTGGTCGACATGGTGCTGGCGAGCGGGTCTGGCCTGACGCTGAAGGACGGCCTGGCCGGCGGAGTCCCGGCCCACGCCTTCTGGTTCGGCGAGGATCAGGCCCGCTATATCGTTGCCACCAGCGACAGATCGGCGGTTCTGCTGGCGGCCCAAGCCGCCAATGTCCCTATTCTCGAGCTGGGTACCGCGACAGGCACTTCGTTGACAGTCCCCGGGCTGCTATCTATATCGGTCGGGGAGTTGCGCCGCGCCCATGAAGCCTGGTTGCCCGGCTATATGGCAGCGGTGGAATAGCTGATCCCGAATTCCTTGAGGTCGGCAGGCGCCGGAGACAGACCCGGAGTTTTAAGATGGCAATGGCGGCGGAAGACATCGAGCAGCTGATCAAGGCGAGCCTGCCCGACGCCAAGGTGGAGATCCGCGACCTGCGCGGCGATGGCGATCACTATGCCGCCGTCGTGACCTCTTCGGCCTTCGCCGGCAAGAGCCGGGTGCAACAGCATCAAATGGTTTACCAGGCCCTCAAGGGCCGCATGGGTGGCGAACTGCATGCGCTGGCGCTGCAGACCCAGGCGCCGGAATAAGGGATACTGGTAAGGGACAACAGGAGACGACAATGACCGACGTTTCGGTGGCCTCGCGCATCAAGAACGACATCACGTCCAACGACGTGGTGCTCTACATGAAGGGCAATCCGGTGTTCCCGCAATGCGGCTTCTCCGCGGCGGTGGTCGATGTGCTGAGCGATGTGGGCGTCAAGTTCAAGAGCTTCGACGTGCTGCAGGACCCCTCGCTGCGCCAGGGCATCAAGGATTTCAGCAACTGGCCGACCATTCCCCAGCTCTACGTCAAGGGCGAGTTCGTGGGCGGCTGCGACATCATCCGCGAGATGCATGCCACCGGCGAGCTGCAGCAATTCCTGCAGAGCAAGGGCGTGCAGATCCAGCAGACGGCAGCCGAATAGATCAAGAGCTCGGATCGTCCGGAAAGAAAAGGCCGCCGCTGGCGGCCCAGACTGCTGACAAAGCCCCGCCGAATTTCGGCGGGGTTTTTGTTTTGCCGACGATGGGTTTGATAGTGGCGTGAGGATTGGGCGTCAGGCCGGGCGTGGGCGCGATCGCGTCGGATCCAGCGCCGGCCGGCCGTTGTCCGGGCTGTAAAGCCCCGCTACCCGCTCGTGGATGAAGGAAAAATCGATCGCCGCCTCGATCTTGCGCAGCAAGTGATCCCTTGGCACCAGGCCATCGAGCGTCACCATCTCGAGCGCGGTCTGCGCCGGTAGTGGCTTCTTAAGCATGGCTCACAGAATCACAAAGCCCTCGAACGCGCGAGGGCTTTGTCAGCAGTCTGGGACCGCCGGCGGCCCTTTCCCTTTGGCGTCGGACGGAATGGTGACGAAACCGAATTGTTTTTTATTGGTACGGTAATCTCTATTCGCAACCCTTGGCGATTCGGTCTTGCGGGAACCCGTCGGCCCGGAGGTCAGATAAACCGTATCTTGCTTATTTTTCGATATGTAGTTACCAATTGTAACTATAAAGCAGTGAGGACGTCATGCCACTACCGAGATCCGAGATGGGTTGCCCGATGGATGCCATCCTGCGGCTTCTGATGGGCCCATGGACCACGTATATTCTGTGGGTACTGCGCAACGACGGCCCGACCCGATTCGGCGAGTTGAAGCGCAAGGTTCAGGGCATTTCGGCCAAGGTTCTGACCGAGCGCCTGCGGCTGCTGGAAAGCGCCGACGTGATCGAGCGACACTACCAGCCGACCATCCCGCCGCAAGTGACCTACTCCTTATCGCGACGGGGGCTGGAGCTCGGCCCGCTGCTGAAGTCGCTGGACGAGATCGCCCAGCGCTGGAGCGACGAAGACAGCCATCCTTCCGACAAGGGCAAGGCCGCGCACGCAGCCGCATAAGGCGGTCGACCTAGGGCCGGACTTTCCGCCAGCCCTGGTCGATGGGGCCCGCCAACGCAACGACCACCAGCCAGCCGTCGTTGTAGAGGATCCGTCCCGAACGGGTCGCCGCATCGAGCGCGCGGACGAATGCCAGGCTGCGCAGGGCAATGATCCTCTCATACAGGCCGACGCCCTCGGCAGCATCTTCGTAGGCCTGCGGCGTGCGCACCGCGAAGCCGCGATATTCCCAGATCAGGTAGCGCACAGTCGGCACGCGGGCCCATGGCGTAGCCAGCCCCGCCGGCTGGACATCGAGGATCGGGTTACGGGCGAAGTCGAACTGGAACGGCGATTCGGTCCAGACCAGGATCGGCTCGCCTGGCGGCACCAGCTTCTGCGCGCCCCTGGCGCCATCGCCCGCATCCTTGCCTAGCCGCGCCCGGTTGTAGTCGAAATACTCGCCCTGCGTGGCCGACCAGCCAAAGGCCAGGACATGGCCGTAGGTCCACGCCTGATCGATACGGCCGAGCAGACTGGGCGCAAACCCCGCAACGACCCCGCCGGCAAGCAGCAGCGCAGCCGCCCGCGATGGTCCGGCCCAGCGTCCTTGCTCCCGCCATCCCAGCGCGACGCAGAGCGGCGCCACGATCAGCACGTTGAGGAGCCCGTAGCGGAAAGCGGTGCCGAAGCTGCTCTGATAGCTGGCCAGAAACCACGTTTCGGCAAAATACGACACCGTCCCGGCCAGCGCTGTGGCCGCCAACGCCAGAGCCGGCCGCTTGCCATCGCCGCGGCCGGCGATCCCGCCAAATACCGCAACGGCAAGCCCCAGCACGGTCGCGCCGGTATAGATCGCGGCGGCCGCGCCATAGGGCAGGTCCGCCAAGGAGAAAAAGGCGGCCAGGGGGACCGATGGCGCTGGCCCGGCGCTGGCCGGCAGCGCGGTCCAGTGGACATACTGCGCCGCATACAGGCCCAGCCATGGCGCGACAAACAGCGCCGACCAGATCGCCGTCCGCGCCAGACTGGCGATGGCCTGCGCAACGCCACCCCTCAACGCCATCGTCGTCGCAGCGTCGCCTAGCAGCGCGACGACGGCGAACGGCACCAGGCTGGGCTTGGCGGCCACCAGGGCCGCCAGCATCAGGCCTGTCACCACATCCTCGCCAGGCCGCGCCGGCCGCTCGAACCGCCGCAGCACCAAGGCCAAAGACAGCGCCACGCCGAAATAGAGCGGCGAGACGTTGACGTATTGCGGGTCGATCGTCACCAGCACGACGATGGCCAGGGCGCCGACCGGCACCTGCCGCGCCCGGACCAAACCGGCCAGCAGCAGCATGGCAAGACCGAGGCAGATCAGCGCATCGAAGCCATTGACGTACTGGATCGGCAGCACCGCCAGCAGGAAGCCGTGGAACCACGCCTGCCCGCCCAGCGTCTCGATGCCCAGCGCATTGAGCGGGCTGCCGGCGAGCGTGCCGGTTGCCAGCATGCGCGTGGGGAACGCGAAGTATTTCTCCAGATCGTCGTGCAGGTTGACGGCTGCCGGCGGGAATTGCGTCACGGCGACAAAGGAAAGAACCGCCACCACGATCGCTGCGACGAAGAGCGCCGGCCCGAGCCCATAGTCGCGCAAGGCATGGCGCTGCCGGCGCAACCCGCCGCCCAGCCACCACCACAGATCGAGCGCCGCACCGATAGCGGCCAGCGCCAGAAGCAGCGGTGCAAAGGCAAGCTGCAGCAGATTGGCGAGCCCGCCCAGCAGCATCAGCGCGGCCAGCCCGATGGCCGATGTCGGCGCCCAGCCAACCGGGACGTTGCGGCACAGATAGATCGTCGCGACGCCATAGCCGTGCGCGACCAGGGCCGCGAAGACCAACATCGCCCACGCCACAATCAAGGAGCCTGCCATCGGAATGTTCGACCGGTATCGCCTGCCGCGCGGGGACGCTACCGTGCCGCGATGCCGCCGGCAAACCAGCAAAAAGCCCGCCGGTTGCGGCCGGCGGGCCTGGATCGAGGCTATGCGAATGGTTGTCTAGCGCGAGTAGAACTCGACCACCATCGAGGGTTCCATCTGCACCGGGAACGGCACGTCGGCGAGCTTGGGGCCGCGCACGAAGCTGCCCTTCATGTCCTTCTGGTCGACCGACAGGTAATCGGGAACGTCGCGCTCTGCGCTCTGCACCGATTCCAGCACCACCGCTAGCTGCTTGGCCTTGGCGGTCAGCTCGATCTGGGCGCCGTCCTTGACCTGGAACGACGGGATATTGACCCGGCGGCCGTTGACCTTGACATGGCCGTGGTTGACCAGCTGACGCGCGGCGAACGGCGTCACCGCGAATTTCATGCGATAGACCACCGCGTCGAGACGGCGCTCCAGCAACTCGATCAGGTTCTCGCCGGTGTCGCCGCGGCGACGCATGGCCTCCTGGTAGAGCCGGCGCATCTGGCGCTCGCTGATGTTGCCGTAGTAGCCCTTCAGGCGCTGCTTGGCCATCAGCTGCACGCCGTAGTCGGACGGCTTCTTGCGCTTCTGACCGTGCTGGCCGGGCGGATATTCGCGGCGGTTGACGGGGCTCTTGGGACGGCCCCACAGATTGACGCCAAGGCGTCGATTGATCTTGTACTTCGAATTCTCGCGTTTGCTCACGCGCTTCTCCTAACTTCGTTCGAATGTCCGGATAGGCCTTGGTCCAGCCTGCGCTGGGGCGGGAGGCCGCAATGCGGTTCCACGTTCTCCGGAATGGCGGCGAAGTATAGCCAGCAAAGCCCGGCTGTCAACGCGCCAGACGCCGCCCGCATATCGCTCTAATGGCTTGGAAACGAACGATTTTCAGGCGACGGCGGCGACCACGAAGGTGCGTTGCACCCCGTCATGCTCGGTAATCGAGACATATTCGCCCGCCTTGAAGGCATGTTGGCCGAGGCGAAAAATCGGCTCGTCGTCGTCCTCGCCCGGGACGTAGGAGAACACCCAGCGATTGCGCTTGTACTGCAGCAGGCCCCGCTCGTCGGCCTGCCCCTGCCAGAAGCGATGCACCCAGCACTGCTCCTTGGCGCTTTTCCAGGCCTCCGCATCGAGATGCCCCTCTCGCGTCAGCGGCGCCACCAGCTCGTAGCCGTGGAACTTGCTGCCGTCGGGGAATTCCTTGCTGCGGGCCATTTCGAGGCGGATTTTCTTCAGCACGCTTGGGTCTCCTTGCAGTCTACGGGCGGGTCGCGGCCGCGTTGGACGGATGGGTGTGCACGAAATGGCGCAACACCAGCTTGAGCCTGATGTAACGCGCCCGATCGCCCGCCGCCTGGGCCTCGGCCATATCGTCGAGGATCATGCGCTTGATCATCGGCGTGCCGTCCGGCTGGTGGCAAAGATAGTTGGCCAGCTCCGTCGCCACGATCATAGGGATATGCTCGTGCTGGGCAATGGCTGCGATCTCTTCTTCGGTCAGTTCGCAGAATCCCAGGCAATCCTCATAGCTGAGCATGGCGGTCCTCCCGCGGTCCGTGCCGCTTGAGCGGCAATCTGCGGCGGCGCCGGCCCGACGGCGTTGATTTCGCTCAAAGCCCGAGGATCGGCAGCGCGGCCTGGGCGACCGCCTGGGGTGCCCGGTCGGTGGAGAGGACCGGCCAATCCACATTCCGCACGTCGTAGCGAAGCTGGCGCTCGACCACCTGCGGCGTGGCGTCGGAGGCATCGCCCTGCCGTTCGGCCACCCGCGCCTTCAGCGCCTCTGCCGGCGCCTGAAGCCATAGCCCGTCGAACGGCGCTCCGGCTTCGCGCGCCGCTTCGGCGATGGCGGCGCGCTCCTCGGCGCGCGCGAACACGGCGTCGGCGACCACGCTGTGTCCCGCGCGCAGCGCCACGGATGCCTGATCGACCAAAGCGCGATAGATGGCGGCAGCGTTGTCCGGCGTATACCAGCCCGCCGGCATGCGCTGCTCCAGCTTCACGCCGGCCATCCGCTTGCGCAGCACATCGCTGCGCAGCACCACCGCGCCGGGCAAGGCGCCGATGCGCGGCGCCAGGGCCAGCGCCAGGCTGGTCTTGCCGGTGCCCGACAGGCCGCCAATGGCGATCAGCCGCGCCGGCTTGGCCTGCAGCGCGGCCAGGGCGTAGCGCTGATAGCCCCGCGCCTTGGCGCATTCCCGCTCGCGCGCCTCGCCCGTCAGATGCGCCACATTGGCCGCGCCGACATGAGCCCGGATGGCGCCGCGCCGCGCCAGGTAGATCGGCAGCAGCGCCAGCGCGGCCAGATTGTCGCGATCGGTGCCATCGCATAGCCACAGATAGCGATTGAGCACGCGATTGGCCTGATCGCGAAGGCCGCGGAAATCCATGTCCATCAGCAGGAACGACAGATCGTAGAGCGTATCGATGCAGGACAGGCGTTCGTTGAACTCGATGGCATCGAACGGCACCGGCCGCCGCTCGCCCGGAAGTTCGCCATCGAGGAAGATATTGCCCAGATGCAGATCGCCGTGGCAGCGGCGCACCGCGCCGATCGCGCGGCGCCGGTCGGCCGCCTGGGCCATGGCGGCCGCCGCCTTGGGCATCAGCGCGGCCAGCCGGCCGCTCACGGCCGTATCCAGCAGATCCCCGCGCGCGGCCATCTGCTCGACATCGAGTGCCACCGCTTCCATCAGCGCCCCGGCCCCGCCGCGGTCCGTCATCCTTTCGGCGGCGCGGTGAAACGCAGCCACCACATCGGCCAGACGCTCGGCCAGCGCCATGTCAAGTTCGCCCCGCGCCGCAACCGCGTCGAGCAGCCGGCCGGTATCGAAGCGCCGCATCGCCACCACCCAGTCGAGCGCCTCGGCCGGCAGGTCGGCGGGCTCGACGACGGCCCCCAGGCGCAAGGCCTTGCCCTGCCGCTGCAGGGGCGCCACGCCCAGATAGATGTGCGGCGCGGTGCGCCGGTTGATTTCCACCTCGGCGCAGCACATGGCGCGCCGGCGCGCCACAGTGGAGAAATCCATGAAAGGAAACTTGACCGCGCGCTTGAGCTTGTAGGCGCGATCGCCGACCAGGAACACCGCCGCGCCGTGGGTGTCGATGCGCGTCACCTCGGCATCGTCGGTCAGGCCATAGGCCTGGGGCCGGCCGAGGAATGCAATGGCCTCGGCCTGGTCCTCGACGACCGCGCCGACCATGATCAGGCGAACTGCGCGCGATTCTCGATCACGCCCTGCGGATCCTCGTGGATGATGATCTCGGCATTGGGGAACGCCGCCAGCAACTGCACCTCGACCGCATCGGAAACCACGTGCGCCTGCCGCAACGACAGCTCGGGATCCAGTTCCATGTGGAACTGGATGAAGCGGTTGGGGCCGGACGACCGGGTGCGCAGATCGTGCATGTCCTTGACTTCGGGATGGCCACGCACGATTGACTTGATGCGCTCGCGTTCCTCGTCGGAGAATTCCCGGTCGAGCAATTCGTGATAGGCCCGCCTCGCGATGTCGGTTGCGCTCTTCAGGATATAGAGACCGATGCAGATGGCGATGATGGGATCGGCCAGGGGCAGCTTGGCCCATTTGGTCAGGCCGATCGCCAGGATGACGCCGAGATTGGTAACGAGATCGGACTGATAGTGCATCCGGTCGGCGCCCACCGCCAACGAACCGGTCCGCCGCACCACCATTCGCTGGAAGACGACAAGCGCCAGGGTCAGGGCGATCGACGCCACCATGACGACGATGCCGACCATCTCCTGCTCCACCGGTTGGGGCTTGGCGATGCGCTCGCCGGCGGCAACGAACAGCCAGATGGCGGAAGCGCCGATGAACCCGGACTGGACCAGCCCGGCCAGCGCTTCGGCCTTGCCGTGCCCGAACCGGTGCTCGCGATCGGCCGGCGTCAGCGCATGACGCACGCTGAGCAGCGTGATCAGGGAAGCCAGCAGGTCGAGCGAGGAATCGAGCAGCGAGGACAGCAGGCTGACCGAGTCCGTCATCAGCCAGGCGGCCGTCTTGGCGGCGATCAGGACCGCGGCGACCGCGGTCGACGCCACGGTAGCCCAGCGCATCAGCTGGCCGTTGCGTGTCCTGTCGATACCGTTGCCGACTGCGAGATCCGCCATGATGCCGATCCGTCAGGGATAGAGCCGTTCGACGCGCCAGGCATTGGCCCCCGGCATGCGGCTGTAGACCAGCCGCTCGTGCAGGCGGAACGGCTTGTCCTGCCAGAACTCGATACGAACGGGCAGCACGCGAAATCCCGACCAGTAGGGCGGCCGGGGTACGGCGCCGATATGGAACTTGGCCGCATAGAGCGCGACTGCTTTCTCGAGTTCGAGCCGTCCGGTCAAGGGACGGGATTGCTTGGAGGCCCAGGCGCCGATCTGGCTGCCGCGCGGTCGGCTGGCGAAATAGGCGTCGGCCTCCGCGTCCGTGACCTTCTCGATGTCGCCTTCGATGCGCACCGACCGGCGCAGCGACTTCCAGTGGAAGCACAGCGCCGCCTTGGGGTGGCTCAGCAGCTGCTCGCCCTTGCGGCTCTCGAAATTGGTGTAGAAGGCAAAGCCGCGCTCGTCGATGCCCTTCAGCAGCACCATGCGGATCGACGGCATGCCGTCCCGACCGACCGTGGCCAGCGCCATGGCGTTGGGATCGTTGGGCTCCGACTTCTCCGCCTCGGTCATCCAAGCCGCGAACTGCCGCATCGGGTCGGTCTCGACGGCCTCGGGGGCGGCGTTGGCTTCACTATGGTCCATTGAACTCCTCCGGCGGTGGAATATGCGCCCCCCCGGCGTCGCAGGCCAGCCGATATGCACGCATCTCTCTTGCCGAATCGGCATAGCCGCCCCAAATTTGAGCATCTCGGATTTGCAAATCAGTTGCAGACGGAACTCCCCTAAATGAAAGACCCGTACGAAGTGCTGGGCGTGGCGCGGACCGCGACGCCGGACGAAATAAAAAAGGCCTATCGCAAGCTGGCCAAGAAACTGCACCCGGACGTCAATCCGGGCCGCAAGGATGTCGAGGCGCAGTTCAAGGAAGTGTCCGGTGCCTACGAGCTGCTGTCCGATGCAGAGAAGCGCCGCCGCTTCGATGCCGGCGAGATCGACGCCAGTGGCCAGGAACGGCCGCCGCGCCAGTATTATCGCCAATACGCCCATACCGACGACGGCGCCCGCTACGCCGGCGATTTCAGCGACGCCGGCTTCGAGGGCATGGCGGCCGAGGACGTCTTCTCCGAGCTGTTCGGCCGCACCCGCGGCCGGCGTAGCGCCGGCGGATTCGGGGCTGGCATGGGTGGTGGCGGCCAAGGCATGCGCATGCCGGGCAGCGACGTGACCTACACGCTCGAAGTGCCGTTCCTGGAGGCGGCGCTGGGCGCCAAGAAGCGGCTCACCCTGCCCGACGGTCGCACCCTCGACGTCAACATTCCCGCCGGCACCGCCGACCGGCAGATGCTGCGGCTGAAGGGCCAGGGCCTGCCGGGCATCGGCGGCGGACCGCAGGGCGATGCCTATATCGAGATCCACGTCGCCCCGCACGCCCATTTCCGGCGCAAGGACAACGACGTGCATCTGGACGTGCCGATCACGCTGCAGGAGGCCGTGCTGGGCGGCAAGATCGACGTGCCGACCATCGACGGCTCGGTCGCCATGACCGTCCCGGCCGGCACCAACACCGGCGCTACCCTGCGCCTGAAGGGCAAGGGCATCGCCGACAAGGCCGGCAATCGCGGCGACCAGTATGTCCATCTGACGGTGATGCTGCCGGACGACAAGGACGGCGCGCTGAAGGAAACGATCAAGAATTGGGCCGACGGCCACGACTACGACGTGCGCCGCAAGGCCGGGCTGAGCTAGGAGGACGCCATGGCGTTGCGACTGCAGGAAGTGGTGTCGATCGTGCATTGCCGGCAGGCCGACCTGGAATACTGGATCGCCGAGCGCTGGGTGCGGCCGCTGCAGGACGAGACCGGCTATTTGTTCGGCGAAGCCGATATCGCCCGGGCCCAGCTCATCCGCGACCTGGTCGACGACATGGCGGTCGAGACCGACACCGTGCCTATGGTGCTGTCCCTGATCGACCAGGTACACGGCGCCCATCGCCGGCTGGCGCGGCTGGCCGAGGCGATCGACGCCCTGCCCGAGCCGACGCGCAGCGACCTGATGCGCCGGGTGGGCCTGGCGCCATCCTGACGGCCCGGTCGATGGGATTTCGCTAGCAAATACTGGCGCTTAGCCGGGCCGCCGATTGACCGAGGCGGGTGATCGTGTAGGATGGCCCCAAACCGTCCCACGTCATTCTCCCGAGGTCGCAATGTCGTCTCCCCAAGCCCTGATGGCCGGCAAGAAAGGCGTCATCATGGGCGTCGCCAACAACCGCTCGATCGCCTGGGGCATCGCCAAGGCGCTGCACGCCCATGGTGCGGAGCTGGCCTTCACCTACCAGGGCGAAGCGCTGGAAAAGCGCGTGCGGCCGCTGGCCGAAGAACTCCAGTCCAAGCTGATCGAGCCGTGCGACGTGAGCGATGCGGCCAGCATGGACGCGCTGTTCGCCAAGCTGGCGAACGAATGGGGCAGCCTCGACTTCCTGGTGCACGCCATCGGCTTTTCCGACAAGGACCAGCTCAAGGGCCGCTACGTCGACACCACGGCGGAAAACTTCGCCATGACCATGAATATCTCCTGCTATTCGTTCACGGCGGTGTGCCAGCGCGCGGCGGCGATGATGCCCAATGGCGGCAGCCTGCTGACCCTGACCTATTACGGCGCCGAGCGGGTGATCCCGCACTACAACGTCATGGGCGTGGCCAAGGCCGCGCTCGAGGCCAGCGTGCGCTACATCGCCAACGATTTGGGCAAGCAAAATATCCGCGTCAACGCCATCTCGGCCGGACCGATCCGCACCCTGGCGGCCTACGGCATCGGCGACTTCCAGTACATCATGAAGTGGAACGAGCTGAACGCGCCCTTGCGCCGCAACGTCACGATCGACGACGTGGGCGGCTCGGCGCTCTATTTGCTGAGCGAGCTGGGCGCCGGCGTGTCGGGCGAGGTGCACCATGTCGATGCCGGCTACCATACGGTCGGCATGATCGCGACCGACAAGGCGCCGCAGCTCGCCGAGCTGCTGAAGAATTTCGATCCGGAAAAATAATCATGGCGGGCAACAGTTTCGGCACGCTGTTTCGCTTCACCTCGTGGGGCGAAAGCCACGGGCCGGCGATCGGCTGCGTGGTCGACGGCACGCCGCCGCTCATCCCGCTGCAGGAATCGGATATCCAGCATTACCTGGATCGCCGCCGGCCCGGCACCTCGCGCTTCACCACCCAGCGCCAGGAGCCCGATGCGGTGGAGATCCTGTCGGGCGTGTTCGAGGGCCAGACCACCGGCACGCCGATCAGCCTGCTGATCAGGAACGTCGACCAGCGTTCCAAGGACTATTCGGAGATCAAGGACAAGTTCCGTCCCGGCCACGCCGACTATACCTACTGGGCCAAATACGGCATCCGCGACTATCGCGGCGGCGGCCGCCAGTCGGCGCGCGAGACGGCGGTGCGCGTGGCCGCCGGCGCGGTGGCGCGCAAGGTGCTGGGGCCGGCCGTCAAAATCCGCGGCGCGGTGGTGCAGATCGGCAAAGAGAAGATCGAGCGCGGCAACTGGAATTGGGACAGCGTCGAGCAGAACCCGTTCTGGTGCCCCGATCCCAAGGCGGCGATGCGCTGGGAGGACTATCTCGACGGCATCCGCAAATCGGGCTCCTCGACCGGCGCGGTGATCGAAGTGGTGGCCTCGGGCGTGCCGGCCGGGCTGGGCGCGCCGCTCTACGACAAGCTGGACAGCGACCTGGCGCGGGCGCTGATGAGCGTCAATGCGGTCAAGGGCGTCGAAATCGGCGACGGCTTCGCCAGCGCCGAACTGACCGGCGAGACCAACGGCGACGAGATCCGCATGCGGGACGGCCGGCCGTATTTCCTCAGCAACCATGCCGGCGGCATCTTGGGCGGCATCTCGACCGGCCAGGACATCGTGGTGCGCCTGGCGGTCAAGCCGACCAGCTCGATCCTGCAGAAGATGCGCACCGTCGACACGCAAGGCCAGGAGACCGACATCCAGACCAAGGGCCGCCACGATCCCTGCGTCGGCATCCGCGCCGTGCCGGTGGCCGAAGCGATGGTGGCCTGCGTGCTGGCCGACCACCTGCTGCGCCATCGCGCGCTGGGCCGCTAGGGCGCGATGGCCCAGCCGCTCGAGGTGCGCTACTCGCGACCGTTCTACCTGTCGATGCTGGTGATCGGCATGGTGTGCGCCGTGGCGGCCATCAAGCTGGCGTTCGATCCGTCGGGGTTGCCCGGGAATGTGGTGGGTCAGCATTCGGTTTTCCTGCTGGTGCTGCTGGCCGGCATCCTGGCCACCATGGGCACCTATATGTGGCGGGCGATGCGGCGGCTGACCACGCCGATCGCGGTGATCTGCGTGCGCGACGAGGGCATCGTGCTGACCATCGACCAACCGCGCCTGTTCCGCTGGAGCGAGATCAGGGGCGCGGGCCTTGGCCGACACCGTATGCGACCGCGACTGGAACTCACCGTCGAGCCCCAGCGATTCGCCGAGCTCAACCTGCCGCGCATGTTCGCCGACGACAATTTCATGGCGGTGCGGCAGAAACCCGATACCATCGGCATCACCGGCCAGGGGCTGGATCATTCCCTGGCCGATATCGTCGCCGCCCTGCGCGCGCGCCGCATCGATATCGTGCAACGCTAATCGGAGACTTCGCCATGCCGCAGCCGAAACATGTCGTCAAACTCGACCTGAAGCTGCCCGATCCCGATCCCGGCGAGGACGATCTCAAGAAATATTTCGCCAAGTGCCGCGAGAAGCTGGGCATGGTGCCCAACGTGATCCGCGCCGTGGCGCACAATCCGAAAAAGGCGCGCACTTTCATCGCCACCTACAACGAGCTGATGCTGGGCGATTCCAAGCTCTCCAAGCTGGAGCGCGAGATGATCGCCGTCGTCGTGTCCGCGGCCAATCGCTGCTACTACTGCCTGGTGGCGCATGGCCAGGCGGTGCGCCAGTTGTCCGGCGATCCGCAACTGGGCGAGATGCTGGTGATGAACTATCGGGTGGCGCATCTGGACCAGCGCCAGCGCGCGATGCTCGACTTCGCCTGGAAGCTGACCGTTACGCCGTTCGATGTCGGCGACGCCGACCGCGAGGGCCTGCGCAAGGTCGGCTTCGGCGACGAGGAGATCTACGACATCGCCGACGTGATCGCGTTCTTCAACATGTCGAACCGCATGGCGCACGCCACCGACATGATGCCCAATCCCGAGTATCACGGCATGAGCCGTTAGCGCCGCCGAGGTCTGTCATGGCGCGGCTCGGACCGGTCTTTGTCTCGCACGGCTCGCCCATGCTGGCGCTCAATCGCACGCCGGCGCACGCGTTCTTGGCCGAGCTGGGCGAGCGACTGCCCCGGCCGCGCGCAATACTGTGCGTCTCGGCGCATTGGGAATCGCCCCAGCCGACGGCCAGCACCGCCGCCCGACCCGAGACCATCCACGACTTCTCCGGCTTCCCCGAGCCGCTCTACCGGCTGCGCTATCCGGCACCGGGGGCGCCGGAGCTGGCGCGGCGCGCCGTCGAGTTGCTGGGAGCGGCCGGCATCGAGGCCCGGACCGACCCCGAGCATGGCCTCGACCACGGCGCCTGGGTGCCACTGATGCTGATGTATCGCCAGGCCGACATCCCCACGACCCAGCTCTCGGTGCAGTTCCCGCGCGATGCCGCCTGGCACCTGGCGCTGGGACGGGTGCTGGCGCCCTTGTGCGACGAGGACGTATTGCTGCTGGGCAGCGGCTCGGCCGTGCACAATCTGCGGGCGCTGGATTTCGCCGCCGATGGCCGGATCACGCCCTGGGCCGAGGAATTCGAGCATTGGCTCGACCGGGCGATCCAGCGCGGCGACGAAGCGGCGCTGGCCGGGTATCGCAGCCAGGCCCCGCATGCCGTCCGGGCCCATCCGCGCGATGAGCACATCCTGCCGCTGTTCGTGGCCGCCGGAGCCGCCCAGGGCAGGCCGGGCCGCCTCTTGCACCGCAGTTTCGAGGCCGGCAGCCTTGCCATGTCGGCCTGGGCCTGGCCCTAGAGAAAATCACCTTTTGACGGAATCGCTCCGGATTCCGTCAAAAGGTGGTTTGCTCTACACTTTAGAGAGATAGAGCGGATTCACACGATCGGATGGAAGCATTGTCGCGCTTCCATCCGATCATGATCCGCTCTATCGGCCATGCCCGTTCCGGGCCCCGCTCCACAGCCGGCCGCGACCGGCTGGCCAGTGGCGGCCGGGATCGAATCGCGCTAACAAGCGCGCCGGGGCCGATCAACTCGAACCGTCCAGAGGGCCATGCGCTTCATCTACGGCTTTCTCGCCATCGTCGGCGGCCTGACCATCCTGCTGATCGCCGGCGTCGTCGCCGTGGCGATCTGGTGGTCGCCGTCCGCCCCCACGGCGCCCGATCACATCGTTCTGAAGCTCGACCTGCGCAACGCGCCGGTCGAGGCTTCGGGCAACGACGGGCTGCAGTCGCTGCTCAGCGAGGATCATCCGATCCTGTTCGACGTCATCGGCACCATCCAGCAGGCGCGCAACGACGAGCGCGTCAGCGGCATCCTGCTGCTGATCGACGACAGCAATCCAGGCATCGCCGCCACCCAGGAACTGCGCGAATCCATCGCCGCGTTCCGCGCCTCGGGCAAGTTCGTCGTGGCCTTCGCCGACAGCTTCGGCGAAGGCGGCAACGGCACCGGCGCCTACTATCTCGCCAGCAGCGCCGACGAAATCTGGCTGCAGCCCTCGGGCGACCTCGCCCTCACCGGCATATCGGTGGAAACCCCGTTCCTGAAGGGAGCGCTGGACAAGCTCGGCGTCAGCTTCCAGGGCGGCCAGCGCTACGAGTACAAGAACGCGCCCAATTCGCTGACCGAGACCGACTACACCCAGGCCCATCGCGAGAACATGCAACAGCTGGTCGACAACCTGCTGTCGCAGATCGTCGCCGACATCGCCAAGGCGCGCGGCCTCTCCGCCGATGCGGTGCGCAAGCTGATCGACGGCGCCCCCTATGGCGCGGCCGACGCCAAGCTGGCCAAGCTGGTCGACCGCATCGGCTATCGCGACGAGGCCGACGCCTATGTCCGCCAGCGCGGCGGCGCGGGGGCCGATCTGTACGACTACGACGACTATCGCCGCACCATCGACAAGCCCTACAGCAAGGGCCCGGTCATTGCCCTGGTCCGGGGCGTCGGCGCCATCACCGGCGGCAAGAGCGCCTATAGCCTGGCCGGCGACGAGAGCACCATGGGCGCCGACGACGTGGTCGAGGCGCTGCGCACGGCCGCCAGCGATTCCAGCGTGCGGGCCATCATCCTGCGCATCGATTCGCCCGGCGGCTCCTATGTCGCTTCGGACACGATCTACCGCGAGGTGGCGCGCGCCCGCGCCAAGGGCAAGCCGGTGATCGTATCGATGGGCAACACCGCCGCCTCGGGCGGCTACTTCATGGCCCTGCCGGCCGACCTGATCGTCGCCTCGCCCGGCACGATCACCGGCTCGATCGGCGTGTTCGGCTACAAGCCGGTGGCCGACCAGCTGCTGGGCAGCCTCGGCATCAACATGGGCCAGATCAGGGCCGGCGCCAATGCCGGCATGGATTCGCCGTTCCGCAGCTTCACACCCGACCAGCTCGCCAAGCTCAACCGCTCGCTCGACCGCATCTATGCCGACTTCACCAAGAAGGCGGGCGATGCGCGCAAGATCTCGCTGCAGCAGATGGACAATATCGCGCGCGGCCGGATCTGGACCGGGCTGGAGGCCAAGCGGCTCGGCCTGGTCGACGATCTGGGCGGGCTGACCCTGGCGATCGGCTATGCCAAGGCGGCGGCCGGCATCGAGCCGGCCAGCGGCGTGCGGCTCAAGCTGCTGCCGCGCCCCAAGAGCCCGTTCGACAGGTTGTGGAGCCGGCTGTTCGATTCGGACAGCAGCCAGGTCGCGACGCTGAAACCGGTGCTGCAATACGCCGCCGCGCTGGGTCGGCAACTGCGCGAACTGGGCATCGGCGACGACCGGGGCGTGCTCAGCATGCCGCCCATGACGATCCGCTACTGATCGATCGTCATCCCGAGCGCAGCGAGGGATCCTGCTTGGACGGCGAAGATTGCCGTGGCGAGCTTCGCTACGCTCAGCATGGCGGCGTGACCATCCTCTCCGCCGCGATCAGGAACTCGATATTGCCGTCGGCGCCCGAAATCGGGCTTGGCACCACGCCCAGCACCCGCCAGCCGGGCTGGCCCGCCAGCCAGTCGGCGATGCGCCGGCAGACCGCCTCGTGCAGCGCGGGATCGCGCACGATGCCGCCCTTGCCCACCTGCCCCTTGCCGACCTCGAATTGCGGCTTGATCAGCGCCGCCAGGAAGGCGCCAGGGGCCGCCAGCGCCAGCGCCGCCGGCAGCGCGGTCTGCAGCCCGATGAACGATACGTCGCAGACGATGGCGCCGACCTGCTCGGGCACCTGCTGTCGCGACAGGTTGCGCACGTTGAAGCGTTCGATCGTCACCACGCGCGGATCGCTGCGCAGCTTCCACGCCAACTGGCCGTGGCCGACATCGACGGCATAGACTCGGGTGGCGCCGCGCTGCAGCAGCACGTCGGTGAAGCCGCCGGTCGAGGCGCCGACATCGAGCGCCACGCGATTCGCCGGATCGAAACCGAAATGGTCCAGCGCATGGGCCAGCTTCAACCCGCCGCGCGACACATAAGGATGCGGCTGGCCGCGCACCTGTAGCGCGATGTCCTCGGCCAGCGGCGTGCCCGGCTTGTCCAGCCGGCGTTCGCCGGAGAACACGCTGCCGGCCAGCACCAGCGCCTGGGCCCGGCTGCGGTTCTCGGCCAGGCCGCGCTCGACCAGCAACTGGTCCAGCCGCTTCTTCATGCCGGCGTCCGGGTGGCGCTGTCGATCAGCCGCCGCAGGCCCGGTAGCCTGTCGCGCAGGGCGAAGCGGCCGACCATCAAGGTGGAGGCCACCACCAGCGCCACCACATAGCCGATCCAGATGCCCGGACCGCCGACGCCCAGGCCGAAAGCCAGGCCGGCGGCGATGACGAAGCCGATCACCCAATAGCTGAAAGCGGCCAGCATCATCGGCATTCGCGTGTCCTTCAGGCCGCGCAGCACCGACACACCGATGGTCTGGGTGGCGTCGAAGATCTGGAACAGCGCGGCGTAGCCCAGGAACACCACGGCATAGTCGCGCACCACCTGGCGCTCGCCCACCGCATCGCCGCCCACGAACAGGCCGGCGATCTGCTGCGGCAGCGCCACTATGGCCAGCGCCGCCATCACCATGAAGGCTATGCCCAGCGCCAGCGCCGTCCAGCCCGCCTTGCGGATGCCCTCGCGGTCGCCGGCCCCGGCGGCGATGCCGACCCGGATGCTGGCGGCCTGGCCGATGCCCAGCGGCACCATGAAGGTGATGCTGGCGACCTGCAGCGCGATCTGGTGCGCGGCGAGCTGGTCGGGTGCGATCAGCCCCATCATGAAGGTGCCGCCGGCGAACATGGCGACCTCGAACAGCAGCGCCAGGCCGATCGGCGTGCCGATGCGCAGGATTTCGCGCAACCGGTGCCAATCGGGGCGCCAGAAATGTTCCAGTATGGCGAAGCGCGCGAAGCGCCGGTCGAGCGACAGGAAGCCCAGCATGCAGCCCAGCATCAGCAGGCCGGCGGCCGTGGTGCCCAGCCCGGCCCCGACCACGCCCAGGGCGGGCAGCCCGAACTTGCCGAAGATCAGCGCGTAGTTGAACAGCCCGTTGGCGAGCACGCCCAGCGCCGTCACCACCAGCGCGCTGCGCGGCCGGTTGAAGGTGGCCACGAAGGAGCGCAGCACGATGAAGCAGAGAAACGGCGGCAGCGACAGGGACAGGGTGCGGATATAGGCCGCCGCCTGGGTCGCCACCTCGACATCCTGGCCGCTGACGGCCAGCAGCGGGCCGATCGCCCAGAGCAGCGCCACCGACGGCAGGCCGACGATGAAGGCCGCCCAGAACCCCATGCGCACCGAGCGGCGCGCCTCGCGCACCACGTCGTGGCCGCGGCCGATCGCCTGCGCCATGATCGGCGCGGCGCCCACCACCACGCCCAGGGTGAAGAGCTGGAACACGATGAACACGGCGAAGCCCAGCGAGCCGGCCGCCAGCGCGCGCGGCCCGGACCAGCCCAGCATCACCACATCGGTCGTGGTCATGGCGATCTGCGCCAACTGGGTCAGCGCCAGCGGCAGGGCAAGCCTGACCGTCGCCCAGGCTTCGCGTCGCCAAGGCTTGAGAGAGGACTGGAGGGGCGACTGTTGCGCCGCAGCAGAGTGTAGGCCGGACATGGGAGGACCGAAACAAAGGGCGCGCACGATGGCGCTTCCGGCGAACAAAGTTAAGCGTCGAATTGTCTGCGCACAGCGACGCAGGAAAATTGCCGGGCACGCGCCGGTCGCGACAGCGCAATTGCCCGCAGGGGCAACCAGCCGTCCTATTCTTGCTCCTGGCGATAGAACAGCGGCCAGCGCCGCGAATCGATCACCACCGTCTTGCGCACCAGCTTGACGCAGAACCAGCCCAAGGCAATGCCGGCCGGCACGTCGATGAAGAAATGCTGCTTGGTGGTGACGGTCGAGACGATGATGGCGAAGGCCCAGAGCGGCGCCAGCCAGCGCCACACCCGGCCTTCGCGCACCAAAGCGCGCGCCACGATGCAGGCATTGGCGACATGCAGCGAGGGAAAGTAGTTGCCCGGCCGGTCGACCGCCTGGACGAAATTCCACAGCAGGCCGGTCAAGCCGTCGTAGGACACTTTCTGGCTCTCGGCGCGGGTCGGCCACAGCAGGAAGATGACGCAGGCGATGATCGCGGCCGCCATCAGCATGTACATGACCCGCGCCACGCGCGCGTCGTCGCGACACACCACGAAGGGCACGAAGAGGAAGATGTAGTACGAGCAGTAGAACCAGATGGTCCACTGGGTAAGCGGAATGGCCCGGTCGATGGCGGTGGCCTGCAGCCAATGCGGCTCGAACAGATGTATCTGCAGCGGCATCTGGTACAGGATGGCGATGAAGGCGCCGATGAACACGATACCGATCAGACGGCGACGGCGGTCCAGGGGCGGCAGGGCCAGGCTCATAACTGTATCATCGCCCCGATGGGTGCTCGCCGCAATCCGCCTGCGCCTAGGCCCGCGCCGGCCGGCTGGCGGCGGCCTGGCCCAAGGCGCGCAGGGCCTGGTCGACGATATGGCGGGCGTTGAGCCCGGCATCGTCGTATTGCGCCCCCGGACTGTCCTGCTCGATGAAGCGGTCGGGCAGGGTCATGGGGCGGACCTTCAGGCCGCTGTCCAGCAGGCCGGCGCCGGCCAGGAACTGCAGCACCTGGGTGGCGAAGCCGCCGATCGCCCCTTCCTCGACGGTAATCAGCACCTCGTGATGGGCGGCAAGCTGGCGCACCAGCGCCTGGTCGAGCGGCTTGGCAAAACGGGCGTCGGCCACGGTAGTGGAAAGGCCGCGCCGGGCCAGTTCGTCTGCCGCCTTCAGGCATTCCTGCAGCCGCGTCCCGTAGCTCAGCAGCGCAACCTTGCTGCCCTCGCGCAGAATGCGCCCCTTGCCGATCGGCAGCACTTCGCCGTGGGCGGGCAGTTCCACGCCCACGCCCTCGCCGCGCGGATAGCGGAAGGCCGAGGGCCGGTCATCGATAGAAGCCGCGGTCGCCACCATGTGCACCAATTCGGCCTCGTCGGCCGGGGCCATCAGCACGAAATCGGGCAGGCAGCCCAGATAGGCGATGTCGTAGGCGCCGGCATGGGTGGCGCCGTCCGCGCCGACCAATCCGGCGCGATCGATGGCGAAGCGCACCGGCAGGCGCTGGATCGCCACGTCGTGCACGACCTGATCGTAGCCACGCTGCAGGAAGGTCGAATAGATCGCGGCGAACGGCTTGAAGCCCTCGCTGGCCAGGCCGGCGGCGAAGGTGACGGCATGCTGCTCGGCGATGCCGACATCGAAGCTGCGCTCGGGAAACCGCTCGGCGAATCTGTCCAGACCGGTGCCGCTGGGCATCGCCGCAGTGATGGCGACGATGCGGCTGTCGGCCTCCGCCTCGGCGATCAGCGCCTTGGCGAACACGCCGGTATATTGCGGCGCGTTGGATGCGCTCTTGACCTGGGTGCCGGTGATGACGTCGAACTTGGCGACGCCATGATACTTGTCGGCGCTGGCTTCGGCCGGCGGATAGCCCTTGCCCTTGCGCGTCACGGCGTGGATCAGGATCGGCCGGTCGACCTTGGCATCGCGGGCGTTCTTCAGCACCGGCAGCAGGTGATCCAGATTGTGGCCGTCGATCGGGCCGACGTAATAGAAGCCCAGCTCCTCGAACAGGGTGCCGCCGGTCACCATGCCGCGGGCGTATTCCTCGGCGCGCTTGGCTGCCCGCTCCAGCGACTTGGGGAAGATGCGCGCCATCTGCTTGCCGATCTGGCGCAACGACAGATAGGGCCGCGAGGAGATCAGCCGCGACAGATAGGCGCTCATCGCGCCGACCGGCGGCGCGATCGACATGTCGTTGTCGTTCAGCACCACGATCAGCCGCGATTTCAGATGGCCGGCATTGTTCATCGCCTCATAGGCCATGCCGGCGCTCATGGCGCCGTCGCCGATCACCGCAACGACGTTGCGCGGCGAGCCTTCCAGGTCGCGGGCCACCGCCATGCCGAGCGCCGCCGAAATCGAGGTCGAGGAATGGGCCGCGCCGAACGGGTCGTATTCGCTCTCGCTGCGGCGGGTGAAGCCCGACAGGCCACCACCCTGGCGCAAGGTACGGATGCGGCTGCGCCGGCCGGTCACGATCTTGTGCGGATAGGCCTGGTGGCCGACATCCCAGATCAGCCGATCCTCGGGCGTGTTGAACACGTAGTGCAGCGCCACGGTGAGTTCGACCACGCCCAGACCGGCGCCCAGATGGCCGCCGGTCACGGAGACCGCCGAAATCGTCTCGGCGCGCAGTTCGTCGGCCAATTGCTTGAGCTGGTCGACCGGCAAGGCGCGCAGATCGGCCGGCGTCTTGACCTGGTCAAGCAGCGGCGTCGCGCTGGTGGATTTGCTGTCGGTATTTGCCACGATACTTACCCGGAAACCCCGTCAGACTGTCGGCGCAGAATTGATCAAGATCAAGGCGTTAAGGGCAGGCGCCGATGTCGCGGGTCTTTGAGGCTAGCGTCGCCGGTCCACCACGAAACGCGCGGCTTGGCGCAGTAAATCCGCCCTTTCGGCAAATAAATCAAGGTGTTTGGCGGCCTGCTGGGCAAGCAGTTCGGCCTGCGCCTGGGCCCGCTCGACGCCTAGGATATCCACAAAGGTCGCTTTGCCGCGCCCCCTGTCCTTGCCCACCGCCTTGCCGGCCTCCTCGGCAGAGCCCGTGGCGTCGATCAGATCGTCGGCGATCTGGAACGCCAGCCCCAGGTCGTGGGCATAGGCGTGCAGCGCATGGCGCAGCGGTTCGGCGGCCTTGCCCAGAATCGCACCGGCGGTACAGGCGAAGGCGATCATCTCGCCGGTCTTCAGACGCTGCATGCGCGTGATCTGACCGATGCCGTAACTTTCATCCGCCGCCATCAGATCCAGCATCTGCCCGCCCACCATGCCGTGGGCGCCGGCCGCGGCGGCCAGGCTGCGCATCAGTTCGACGCGCACCGCCGGGTCGCCGTGCGTGGCGGGATCGGCCAGCACCTCGAAGGCCAGCGCCTGCAGCGCGTCGCCGACCAGGATGGCGGTCGCCTCGTCGAACTGGCGGTGCACGGTGGGCTGGCCGCGGCGCAGATCGTCGTCGTCCATCGCCGGCAGATCGTCATGCACCAGCGAATAGGCATGCACGAACTCGACGGCCGCGGCAGCGCGCAGCGCGCTCGACCGCGCCACGTTGAAGAGCTGGGCGCTGGCCACGACGAAGAACGGGCGCAGTCGCTTGCCTCCGGACAGCGCCGCGTAGCGCATGGCCTGGAACAGCTTCAGTTCGGGTTCCGGTCCGCCCGGCAACAGCCGGTCCATGGCCGCATCGACATCGCGTGCGACCTCGGCAAGGACGGTGACGAATTCCTGCGACACGACGACCGGATACTAGTCGAGGCCGGCCGGCTCGGCGCCGACCGTGCCGTCGGCGGAAAGGGTGATCTTCTCGACCTTGGCCTTGGCTTCCGCCAGCTTCTTCTCGCAATGTCGCTTCAGGCCGACACCGCGCTCGTAGATGGCGATCGCCTCGTCCAGCCTGACCTGGCCGCGCTCGAGCTGCTGGACGATCCCTTCCAGCTCTTTCAGCGCGTCCTCGAAGGACAATGCCTCGATTTCCTTATCGGTCTTGGTCTTTTCGGCCATGGTTCACCTCGGCCGGCAATGTAGGCGCACCACCCCGTCTAGCCAAGCTCAATGCGACATCAGCGACCGCACATGGGCGGCCGCGGAACGGCCCAGCGCATTGAGGTCGTAGCCGCCTTCCAGGGTCGAGACCAGCCGGCCGCGGCAATGCCGCGCCGCCGCGTCCATCAGCTTCTCGGTGGCCCAGCGATAGTCGTCCTCGACCAGGTTGATCTCGGCCAGCGGATCGTCGCGATGGGCGTCGAAGCCGGCCGAGACGAACACGAATTCCGGCGCGAACCGTTCCAGCGCCGGCAGCACGTTGCGCTCCATGTCGGCGCGGAATTCGGCCGAGCCCGCGCCGGGCGGCATGGAAGCGTTGACCACGTTGGGATGGGCCGGATCGTTGTCCATGCCGGTGCCGGGATAGAGCGGCGCCTGGTGCGTGGAAGCGTAGAACAGATCGGCGTCCGCCTTGGCCAGGGTCTCGCTGCCATTGCCGTGGTGCACGTCGAAATCGACGATGGCGATGCGCCCGAGCCCGTGGGCGGCGCGCGCGTGATAGGCGCCGACGGCGACGTTGTTGAACAGGCAGAAGCCCATCGCCTGGGCCGGCTCGGCGTGATGGCCGGGCGGACGCACCGCGCAGAAGGCATTGCGCGCCTCGCCCTTGACGACCGCGTCGACCGCGGCAACCACCGCCCCAGCGGCGCGCAAGGCCGCCTCGCCCGATCCCTCCGACATCACCGTGTCGGCATCGATCTGGCGCATGCCCTCGGCCGGAATGGCGCGCAGCATGTCCATCACATAGGACGCAGAGTGCGCCCGGCTCAGCTGCTCGACCGTGGCGCGGGGCGCCTCGCGTCGCTCGAGATATGCGAATTCCTCCCGCTCCAGGGCCGCCAGCACCGCGCGCAGCCGATCCGGACTCTCGGGGTGGAACGAGCCTGTCTCATGCTTGAGGCAGGCGCTGTGAGAAAAAAGCAGTGTACTCATGATGGGGAGAATGAGCTTAACGCATTGCAAAAGCGAAGGCTTTGGCCAAGGTCGAACACCCGTGCGGGTTTTCGACCTGTCCGAAAACTAACCGTTTTGTTTCAACATTTTAGCGACACGGATTCCGCTCGGCAGAAGCCTGTTTTGCAATATTGACGGGCCTGGAACGGTCGGGCAGAGTGCGCCTCAATCATATAAATGACCGTTCATTTGGAGGCAACTATGTCCGAGACCAACGTGACTGCCCTGCGCGCCGATGCCGCGCCGCGGGCCGGCGCCGCCCGGGGCAGCGAATCCTCCGGTTCGGTCGCCTTCCAGCTCGACGGCAGCAAGGACCGCCAGTTCGTCACCGCACTGGCCCGCGGCCTGGACATCCTGCGCGCCTTCCACGCCGGCGACGGCATGCTGGGCAACCAGGAGATCGCCGCCCGCACCGCGCTGCCCAAGCCGACGGTGGCCCGTCTGACCCATACCCTGACCCAGCTCGGCTACCTGAACTATGCGCGCCGCTTCCGCAAATACGAACTGGGAGCCTCGGTGCTGGCCTTGGGCTATGCCGCGCTGTCCAATCTCGACATCCGCCAGGTGGCGCGGCCGCATCTGCAGGCGCTGGCCAACTATTCCAACGCCTCGGTGGCGCTGGCCGGACGCGACCGGCTGTCGATGATCTATCTGGAATGCTGCCGCGGCCAGGCCACCGTGGCGCTGACCCTGGATGTCGGCTCGCGCGTGCCGGTGCCCAACACCACTCTGGGCCGCGCCTATATCGCCGCGCTGCCCGAACGCGAGCGCACCGTGCTGCTCGACACGCTGCGCAAGCGCTGGCGCGACGACTGGACCAAGGTCAAGGCCGGCATCGAGCGGGCCGAGCGCGAGATCGCGCAGCGCGGCTTCTGCATGTCGGTCGGCGAGTGGCTGCCGGAAATCAACGCGGTCGGCGTGCCGTTGCGCGGTCCGGACGGCTCGGCGCTCTATGCGTTGAACTGCGCCGGGCCGTCCTTCTCGCTGAGCCGCGAGCGGCTGGAGCGCGATATCGGCCCGCGCCTGGTGCAGCTGGCGCGCGACGTGCAGCTAGGCCTGGCCAAGCGTCCTACCCAGGACGGGGTACGCCGGCTGCGCAAGATCTGACAGCGGATTACTCCGGACCTCCATTCGACGGCGCGGAAAGCGACGGGCGCGGCTGGCGAGGCCGTGCCCGTTTTGTTAGGCTGCCCGGCATGGCGCGGAGGCAGTCATGACGGCACTATCGCTCGACCACTACAACGTGTTCTGCAAGGACCTCCAACGCACGGTCAGCTTCTACGAAGCCTATGTCGGTCTCAAGGTCGGCGACCGGCCCCCCTTCAATTTTCCCGGCGCCTGGCTGTACGCCGGCGACAAGCCGGTACTGCACCTGGTGTCGGAAAGCGGACGTCAGGCGCAAGGTGCCGGCGCCATCGACCATGTCGCCTTCTCGTGCCAGGGCCTGGATGCCACCGTCGCCAAGCTGAAAGCCGACAACATCCGATACGAACTGCGCCAGGTACCGGCGCGACCGCTCAAGCAAGTCTTCATCCACGATCCCGACGGGATCATGCTGGAGCTGAACTTCCACAGCGGCGCTTGATCGTCGTCCCGAGCGCAGCGAAGGACCTTGCTGCAGCGCGAACGCTCGTATCGAGGAGCTTCACACGCTGCGACAAGATCCTTCGCTTACGTTCAGGACGACGGAAGCGATTACGGCTGCGCCACGTGCCAGGCGCCGTTGAGGAATCCGTCGCCGGTGATGTCGCCCGGCTTCTGATCCTTGCTCCACGCATAGAGCGGCTTGCCCTTGTAGGCCCATTGCATCGAGCCGTCGTCGCGCTTGACGACGGTATAGCCGTTGCCGGGCTTGGCGTCGGCCGGGGCCATCAGCGGCGGCCAGTTGGTGGCGCAGGGCCCGTTGCAGGCCGATTTGCCGCCGCTGTCCTTGTCGAAGGTGTAGAGCGTCATGCCCTTGGCATCGGTCAGCACCTTGCCCTTGGCGCTGTCCCCGGTCTTGGTCGGTGCCGATTGCGCCAGCGCCGCGCCGGCGGCGAGAACCGCGGCGATCAGCGCCGCGCCGAACAACTTTTTCATCGCACGTCCTCCTGATGTCGGTGTCGAACGACAGCAGGAACAGCAACGGCCATAGCCTATTCCCCGGCATATTTTTGGCCCGCTGGGGAATAATCAGGCGAAGCGGGCCTCTACCTGGCCCAGCGCGTCCCAGCCTGCCACCGCGGTGCCCGGACCAGGCAGGAATTGCGGAGCGTGCACGGAGCCGGTCATGACGATGTCGCCGGCTTTCAGGCCGGTGCCGAGTTCGATCAGCTTGTTGGCCAGCCAGGCCAGCGAGATCAGCGGGCTGCCCATGACGTTGCTGCCAGGGCCGGCGCCCAGCTCCTTGCCGTCGAAGGTGGTGCGGCCCTGCATCATCATGAAATCGACGCTGCGGAAATCCGTGACTTCCTTGCCCAGCACGCAGGCGGCTTGCAGGAAATCGTCGGCGATGCGCGCCGGCCCCTTCATGTCGGGCAGGTTGGCATAGCGGTTGTCGACCACCTCCATGGCCGGCATCACGGCGCCGATCAGCGGCACGATATTGGCGGCGGTGTAGGGACCGGCGCTGCGCGGCGCATCGATCGCCATGCGCACCGCCACCTCGCATTCGACGCCGGCCTTCAGCGGATAGCCGGCGGCGAAACTGGCGGGGCTTTTGACCAGCGCACTCTTCAGTACGCCGGCCAGGGCCGGACCGCCCAGGCCCAGCGGCTGGTACTGCGTCGGCACTGCCACCGCTACCTTCCAGCCCGCCATGGCATCGCGACCGCCGGCGGTCAGGCGCCTGTGCAGGGCGAACTGCACGCGATAGGCATCGCGCTCGTTCTGCGGCGGCTGCACGCCACCCAGGAAATCCACCCGCTTGCGCTCCAGCCGCGCCTTGGCCAGCCGTTCGGCCAGCGCTTCAACTGCGTTGTCGTCCATGCCCTGCCCCAGTCCAGCTCAAGCGAATTTCGGTTTGCGCTTCTCCAGGAACGCCGCCTTGCCCTCGGCATGGTCGGCGGTATGGAAGCTCAATGACTGCGCCATGTTCTCCATCTCCAGCGATGCGTCGAGCGACTGGGGATAGAGCGCCAGCTGCATCTTGGTCACGGCGAAGGCGTGACGCGGCTGCGCCGCCAGTTCCTGGGCCAGCGCGATTGCCTTGTCGGCGACCTGGGCGTCCGGCGTCACGACGTCGGCCAGGCCGATATCGAGGGCCTCCCGGCCCTTGTAGTTGCGGCCGTAGAGCAGCACCTGGCGCGCCTGGGCCTGGCCCATGCGGCGCGGCAGCAGATGGAAGATCGCGTAGTCCGGCACCAGGCCGATCTTGAAGAACGGGATGCCCATGACGGCGCCCTCGCCCAGCACGATGGTGTCGGCCATCAGCGCCAGGCCGCACCCGGCGCCGACCGCAAATCCCTCGACCGCCGCCACCACCGGCTTGCGGCACTCGATCATCGAACGCACGAACTGATGGTTGCGCTTCATGCGCGCGCGTCCGCTCTCGGGCGTGCTCTCGACCATGCCGGTGATGTCGCCGCCGGCGCAGAACACGCCGTGGCTGGAGCCCATGACGATGGCGCGAATCCCCTCGTCGGCGATCGCCGCGTCGTAGGCGGCGATCAGCGCATCTCGCACTTCGGGATTGAAGGCGTTGCGCCGCTCCGGCCGGTTGATCGAAATGCGGGCGATGCCGGCGGCAGGCGTATCGGTGACGACCAGACTCATGACTTTCCCTTGTCCTCTTGCTCTCTACGACATGCACCGGTCGTCATCGACCGGCGATGGCTGACTGTCTCCTGGGCGGCCTACGCCTATTGCTTTGGCGGCGTGCGCCGCGGCGGCTTGATCTCGACCGTGACCTTGCCGGGCGGCCGGCGACCCTGGGGCTTGGCGCCCCGCGCCGGCTTGGCGAAGCCGCGGCGCGGATGGTCGGGGGCAGCCAGGCTGGGCCGCGACGCGGGCGGCTTCAGCGAACGCGCATAGTTCACCGCCATGTCGAGCCACTTGCCGAGCGCCTGCGGCGTCTGGCGCAGGGCCTTCGACGAAACGACATAGTCGCGCATGATCCGGCCCGGCGCCGGTTCGAACGGACGGCCGCCGGTCAGCTTGACGAAGCGGTCGCGCTCGGCCTGCGGCAGGCGCAGCACGAAATTTTCCTCGTGCAGGCCGAATGCCATGTTGCCGTTGACGATATAGGCAGGCGAGCCGAACATCTCGCGCCGCTCGACATCGTCGCCGGCGGGCTTCAATTGTTCGAACAAGGCGACAACCTCGGGCGGCGATTTCTGGGCCATGTCTCCTCAGGCGCCTGCTTGCATGCCGATCGGGGCGCGCCGCCAGCATGCAACGGCCAGCCGCAGATAGGAAAGGGCAAAAAGCCCGAAGCCGATGCTGCGCAACACCGGTCCCAGCATCGGATGCAAGCCGATGCCGATCGCGCCGATCGCCAGGGCCGCGGCAAAAGGAAGCTCGAACAATTTGGCGCGCATGAGCACCGCCGCCAGCGCGACATTCGCCGCCGCGAACAGCAATCCGCCGATGGCAAACACCCCGTGCAGCGGCCCGCCCAGCAGCGGTCCGCGCAAATCCAGGAAGGCCTGCGTCGCGGCATCGGCCGCCAGGGCCGGCGCGACATGGGCGTTGAACACGCCGGCCGAGGCCAGCAGGGCGAAGCCCAGCAGCCACAGCGGCAGCAGCCAGACCAGCCAGCGTCCGGCCCGTGGCGTTAGCATCGGCGCCAGCACCGGCGTCAGCGCCGACAGGGTGGCGGCACTGCCCACCACCATCAGGATCAGCACGTCATAAGCCAGGCTGTAGGCGGACGACGCCACGGCGGCAAACCACGCCGCATCGTGCGGGTCGCCAGGATGGCCCCAGCCCAGCGGATGGATCGGCCAGAACAGGATGGCAGCCAGGGCGGCGATCAGCGCCGCAGCGGCGGCCACGCGCCAGAAGGTCTTGTCGGTCATCTGTCTCCCATAGAGCGGATCCGCTCTATTCCTCAAGTGTAGAGCAAATTCTCGCCTTTTGACGGAATCCGGAACGATTCCGTCAAAAGGCGATTTGCTCCAGCGCCGCGCGGGATCGGGCGCAAAAGAAAAGGGCGGCCCAAACTAGAGGGGCCGCCCTTGCAGAAGACTGACGCTGGCCCGGATCAGGCGGCCTTTGCCCTGGCCTTGGCGCCGTAGAAGCTCTCGCCCTTGGCCGCCATATCGCGCAGCAGCTTGGGCACCTCGAATTGCGGACCGTATTTCTTGGCCATGGCGTCGCAGCGGCGCACGAACTCCGCCACGCCGACCTGGTCGATCAGGCTGATGGCGCCGCCGGTCCTGGGCGAGAAGCCGAAGCCCATGATCGAGCCGACATCGCCGTCCTGCGGCGCAGTCAGCACGCCCTCCTCCAGGCAGCGCGCGGTGTCGACCGACTGCACGTAGAGCAGCCGGCGCTCGATCTCCTCGACCGCTTCGTTCTTCTTCTCGCCCTCGCCGTAGAGCAGCTCGGGCTTGGGCGGGAACAGCTTGGCCAGGTCCGGCCACAAGCTCTTGCCCTTGCCCTCGGCCGGATAGTCGTAGAAGCCCTTGCCCGCCTTGCGGCCGTAGCGGCCCTGGTCGACCATCGCCTTGACCACGTCCTCGGTGCCGGACGGGCGGTATTTGTCGCCCAGATCCTTCCTGGTCTGCTCGATGATCTTCCACGACAGGTCGATCGCCACCTCGTCGTTCAAGGCCAGCGGGCCGACCGGCATGCCGGCCATGCGGGCGGCGTTCTCGATCATCGCCGCCGGTACGCCTTCCTTCAACAGGCGGATGCCTTCGGAGATGTAGTCGCCCACCACGCGGCTGGTGAAGAAGCCGCGACTGTCGTTGACCACGATCGGCGTCTTGCGGATGCGCTGCGCGAAGTCCAGCGCCCGCGCCTGGGTCTCGAGCGAGGTCTTCTTGCCCATGATCAGCTCGACCAGCGGCATCTTCTCGACCGGCGAGAAGAAATGCATGCCGATGAAGTTCTCCGGCTTGCGGCTGTTCTCGGCCAGGCCGGTGATCGGCAGGGTCGAGGTGTTGGAGGCGAATACGGCGCCGGCGGGCAATGCCGCCTCGGCCTTCTTGGTGACATCGGCCTTGACGTCGCGATTCTCGAACACCGCCTCGATCACCAGCTCGCAATCCTTGAGCGCGCCGTAATCCGGCGTGGCGGTGATGCGGCCCAGGATTTCGGCCGCCTTCTCCTTGGTCAGGCGGCCGCGGCCGACATCCTTGGCCAGGTCGTCCTCGACATGCTTGCGGCCCTTGTCGGCGGATTCCTGGTCGCGATCGATCAGCACCACCGCAACGCCCGCGCGCGCCGTGACGTTGGCGATGCCGGCGCCCATGAAGCCCGCGCCCAGCACGCCGATCTTCTTGTAGTCCTGCTTCGGCACGTTCTTGGGGCGGCGCGCCAGCTTGTTGGCGTCCTGCAGCCCGAAGAACAGAGTGCGGATCATGCTCTTGGCGGTAGGATCGATCAGCAGCGACACGAAATAGCGCGTCTCGACCTTCAGCGCGCTATCCATCGGCAATTGCAGGCCCTCGTAGACGCAGGACATGATGGCCTTGGGCGCCGGGTAGTTGGCGACGTTCTTGCCCAGGATCATGGCATTGCCGCCGATGAAGGTCTGCACGCCCACCGGGCCCCAGACCTGGCCGCCGGGGAAGCCCGGCACCTTGTAGCCGGGACGGTCCCAGGGCTGCACCGCGCGGGCGTCGACGGCATTGGCCACCTTGCCCCAGCTTGGCTTGATCGGCGCCTCCTGGGACGGCGTCGTCAGCCATTCCTTGGCGCGCGCCAGCAGCTTGTCGGCCGGCACCACCTCATGCACCAGGCCGAGATTCTTGGCGTCGGCCGGCGACAGCTCCTTGCCCTCGAGCAGGATCGGCGCCGCCGCCATCACGCCGATCAGGCGCGGGATGCGCTGCGTGCCGCCGCCGCCCGGCAGCAGGCCGAGCTTGACTTCCGGCTGGCCGATCTTGGCCTTGGGATTGTCGGCGGCGATGCGGTAGTGGCAGGCCAGACAGATCTCCAGGCCGCCGCCCAGGGCGGTGCCGTTGATCGCCGCCACCCACGGCTTGCCGCCGATCTCGAAGGTGCGGAACAGCCGCTGCAGCTCGGAGAATTGCTGCATAAGCTTGGCCACGTCCGAGGTGTCGGCGCTCAGCAGCATCTCCAGATCGGCGCCGGCGATGAACGTCTCCTTGCCCGAAGCCAGGATCACGCCCTTGACCTTGTCGTCCTTCAGCGCCTTCTGCATGGCCTCGGCGAAGGCGGCGATCGAACCTTCGTTCAGCACGTTCATGCTGCGGCCCGGCATGTCCCAGGTGATGGTGGCGATGCCGTCGCTGTCGACATTGTAGTTGATCATTGTCTTGCAATCCTCAAAAGCGATGGCGATCAGACGCGCTCGATGACGGTGGACACGCCCATGCCGCCGCCGATGCACAGGGTGGCGAGGCCAGTGGCCAGGTCGCGGCGCTCCAGCTCGTCCAGCAAGGTGCCCAGGATCATCGCCCCGGTGGCGCCCAGCGGATGGCCCATGGCGATGGCGCCGCCATTGACGTTCATCTTGTCGTGCGGGATGTCGAGCTTCTGCATGTAGCGCAGCACCACCGCTGCGAAAGCCTCGTTCAGCTCGTAGAGGTCGATGTCGGTGGTCTTCATGCCCAGCCGCGCCAGCAGCTTCTCGGTCGAGGGCGCCGGGCCGGTCAGCATGATGGTCGGCTCCGAACCGATCGAGGCGAAGCCCTTGATGCGGGCGCGCGGCTTCAGCCCGTTGCGCTCGCCATATTCCTTGGTGCCCAGCAGGATGGCGGCGGCGCCGTCGACGATGCCGGAGGAATTGCCGGCGTGGTGCACGTGCTTGATGCGCTCGACCTCGGGGTAGCGCTGCTGCGCCACCGCGTCGAAGCCCGGCATCATCTCGCCCTGCGCCTTGAACGAGGGCTCGAGCGAGGCCAGCGACTGCATGGTGGTCTGCGGCCGGATGTGCTCGTCATAGGCCAGCAGTTCCAGCCCGTTCTGGTCCCTGACCGGCACCACCGATTTCTTGAAATAGCCACTGTCCCAGGCGTGCTTGGCGCGCTTCTGCGACTCCACGGCATAGGCATCGACGTCGTCGCGGCTGAAGCCGTATTTGGTGGCGACCAGGTCGGCGCCGATGCCCTGTGGCACGAAGTACATCGGCATGGCCACCGCCGGATCGACCGCCCAGGCGCCGCCATCCGAGCCCATCGGCACGCGCGACATCGATTCCACGCCGCCGCCGATCGCCGCCTGCGACTGGCCCGACATGATCTGCGCGGCGGCCATGTTGGTGGCCTCCAGGCCCGAGGCGCAGAAGCGGTTGACCTGCACGCCCGACACGGTCTCGGCGAAGCCGGCCATCACCGCGGCGGTGCGGGCGATGTCGGCGCCCTGCTCGCCGATCGGCATGACGCAACCCAGCACCACGTCGTCGATCCTGGCGGTGTCCAGCTTGTTGCGGTCGCGCAGCGCCTGCAGCGCCGTCACCGCCAGGCGGGTCGGCGTCACTTCGTGCAAGGAACCATCCTTGCGGCCCTTGCCGCGCGGGGTGCGGACGGCGTCGTAGATATAAGCTTCGACCATGGTCGATCTCCTTCGGTTCGAAAGGCGGGTCCAGCCGGATTTACAGGCTGCGGCTGATCAGTTCCTTCATGATCTCGTTGGTGCCGGCGTAGATCTTCTGCACGCGGGCGTCGGCGTAGAGCCGGGCGATCGGGTATTCCCACATGTAGCCGTAGCCGCCGAAGAACTGCAGGCATTCGTCGATCACCTTGCACTGCAGCTCGGTGGTCCACATCTTGCACATCGCGGCGGTGGCCACGTCCAGTTCGCCCTTGAGGTGGCGCGCCACGCATTCGTCGACGAACACCCGGGCCACGTTCACCTGGGTCTTGATCTCGGCCAGCTTGAAGCGGGTGTTCTGGAAGTCGATGATCGACTTGCCGAACGCCTTGCGCTCCTTCGTGTATTTGATGGTTTCCTCGAGCGCCAGTTCCATGGCGGCGATGGCCTGCACGCCGACCACCAGGCGCTCCTGCGGCAGCATCTGCATCAACTGCACGAAGCCCATGCCGTCGGTGCCCAGCATGTTGGCGGTCGGCACCCGCACGTTGTCGAAGAACAGCTCCGAGGTGTCCTGCGCCTTGAGCCCGATCTTCTCCAGGTTGCGGCCGCGGCGGAAGCCCTCGCGATCGGCCTCGACCAGCACCAGGGAAGTGCCCTTGGCGCCACCCTTGGGATCGGTCTTGCACACCACGATGATGAGGTCGGCGTTCTGGCCGTTGGTGATGAAGGTCTTCGAGCCGTTGATCACCAGCTCGTTGCCGTCCTTCACCGCGGTGGTCCTGACGCTCTGAAGATCGGAGCCGGTGCCGGGCTCGGTCATGGCGATGGCGGTGATCACCTCGCCCGAAACCATTTTGGGCAGCCAGTGCTTCTTCTGCTCTTCCGAAGCATAGGCCATGAAATAGGGAGTGGTGATGTCGGTGTGCAGCGAGAAGCCGGGGCCCGACGCGGCGATGCGGCCCTGCTCCTCGATGGCGATGACGCTGTAGAGGAAGTCGCCGCCCGGGCCGCCATATTGCTCCGGCACGCTCATGCACAGCAGGCCCTGCTCGCCCGCCTTGCGCCACAGCGCGCGCGGCACGATGCCTTCCTCTTCCCACCTGGCGTGGTGGGGCTTCACTTCCTTTTCGAAGAAGCGGCGCGCGCTGTCGCGAAATATCTGGTGTTCGGACGTATAGAGCGAATCAAGAGCCGTCACGTCGTCCTCTCCTCTTGCTGGGAGCGTTGACCGCTCCTCGTGCCCGGCCGACCGGGTGTGCTTCGCAAAAGAATATAGGACGCGCCCGGCCGCCGCGCCTCAGGCTGCGACACTGCCGCTCTCGTCCCCTATTTGCCACCCTACTTTACGTTTACGTAAAGGTCAAGGCGATTGCAAAACCCGCACGATCCCGCCGGCCGCGCCCTACAGGCTGCGGCCGATCAGCTCCTTCATGATCTCGTTGGCGCCGCCGAAGATGCGTTGCACGCGAGCATCCGCCCACAGCCGCGCGATCGGATATTCCCACATATAGCCGTAGCCGCCATGCAACTGCAGGCATTCGTCGACCACCTTGCCCTGCAGGTCGGTGCAATAGAGCTTGGCCATGGCGGCCGTGGTGACGTCGAGCTTGTTCGCCATCAGCAGGCGCAGGCAATGCTCGACGAAGGTGCGCGCGACCAGCGCCTCGGTCTTGAGTTCGGCCAGCTTGAACTTGGAGTTCTGGAATTCGATGATCGCCTTGCCGAAGGCCTTGCGCTGCTTGACGTAATCGAGCGTGGTCTCGAGCGCGGCATCGATGGCGGCCAACGCATTGGTGGCGATCAGCATGCGCTCGCGCGGCAATTCGCGCATCAGGCACATGAAGCCCTGGCCCTCGCCGCCCAGCATGTTCTCCGGCGGCACGCGCATATTGTCGAAGAACAGTTCCGAAGTGTCCTGCGCCTTGCGCCCGATCTTCTCCAGGTTGCGACCGCGGCGGAAACCCTCGCGATCGGTTTCGACCAGGAACAGGGTGGTGCCCCTGGCGCCTTCCTTGGGATCGGTCTTGGCCACCACCACGACCAGGTCGCAATTCTGGCCGTTGGAGATGAAAGTTTTCTGGCCGTTGATGACGAAATGGTTGCCGTCGCGCCGCGCGGTGGTCTTGATGTTCTGCAAATCCGAGCCGGCGCCCGGCTCGGTCATGGCGATGGCGGCGATCGTCTCGCCGCTGGCCATCCGGGGCAGCCATTTCTGCTTCTGCTCTTCGCTGCCCGCATTGTTGATATAGGGCGCGATGATGTCGGAGTGCAGGCCGAAGCCCGGGCCGGTGGCCGCGACGCGCGCCAGTTCCTCGCCCAGGATGATCGAATGCAGCACATCGGCGCCGCCGCCGCCGTATTCCTCCGGCATGGTCATGCATAGCAGCCCGGCCTCGCCCGCTTTGCGCCAGACTTCCTTGGGAACGCGCCGCTCCTTTTCCCATTGCGCGTGGAACGGAGCGATTTCGCGCTGCACGAACTTGCGCACCTGGTCCCGGAACAGCTCATGCTCGGCGGTGAAGATCGGATCGGCGCTCATGGATTCCCTCGCAGGCTTTCCGCAAAGCTAATGCCCGGGCCGGCGATTGCAAGCCGGCCCCGGCCAACCGCGCAACGAACGGCGCCGGGTTCCGACTGGCGAAAGCTAGCTGGGCTCGTCCGGCGTGGTGACCGCAATGCCAAGCAGAGCGCGGCGGCGCAGCCACTGGCTGGGCCGGTAGCGATCGTCGCCGGTAATGGCCTGCAGCCGGGTCAGGATGGTGAAGGCCATGCGCAAGCCCATCGTGTCCATCAGCGCCAGCGGACCCTGCGGATAGTTCAGCCCGAGCGTCATGGCGGTATCGATATCGGCCGGGCTGGCGATGCGCTGCTGGGCCATCTCGCAGCCGAGATTGCCGATCATCGTGACGATGCGCTGGCCGACGAAAGCGGGGCTGTCGTTGATCGCCGTCACCTTGGTGCCGGCCGAGTGCAGCAGGGCAACGATGCTGTCGCACACCTGCTTGCGGCCGCCCGGCGCCATCATCACGGTGACGCGCTTGGCGATGTTGCCCACCGCATCGATCGCCACGGTACGCTTGGGATCGGTCTCCGCCCGCACGCAGGCGCTGGCGCAGTCCTCGCCCACCGGCGCCAGCACGATCGGCGAAGTGCCGTCGTCCTTCTCGATCATCTCCGCATTGGCCAGCAGTTTCATCAGGTTGGTGGGAATGGGCTCCGGCACGACGATCTTGGACGGTATCGCCGCGTCGGTGACGGCATCGGCGCCCGGATCGATCTTCTCGCCCTTGTCGTTGTAGTCGTACCAGCCGGCCTTGGTCTTGCGACCCAGCCGCGCGGCATGGAACAGGCTTTCGTGCAGCGGCGACGGCGTCATGCGCCGGTCGTGGAAGAAACCTTCGTAGATGATGCGGCGGGCCGGAAAGTTCACGTCGATCCCGGTCAGGTCCATCAGCTCGAACGGCCCCATGCGGAAGCCGCAGGTGTCGCGCATGATGGCGTCGATCTGCGCCGGCGTGGCCACGCCCTCCTGGTAGATGCGCAGGCCCTCGGTACCGATGGCGGTGCCGCCCAGATTGACCAGAAAGCCCGGCGTGTCGCCCACCGTGACGGGAACGCGGCCCTGGCGCTTGCCGATCGCGGTCAGCGCCGCCACCGTATCGGGCGCGGTGTCGGCGGAGCGGATCACCTCGACCAGCTTCATCAGCGGCACGGGGTTGAAATAATGCATGCCGGCGATGCGGCCGCGATGCCGGCAGGAGGCGGCGATCGAGGCGATGCGGATCGACGAGGTGTTGGAGGCGATGATGGCGTCGGGCCGCAATGCGGCTTCCAGCTCCTTGAACAGGCTGCGCTTGACCGCCAGATCCTCGAACACCGCCTCGATCACCACGTCGCAGGACGCCAGCGCGGCGATAGTATCGACCGCCTTCATGCGGCCGCCGGCGGCATCGCAATCCTCCTGGGTCATGCGCCCCTTGGCGACCAGCGACTTGAGCTGCTCGACGATGGCGCCGCGCGCCTTCTCCGCACCGCCCGGCGCAGCATCGAACATCAGCACGTCCATGCCGCCGGTGGCGGAGACCTGGGCGATGCCGCGTCCCATCGCGCCGGTTCCCACCACACCGACGGTGATTGCATCCTTGCTCCAGTCGCGCACCATGACCTGCTTCTCCCTGATGTCGAAAACGGCGGCAAATTGGCACCGGCGGGCAGCCAAGGCAAGCGGCGCGCGGCAGCGTCTCGTCAGGCCATGGACTGCATGAAGACGCGCAGATAGTTGCCGCCCAAGAGCTTGCCGAGCTCCTCGTCGTCGAAACCGCGCGCCCGCAGCGCCGCCGCCAGGCGCGGCAGGTCGGCATAGGCGTCGAACAGCGACGGACCGGTCAGCCCGCGCATGTCGCTGCCCAGCCCGACATGGTCGATGCCCGCGGCATCGACCATGCGGGCGAAGCCATTGGCGTAGCCATCGATGTCCTTGAAGATCGCCTTGACCGGCCACACCCCGATCACGCCGCCGGTTTCGGCTACCAGCCGGGCATGGTCGGCGGTGATCTGGCGGCTGCGCGGGCCGGGCCGCGTCGCCAGCGAGGTGTGCGACAGCACCAGCGGCTTGGCGGTGGTGGCGGCCGCGCGCTTGACCAGGTCGAAAGTGCCGTGGGCGATATCGACCACCACGCCCATGGCATTGCAGGCGCGGATCACCTCGGCGCCGAAATCGGTCAGCCCGCCATGCACGGGCGCCTCGGTCTGGATGTCGCCCAGGTCGTTGACCCGGTAATGAGTCAGTTGCAGGTGGCGCAGCCCGTAGCGACGATAGGCCTCCTCAAGCCGCTCTAGCCTGGTGCCGAGGAAATCGGCCCCTTCGGCCGCCACGATGACGCCAGGCCTGGCGCCGCGCGCCGCGGCCAGGTCGGCGGCGCGCTCGACACGCGTCAGCCCTTCCTGCGCGATCAGCGCGTTGAGACGCGGAAAGGTACGCTGGCTCCAATAATAGAGTTCGTCAGGCCCCGGCTCGCGATAGGCCTGGATGCGGCCGTCGGGCAGCACATGCGTCGCCGGCGAATCGGCCACCACGGCCAGGCAGGCTGCCGCCATGCCGCCGCGGCGCATGTCGCCCGCCACATCGGCGAACGAGGTGGTTTCGCCGAACTTGAGGATACGGCCGGCATGGCTGTGCAGGTCGACGGTGACGCGCTGGTCCAGCCACGCCTTCATCGCGCCGGCATCCGCCGCGTCGCCATCCATCGTGCCGGCATCGGCGGCGGCGGCCCGGCGCCACGGCAGGCGCGCCTGGGCCAGGCCGGCGAGCCCCATCGGCAGCGCCGCGCCCAGGGCCACGACCGCGCGCCGGGATAAAGCCCCTGCCTGGCGCGGCGCGGGTTCCAGCAATACGGTATCGCGCAACTGGTAGCGCCAGCCGGCCGGATCGTCGGTCAGCGGCTGCCACGTTCCGGCCAGCCGCACCGCCCCGGCCTGGGCCGCGATCGGCGATCGGGCGAATACTTCGATGCAGCGCTCGGGGTCGGTCGGACGGCAGGACAGGCAGCAGGCCATGTCCCGGGCCAGCAGGAAGTAGCTGTACCGCGCCTCGAGTTCGAACGGCACGATCCAGCCTTCGATCTCGACGCGCTGGCCGTCGAGCCGGTCCAGCCCGGCAAGTTCAGACCATTCGATCGGCATTCGGCTTCCAACGTATCGCAGCGCGCCGGGCAACGATCGGGCCGCGCCTGCGACGCGCTACGACTTGGGCGCAGCGGCCGGCTGGCCGGCGGGCGCAGCGGCCGGCTGGCCGGCGGGCGCATTGTCCGCCGGGCAGCGCTCGCTGTCGTAGACGATGCTGGCCGGATTGCGGAACCGCTCGACCAGCTTGTTGTCGTCCTGCTCGCTGGCGCGTGGCGGCGGCGTGGTCAGCACCCAGCTGACGGTCCGCTTGAGGACTGCGCCCAGCGCATCGTCGAAAGCGGCGACCACAGCGGGCACCTGGTCGCTCGACGCCAGGGAACAACGCTCGATGGTGCGCGAGCCGATGATCTGCCGTTCCGGCATGCGCACGATCTTGGCGTTGAGCCGCACGCGCACCACCGGATTGCCCGGCCGGTAGGTTTCGGCCTGGAATTCCCGCAGCTCGGTCTGCAGCACGTAGTTGCCGCGCAGGCCGATGGCGTCGCGACCCACCGCGACGATGCGCTTGGTGTTCTCGAACGACTCGATCAGCAGGGTCTGGACCATCAGCGGCGCGCGGTCGGTCCAGGCCGAGGTGGCGTAGTAGTCGGTCGACAGCGGCGTCGGCGCCACCGCGATGCGGCCGGTGTTGAGCCCGGCGGCGGCGACCGGCGTTTCCACCACCAGCTGCCAATAGACATTGGGCAGGCCCGCATCGAAAGTCGTCTTGGGCGACAGCGTGTAGAGATCGGTCGGCGTCTTGACGTCGGGCAGGATGCCGCAGCCGGCCAGGGCGAGCAGCGCCGCACCCAGCACGGCGGCGCGCCGGGCGCGCGTCGAAAGAGAAATCCTAGCGCTTGTCATTGGGCGTGTATCCCTGCTTGCCGCCGAACACGAATCCGGTGGGATCCCGCTCGATGCGCGTGGTGATGACGTTGAGGTTGGCGGTCAAGGCGCGCAGCTCGCGGATCATCTGCGAGAACTCGGACAGGCCTTCCTCGGAGAACTGGCGGATCGGCGCCCTGGTGTCGACGATCAGCTTGTTCATGTTCTCGGCCGCGCGATTGATGTTGTCGACGGCGGAACGGATCGAGGTCAGCGTCTGCTTGAGCTCGCTGGGCGACATCTTGGCCAGCCGCTGCCTGGTGGCGTCGTCCTGCGGCCCGATATCGGCCAGCATCAGGTCGGCCTGCTGGCCGACGCGGTTGAGCGTCTCCATGGTCTGGCGCACCTGCTCCAGCACCTTGGGCAGGTCGGCCACCGACTTGCGGATATCGGCGTTGCTGTTCTGCAAGGTCGAGCCCAGGGCGGATATGCCCTGCAGCGCCTGGTTGATCGCCTTGAGGTTATCGTCCGACAGCATCAGGTTGATGCGATCGACCGTGGTGCTGATCTTGGCCAGCACCTCCTGCGCCGTGGTCACGGTGGCCTGCAGGAAGGTCGTCCCCGGCGCGATCTCCGGATAGGGCTCCTGGCGTTGCGTCTTGCGCGGCTTGATGGGATCGCCGTCCGGCCCGGCGACGATCTGGATGAACGATTCGCCGGCCACCAGCGGCTTTTCGAACAGCGCGTAGGAATGCTCGCGGATCGGCTGCTCGTACTTGATGGCGATGGTCACCACCACCTTCTCCACCGCGCGCTTGCTGCCGTCGGCCTGGATCACGTCGCGATTGCCGATCGCCACCGAGACGACACGACCCAGCCGGATGCCGCGATAGAACACCGGCGAATCGGGCGTCAGACCCTGCACGTCGCCGTCGAAATAGATGCGATAGTAGGCGAGCTCTTCCTGGCTGCCGGTATTCATCTTCCAGATCACGAACGCAGCTACCGCCGCGACGAACGCCAGCACGGCCGCGCCGATGAACGCGTAATGAGCGCGGTTTTCCATAGATGCTCCGGTCCTACGACGCTTCCTGCGTTTCGGCTGCCCGCGCGGCGCGCCCGCGCGGACCGTGGAAATATTCCCTGACCCAGGGATGATCGAACGTCAAAAGGTCTTGCATGGTACCCACCACGACGCGTTTGTCGAGCAACACCGCGATGCGGTCGCAGATGGCATTCAGGCTGTCGAGATCGTGGGTCACCATCAGTACGGTCAGCCCCAGATTGCGCTGCAGATCCCGTACCAGGGTATCGAAGGCGGAGGCGCCGATCGGGTCGAGGCCGGCGGTGGGCTCGTCTAGGAACAGCAGCGGCGGATCCAGCGCCAGCGCCCGCGCCAGCCCGGCGCGTTTCTTCATGCCGCCCGACAGCTCGGACGGGTATTTGTGCGCGGCGTTCTGCGGCAAGCCGACCATGGCGATCTTGGTGGCCGCAATTTCGTCCAGACTGCGCTGCGACAGGTGCGTGTATTCGCGCAACGGCACCTGGATGTTTTCGGCCACCGTCAGGGAGGAGAACAATGCGCCGTCCTGGAACAGTACGCCCCAGCGCGACTGCAGCTTCTTGCGCTGCGCCGTGTTCATGCGCGCGGTGTCCTGACCGAACACTTCGATCAGACCCTTCTTCTGGCGATTGAGGCCGATGACGGTGCGCAACAGCACCGACTTGCCGGTGCCCGAGCCGCCTACCAGCCCCATCACTTCGCCCTGGTAGACGTCGAGGGCCAGATGGTGATGCACCACCTGCGGCCCGAACGTGTTCTTCAGGTTGCGGATGCGGATCACCACCGGACGGTCCTTGGGCGGCTCGCCCAAAACCAGGCTGAGCGGCTGGTCGTCCGGCGCCTTGGGCGCAGCCTTGAACGAGGGCATATGCAGGTCGGCGACCATCTAGATTCCGATCGACACGAACATGATCGAGAATGCGGCGTCCAGGATGATCACCAGGAAGATCGCCTCGACCACCGACTTGGTGGTGAGCTTGCCCACGCTCTCGGCACTGCCGGTGACCTGCAGGCCCTCGTAGCAGCCGACGATCGCGACCACGGCGGCGAATACCGGCGCCTTGATCATGCCGACCCAGAAATGACGGATATCGACCACGTCCTGCAGGCGGTCGAAATACTGCGCCAGCGTGAAGTCGAGGAACAGCCAGCAGGCCAGTGCGCCGCCCAGCAGCCCCATGATGTCGGCGAAGAACACCAGCAGCGGCATGGTGATGACCAGCGCGAAGATGCGCGGCAGAACCAGCACCTCGATCGGGTTGAGCCCCATGGTCGACATGGCGTCGACCTCGAGATTGACCTTCATGGTGCCGATCTGGGCGGTGAAGGCGCTGCCCGACCGGCCGGCGACGATGATCGCGGTCAGCAGCACGCCGATTTCGCGCAGCACCGACAGGCCGACCATGTCGACGGTGAAGGCCTGGGCGCCGAAGCGGCGCAGCTGCTCGACACCCTGATAGGCCAGCACCACCCCGATCAGGAACACCAGCGTGCCGACGATCGGCAACGCCCGCACCCAGACCTCTTCCATCAGGTTGACGATCGCGGTGAAGCGCAGGTGGCGCGGCGAGCGCAGCACGGAAAAGCCGACCACCATGGTCTGGCCGAGGAAGCCCATCAGCAGGCCGATCTGCCGCGCATATTCGATCGAGCGGACGCCGATCAGCGACAGCTGCGCCACCAGCCATGGCACGTGCGTGCGCGCCTCGGGCTTGATCTTCTGCCTGGCCACCAGTTCGATGAGATGGGCGTGGCTGTCCTTGGCGCCGTCGATCGGCAGGGTGTCGCCCTTGGCGGCCAGTCGGCGCGAAACGTGAAGCACCTCGCCGGCGCCGATCGTATCGAGATCGTCGACCTGGGAGATGTCGATCGCCTCGACCCGCTCCTTGGGCGATAGATGCTCCAGGCCGTGCTCCAGCCCGCCGATGGTGAACACGGTCCAGCGGCCGGCCAGTTTCAGCACGGCACGCCCGTCCCGGCGCACGACCTCATAGGTCGCCGCCGGCACCTTTCCCGTGATCTTTTCCGCCGCGCTCATGCTGCCGCCATACCCGCCGATTGCGCGGCGATTGTCTTAGTCGAAGGGGAAGCGGTCAACGCGAATTGAGCCCTTCATATTGCCAATCGACCACGAATGCCGGCACCATCGCGACGGGGGAAAGCAATGCCAACAAGCGGCAACCGGACCGACCTCGACCGCACCGACGGTGCCCGGACCAGGCTGTTCTACGGCTGGATCGTGGTTGGGGCGGCCTTCGCCGTGATGGCCGTCGGATTCGGCGTGGCCTATGCCTTCGCCGCCTTCTTCCAGTCGCTGCAGCAGGATCTGGGCGCCAGTCGCGGACAGGTCTCGCTGATCTTCTCGATCGCCGGCTGCCTGTATTTCGGGCTGGGTGCGGTCAGCGGGCCGCTGGCCGATCGCTGGGGGCCCAAGCGCGTGGTGGCGCTGGGCATGGCGATTACCGCGGCCGGCCTGGCACTGGCCAGCCAGGCTACCGCGCTGTGGCAGATCTATGCCGCCTATGGCTTTGGCGTCGGCGTTGGCGTCGGATTTGCCTACGTGCCGGCGATCGGCACCGTGCAGCGCTGGTTCCTGCGCAAGCGCGGCCTGGCCTCCGGCTTCGCCGTTTCCGGTATCGGGGTCGGCACCCTGGCCTTCCCGCCGCTGGCCGGGTGGCTGATCGACGGGTTGGGCTGGCGCAACACCTATCTGGTGCTGGCGGCGGCAACCGCCGCGATCGGCCTCGGCGCCAGCCTGTTGCTGGACGCGACGCCGGAACGGCGTGGCCTGCGCCCCGATGGCGAAGCGGCGACGCCCGCGCAAGCCGCCGCGGCGCCGGCGCCGGGCTTTACCCTCTACCAGACCCTGCGCAGCGGCCCCTTCTGGCTGCTCTACGTTCTATGCGCCTTCGCGGCCTTCGCCCTGTTCATTCCCTTCGTCCACCTGGTGCCCTTCGCCAAGGACCACGGCGTCGGCGAGCAGCTCGCGCTCTACCTGATGATGGCGATCGGCATCGGCAGCGTGGCCGGCCGCTTCGCCTTCGGCGGCATGGCCGATCGGCTGGGCCGGCGCCGCGCCCTGGCGGTGATGTTCGGCGGGCTGACCTTGATGATGCTGTGGTGGTCGGTCTCGACCGCGTTCTGGGCGCTGGCCGTGTTCGGGCTGCTGTTCGGCGCCTTCTATGGCGGCTTCGTGGCGCTGATCCCGGCCATGGCCGCCGATTACTACGGCACGCGCTACGTCTCCAGCATCCTGGGCATCCTCTACAGCAGCGTGTCGCTGGGCAGCCTGGTCGGTCCCAGCCTGGCCGGCTACGCCTTCGATCTCACGCAATCATACGGGCTGGCGATCCTGATCGGCGCGGCGCTGATGGCGGTCGCCGGGCTGATGATGCTGGCCGCGCCCGATCCGGCCAGATGGCGACAACGGCATAGCGGCTAGTCGCCCGCCAGCCAGCGCCATTGCGCGTGGCCTTTGGCCCCGCCCATCGTGCGCGCCAGCCAATCGAGAACGGCATCGAGCTCCTGTTCGATCGGCCACGGTGCATTGGCCAACACGATGCCGCTGCTGGCAAGCGGCCCTTCCGAAGCCACCGGTCCCATCCCCAGCTCCGCAGCCAGCACGCGACGCAATCCGCTTTGCGCCAACCATTGGTGCAGGGTCGCCGCCGCCTGGCGGTCCTTGACCGGATACCACGCCATCAGCACGCCGGTGGCGAAGCGTTGCTGGGCGTGCTTCAGCGCCCGCTGCAGACGCTCGAATTCGCGACCGTCTTCGAATGGCGGGTCGATCAGCACCAGGCCGCGCCGTTCCGGCGGCGGCAGCAGTGCCTTGAGCGCGGCGTAGCCATCCTGGTTCTTGACCTCGACCAGGGGATCGCCGGCGAATTCGCGTTTCAGCGCCAGCGCGTCCTGATGGTGCAGTTCGCACGCCACCAGCCGGTCGCCGGGGCGCAGCAGCGCCCGCACGATGCGCGGCGAGCCCGGGTAGAATCGAAACCCGCCGGAACGGCCGCGCAGCTTGCGGTCGAACTGGCGCACGATCTCGAGATAGCGCTGCAACGGCACGGGCGCGCCCTCGCCCGCCAGCACGCGGGCAATTCCCTGCTGCCATTCCTGGGTCCGCCCGGCCGACGGCCCCGCCAGGTCGTAGCCGCCCGCCCCGGCATGGGTGTCGAGCACCAATAGCGGCTTGTTCTTCAGCAGCAGGCATTGCAAGGCCATGCCCAGCAGCGCGTGCTTGAACACGTCGGCGAAATTGCCGGCATGGAAAGCGTGGCGATAGTTCATACGGCGTGCGGCTCTGGCATGCGGAATGCATGCCCGATAGGCTGGGCGCTTACAAGCGCCGTCACCTGCCAGGGGAGCAAGCTATGGCGATACCGGTCCTGTCATCCAGTCCCAAGACCGTGCATTGGGGCTATTTCGACGCCAAGCTCAAGCCGGTGCTGAGCATCAGGTCCGGCGAATCCGTCACCATCCAATGCCTGTCCGGCGGTCCGGAGATGATGCCCGAGCCGCCCTTGCAGGTGCTGCCCGAGCATCGCGAGGTGCACAAGCACTGCTCGCCGCATATCGGCCGCCACATCCTGACCGGCCCGGTGGCGGTCGAAGGCGCCGAACGGGGCGACGTGCTGCAGATCGACATCCTGGACATCAAGGTCAGGACCGATTGGGGCTGGAACGTGCAGCGGCCGCTGATGGGCAGCCTGCCGGAGGATTTCCCGAGCTATCGCCGCACCATCATCCCGATCGACCGCCAACGCAACCTGGCGATCATGCCCTGGGGCACCGAGCTGCCGCTCAAGCCGTTCTTCGGCATCATGGCGGTGGCGCCGCCGGTCGAATGGGGCCAGGTCAGTTCGATCGAGCCGCGCGCCTTCGGCGGCAATATCGACTGCAAGGAGCTGGGCGTCGGCAGCACGCTGTTCCTGCCGGTGTTCAACAAGGGCGCGCTGTTCTCGACCGGCGACGGCCACGGCGTGCAGGGCGACGGCGAGGTCAACCTGACCGCGCTGGAGACCAATCTGGAAGGCACCTTCCGCCTGACCGTGCGCAAGGATCTGAAATTCGCTACGCCGCGCGGCGAGACCAGGACGCATTACATCACCATGGGCATGGATCCCGATCTCGACGACGCCGCCAAGGAAGCGTTGCGCGACATGATCCGGCTGATCTGCGAGCGCACCAATCTCTCGCGCGAGGATGCCTATATGCTGTGCAGCCTGGCCTGCGACCTGCGCGTCACGCAACTGGTCGACGGCAACAAGGGCATCCATGCCATGCTGGAGAAGAAGGTGATCGGAGGGTGAGCTATCCGTCGTGCCGAGGGAAGCGAAGCATCGTGCTGCAGCGAAGAAAGTGACCGCCTATCAAAGCAAAGCGCTCGCCAAGTCTTCCCGCTGCGGATTGGCGGCGTCGATCGACTCGACCTTGCGATCTCGCCTCCAGCCTTGGAGCTGCTTCTCTCGCGCAATCGCTTCGAGCGCGGTTGGATAGATTTCCGTCAAAACGAGCTTCGTGGCTTTGTAATGTTTTACGAATTCGCTGCCTTTGCCCAACCGATGTTGCTCCAGCCTTGCCGGCAAATTTCCCGTCACACCGGCATACAGAACTCTATTGCCAACGTTGGTCGGAATATACGTGCAGTAAAGTCTTCCATATCGGTGACGCAGATACTTGCCTTGGCAAGACCCTTCGCTTAGGGCGACGCCTATCGATGCGGCTCGACCTTGAGTTCGGCGCCATGCACGCCCACCACCCGCACCGGGAAGCCGGCGGCCATGTCCGGCCCGGCGATGGCCCAGGTGGTGTCGCCGATACGCAGCCGGCCGCGCCCGTTGATGATCGGCTCGGCCAGGGTGCCGACATGGCCGACCAGCGCCTGGCCCCGCGTGTTCAGATGCGGATGGCGATGGTGCGTCACAAGCTGCCGGGTCAGCGGCCGGCCGAAATAATAGGCGATGGCGCTGACCACGGCGAAGATCAGGAACTGGAACTCCAGCCCCATGCCCGGCGCGATCCACAGCACGATGCCGGCGACGACTGAACCGGCCGCCAGGAAGCAGAAGATCACACCCGGCGCGAACAGTTCGCAGATCAGCAACACGCCGCTCAGTGCGAACCAGTACCAGAATTGCACCACGAAGTTCATGGCCGCTAGCCGCGCGTCCACGGCCCCTGCTGGCCGCTCGGGGAGTCGCTCGAAGAGAAGCCGGACGGCGACACGTTGGAAGGTGGCGCCGGCGGCGTCGCGGCCGGACGCGGCGGGGGCGAGCCGCTGGGACTGCCGGTATAGCCGCCGCCGCTGCCGCCCTTGATGGCGTCGCGGGTGATCTCGGCGATGCCGGAGATCGCGCCCAGCACGCCCGAGGCTTCGAGCGGCAGGAAGATCATCTTGGAATTGTTGGCCGTGCCCATGCGCGAAAGCGCCTCGACATAACGCTGGCCCAGGAAGTAGTTGGTCGCCGCGGTGCCGTGGGCGGCGATCGCCGCCGCCACCACGTCGGTCGCCTTGGCCTCGGCCTCGGCCATGCGCTCGCGCGCCTCGGCGTCGCGGAAGGCGGCCTCGCGGCGGCCTTCGGCCTCCAGGATGGCGGCCTGCTTCTCGCCCTCCGCCCGCTTGATCGAGGATTCGCGCACGCCCTCGGCCTCGAGAATGACGGCGCGCTTCTCGCGTTCCGCCTTCATCTGACGGGCCATCGCCGCCACCATGTCTTCCGGCGGCACGATGTCCTTCAACTCGACGCGCAGCACCTTGACGCCCCAGGGATTGGTGGCCTGGTCGATGATCGCCAGCAGGGTGTCGTTGATTTCCTGGCGCTTGGACAGCACATCGTCCAGCGCCATGTTGCCCATGACGCTGCGGATATTGGTCAGCGCCAGGTTGGTCATGGCGAGCGTCAGGTTCTGCACCTCGTAGGCTGCCTTGGCGGCGTCGATCACCTGGTAGAAGGCAACGGCATCGACGGTGACGATAGCGTTGTCCTTGGTGATCACTTTCTGCGAGGGAATGTCGAGCACGTTCTCCTGCATGTTCATCTTGGCGCCGATGCGGTCGAAGAACGGCACGATGAAACTCAGGCCAGGCGGCAAGGTGCGGGTGTACTGACCGAAGCGCTCGACGGTAAAGGTGGTGCCCTGCGGCACCGTCTTGACCGCCATGAAGATGAACAGGACCACCAACACCAAGACGACGAGAACGAAAATCGCCAAACCGCCCATCTGTCCCCCAACGCCTTGCGGCGCCCCCTTTTATTGTCGACGCCCGAAGCGACGTCTCCTATTTCGCGAAAAGTTGCGACGGATCCTTGAAAGACTTGAACTCCATGGCATTGCCCGACGGATCGAGAAAGAACATCGTCGCCTGCTCGCCGACCTGGCCCTGGAAGCGGATGTAGGGCTCGATCACGAAGCCGACGCCGGCCGCCTTGAGTCGGTCGGCCAGCTTGTGGAACTGGTTCCATTCCAGCACGGCGCCGAAATGCGGCACCGGCACGTCATGGCCATCGACCGGATTGTGATGCTTGCGCGCGGTCATGCTGGGATCGTGATGGGCCACGATCTGGTGGCCGTAGAAATCGAAATCCACCCAGTCCGGCGCGCTGCGGCCCTCCGGGCAGCCCAGCAGGTCGCCATAGAAGCGGCGCGCCTCGGCGATATCCCGCACCGGGAACGCCAGGTGGAATGGCGGCATAGGACCCATGGAAAACGCACTCCAACGCGGTTGCTTTGCTGGCGCGGATATACCATGTCCGGACAGGGGCCGACTATGGCCTCACCCACCATATGGGTGCCGGCGCCGCGTTTACACGGGTTTTCGCCGGTCTATCATAGGGAGAAATGCCCGGGTCGGCCGGAACGCCGAAGATGCCCTGGAGGATGCCCCCCCTGGAGGATGCCATGGACACGATCGATCATGCTGCAGCGCCGTTCGACACCCATGACGTGCTGAACCAGGCGCGGCCTCTGGAAAACTACAACGCCTTCCTGGCCGACAAGGCGCTGGTCGAGGGGGTCGAACGCGAGGGCGGCGGCTGGATCGAGGATCGCGCGACGACTTTCGGCGCCATCGCCGGCAGCGCCGCCATGATCCACCAGGGCTTCCTGGCCGACCGCAACTTGCCGGAGCTGCATATCTTCGACCGCTTCGGCCGGCGCATCGACGAGGTCGAGTTCCATCCCGCCTGGCACGAATTGATGAAGCTGGGCATCGCACACGACATCCACGCCCTGCCCTGGAACGAGCAGCGACCGGGCGCGCATGTGGCGCGCGCCGCGCTCTACTTCCCCTTCATCCAGATCAACGAGGGCCCGGCCTGCCCGATCACCATGACCTTCGCCTCGATCCCGGCGCTACGCGCCCTGCCGGAGCTGGCGCAGGAATGGGAGCCGCGCATCCGCTCGCGCCACTACGATCCGGTGCTGAAGCCCGCGGCGCAGAAGGCCGGCGTGCTGATCGGCATGGCGATGACCGAGAAGCAGGGCGGCTCCGACGTGCGCGCCAACACCACCCGCGCCGCGGCGACCGGCAACGGCGGGCCGGGCGGAGCCTACGAGATCGTCGGCCACAAATGGTTCTGCTCGGCGCCGATGTGCGATGCTTTCCTGGTGCTGGCCCAGGCGCCGGGCGGCCTGAGCTGCTTCCTGATGCCGCGCTTCCGGCCCGACGGCACGCGCAACGCCTTCCACATCCAGCGCCTGAAGGACAAGCTGGGCAACCGATCCAATGCCTCCAGCGAAGTCGAGTTTCACGGCGCCTATGCGGCGCTGATCGGCGAGGAAGGCCGCGGCGTCGCCACCATCATCGAGATGGTGCGCCACACGCGCCTCGACACGTCGTTCGGCGCGGCGGCGATGATCCGCCATGCCACCGCCCAGGCGATCAACCACTGCACCTTCCGTTCGGCGTTCGGCGCCAGGCTGATCGACCAGCCCTTGATGACCAACGTGCTGGCCGACCTGGCCCTGGAATCGGAAGCGGCCACGGTGCTGGCGCTGCGCGTGGCGCGAACCTTCGACGAAGGCCAGGGGACTAACTCGACCGACGGCGCGGCCGAGCGGCTGGGCCGGCTGCTGACGCCGATCGCCAAATACTGGCTGTGCAAGCGCAGCCCGGCGGTGGTGGCCGAGGCGCTCGAATGCCATGGCGGCAACGGCTATGTCGAGGAATCGATCATGCCGCGGCTCTATCGCGACGCCCCGCTCAACTCGATCTGGGAAGGCTCCGGCAATGTGCAGTGCCTGGACGTGCTGCGCGCGCTGCGCCGCGATCCGGAAGCGCTGGCAGCCTATATGGACGAGGCCCGCCAGGCCAAGGGGGCCGACCGGCGCTTCGACGCCTATCTCGCCGCCATCGAGGGCGAGCTGGGCAACCTGGCCGATTTCGAGCCGCGGGCGCGGCGCATCGTCGAACGGCTGGCGGTCCTGATGCAGGGCTCGCTGCTGCTGCGCCATGCCCCCGCCTCTATGGCCGATGCCTTCGCCGCCTCGCGGCTGGGCGAGGATCACGGCATCCAGCTCGGCACCCTGCCGCGCAGCCTCGACCACAAGGCGATGGTCAAACGCGCCCAGCCGGTAGCGGCGTAAGCCAGGCCGGGCTTATCCGACCACCGCGGCGCGCGCCGACATGGTGGCGATCAGCTTGCCGTGCTGGTTGCGGACATCGACCTGGCACAGGCCGATGCGCTTGCCGACATGCTGCTCGGTGCAGATGGCGGTCAGCACGTCGCCCACCATGGCGGGTCGCAGGAAATTGATGTCGCAGCCCGCCGCCACGGCCCGCCGCTGGTGTGAATTGCAGACATAGAAGAACGCGGTGTCGGCCAGGGTGAAGATCGCCCCGCCATGGCAATTGCCGTGCACGTTCACCGAGTTCGGTCCCACCGTCATGCTGACCTTGGCCAGGCCCGGCTCGAGGCTGACCAGGGCAATGCCCATGCCGGTCGGCAGGCGGTCCAGCTCGGCCTGCCTGGCGCCCCAGGCCTGCAGATCGGTGTGTTCGGTCATGTCAGGAAGCTGCTTTGCCGGCGTCGCGCCCGCTCGAAGCGCCCGGTTTGGAAGACAGCCATAGATCGAGGAAGCGGTCGATCCAGGCGCCCAGCGCCGGATCGTGCACCGGATGCATGTCGATATGATGCTCGCGCGGCTGCGCGCCGGGCAGCTTGAGCCGCTCGGCCGCCTTGACCGTCCAGATCTCCTTCATCTCGAGGGTCACTTCGGGATGGAACTGCAGGCCATAGGCGTTGCGGCCGTAACGATAGGCCTGGTTGGGAAAACTCTGGCCGCGCGCCAGCAAGGTGGCGCCGGTCGGCAGGTCGAAACCTTCGCGATGCCACTGATAGACGGTCAGCGCGTCGGGAAAGATGCGGCATTGCCGATAGACCGGCTCGATCCTGACATAGCCGATCTCGGCCAGGCCTTCGGGATGGACATCCACTTTGGCGCCCAGGCATTTGGCCAGGAGCTGCGCGCCCAGGCACAGACCGAGATAGGGCACCTGCGCGTCGAGCACGCGCGGCAGCCACTCGAGTTCGGCCCTGATGCCGGGCTGCGTCGCCTCGTCGTTGGCGCTCATCGGGCCGCCGAACACCACCACGCCGGCATAGTCGTCGAGATTATGCGGCAATGCCTCGCCCGTGTTCGGACAGCATTTTTCGACGGTATAGCCACGCCGTTCGAGGAGAGCGCCGACCCGCCCGGTACGGGAATGCCCCTGATGGACCACGGCGAGAACTTTTCTAGTGTCGTTATCCGACATCGCAGCGCGCCATTGCCGAACCAGCCTTCTGCCCAAGGTCGGTGAAACGCCCGGCGGCAATTTTATGACAGCAAACCGCCGGCAACAAGCGGCGCCCCGGCCTGGCGCCGTGGCCTGGCCTGCGCGTCTTGGCGCAGGCCGGCGGCCGATTAAGATCGATCAAAACCGGCGAGGAAGCATGAAGACGCTGCAATTCTATTTCGACTGTTCCAGCCCCTGGACCTATCTGGCGTTCCACAACGTGCAGCCGATGGCGCGCGAGATCGGCGCCGATATCGACTGGAAGCCGATCCTGGTCGGCGGCATCTTCAACACCGTCAACAAAACGGTCTATGAGAGCCGCGAGAAGCCCCATCCGGTCAAGTCGCGCTACTACAAGAAGGACCTGCAGGACTGGGCGCGCCATTCGGGGCTGAAAATCGGCATGCCACCGGTATTCCCGGTCAACAGCGTCAAGGCCATGCGCGGCGCATTCGTGGCGCGGGAGCAGGGCATCCTGCCGGATTACGCCCGCGCCGTGTTCGAAGCCTATTGGGGCGAGCTGCAGGACATCTCCCAGGACGAGGTGTTGCGCCCGATCCTGCGCCGGGTTGGGCTCGATGCCGAGGAATTCTTCGCCAAGATCGGCGAAGCAAAATACAAGGACGCGCTGCGCGCCAACACCGAGGAAGCGATCGCGCGCGGCGGATTCGGCTCGCCCACCATGTTCGTGGGCGACGACATGTATTTCGGCAACGACCGCCTGCCGCTCGTGCGCGCGGCGTTGCTGGCTTCCTGACTCCGCCCTCGGAACGCGACCCCAGAACAAAAAAAGAGCGACCGGCTTGGTGCCGGTCGCTCGTCAAGTCTGGAGAGACGCGTTCTTCTTGTTACTGCAGGACGATCTCGACGCGGCGGTTTTGCGCCTCGCGCACGCCGTCGGCGGTCGGCACCAGCGGCTGGCTTTCGCCGCGGCCAATGACCACGATATCGCCCGGCGGCACGCCCTCGCGGGTCAGCGCATCCTTGACGGCGCTGGCGCGGCGCAACGACAGCGCCATGTTGTATCGCTCGGTGCCGGCCCGGTCGGTGTGGCCGGTCAGGTTGATGCGCTGGATGCCCCCGTTAACCGCGTTCGAGGCCGCTTCGCGGATGATGGCGAGGGCCTGGGGCGTGATGTCGGACTTGTCGAAATCGAAGAACACCATGTAGTTGCGCGCGATCTGCGGCGCCGGCGGGGCGACGATCGGCGCCGGTGCCGGCGTCGGACGCGGCGGTTCGACGAAACGATAGGTGACGCCCACCATGCCGGTATGGTTCTCGTAGTCGAAATCGTATTTGGTGCCGTGTTCGCTCATATGCGGGTCGACGGTGCGGAAGTAGCGGTAGTCCGCCGAGACCATCCAGTTCGGCGTCAGCTTGAAGTTGGCACCGACGATGCCTTGAGCCGCCGGAACGATATCGGAATCCTTGATCGGCTTGTTGACATGGACATAGGCCGCGCCGGCGCCGACGCCGAAATAGGGCGAGATCACCGAGCTGGGGAACAGATCGAACAGCATGTTGACCATCAGCGCACCGGACTGGATGCGCGCGCCATCGGTCGGCGCTCCCATGTGCTTGGTCTTGTTGTCGCGGTAGACCAGTTCGGCTTCGACGCGCGGGAAGCCCCAGCTATAGCCGACGAAAGCGTTGGCCGTCCAACCGGCCTTTGATTTGACGTTATCGACCTTGAACGAGGTATTGCCGATGCTGCCGTCGACATCGGAGTGATCGGTATAGTTGATGCCGCCGCCGATACCGACATAAAACCCGCCGGGATCGGCCGCCCATGCAGGCAATGCCAGCACTACCATGGCCGAAGCCATTGTCAGTTGCTTGATCACACCGTCCCCCTCGACACCAATCTCAGTTAACGTGATACCTCACGCCAACATTATGACTAGAACCATTGATTCTCTTCATATTTATATCAAGACAGTGCATCCAAAACAACTCTTACGTAAGACTGCAAATTGTTTGGAGGAGAGCGTGGCTTGGATAACACAGACTTAGAATTCAATGGCTTAGTGACCGTTCTTGGTATACCAATGGATTAGAAACACAAATTCCATGGGGGAGGAATGTATTATGCCTGAATTCTGTAAAATTGAGCGAGATGGCCGCCTATTCATCGTGACCATCAATCGCCCCGATGTCATGAACTCGCTGCATCCGATGGCCAATGCCGAACTGGAGCAGGCCTTCGACGAATTCGCTGCCGATCCGGAGCTCTGGGTTGCGATCATCACCGGCGCCGGCGACAGGGCTTTCTCCGCCGGCAACGATCTCAAATTCCAGGCATCGATGCCCGCCGGCCAGCGCCCCCAGCATCCCCAAAAGGGATTTGGCGGCATTACCGCACGCTTCGATCTCAACAAGCCGCTGATTGCGGCGGTCAATGGCATCGCCATGGGCGGCGGCTTCGAGATCGCCCTGGCCTGCGACATCATCATCGCCTCGGAAACGGCGATCTTCGCCCTGCCCGAACCGCGCGTCGGCCTGGCGGCCCTGGCCGGCGGCGTGCATCGCCTGCCGCGGATGATCCCGCTCAAGAAGGCGATGGGCATGATGCTGACCGGGCGCCGCGTCGGCGCGGCCGAAGGCAAGGAGCTGGGTTTCGTCACCGAGGTGGCCAAGCCGGCCGAGCTGATGACGGAGGCAAAGCGCTGGGCCGCAATGATCCTGGAATGCTCGCCCATGTCGGTGCGCGCCACCAAGCAGGCGGCGATGCAGGGCCTGCACTTCGCTTCGGCCGAGGAAGCCATGAAGGGCACCTATTCCGCCGTCCAGGCCATGATCGGCAGCCAGGACTTCGTCGAGGGCCCCCGCGCCTTCGCGGAGAAACGGCCGCCGCAATGGAAAGGCCGCTGAGCCTGACCTAAGATCGCTGGCCGCCGCTTCAGGGCGGTCAGCGAGTTTGCCATGCGCGTGACCCGGCTCGCCTACCTGGCGACGCATCCCATCCAGTACCAGGCGCCGCTGCTCAAGCGCATCGCCGCCGAACCCGATATCGCGCTCACCGCGTTCTTCGAATCCGACATCTCCACGCGCGGCTATTTCGATCGGGGATTCCGCCGCACCATCGAATGGGACGTCAAGCTGCTGGACGGCTATCGCCACCGGATGCTGCCGGCCCTGGGCGGCGTCGGCACCAGCGTCCCCAACTTCTGGCGTCCCATCAGCATCGGCCTGGTGCGTAAACTGCTGCAGGGCAGGTTCGACGCGCTATGGGTGCACGGCTACGCCCGGGTCCACCATCTCGGCATGTTGAGCACCGCCCGTGCGCTTGGCCTGCGCACGTTGCTGCGCGACGAGATGTGGGAAGAAGCGCGTCGCCGCGACACCGCGCTCAGCGCCAACAAGGCGCGGCTGTGGCCGCTGGTCGATCTCAGCGTCAGCGCCTATCTGGCGATCGGCAGCCACAACGCGGTCTATTACAAATCGCTGGGCGTGGATGCCGGCAAGATATTTTCGGTGCCCTACGCCGTCGACAATGCCTGGTTCCGCCGCCGCATCGCTGGCGCCGCCTCGCGCACCGCCGAGCTGCGCCGCATGCTGGGCATCGGCGACGGCCAGCTCGTCTTCCTGCAGCCGGCCAAGCTGCAGGCCCACAAGCGGCCGCGCCTGTCGGTGGAAGCTTTCGCCCAGTTGAAGCGCGACGGCCTGGCCGACCGCGCCGTGCTGCTGCTGGCCGGCGACGGCGAGGAGCGCGGCGCGCTCGAGCAGGCGATCGCCGCTGCGGGACTCGAAAACGTCCGGCTGCTGGGCTTCCAGAATCAGGCCGAAATGGCCGCGCTCTATGGACTGGCCGATGTCTGCCTGCTGCCCTCGCAGTGGGAACCCTGGGGCTTGGCGATCAACGAGGCGATGAATGGCGGCTGCGCGGTGATCGCGTCGGATCGCGTCGGCGCGGCGCCCGATCTGGTGCAGCAGGGCGTCAACGGGCTGGTGGTGCCGCATGACGACCAGGCGGCGCTGAGCGCCGCCATCCGCCGCCTGGCGACCGCGCCCGAGGAGACCAGGCGCATGGGCGAGGCCAGCTCGAGCGTCATCGATGGTTGGAGCTTCGAGCAGGGCGTCGCCGGCCTGCGCCAGGCGCTGAAGCTGGCGCCGCGCTGAAACACCTACTCCTCTGCGAACTCGAAGCGGAATCCTCCGCCCTGCTGGCGCACATGGCCGCAATGGGGAGCGGCGAAATGCGCCGGCAGCAGCAGCGAACCGTGCTCCACGCAATGCTCCAGCACCTGCCGCCTGCTCCTGGCCGCGCTGGGCGGATCGACGCAGAAGGTGCTGTTCCAGTCGGGATGCCAGATCTGGATCGGATGGTGGATGATGTCGCCGCTGAATATGGCGCGCCGCCCTTGCGAGCTTGCTTCGAGCGTGATGCTGCCCGGGGTATGGCCCGGACGGTGGCGGATGGCGAGTTGGTCGTCGATCGCGAAGTCGCCGTCGATCAGCGCGGCCTTGCCGGCATCGACGATCGGCACCACCGCATCGTCGAATGCGCCGTGCTGGGCCTTGCGCTTGGGGTCGCGCCGGTTCTCCGCATCGTAGTAGTCGAAGTCGCGCTTGGAGAATATGTAGCGCGCGTTGGGAAAGGTCGGCACGAAGCGACCGTTCTCCAGCCGGGTGTTCCAGCCGACATGATCGATATGCAGATGGGTGCACATCACGATGTCGACCTCCTCCGGCTTCACGCCGGCGGCCTGCAGGTTTTGCAGCCACGGCTTGTCGAGCTGGTGTCCGTCGCGGAAGCCGGGGCGATTGCGATGGTTGCCGAAGCAGGTGTCGATCAGGATGGTGTGATGCCTGGTGCGCAATACCCAGCTATGGATCGACAGCAGCAGGCGTTTCGTCTCCGCGTCGTAGTAGCGCGGACTCAACCAATGGCCGTGCTCGCGCAGCGTATCCTCGCCAAACGCGGGAAACATCCGCGACGCCTCGATCAGCGGGATCATCATTTCCTCGACCCGCGACAGGTCCATGTCGCCGATTCGGCGGTGCTGCATGCTCCTCACCCGGCAATTTCCTTTTCTGGCGCGATAGTCTATCAGTCTGACCCTGGGCAAAAACGACAATCGGCCGGGGATTCCGGCCGGCGGAATGGAAGCGACGAACATGAGCAGCGAGCAAAAGGAAGGCGCCCTGACGGGTATCCGCGTGTTGGACCTGTCGCGCGTGCTGGGCGGCCCGTTCTGCGGCCAGATCCTGGCCGACCACGGCGCCGACGTGATCAAGGTCGAGCCGCCGCAGGGCGACGAGACACGCGACTGGGGCAAGAAATTCGATAATGGCGGTTCGGCCTATTACAACGGCATCAACCGCAACAAGCGCGACCTGGCGCTCGACATCGGCTCCGCCAAGGGCCGCGAGGTGTTGCTGAAGCTGCTCGAGACTACCGACGTGCTGATCGAGAACTTCAAGACCGGTACGATGGAGAAATGGGGCATCGGCTACCACGACGTGCTGTCGAAGAAATTCCCCCGGCTGATCCAGGTGCGGGTCACCGGCTTCGGCGCCGACGGCCCGTTCGGCGGCTTCCCCGGCTACGACGCCATGGTGCAGGCCTGGGCCGGGCTGAACTCGGTCAACGGCATGCCCGAGAGCGGGCCGGTGCGCATCGGCGTGCCGGTGGTCGATCTGGGCACCGGCCTGAACGCTACTGTCGGCGTGCTGATGGCACTGATCGAGCGCAACCGCTCGGGCAAGGGCCAGTTCATCGAGGTGGCGCTGTACGACACGGCGATCATGCTGCAGCACCCGCATTCGTCGAACTGGCTGCTGGGCGGCACCAAGCCGCGCCTGATCGGCAACAGCCACGACAATCTGGCGCCCTATGCTTTGCTCAAGGCCCAGGGCTGCGACGTGGTGATCGGCGCCGGCAACGATCCGCAGTTCCGCAAGCTGTGCGAGCTGATCGGCCGGCCCGAGATGGCCAAGGATCCCCGCTTCCTGACCAACGGCGACCGGCTGGCCAACAAGCCGGCGCTGGTGGCCGAGCTGCAAAGCGCGGTCGGCCATCTCGAAGGCGAAGCGCTGGCGCTGCGGCTGATGCAGAACGGCGTGCCGGCCGGCGCCGCGCGCGAGCTGCCCGCGGTGCTGGAGCATCCGCACACCAAGCATCGCCAGATGGTGCTGGAGATGGAGGAGTACAAAGGCATCGGCATTCCGGTCAAGCTGTCGCGCACGCCGGGCCGGCTACGGCGCAAGCCGCCGGCTTTCGGACAGGACTCGCAGACGGTGCTGCACGAAGCCGGCTACAGCGACGTCGAGATCGCGGCCCTGAAGGCGGATGGCACCGTGCCGACCCAGCGCAAGAAGAACTGATCCGATGTTCCAGACCGATCTGCTCAAGGGCAAGCGGGCGCTGATCACCGGCGGCGGCACCGGTCTGGGCCGCAGCATCGGCCAGCGCTATCTGGAACTGGGCGCCTCGCTGGCGATCTGCGGCCGGCGTCAGGAGGTGCTCGAGGCCACGGCGAAGGAACTGCGCGAAGCGACCGGCGGCACGGTGACGCCGATCCCGTGCGACGTGCGCGATGCCGCGGCGGTCGAGGCGATGATGGACCGGATCTGGGACGAACAGCCGCTCGACATCCTGGTCAACAACGCCGCCGGCAATTTCCTGGCCCAGACCCACAAGCTGTCGCCGCGCGCCATCGACAGCGTGCTGAACATCGTGCTGCACGGTGCCGCCTATTGCACCGTGGCGGCCGGCCGGCGCTGGATCGAGACCGGGCACAAGGGCACGGTGCTGTCGATCCTGTCGCTGTCGGCGCTGACCGGCGCACCCTTCACCGTGCCCTCGGCCATGGCCAAGGCCGGCGTGCTGGCCATGACCCGGAGCCTGGCGGTGGAATGGGGCGCCAAGGGCATCCGTCTGGCGGCGGTGGCGCCCGGCCCCTTCCCCACGCCGGGCGCCTGGCAGCGGCTGATGCCCGAGCAGCGCGCCGACGGCCCGCCGATCGAGAACTCGATCCCGGCGCGCCGCGTTGGGCAGCACGAGGAACTGGCCAATCTGTGCAGCTTCCTGGTCTCGGATCAGGCCGGCTACATCAACGGCGACTGCGTGGTGATCGATGGCGGCAAGATGCTGCAAAGCGGCGGCGGCGGCGTGAACACCGCAGCCATGCTCGATTGGACCGACCAGCAATGGGACGCGCTCAAGCCAAAGAAATGAAGGAGGTCGACATGGCGGACAAGGTCAAGCCGATCCCCGATGGCTACGAGAGCATCACGCCCTACATCACCGTAGCCGGTACCGCCCAAGCGATCGAGTTCTACAGAAAGGCGTTCGGCGCGGTCGAGAAGCTGCGCATCCCCGCCCCCGACGATCGCGTCGGCCATGCCGAGATCGCCATCGGCAAGGCCAATATCATGCTGTCGGACGAATTCCCCGAAATCGACGCCAGAAGTCCCAGGACGGTCGGCGGCACGCCGGTGGTGCCGCACCTCTATGTCGAGAATGTCGACGACACGGTGCGGCGGGCCGAGGCGGCCGGCGCCACCGTGCTGCGGCCGCCGGCCGATCAGTTCTATGGCGACCGTGGCGCCATGCTGCTCGATCGGTTCGGCCATAAATGGTGGCTGGCCACCCATATCGAGGATGTGCCGGACGACGAGTTGCAGCGCCGCGCCGCCAAGGCGCATCACTGACCGGCGCCCGCGCGCGCGATCTGCCCCATCCGGCCGGTCTCAGGACAACAGCTCGATCACGTCCTTGGGAATAGCCGCGCCGATCAGCTCGTTGTGGGTTCCCGGCTTGCGCACGGTCCAGACCCGCGTTTCATGCCCCACCGCGCCGATCTGGCCGTCGGGGTTGTAGACCGTGTGGCGCAAGGTGAACGACTTCGTACCCCAGCGCTCCACCATGGTCTCGATTTTCAGCCGATCGCCCGGCCGCGCCGAGCGCTGGAATTCGCTGTCGGCCTTGACCAGCGGATGGCCCTCGTTGGCGTAGCGTTCGCGCAAGCTGCCCCGCGTCAATCCGACCGAATCGAACATCCGCCAGGTGGCCTGATCGAACCAGCGAAAATAATTGGGAAAGAACACGATTCCAGCCGGATCGCAGTCGCCCCATTCCACGGCAATACGATGGATGAAAACACGGTCGGTCATGGATCGGATCGGCTCGCGATTGCGCCTGAGGAGAGCGATATTGCCGATCGGCCTGCGGCTGGCAAGCCGCAAATCGTGCCGGCTATGCCTTGGTATTGACGACCGGGCCGGAAAAGTCTGTTACAGTTTCCCGGCAACGCGAGAGCCCGATCGGGCAGTGGAGGCTTGGGATGCTTCAGGAATTCAAGAAATTCGCCATGCGCGGCAACGTCATCGACCTGGCGGTCGGCGTGATCATCGGCGCGGCGTTCGGCAAGATCGTGTCGTCCTTGGTGGCCGACGTCATCATGCCGCCGATCGGCCTGCTGCTGGGCGGGCTCGACTTCTCGAACATCTTCATCAACCTGTCGAGCACCCATTACGATTCGCTGGCCGCCGCCAAGGCCGCCGGCGCCGCCACCATCAATATCGGCGTGTTCATCAACGCGGTGATCGATTTCCTGATCGTCGCCTTCGCCATCTTCATGGTGATCAAGCAGATCAACCGCTTCCTGCCGCCGCCGCCGGCGCCCCCGGCTGCGGAGACGAAGGAATGCCCGTACTGCGCGTCGAAAATCGCGATCAAGGCGACGCGCTGCCCGCAATGCACCTCGCAGCTGGCCTGACGAGATCAGGGTCCGCCTTCGTGAGCGACATCAAGAAGCCGAACGTCAGGCCGCAAATCTCGCCGGTCTATGCCGGTGGCGGCCTGGCGGCAGCCTTGGGCAAAGGACCGGCAGGCAACGCCGCGGCCCAGACGGGCCCGGCCCCGACCGGGACGGTCCCGGCCGGGGCAGCCCCGGCCGGCAGCGATCAGGACTGGATTCTGTTCGGCGTCGATACCGTGGCGCAGCTCGCTGCGGAGAATGCGGCTCGTGCCGCTGGCCAGGAACTCGGCGCGTGGCTCTGCGAGCTGATCGCCGACTCGGCAGCCGACGAAAAATAGACCCGATCGCGACGCCGCCGCCGATTGTGCATTGCACTGTCGGACAACCGCCGATCAGCGAACCAAGTTGAAAGCCCGCGTGGCGGGGTATGTAATGGGCCATGCTCAACAAGGCCCATGGCGTCCGACGACGGGCGTCTGGTCGGCCCCGGACAGTCTCATCCTGAGGAGGAAATAATGGCCATTCGTCGCTCGCTGGCGGGTTGGAGCGCACTGGTGTTGTGCGCCGGCATGCTGGCTTCGCTGCCGGCGCTCGCCGCGGACAAGATCACCATCATCGTCGGCGGCATGGAGAAGCAGATCTACCTGCCGGCCAAACTTGCCGAGCAGCTAGGCTATTACAAGGAGCAGGGGCTGGACGTCGAGCTGATCAACACCAAGGCCGGCGTCGATGCCGAGAACGAACTGGTCGCCGGCGGCGTGCAGGCCGTGGTGGGCTTCTACGACCACACCATCGATCTGCAATCGAAGGGCAAGTACATCCTGTCGATCGTGCAGTTCAGCCAGGCTCCGGGCGAGGTCGAGCTGGTTTCTTCCAAATACGCCGACTCGATCAAGTCGCCGGCCGATTTCAAGGGCAAGACCCTGGGCATCACCGGCCTGGGCTCCTCCACCGACTTCCTGACGCGCTATCTGGCGACGCGCGCCGGGCTGAAGCCGGGCGAGTTCTCGCTGCTGGGCGTGGGCGCCGGCAACACCTTCATCGCCGCCATGAAGCAGGATCACATCCAGGCCGGCATGACCACCGAGCCGACCATCAGCACCATGCTGGCCAGCGGCGACGCCAAGATCCTGGTCGACATGCGCACCGTCGAAGCGACCAAGGCAGCGCTGGGCGGCACCTATCCCGCCGCCTCGCTCTACGTGCAGGCCGAATGGCTGGCCAAGCACAAGGAAGAGGCGCAGAAGCTGGCCAACGCACTGGTCAAGACCATGCACTACATCGACACCCACAGCGCCGAGGAGATTGCCGACAAGATGCCGGCCGACTACTACGCCGGCAATAAGAAGATCTATATCGACGGCTTGCGCGCCGGGAAGTCGCAATTCACCCCCGACGGCCGCATGCCAGCCGGCGGTCCGGAGACGGTGCTGCAGGTCCAGCAGGCGTTCAGCAAGACGGTGCAGGGCAAGACCATCGACCTGGCCAAGACCTACACCTCGGAGTTCGTCGACGTCGCCAACAAGGCGATGGGCACCCACTAGATCGAACCGGAGGGAGCGCCGGCGGCGCTCCCTCCCCGCCTCCTTTCCCGGGAATTCGCGATGTCGCTCGCTGCTGCCTCCGCCTCATCCGGCCAGCCGGCCATCGTGCTGGAGAACGTCACGCGCCGCTTCACCTCGCCCAAGGGCGACGTGATCACCGCGCTGCGCGACATCGACATGACCATCAACCGGGGCGAGTTCGTGGCGCTGGTCGGGCCGACCGGCTGCGGCAAGTCGACCACCTTGAACCTGATCACCGGCCTGGCGCGCCCCAGCGACGGGACGGTGCTGCTGAATGGCCGCCCGGTGCATGGCATCGATCCGGGCGTCGGCTTCGTGTTCCAGACCGACGCGCTGTTTCCCTGGCGCAGCGTGCTGGACAACGTCTCGGCCGGCCCGCGCTTCCGCGGCCTGGACAAGAAGCAAGCCTACGCCAAGGCGCGCGACTGGATCGCCCGCGTCGGCCTGAGCCGGTTCGAACACCACTATCCGCACCAGCTTTCCGGCGGCATGCGCAAGCGCGTGGCGCTGGCCCAGACCTTCATCAACGACCCCAGCATCCTGCTGATGGACGAACCGTTCAGCGCGCTCGACGTGCAGACCCGCACCTTGATGCAGGACGAATTGCTGGCGCTGTGGTCGGGCTCGGGCGCCTCGGTGGTGTTCGTGACCCATGACCTTGAGGAAGCGGTGGCGCTGGCCGACCGGGTCTATGTGCTGACCGCCGGGCCGGCCACGGTCAAGACGGTGCACAAGATCGACCTGCCCCGCCCGCGCGTGATGGCGGAAATCCGCTACGACGAGCAGTTCGTGGAAATCTGCAAGGCCATCTGGGCCGACCTGCGCGAGGAAGTGCAGCTCAGCAACCAGCGTTCGCTGGCCACCGGACACTGAGGGGAACGAGCATGTCGGCACCGGCCCAAAGCGCGGGCAGCATGGCCCGCCCCGCCAAGGAACCGCTCACCCCCGGCCAGATCGCCGCGGCGCGCGCCCGCCGCCGCTACAAGGCGCTGATCATCACGCTCCGCATCGTGCTGCTGGTGGCGTTCCTCGGCGCCTGGGAAATCTCGGCCGAGCGGAAATGGATCGACCCGTTCTTTTTCGCCCAGCCCTCCGGCATCGCCAACCAGATCTGGGTGTGGATGACCGAAGGCACCTCGCAGGGGCCGCTGTGGCGACAGATCGTCGTCACCCTGGAAGAGACCGGGCTGGGCTTCCTGATCGGCGCCGCCGGCGGCATCGTTGCCGGCATCGTGCTGGGCCGCAACCGCCTGCTGGCCGACGTGTTCAGCCTCTACATCAAGATCGCCAACTCCGTGCCGCGCGTGGTGCTGGGCTCGGTGTTCATCATCGCGCTGGGCCTGGGCATGGCCTCCAAGGTGGCGCTGGCGGTGGTGATGGTGTTCTTCGTCGTGTTCGGCAACGCCTTCCAGGGCGTACGCGAGGCCGACCGCGCCATGATCGCCAACGCCCAGATCCTGGGCGCCTCCCCGTGGCGGATCACCACGGCGGTGATCATCCCGTCGGCCATGAGCTGGATCCTGGCCAGCCTGCATGTCTCGTTCGGCTTCGCCCTGGTTGGCGCCGTGGTCGGCGAGTTCCTGGGCGCGCGCGAGGGTGTCGGCCTGCTGATCTCGACCGCGCAGGGCGCCTTCAACGCCAATGGCGTGTTCGCCGCCATGATCATCCTGGCGGTGCTGGCGCTGGTGGTGGAAATGATCATCACCTGGATCGAGGACATCCTGGTGAAGTGGAAGCCCACGCCGCAGCTCGACACGGGCAATTGAGCGTTGGCCGGCTCCAGCCGCACCGACATCCAGGTCATCGAGACCGCCTGCTGCATCGCGGGCGGAGGCCCCGCCGGCATGATGCTGGGCCTGTTGCTGGCGCGGCAGGGCGTGGCGGTAACGGTGCTGGAAAAGCACGCCGACTTCCTGCGCGATTTTCGCGGCGATACCATCCATCCCTCGACCCTGCAGCTGATGCACGAGCTTGGCCTGCTGGACCGGCTGCTCAAGCTGCCGCATCAGAAAGCCGGGCGGCTGCGCGGCCAGATCGGCGAAGCCACCGTGACGATGGCCGATTTCACCCATCTGCCGGTGGCCTGCCCCGCCATCGTCCTGATGCCGCAATGGGATTTCCTGAGCTTCCTGGCCAACGAAGCCCGGCGCTACCCGTCATTCCATCTGGAGATGAACGCCAAGGCCGAGGCGCTGGTCGAGCGCGACGGCCGCATCGTCGGTCTGCAAGCCAGCCTGCCGGGCGGTGCGGTGGAGTATCGCGCCGCGCTGGTGGTGGCGGCCGACGGACGGCATTCCGACATACGACGCGCCGCCGGGCTTAAGGTGATCGAAAGCGGCGCGCCGATGGACGTGCTGTGGTTCCGCCTGTCGCGCAATGCCAGCGACCCGGACGACACGATGGGGCGGTTCGACCCCGGCCGCGTCTTCGTCATGATCGACCGCGGCGACTACTGGCAATGCGCCTATGTCATCGCCAAGGGCAGCGATGCCAAGATCCGCGCCGCCGGTCTGGAGGCATTCCGGCAAAGCGTGGCCCAGGCCATGCCCTTCGCAGCCGACCGCGTCGCCGAGATTGCCGATTGGGACCGGGTCAAGCTGCTGACGGTGGCCGTCGATCGCCTCGAGAACTGGTGCAAGCCGGGCCTGCTGTGCATCGGCGACAGTGCCCATGCCATGTCGCCGATCGGCGGGGTCGGCATCAACTTGGCGGTCCAGGACGCCGTCGCCACCGCCAACATGCTGGGCACCAAGCTGCGCCGCAACGAGGTGTCCCTGGCCGATTTGCAGGCCGTACAACGCCGCCGCGCCTGGCCGGCCCGGATGACCCAGCGGCTCCAGGTCGCAGTGCAGAACCGCATCATCTCGCCCACCTTGTCCAGCACGGCGCCGATCAAACCACCCCGCATCGTGCGCCTGTTCGACTGCTTTCCGGTGTTGCGCCGCATCCCTGCGCGGCTGATCGGCATGGGTTTCCGGCCGGAGCACATCCGGCCAGGCTGACAATCAGCCGCGTCGCCAGGACAGCCGTGTCAGGGTAGCGAGCAGGATACCCACCAGGATCAGCGCGAAGCCGAGGCCGTGGAACGGTTGCAGATGCTCGTGAAGGATCAGCACCGACATCAGGGCCACGATGGGCGGCGTCAGGTAGTTGAAGAAGCCGGCCACCCGGGCGCCAACGCGGCCGATCGAGATGTTCCACAGCAGGGTCGCGCCCAGGCTGATGCCGACCGCCAGAAACAGCACCAGCGCGACACCGGCTGCATCGTGCGGCACAGTGGTGCCTCCCGCCGGCACGAGCAGGAAGATCAGCGCCAGGACCGGCAGGCCGCAGCCGATCATGGCAAGCTGCAGCACCAGCGGCGGCAACTTGACCGGGTGACGCTGCAGCAGCACCGAATACAGCGCCCAGACCAGCACCGCCACCACCTGCAGCCCGTCGCCGAGATTGAGCTGCAACCGCAGCACGCCAGCCAGATCGCCGCGCATCACGATGATGGCGGCGCCTACCAGGCCCAGGCCGACGCCGGCAATCACGCGCGGCGCCATGCGAGTGCCGATCAGGATGCGGCTCAGCAGCAGGATGACGATCGGCGTGGTCGAGTTGATCAGCGCCACATTGATTGCGGTGGTGTAGTTCAGCGCCAGATAGAGCAGGGTGTTGAAGAAGCCGACGCTCAACAGGCCCATCAGCGCGATCACGCGCCAGTGCTGGCGAATGATCGGCCAGTGGCGCGCCACGCCGGCGCCAGCGACCGGCAGCAGCACCACGAACCCAAGGCCCCAGCGCCAGAGCGACAGCGCATAGGGCGACCAGATGCCGGCCATCAGGCGTCCCAACACCACGTTGGAGGCCCACAGCACCATGACCAGCAGCAAGGTGGCATAAGGCAGCAACGGCGCGCGCGACAGGCGGGCGGCGCCGGCACGATCGGAAGCGGCAGTCATTCAGCAGGCACTGGCGACACGCTCGCGGCAGACGCGCAATACCTCGGCCGGATCGCGCTTCCACCAGTTCTCGGCCGAGAAGATCTCGACTTCGACGGCGCCGTCATAGCCGGCGGCCTCCATCCAGCCGCGGATTTGCGGAATGTCGATCACGCCGTCCCCCATCATGCCGCGATCCAGCAGCAGATCGCGCGTCGGCACCAGCCAGTCGCAGACATGGAAGGCGTAGAGCCAGCCGCCCTGGCCGGCGCGCGCGATCTGTCGCTGCAGATCGGGATCCCACCAGACATGATAGACGTCCACCGCCACGCCCAGCCCGCCCTCGCCGCCCAGCGCGGCGCAGATATCGTTGGCCTGGCCCAGCGTGTTCACGCAGGCGCGGTCGGCGGCATACATCGGATGCAGCGGCTCGATCGCCAGCTTCATGCCCAGCGGCCGGACATAATCGAGCAACCGGGCGATGCCGTCGCGTACCTGGCTGCGCGCCCCCGCGATGTCCTTGGAACCGGCCGGCAAGCCGCCCACCACCAGCACCAGGCATTCCGCGCCCAGCGCCAGCGCCTCGTCGACAGCCTTGCGGTTGTCGTCGTGCGCCGCCTGGCGGCCGGCCGCGTCGGCCGCGGGGAACATGCCGCCGCGGCAATAGCCCGACAGACGCATTCCGTGCCGCCTGATCAAGCTTGCAGCCACATCCAGGCCGCATTGCGCCACCTGGTCGCGCCAGGGCGAGATCGCGGTGATTCCCTGCGCCGCGCAGCCTTCGATGATCTGCGGCAGGGTCCATTGCGCACGCACGGTCGCCGTGTTTATCGACAGCAGCTCCGGCCGGCGCGCCAAATCGCGCGTCAATTCTCCACCCCATGCACCGCCAGAACCCGACGCATGCGCGCGGTGGCGTCGTCGGGATCGCGCAGCAGGCCGGCGGCATCCGCCAGCCGGAACAGCTCGGCCAGATGCACCAGGGAGCGCGTGCTCTGCTGGCCGTTGACCATGATGAAATGGTCCTGCAGGCCGTTGAGATAGGCCATGAACACCACACCGGTCTTGTAGAAGCGGGTCGGCGCCTTGAAGATGTGGCGCGACAGCGGTACGGTGGGCGCCAGGATGTCGTGGAACTGCTTCGCGTCCCCTGCCCCCAGCGCGCCCAACGCCGCCGACGCCGCCGGTGCGATGGCATCGAAAATGCCCAGCAGCGCGTCGGAATGGCCTTCGCCGTCGCCGGCGATCAGTTCTGCGTAATTGAAGTCGTCGCCGGTGTACATACGCACGCCCTTGCCCAGGCGCCGTCGCATGGCGATCTCCTTGTCCTTGTCGAGCAGCGAGATCTTCACGCCATCGACCTTGTCGGCATAGCAGTTGATCACGTCCAGGCAGACATCCATGGCCTGCCAATGGTCGCGATAGCCCCAATAGCCCTCCAGCGCCGGATCGAACATCTCGCCCAGCCAGTGGATGATCACCGGCTGCTCGACCTGGCGTAGGAGGCGGTCATAGACCTTGCGGTAGTCGTCCGGCGACTTGGCGCAGGCGGCCAGCGCCCGCGACGCCATCAGGATGATGCGCCCGCCCGCCGCTTCCACCGCTTCGCACTGCTCCTCATAGGCGCGGATCACGTCATCGATGCTCAGGCCCGGCGCGGGCGCTAGGTGATCGGTGCCGGCACCGCTGGCGATCGGCTTGCCGCCTTCGGCCTTGGACAGCGCCACGGCGCGCCTGATCAGGTCGAGGCTGTTGTTCCAGTCCAGTCCCATGCCGCGCTGTGCAGTGTCCATCGCCTCCGCAACCCCCAGGCCCAGGGACCAGAGATACTGGCGGAAGGCCAAGGTCTTCTCCCAGTCGATCGCCGGCGTCAGCCACGGATCGTTGTCGGCCAGCGGATCGGCCACGACATGGGCGGCGGCGAAGGCTACGCGATTGAACGGCCGCGTCGCCTTGGGAAAGTGGCGCGGGGCGCTGGTGGTGAAGGAATGCAGCTTGCCGTCGGCACTGGGCAGGCGAAGCGTGGACATGGCTTTAGATCTCCAGCGGCGGAACGTCCATCCAGCGGCGCTCCTTCCAGCTCTTCAGCGCCAGTTCGGCAAGCTGCACGCCCTTGGCGCCCTCGACCAGGTTCCACTTGAACGGCGCATCCTCGAACAGGTGGCGGATGAACATCTCCCACTCGGTCTTGAAGCCGTTGTCGTAAACCTGGTTGTCGGGCACTTCCTGCCAGCCGGCAAAGAAGTCGATGCTCTGCTTGACGTCGGGATTCCATACCGGCCGCGGCGTGGCGGTGCGCGGCTGGATGCGGCATTGCTGCAGGCCCGCCACGGCCGAGCCCAAGGTGCCGTCGACATGGAAGGTGACCAGATCGTCGCGCCGCACCCGCGTCACCCAGGAGGAGTTGATCTGGGCGATCACGCCGCCGGCCAGTTGGAAGGTGGCGTAGCAGGCGTCATCGGTATCGGCGGCATATCTGCGACCCTTCTCGTCCCAGCGCTCGGGAATGTGGGTCGCGCCCAGGCAGCTTACCGCCTGCACGTCGCCGAACAGATTGTCCAGCACGTAGCGCCAGTGGCACACCATGTCGAGGATGATGCCGCCGCCCTCGGCGGCGCGATAGTTCCAGGACGGGCGCTGGGCGGGCTGCCAGTCGCCTTCGAACACCCAGTATCCGAACTCGCCGCGCACCGACAGCATGCGCCCGAAGAAGCCCGAGTCGCGCAGCATCTTCAGCTTCAGCAGGCCGGGCAGGAACAGCTTGTCCTGCACCACGCCGTGCTTGATGCCCGCCTTCCTGGCCTTCTTCGCCACCGCGATGGCATCGCCAAGATTTTCGGCGATCGGCTTTTCGCAATAGATGTGCTTGCCGGCATCGATTGCCTTCGATAGCAGCCCGGCGCGCAATTGCGTCGAGGCGGCATCGAAGAACAGTTCGTCCCTCTTGTCGGCCAGCGCGGCATCGAGATCGGTCGTGTAGCGGGCAATGTTGTAGGCCGAAGCCAGGCGACGCAGCTTGTCCTCATCACGGCCGACCAGGATCGGATCGGGCATGACCTTTTCGCCGTTGCCCAGCGCCACGCCACCCTGATCCCGGATGGCGACGATTGAGCGGATCAGATGCTGGTTGGTGCCCATACGGCCGGTGACGCCGTTCATGATCACGCCCAAGCGTTTCTCGGCCATTGTGGTCTTCCCCTGCAGATTGTATCAGGCCAGCCAGCGCTCGCGGTTGGCCGCGACGAAGGCATCGTCGGTCAGTTCGGGATAGGTGGCGTAGAGCCGATCGATTTCGGCACCCTGCCCCGGGCTCAAGGTCTCGTGCGGATCGAGGCAGTTGATGGTCTTGAGCAGGCCCTGGCGCCGCAGCACCTCGTGGCAGCCGGGAATGCAGCCGGCGAAATCGTGGTTCACGTCGAACAGCACGCCGTTGCAGTCGGTCACCATGCCGTCCAGCGCCAGCAATTCGGGTGTCAGCCTGGCGTGGTCGGCCTGCGCCTCGTGCAGTCGCGCCATCAGGTCGACTGCCGCCTTGGTCCATACGCTCCAGTGGCCCAGCAGCCCGCCGCGGAAGCGGATCAGCACCTCGCGACCGCCGGTGCGGATGACATAGGGCGCCAGCAGGTCGAGCACGATGTGATCGTCGTTGCCGGTGTAGAGCGTGATGCGGTCTTCGGCCCTGGCCGCGACGATGCCAAAGGCGACATCGAGGGTGCGATAGCGGTTGAACGGCGCCACCTTGATGGCGATGACGTTCTCGATCGCAGCGAAGCGTTGCCAGAACCGGCGGGACAGAGGAATGCCGCCGACCGCGGTCTGCAGATAGAAGCCGATCAGCGGCATTTCACCGGCAATGCGGCTGCAATGCTCGATCAGCTCGTCTTCGCCGGCCCCCTTCATGGCGGCGAGACTCATCAGCACCGCGTGATAGCCGAGCCCGCGTGCTATCTGGGCCTCCTGCACCGCCTGCTCGGTCCTGCCGACCACGCCGCCGACCATCACCAGGGGACGGTTGGTCCAGTCGGCCGCCGTGCGCGCGGCCAATTCGAGAACCGGTTGGTACAGGCCGACCTCGCGAATGGCGAACTGGGTGGAGTGGACGCCCACCGCCAGTCCGCCGGCGCCGGCATCGATGTAGTAGCGCGCCAGCGCTCGCTGCGCCTGCTCGTCGAACTGGCGGTTTTGGTCCAGCGCCAGCGGATGGGCGGGGATCACCGCGCCCCGGCGCAACACCGACTGAACGGGGGCGGGGATGTTGGACCAGTGATGGACTGATGCTGTCATGTCCCTATTTGTAACCAACCGGTTACTTACCGGCAAGTGCCGATGTGGACAATTTGGGGCCCCTCGTTCAGGGCCGCAGACAGCCCATGATCACCTGCACCACATGGGCCTCGCGGGTGGCGAGCGCCTTCTTTGCCATCAGGTCGCGGTCGAAAATGGTCGAGAGCGTATGGATGTTGGAGAAGTAGAAATAGCAGACGCCGGCGATGGAGATGTAGAGCTGCAGCGCATCGATGCCCGGCCTGAACTCCCCAGCCGCCTCGCCGCGCCGCAGCAGCCGGTCCAGGGTTTCGATCAGCGGGTAATTTATCGGCTTGACCCGTTTGGAGCGCTTGATGTGGGCCGCCTTGTGCAAATTCTCGCTGTTGAGCAGCGCCACAAAATGCTGGTTGTCGAGGAAGTAGTTGAAGGTGAAGCGCACCAGCTTGCGCATGGCTGCCAGGGGCTCCATGTGCTCCAGGTGCAGCTCGTTTTCCATGCGGCGGATGTGCTCGTAGGTGCTCTCCAGCGCCGCCAGGAACATATCGTCCTTGTTGCCGAAGTAGTGATAGATCATCCGCTTGTTGGTGCCGGCGCGCCTGGCGATGGCGTCGATGCGCGCCCCGCCCAGCCCACGGCTGGAGAACTCGACTACCGCCGCGTCGAGGATGCGCTGACGGGTGACCTCGGGTTGGCGCGTCCGCACCGCCTCGGTGTCGTCCCGCTTGCCCGTCGCCCGTCTAGCCAAGTTCCGGTCCCGCAATGGCATGGATCCAATCCGCCCGCTCCAGCCCGGAAATCTCACCGCGCACCATGCGGATGAAGAACCGCGGCGCCACGGCGCCGCCAAGCTCGAGCCAGCGGCAGAATGCCCGATGCTGGTCGACCGCGTCGACAAAGAATGGCGCCGTCGCGGCCTTCATGGCCTGGGCGCACAAGGCGATGGCGACGTCGTCGTTCTCGGCGACGATCGGCCCGATCTGCGTCGCCAGACGGCCATCGCGACCCAGAACGTACCCCGCCAGCCGCTCCCCGCGCCAGGCCGCCCAGGCCAGGCCAGGCATCCGCGCCTGTAGATGCGCCAGGACGGGCCCGCGCACCATGGCGCTGCGCTCGCTGTCCCAGGCCGCCAGGCCTGCCATCTCCTCCGCGCGCAGCGGCCGCAGATCGATCCCCGGCGGCGCGGCCACTGGTGGCGGCACGGTTTCCAGCCGGTAGCGCGAGATGCGGTAGAGATCGCGGAAGCCCAATGGCAGGTAGACTGGCCGGCCGAATTCCGTGGCATCCAGTCCAGCGGCCTGCGCCGCCTGTTCGATGCATCTTTTCAGCAGCCGCGTTCCCAGCCCGAAGCGGCGGCGATCCTGGGTCACCAACACCATGCTGATCCAGGACAGGGCCTGTCCCAACGGCAGTTCCAGCGCGCTGGCGATAAAGCGCTCGCCCTCGGCGACGCCAAAAGCAGCACCGCATTCAATCATGAAGCGCCAGTCGGCGGCCACCTGGTTCCATCCGGCCTCGGTCGACAACGGCAAAGCGCGCTCGGCGGCGTCGGGTCCCAGGCGAACGATCTGCATGGAATCAGTACTGGCCATCGCGCACTTCGTAATGGGTGGGCTTGTTCAGGGTCGGCATGGCGCGGCCCAGCCAGTCGGCGGTCCAATCGATCATGGACAGCAGCGGTACGCTGGGATAGCCGAAGGTCTTGGCCATGAGCTGGGTGTTGACCAGCCAGCCCATTGGCGCCTCGTTGCCGACGAGCTTCGGTTTCCTGCCGAACAACCGGCCGAACGTCTCGGCCAGCGCCCGTACGCTCACCGTCTCCGGGCCGCTGACATTGACCGGGCTGGTTGGGCTGGTGGCATGGGCCAGGCAGCGCAGCGCTACCGAATTGGCGTCGCCCTGCCAGATCACGTTGACGTGGCCCATCGACAGGTCGATCTCCATCCCATCGCGTACCTTGACGCCGATGTCGTGCAAAACGCCGTAGCGCATGTCGATGGCATAGTTGAGCCGGAGGATGCGGCCGGGCGTGCCGTGCAGGCCGGAAAAATACTGGAACATGCGCTCGCGCCCGACGCAGGAATTGGCGTAGTCGCCCGGCGGCGGGTTGGGCGGCATCTCCTCGATGGCGCCCTGGTGGCGGATATCGACGAAGGGATAGACGCAGCCAGTCGAGAAGGCGACGATACGCGACCCTGCGAAAACCTCCGCCACCATGGCCGGCACATGCGTATTCATGGCCCAGGCCAGCGGCTCGTTGCCGGAGGCGCCGAATTTGAAGCCCGCCATGAAGATCACATTGGGCAGCGGCGGCAGCGTCTCGATCGCCTTGCGGTCGAGCAGATCGACGGCCAGGGTCTCGATGCCGTGCCGCTCCAGTTCCTGGCGCGCGGCGGGATTGCTGAAGCGAGCCACGCCGACCACGCGGCGTCCTGGGTCAGCGCGCCTGGCCAGCCGCGCCAGGGTCGGGCCCATCTTGCCGGCCACGCCCAGGATCAGGATATCGCCGCGCACGGCCTGCAGGTCGGCGATCAATTCCGGCCCCGGACGGGTCATGAATTCCTCAAGCGCCTCGACATCGGCAAAACCGGTCGGCAGGACGGAAGCGATGGTCGGACTGTCTTTCATGGCCGTTTCCCTGGAACGCGTGCTAGGCTTCACAAAAGTAACCAATTGGATACTTCCCGTCGATGCTCTCCGCCGAGGAATACCGAAAAACGGATGCGGTCGCGCTGGCCGGGCTGATCGCACGCCGCGAAATCGCACCCGGCGAAGCGGTCGAAGCGGCCATCGCCGCGATCGAGCGCATCAATCCGCAACTCAACGCCGTCACCGTGCCGATGTTCGTGCAGGGCCGCGCCGCAGCCGCTGCAGCGCAAGGCCCGCTGGCCGGCGTGCCGTTCCTGCTCAAGGATTTCCTGGCCCAGTTCAAAGGCGTGCCGAGTTCGGCCGGCAGCAAATTCTTCGCGGCCGATCCGGCGCCGGTCGATAGCGAGCTGGTGGCGCGCTATCGCCGGGCGGGCCTGGCCATCGTGGGCAAGACCAACAGCTCGGAGTTCGCCATCGCCGCCAGCAGCGAACCACGCCATTTCGGACCGACGCGAAATCCCTGGGACCCGACGCGTTCTCCCGGCGGCTCCAGCGGCGGCAGCGCCGCCGCAGTGGCCGCGCGCATGGTCCCGGCGGCGCACGCCACCGACGGCGGCGGCTCGATCCGCATCCCGGCTTCGGCCTGCGGCATCTTCGGTCTGAAGCCCAGCCGGGGTCGCATCTCCTTTGCACCCAACGGCGAGGGGCTGGCCGGCGCCGCCAACGAGCATGTCTTGAGTATCAGCGTTCGGGACAGCGCAGCATTGCTCGACGCCAGTTGCGGCTCGCTGCCCGGCGATCCCTATGCCGCTCCGCCCCCTGCCCGGCCCTATCTGCAGGAGATCGGCGCTCCGGTCGGCCGGCTGCGCATCGCCGCCAGCGCCGAGCCGCCTGGCGGCGGCGATATCCAGCGCGAATGCCGCGACGCTTTCGACGATGCGATCGCGCTGCTGCAGGGGCTGGGTCATGTGGTCGAACCCGCCGCACCCCAGGCCGATTGGCCGACGCTCGACGAGGCGTTCTACGTCGTCATGGCGGTACAGACCGCCGTGGTGATGGATCTGCGCGCCGCCGGCCGCCGATTCGCCGCCGAGGACTTCGAAGGCGTGACCTGGGCATTGGCGGAGCACGGCCGTCGCCAAAACGCGGCGACCTATCTGCGGAGCGTCCAGGCCTTCCATCGTGCCGGCCGCGCGGTGGCGCCGTTCTTCGAGCAGTACGACGCCCTGCTGACGCCAACCTTGGCGGCACTGCCGCCCAAACTCGGCGCGCTGTCCACCGACACCGCGGACGGCGCCGGATTCCTGCGTCAAACCTTCAGTTTTGCGCCGTTCACCAAGCTGTTCAACATCACCGGACAGCCTGCGATGTCGCTGCCGCTGAACTGGACCGCGCAGGCGCTGCCGGTCGGCGTGCAGATGGTCGGCCGCTATGGTGCGGAGGACATGTTGTTGCGCCTCGCCTCGCAACTCGAGGCCGCCCGCCCCTGGGCAACTCGCCTGCCCAAGCTGCACGCCTGAGCGCGCCACAGTCTCAGGCGGCGCGCTTGCGACGCCAATCGAGCCGGCGCACGCCCGCCATGACCTGGCGATGAACGACCGGCACCGACCACAGCACGGCCAGGAGCGTCATCAGCGCGAGCACCGCGCTGATCGGCCGAGTGAAGAACGGCGCCACGTCGCCGCTCGACAGGCTCAGACCGCGCAGCAGGTTCTTGTCCAGCAGATCACCCAGCACCAGGCCCAGGATGAGCGGTGCCATGGGGAATTTCAGCTCGCGCAGGATGTAGCCCAGGAAGCCGAAGAACAGCATCACATAGATGTCGAACACGCGGGAAGTGATAGCGTAGGCGCCGATCGTGCACAGAACGAACACGATCGGCATCAGCCGCTCGCGCGGCACCAGCAGGATCCACAATAGCGGCCGCACCAGGGTCAGGCCGAAGAACAGCTTGGTCATGTCGGCGATCATCAGCATCGCCACGATGTCGAAAATGAAATTGGGCGTCGATACCATCAGCATCGGCCCCGGGTTGAGTCCGTGGATCAGCATGGCGGCCAACAGCACCGCCGCCGGCGCCGACCCCGGCACCGCCAGGGTCAGCACCGGGATGATGGCGCCAGGCACGCAGGCGCTTTCGCCGGTCTCGGCCGACATCAGGCCCTCGATCGAGCCCTTGCCGAACTGCTCCTTCTCCTTGCTGCCGCGCTTGGCGGCGGCATAGGAGGTCCAGGCAGCAATATCCTCGCCCAGCCCAGGCATGATGCCGATGAAGGTGCCGATCGCGCCCGAGCGCAAAATGGTGCGCCAGTATTGGGTCACGTCCTTGATGCGGGGAATGACCGAGTCGACCTTGTTGCTGACGATCTTGAAGGCCGGGCCCTGCATGACCTGCAGCACCTCGGCGACGCCGAAGCAGCCGACCAGCGCCGGCAGCAGGCCGATGCCGCCGGCCAGATCGGTGCTGCCGAAAGCGAATCGGGCATAGGCGTGATTGGTTTCCTGGCCGATCGAGGAGATGAACAGGCCCAGAAAGCCCGCAATATAGCCCTTGAGCGCGTCGCCGCCGCTCAGCGAGCCCGCCACCACGATGCCGAAGACGGCGACCCAGAAGAATTCGTAGGAGCCGAAAGTCAGCGCCAGATTGCCCAGCACCGGCGTCAGCAGCGCCACGCACAAGGTGCCGAACAAGGTGCCCAGCCATGAGCCGCTGGTCGAGATGCCCATGGCGCGGCCCGCCATGCCCTTGCGCGCCAGCGGGAAGCCGTCGAGTGTCGAGCAGGCGCTGGCCGGCGTGCCGGGAATGTTGAGCAGGATGGCGCTGCGGCTGCCGCCATAGATGGCGCCGACATAGATGCAGATCAGCACCAGGATCGCCGAGTTGTTTTCCATGCTGTAGGTCAGCGTGGTCATCAGCGCCACGCCCATGGTGGCGGTCAGGCCGGGCAGCGCGCCGATGACGATGCCCAGCAGGGTGGCGCCCAGCACGTAGATCAGCGTATGGAAGTTGGCGAAGCCGGCGAAGGAATTGCCCAGCATTTCGAGGTTGGAAAGCATGACGGGACCTCGATCAGGGCAAGCGGACCAGGAAGATTTCCTGGAACACGACGACCATGAAACCGCCGGCGGCAGCGCCAACCAGCGCTGCCGTGACGACGCGTCGGATGCGTTTGGCGCGCGTCGCCGGCTGCGGCCATTCAAAGATGACGATGAAGGCGGTGACGAACAGGCCGACGGCCAGCCAGAACGGCATCCGCGTCACCAGCACCAGCGAGAATACCAGGCACAGGGCGACTGCGATGGCCAGTCGCACCAGGCTGATCTTGGGCAACTCACCCTCGATCACCGGCTTGCCACCGCCCGGCTGCAATGCGCCGCGATAGATCGACCGAATGCCGAAGGCTATGGCCAACAAGGCGATCACCGTTCCGTGGAAACCGGGCACGATGCCCGGTGCCGTAAAAGGCGTACCGCCGACGTCGACGAAGGTCGGCATCTGCCAGGAGAGGTAGATCACCGCCACGCCGAAGGCGAAGAACACGGTGGCGGTAATCAGGTCGGTGCGCGCCGACGGCGGCGGCGTGACATGCGATGCTGGGGTGTTTTCCGCCACGATGCGAACTCTCGAAATGCGTCGGCGCCGATCCGGGGGATCGGCGCCGATCGATTGGCTACTTGGCGGAGCGCGGAATGCCCACCGTATCGGGCGATACCTTGGCCTTGCCGCCGTCGAAATACAGCCACGCCGTCTGGGTCACCATCTTCATGGCGCCGTCATAGGCTTCCTGGCCATACAGCGGGGCGAACACCGCACTGCGCGAGGCGGCATATTTCTTGACCGCGTCGGAGTTGGCGATCTTCTTCTGCCACACCATGGTCATGGTCTTGATCACTTCCGGCGGCGCGTCCTTGGGCACCCAGATGCCGAAGTAGTTGACCGGCGCCACCATGTTGGGCACCCACTTGGTGATCGGCGGTATCTCGCCATAGCCATCCAGCGTGACAGGCTTGTCGTTCAGCACCGCCAGCGGGATCAGCTTCTTGCCCTTGATCATCTCCGACATCTCGACCAGCAGCTGGCTGACCACCGGGGTCTCGCCCGAAACCGCGGCGATCACCGCCGGATTGCCGCCGTCATAGGTGACATGGCGATAGGTGATGCCGGTCGCGGCGCGAAGCATTTCCATGGTGTTGTGGCCGGCGGAAGAAATGCCGGCGGTCGCCACGGAGATGTCCTTGCCGTCCTTCTTGAAGGCATCGAGCAACTGGCCGAAATCCTTGTACGGCGCGCCCGGGTTGACCGCGATGACGCCGACATTGGCGACACCGAAGAACAGCGCCCAGTCGGACAGCTTGGTATCGAGCAGGCCCAGCACCTTGTAGGTGCCGACGTCGGCCGCTGCGCCAGCTGCCCAGGTGTAACCGTCATGCGGCGCATCCAGCACGTTCTTGGTGCCGATCGAGCCCGAGGCACCGGGCTGGTTGACTACCACGAACTTCTGGCCGAGTTCGGATTCGACTTCGGCCGCCACGATGCGGGCCATCTGGTCGGTCGAGCCGCCCGCCGCCCACGGCACGATCAACGTCACCGGCTTAGTCGGCTTCCACGGATAGTCCTCGGCCGAGGCCGTGCCGGCCAGCAACGCCGTGCCGGCCAGCGCCGCCGCGACGGTCGCGATGCGAAACAATTTCATGCTGATCTCCCTCTCCCCTGCGTGGTCGTTTCCCTGCGCTTTACACGCGCACTCTTGATCGGTACGAAATAACCAACTGGTTACTTGCGACGATAGAGGCGGCCACAAAACGTGTCAACAAACCAGCCGGCCCGGCGGTGGACCGGCGCCAACCGGCGGCGGCATCGGGCATGACGCGCCGGATTCTGCAGATCGGCTATGGCGCGTTCGGCGAGACGCATCTGCGCGCCTGGCAGGCGCTGGGCCTGAGCTCCAGCCTCGTGCTCGCCGATCCGCGGCCCCAGGCGCGGGCGGCGGCGCTGGCGATCGCCGGCAATATCGAGCCGGTGGCCGATTTCGCCCCGGCGCTGGCACGATGCGATGCGGTCGATATCGTCACGCCCAGCGACACCCACCACGCCATTGCCGCAGCCGCGCTGGATGCGGGCAAGGCGGTGCTGATCGAGAAGCCGATGGTCGCCAATCCGGCCCAGGCCCGCGATCTGGCGGCGCGCGCCCTGCGCAAGGGGTGCGTGGTGCGTGGCGGCTATTTCTTCCGCTATCACCCCAAGACGATGGCCCTGCGCCGGCTGCTGGCGGATGGCGCCCTGGGCCGGCTGCGGATTCTCACCGGACGGTTCGCCGGATTGAAGCGCACGCGGGCCGATTCCGGCGCCCTGCTCAACGATGCGGTGCATTTCATCGACCTGTTCACCTGGCTGATTGGCCAGCAGCCGGCCAGCCTCTATGCCGTCACGCGCGATCATTTCGGCCGCGGCCTGGAGGACTTCGCCCTGGTCGTTCTGCATTTCCCAGGCGGCGCGGTGGCGCATATCGAAACCGGCTACATCCAGCCCGGGCGCTGGCCGGACGCGGTGGTGCCAGGCGCCGTGACGTCAAAGGAAATAGCAATAAGCGGCGGTGCCGGCGTGGCCGAGATCGACTATGCCGGCGAAACCATGACCTACCGGGCGGCCGCCCATGTCGAGCGCGAAGGAACCTGGCTGCCGCAATTGTCGCCGCCGCAGTCGATAGACGCGCCAGCCGCCACCCCGCTTGCGGTGGTGACGTCGGAACTGGCCGATTTCCTCAAAGCCATCGACAGCGGCGAGAAATCCGGCGATGACGGATTGGACGGCGGGGTCGCGATGGCGCAGATCCTGGAAGCGGCCGCGCGGTCGGCCGCCACCGGACAGGCCGTCGGCCTGGATGCCGGCGCATAAGGAGAACGACGATGCGGTTTGCGCTATGCAACGAAGTGCTTGGCCATCTCGAGTTCGCGCGCCAATGCGATTACGCGGCTACGCTGGGCTATGACGGCCTGGAAGTGGCGCCCTTCACGCTCGACGAAAATCCCCATCTGATGGGTGCCAACCATCGCGCCGCCATCCGGCGCGCCGCCAGCGACGCCGGCATTGCCGTGTCGGGCCTGCACTGGCTGCTGATCAAGCCGCCACATCTGTCGATCACGGCAGCCGATCCCGCGGTCCGCGCCCGCACACTGGATGTCATGCGTCGGCTGATCGACCTGTGCGCCGAGCTGGGCGGCCAGGTGCTGGTGCACGGCTCGCCCGGGCAGCGGCGCGTCCCCGAAGGCGCCGAGGACAAGGACGGCGCGGCCGACGCAGCCCGGCGGCGTGGCCGCGAAGCTTTCGCCGCGATCGCCGAGGATGCCGCCAGGGCGGGCGTCACCTATTGCATCGAACCGCTGGCGCCGCCCGACTGCAATTTCATCAACCGCCTGCACGAGGCGGCAGAGCTGGTGCGCCAGATCGGCAACGACCATGTGCGCACCATGATCGATTGTTCGGCGGCATCGATCACTGAAGACCGGCCGCTCGAGACCTTGATCGACCAGTGGCTGCAGACCGATCTCGTGGCCCACATCCAGTTCAACGATCGCAATCGTCGCGGACCTGGACAAGGTGCGGTACGCTTCGCGCCTGTCCTGGCCGCCCTGCATCGCAACAACTACCAAGGCTGGGCCGCGGTCGAGCCGTTCGAGTACCGGCCCGACGGCGCCGGGTCGGCGGCGCGCGCCATCGGCTATCTGCGCGGCATCGAGGAGAGTCTGTCATGGCGAGCGTAACGACCGCCCCGCTGCTGCGGGTGCGCCAGATCGAATTCTTCGAATGGCCTTACACGTTGCGCATGCCGTTCCGGTTCGGCGTCATTACGGTGACCCATGGCCGTCAGGTCATGGCACGGGCGCGCATCGAGCTGCCTGACGGCAGCACCGCATGGGGCTACGCCGCCGAAGCGCTGGGCGCCAAGTGGTTCGACAAGAATCCCGATATCAGCGACGAGGACAACCTAGACCAGTTGCGGCGGGCACTGGAGATCGCATCGGCCCTGTACCGGTCGCATGGCGCCATGACAGCGTTCGGCCACTTCGCCGCCGCCTACCAGCCGCAGCTCGACCAGGGCGCGCGCGACCGGCTGCCGCCGCTGGTCGCCAGCTACGGCCCAGCGATGATCGACCGCTGCGTCGCCGATGCGCTGGGCAAGCTGCTCGGCCTGTCGTTCCATCAGATGATGCGGCTAAACCTGACAGGCATGGCGCCGGGCAGCAGCGTGGCGCCGGATCTGGCGGGATTCGACTTCGACAAATTCCTGGCCGGTCTGCGGCCGCTCAAGTCGCTGCATGTACGCCACACGGTCGGGCTGCTCGATCCGATCGTGGCGGCCGACCAGGCTCCCGGGGCACGGGTTGACGACGGCCTTCCCGAAACGCTCGAGGAAGTGGTGTCGGGCTATCGCCAGCGTTACTTCAAGCTCAAGGTCGGCGGCGATGTGGTCAAGGACGTGGCGCGGCTCTGTTCCATTGCCCGAGTGCTTGATCGAATCGAAGGAGCATACTACGTCAGCCTGGACGGCAACGAGCAATACGGCGACGCCGCCCAGGTGCTGGGACTGTGGCAGGCGATCGAAGCGGAAAAGAAGCTGAAGCGGCTGCGCGATTCGATCCTGTTCATCGAACAGCCGATCAAGCGCCAGGCGGCGCTCAGCCAGAGCATCGCGCCTTTGGCCGCCAAGCGTCCGGTGATCATCGACGAATCGGACGGCGATCTCGACGCCTTCTTGCGCGCCCGGGCGCTGGGCTATGTCGGGGTGTCGAGCAAGGATTGCAAAGGCTTCTACAAGTCGCTGATCAACTGCGCGCGCTGCACGATGTGGAATGCGCAGCACAAGCACCAGCCTTACTTCATGTCGGCCGAGGACCTGACCACCCTGCCCGGCATTTCGGTGCAGCAGGACATGGCTCTGGTGGCGCTGCTTGGCCTGACCCATGTCGAACGCAACGGCCACCATTTCATCAACGGCATGAGTGGCCGGCCGCGCGGTGAGCAGATCGCCTACCTCGCTGCGCATCCCAAGCTGTACAAGGATGCCGACGGCGTGGTCCGCCTGAACATCGTCGACGGCAAAGTGGACATCGCCTCGCTCGATTGTCCCGGTTTTGCGGTCGGGATTGAACCCGACTTCACCTCGATGCAGCCAATGGCGCCATCGCGCTGGCGGTAACACGCTCGCGATCCACAGGAATTCGGCCTATTCCCATCCGTTCGGACGGGGCAAGTTTTGTTTTGCCTCGGTAACTTTCCAGACGGATCGCGCCCGAGCGCATGCGGTCTTGTCCGACTGCAAACGCTCCGCGCAGCAATTGCCTGGGGAGTCGGGTCATGCATTTCGTCCATCGTCCGCGCGGTGTGCGCCATCTGCTGCTGTCCAGTAGCGCGCTGGTGGCTACCGCCATCGTCGCCCCGACCATGGTGTGGGGTCAGAGCGTAATCGTCAGCGACGCGCGCACGACCGAACAGAACCTGGACACCTTGCTGCCGATGGGCGATCCGCCGACCGCCCAGGTGACCGGCACGGGTTCGGTCATCGTCCCGACCATCAACGGCACCGCCATCAGCGCCAATGCCCAGGCCTGGACCCTGACCAACGACGGCACGATCGGCGCCGATGGCTATGGCGTGCATTTCGGCCTGGGTGGCACGATCACCAATACCAACAACATCAACAGCCAAGGCGCGATGCAGCCGGGCCTGACGGCGATCCGGATCGACGGCGGCTTCGGCATGGTCACCAACTCCGGCACCGTCACCGGCGGCAACACCGGCGGCGTCGTCATCGACGTCACCGGCTCGGTCACCAACCAGGCGTCCGGCTCGATCCAGGCGTTCGCCGATGGCGTGCATATCGGCGGCCCCGGCAACCTCGCCAGCACGGTGGCCGTTGCCGGCAGGACCGGCGTTGTGGTCAACAGCGGCACCATCAGGAGTACCGGCTTCAACGGCATCTGGCTGGAACAGGGCGGCACCGTCACCAACAACGGCCTGGTCGACGCCAAATCGACGGCGATCCTGATCGACCACGGCACAGGCAGCGTGACGAACTCCGGCACGATCACCGGCAACGCCGGCATTTCATTCGGCAAGGTCACGACAGGTACTGTGACCAACACCGCCACCGGCTTCATCAATGTCGGCGGATTCGGCATCAATCTGGCGCAGAGCTCTGCCAGCAGCATAGTCACCAACGCCGGCAGCATCAGCGCCGGCGATACCGGCATCAACCTCGTCGGCACCGGCATCAACCAAGCCACCGGCAATATCCACGGCAGCTACAACGGCATATGGATGAGCGGCAGCGCCGCCAGCACTCTGACCAACGCCGGGACCATCACTTCGAGCACGCATGAAGCGATCGAGGTCGACCCCAACAACAGCATTGTCACCAACAGCGGCACCATCATGGCCGCGAACGCCACCTCCGGCATCTGGATGCAGAGGGGCGGCACCATCACCAACAGTGGCACGATCGGCTCGACCAGCGGCCTAGCGATCAATTTCGTGCGCAACGGCGGCGACCAGAACTACGCCAACACGCTGATTCTCCAGACCGGTTCGGCCCTGATGGGGAATGTCGACGCCGGCACCGGCGCTGCCATAGACGCGCTAATCCTGCAAGGCGCCGGCAACGAGGTGGCTAGCAAATTCATCAATTTCGAAACCTTGGAGATGAACGGCACCGACTGGACCCTGAGCGGCGACGCCACCTTCTCCGCCAGCGGGCAGGTAACGGCCGGTAACCTGCGCGTCATCGGCAACATCACGACCCCGACGCTCAGCGTGCTGGGCGGCGGCACCTTGTCCGGGTCGGGCACGGTGAGCGGCAACGTCCTGGCCTCGGCGGGACGCGTCGCACCGGGCAGTTCCACCACGACCCTGACCGTGGCGGGAGGCCTGACCATGGATTCGGAATCGACCTTCCACGTCGACCTCGACTCCACATCCGCCAGCCTGGTGCATGTCACAGGCCAGGCCACATTGCAGTCCGGCCATATCGACCTGTCCTTCGCGCCCGGCAACTACACCTCCGGCACCGCGTACAATGTGCTGCATTCCGATACTTCGGTAAGCGGTACCTTTCTCGAAAGCACCCTCGCCGTCGGCGCGTTCCGTTTCGATGTCACCTATGACAGCGACGACGTTTTCCTGACTCTGGCCCGGCTAGCTTTCGCCGAAGTATGCGCCGGCCGCAACCAGTGCGCCGTGGGCCATGCGCTCGATCGCCTCGGTCCGATCATCCCGGGCGATCTGGGCAATGTGGTCGACACGTTGGGCCTGCTCGACATACCAAGCCAACAGGCCGCCCTGGCCAGCATGGCGGGCGACATGCATCCGACGCTGGCGCTGCTGGCACTGGATGGGCATGCGTTGTTCGGCCAGTCCGTCTCACGACGCCTGGCCGACCGCCGTAATGCCGAACAGCAAAGCACCAGCGCCGGCGACGGCGGCACCAACATCGCCATGGCCGGCAGCCACGACGGTCTGCTGACGGCCAGCGTGCCATCCGATCCGGCAACGCCGTGGGGTGCCTGGATGCGCGGCTACGGCCTGGTCGGCAAACTCAACGGCGATCTTGATGCCGCGGCGGCCAACTACTTCGTCGGCGGCCTGGCGGCCGGTATCGACCGGCAATTCGCGCCCGGCCTGGTCGCCGGCCTCAGCTTCGGCTATGCTAACACGCGCGCCGATTTCGCCGGCAGCGACACGTCGGGCCGCATCGACAGCTACGACATCGGCCTGTACGGCTCCTACCAATGGGCCGGCTTCCATCTCGACGCCGTGGCCAGCTACGCCTTCCTCGACAACAAGACCGATCGCCAGATCGTGGTGGGCGATATCGTGCGCCAGGCCCGCGCTTCCTATCACGGCCAGCGCTACGGCCTGGCGCTGGAGGCCGGTTACGACATCGAGCTGGGCGGCTTCAGCCTGCAGCCGGTGGTCGCGGGCCAATATATCCATCTGCGCCAGAACGCCTTCCACGAGGATGGCGCCGGCGGGCTCGATCTGGACGGCAAGCGGACCAGCGCCGACAGCCTGCGCGGCAGCATCGGGCTGAAGCTCGGCACAAGGTTCGACGCCGGCGGTATCGCGCTGGCGCCCGAGCTGCGCGGCCGCTTCGAGCACGAATTCCTCGACACCCAGGTCCAGACCGACGTGAATTTCGCCGGCCAGCCGGCCGCGGGCCAGTTCACCGTGGTCGGCGCCACCGTGCCGCGCGACAGCGTCATCGTCGGCGGCGGGCTGACCGCGCTGCTGTCGCCCTGGACCACCGCCTTCGTCGACTACGACTTCAAGTTCAACAAGGACCAGAAGATCCACAACCTGACGGCCGGCATGCGGTTCGAGTTCTGACGACCGTCGCGCGACGACAGACGGCCACTGACGCGGGGCCCATCCAACCATGGATGGCTCCGCGTCTTTTTTTCGGGCAAGCTGGCCCGGCCATGGCCCTGCTCCCCATCACCAAACGTCTCGCCATCGACGAGCGCGAGCTCGAAGAGAGCTTCATCCAGGCCTCCGGCCCGGGCGGCCAGAACGTCAACAAGGTGGCGACGGCGGTGCAACTGCGCTTCGACCTGCGCCACTCGACCAGCCTGCCGCCCGAGGTCAAGGCGCGGCTGATGCAACTGGCCGGCAGCCGGCTGACGCGCGAGGGCGAGATCGTCATCGTGGCGCGCGAGCACCGCACGCAGGAGCGCAATCGGCAGGCGGCCCGCAACAAGCTGGTCGAGCTGATACGCGCCGCCACGGTGGTGCCGCGCAAGCGCAAGGCGACCCGCCCGACCCTGGCCAGCAAGAAGCGCCGGCTGGATTCCAAGACCAAGGCCGGCCGCATCAAGAAGCTGCGTGGCAAGGGATTCGAGGAATAAGTGCTAAAATCGCCACCCCGGAAGCGAGCCACTTCGCGAAAGCGAAGCGCCGAGTTATCCGGGGCCTATCTCTCAATCCTTCGTGGCCGTCATTTGGATTGGCATAGGCCCCGGGTCTCGCTGCGTTCGCCCGGAGTGACGACGGCTAACTCACACCCCTATCTCTTCCTTCCCAATACTTCCTGCGGATCTCCCGCTTCAGCACCTTGCCCACGGCGCTGCGCGGCAGGCTGTCGACGAAATCGACGCTCTTGGGCGCCTTCATCCCGCCCAGCTCCTGCCTGGCAAAGGCGATCAGCTCGTCGGCGCCGGTATTGGCGCCGGCATTGAGCTGCACCACGGCCTTGACCGCCTCGCCCCATTTGTCGTCCGGCACGCCGATCACGGCGCAGTCCTGCACCGCGGGATGCTTCATCAGCACCTGCTCGATCTCGAACGGGAAGATGTTGAAGCCGCCCGACACCACCATGTCGCGGATGCGGTCGACGATGTAGATATAGCCATCCTCGTCGCGATAGCCGACATCGCCGGAATGGTGCCAGCCGAAACGCCGCGCTTCGGCCGAGGCCTTCTCGTCGTTGAGGTAGCCCTGCATGACGGCGGGGCCGCGCACCACCATCTCGCCCTTCTCGTTCGGGCCCAGCAGCCTGCCCTGCTCGTCCATGAACTCGACGGCTTCCACCGTCATGACCGGCCGGCCGCAGGACAGCAAACGGTGCTGCAGCGCCGGATCGCGCACCGCCGCGACCGTCTCGGCCGGCGACATCCAGGTCAGCGGAAAGCCCGCTTCGGTCTGGCCGAAGCTCTGCGCCATCACCGGCCCGAACAGCGCGACCCCTTCGACGATCTTCTGCGGCGCGATCGGCGCCGCCGCCGAGATCACGTAGCGCAACGATGAATAGTCGCGGCCCTTGGCGCTGGGATGGGCCAGCAGCATGTAGATGACGGTGGGCGGCAGGAACAAGGTGGTGACATGGTCGCGCTCGACATGATCGAGCAGCTCGCCCAGATCGACCTTGTCCATCATCACCACCGTGCCGCCGACGGCGAAATGGGCCAGCGCAATCATGCCGGCGGCATGGGTGATCGGCGCCACCGCCAGGTTGACCGGCTGGCGGTCGAACGACCACACCGTCATCCAGCCCAGGGTGTTGTAGAGCAGGAACCCGTTGGTCGAGCGCGTGATCTTGGGCAGGCCGGTGGTGCCGCCGGTCGAGCCCTGGAAGCCGATCGCCATCGCATCGTGCTCCCAGTGCTCGTAAGCGCCATCCTGGCCGGCCATGAAGCTGTCCAGCGAGGTGCCGTCGAGGCCGGGCCCGTTCAGGCACACGGCGAATTCGATCGACGGCACCTTGGGCAGCATCTGGCGCACCATGTCGACGGTCGAGGCATCATAGAACAGCACCCGGCAGCCGCCCCGGCCCAGCACGTCGATATTGGCGTCCAGGCCGTTGCGCAAATTGATGTTGCACCAGGCGCCGCCGGCGCGCAGGCCGCCCAGCAGCGCGATCATCGCCTGGCTGGTGTTGGGGCTGAACACGGCGAACGGCGTGCTGGTGCCGAAGCCGCGCGCCTTGAGCGCGCGGGCGATGCGCATGGTCTGGGCCTGCCCGTCGCGGTAGCTGATCGGGCCGCCCGCGCCGCTCAGCATCAGCCCGTTCGGATTGATGCGGGCACCGCGATCGAACAGATCGATGATATGCATGGCGTTCCGTCCCCGTGTTTTGTCGTTTGCCGCCAGTATAGGGCCGATGCCGCATCCGGACACGGGGCGCCGACGCATGACGCCCGGTACCGGACGCCCAACGACTCCGCGCGGGCGAAACCGGGCAAACCGCCGGGCGGTCGGCTGCGTATCAATTCGCGCACCTGCCCATGGAGATGGCCTTGACCCGATACCTCCTCGCCTATGCCGGCACCGCCCTGACCCTGGTGACGCTGGATCTGCTATGGCTGGGACTGGCCATGCGCGGCTTCTACAAAGCCGCCCTGGCGCCGATCATGCGCGAGCAGCCGCTCATCGGACCGGCCATCCTGTTCTATGCCGTGTATGCGGTAGGGCTGGTGTGGTTCGCCGTACTGCCGGGGATCGAGGCCGGCCAATGGCTGCGCGCCCTGCTATCCGGCGCCGCGTTCGGCTTCTTCGCCTATTTCACCTACGACATGACCAACTACGCCACGCTCAAGGAATTCCCGCTGAAGGTCGTGGCGGTCGACGTGTCCTGGGGACTGGTCGCAAGCGCGCTGGCAGCGGCCATGGGCTGGTGGGCGGTGGATTTGACCGGCCGTTGATCCGAACTTTTCCAGGCCGGCAAATTCTGGCAAAAGGAAGTTCGCGCGCCGCGCAACCGTTACCCTGCGACCGGACTGTCGGAGCCCCGCCTTTTGGCCAATCTGCGTATCGCGACCTACAACATCCATTCGTCGATCGGCGGCGACCGCCGGGCCGACCGCGACCGCGTGCTCACGGTGCTGCGCGAGATCGACGCCGACATACTCGGCCTGCAGGAAGTCGGCGCCAATGCCAACGAAGAACTGGAGCAGTTCAACTTTTTCCGCGACGCGCTCGGCATGGAGGGCGTGGCAGGCCCGACGCTGCGGCGCAACCGCTCGCGCCACGGCAACGTCATCCTGGCCAAGGGCAAGATCCGGCACGCCCATCTGGTCGACTTGTCGGTGCCGAACATGGCGCCGCGCGGCGCCATCGACAGCACGATCGAGCTGGGCGGCCATCATGTGCGCGTCATCGTCACCCATCTGGGCCTGCTGCCGCACGAGCGGCAACAGCAGATCGCCCGGCTGGCCGAAACGCTGACATTGCGTTCGGCTGCCGTGACCGTGGTGCTGGGCGATTTCAACATCTTCGGTCCGGAGCGCGCTTCGCTGCAGCGCATCGGCGCCCCGGCCCAGTTGCCCAAGCTGCGCAGCTTCCCGGCGCGGCGGCCGATGATGTCGCTCGATCGGGTATGGACCATCCCCAACCGCCACCTGCGCAACCTCGACGTCCATCGCACCCGGCTGTCCAGCGTCGCCTCGGACCACCTGCCGCTGGTGGCCGAGATCGACCCCGAGGTGGCGCATGAGCACCAGGTTGACTTGGCCCGGCGGCCCAGCCTCTGGTCGAGGCTAAGCCGCAGCCGCTAGCGCTGATCTCTGCGCGTAGCAAATCGTCAACTGACCGAGCCGCACAACCCATTGTTCAGCCCGTCCTTTGCGAAGTTTGCCATATCGAATAGCCAGTCTTACGCTATGATGTTAAAGGCTTATTATCGCTTCGCCGGATCCGCCATGACCCAGGGTCAACCGCTGGTTACAGCACTCATCAATACCTACAATTACGGCCGCTACCTGCCACTGGCGATCAACAGCGTGCTGAACCAAACCTACGAGAATATTGAGATTATCGTGGTCGACGACGGTTCGACCGATGACACCTCCCATGTCCTTCGGCGTTATAAGGACCACGTGCGCGTTACCGCACCGAGAACGGCGGCCAGGGCCATGCTTTCAACGTGGGCATCCCCGCGGCACGCGGCGAACTGATCATGCTGCTCGACGCAGACGACCTTTGGACGCGAGACAAGGTGGCGCGGATGGTCGAACTGGCCGAGCGCCATCCTGAGGCCGGCCTTCTTTACCACCGCTTCATCAATGTCGATGCGCACGGCAATCATCTGAGCGAACCCCTGCCCCATGTTCTGATCAAGGGCGATTACCGCAAAAACTATATTCGCTCAGGTGGCAGCTATTGGGCGCCGGTGACCTCCGTGTTGACGTTGCGTACTGCAGTAGTGCAAAAATTTGCGCCAATATTCACCTACGCAGTGCGCGAAGGCGCCGACACAGTTCTAACCGATTACTGCATGATGCAGACCGAGGTGGTCGCCTGCCCCGACGCACTTGCCATGCGAGTTCTTCACGGCAAGAATCTCTATGCTACCGGCCGCGATAGCGAAGTCCGCACGCGTGCCACTCGCGAAAGCGACGTGCGGCGCGTCGAATGGCGAAATTTTGCTATCCGAACAGAGATCGGCCGCAGCGGCGGCGAATTTCAAGTGCAAGTCGAGAGGAATGAATGGCGTATGATCAATTTGTATTGGTTGGGCAAAGCTTCGGTCTGGAAACTGGCTAGGGCTATTCTGTTGTGCCGCGAACACGATTTTCGCTCACGCATCAACAGACTCAAGTGGGCGCGCCGGGTAAAGCGACACGGCTACGCCGACGAGCCACATTAAGAAGTAGATTCGGAGTTATCAGCCGACTCGGCGGCCGCCAATTCCATCGAGTCCCGACGAGCTTTGATCCGCCCTTTCATCGCCAGCGTGAAGCGGCAGGACCGCGGCCGGGCCTGTAGCGGATTTCTCGGATTTCTCCAGTTGATTGGCGCGCCTTTCGATCAACTGCACGATTTGCGGTAATGCATTTTGAAACCGAACCTCAGCCATTTGGCGAGCGTGATGCTGCGCGGCGATGACCATGCCTCCATTGTGCAACAGCGAGCGGAAGGCAACGTCCATCTCCTGGATCGGCGAGTTCGGAGCGTGCGATACGGCGCTTCCCATCCATCGGAAGACCTCGACCAGCAAATGTTGCTCAGGTAGCCAGGGCAACACAAGCTGGGGGCGCCCTGTCAACACACACGTCTCGGCTACATCCTGTGCGCCATGGTGAATCACTGCGCTGACGGAGCCGATCTGCGCACGCAATTCTTCGCGGCTGCCCCAAAATCTCACATGCGGCTGCTGTTCGAGAAAACGCCGCATACCGGGCGTCGCCCCGGAGATCGTTACGTCGACCGCCACATCATCGAAGCCGGCGAGAGCCAGCACCGCCGTCTCCACCCCGGGGCAGTAAACGTCGAGAAAGGCCGCCAGCCTCGGCTTGACCGGCACATAGGCCGGCTCGGCACGCTCTCCGAGCAATCCCAAGGGCTGGGTCTTCCGCAATTGCAAATACGGATCGAAGCAGGGCAGGCCGTAAACAATTGGCGAACAGCGATCGAGCACTTCAGCGATTGTGGCCAGCGAGTTATGCCCGACTTTTGCCAGCACGCCATTGGCATAGTTGAGCATAAGCTCTTCTGCCGCCAGAGGCGCAGAGTTGTGCGACAGGCGGGGGAAGCTGGAGCCCAGAGTGGGTGGCAATATGGCTCGCGGCCCCAGCGCCACGGTAGGAGCTACCGTCGGCCCAATCAGCCAGAGTACCGGCACGTTAAACGCCAGAATGATGTTCGGACGCATGAGCGAAAGCTGGCATTTCCAGGCATCGCTCAGGGCGGTCAGAATGTCCCGATCGGCAAAGCCTGCGACGGCCATCTGATCCAGAAGCCCGTCGGGCTGTTGACGTTTCATGACCAAATCGGGCGCAGCGCGCAGCAAAGGTGCCTGAAACACATCCCCCGGCACGTAGCCGCCCGCATAGCTGGCCAGCCCAACTGGGTCTCCGACGATGTAATCGACCAAATGACCGCGATCGGCCAGTTCAGCGCCCAACGTCAAAACGTCACGCTGCAACTCCGGCGGTCCGTCCGCACCACAGGCAACTACAATACGCAGTTGTTCACTCATCTGGGCCGCTCGCTTCAAAGTACTCGGGATCATAGCCAGGCATAGACACGATCCCGCGCCGCAACTCGGCTCGTGTCGCCGGTGGCGAAGCGCAGTTCGTCGGTCCAGTCAAATCCATCCTGCCGCAGGAGTTCGATCACGTCCGGAAATGTAGTTCTGAAACTCTGATCGCGCGTCGCGTCAAGATCATTTGTGAAGAGCATGAATTGCCGCAACCGCTCGAAATCAGGGGGCGTATCAAGCGTATGAAGATAGTTCGCCAAAGCCAGGGGCGGATCCCGGAAATCCGGATCCGCATCTTTTTCGAGATATTCGAAGAGACGACGCGCAGCTTCCTGGCGGACACGTCGCGGCATTACCTCAAGCTGCAAATGCACCGGCGAGCGTAACAGGTTGCTCAGCACGTAATCAAGGTTGTGCGCATGACAAAAACGAAACAGGTCCGTAATGGTCATGATGTTGTACGCCTGCAAAACAGGCGTCGCGACGAATTCGAACCGTGGGTTGGAACGCAGCCGCGCGATATTGCGCTGGACATTATCCCAGCGCGCTGGAAATCGGATGTATTCGTATGTGTCCCCTACCCCGTCAAGGCTGAGACAAAACTTCATCCGCTCGAACTTTTCGAAAAGGCCCAATATCCGATCGTTGATGCGCGTGCAGTTGCTCGAGATCTCGAGCTCGATATGACGCGCAGCACCGCAGTCGATCAGATATTGCAGAATTTCCAGGAACCGTTCGTTTATCAGCGGCTCGCCGCCAGTGACGTAAAAGCGCCGTACCTTCTCCGGCCGCTTCAGAATTTGCGCGAAGACAATGTCATCGTGCATGTACCACGGGCCAATCCCCTCGCCGCGCGGCTGCAGGACTTCCGGATGGAAACCACGGTTGGGATGAAATTCGGCCTGCCGGTGAAGAACGACCTGCTCCAAAGGCAGACTGTAACGGCCATCGATCGGACCAATCGGGTCGCTGATGATCTCCAATGCAAGGCTGGTCTTGCCTGAAAGCTTCCTTAGGTCGACTTCGACCGTAGCGCCATCCGGCGGCAACACCCCGATATACAGAGAGCGGCCATTGACGACGATGCGGAACCTCGTCGGCGTCGTTACCCCGCTGTGGAATTTAACCGTCAGACGATCGAGCTGGGCGCCAGCCTTGAGCGGGATGTGCAGCATGGCGTGACCGTCTGTCCACCATGCCTTGTTGCCGTCTGGCCACGGCCGCTGAACCATGCCTGAACGACGCACGCCGATCTTCGGTTCAGGACCGACCAACGCACTGTCGCCGCGCCACACTGCGTGCAGCGGTTCCACCCCGCCGGACCAGCGACTATGGACGTTGTCGCGTTCGATCTGGGAACTGGCTGCGCCATAGCACATGCGACACTTAAGATTGCACAGGTTTCCGAGTTCCAGCTTGATAAACTCTGGAGCGTACTCCATCCGATAGCCGCTGGCGGCAACCCGTTCCGAGATTTCGCGGATGCCTGCGGCCGTGTCCGAGCCGCGCAACTGGCTTCCGGCGCCGGTGCGATAGCTTTGTCCGGTTGCCCGCTCGCTGTCGTAACAGACCTGACAGGCGCTGACCGGCTGGCCGCTGGTCATCGCCTGCCGCATTTTACGCATATACGCAGAATTCCAGATCTCCTCCGCTGTATTGACGTTCAACGACATGGGTGCCCCCTGATCGGTCACCATGTCGTTGGTCATACAGCAGATTCGCGCCGTGCCTTCCGGTCCAACGCACAGATGCTCAAATGGCAAGCCGCAAAAAGTAACGGGCGATCCGGAAGACATTACGCGCCTCTCGCGGACATTTGGATGGGGCCGAAAAGCAAGCCCACCACTGGGCTTGCTTTTCGGCATTTAAACGCCCCGAACTATGAACCGACAGCCTGACCGGCCCCCGACTGGTCCTGGTCTTGGCCCGGAACGCCTGTCCGCGGCCTGATCTGCAGACCGAAAACCCTGATTTCCGGCATCTGCACTTCCGCAACCTGCTGGTGTCGCGCCAGAGCGGATGCTTCGTGGTCGAAGAACAGACGCAAACCGGATACGGCGAAACCGGCATTGGCAATACCACCATCGCCGAATACGGATAGTCCTGGCAGCACGCCATACTGGTGCGTGTCCGACGGGGCCGAGACAGACTGCGCCATCTTCGGCCGCCCTCCCTTCTTGAACAAAGCTGTCGCGCTTGTCGACTTGGCAGCGGCAAGTCCCGTCGACATCGCCACCAGCGCCGCGGTTGCGGCGGCCACAATCGCAACGCGGCGCCCCCAACGGGTAAACGCATGCCGAATGCCTGCGGATCGGTTGTCGATCGCCACCACATTCAGGGAGTCGATCCGCTCGACGAAACGAACGACGAGCTCGCTTCTGGCATCACCGTCCGCGAAGCGACCGGCTGCAGCGTGCAAGGCATCGTGTAACGGGCCGCCCGCCTGTACGCGCGCCAAGGACGCGTCACAATCCCTGACAAGAACATAGGCGACACGCTGAGTTGCGTCGAAGTAAAGACCGCGAACATTCGCGCCCAGCACCTGTCGGGCAGACCGCGCCATCTCAACCAGCGCTCGCGCTCGACTGAATGCCAGCGTCGGATCGTAAAGCGCCACGTCAATCTCGAAGCTGCGCAGCCAGTTCTCTAGGGACTTCGGAAAAGCCAGCTGGCCGAGGCTATGAGCCTTTACGATCACGCGGCACGGCAAGCCAGCCGCACTCAACGCATCGGCAATCGTCTGGCCAACCTTGACGGTATCGAACCCACGTTTGACATGCAAAACTATCTGGTTACTGCTTGAATTCGTACCCGCCAGAAATGCAGGCGAAGAAGCGGCCGACATAATAGAATTCAAACTGGTTTCAATATCGGTACGCATTGCATTGCCCCCACAGGCGAAGATCGCCAAATATGGGATTCATCCCATGCCGCCATGCCCATCGACAAGACTAAAGTATTAAATCTTTTGCTGATTATCGATCTCCATATTCCAGTCTACCGACGGTCACTCCATACTCCGGATTATTCCAAAACTGACATATATTCATTGAGAAATCAGCGCGGTAGGACTCCATACCGAATCGCAAGAGTTCGTCTTTATTTGCATCTTATTATATCAGACCGATACTTGCGACGTAGACATGGGCAGCAGAGTTAAACGCCAATCAACCTTGGCAGCCACAGGGTGATGTCGGGAATGTAGGTCACCAGCATCAGCACCGCGAACATCACGCCGTAGAACGGCCAGATCTTACGCATCACCTGCTCCATGGTGACGTTGCCGACGGCGCAGCCGACGAACAGCGTCGAGCCGACCGGAGGCGTCAGCAGGCCGATGCCCAGGTTGAGCAGCATGATCAGGCCGAAATGCACCGGATTGACGCCCAGGCTGACCATCACCGGCAGCAGGATCGGCGTGCAGATCAGGATCAGCGGCGCCATGTCCATCAGGCAGCCCAGAACCAGCAGCAGCACGTTGACCAGCATCAGGATGACATGCTTGTCGCCCGACAGGGTGAGGAAGAATTCCGTCACCTTGGTGGGCATCTGCATCAGCGCCAGCATGTAGCCGAACGCCGAAGCGAAGGCGATTAGGGTCATCACCATGGCCACGGTGCGCACCGTGCGATGCACCAGCAGCGGCAGGTCGCGCCAGCGATAGTCGCGATAGATCACCATGGTGACGATGAAGGCATAGACGCAGGCGATGGCGCCAGCCTCGATGGCGTTGAATACGCCGCTCAGGATGCCGCCAATGATGATGACGATGGTGCCCAGGCCCCAGAACGCGCCGATCGACATCCTGAGCGCGTCGCGCCAGGGCACCATCGCGCCACGCGGGTGCTTGTCGCGATAGGCATAGACCAGGCACAGCGCGATGATCGCCAGCGCCAGCAGGATTCCCGGCACCACGCCGGCCATGAACAGCGAGATGATCGAGATCGACCCGCCGGTGGCCAGGGAATAGATCACGGCGTTGTGGCTGGGCGGCACCAGGATGCCCTGCACCGAGGCGCTGATCGTCACATTGGTGGCGAACACGCGCGGATAGCCCGCCTTTTCCATCTGCGGGATCATCACCGAGCCGATCGCCGAGGTGTCCGCCACCGACGATCCGGAGATCCCGCTCATGAACGTGGTGGCGACCACGTTGACCAGAGACAGCCCGCCGCGCAGCCGCACCAGCCCGATCAGCACATTGGCGAAGGCCACCAGCCGGCGCGCCATGCCGCCCTCGGCCATGATGGCGCCGGCCAGCACGAAAAACGGGATGGTGAGCAGGGCGAAGCTCGAAACGCCGCTCGACACGCGAAGCATCACCGCCTCCAGCGGGATGCCGGCATAGAGCGCGCCGGCGATCGCGGCGATGCCCAGCGAAAAGGCGATCGGCACGCCGATCAGGAAGCAGCCGAACAGCACGCCCAGCAGAATCAGGATATCCATTTCAGTGTCCCGCAGCGGCAGCGATCGGATCGACAGGCGGTCCGAGCAGCAGCCGCTCGATCACGAACAGCACCAGAATGGCGCCGCCGACCGGGATCGGCAGGTATGTGATGCCGGTGCGCAGCAGCGGGAACTCGGCGATGACCTGGTTCCAGGTGGTCTCGACCAGGGCCACGCCCCAGATCGCCATGAACAGGCCCAGCGCGCCGACCAGCAATTCGGCCAGCGTGTTGACGAGGCGCTGGCCGATCGGCGGAAGCAGTTCGACGAACAGGCTGACCTTCATGTGGACGCGCATGCGATAGCAGGCCGCCGCGCCGAGCAGCGTAATGACGATCGCCAGCAGGATCGACATCGGTTCGGGCCAGGACGCAGCGCTGTTGACGACATAGCGCCGGTAGACGCCGAACGGAATGACCAGGGAAATCACCACCATCGACAGGCCGGCCAGGAACACGCAGAGCAGATAGAGCCCGTCCATGGCGCGGCGCAGCAGCAAAGCCATCGGCGACATCTCCGGCAGGAGGAAAAGGCGGCGCCAGTGGCGCCGCCGGGATGGGTCAGCTCACCGCCTGGATGCGCTTGACCAGATCGGCATACTGGGCGCCGTATTTGTCCCACACCGGCTTGACCGCGTTCTGGAACGGCGCCTTGTCGGCGATCCGGATGACCGGAATGTTGGCCTCCTTCATCTTGTCGAAGGCCTCCTTCTCCTTGGCCTGCCAGAGCGTGCGCTCCTCCTGCTGGGCCTCGCCACCCAGCTTCATCACCAGCGCCTGGTCGGCCGCGCTGAGCGTCTGCCACGTCTTGCGCGAGAACACGAGGATTTCCGGCACGATCAGGTGTTCGGTCAAGGTGAAGTGCTTGGCCACCTGATAGTGATTGTCGAACACGTAGCTCGGCGGATTGTTCTCCGCGCCATCGACCACGCCGGTCTGCAGCGCGTTGAACACCTGGTCGTATCCCATGGCGACGCCGTTTCCGCCCAGCGCATTCATCATGTCGACGAACATCGGGTTGCCGATGACCCGGAATTTCATGCCCTTGAGATCGTCGATCGACTTGATGTCCTTTTTGGTGTTGTACATCGAGCGCGCGCCGGCATCCATCCAGCACAGCCCGACCAGGCCGATCTTCTCGTTCGACGTCACCTTGTTGAGCAGGTCCTTGCCGACCTCGCCGTCGATCACCTTCTGCATATGCGCGGTGTCGCGGAACAGGAACGGCAGGTTGAACACGTTGAGATCGGGGATCACCGGGCCGATCGCGCCGACCGAGACGCGCGCCAGCTGGATGGCGCCGAGCTGGGCCTGCTCGATCGCCTCCTTCTCCCCGCCCAACTGCATGGAGGCGAACATCTGCACGCTGAGGCGGCCATCGGTGGCCTTCTCCAGCTTCTTGCCCATGCCGAGCACGGCTTCCACCGTGGGATAGCCGGCCGGATGCACGTCCGACGCCTTGAACACCATCTTGTCCGCAGCTCGCGCCGATCGGCCGCCGAGCAAGCCGCCGCCCAGGGCCAGTGCCGAGGCGCCGGCCCCCAGCCGCAGCGCATCACGCCGAGTGATCATGTCTTCCTCCCGATTGAACCGTCGTTGCGATTCGCGTTGCCGTTCGCCGGCCGCGCGCCATACCTTGGACTTGAAACCGGACTTCGACTCGCGCCTGCGGTTGACCCGCGCAGGACGTCCATGTAACTTCAACATGCAATTTCAACTTGTACGATAACCATATTAATTCGCGACGCAACCCTTGCCAAGCCGAGCCCACAAACATTCCGTGCTGCAGCGCATCGAAAAGCCGCACAACCTGACCCAGGAAATCGCGGCCCGGCTGGCCGCGCAAATCCGCAACGGCCAGCTTGCGCCCGGCGCCCGCCTGCCGACCGAACACGAGATGGTAACAGCGATGGGCGTAAGCCGCACCGTGGTGCGCGAGGCGGTGGCCGCGCTGCGCGCCGAGGGGCTGGTCATCACCCGCCAGGGCGCCGGCGCGTTCGTCGCCACCGATGCCGCGCGCCGTCCTTTCCGCCTGGCCGACGACAGCGCCATCTCGCTGCAGGAGGTGCTGGACGTGATGGAACTGCGCACGTCGATGGAAGTGGAGGCGGCCGGTCTGGCGGCCGAGCGCGGCGCGCTGCCGGCCAAGCAGCGCATCGCCCGCGCGCTGGCCGCGCTGGAGCGCACCATCGGCCGCGGCGAGGCGGCGGTCGACGAGGATTTCGCATTCCATCGCGCCATTGCCGAGGCGACCGGCAACCCGCAATTCGCGCGCTTTCTGGAGTATCTCGGCCGCTTCATCATCCCGCGGCAGACCCTGCGCACCTCGATGGGCAGCGCCGAACAGCAGAACCAGTATCTGGCCAGGATCCAGGGCGAGCATCGCGCCATCGAGCAGGCTATCGCCTCGGGCGATCCGGCAAAAGCGCGCCAGGCCATGCGCCGGCACCTCATCAACAGCCGCGCCCGATACCAGAGCCTCGCCAAGGATTCCCGCAAGAAGCGGTCCGGCTAGAACCAGAGGGAGCGGCCCATGCGGCAGATGCAACGTGTTCTGCTGACCGGCGCCTCCGGCGGCGTCGGCCGCCGCTTGCGCAAGCTGATGAAGGGCCTCTATCCGACCTTCCGCCTCAGCGATCGGGTACGGCCCGACGACCTGCAGCCGGACGAGGAATTCGTCGCCGCCGACCTGACCGATCTCGACGCCCTGCGCCATGCCGTCGACGGTGTCGACGGCATCGTGCATCTGGGCGGGTATTCGGTCGAAGGAAGCTGGGATCAGATCCTGCAGGCCAATATCGTCGGCTGCTACAATCTGTTCGAGACGGCACGGCAATGCGGCGTCAGGCGGGTGGTGTTCGCCTCGTCCAATCACGCGGCCGGATTCTACGAGCGGACCCGCACCATCCCCACCGACGTGGTCCCGCTGCCCGACACGCGCTATGGCGTCAGCAAGGTATTCGGCGAAGGGCTGGGTGCGCTCTATGCCCACAAGCACGGGCTGGGCGTTCTGTCGATCCGCATCGGCAATGTCGACGACCGCCCGGTCGACCAGCGACGCCTGTCGATCTGGCTGAAGCCGGAGGACCTGGTGCAGTTGATCCGCATCGGGCTGGAACATCCCGACATCCGCTACGAGGTCGTGTACGGGGCCTCGGACAATGCGCGCGGCTGGTGGGACAACGCCAATGCCTACCGCCTGGGTTATCGCCCGACCGGCGTCAGCGAGGATTTCCTGCAGCAGGCCATGGCCGACCAGGCCAAGCTGCCCCCCGACCCGATCGGCGACCGCTTCCAGGGCGGCAGTTTCTGCAGCCTCGAATACGACGCCGACAGGCGCTGAGACGCCGGCGATGAAGATCGCACGCATCGAGCCTGTCCTGCTCCGCGTGCCCTACCGTCACGGCGGCGCCTATCCGGTGATCGGCGGGCAGGCCTGGAACACGATGGATACACTGCTGTTGCGGGTCGAAACCGACGACGGGGCGGTCGGCTGGGGCGAGGCATTCGGGTACAACGCCATCCCCTCCACCCTGGCCGCACTGCAGAGCGTCGTAGCGCCGCTCTGCGTCGGACAGGATGTCGGCGACGTCCAACCGGCCGACATCGCCCGGCTGAATTTTCGCGTCCAGCAACAATTGCAGAATTTCGGCCGCACCGGCGCCATGCTGTTTGCCCTGTCGGGTATCGACATCGCGCTGTGGGATATCGCCGGCCAGGTCGGCGGCCAGCCTCTGTACCGGTTACTGCGCGGCGACCGGACGATCGTCGAGCGGGCGCCGGTCTATGCCAGCCTGCTGCGCTATGGCGAACCCGGGCTGGTGGCGGAAAACGCCGCCCGCGCGGCCGAGCAAGGCTATCGCCACGTCAAGCTGCACGAGATCGAAGAAGCGATGGTCGCGGCGGCCCGGCGCGCGATCGGGCCGCGCCTCGCCCTGATGGTCGATACCAACTGCCCCCACACCCTGGACGGCGCACTGGCCATGGCCAGAAGCTTCGCGCCGCACGAGCTGATGTGGCTGGAGGAGCCGCTCTGGCCGCCGGAGGACTGGGCCGGGCTGGCGCGGATCGGCCGGGAGTCCGGCATCGCCATCGCCGCCGGCGAGAACGCCAGCACCCTGGCCGACTTCCGCCATATGCTGGCCGCCGGCGCGGTCGCCCACGCCCAGCCCAGCGTGACCAAGATCGGCGGCGTGACGGGACTGCTTGAGGTGCTGCAACTCGCCAAGGCCCACGAAGTGACGGTAGCGCCGCACTCGCCCTATTTCGGTCCCGGCCTGATCGCCAGCATCCATGTCGTGGCGGCGCAAGGCAGTCCGATGCTGGTCGAACGCTTCTTTTGCGACCTCGAAGCCAGCCCGCATCACGACGCCATTGTCGCCCGCGACGGCACCATGGCCGTACCGCAGGCGCCGGGGCTGGGCGTCGCGGTCGACCCGGACGCGATCGCGCGCTACCGGATCAATTGAAGCCGTAGAGTCTGGCCGGATTGTCGACCAGCACCATGTGTCGGGTCTTCTCGTCGGGGAGGTACTCGGACAGCAGGTCGAGCAGATGGGCGTCGTCCGGCTTGTCCGCTTCCGGGATGGGCGGGTGGGGCCAGTTGGAGGCCCACAACATGCGCTCGGGCGCAGCCCTGGCCAGAATCCTGGCCAGGCGTCCGACGTCCTCGTAGTGCGGCGGACCGGTCCTGGACACCTCGTAGGCGGCCGACAGCTTGACCCATACCCGGCCGGTCTCGACCATGCGCAGCAGCGACTTGAACGCCTTGTGCTCCGGCGGCACGGGTTCGAGAAACTTGCCGATATGGTCGATCACGATGGTGTCGGTCCAGGACAGGATCTGCTTCTCGCGGTCGGGGAACAGCCGACCATCCGTCTGGAACTGCACGTGCCAGCCGGCGTCGCGGGCGCGGGCAGCCACTGCGTCGACCTGGTGCCAGCCGATGGCGCCGCCGGGCAACATGTGCAGCCGGGCACCGACGATGCCGGCGGCGGTCAGCGCATCGAGCTCGGCATCGGTCACGTTCTCGTCGATCGTGGCGACGCCGCGCGCCCGGGCGCGGCCGAGAAACTTCATTCCTTCCAGCGTGCAGCGATTGTCCGTGCCATAGGCCGTAGGCTGCACGATCACCACGCGATCCAGGCCCAGCCGGCGCATCACCTTGTCGTAGGCCGCGACCGGGGCATCGGGCGCCGCCAGCTTGGCGGTGGGGGCCAGCTGGTATTTGGGGTCGTAGACGTGAATATGGGTGTCGACGGCGCCGGCCGGCGTCGGCAGGCGTGGCCGGGTGGCGAATTGGGGCATCGGCATGGCTTCTTCCCTATCTGCCGTCGAGCGCCTCTTGCAGCAGCTTCAATGCGCCCTGGGCGAAGGCCAGCATGTTGGCGAAGCGATCGGGGCTGCCGGTCTCCAGCGTGATGCTTTTCGCGACTGGGCCGGCGATGGCGAAACAGCTATGGCCGGCGGCATCGCCATAGCCGTTGCCGGTCGGTCCCGCGGCGCCGGTCTCGGACAGCCCCCAGGTCGCGCCGAGCCGCTCGCGCACGCGCCGCGCCATGAACAGCGCGTAAGGCTCGCTCGAGGAGCGCATGCCGGCCAGTTCCTCGCGCTGGATGCCGAACAGCGACTTGCCGGCGATCCGCGTATAGACCACCGCGCCGCCCTGGAAATACCCCGAGGCGCCGGGCAGCGACAGCAAGGCCGCCGACAGAAGTCCGCCGCTCGAGGATTCGCTGATCGCCACCGTCTCCTTGCGCGCCTTCAGCGTCTCGCCGATGCGATGCGCCGCCGCCAACAACTCGTCCATGTTCCCCCACGTTCGGTTACGACTCGGAATAGGCAATCTCGACGACCTCGACCGGCTCGGCGCCTTGTGGCGTGCGCACCTCGACGGTGTCGCCCACCCGCGCCCGCAACAGCGCGCGCGCCAGCGGCGAGACCCAGCTGATCTCGCCCCGCTCGTGCTGCACCTCGTCGACTCCGACAATACGCACGGTGTGCTCCCTGTCGGCTCTGTCGGCATAGGTCACGGTGGCGCCGAAGAATACCTGGTCGCGGTTTTTCTGCAGCCTGGGATCGACCGGCTCGGCAATCTCGATGCGCTTGAGCAAGTATCGCGTGCGGCGATCGATTTCGCGCAGCCGCTTCTTGCCGTAGATGTAGTCGCCGTTCTCCGAGCGGTCGCCGTTGCCGGCCGCCCACGATACCACTTCCACCACCTTGGGCCGCTCGACGCGCGTGAGCAGGCGCAATTCGTCCTTCAGCCGCTGCAGCCCTGCCGGGGTGATATAGTTCTTGATGCCAGCCGGCAATGCCGGCAGCGCTTCATCGACGTCGTCTTCGGCGACGTCCGTTTCCTTGGTGAATGCCTTGCTCATGCGCCATCCTTCGCTGCCAGTATAAGGGCAACGACAGGCGGCGGTTAAGGCTCCTGGCCAGTGGCGACGAGTTGGCCGCGCAGGCGCGACGTGAACCCGGCATGCCGCGAAGTTCCGCCACGGCGCAACCAGTCAGCTACCATGCAGGGCGGCGCTGCGTCGCAGTACCAGCTCTGCCTCGTCGCGCAGGATCAGGTAGCTCAGACGGCTTTCCCAGGCGAGGGTGGCCGCGCCCGTTACCAGGCACAATACGCCCAGTGTCGCCGCAGCCAACACCACATAGGAAAGAATCCTTTCCTCGACTGCGCCCGTCAGCAGCGCCGCACCGACAAGATAAGCCAAGGTACCGAAAGCAAAGCTGCCGACCGCCGTATAGAAGGCCGTCAGGCTGCGCACGATCAACAGCACTCGCTTCTGCGCCACCGCCAGCTGGCGCAGCAGGAGGGCCTTGTCCTCGACATCCATCTCGACGGTCTGACCGCCCAGCCGTGACGCCAGCAGGCGCGCTCGATCCAACGCGCGGGCGTAGCGATTGATGGTGCCCAGCAGCAGGACCGTCGAGGCATTGGTCAGCAGCGCCGGTCCGGCGATGAACGACAATGCAGCGAAAGGATTATCGCCCAGCATCGAGACCCACCTTGCGGCCACTGCTGCGGCCACGATATTGCCGCGTTTACGCGGCCTTATGGTATCTTATTACCAGCGGCCGGCAGAACCGTCCGATCAAGAGGAAACGAAAGAAGATGCGCTCAATATACATCGCCCTTGTCCTAGGTATCAGCATCGCAGCCTTTGGCGCTCATGCGCAGACGCAGAAATACACCTGGGACGGCCTGGGGCAAGGACGCGAGTCGAAGTGTTCGATCTATCGCATGCATATCGAACTGACGGCGGAGAATGGCCGCGTTGTCGGCACCTTCCAGCAAAAGGATCGCCCGCTGCGCCGGTTCGACCTGCCCGCCGCTGCCGACGGCACGTTCTCCGGCCAGGTGCCGGTCAGCGGTGGCACCATGCGCGTGCAGGGCAAGCTCGGCGCCAATCCGGAGATCAGGCTGACCGGCTATTGCGACTTCGGAGGCACCTTGAAGTCGGCATAGTCCGCCGCCAAATCATGACCTGATTTTGTCCCGCTTTCCAGCTAGGCTGGAAGCGGGGTTCGGACGTCAACTGTAGGGAGAGATCGAATGCGCGTCTTGCGACTGGCGGCCTTGGCCGCACCATTGGTGCTAATCGGCCAGGCCAGCTATGCCGCCGACAAATATGTCTGGGACGGCAACGGTGGTGGCCAGGGCGCCAAATGCAGCGCCTATGTCTTTCACATGGAAGTGGTCATCGAGAACGGCCATGCCGTCGGCTGGTGGCAGCAGAAGGGGCGCGATCTGCGCAAGTTCGACCTGCCGGTCAAGGGCGACGGCACGTTCAGCGGCGAAGTGCCGATCAGCAACGGCAACACGGTCTACGTCAAGGGCAAGGCCGGCGATCCGCCGACCATCGAGACCGACGGCTATTGCAGCTGGGGCGGCCCGATGAAGAAGGAGTGACGTAGCAAGCTTGCGTCACCGTTTATCCAAGCGGCGGGAACCGAGGCGCTGACTGGGCGTGCATCTACAGACCTCTCCAAAGGTGTGTTGATGCAAGATCCAAACGGTAGCGCGGTATCCCGCCGCTTTCTGCTGAAAGGCGTGGCGGCGACGGCGGCTGTCGCGGCGGCGACTGCTCCACCTTCGGCAAGCAGGGCCAGTCCGGCCATGGCCGCGGCGGCGCCGTCGGCGCTGGCTCTGCTCGCGCTGACGGTCAACGAGCGTCCCGTCACGGTCGCGATCGATCCGCGCACCAGCCTGCTCGACACGTTGCGCGAGCATTTGGGGCTGACCGGGGCCAAGAAGGGCTGCGATCACGGTCAGTGCGGCGCCTGCACCGTCCATGTCGACGGCCGGCGGGTCCTGTCCTGCCTCACCCTGGCGCTGGCCGCTCAGGATCGCAAGGTCGCCACCATCGAGGGACTGGCCCGCGACGCAGGCAGCCTGCATCCGATGCAGGCTGCCTTCGTCGAGCACGACGCCTTCCAATGCGGCTATTGCACGCCCGGCCAGATCATGTCGGCAGTGGCCTGCGTGCAGGAAGGCCATGCCGACAGCGATGAGGCGATCCGCGAGCACATGAGCGGCAATCTGTGCCGATATGCCGCATATCCCAACATCGTCGCGGCCATCAAGCAGGCCAAGACCGGCATGAAGGCCTGACCATGCGCCCCTTCGCTTTCCAGAGCGTCGCGACACCGGCCGATGCCGTGGCCGCTGCCCGCAGCGGCGGCGCCTCGCAACCTCATGCCGACCTCGACTCCGCCTACCTTGCCGGCGGCACCACCCTGATCGACCTCATGAAGCTCGACGTCATGCGGCCCGCCAGGCTGATCGACATCAACAGGCTGGCGCCCGCCCTGTCGCAGATTCGCGTCGAGGGCGATCGACTGCAGCTTGGGGCGTTGGCGCGCATGAGCGATGTCGCCTCGCATCCCGATGTGGCCAGGCGGGCGCCGGTACTAGCGCAATCGCTGCTGCTGGCGGCCAGCGACCAGCTGCGCAATATGGCGAGTCTCGGCGGCAACGTCCTGCAACGCACGCGCTGCACCTACTTCCGAGACATGAGTTGGACCGCCTGCAACAAGCGCAATCCCGGTTCCGGCTGCGCGGCGCTCGATGGCGTCAATCGCAGCCATGCAATCCTCGGCGTCAGCGACCATTGCATCGCCGCATATGCCGGCGATTTCGGCCAGGCGCTGATTGCGCTCGACGCCACCGTGGAGTTGCAGAGTGCGCAGGGCAAGCGCAGCCTGCCCTTCGCCCAGTTGCATCGCCCGCCCGGCGACACACCGCAGCGGGAACATCATTTGCAGCCCGGCGAACTGATCACCGGCTTCTCGGTTGCGCTACAGCCCTGGATGCGGCGCTCGCTCTATCTCAAGGTGCGCGATCGTCAATCCTATGCCTTCGCCCTGGCCTCAGCCGCCGTTGCACTGGATCTGGACGGCGCGCGGGTCAAAGCCGCCCGCATCGCTTTGGGCGGAATCTCTGCTGTACCGTGGCGCACTCATGCCGCCGAAAAGACGCTGGTGGGCAATACGCTGGAGCCCGCCACGATCGACGCGGCGGCACGAGCGGCAATCGACGGCGCCCGGACCCAGGCCGGCAATGCCTTCAAGATCGAGCTGGCGCAACGCACCCTGCGTCGGGCCCTGCTCGCCGCCCAGGCAATGGACATCTGACATCACCGTCCGGACGGAGATCGACCATGGCGAAAGCTGGCGATGCCAAGCAGATCGGCGACACCACCCGGCGCATCGACGGCCACCGCAAGGTCACCGGTGAGGCGCGCTATCCTTCCGACATGCCGGTGGCCAATCCGGCCTATGCCTGGCTGGTGACAAGCGCGATCGCCAAGGGGCGTATCACGCGCATCGACGATACCGACAGCCGGCAGGTCGAGGGTCTGCTCGATGTCCTGACTCACCAGAACATGGCAGGCAAGGTCCACATGCCCAAGGACGCGAAGGCGGGCAAGGACACCTCGACCACCGTCGTGCCGCTCGATTCGGCCAAGGTCTGGAACGACGGGCAGATCGTCGCCATGGTCTTGGCCGAAACGTTGGAAAGCGCCCGCGACGCGGCGCAGCGTCTGGTCGTCGAATATGCGCCGGACAGCCCCAGCGCAAGCTTCGACGACCAGGGCGTGTCGCTTCAACCTGCCAGCGAGGCCAGCAAGGAGCACGCGGATCCCGGGGTCGGCGATGCCCAGGCCGCATTCGCCCAGGCACCGATCACCGTCGAGGCCACCTATTTCACTCCGACCCAGCACCACAACCCGATCGAGCTGTTCACCACCACCTGCTTCTGGGAAGACGACCAGCTCACCGTCTACGAGCCCAGCCAGTTCGTCTATGGGCTGAAATCGCATCTGGCCGGGCAGCTCGGCATCGACCCCGAGCAGGTTCATGTCGTTTCCCGCTTCATCGGCGGCGCTTTCGGCTCCAAGGGCACCATCACGCCCCGCACCGCGCTGGTGGCCTTGGCGGCGCAGCGCCTGAAGCGGCCGGTCAAGCTCGTCGTGACCCGCGACCAGGGCTTCACCGTGGCCACCTATCGCGCCGAAACCAGGCAGACGGTCAAGCTGGGGGCCGACAAAGATGGCAAACTGCAGGCGTTGATCCACGAAGGCTGGGAGGTGACATCGCGGCCCGACAACTACATGGTGAGCGGCACCGCCACTACCTCGCGGATGTATGCCTGCCCCAACGTCGCGACCAAGGTCGGCCTGGTTCATGCCGATCGCAACACGCCTGGATTCATGCGCTCGCCGCCCGAACTCCCCTATATGTTCGGCCTGGAAAGCGCCATGGACGAACTCGCTGTCAAGCTCGGCATGGACCCGGTCGAACTGAGGCTCGTCAACGACACCAAGGCGGAGCCGATCAAGGGTTTGCCCTACAGCAGCCGCTCCCTCAGGGAATGCTACCAACAGGCCGCCGCCAGCTTCGGCTGGAGCAAGCGCACCGCCAAACCGGGCAGCATGCGCGACGGCGACTGGCTGATCGGCTGGGGTTGCGCCTCCAGCTGCTACCCCTCCCACATCGCCCCGGCTGTAGCTCGGGTGACGCTGTACGCCGACGGCAAGGCCCGAGTCCAGACCGCCACTCACGAGATAGGCACCGGCGTCTATACGGTAGTGGCGATCACCGCTGCGGACCGCCTGGGCCTGGCGGTCGAAGATATCAAGGTAGAAATCGGCGACAGCAGCTTGCCGCCGGCGCCAGTCGCCGGCGGCTCCAACTCGACCGCCAGCGTCTGCAACGCGGTGGCCAAGGCCTGCGAGGAAATCGCGCGCCGCCTGGCTGCGGCGGCAGTCGGCGCCAGCGACAGCCCGTTCCATGGCCATGACCCGAATGGTATCGCCCTGGTGCCCGGCGGATTGCGCTCCGCCGACGGCGCGCAGGAGGATCTGCAGAAGGTTCTCGCCCGAATCAACGGTGCGATCGAGGTGGTGGGAGAGAACGTGCCTGACGGGCTTCAGGCCGAGGCCCTGGCCGGGCTCTATCAGGGCAAGAACGCCATGACCGGCGGCACCAGCAGCAAGGATTCCGTACGCTATGCCTTTGGCGCCGTCTTCGTCGAAACGCGTGTCCACCAATTGACGCGTGAAGTCCGCTGCAGCCGTGCCGTCGGCGCCTTCGCCGCCGGCACCATCGTCAACCCGCTGACCGCGCGCAGCCAGTTGATGGGCGGGATGATCTGGGGCGTCAGCGCCGCCTTGCACGAAGCTACCGAAATCGACCGCCGCGCCGCGCGCTACGTCAACGACAACCTGGCCGACTACCTGATCCCCGTGAACGCCGATATCGGCACGGTGGAGGTCATCCTGGTCCCGGAAAAGGACGACAAGGTCAATCCGCTGAGCATCAAGGGCATCGGCGAACTGGGCGATGTCGGCACCAACGCCGCCATAGCCAATGCCGTCTACCACGCCACCGGCATCCGCATCCGCGACCTGCCGGTGCGCATCGAGAAGCTGCTTTGACGGCTCAAGCGCGGCCGAACTCGGCGCGCAATTCTTCCTTGGCCCGGTCGAGAATCTTGCGCTGCGCCTGGGGCAGGTTCCTGCCGGCCCGATTGATGTAGAAGGTAAGCATCGACATCGCCGAGCGGTAGGCGCCGGACTTTCGGCGGCGGCTTTTCCGGGCGGAACGCTTCAGCGAGGCGGCGATCTTGTGCGGATCCTTCAGCGTGAACACGGATTTTTCCAGGTCCAGCGCGTCGCTTTCCCTGGTGACGCGCGAGGACCAGCGATGCGGCTTGCTCTGGCTTGCGACAGATCGCCTCTTGGCGGCCTTGCGGCGGCCGCCAGGCGCCTTGCGGGGCGAATGGGCCATGATTCCTCCCGATGGCTTCCTGCCGCCAACGCAAGGACCCCGGTCGCCGTTCCCTGTCCGTGCTAAAGCCGGTCCGGTCGGAACAGCGCGCGGCGAGACTTGGTCTTGCCGGCGATCATGAACACGCCGTCGCCGGTATAGTGCGCCGTGCGCGGGAATCTCGGGCGCGGCAGGACGTGCGCCTTGACGCATTCGAAAATGAAATAGTTGTAATCCTTGACCAATCGACGATCGTGCAGGCGGCATTCGAAATTGGCGTGGCACTCGTCGATCAGCGGCGCCTCGACCTGGCTGGCCCGATGCGGCGTCAGCCCGAAACGGGCGAATTTGTCGACCTCCGAACCGCTGCAATTGCCGATTCCCGCCACTATGTCCAGCATTTCGACCGTCGGCAGGTTGATCACGCACTGGCCGCTGCGCCGGATCAATTCGAAACTGCAATTGGTCTCGGCGATGACGCACCCGATCAGCGCCGGGGTGAATTCCATCATGGTATGCCAGTTCATCGTCATGACATTGGTGCGAGCGCGCCAAGCCGAGGAGACCAGCACGACAGGCCCGGGCTCCAGGTAGTGGCGGATTCGCGACAGCGGAAAATCGCGCTTGCGGCGGTGTAGCATGGCAGCCCTCTCCACGACCCGCGGATAGCCTCGATTCGAACCGCCCCAGACCGCCTTGCGGTCCGGCGACGGACCGCTGCGGCGACCTGACGATCGGGGCGCGGGACAGGCCAAGCCCCCGCCCGGGCACAACAATATTACTTTTCAAGCCAGCAAAAACGGCGTAATTCCTTAAATGCTTGGCGGCGCGCTAGACGCCGCTTCTTCACGAAGGGAAGCTGAATGCTCAAGGGATTGCTTTGTTCGGTGGCGTTGATCGGTTTCGTGGCCGCGAGCAGCGCCTATGCGGAGAACGCGGCCCAGGCCGACTGCACCGACGCCAACTTCATGAATACCAATACTGCCATTGCCAAGATGGCCGACGGCGACAACAAGACCATGGCCATGAAGGAAATGGACATGGCCAAGGAATCCCGTTCGCGCGCCCAATCGGTCAACTGCGTGACCCATCTCAACAAGGCGATCGACCTGGCCAAAGGTAAGTAGTTTTCGCGATATTGCAAATTTTCATTGCGAAAAAGGCCGGATCGTTCAGGACCGATCCGGCCTTTTCATTTTCTGTCCGCGCTAGTAGGACTTCGGCAGCCCCAACGCCTTCTCAGCGATATGGCACAGGATGAGCTGGGGGCTGACCGGCGCAATGCGGGCGATCATGATCTCGCGCATGTAGCGCTCGACGTGGAATTCCTTGGCATAGCCGTAGCCGCCGTGGGTCATCACGGCGCGCTGGCAGGCATTGAAGCCCGCTTCGGCCGCGAGGTATTTCGCGGCATTGGCCTCCGGACCGCAATCCATCTTGTTGTCGTACATCCAGGCGGCCTTGAACACCATCAGGTTGGCCGCTTCCAGTTCCATCCAGCTTTCCGCCAGCGGGTGCTGGATGCCCTGGTTCTGGCCGATCGGACGGCCGAACACGATACGTTCCTTGGCGTATTGCGTCGCCTTCTTGAGCGCCACCTTGCCTACACCGACCGCCTCGGCGCCGATCAGAACGCGCTCGGGATTGAGCCCGTGCAGCAGGTAGTGGAAGCCCTTGCCTTCCTCGCCGATGCGATCCTCGAGCGGCACCTTCAGCCCGTCGATGAACACCTGGTTGGTGTCGACCGCCTTGCGGCCCATCTTCTCGATCTCGCGCACTTCGATGTATTTGCGGTCGAAGTCGGTATAGAACAGCGACAACCCATCGGTCGGCTTCTTGCACTGGTCCTTGGGCGTGGTGCGCGCGATCAGCAGCATCTTGTCGGCGACCTGGGCCGTGGTGGTCCACACCTTCTTGCCGTGCACGACGTATCCGTTGCCCGACTTCTCGGCCCGGGTTTCCAGGCTGGTGGTGTTGAGGCCGGCATTGGGCTCGGTCACGGCGAAGCAGCCCTTGATCTTGCCCGCGATGATGCCGGGCAGCATGCGCTCCTTCTGCTCCTGGGTGCCGAACACCACGATCGGGTTGGGCCCGAAGACGTTGAGATGGATCGCCGACGCGCCGGACAGCGCGGCGCCGGATTCGGCCACCGCCTGCATGACCACCGCCGCTTCGGTGATGCCCAGGCCGGCACCGCCGTACTCCTCGGGCATGGCAATGCCGAGCCACCCCGCATCGGCCATGGCCTTGTAGAAATCGTTGGGAAAGCCGCCGTTCTTGTCCTTCTCCAGCCAGTACTTGTCGTCGAACTGCGCGCAAAGCTTCAGCACGCTGTCGCGAATCTGCTGCTGTTCCTCGTTGAGGCCGAAATCCATCGTGAACTCCTGCTGGGGCGGCCGGCGCATGGCCCGGCGCGTGAAACCTTACGTAGTTGGCGTCGCCCCGCCGTCCACAGTCAAGACAATCCCATTGACGTGCCGGGCGCGGTCCGACGCCAGATACAATATCGCGTCGGCGATGTCGCGCGCCTCGCCCGGCGGGCGGGCCTGCGGCTCCTTGCTGCCGGCCGACCACTGGCCCGGCGCGCGCAGCTTCAGCGCGTCGTTGGCGGCGGCGATGCTGTCCAGCCGCGGCGACTTGATCGGGCCGGGCGCCACGCAATTGGCGCGGATGCCCTGGCTGGCATAAAGATCGCCCACCGCCTTGGTCGCCAGATTGACGGCGGCATTGCCCGAGGAACCGGCGACATGCGACGGGAAATTCGGGTATTTGCCGCCCGAACCCGAAACGTTGACGATCGCGCCGCTCTGCTGCTCCAGCATGTGAGGAATGGCCGCCCGCATGGTGCGGGCATAGGCGAACAGCTTGGCCTCGTAGACCTCGCGCCACATCTCGTCGGTTAGCTGCAGGAAATCGCCGAAGGTCGAGACCGAGGTGCTGTTGACCAGTACGTCGATCCGCCCGAAGCGGGCGACGATTTCGGTCGCGGCCTGTTTGACTTCGCTCTCGCGCGTGATGTCGATCGGCAGCAGCAGCGACCGGCTCTGATCGCCGCCGTTCAACGCCTTGCGCAACTTGGGCTCGCTGCGGCCCGAGAGCGCGACCTTGCCGTCGGCTTTGAGAAATGCCCGCGCCGCGACGCTGCCCAGACCGCCCGAGGCGCCCACCACCCAAATCACCTTGTCGGAAAACTCACCGCGCATTTCTCTCTCTTCTCACTATTCGTCGTATCGGCAGGGGCTCGGCGAGCTACCAGCCGTAGCCGCGCGTCTCGGGCGCCGACCAGATGCCCTTGGCCTGGAGCCGCGGCAGCACGAGGTCGGCGAAATTCTTCACCTCGTCGGGGCTCCATACCGGAAGGGTGACGGCAATGCCGTCGCAGCCGAACTTGTTCTGCAGCATCTCGATATGGTCGGCGACCTCGTCGGCGCTGCCGTGGATCTTGCGCGCGCCGGCCACCGAACCGACCTGCCGCATCTGCAACTCGCCCAGCGACCGATAGATATCGTCGTAGGTGGAGATGCCGCTGCGCACGCTGTTGAGATATTCCGCCACGCCCTGCAGATCGACCGTGCTGGCGATCCAGTCGGAATATTCCTGGGCCTCCTTCTTGGTCTCTCGCACCACCACCGAAACATGCATCTGCAGCTTGACCGCATCGGCCGGTCGGCCGTGGGCGACCGCGACCCGCTTGATGTCGGCCAGGCGCTTCTGCAGTTCCTCCAGGGGCGTGCGGCCGGGCATGAAGATGTAGTCGCCGTAGTGTCCGGCGAATTCGCGGCCGGCGTCGGAAGCGCCCGCGCTGACGATCAGCGGCAGCGGCTTCTGCACCGGATGCGGCCCGACCAGCCAGCCATCCATGTCGAAATACTTGCCCTGATGCTTGATCTCGCCGTCGCTGGACCACACCTTCTTGAGGATATCCATCATCTCGCCGGCACGCTCGTAGCGCTGCTCCGGGCTGAGATTGCCGAACAGGCGCTGGTCGAGATTTTCCCCGAAGCCGCTGCCGGTGACGATATTGATGCCCCAACGCCCGCCGCTCATGGCGTCGAGCATGCCGCCGATGCGGGCAACCAGGAGTGGGTGGAAAAAGGTGGTGTGGATGGTGGTGATGCAGCGCAGATGCTTGGTGGAGGCCAGGATGACGTTGGCCAGCATCGGCGTCACCAGGGCCGGATCCATGTAGTCCATGGCGCGCGAATGCGGACCCATCGAGCCCCAGGCATCGGCCATGAAGGCGTAGTCGTAGCCCGAACTTTCGGCCGCCTGGGACAGGGCGACGTGCGTGTCGTAGCTCAACAGGTCCGGCACCTTGGCCGTCACCGCCGGCGACATGGTATGGACGCTCTTGCTGTTGGGATAGAACAGACCGACACGCAGGCTCATGGCTTGCCTCCCGCAATTTGCTCGGCGTCGGGCCAGGTGCCGTAGGCGCCGCGATAGAACAGCAATGGATTGCCCTCGCCGATCATCACCTGGTCGATCGCCCCGACCACGATCTCGTGGTCGCCGCCCGGATACATGCTGACCAGCCGGCATTCGCAGGCCGCCAGCGCACCCTCGATCAGCGGCGCGCCCTGTGGACCGCAGCGTACCTTCATGGTGGCGAACTTGTCGGGCGTCTTGGACGCGAAGTGCTTGCTGATGTCGATCTGCTTGTCGTTGAGGAAGTTGATCGAGAACACGCCGCTCTCGTTGATCGCCTGCAGGGTGTTCGACTTCTTGTCGAGACAGACGAGGTAGAGCGGCGGGTCCAGCGACAGGGCAGTGACGGAATTCACCACCAGCCCCTTGTACTCGCCCTTGCCGTCGCAACTGGCGATGATCGCGACGCCGGTGGCGAAGCGACCTGCGAACTGCCGGAAGTGAGCGGCGTCGACCAGTGGAACCAGTTCCGTCGTCGTCACAGTAGTGATCGCGACCGACATCGCCGGCTCAAATCTTGGTCGAGATCGGCGGCAGCCGATCGTTCAGCATGTAGTCGCCGATGGCACGATACTTGTAAGCCACCGGATCGTGCGTGGTGTGGGTCCGGGCGTTGCGCCAGTGGCGGTCGAGACCGTATTTGCGCAAGGTCGCCGAGGCACCGGCGACGCGGAACAGCATCTCGCCGACCCGGATGCTGGCGTCGTTGGCCGCCGCCTTGGCCTCGGCCACGGCGATCGAGGCGCGGGCATAGGCGCGATCCAGCGCCTCGCCCGACAGCCGGTCGCGCTCGGCCATGACCTCGTCGAGGATGCGGGCGCCGCGCAACACCGTCGCTTCGGCGCCGTGCGCCATCACCGCCATCTCGCCCACCGCCTGCATGACGTAAGGATCGTCGCTGGCGCGTTCGACGCCGCTTTCGGCCACCGGCCGGGCCTTGGTGCGGCCGTATTCGACGCCGTCATGCAATGCCGCCAGAGCAATGCCCGCATCGATTGCCGCGTGGGAAATCTGCGAGGCGGCGCCCAAATAGCTGCGCACCTTGTCGAACACCGACAGTCGCATGACCTCGTCTTCCGCCACCTCGACATCGACCAGCTTGACGGTGCCCGAGCCGGTGGTGCGCTGTCCCATGCCGTCCCAGTCGTCGATGATCTCGATGCCGGGCCGGTTGGCCGGCGCGATCGCCACGACATGCGCGCCGTCTTCCAGGCGGCACAGCACATAGAGCTGGTCGGCGATCATGCTGCCCGTGGCGTAGAACTTGGTGCCGTTCAGCCTATAGCCCGCGCCATGGCGGCTCAGCAGACTGCGGAAATCGCCGGGCGTCTTGCCGGCGCGCTCGGCGAAGGCGTTGGAAATGATCGCGCCATTCATGACGTCGCCGTAGTAGCGGCGGCGCTGCGTCTCGCTGCCGTCGATCGCCAGCCAGTCCATCAGGACGAAATGGGGCTGCAGCATCTGGGCCAGATTGGGATCGCCCTCGCCCAGATGCATCATGATCTGGGCAAACTCGACGAAGCGCGCCTCGGGGCCGCCGTAGCGCTTGGGCACGCGCGCGGTCTGGATGCCCAGGGCGCGCAGGCGACGGGCCTCGGCAATCGGCAGAATTCGGTCATGATCGCGCTGGATGGCGCCCTTGGCCAGTTCGCGCCCCAGCTCGGCGGCATTGGCCACCAGGGCCGCGCCAGTGAAAGTGGCGGCGGGGCGTTGCGTCTCCGCCGTTCCGGCCTGCATGCGTTCCTCCGTTCGTTGTTGGCGGCGATCTTTGCATGCAATGATCCCAAATGGAACCGTCGAATTGATCATTTTTTGGGATAATTATTTTACTGGCAGGAAAAGGACGCGCGACGCGCGCGCAGCCATCGGTTGCAGCGCCGTCTCGCGGCGGCGCCCGACACCGCCGATCGTCGGCGGGGCGGAGCCGGCCTCAATAGCCCAGGAAACGGGAAACCGCGCGGATATCGGGCGAAGCGAACGAAAACAGCTCGGCCGAACGCATCGCCGCGGTCGAGATCTGCTTGACCGCCTCTTCGTCGAAATACTTGCTGGGGCCGGAGATCACCACCGCTCCCATCATGCGGCGCGGCGACAACCAGATCGGCGCCGCCACCGCCGCCAGTCCCTGCAGCATCTCGTCGAGCGTAACCGAATAGCCCCGGTCGACCGCTTCCTTGACCTCCCGTTCCAGCTCGGCGCGCGTCATCAGGGTTCGCGAGGCGTGCGACTTGTAAGGTTCCGAACCCAGCACGTAGTCGCGTTCGGCGTCGCTGAGATTGGCCAGCAACAGCTTGCCCGATGCGGTGGCATAGATCGGGGCGGTAACTTCGGTCTGGAAATAGGGCGAGAAGTTCTCGCTGCCCAGCATGATCTCCAGCACCACCCGCTTGTAACCCAGGAAAATCTGCAAGGCGGTGGTGAAGCCGAAGGTCTGGCGCAGGCTGCGCAATTCCTCCGAAGCGGCGCGGCGCAGGCCGTTCAGCGGATGGTACAGGCTGGTGGGGAACAACGCCCGCGCCGTGGGATAATAGCGCTTGGCCTGATCGCGCCAGACATAGCCGATCTGGATCAGCGTCTGCAGCAGCCGATGCGTGGTGCTTGAATTGAGACCGACCAGCTCGGCGATCTCGGCCGAGGTCAGCGGACGCTCTTCCTTGACCAGCGCCTCGATCATCGCAAAGCCGCGCTGCAGCAGCCCCGTGTCCTGCCTGGTCTCCTCGCCCTCGCGGCCGAAGGCGTCGAATTTGGCGACCTTGGTGCTCGCCAGCTTGGCGCTGGCGGGGGAATTGGCAGCGTCCGTCCTGCTTTCGGATTTCTGCCGCTTGGCCCCGGTCTTGCGCACAGACGTCCTCATGCGATGAACAACTCCCGGTGATTATTAGCAGCTATTTCTCGACTTGCTAGGCTTTTGCGCCACTTGGTTGTGGGCAGTCGCTCGCGCCGCGGCATGCGATTTCCTCCGACCTGCGGCTCGACACCGGGCGCCACGGCGGAACCCGGAGAGCGGCAACCTGTCCGAAACGGCATGGCAACGCCTTGTTTTCAGTCAACTGGTCCTGCCGTGCGGCAACAGTTATCCCATTCTATGGCATTTTTTGACCTTGAACTGGGAATAATATTTGTGCCAAATGGTCGAAAGGAAGGAACAACAACGATGACCCCGCTGGCCGACGCCACGCGCAACAAACTGATGCTAGGTCTGTTCCTGCCGATTCAGAGCGGCGGCTGGAGTCCCTCGCTGGAGCCGCGGGGCACGGATTGGTCGTTCGACTACAATGCCGCGCTGACGCGGCGCTGCGAAGAACTGGGTTTCGACCTGGTGTTCGGCCAGGCGCAATGGCTGGGCGCGGACGGCTACGGCGGCAGGACGCACTACCGTGCGCAGTCGCTCGACGCCTTCATCGTCGCCGCCGGACTCAGCGCCATCACCAAGCGGCTGATCATCATCTCCACCTTGCACATCCTTTACGGTCCCTTGCATCCGCTGCACGTCGCCAAGTTCGGCGCCACCATGGACCACATCGCCAAGGGGCGCTGGGGCCTGAATGTGGTGACGGGCTTCGCGCCGGACGAATTCACCATGTTCGGCATGGCGCCGATCGAGCACGACGAGCGCTATCGCATGGCGGCAGAGTTCACCGACGCGATGGAAACGCTCTGGCGGTCCGATAGCAATATCAGTTCCCAGGGTCCGACCTGGAAGATGCAGGATGCCTTCGTTTCGCCTCGTCCCGTCAACGGTCGGCCGATCATGGTGAGCGCCGTCTCCTCGACGGCCGGGCTGGACTACGCCGGCAAGTACGCGGACCTGGTGTTCATTACCAGCCCTGCCGGCGCCGACATCGACGCCGCGCTGGGCGCTTTGCCCGAGCACAACGCCAAGGTCAAGAGCTTTGCCCGCAAGCACGGTCGCACGGTGCGCACCATCATCAATCCGCTGATCATCTGCCGCGAAACCGAGAAGGAAGCGCGCGCCGTCTACGACGGCATCGTGGCGCATGAGGACAGCGAAGCGGTCGACCGGCTGTTCGGCCGCCTACAGAGCGCCAGCGCCCAGTCGTGGCGCGGCCATGCGCGAGGCCAGCGCGTCGCCGGCGGCAACATCCAGATCATCGGCACCCCGCAGCAGGTCGCCGAGCGCTGCGTGGCGCTGCAGCAGGCCGGCTGCGATGGCATCCAGATCTGCTTCTTCGATTTCGCGCCGGAACTGGAGTTTTTCGGCCAGCGCGTGCTGCCCCTGCTGAAGCAGGCGGGCCTGCGCGCGCCGGAGACTCGACGCGACCTGCGCGCCGGCACCTGAGCCTATTGAAAACCAGCCGGAACAACCGGCGGACGACAACGACAGGCCGGACAACCGGCACCAGGGAGGAAGAGTTGAACACGCATTCGCCTCGCCATGCGCGAGGACCGGTTGCGAGCGCCGACTGATGTCGGTCGCCGCCGCCGCGCCTCGAACCAGGGTTCGCCTGCCACGCCGTGGCTGGGGCGGGCTGATTGTGCCTGCCGTCCTGCTCCTCATCCTGGTGTTCGTGCTGCCGATCGGGCAACTGGCGCTGAACAGCTTCCATCGCAATGCCGGCATGGGCGTTGTCGACCCCGACTGGACTCTGGTCAACTACATCAAGTTCCTCAGCGATCCCTTCTACTACGGCATCCTGCTCGACACCTTGCTGCTGGGCGTGGTGGTGGTGTCGATCTGCCTGGTGATCGGCTTCCCGGTGGCCTATTTCCTGGCCCGCACGCGCTCGCGCTGGCGCGGCACCCTGATCTTCGTCGTGGTGTCGCCGCTGCTCATTTCGGTGGTGATCCGCAATGTCGGCTGGCTGCCGATCCTGAGCTCGAGCGGCGTCATCAACTGGCTGCTTCTCAATCTGCACATCGTGTCCGAACCGGTGCGAATGATCAGCAACTTCACTGGCGTCGTCATCGGCCTGGTGCATGCGCTGTCGCCTTTCATGATCCTGTCGCTGATGACGGTCATCCAGCGCATCGAGCCGGAGATCGAGGAGGCGTCGATCAACCTCGGCGCCAGCCCGCTCGAGACCTTCTGGCGCATCGTGGTGCCGCTGTCGCGGCCGGGCGTGCTGGCGGGCTACCTGCTGGTGTTCACCGTCGTGCTGTCGGCTTTCACCACGCCCGGCATGATGGGCGGCAATCGCGTGCTGGTGATGTCCACCTATATCAGCCAGCAGATCCGCACCGTGCTGAACTATCCGTTCGGCGCCATGGCTTCGGTGGTCCTGATGCTGGTCACCACCGTCATCACGGTGATCGCCCTGCGGCTGTCGGGGGAGAAGAAGCAGTGAGGATTTCCACTCTGCTGTTCCGCGCCTTCGTGGTGCTGGTGTTCGTGTTCCTGCTGCTGCCGATCGTCATGGTGGTGCTGACTTCATTCAGCGACGGCGCGGTGCTGAAGTTCCCGCCCACCGACCTCACCTTGCGCTGGTATCGGAGCATCAACCCCGAATTCATCGCCGCGCTCAAGGTCAGCCTGGTGGTGTCCAGCGGAACCACCCTGATCGCCACCGTGGCGGGCACCATGGCCTCGCTGGCCCTGGTGCGCGGCCGCTTCCCCGGCCGCACCGCGCTAAGCGCATTCTGCCTGTCGCCGCTGATGGTGCCGACCCTGGTGATCGGCGTCGCCAGCTTCCAGTTCGCCAACCAGCTGTGGGACATCACGCATTTGTCGCTGCTGGGGACCATTCCCGGCCTGATCCTAGCGCAGTCGGCATTCACCATACCTTTCGTGATCCGCGCCGCCATCGCCGGCCAGGCGCATTTCGACGCCGCCGTCGAGGAAGCGGCGCTCAATCTGGGCGCCACGCCCTGGCAGACCTTCTGGCGCGTCACCCTGCCGATTCTGCTGCCCGGCGTCGTATCGGGCGCGGTGTTCGCTTTCGTGATGTCGTTCGACGACGTTCCGGTGGCGCTGTTCATGGGCGGCGGCGACGTCATGACCTTCCCGGTCAAGATCTACACCTCGATCGAGTTCAGCTTCGACGCCGACCTCATGGCGATCAGCACCCTGGTGATCGGCGCCTCGCTCGCCGTCATGCTGGTCCTCGATCGGCTGATCGGGGTCGACAAGTTCTTCGGCGCCGCGCGCGTCTAGTGTTCACAACAAGCGATGGGAGGATGGCAATGAGGTTTTTGGGTCTGGTTATGGCAGCGTCGCTGCTGCTGACGGGGGCGCCGGCGATCGCCCAGCAGCAGCAGTCCGACGTTACGATCAAGGTCGGCAACTACGGCGGCCAGTTCACTGCGACGCAGAAGAAATACGCGGGCGACCTGTTCACCCGCCGCACCGGCGCCAAGGTGCAGTACATCGACGCCAACACGTCGGATCATCTGAACAAACTGATCGCCAGCAAGGGCCGCGAGGCGCCCTACGACGTGGTCTATCTCGATCTCGACGTGCAGGCTAACGCCATCAAGGCCGGCGTGCTGGAGAAGTTCGACGCCAGCATGGTGCCGAACTACCAGTTCATCTACGACGAGGCCAAGAACAAGCAGGGCTACGGCCCGGGCATGATGATCTACACCATCGGCATTGCCTACAATCCGCAGAAATTCAAGGAAGCCGGCATTCCCGAGCCGACCTCGTGGATGGATCTGTGGAATCCCAAGCTGGCTGGCAAGGTCATGATCCCCGACCTGTCGAGCATCCAGGGCCGGGCCTTCCTGATCGCCATCTCGCGCATCGAGGGCGGCGACGAGGCGCACCCCGAGAAGGGCATCGCCAAGATCGCCCAGCTCAAGTATCACTCGATCTATACCTCCTCGGCGCAGGTCGAGGCGTTGTTCCCGACCGGCGACATCTGGGCCGCGCCCTTCGCCGACGGCCGCACCTGGGGCCTGATCGACAAGGGCGTGCCGCTCAAGTACCTGCGGCCCAAGGAAGGCGCCGTGGTCGGCATGGGCATGCTCGACGTGGTCAAGGGTTCCAAGCACCAGAAGGAAGCCTACGAGTACATCGACGCCGTACTCGACGCCTTTTCGCAGCTGGGTCAGGCCTACGAAATCCCGTACGGTCCGACCAACCGGCTGCTGGCGCCGATCCTGGCGGCCTATCCCAACATTTCCAAGAAGTTCACCGCCTCCCTGTCCGAGCTGAAGCAGGCCTATGTTCCCAACTGGCCGGCCTATAACGAGGGCGCGGAAAAGGCGATCGACCTGTGGAACCGCGAGGTCGTGCGCAAGTAGCCTCGCACCATCGGCAAAAACCGGGACGGGCGGCGACGCATCGCCGCCCGCCGCACTCGATACGGGAATTCATGCAATGGCCGGCGTCAGACTGAACAACATCGAGAAGCGCTATGGCGAATTCGTCGCGGTTCGCGACGTCAGCTTGCAGATCGCGCCGGGCGAATTCGTCACCTTCCTGGGCGCTTCGGGCTCGGGCAAGACCACCTGCCTGCGTATGATCGCCGGATTCATCCGGCCGGACCGCGGCCAGGTCGTGATCGACGAGGAAGACGTCACCCAGGTTCCGCCGCACAAGCGCAACACCGGCATGGTGTTCCAGCAATATGCGCTGTTCCCGCACATGACGGTGGCGCAGAACGTGGCCTTCGGACTGAAAGTCCGCCGCCTGAACAGGGCCGAGATCGCCAAGCGCACGCTGGAGGCGTTGCAGCTGGTGCGGCTCGAGGCCTTTGCCGACCGCTATCCGACCCAGCTCTCGGGCGGCCAGAAGCAACGCGTGGCGCTGGCTCGGGCCGTGGTGATCGGACCGCGCGTGCTGCTGCTCGACGAGCCCTTGGCTGCGCTCGACCTCAAGCTGCGCGAGGAGCTGCAGGGCGAGATCAAGCGCGTGCAGCAGACGCTGGGCATCACCACTGTGTTCGTCACCCACGACCAGGGCGAGGCCCTGTCGATGTCGGATCGCGTGGTGGTGATGCGCGACGGCGGCATCCTGCAGGTCGATACGCCCGCCCGCCTCTACCGCCATCCCAATTGCCGCTACGTCGCCAACTTCGTCGGCCGCACCAACCTGCTGGACGGCGTTGTGCAGGAAGCCGGCGACAACCGCTTCACGGTGACCCTCAGCGATCATCCCAACAGGATCGCCGAGATCCACGGCGCCCAGGCCGCCCCGTTCAAGCGCGGCGACAAGTGCCTGGTGGCCTTCCGGCCGGAAGATGGCCGTCTCAACGGCGCCGAACGCAATTGCATCGCCGCGCGTCTGGACAAGGCCACCTATATGGGCAGCGAATGGATGCTGAACTGCACCGGCGCCGATGGTCGGGCGCTCAGCATCACCCTGCCCCGCAGCGCCGGCGTTCCCGAGCAAGGCGCCGATATCGCCGTCAGCTGGCTGGCCGAGCACGCCATCCTGCTGCCCTACGAAAGCGTCTGAGGGCGGCGCCGCAGCCCGCGGCTACTTCGCGGCGGCGGGCGCGGCTGGCCTGGAGACCGCCATATAGATGCCCCACAGGATCAGCGCGATGCCAACCGCGTGATACCAGTGGAATTTCTCGCCCAAAAAGACCATCGCGAACAGCGCGCCGAACACCGGGATCAGGTATTGCGACTGCGCCCCGGCGTTGGCGCCGACCTTGGCGATTCCCTGGTTCCACATGTAATAGGCCAGTGCCGTCGGAAACACCGCAATGTAGGTCAGCGCCGTGATCTTCCACAGCGGCGCATCGAATCCGATCGGTCCCGCCACCTGCGACACGTAGAGCGCGCCGATGAACGCCTCGCCGATCACTGCGGTGGCGAACAGGAAGGCCAGCGGGTCGATCGTCGACGGCATACGCTTCTGCAGCGCAATGTACAGCGCCCAGACCCAGATCGCCCCGCTCATCAGCAGGTCCGAATGGTTGAAATGGAGGTTGGCCAGCACGTCGATGTCGCCGGTCGAGATCACCACCAGCAGGCCGACGAAAGAGGCGATCGTGCCCAGGATCATGCGCAGCGACACCCTGGTACGGAACAGCACCCATGACGTGCACAGCACGGCGGCCGGGATGCATCCCTGGATCAGCGTCGCGTTGATCGCCGTGGTTCCGGGCAAGGACAAATAGACCAGCATGTTGAAGCCGACCACGCCCAGCAGGGCGAATATCAGCAGGGATTTCCAGTGTTGTCGCAGCAGCGCCCGCTGGGCATAGGCCTTGGGCAGCGCGAACGGCGCCAGCACGACGATCGCGCCGGCCCAGCGCCAGAACGTCATCGCGACCGGCGGCGTGCTCTGCACCACCGCCCGCGCCACCACGACATTGGACGCCCAGAATATCGAAGGGATCAGCACCAGCAGATAGGCGGCGTGCAGGGCCAGCCGGCTGCGCCCCAGTGCGCTGTCGGCGAAGCGGGCACGCCAGCCGCGCTTCGCGGCGTCGTCGCTCACATCAGACTCCGGGATGCACCGTTACGATGGTCGTGCGCTTCATCATGCGCCGCTCGCTGGGATCGTATGGCGTCTGGCGATGCATGGTGCAGCGATTGTCCCAGATCACGATGTCGCCCACCTGCCACATTTGCAGCCAGGTGAACTCTTCCTTGACCGAATGGGCGAAGAGAAAATCAAGCAGTTCGCGGCTTTCCTGCTCGGGAATGCCGTCCAGCGACAGCGTCGTTCCTTCGGAGACGTAGAGCGCCTTGCGGCCGGTCGCCGGATGCGTCAGCACGGCCGGATGGTGAACCGGCGGAAACTTGATCTGGTCTTCCGCCGTCATGCCCTGGCCATCCTTGTACTTGTAGTTGGCGATGCTATGGGTCGCGGTCAAGTTGGCGATGCGGGCCTTGATGTTCTCCGGCAACGTTTCCCAGGCGGCGTACATCGATGTGAACTGCGTACCGCCGCCCACCTTGCAGACCTCGTGACCGACCAGCACCGAAACGGGGTTGGGCTGCTTGGTATAGGTCATGTCGGCGTGCCACTTGATGGCGCTGTCTTTGAGCCCGATCGGCTTGCCGTCCTTCATGATGTTGGTGACCAGCAATAGCTCGGGATGGTCCTTGTCGAGGAAGTCCTTGAGTTCGTGGATCTTGTTGGTGCCGAAGCGGGCGCTGAGTTCGACCACGTATCCGTCCGGCAGCCCCTGTCCGGCACGGATGCGGATCACCGAATGCTCGTGGAACGCATCGAGGATCTGACGGAACTCGTCGTCCGTCGGCGGGCGGCTGGTGTCGAGACCGGAAATCTCGGCGCCCAGATATTTGCCCAGCTTGGTGACCTTCAGGGACGATGCCGACGCTGGTCGCGCGAGGGATGCGTTGCTCGATGACATAGCGTTTACTCCCCTGTCTCAGGCGCGCAGACCGGCCTGCCGCATCAGCGGCAGGATGCGGGCGCCGAAAAATTCGATGTCCGGCTCGAAATCGAAGAAATTGACCTGGATGCCGTCGCAGCCGGCCTTTTTCAGGCGCAGCATGCCGTCGACAATCTGCTCGGGCGTGCCGACCATCTGGATGTTGCCGCCGACGATGCGTTGGTCGCGCTTGTGGCCGCGGAACGACCTGTTGTCGCCCTTGGTGAAGGACTGCATCAGGTTGTCGACCGCCTCGGCGTCCTCCTGGTCGGCAATGGCGCGGAAGGCGTCGCGCGCTTCCTTCTCCGTCTCGCGGCAGATGATGTGCGGGTTGATGATCGTGGTGAGCTGGTGGCCGGCCGCCGCCCCCTTCTGCTTGATGTGGCGATTGAAGTCCGGCAGCGAGGCGACGGCCGCCTCGAACTCGGCGCCGGCGGGACTGGTTATGAACAGCAGGTCGGAATGGCGGGCGGCGAAATCCAGCCCCGCCTCGGACGAGCCGGCATTGACGATGATGGGACGACCATGGCGTGGCTTGGGCGTGACGAAGGCGTCCTTCATCTTGTAATGCGCGCCGTCGAAATCGATGTTGTCGGCGCTGCGCCACAGGGCTTCCATCGCTTCGAGGAATTCGGCGGCAATGGCGTAGCGTTGATCGTGCTCCGGGTGCTGTAAGCCGAACATCGGGCTTTCGGTCGGCACGTAGCCGGTAACGACGTTGACGCCCCAGCGCCCGCCGCTCATATGGTCGATCGTGGCCCCCATCTTGGCCAGGTGCAGCGGATGCCAGCCATAAAGCACATGCACCGTCGAGATCAGGACGATGTTTCGCGTCACCGGCGCCAGCCCGGCGGTGGTCATCAGGGGATCGATCGCCTGCTCGCGGTATTTCGATTGCCCGCCGTAGCCGCCTTTGCCGAGCCACTGGGCCAGGGCGAACACGAGATCGAAACCCAGCTCGTCGGCGCGCACCGCCAGCCGCGCATTATAATCGTAGTCCCAGGAAGTGCCGCGCGGCAGAAGCGACGGCGTCCAACCGCCGCTCTGCGTCGGCAGGAACAGGCCGAGGATGAACGGCTGAGACTTCAGGCGCTCGAGCGGCGTGCGCCCGTCCTCGATCTTGGTAGCGGTGCTCTGTCTGATCATGCGCGCTCCCGTCAGCCCGGGCGCCGAACGGCGCGCCGGTCGTGCCAGCGTTTGATGTTGCGGATGATGTCCGGCGCCTCGCCAAGCACGCCGCGGCGCAACGCCAGCACGAAAATCATGAAGATGGTGCCGTAGATGATCGTTACCCACTCGCCGAATTCGGCGAGATAGAACTGCAGTGCCGTGACGAAGAAGGCGCCAACCGTAGGGCCCATCGTGGTGCCCATGCCGCCCATCAGGGTCATCATCACCGGCTCGCCGGAATTGGACCAGTGCACGTCGGCTAGCGCGGCGAACTGGAATACCAGCACCTTGCAGCCGCCGGCGATGCCGCTGAAGAAGGCCGACAGCACGAAAGCCACGATCTTGTATTTCTGCACGTCGTAGCCCAGCGAAATGGCGCGCGGCTCGTTCTGGTGGATCGCCTTCAGTACCGCGCCAAAGGGCGAGTGCACGATCCGCCACAGCGCCCAGATCGACAGCGCGACGACGACCAGGATGAAATAGTACAGCCGGTCGGACGACGCGATGTCGATGAAGCCGAGCGCCGGGCGGCGCGGCACGTCGGTCAACCCGTTCTCCCCGCCGGTGAACGGCAGCTGGTTTGCCAGGAAGTAAACGAACTCCGCCAGGGCGAAGGTGATCATGGCAAAATAGATGCCGGTGCGCCTGACCGCCAGCGTGCCGACCAGCAGGCCCATCGCGCCGGCCACCAACCCGCCGAACAGGATGCCGAGTTCCGGCGTGAAGCCCCAGTTGCGCACAGCCCAGCCGGTGCCGTAGGCGGCGGCGCCGTAGAATGCCGCGTGACCGAAGGACAGCAAGCCGAGATAGCCGAACAGCAGATTGAAGGCGGAAGCGAACAGCGCAAAGCACAGCGCCATCATCAGAAAGACCGAATAGAGCAGATGCGGCGCGGCCAGCGCCACGACCAGCCCCACGGCGCCCAGGACATAGAAGCGCAGGCGCCGCTGGCGCAGTTCGCCCGCGACCGAATCGAGCGACGTCGTCGTCATCGCTGGCGCCCCGACGGCGGCGATTTGGCGAGGATGGCGGCCATCATGTGCGGGCCGTGCTGCCGGACAGCCCGCCCTGGCGGGTCAGCAGGACCAGGGCCATGGCGATGAAGATGCCGACATGGGCCGCTTGCGAATAGAAAGCCTGGGTCATGGCTTCGACGATGCCAAGCGCGAAGCCGCCGATGATCGAGCCCATGATCGAGCCCAGGCCGCCAATCACAACCACGGCGAACACCACGACGACGATGTTCGACCCCATCAGGGGCGACACCGAAAAGATCGGCGCCGCCATGACGCCGGTCAGGCCGGCCAGTCCAGCGCCCAGGCCGAAGGTCAGGGTCACCAGCCGCGGCACGTTGATGCCGAAAGCCCGCACCAGCGATGCGTTCTCGATGCTGGCGCGCAGATAGGAGCCCAGCCGGGTACCGTTGATGGTGAACCAGATGCCGAAGCAGATCACCAGCGAGGCGACGATCACCCAGAGCCGATAGAGCGGCATGTAAATGAAGCCCAGATCGAGGCCGCCCCGCAGCAGCGCCGGCACCTCATATCGCTGGCCCGACACCGAGTAACCCATGCGGAACAGGCCTTCGATGACTCGCGCCATGCCGAACGTCAGCAGCAATCCATAGATGTGATGAAGCCCATACAATCGCACCAGCATGGTGCGTTCGATCAGGATGCCGAACAGCCCGATGGCCAGCGGCGCCAGGATCAGTGCCGGCCAGAAGCCGATGCCGAAATAGGTCAGCAGCATCCAGCCGACGAACGCGCCCATCATGTACATCGCGCCATGGGCAAAATTAACGATGTCGAGGATGCCGAAAGTGATGGAGAGGCCGAGACTGAGCAGCGCATAGAAGGCGCCGTTCATCAGGCCCAGCATTATGGCCTGGGCCAGCACGTCCCATGTGATGTCGATAGTCACGGCCTCTCCTGTCCGCCCGTGTTGCTACTTGGCGAGCATCTTGCAGGTGGCCGGATCGACCGGCTGGTATGCGTCCTTGCCCGGAATGGTGGCCAGGATGGTGTAGTAGTCCCACGGATACTTCGACTCGCCGGGCTTCTTGACCTGCACCAGGTACATGTCGTGCTCAAGCAGGCCGTCGGCACGCAGCGGCGCCTTCGCGTACATATCGTCGACCGGAGTCGCCTTCATCTTGGCGACGACCGGCTCGGTGTCGGCGGTGCCCGCGGCCTGGACCGACTTCAGGTAATGGCGAACCGCCGAGTATACCGACGCCTGCACGCCCGTCGGCATCTTGCCGAACTTGTCGAAGAATTTCTTCGACCAAGCCCGGGTCGCGTCGTCGCGGTCCCAGTAGAAGCTGGACACGAAGGTCAGGCCCTGGGCGGCGTCGAGGCCCAGCGCATTGACATCGGCGATGGTGACGACGAAGGCGGCGAGCCGCTGCTTGCCACGCGTGATGCCGAATTCCTGGGCCTGGCGCAGCGAGGACTTGAAGTCCTGGCCCGAATTGTTGAGCGCGACGACATCGGCGCCGGAGTTCTTGGCCTTCAGCACCAGAGTGGAAAAGTCGTTGGTGTTGAGCGGATGAAAGGACGAGCCCACCACCGTGCCGCCGTCCTTGGTGATCAGGTCGGTGGCGACCTTCTGCAGGTCGTGCCCGAAGGTGTAGTCGACGCTGAGGAAGTACCAGCTCTTGCCGCCGCTCTGGACGATGGCATGGGCGGCGCCGGCCGCCAGCGCATAGAGGTTCCAGCCGTACAGGAAGCTGTAGGGCGTGCATTGCTCGCGCGTAAGCTGGGCGCTGGCCGCTTGGTTGACGATGTCGATCTTCTTGAACTCGGCGGCCAGCTTGTTGATGGCGATCGCCGCGGTCGAGTTGTTGATGTCGACGATGACGTTGACGCCTTCGTTCTCGTACCAGCGCCGCGCTATGCCGACGGCGATATCCGGCTTGGACTGCATGTCGGCCTGAATCAGCTCGATCGGCTGGCCCAGCACCTTGCCGCCGAATTCGTCGATCGCCATCTGCGCCGCCACCACCGAACCCTTGCCGCCCAGGTCGGCATTGGGACCGGACATGTCGGACAGCACGCCGATCTTGACTCCGGCGGCGCTGGCCGGCAGCGCTCCGTTGAGACCAAGGCCGATCGCCGCCGTGACGGCGAGCGCCAGCACTTTACCGCTTGCGAATTTCATCAGCTTCCTCCCGTTTGCTTTGATTGTTGACGTCGTCAGGCTTCTTGGCGCCGAGCGTTCACGCCTCCCGCAGCCCCGCCTGCTTGAGCAACGGCAGCACGCGCTCGCCGAAATACCGAAGATCGGTCTCGAAATCGAAGAAGTTCAGCTGCACGCCGTCGCAGCCGGCCTGCTTCAATTTCACCATCCAGTCGACCACCTGTTCCGGCGATCCGACCACCTGGACATTGCCACCCAGCGCCCAACTGGTGCGCTCGTGGCCGCGCCAGCTGCGCGTGTCGCCGCCCAGCAGGCTGGCCATGAAACTGTCGACCGCCTCGTCGTCCTCGCCGGCCAGAATGTGCTCCTGGTAGCGTCGCGCTTCCTGCTCGGTGTCGCGACAGATGATGTGCGGGTTGACGATGCAGCGCAGCTGCCGGCCAAAGTGAGCGGCGCGCTCCTTGATGCGGGCGATGTGCGGGCCCAGCGACTCGACCGCTTTGGCGGGGTCGGAGCCGCCCGGGCTGGTAACGAACATCAGGTCGCAGCGGCGGGCGGCGAACTCGACGCCGGCGCCCGAACTTCCGGCCGCCACGATCACCGGCCGGCCGAAGCGCGGCCGCGGCGATACGAATGATTCCGTGCCGTGCCAGAAGCGGCCCTGGAACGTCAGGTTGCCGGGCGCGCCATTGGCGTCTTCCTGGCGCCACAGGCGCTCCATCACGTCGGTGAATTCCTCGGCCATCTCGTAGCGATAGTCGTGTTCGGGCATCTTCATGCCGAACATGGCGCTCTCGCCGGGCTTGTAGCCGGTGACGATGTTGATGCCCCAGCGGCCGCCGGTCATGTCGTCGAGCGTGGCGCCGAACTTGGCGATATGCAGCGGATGCCAGCCGTAGAGGATGTGCACGGTCGAGATCAGCAGCATGCGGCTGGTCAGCGAGGCCAACCCGGCGGTGACCGTCAGCGGATCGAGCGATTGCTCGCGATAGCGCATGCGGCCGCCATAGCCGCCCTTGCCCATCCACTGGGCCAGGGCGAAGGCGAGGTCGAAATCGAGCGACTCGGCCAGTTGGGTGAGCCGGGCGTTGTAGCCGAAGCTCCACTCGGTGCCGCGCGACGATGTCGAAGGAGTCCAGCCGCCGTCCTGGATCGGCAGGAACAGCCCCATGATGAATTCACGCTGCCGGACGCGATCGATCGGCGCCTGGAGGGGCGCCGCCGGGACCGTGGAATGGGACGTGTCGGGCGCCATGCCAGCCGCCTATTTGACCGCGCCGATGCGGCTGTCGTCGTCGGTCGCCATCTGGTTGACCAGGTCGATCTCCCAGGAAAGATATTCGCGCATATGCCGCTCGCGATCGCTCTTGCGCTCGCGCGGCGGCAGCCAGATGTCGTCCGGCTCGTCGATCATGCGCTCCTGGCCGGTCTCGAGCTTCAGGCCGGCCGCCTTCCAGGCGGCATTGCCGCCGCCCAGCAACGCGGTCTTGCGCCCCAGCGCAGCCACTTCCGCCGCCGCGTAGCGCGCTATCGCCACATCGTCGGCGGTAAACACCAGGGTTTCGGCCTTGGGAAGCCTGGCGAGATTTTCCTGCAGACGCGACCGCACCGCATGCCAGGCGCCCGGAATGTGGCCGCGCCCGTAGGGCTTGCTGATGCCGACATCGATCACCGCCGCCTTGCCGGCCTCGAGTTCGCGTTGCAGCTGCTGCGGCTCGATGGTCTGCGGCGGCTGACCCTGCAGCGGGAAGCTGCCCGCCGAGATCGCGCCCGACCCGCGCTCCAGTTCGCGGCCGCCCATCGCGTCCTTCAGGACATAGACATGGGCGTAACCCATCTGGCTCAGCCACGATGCGGTCATGCGCGCGCGCACGCCGGTGTCGTCCACCAGCACGATACGCGCCTCCCACGAAGCCACCCAGTTGTCGGTCTCCTGGACCAGCTGCCCGCCGGCGACGCCGACGGCGCCGGGCAGGTGCCCGGCTTCGAATTCCTCGGGCGTACGCACGTCGAGCACATGCAGCGTGACGCGATCGGCCTCGGCGCGGAACCTGTCGAGCTGGGCACGATCGATTTCCTTGACGCCGAATTTCTGCGCCACCGTCTGGGCGCGCTGCTGGGCCAGCGACAGGCCTTGCGAGGACACCGGCGGCACGTAGCGCGTCGCGCCGTGTACCACCTCGTAGCCGCCCAGATGCCAGGCCATGGTGCCGTCCTTCATAGAACAGACTTTGTTGGGCACGCCGGCGTTGATCAGCGACTGGGCGCCGATGATGCTGCGCGTGCGCCCGCCGCAATTGACGATGATCATGGTGTCCTTGGACGGCACCAGATCGTGGACGCGGTACACCAGTTCTGCGCCGGGTACGCTGGTCGCGGTGGGCAGGCTATTGGAGTGATATTCCTCGTAGGACCGGCTGTCGAAGATCGCGATATCCGCGCCCTGTTTGATCAGATCGTTGACCTGCTGGGCGCTGAGATAAGGCGTGCCGCATTCGTGCTCAACCACCTCGGCGAACGCTTTGGAGGGCACGTGGACGCCGCTATAGAGGCGATAGCCTGCGGCGGCCCAGCCGTCGACGCCGCCATCGAGGATCGCCACATCGGTATAGCCGCCGGCCTTGAGCCGGGCGTAGCCGCGCTCGGCAAGTCCGCCGCCGTCGTCGCACACCACGATCGGCAGCGCCAGCCGCGGCAGCAGACGTGGCGCCACCGTTTCCAGCCGGCTAAGCGGCAGGCAAGACGCCATCAACAGGTGGCGGGTGGAGAACGTGTCCTCCTCCCGCACATCGACGATGGCCACTTCCTCGTGTGCCTTGAGCTTCCGCTTGAGTTCCTGGGCCGAAATCTTTCTAGGCATTTCCATCGTTGCTTCCATGTTTGATTGAGATCAGCCTAGGTCCGCGCCGCGCCAGTTTCAACGGGATAATGTCGTTGAACGGCACATATCTTGTCATTTCTCGGGATTATTTTTTCATTTTCCGGCTTTTTATCGATTCCAGGCTCCGCCACCTCCGTAGGGCCGGTCGCCGATATCGCCGCACCCAACCGCGCGGCCTCGATTAGATATCTGTTTTACCGATAGAAATTGGAATTTCAGCCAACGCCTATCAGCTATCTTCAATCCATGGGATTATTTTCCCATAAATTGGTTGTCACCGATTGGCCCGGGATGGATGATCGCCCACCCCATACCCGCCGCCGGCTGGGCAACGGCCGCAACAGACAAAGAGGATGAGACGCTATGGCAGGCTATCCGCGACTGCAGATGTATATCGACGGCCAATGGTGCGAGGGCAGCGAAGGCCGGTTCGAGGACGTGATCGATCCGGCGACCGAGCAGGTCGTCGGCCGCCTGCCACACGCGTCGAAGGCGGATCTGGATCGCGCGCTGGCCGCCGCCGAGCGCGGCTTCCAGCTCTGGAAATCCAAGACCGCGCTCGAGCGCAGCCCGATCATCCGCAAGATCGCCGATCTGCTGCGCCAGCGCGCCCACGACATCGCCTTCGTCATGTCGACCGAGCAGGGCAAGGTGTTTCACGAGGCGCTGGAAGAAATCGAGAAGGGCGCCGAGCATTTCGAATGGATGGCCGAGGAAGGCAAGCGCGCCTATGGCCGGATCATACCGGCCCGCGCCAATGGCGTGCGTCAGGTGGTCATGGTCGAGCCGGTCGGCCCGGTAGCGGCATTCACGCCATGGAATTTCCCCGCCGCCTCGCCCATCCGCAAGCTGTCGACCGCATTGGGTGCGGGGTGCTCGATCATCATCAAGGCGTCGGAGGAGACGCCGGCTTCGTGCATGGAAGTAGTGCGCGCCTGCGTCGATGCCGGCGTGCCGGCCGGCGTCGTCAACCTGGTGTTTGGCGTGCCCGCCGAAGTGTCCGAGCATCTGATCCGTTCGCCGATCATCCGCAAGATCACGTTCACCGGCTCGGTGCCGGTCGGCAAGAAACTGGCTAGCCTGGCGGCGCAGGAGATGAAGACCTGCACCATGGAGCTGGGCGGTCACTCGCCGGTGCTGGTGTTCGACGACGTCGATGCCGCCAAAGTCGCGGCCATCGCCGCCAAGGGCAAGTTCCGCAATGCCGGCCAGGTATGCGTCTCGCCCACCCGCTTCTTCGTCCACGAGTCGATCCACGAGCGCTTCGCCCGCGAATTCGCCGACCTGGCCAATAACGTCAAGGTCGGCAACGGTCTGGAAAAAGGCAGCCAGATGGGACCGCTGGCCAATCCACGGCGCCTCGAGGCGATGGAGAAGCTCACGGCGGATGTGCGCAAACGCGGCGGCAAGGTGGTCGCCGGCGGCGAGCGTATCGGCAATCGCGGCTTCTTCTGGAAGCCGACCGTGTTTGCCAACGCGCCCGACGAATCGGATGTGATGACCACGGAGCCGTTCGGTCCGGTGGCCTCGGTGGTGCCGTTCTCGAGCTTCGACGAGGTGATCAAGCGCGCCAACCGCGTCAGCTACGGGCTGGCCGGCTACGCCTTCACCCGCTCGGCGAAAACGGCGGCACAGGTGAGCGAGGCCCTGCAGGTCGGCATGCTGGCGCTCAACAACCTGTCGGTGTCGCCGCCGGAAGCGCCGATCGGCGGCATCAAGGATTCGGGCTACGGCCGCGAGGGCGGCATGGAAGGGCTGCTGCAATACATGAACGTCAAATACGTCAGCGAAGGCTATCTCGACTGACCCGTTCCTTCATCGCCTACCAGGACCAGCCCCGCTCGTAGGGGCTGGTCCACACCCCCGCCTCCGCCAGCAGCGGTAATATCTTCAGCAGGGTGGTGCGCACCTCGTCGGGGCTCCACAGCGGGAACGAAAACGCCAGGCCGCGGCAGCCATATTCGTCGCGCAGCTTGACGATCTGCTCCACCACCGTGCGCGGCGAGCCGTGCAGGATCTGGCCGCCGCCGCGGCTGCCGACCCGGATCAGCCGGTCGTGCTCGTTCTGCGCTCCCAGGACGCGGCGATAGACCTCCATGCCGCCCATCAGCTCGGCGGCGAATTCGCGTGCGGCATCGAAATCGACCTTGTCGCGGATCGTCGCGCCCAGCGCCAGCGCCTCGTCGTCGCTGTCGCGCACGATCAGGTTGGCGTGCATCATGGCGCGGATCGAGCTCTGGGCGCGGCCGCGCTGGCGGGCGATCTCGTTGACCTTGTCCATCTTGCCCTTGATCTCCGCGCCATCGGCCCCGGTCAGGAAGATCCAGTCGGCATGCTTGGCGGCGAAGGTCAGACCGGCGGGGCTGGCACCGGCATTGATCAGCAGCGGCTCGGCCTGCAGCGGCGCCAGGCTGGCCGCTTCGGCGTCGAGCCTGAAGTACGGCCCGGCATAGACGCCGCCCTTGCCGGCCCACAGATGCTTCATGGCATCGATGAAATCCTCGGCCATGGCGTAGCGGTCGTCGTGGCCGATATTGTCCAGCCCGAACAGGCCGGCCTCGTTGGGGCTGAAGCCGGTGACGATGTTGAAGCCCCAGCGCCCGCCGGTGAGCTGGTCGAGCATGGCGCCGTAATTGGCCACCTGCTCGGGCCGGTGATAGGTGGTGTGGATGGTGCTGACCAGCCCGACATGGCGCGTGGTGGCGGCCAGCGCCGCCACCAGCATCGGCGCGTACCAGAACGGATCCTGGAATCCGGCCGCCGTGCAATGGGGGCCGAACGGCGCCCAGCGGTCGGCCAGGAAGATGTAGTCCAGCCCCGCCTCCTCGCAAGCGGCGGAAAGCTGCGCCTGGATCTTGGGATCGAACGGATCGGGATTGCCGTCGGATATGGCGCGCGACACGACGTGAATGCCGGTCGAGGATGGGTAGAACGTACCCAGTCGCAGCGAATTGTCGTTGGTGCGGCGCATCAGCATGGCCGTCTTCTCCCTTACGCCGCCGCCTGGCGCAGCAACGGCAGCAGACTCTGGCGTGCCAGGCCGAACTCGGCGATGCGCAAGGCCGGAAAGCCCAGCGCCAGCCGCGCCACGGCGCGACCATCGAGCGCCGCGGCGATCCGCTCGCCCACTACCTGCGGCGTGCCGACCAGCACCGCCGCGCGATCCAGCGATTTGCATTCGCGCGCCATTGCCTCGGCTTCGGCCTCGCTGCGCCCCAGCACCACCGGGCAGGTCACCAGCAGTGCCCGCGATCCCCGATGGCGCGCCAGGCCGTCGATGCCGATAGCCTCGGCCTGCACATCGCCATCGCCGAGCAACGCCGCCACGCCGGCATCCAGCACGATCGGCGGCGACTTGGTGGGTCGCGGCCCGACCATGCGGCCCTTGGAGCGCAGATGCTGGCCCGCCAGCGCGGCCGCGCCGGCCCAGTGCTGGCGCAGCACCGCCAGGAACTCGCCCAGCCGGACGGCGGCGGCCGTGGCATCGAGCGCCGCGCCCCAGCGCCCGCCCTCGCCGTCGAGATGGAGCATCCAGTTCTCGCGCGTCAGCCGCGCCATGTTGCCGCCGATGCGCGCCACATGCGCCGGATCGAAGGCGAAGCCGTTGAGCCGCAGCACGATCTCCACGCCCGGCGTGGTCATGGCCAGCGATGCCGCTGCCAGCGGCACGATCAGGTCGTCGGCCCGACCGATGCCCGACATGGCGCCCGGCGCCAGCCCGCCCAGCAGCAGAAAATCGACCGCGACCCGGCTGTCGGCCACACGCAGCGGATCGAGCGCGCTGCCTGGCCAGGCGGCCCCGGCCACGTTGGCGGTCGGCGCCAGTTGATGCCCATAGAGATGCAAGCCAATCCGCATCGCCGCCTCCCCTAGCCGCGTTCGAAACGCTCGCGCAGCAGCCGGTGCTGGTAGCGCTTGCGCATGCGGCCGCGCCGCTGCAGCTCGGGCACCACCAGATCGGCGAAGTCCTCGATGCTGCCTGGCAGCGCATGAGTCACCAGCATGAAGCCGTGACCGCCGCCCTGGTCGATCAGCGCCTCGAGCTGGTCGGCCACCTCGCTGGGGCTACCCACCACATGCGGGCAGATGCCGCTGGCGAATTTCTTGGCCACTTCGCCCAACGGCATCTTGTCGCTGAGATCCTCCACCACCATGGCGATCTGGCCCTGGATGCCTTGGGCCGCGTCGATTCTGGGCAGCGGCTGGTCGATGCGGAACTGCGACAGGTCGTAGTTGAAATGGCCCGACATCATCGCCAGCCCGGCCTCGATCTCGATATTGTCGAAGATCGCCTGCTGCTTGCGCAGCGCCTCGGCGCGGGTCTCGCCCACCACCGGCAGCACGCCCCACAGGATCTTCGGCGCGTCGGGCGCGCGCCCCGCCGCCACCGCCGCCTGCTCCAGCTTCTCGCGCTGGCGCTTCATGCCGGCGGGATCGTGGCGGATGGCGAACACCGCTTCGGCATGCTTGCCGGCGAAGGTCAGGCCGCGCGGCGAGGAGCCGGCCTGGATAATGAACGGCCGGCCCTGCGGCGAGCGCGGCACGTGCAGCGGTCCTTCGCTGCTGTAATATTTGCCGACGAAATCGGTGCGATGCACCTTGGCCGGATCGGCATAGACGCCGGTGGCGCGATCGGCCACCACCGCATCGGGCTCCCAACTGTCCCACAGCCGGTAGCACAGCTCGAGATATTCCTCGGCCCGGTCGTAGCGCTCGTCGTGATCGGGAATGTCGGCGATGCCGAAATTGGCCGCTTCGCTCCTGGCATAGGACGTCACCACGTTCCAGCCGATGCGCCCCTGCGTCAGGTGGTCGAGCGTGGCGAAGTGGCGCGCCGTCCAATAAGGCGGCAGGAAGGTGGTCGAGACGGTGGCCGCGAACCCGACATGGCGCGTCGCCGCCGCCATCGCCGGCACCAGCGGCAGCGGGTCGAGCCGGGGATACTGCACCGCGTAGCGGATGGTGTCGGCGCCCGAGCTGCGATAGGCGTCGTGCAGCGAATAGGCGTCGGCCAGGAACACCATGTCGAAGCAGCCGCGTTCGGCGGTGCGCGCGACGTGCTGCCAGAACCCCATCGGGTCGGACGTCACGTTGTGCCAGGAGCGCGACAATCGCCACTGCCCCACGGTATGCGGCGAGGGACTGTGGGAGATCAGCAGGGCGATATGCATGGCGCTCTTCCTTGGATCAGCGGCGCAGCGACATGGGAATGCGGCTGAGGCTCTGGAACCGGTCGGGCGCGCGCACCGCCGATTTCAGCGCCACGATCGAACCCTTGGTGATGTCGGCCAGGTCGGCGGTCAGTTCGGCGACGAAAGCCTCGTGCTGGTCGACCTCGATCAGATGGCTGGCCAGACCGCAATCATGGGCGGTCTTGGCGTCGACCTTGCGGTTGCGCAGCACCAGATCGAACGCCGCCTGATCGCCCACCAGCCGCGACAGCCGGCCAGTGCCCAGGGTCACGCCGCTCAGGCGGAAGCCGGGGAAGCGGAACGAAGCCGCCGGGCCGGCCACGCGATAGTCGCAATTGGCGGCCAGGTCGGCGCCGGCGCCGACCGCAGCGCCCTGCACCAGCGCCAGGCTGACGAACGGGCCGCTCCAGATCAATTGCAGCAGGCTTTCGATCGACAGGATGCGGCCGGTACGATCCTTCTTGTTGTCCAGCCCGCCGCCGGTCAGATCGAAGCCGGAGCAGAAATGCTTGCCCGCGCCGCGGAACACGATCAGCTTGGTGTCGTCCTCGTCATAGGCACCGAGCACGATCTCGGTCAGCTCGGCCACGGTCTGCGGGTTGAGCGCGTTGGAACGGTCGGGCCGGTTCAGGGTGACGTCCAGCCGGCCACCGTCGCGCCGCTCGACCAATACGGAAGTGTCCATGTCTGCTTGCCTGTCCTGTTGCTGGATTACGACAGCCAGTCGCGCACGACCGCCTCGTTGTGCTCGCCCGGCGTCGAAGGCCGCTGCGTGATCTCGAACTCGTAGCCGGTCATGCGGATCGGGTTGGCCACGGTGAAGGTGCTGCCGCCGCCGGGCAGCGCCATCTCGCGCACCAGGCCGATGGCGTCGATATGCTCGTTGCTGAGCGCCTCGCGATAATCGAAGATCGGCGCGCAGGGCACGCCCTCCTTCTCCAGCAGGTCGAGCCACTCGGCCGCGGTCCGGGTCTTGAACACCGGCGCCAGGGTCTCCGCCAGCAGCACCCGGTTCTTGGCCCGCGCCGGCTGGGTGGCGAAGCGCGGATCGCCGGTCAGCGCGTCCTGGCCCATCACCTTGCACAGCTTGCGCCACAGACCGTCATTGCCGGCGGCCACCACCAGCCATTTGTCGCTGGCCATGAATCCCTCGTAGGGCGCGTTGCGCGGATGGCCCGAGCCCAGCCGCATCGGCGGAATGTCGGTGCCCCAGAATTCGCTGGTCTGCAGCGCGGAGATCGCCAGCATGCAGGACAGCATCGAACAATCGACGTTGCTGCCTCGGCCGGTCTTCTCGGCCTGGCGCAGCGCGATCACTGAAGACAGCGCAGCGAACACGGCGGTGCAGAAATCGGCCAGCGGCACGCCGCATTTGGCCGGCGGCCCGTCGGTCTCGCCGGTCACGCTCATGATGCCGGAGATGGCCTGGATGGCGACGTCGAAGGCACCCTTGCCCGAATACGGTCCGACCTGGCCGTAGCCGGACACCGAGCAATAGACCAGCTTGGGATTGATCTTGGCCAGGTCGTCGTAGCCCAGGCCCAGCCGCGGCAGCACGCCGGGGCGGAAATTCTCGATGATGATGTCGGCCTTGCCGCACAGCGCCTTGATGCGCGCGAAGTCCTCGGGATTCTTGAAGTCGGCGGTGATGCTGCGCTTGTTGCGGTTCACCGAGGCGAAGTTGAGGCTGTAGGCCTTGTCGCCCTCGCCGCCGACGAAGGGCGGCCAGTTGCGCAGGCCTTCGCCATCGGGCGGCTCGATCTTGACCACGTCGGCGCCCCAATCGGCCAGCAGCAGGCCGGCGAAGGGTCCGGCGGCGAAATGGCCGAATTCGAGCACCTTCACGCCGGCCAGCGGCTTGGGATTGGCGGGTTTCGGATCGGATTTGCTGGATGCCATTGTCGCCTCTCTGTCCATCGCTTGTCCTCGCCGCTTGCGTCTAGGGCTCGATGCGCCGCTTGAAGCCCAACGTGTCGCAGCCGCGCGCGCGCGCCAGCGACTTCAGGATCACCGCCCGAGTCTGCGACGGGGCGATCACGTCGTCGATCAGGGCCAGCCCGGCGGTGGCATAGGCGCTGGCCGCTTCCTCGAACTCGGCGAGGATTTCCTTCTTGCGCTTGTCGGGGTCGGGCGATGCGTTGATCTCCTGGCCATGCGCCAGGATCACGCCAGCTTCCGGACCCATCACGTCGAAGAACGAGCGCGGCCAGGACACGATGGTGTTGGGCCGGCAGGCCCGGCCGCACATGGCGATATAGGCCATGCCCACCGCCTTGCGCACCACCACGGTGATCTTCGGCACCGAGGCCGACATCAGCGACATCAGCAGCCGGCCGCACAGGCTGACCATGCGGTTCTTTTCGATCTCCGGCCCGACCAGGAAGCCCGGCGTGTCGCACAGGAACACCAGCGGGATATGGAAGGCATCGCAGATATCGATGAATTTGCGCGCCTTGGTCGCCGCCTTCTCGTCCAGCACGCCGGCACGGAACATCGGGTTGTTGGCGACGATGCCGACGGCCTCGCCTTCCATGCGGGCAAACGCGGTGATCAGGTTGCGGCCGTAGCCGGCGCGCAGCTCGAACAGGCTGCCCTGGTCGACCAGCAGCTCGATCAGCTTCAGCATGCTGTAGGCGCGGCGCTGGTCGAGCGGCACGATCCGGTCGAGCGCGGCCTGGCCCTGTTCGGTGTCCGACGGCGACCGCGCCGGCTTGGCCAGGGGCGGCCGCTCGAAGCAATTGGCCGGCAGGTAGGACAGATAGCGCCGCACCGCTTGCAGCGCGTCGACTTCGCTGGCGCCGATATAATCGGCCTGACCGGTGTTCTGCATCGACATCTGCACGCCGCCGATCTCTTCGGCGGTATGGTCGACGCCGATGCCGACCTTGACGATCGGCGGGCCCGACATGCCCATGAAGCCGGTGCCCGACACAAGGGCGACGAAATCGCTCATCGAACCGGTGAAGGACGGGCCGCCGAAGCTGGCGCCCATATGCACCGAGACCTGCGGCACGATGCCGTTGAGCAGGAAATGCTGCTCGAACGACCAGCCCAGCCCGGCCGAATAGGCGCCCTTATTCTCCTGGACGCGCGCCGCACCGGCTTCGTTGAGCATGACGATCGGCAGCTTCTCGCGCAGCACCAGCTCGCGCAGCCGCGTCATCTTGGTTTCGGCGACCCGCCCGCGCGTGCCGGCCAGCACCGAGGGATCGTCGGCGATCACGAACACGCGCCGGCCGTCGATGGCGCCGCAGCCCGTGACTACGCCATCGGCCGGCGTGCGCCTTTCAAGGCCCGGATGCTGGCTGTGCGCCAGCAGGCCCAGCTCGTCGAACGAGCCTGGGTCGAGCAGCACGGCGAGCCGCTCGCGCACCGGCAGCTTGCCTGCGCCGCGTACCTTGGCCAGCCGCTCCGGCCCGCCCATGGCTTGGGCCTGCGCGCGGCGCTTCTTCAACTGATCGAGCGAATCGTCTTGCATTTCGGATCCCTGTCCGGCGCCGTGGCGATGGCGCCGGCCGGCGCGCTCAGCGCGTCGCCGACTTTTGCTGCTGTTCGAGGAAAAACGCCTTCAGCTCGACCTTGCGCACCTTGCCGCTGGCGGTCTTGGGCAGTTGCGGCCAGACATAGACGTGTCCGGGAATCTTGTAGGAGGCGATCTGGCCGGCGCAGAACGCGCGCACCGTCGGCAGGTCGAGCCGCGCTCCGTCCCTGGCGACGATAAACGCCGCACCGATCTCGCCCTTGCTCGAATCTGGCACGCCCAGCACCGCCACTTCGGCGATCTCCGGATGACGGATCAGGAAGGCTTCGACCTCGAGCGAGGCGACGTTGAAACCGGAGCATTTGTAGACGTCGCTGCGGCGGCCGATCCAGATCAGCCGCCCTTCCTTGTCCATGCGGCCGACATCGCCGGTGTGCAGCCAGCCCTCGGCGTCGAGCGCCTGGGCGGTAGCGTCGGGCCGGTTGAAATAGCCCAGCATCACCTGGCGGCCGCGCACGCGGATATCGCCCTCTTCCTCCGGCGCCGCCTCGCTGCCGTCGGCGCGCACGATCTTGACTTCGTTGATCGGCCAGTGCCGGCCGTCATTGGTCATCTCGGCCGGATCGAGCGAGGAGACATAGGTGGCGTGCGCGCCGGTCTCGGTCATGCCGTAACCGGTGCCGGCTTTCTTCAGGCCAAGCCTGTGCATCACCGGCAGATGCTCGGGCCGGCGCGGGAAGACCATGGCCAGCCGCAGGCTCGACACGCGCTCGGGCGTGAAGCCCGGCGCGTTGACGATATCGGCCAGCACGTAGACGATGCCGCCGATCACGGTGCAGCGATGTTTCTCGATCAGCTCGACCGCCTCGGCCGCGTCGAAGCGCTCCTGCAGCACCACGCCGCCGCCCTTCAGCACCAGCGCCAGCACCGTGTTGTGGCAGCCGGTGATGGCGAACATGGGATAGACGTTGAAGGCGATGTCGCCGTCTTCCAGGTCGCCCGCCAGGTTGAAGCAGTTGTTGAGATTGGTGTGCGACAGCATCACGCCCTTGGGCAGCGAGGTCGTGCCCGAGGTGTAGAGGATATAGGCCATCTTTCCCGGATCGGTCTCCGGCTGCGGCGTGGCCGCGCTGGCATTGTCCTCGAAGGACTGCCACGACACGAATGGCGCTTCGAGCGGGCCGTCGGGCCGGGCCACCACGACATGCTGCAGCGCCGGCACGCCAGCCCGATCGCGCAGGATGGCGCGGATCGTGTCGAGGTAGGAGAACTCCTTGGCGCGCGCCTGGGTCACCAGCACGCGCGCGCCCGAATCGCTCAAGGTGTGCCGCAGATCCTCGATACGCAGCCGGGTGTTGACCGGGGTCATCACCGCGCCCATGCGGGTGATGGCGAACTGCATCACGACCCATTCCCAGATGTTGGACATCCATACCGCAACGCGGTCGCCGCGCTGCACGCCCAGCGCCATCAGACCGCGCGCGGCCCGGTCGACCATGCGGTCGACGTCGCGATAGCTGAGGCTGCGGCCCTCGGCGATCACGAAGGGCCGGTCCGGCCAGCGCCGCACGGCGCGGCTGAACATGCCGTCGATGGTCGCTTCGAACTGCTTCAGTTCGTCGAAACTCTTTACGCTCTGCTCTGCCAAGGCTGCTTCTCCCATCCACCCTGGCCGCTGAGCATTTGTATCAATTGTCAGGTGCCGGCTGGTTATTTGGCCTAATTTGCCGCCTCTCGCCTCAAATTGCACCAAATAAAACGGCACGGATTGTCAAAATTGATACAATTCGGGAATCGCCAGCCGCAACCCGGAAACGGGCGCCCGCCCCGATCCGCTAGACGATCGCCCCCAGGCTCACGAAACCGGAGTCCAGGGCGGTGCGCAGGCGGCGCAGCCCCTCGACGAACCCCGCATCGGTCGCGCTGCCCAGTAGCGACAGGCGCACCGCCGGCACGTTGACGATCATGCCCAACGAGAAATTGCTGGAAGCGGCCACGGTCACGCCGTTGAGGGCCGCGGCCGAGGCGAAATCGTCCGAGCGCCAGTGCGGCGGCAGCGCCAGCCAGATGAAGAAGGAACGCGGGTCGCTGGCGAAGCTCATGCCGGGCATATGCTGGCGCAGCAGCGCCAGGCGCCGGGCGATGACGGTTCGATACGTCTGGGCGATGTCGCCGATCGCGCCGCTCTCGACGATATGCGCCATCGTCTCCGCGCCGAGCGGAGAAATCTGGAAATAGCGATCGCGCGTCTGCAATTCGAAGCGCTCGCCCCAGCCCGGCGGCGCCACGATATATCCGGCCGAAACCCCGACGCCCACCGATTTGGTCGCGCTGGCCACCAGGAAGGTGTGTTCCGGCGCCAGCGCCGCCACCGGCGGCATCGTCGCCGACATATCCGACAGCGCCGCGAAGTCCTCGATCAGCAGCAGATCGTGGCGTCGCGCGATCTCGGCGATGGCGCGCCGTCGCTCCAGCGACATGACGGCGGCGGTCGGATTGTGCAGCTCGGACTGGAGGTACACCATGCGGCCGCGACTTTCGGACGCCGCCCGCTCCAGCGCTTCCGGCAGCATGCCGTTGTCGTCGCGCGCCAGCGGCTCGAGTCGCCAGCCATAGTTGAACGCCGCGGCCTTGAGCCCGGCATAGGTGATGGAATCGGTCAGGATCGGCTCGCCGCGCACCATGTTGCCGAGCAGCGCCGCCGTCATGGCCTGGAAGCCGCCGGCAGTGACCACGATCCGCTGCGGCTCGACATCGAGCCCGACTCCCTGCAGCCAGCGCGACGCGGCCGCGGCGTAGCGCAGCGGCGCGCGCCGCGTGACGTATTTGCGCGGCATGACCGGAAACTGGCGCGCCGCCATGTCGCGCGTCACGCGCCCCAGGATATCGTCGACTTCGTCGGGCACGCCGTGCAGCGCCAGGTCCATGACCTGCATTTCCGTCGGCACGTTGTCCAGCTCGCTGGCCTTGGGCGTGGCTCTTACCAGCGCGCCGAGCAGCGGATTGATGCCGCCATCCTTGCCGCCATAGGGCTGCTCGCGCACGAACGTGCCGCGCCCGGTCTCCCCGGTGATCAGGCCGCGCTCGGCGGCGATGGTGTAGGCGCGACCGGTGGTGCCGACCGTCAGTCCCAGCAGCTCGGCCAGCCGGCGCTGCGGCGGCAGGCGCGTCTTGGCCGGCAGCGCGCCCGACCTTATGGCGTCCTCCAGGCAGGCGATGATGGCGAGGTAGCGCGGGCCGCGCACCGTGGCGATGCGCCCGATCCACGACACGTCGCCGTTATCCTGATGCTGCCCGTTGCCGCGCCGCGTCATGACCGGCCCTTCCGCTCGAACCGTACGGTCAAAGGTGATCGATCCATCATGGCCGGCTGTTTATACATCAACCGCGTCCGGCCGGACGACGGCGACGGCGGCTGAGAACGATCAGGCTGCCAGGTTGGCCGGAAGGAATTCGTCGAGCCGCTCGACCTGCTCGAGATGGGCCAAGGCCTCGGCCAGCGACTTGGCGCGGGCATCGGGCAGCGCCGCCGGACCGAAGCCCAGGCAGTCGCGGAACTTGGCCATCACCTCGTCGTCGCTGAGCGGCGCATCGGCCGACCCTGGCACCGCGCGGATCGTCTCTTCCAGCACGCGGTCGCCGGCGGTGATCCTTACCGAAGCCGGCGTCAGCATGCCGTCGGACCGATTGTCGATCTCCACCGTGACCGAGCGGGCCAGCCTGCCGATTTCCGGATCGCACACCCGTTCGGGCGTGATGTCGGCCAGTTTGAAATTGCCGCGCGCCAGCACGGCGGCGACCGAATACTGCACGCTGAACTGGGCCGCCACCTGGGGATTGCGGCTGGGATCGAACGGCGCGCCCACCAGGGTGTTCATGTAAGGGGTGATCCGCACCGTGACGTTCTTGATGTCCTTGGCCGCCAACCGGTTGGCGCCGACCAGGCGGCTGGCGGCCTCGATGGCGGCGTGGTTGCAGGCGCAACTGGGATATTTCTTGATGCCGATATTGCCGGTCTCGAAGCGCTTGCCCAGCCCCTCGAGCAGCACGGCCGGATCGCCCGCCTCGAAGGCGGTGTAGTAGCCGCCCGGCCCTTCCAGCGATTCGGCCGGGCCGGTGATGCCGTGCCGCGCCAATTCGGCGGCATAGACGCCGTTGCGCGCGGCGAAGGCCGACTGCATGCGTTTGGCCAGCGTCTTCTCGACGATCGCCTGCAGGGTTCCGCTCGACTGGCACAGCGCCAGGCCCAGCGCGTTGCGCATCTGGGTCCGGTCCAGCCCCAGAGCGATGCCGCCCGCCGCGGCGGCGCCGAACGCGCCGGCGCTCGAGGTGGCGAAGAACGGCGAGTTGCGCTCGGTCGAGAGCGCGATGCGGCACATCAGGTCGCTGCCGGCCACGACGGCCAGGATCAGGTCGCGGCCGCTCCGTCCCTCGCGCTCGGCCAGGGCCAAGGCCGCCGGCAGGGTGACGATCTCCGGATGCACGATGCCGTCGAAGTGCAGGCTGTCGTAGTCGAGCGCCGCCGCGCAGGTGCCGTTGATCAGCGCCGCCGCCGCGGGCGTGGTGCGCTTGCCGGTCGACCAGACGGTGCAAGGACCGTCGGTGCCTTCGATGGCGCCGACCGCCGCCGTCACTTCGGCGCAGCCGGGCTCGGCGGCGCCGGCGCGCGCGGCTCCCAAAGTGTCGAGGATCAGTCGCTTGGCGGCGTGGATCGTGGCGCCCGGCAGATCCTCGAAACGCAGCGAGGTCAGGTGATCGGCAAGCTGGTCGGCGATAGCCATGGTGGTTCTCCCTCGCGCGATTTCTAGTGACGGTCTTGCGGGACGCCCCTGGGCCCGAACGGCCGGTCGCCTTCGACCTGCACACGCCGCATGCGGCGCAGTTCGCTGTAGTCGTCCAGTGCGTAGTGCTGGCTGCAGCGATTGTCCCAGATCGCCAGCGAGCCCGCCGTCCAGCGGAACCGCACCTGGTATTCGGGGCGGGTCAGATGCTCGAACAGGTAGTTCAGGATGTGGCGGCTTTCGGTCGCCGGGATGCCGAGGATCGTCCGGGTGTAGCTGGGATTGACATAGAGCGCCTTGCGGCCGGTCTGGGGATGGACCCGGATCACCGGATGCTCGGTCGGCTCGTTCACCATTACGCCTTCGTTGCGCAGCGTGCCTTCGGCGGCGTAGAGCTGCTTGATGATCGAGTTGTCGTGCAGCGCGCTCATTCCGTCGAGATAGGCTTTCATCGGTTCCGACAGAGCGTCGTAGGCCGCGTACATGCTGGCCCAGATCGTGTCGCCGCCGACCGCCGGGCTGATCTCCGAATAGAGCAGCGAGGCCATCGGCGGTTCGACGAAATCGGTATTGTCGGTGTGCCACATGGCGCCGATCGCGGTCTTGCTGCCGTCGTTCTCCAGCAGCGAGACGTCCTGGTAGCCGTCGTACATCTTCAGCTTCTTGGAGAAGGCCGGCGTGCCGAAGCGCAGCGCCAGATTGCGATGTTGCTCGGCCGAAAGCTTCTGATTGCGGAAGAAGATCACCTGGTGATCGAGAAACGCCTGGTTGATGACGTCGAACGTCTTGTCGTCGATGCCCTGGGCGAGGTCGACGCCGAAAATCTCGGCGCCGATGGCCGGGGTCAGGGGCTGGATCTCGATGCTGTTATGCGCGTAGCGGCCCAGCGCCGCCTTTCCGGTCAGAATGCTCATGGCGTACTTCCTCCATCCGCCGCTTGCTTGCGGCTATTCCGCGGCCGCCTGCGGGCGGCGCTCGGCCGATTTGCCGAACACCTTTTCGCGCAGCGTGCCTTCTTCGTAGGACTTGCGGAAGATGCCACGCTCCTGGAGCTGCGGCACCACCAGATCGACGAAATCGTCGACGCTGCCGGGCAGGCAATCGTTGGACAGCACCATGAAGCCGTCGCCCGCGGCGTCGAAGGCCTCCTCCATCTGGTCGGCGATCTGGCGCGGGCTGCCGTACATGCGCAGGCCCGCCAGGCCGCAACCGTAGCGGCGCCCGGCCTCGGCCAGGGTGGTTTCCGGCCCGAAGTCGTGGATCACCGATTCCAGGATGCCCTGCGAGCCCGTGACCGCGATCTTCTCCATCGGCTTGTCCATCGGCAGCTTGGACAGGTCGTGGCCGAAATGGCCCGACATCAGCGCCAGGCCGGCCTGGGGGGCGATACGATCGAGCATGCGACGCTCGCGCTCCCGCGCCGACGCCTCGTCGTCGCCGATGAAGATCATGGCGCCCCACAGGATCTTCATGGCATCGGCCGATCGGCCCTGGGCCGCCAGGGCCTGGATCATGCGGGCCCGGTGCTGCTTCATGCCGGCGGTGGTGCCGCGCGTGGCGAAGTGGATCTCGGCGTGGCGGGCCGCGAAGCCCACGCCTTCTGCCGAGGCGCCGGCCTGGATGATGGTCGGCCTGCCTTGCGGCGTATGCGGAACGCTGAGCGGGCCCTGGCAGCGGAAGTACTTGCCGACGTGATCGACGCGATGGACCTTGCTGGGATCGGCGAACACGCCGGTCTGCTTGTCGCGGATCACCGCGTCGGGCTCCCAGCTGTCCCACAGCTTGTAACAGAGCTCCATGTACTCTTCGGCGCGCTCGTAACGCTCGACGTGAGACAGCACGTCGCTGCGGCCGAAATTGGCAGCCTCGCTGCGGCTGAAGCCGGCCACCACGTTCCAGCCGATGCGGCCCTGGGTCAGGTCGTCGAGAGTCGAGAACAGCCGCGCCAGGTAGAATGGCTCCATGTAGGTGGTGTTGGCGGTCAGGCCGAAGCATAGGTCCTTCGTCACCCGGCCCAGCATCGGGATGAGCGGCGCTGGGTCGCTGCGCGGGAACTGCAGGCCGTAACGGATGGCGATGTCCGGGCTGGCGCCGTATTCGTCGTGCAGATTGAACGTATCCGCCAGGAACAGCATGTCGAAGCAGCCGCGCTCCAGCGTGCGCGCCAGATGCTCCCAGTATTCGGGGCTATTGTAGTCGAAACCGTTGAACGATCGCGGATGGCGCCACACGCCGATCGAATGCGGCGAAGGGCTGTGCGCCAGGATGGAAGCCAAATGCATTGTCGCCGGCATGCGCGTCACCTCGTTTTGCGATGACGGTGCCATATCATAGCAATTGATGCAATTGGTGCATTGAGCAGTGCAGCATGACCGGCTGACTGTCCGATCAGGCGAAAATCCGCTCGCTTTCCTGTCCGCCGTGATCGAGCAGCTGGCGCAGCCTGTGGAAATAATCGTGGGCGGCGGCATCGGAGCCCGGCCCGGTCAGCGACAGGCGCACGCCGTTGCGGTCGGCGGCCAGGCCCTCGACGGTGAAGTTGGTCGAGCCGCCCACCGCGATGCCCTGCATGCGCGCCATGGTGGTGAAGGATTCGGAGCTCCAGCCCTCGGGCAGGTCCAGCCAGGCGAACCAACTGTCGCGCTGGGCGGCGAGCTGGAACGGCGCCAGCACGCGGCGCGCCATGTCGATGCGGGCGGCGACCCGGGCGCGCGAACGGGCCCAGATGCGCGCCACGCTGCCTTCGGCCATCAGCGCGCGCAGCAGCTCGACATTGACCATGGTGGCGTAGATGTGGTGGGTGCGGATGGCGACGTTGAGCTGCGACGCCCAGCCCCGCGGCACCGAGACCACGCCGACATTGAGCGCCGGGCTGATCGACTTGGCGCAGCTCGAGATCAGGAACGTGCGCTCCGGCGCCAGCGCCGCGACCGGCGGGATGGCGTCCGCCAGCACCAGCGCGGCGGCATTGTCCTCGATGACGATCAGGTCGTAGCGCCGGCTGAGCTCGACCAGCGCCTGGCGCCGCTGCAGCGGCATGCTGATGCAGGTCGGGTTGTGCATGTTGGTCTGCAGGAACAGGATGCGCCCGCCCGAGCGCTTGTAGGCGTGCTCGACCGCGTCGGGCGTCGGCCCGTGCTCGTCAACCTCAACCGGAACAAGGGGCCGGCGGTGAGCGATGGCGATATTGCGCAGGCCCGAATAGGTCAGCACCGGGGTGATCACCGGCAGCCGCCGCAGGTTTTCCGAGAACAGGATCAGGTAGAGCGCGCCATGCGCGCCGCTGGTCAGCACCACGTCGTCGGGCGGCGGCGCGAAGCCCAGTTGCGACAACCATTGCCGGCCGGTCTCGCGGAAGCGCAGCGGCACCTGGGCGCCGAACGGCTGGTAGCGACCCAGCGCGAAGTCGAGGTCGGACGCGGCGCTGCGCAGGGCGCGGCGGATCTCCTCGCGCAGATTGTCGGCATCGACATTGGGCATGGCGAGATCGCCCAGCGCCGCACTCTCGGCCGCCGCCACCGGCGCGTCCACGCTGGCGGCACTGGCGGCGCCGACGGCGGCGGCGCTATCCTCGAGGTAACGGGCGTCCTGCGGCAGCCGCGTCAGGCTGGCCTCGCGCCGCACGAAGGTGCCGCGGCCGGTCTCGCCCGAGATCAGCCCGCGCTGGGCGGCGATCATATAGGCGCGCGCCGTGGTGCCGGGCGCCAGCCCCAAGATTTTGGCCAGGTCGCGCTGGGTGGGCAACTGATAGCCCGCGCCGATAACGCCGCTTTCGATCATCTCCGACAGCGCCTCGACGATGGCGATGTAGCGCGGGCCGGAGCGCCGCCCGATCGCAGCGATCCATTGTTCCTTTTCCTGCATCCCTTGTCCCCAATAGGTGGGCGGATGTTACACGAGCAGCTTCGCCGCACAGCATTGGATAACGGCGCCGTTGCCGGCGCCCCATCCCGCGGCGCCCCCGTCCCACGGGGCGGCGGACCGGCGGCCAGGCCAAAACACAATGGATTGCATCAATTCAAAGCCGGCCGATTGACAATTGCATCAATTGCTGCAACCTGTGGCGCAAAAATGGGGTGGAAGCATGAGCCTGCGACTGGGTCTGTTTTATCCGAACGCGCGCACCATCCACGCCATCTCCGGCGCCGTGGCGGCGCAAAATCCCGATCCGCTCGACATGTCGGCCCATGTCGCCGTGGCCCAGGCCTGCGAGGAGATCGGGCTCGACTATCTGTTCATGGCCGATGCCTGGGGCTTCTACGGCGAGCACACCAACCGCATCGAGCTGCAGAACCCGATGCTGCTGGCCCCGGTGCTGGCGGCGGCCCTGATCCCGGCCACCAAGCGCATCAAGCTGATCACCACCATCCACACCGCGTGGTTCAACCCGGTGCAGTTCATCCGCCTGGGCGGCGCGCTCGACGCGCTGAGCGGCGGGCGCTGGGGCATGAACATGGTGTCCGGTTCCGGTTTCGCCGACCAGCTGACCGGCGGGCCGGCGCTGGGCCACGACGAGCGCTACGAGCTGGCCGCCGAATTCATGGACATCGTCACCCAGTTCTGGTCGACCGGCCAGATCGACATGCAGGGCAAGTTCTTCCAGCTCAAGGGCACGCTGGTCGGTCCCCGCACGGTGCAGCAGCCGCGACCGCTGGTGGTCAGCGCCGGCGCCTCCGCCGCCGGCCGCCGCTTCGCCGGCCGCTACGCCGATTACATCTTCATGCCCGGCCGCACCCCGCTGGCCGAATGCAACGAGCGCGTCGGCGACATCCGCCGCCACGCCGCCGAAGCCGGTCGGCCGGCCGACGCCATCAAGCTGCAGATGCATGCCAGCATCGCCGTGCGCGAGACCGACGAGGAAGCCAAGGCCTATTCCGAGTGGATCGCCGCCAATGTCGACCTGCACGGCGTGGCCGACTATCTCAACGCCGTGCGCGCCAATATTTCGACCTACGACGACATCTACAACTCGCTGGGCGAATTGCAGATGCGCCAGATCGGCTCGGTGTCGGGCGCGCGCAAGGTGCATGGCGGGCCCGAGCAGGTCGCCGACGGCATCGAGAAGCTGGTCCGGGAATTCGGCTGCGCCGGCGTGGCGATCACCCTGCCGATCTGGAAGCCCGAAGAGATCAGGCTGTTCGGCCGGCTGGTGCTGCCGGTGCTCGAACGGCGCGGACTGTGGACGCATCCCAGCACGCGCGGCCACGCCTGGTGAGGCCGGATGCGGCGCGCCGCACCCGGCCAGGCGATCAGGCCGGCTTGTCGGTGCGGGCGAAGTTGGGATCGTAGTCGAAGCCCAGGCAGGCGCGACCGACCGAGGTCAGGATGCGGTCGATGCTCTCGTGCCGCACATAGGTCTGCAGGTCGCGCAGGATGCGGCCGAGCGGAAAATTCTCCAGCAACGCCGTGGCGCCGCACATGCGCACCGCCAGATGCACCACTTCCATGGCCTGCATCTCGCCCACCGCACGACAGATGTTGGATTTCAGCGCCGCAGCGGCGTGGTCGCCCGCCATCCAGGCCTGCGCGGTCGCCACGAGATGGGCATCGAGCACGTCCAGCGCGATTTTCATCTGCGCCATCTGGTGCTGGACAATGGCGTCGCCGGCCTTGCCGCGCTGCTTGATGTAGGCATTGGCGAAGTCGTAGGCGGCGGTGGCAGCGCCCAGGAAACTGGCGGAAAAATGCGGGATGAAGCGGGCCTGCCACAGCTGGGCGAGATATTCCTTGGTCGAGAACAGCCGCGAATCCTCCGCCGCCAGCACGTCGTTCAGTTCGACGCGATGGCTGACCGTGGCGCGCATGCCCAGCGAATGCCACCACGAACGGTCGATGTTGATCCCCGGCGTATTGGCGTCGACCAGGAACCATTGCTGCTGCTCGAGCGGCGACAGCGCCGGATCGTCGATCGCGGCGGTGATGATGACGTGGGTGGCGCCGCCGGCGCTGGTGGCGAAAGCCTTCAGCCCGTTGAGTCGCCAGCCGCCCGCCACCTTGGTGGCGATGGTCTGGCCCGACAGGCGCTTGTAGAGATCCTGCGAATCCTGGCGGATCGGTTCGGAGCCCCAGATCACGAAGCGCATGCGTCCCGCCACCACCTCGGGATAGACCTTGCGCTTGAGCGCGTCGGTGCCGAACACGTTGATCAGGTCGACAGTATTGATATGGCCTTCGTAGCAGCGGCCCAGCGACAGGTCGCCCGCCGCCACCGCGCTGGTGATGCGCCATTGCGACAGCGGATCGCCGTTGCTCATGGAGATGCCGTGGCCGCCATGCTGGCGCGGCACCGAGGTCGACAGCAGTCCAGCCCGCTGCAGGTCGGCGAAATCCTCGGTGGGAAAGGCGTTTTCCTCGTCGTATTGGCGCGCGCGGCCGGCCAGGATCGGGGTCAGACCGCGTGCGGCTTCGATGAGAGCAGCGCTGTCGCTGCTCCTGGTGTCGACGGCTTTGCTCATGGGTACACTCGAATGCGAGGGAGAGAAATCCGGCTATTGCAGCAGGGAGAAATAGACCCGGCCGAAATTGGAATTGCGGTAGAGCTCGGCAGGTTCGCCGCTGGCGACGATCCTGCCTTCCTCCAGCAGGATCGCGTAGGACGCGAGCTCCTGGACGATCGACAGGTTGTGCTCGACGATGACGATGATGGCGCCCGACTTGCGCAGCGACACCACCGTGTCGAGCACAAGCTTCAGGCTGGCCTTGTCCATGCCGCTGGCCGGCTCGTCGAGCAGCAGGATCTTGCCGCCGCTGCAGATCGCCCGCCCCAGCGCCACCAGCTTGCGCTCGGCATAGGACAGATCGCGCGTCAGGCGGTTGGCGTCGCGCGCCAGGCCAAGCCGGTCGAGGGTTTCGTCGATCACCGCCGCGGCGCGGTTCTCGATGCGGCGCAGCGACCAACCGCCGACGCCGCGGCCGGCGGCCACCACCAGGTTCTCGTAGACGGTCATGCCGTCGAACACCTTGAGATCCTGGAACATGCGCACCACGCCCAGATTGGCGATGCGATGCTGGCTCATGCCGACCAGCTGGTGCCCGGCCCATTTCACCGAGCCGAGATCGGGAATCAGCGAGCCGGCGACGATGTTCATGATCGTGGTCTTGCCGGCGCCGTTGGGGCCGATCACCGCGGTGCAGGTGCCGGGCCGGAAGTCGATCGACAACTCGTTGCAGGCAACGATATTGCCGAAGCGCTTGGAGATATTTTCCAGTCGAAGGATTTCGCTGCTCATCGCCGCCTCGCTCACGACGCCTGCTTCTTGCGGGCGATCAGACCCTCGGGCAGCAAGCCGCGCGGCCGCAGCATGATCACCAGGATCATCACCGCGCCGAACAGCACCTGCTGGATGGCCGCCGCCGAGCTTTCGCCGATCTCGAATTCGATCATCAGCGCCGGCAGCACCGAGATGACGATGCCGCCCAGCATGGCGCCGAACGGATTGCCGATGCCGCCGATCACCACCATGCTCAGCAGCTGCACCGAGGTCTCGATGGTGAAGGTGCTGGGATCGATGTAGCCGATCACGCCGGCATAGATGGTTCCGGCCAGCGCCGCCAGCATGGCGCCGATGGCGAAGAAACCGACCTGGACGGTGCGCACCGAGATGCCCATCGACTGGGCCGCCAGCGCATCGTCGCGCACCGCGCGCGAACGCAGGCCGATATTGCTCTTGAGCAGCGCCCAGGCCAAGCCCAGCGTGAACGCCGCCAGCACCGCCGCCAGGATCAGCGCCGAATTGCGGCCGTCGAACACCAGCGGACCGATCTGCGGCGCCGGGACGCCGGCAATGCCCTGCACGCCGCGCGTGATGGACGCCATATTGATCAGCAGGGTGGTGAAGATCACCTGCAGGGCAAAGGTGCCCATGATGACGAACTGCTCGGGCAGCAAGGTGATGATGACGCCGACCGCCACCGCGATCGCCGCGGCGATCGCCATTGCCGCCAGCACCGAAACGACGAACCAGCTGCCGTCGCCGACCGCGGTGCCGAGATAGGCATAGACATAGGCGCCGATCGAGAAGAACGCGGCATGGGCGATCGACAGCATCCCGACATAGCCGACCGAGATGTTGTAGGAGACCGCCAGCGAGCCGAAGATCAGCGCGAAGGTGATAACCGTGATCCAGTAAGCCATGTTCCTACCTCCCGCCCGTGGGAGCCGTCGCCGGCGCGCCGCCGCCCTGCGCGCGCTGGCGCGCCGCCACACGCAACGCGGCATGGCGCTGGTAGCCCGGGATGATGACGCGCGAGATGACGATGCCCATCATCAGCACGCTCTGCAGAATGGTGTCCTGCCAGCCGCCGCCGACGCTGGCGATCGCCTGGGCGTAGATGTAGGCGGCGCCGACCGAGGCGATCCACCACACCATCACGCCGGCCTTCGGCAGGATCAGCGAGATCAGAGCGCCGTACAGCACGATCGGGAAGCCGTCGCCCGGCAAGGTGGGGTGGCTGAGGATGGCCAGCGAGCCGCCCAGGCCGGCCAGGCAGCCGGTGGCGAAGAAGATCTGGAAGCGCACGGTGCGTTCGCTGACGCCGATCACGCTGGCGCCCTCGGCGCTCTGGCCCAGCGCCGTGGCGCTGGTGCCGGCGCGCGTGCGGCTCAGCCAGGCGGCGAAGACGAAGCAGGCGGCGATCGAGATCGCGATCTTCAGCAGGTTCCAGATCTGCACCTTGGCGCCGCCGATATCGGCGATGCCCAGTTCGGGCTGCTGGATGTAGATCGGCGAAGCGCCGAACCACAGCTGGATCAGGTTGCGCAGCACGATCATCACGCCCAGCGAGGTGACGAACGGCGCCAGGTGATTGACCTTGCGCTGGCCGTACAGGCCGGTCACCGGCTGGTAGATGAAACGGTCGATCGCCGAACCCATCAGCCCGGCGAGCAGCGCGGCGACGATCACCATCGGCACCAGCGGCAGGCCCATGCGCACCGCGAACTGGAACACCGAATAGCCGCCGACGCTGAACAGCGCGCCCAGCGCCAAGTGGTAGATGTTGGTGGTGCGGGCGATGAAGCCGAAGCCGACCGCGATCAGCGCCCACTCGGCGCCGGTATAGAAGGCCTGAATCAGGATCGAGAGAAATTCGCTCATGCCATCAACCCCGGACCATGTCGATGCAGCCAGGCTGCCGGATCAGAACAGCGACCACAGTTCTTCCTTCGGCAGCGCCGCTTTTTCGTAGACGCCGATCAACTCGCCGTTCTTGAGGATGGCGAAGCGATCGCAGGCGTTGATCGCCAGACCGACATTCTGCTCGACCAGGATAGTGGTCATGCCGTTCTTGCGCAGCCGCGCCAGGAATTCGATCAGCGCCGACACCGCCACGCCCGACAGGCCGAGCGAGGGTTCGTCGACCATCAGCACTTCGGGCCGCGATGCCAGGCCGCGCGAATTGGCGACGATCTGCTGCTGGCCGCCGCTCAACTTGCTGACGATGGCATCCCGGCGCTGCTTGAGAAATGGCTCGTCGCCCGACAGCGTGTCCCACGATTCCTGCGCCTCCTGCCGGCTGCGCCGGAAGGCGCCCAGCATGACGTTGTCGCGCACGTCCATGTCGGGGAACAGCGCCCGGCCCTGCGGCACCAGCACGATGCCCTGCTTGACGCGCTGCGGCACCGGCAGCCGGGTGATATCGTTGCCCTTGTGCAGCACCGCGCCCTTGGTCGGCGCCACCAATCCGGCGATGGCGCGCAGCAAGGTGGTCTTGCCCGCGCCGTTGTGGCCCAGGACGCCGATGGTCTCGCCCGGCCAGACCGTCAGATCGATGCCGCGCAGCACTTCCCACCCGCGATAGCCGGCCGCCAGGCCCTTGGTCTCGAGGATCGGCTGGCGCTTGTTTGACGCCGAATTCATGTCTGTCAGCTCTCTGCTGCCTGCCCGAACGGACGCGCGACATCGGCGGCAACCGCCCGATCCGTCGGGATCGGGCGGCCGCGCCTTGGCGACGTTTTTCTAGTGCAGGCTGACCTTCTTCTCGGGGACCATCTTGCCGTCCTTGACCACCATGAGCATCATCTGCTCGTCGATGCGGCCGTCCGGCAGGAAATGCACCGGACCGGAGATGGTCGGCAGCGCGCCGCTCTTCTGGGCGGCCACGAAGTTGGGGCCGCTCCACGGCGTGTTCTTGGCCTTCATGAGCTTCAGCGTCTCGACGATGACCTGGCCCGCCTGGTAGCCCATGTAGACGTACTGGGTGGGCTCCTTCTTGTACTTCTCGCGGAACATCTGGGTCAGGCGCTTGTAGTCGGCGTTGTCTTCGTCGAAGGCGAAGTTCACCAGGTGGGCGCCGTTGATAAGCTGGCCGTTGCCGGTCGTGACGACGCCGCCCAGATCGCTGAGGCCGATGACCTGGCCCTTGTAGCCGCGGGTCAGCAGCTCGCGGGCGATCGGCACCAGCTGCGGAGCGATGCCGATCGGGAACACCACGTCGGGATTGGGCGCGAGGGCCGCAGTGACCTGCGCCGCGATGTCGGTGGCGCCGGTCGGCAGCTGGGCCGAGGCGACGATCTTGCAACCCAGGCGCGGGCAGACATCGTCCTGCAGCGCCTTGGCCTGGACCACGAACGCCTCCGAGTTCTCGTAGAGCACCGAGAAGGTCTTGGCGCCGCGGTTCATCGCTTCCTTCACCACGATTTCGGCCTGCACCGAGTAGGCCGGCAGGATGCTGGTGAAGTTGGGACCGACCTTGGTGACCTCGCCCTGGGTGACGTTGACGACCGGGATATTGTCCTTGTTGGCCTGCGGGCCGATGGCGATGCCGACGCTGGTGTAGGTGGTCAGCACGAGCTGGGCGTCGTATTTGGAACGCAGCAGCTGGTAGCCTTGGAAGCCGATGCGCGGATCAGCCTGCGAATCGACGAAGGCGAAGTTGAGTTCGGGCAGGCCCGCCGCCGCGCGCATCTTGGCGTAGTCGGCCAGGTAATATTCCAGCCCCTGGCGGATTTCCTCGCCGATGAAGCCGGCGTTGCCGGTCAGCGGCAGCAGGGCGCCCATGCTGATCTTGCCGGGCAATCCATCGGCGGCCTTGGCCGGCTGGCTGCCTGCCACGGCAGTCAGGGCCAGGCCTGCGGCCACGGCAAGACCGGCCAAAACGCGATTCGTCCTGAATTTCATAGGCGCTTCTCCCTTTTGAGCGATTACGGATTCATTGGCCGGTCGAACCGGACGTTTAAAAAAGTAAAGCATCAAATGTATTAATTGCCTAGCAAGAATTGACCTAATTTTTGCTTCCGATGCCGGTTTGAACGCTGCGTCATCTGCACCAATCCGCAAACTCCCCGGATTTCCGCGCGTTCAGCGACGAACTGTCGCTCCAATTGATCGACTGAGTTTGGCATCAATGGAGAAAAATTGTACTCGCAATACGAACCGACAGGCTGCGGAAATCGCTGCTCCCTGACCGTTCCGGCCGGATTTGGCGCATTCTCAGGCGTCGATGCGATAGTCCTGATAATTCGGCTGGGCGGTCATGGTCCAGTAGTCGACCAGACGCCAGGGCCAGTTGGTGACCACCCGCCCCTTGCTGTTCTTGTACCAATTGCTCATGGCGGAATGGGACCAGACCATGCCATCGAGCGCGGCATCGACCCGGCGGTTGTAGGCGTCGTGGACCTCCTGGCGGCAGTCGAGCGAGCGCCAATCGTTCTCAACCATGTCGCGCAGGCACTGCACGATGTAGCGCACCTGGCATTCGGTCTGGAAGATCGCGCTGCCGCCATGGCCGAGCGCGGTGTTGGGGCCGAATACCAGGAACAGGTTGGGGAAGTGCGGCACCGTTATGCCGAGATAGGCACGCGGGTCGTCCTCGTGCCAGGCCTCCTGCAGATCGCGTCCGTCGCGCCCATGGATGGCGATCGGCCACAGGATGCGCGTGGTCTTGAAACCGGTGGCCAGCACGACGACGTCGTGCTCGCGCACCTGTCCGTCGCGGGCCACGATGCGCCGGCCATCGATGCGCTCGATACCCGCGGTCACCAGATCGACATTGGGCCGCTTGAGCATCGCGTACCAGCGATTGTCGATCAGGATGCGCTTGCCGTAGGGCGGATAGGTCGGAACCGACTTCTCGACCAGCGCCGGCGCGTCGGCCAATTGGTGGCGGATATGGCGCTCCATGCTGCGACGGAAACGCTCGTTCATGGCGTTGGTCGATCGCTGCTGGTCGGGCCAGGCGGGGTCGACCTGCAGCGCCGGATAGATGCCGTCGGCGAATCCCCAGAACAGTTGGAAGCGATACCAGCGCGCGTAATACGGGATGTTGGCCAGCGCCCATTTGGTGTCGGCCGGCACGGTGCGGTGATAGTTCGGGTTGTACGCAGCCCAGTGCGGCGAGCGCTGGTAGACGGTCAGGCGCTCGACCTGCGGCGCCAGGGCCGGGCCGACCTGCATGCCGCTGGCGCCGGTGCCGATCATGGCGACCCGCTTGCCCGCGACCTCAACGCGCGGATCCCACTGCGCGGTGTGCAGCACCGGCCCATCGAACTCGGCCAGGCCCGGAATGTCGGGGATCTTGGGGCGATTGAGCTGGCCCACGGCGGTGACAACCGCATTGGCCTCGATGGTCCGCAATGCGCCGTCGGCGCCGCGGCAGACGATGCGCCAGCGCTGCGTCCTCTCGTCCCAGTCCAGCCGCTCCGCTTCGGTGTTGAAGCGAATGTCGCGGCGGATGTCGTGGCGATCGGCGGCGCGGCTGAAATAGGCCCACAACTCGTCGCGCTTGGAGAAGAAATGCGACCAGTCGTGATTGGGCTCGAAGGAATAGCAATAGAAATGGTTGGGCGTATCGACGCCGCAACCCGGGTAGCGATTCTCCAGCCAGGTGCCGCCGACATCGGCATTCTTTTCCAGCACCGTGAAGGGAATGCCGATCTGGCGCAGCCGGATGGCCGCGCACAGGCCGGACATGCCCGCGCCGATCACCACGACATGGAAGCGCCGCAGCGCGCCGTCGTCCGGCCGGCGATGCCACTCCACGCCGCGCATGTCGTGGCCTTCCAGCGCCATCTCCTCGCGCAGCATGGCGGTGTACTCGGCGGGGACCTGCTCGCCCACCGCCACGCTCGTCATCTGGCGCAGCAGGTCTTCGGACGGCAGCGGCGGCAGCGCGCCGCCCGCGGCCAGGCGCTCCTTCAGCGCGGCGAACAGGCGCTGGCGGATCTCGCGTCGTTCCGCATCCGGGACCGATTCGGAGAAGTCCCACGGCCCCTTGATGTAGGGTTGCATGCGATCGAGCAGCTCCCGATCGCCGGTCAGCTGCACCAGCGCCATCAGCAAGGGCACGATGTCGGCCGATTCCAGCGCGGCAAGCAGCGCCTGGTCGTTGGCCAGGGCCGGGGACAGGCGTTGCGCCGTCACCTGCGCCGCCTCAACGCGCCGACAGCCGGCGCTTGAAGCCGGCCGCACGGCCCGGCTGGGCGGCCAGCGCCGTCAGGCGGCGGCACAGCATCTTGCGCGTGTCGCGCGGATCAATCACGTCGTCGACTGCGCCGGTGCCGGCCGCCTTGTAAGGCTGGACGATCTCGCGCTGGAATTCCTCGACCAGCTCGGCACGCAGCCGGGCGGGATCGGCCGCTTCCTGGATCTGTTTGCCGAAGATCACGTTGACGGCCGGCTCGGGGCCCATCTGCGAGATCGATGCGGTCGGCCAGGCCAGCACGGTGTCCGGTCCCATGCACGGACCGTTCATGGCGAAATGGCCCAGCCCGTAGGATTTGCGCACCAGCACGGTCAGGGTCGGCACGGTCGCTTCCAGAATCGCGGCCAGGATGCGGCCGGCGGCGATCGCCAGCCCGTCGCTCTCGGCCTTGGTGCCGACCATGAAGCCGGGCGTGTCGGACAGAAACACGATGGGAATGTGGTAGGCGTCGCAGAGTTGCACGAAACGCGCCGCCTTCTTGCCGGCGGCGGGCGAGATCACGCCGGCCTGGACCTTGGGCTGGTTGGCCAGGATGCCGACCGGCATGCCGCCCAGCCGGGCGTAGCCCGCCAGCATCTGCGGACCGCAACCGGCACCGATCTCGAAGAAGCTGCAGTCGCGATCGACGATGCTGTCGATCACGCGCCGCATATCGTAGGGCCGGCGCAGATCGGTCGGCACGATGGTCTCGAGCTCGGGACACGACCGGTCGACCGGATCGCTGCTTTGCCGTGCCGGCGGCAGGCTGCCGCTATTGGCCGGGAAGAACGCGAGATAGTCGCGGATCGCGCCCATCACCGCCTTGTCGTCGGCATAGACGCCGTCGGCCAGGCCGATCGCCATGGCATTGGCCGGGCCGCCCAGCTCCTGCTCGCTGACCTTCTGGCCGATCGCCGCCGCCACCACCGGCGGACCGGAGGCGCCGACCGAAGCGTCGGCCGACATCGGCACGAAATCGGCCAGGCCGGAGACGAAGGCCGGCTGGCCGAAACAGGCGCCCAGCAGCGCCGAGACCTGCGGCACCCAGCCCGACATGCGCAGCGCCTGGTCGCTGAAATTGGTCGAGAAGGTGCGCGCCACGAACGAGGCGCCCATCAGCTCCTGGATGCGGCCGCCCGAGGCCTCCTGCAGCCAGACGAACGGCACGCCGAGCTTCACCGCGGCGTTGCGCAGATGCGACTGCTTGACCTCGGCCACCAGGCCGCGGCTGCCGCCCATCACCGTGGCGTCGTCGGCCGCGACGCATACCGTGCGGCCGCCGATCGTGCCCATGCCGCAGATCAGGCCGTCGGCCGGCGTCGAACGGTCGATCATGTCGGGCGAGGTTTCCTGGTGGTGCGCCAGCGCGCCCCATTCGTCGAAGCTGCCCGCATCGAGCAGCCGGTCGATGCGCTGGCGCGCCGTGGTCTTGCCGCGGGCATGTTCGCGCGCGATTCGTTCGGGCCCGCCCATGGCGCGCGCCTTGTCCAGCCGCGCCTGCAGATCGGCCCGCAACTCGTCCCAACTGGCCATCGCCCTACCCCGCTGCCCGCCCGCGTCCTGCCGGCGGTCTATTGCTTCCACTGGCTGTTGGAACGGCCCAGCACATGGCCGGCGATCATGTTGCGATGGATCTGCAAGGTGCCGCCATAGATCGAACCGCCGCGCGTCTCGCGCAGGCGATGCTCGATCGGGTATTCGGTCATGTAGCCGTAGCCGCCCAGGAGCTGCAGTGCGTCGTCGCAGATCTCCTTGGCCGCCTGGCCGACATAGAGCTTGGCCAGCGAGGTCTCCAGCGCGTCGGCCTCCTCGCCATGGGCGTTGGCGGCGGCGCGATAGGTCAGCAACTGGGCCGCCTCGAGCTTGACCTTCATGTCGGCGATCATCCATTGCAGGCCCTGGAATTCGGCCAGCTCGCGGCCGAACTGGCGGCGCTGCTTGACGTAGCCCACCGCGTAGTCGAGGCAGAACTCGGCATTGCCCAGCATGCGCGCCACGCTGCCCAGCCGCTCGCCGTTGTAGTGGCGGATCAGCTTGCCGAAGGCGTTGCTGTCGACCACGACATGGTCGGCCGGCAGCCGGCAATCGTCGAAATACAGCTCGTACTGGATGTCGCCGGCCATGTTGCGCGTGCCCTTGCTCTTGGTGAAGCCGGGCGCGTCGTGCGGCACCACCACGGCGCCGATATCCTTGGGCGTGCCGCTGGTGCCGAAACGGCAATACAGCAAGGTGCAGCCGTCCTCGGTGACGTTGCTGACGAAGATCTTGCTGCCGTTGATGACCACCTGGTCGCCCTCGATGCGGGCGCGGGTCTTCATGCCGGTGGCGGCCGAGCCGGCCTCCGGCTCGGAGATGCCGATCGCCATCACCAGCTCGCCGCGGCACAGCGCCTGGGCATAGCGCTGCGCCAGCTTCTCCGGCGCCAGCGCCACCACCGCGCCCATCGGCCCGGTGTTGAAGGAATGCGACAGCCCGCCCAGCCGCACGTCGCACACCTGGAACGCCTGGGTGACCCGCAGCACGGTCAGCAGCGGCAGTTCCATGCCGCCATAGGCGCGCGGCAGGGTCATGCCGCAGAAGCCGTCGCGTCCCATCTGCCGGCACAATTCGGCCATCGCCCCGGCCGAACCGTCGTCCAGCAGCGCGCGATATTTGCGCTCGTAGGCCAGCTTGGCCGCGTCGACGACATCCTGTCCGAACTCGGTGAGTTTACCCATCATCATGGCCTGGTCCGCCTGTTTCGATTGCGTCATGGCGGCTAGTGGCTCCCCGCCGATTGGATCTGTTGCAGCACCGAGGCCTTGAGCTCGACCTTGCGCACCTTGCCGCTCGCCGTCTTGGGCAGTTCCTGGCGCACGAAGACGTGGCCGGGAATCTTGTAGGAGGCGATCTGGCCGGCGCAGAACCGCCGCACCTCGTCGAGCGACAGCGAGGCGCCGGGCTTGGTGACGAAGAACGCCGCGCCGACTTCGCCCTTGGCCTTGTCGGGCACGCCCAGTACCGCCACTTCGGCCACCGCCGGATGCCGGATGAGATAGGCTTCGACTTCCATCGAGGCGACGTTGAAGCCGGAGCATTTGTACATGTCGGTGTAGCGGCCGAGCCAGGTGAAGAAGCCGTGCTCGTCGAACCGGCCGACATCGCCGGTGTGCAGCCAGCCATCCTTGTCGATGGCCTTGGCGGTGGCCTCGGGCAGGCCGAAATAGCCCAGCATCACCTGACGGCCGCGCACCAGGATTTCGCCCTCGACGCCCGGCCCGGCGTCCTTGCCGTCCGGCCCGACCACGCGCACCTCGTTGCCGCCCCACGGCCGGCCTTCGCAGTTCATGGTGGCCGGGTCCATGTTGGACATGTAGGTCACCGGGCCGGCGGTCTCGGTCATGCCGTAGCCGGTGATGGCCGCCTGGAAGCCGAATTTGCGCAGGATATCGACGTGCTGCGGCCGGCGCGGGAAGATATTGGCCAGGCGCAGTGTCGAAACCCGCTGCGGCGAGAAACCCGGCGCCTTGGCCAGGTCGTCCAGCACATAGACGATGCAGCCCAGCACGGTGCAGCGATGTTTCTCGATCAGCTCGACCGCCTCGGCGGCGTCGAACCGTTCCTGCATCACCACGCAGCCGCCCACCAGCACCAGCGGCAGCATCGCGTTGTGGCAACCGGTGATGGCGAACATCGGATAGATCAGCATGGTGACGTCGCCGTCGCGCAGATCGTGCGCCAGGTTCAGCGAATTGTTCAGGCTGGCATGGGAGAGCATCACGCCCTTGGGCAGCGAGGTGGTGCCGGAGGTATAGAGGATGTAGGCCAGCGCCCTGGCGTCGGTAGCCGGCGCGAAGGTCCGCGTGTCGCTCCTGCCGCCGGCGACGAAGTCGTCCCAGGCGACGAATGGGGCGGCCAGGCCCTTCCTGCCGCGCGCCACCACGACGTGCCGCAGCGCCGGCACGCTGGCGCGGTCCTGCAGGATCTTCTCGACCACCTCGACATAGGAGAATTCGTGGGCCTCGGCCTGGGTGACCAGTACCGTGGCGCCGGAGTCGCGCAGGGTGTGGCGCAAATCTTCCACGCGCAGGCGGGTGTTGAGCGGCGTCAGCACCGCGCCGATGCGGGTAACCGCGAACTGGATGACGATCCATTCCCAGATATTGGACATCCACACCGCGACGCGATCGCCCGGCATGACGCCCAGCGCCTGCAGCCCGTGCGCGGCCTCCCCGACCAGCCGGTCCATCTCGCCATAGGTGATGGTGCGGCTGTCGGCGACGACGAAATTGCGCTGCGGCCAGCGCCTTACCGCGCGCGAGAACATCCGGTCGACGGTGGTCTCGAACCGGACCAGCTCCTCGAACCGACCTCTGTCGTCCTTGTTGTCGATCAAGCCATCCTCCTCCGGCGTTCCGCTTGGCTCCCGCGCCGGTCGGCCGACCGGTGCGCCGCGGAGCCGCGGTTGCCCTGCCGGCCCCTGTGGGCCGGCTGTTTCGTGGGTCTGTCTGTGCCAAATTGCAGCAATCGACCTAGTTTCTAGCAGGCAATGTATCAAAATGAACCAGATTGTCACAAAATAATTGGGATAATCTTGATCCAATTGCTACGCTGCACCAAAGCAGACAAAGGGACGAAACCATGCTCGAGACCGAACAGGAAATTGCCTTCCGCGACACCTGCAAGCGCTTTGCGGAGAAGGAGATCCGGCCGCTGATCGAAGAGGCGGAAAAGAGCGGACGCTATCCCAAGGAGTTGCTGGCCAAGGGCGCGCAGGCCGGTCTGATGGGCGTGATGGCGTCGGAGGAGGATGGCGGCGCCGGCGCCGGCCTGCTCTATCAATGCATCCTGATCGAGGAGTTTTCCCGGGTCTGCGCGGGACTGGCGACCGGCTTCATCGGGCTGGGACACCGGCTGCTGCCGATGCATGGCACGCGCGAGCAGATCGAGCGCTATCACCGCCCCTCGGTCCAGGGCGTCAAGTCGGCGGCCTTCGCCATGACCGAGCCCAACGCCGGATCGGATGTGCTGGCCATGAACGGCACGGCGACGCGCGACGGCAATGGCTGGCACATCCGGGCCTCGAAGATGTACATCACGGGCGCGCCGTTCTCCGATTACATGCTGGTGGTGGTCTATACCAACCGCTCGCTGCGCCGACAGGGCCTCAGCATCTTCATCGTCGACACCGACACGCCCGGCGTCGAGATCGTCAAGCTCGACAAGCTCGGCCATCGCTCGATGGAAACCGGCGCGGTGTTCCTCGATTGCAAGGTGCCGGCATCGGCCATGCTGGGCGAGGAGAACCGGGGCATGGACTACGTGATGTCGGTGCTGGAAGACGGCCGCATCATGCACGCCGCACGCAGCCTGGGCGTGGCCCGCGCCGCGCTCGAGGATGCGCAGGAATACGCCCGGATGCGCTCGACCTTCGGCAAGACCATCAACCAGTACCAGGCGATCCAGAACAAGCTGGCCACCATGCTGATCGACGTCAGCAACGCCAGGCTGCAGGTGCGCAACGCCGCGCTGCGCTTCGATGCCGGCCTGCCCTCCCAGCTCGAGGCTTCGATCGCCAAGGTGGTGGCCAGCGAGGCTTCGGTGCGCGTGACCGACGAGGCGATGCGCATCGTGGCTGGCGCCGGCTACATCAACGACATGCCGATCCAGCGCTATTTCCGCGACGCCCGGCTCTACCCGATCACCGAGGGCACCACCGAGATCCAGCTCCGCACCATCGCCCGTACCGCCAACTTCATCTGACGAAGGCATCCAACCGGGGCGAGATCCGGCACAGCCGGCCCCGTTCCCGACCGGGAACGGGAAAGCGGCCGGCGGTGGTCACGCTGCCTTCGTGCAGGTATTGGCGATCATCGCTCCATAGACTTGGCCCAGCGCCTGCGCCGTGGCCCGCCGCCAGCAGCGCGTCGCCGCGCTGGTAGAGCATGCCCTGCTCGTCGAGATCCGTGGTCGGCTGGTCGATGGTGGGATAGGACATCAGGTGAACACCCAATTGTTGGGGTTGTGGAAGTCTTCCTGCTAGGCACCGCTCGATGCGACAATCGCAAGGGTGATAAGCTCGCCGCGCCGCGTGGGCAAGATTCAGCCATTCACAAGAGGGCTGAAAGGGAATCGGGGGTGCAGGCTGCTCAAAGTAGCCGATCTAGCCGGTTTTCGAGGCACGTGATAGCAATACTTAAATGAAATACTACTTTTGGTTGCTCTGCGCGATCTTCACACTGGTACTGACTGGCGCGCTTGAATATTCACGCTACGCCCGAGCAAAAGATGCCCCAGGACAGTGCCTGGTCGAGGACGCTATCGACAGCCGGGTCGGCGGAAAACTCGCTTACGTGCGGCGCCGCGCCGCAAATCGAAGCCAAGACCATCATGCTGCGTGACGACCGCCCTTGGGTCCAACGGATGCCCGTAGATCTCTGAGCGCGGTTCTGACCAAGGCAATCGTCAACAATTGCCACGCAATTGTCGGAGATCGGCGGCCCCGGCGGTCGTATATTTACTTCCCTCTGAAAAACCGCTCTCGACAGTTTTCCAGGTCAGTCTAGGCAAAAACCAATCTCGAAAGCTTCAGCCAGCCCCATACCAACAGACCTGGCGCCACGACGACGACCGCATGCCAAATATTAGACCCAGTGTAGAAAAACCAACCCAGGATGAACAGACCAGCACAAAACAGATAAGTCATCGCGGCAATTTGGCCAAAAGGCGTATGACGGACCGGATCGAGCGATGGGTGACGCACTGTATTGAGCCTCACCAGAGCCATGACAAAAGCAAACAGAACCCATGGAGGAAGCGTGTGCATGAAGCCCACGACCAGCGACTTTACACCGACATCAGTGGCTATGTTCCGCCAGCCAATAAATCCTGGCAGGTCTCTCGGGCCGTCGGTGTAATAGGGAATAGCCGCGCAAACCCACCAAATGGCAAATGCCAAGCTAACCACGACACTCGCTAGCAGACCGAGCAAAATAATTGGAGCCACTGCTTTCAAGGTGCATCTCCATAACAACCTTTGATTGTTATTTGGTATCGACCTACATTCTACTTCACGACATTGACCTTGGTCCACTTCTTCCACATTCCACAGCTAGAGACGGGACAGGTCCCCTCACTTGGACCGAACGGCGGAAAGAACTGAACGCCGGCCGGCAGAGGCGTGGGATTCCTCGGCGGCCCCAACCAAGGTTTGTGCTTCAGAATTTCTGCCACACGTTTGCCATAGTCGTTGACACGGTCAGCGCTCATGCTGTTGTACAAGGTAGCTATCTTTTCGATCGTTGGATCGCTGACCCGTTCGATGATGCGCTTTAACAAGACCACCCCGGCATGAATGTTTGCCTGTGGATCCTTTAGATCTGGATGATCCGGAGACAACTGGCCCCAGAAATTTGGCCGTATGTTCATTGGCATTAGGCTCTTCGCCCATCCTTGTCTTTCGAGAATATCCGACAAGCCATAGTAGTTGCCGTGCGATTCTTCCATATAAATAATTGCCCTTACGAGGTCTGGATCGACGCCTTCCTTCTCCGCTTCTGAGCGAATTAGTGCATCGTATTTGTCTACGGCTTCTTTTCCCACATAGTGCTCCTCATAGAGCGGCCTTGAGCCATTTGCCCTGGGATTTTCCTGCATGTAGATAATCGCCGGCGTGTTCTGGAGAATGCTACGCCGCCTATCTGCTTCCCTGAATAGATGAGGTATCTTCTGCGGAATATCAGGATTGACCCCTGAAACGGCTGGTTCTGTAGGGGGAGCTAATCCGCGTTGGCCATTGACGTTGTGATCGGAGCCGGCAGGAGACGAGTTGCCCTGCACTGAATTCTGCGACACCTGCGGATTTCCGGATGTTGACGACGTTCCGGCATTGCCCAACACGCCAGTCTTTTGTGGATCATTCTGCGCCACCTGGACGCCTGCGCGTGCGTTATCGGTCAACGTGTCCTTCCCATCACCGCCATAGGGCTGATCGCCGCCCGTGCCGCCGCCGATGGAATCCTCGCCACCGCCCACGCCCCCATCGCTGCCAGCATCCGACACCACCACCGGCGCGTTGCGCTGGTCCTGGATCCGGGCATTGGCCAGCACGATGCGGTCGCCCAGCGCGTCGGCGGTCGGCGCGTCGAGCTCGCCCTGTACTCGCGCCAGCAGGTTGCTCGCGCCAGCCACGTTGCCCTCGTGCAGTTGCTGGTCGATCACCGCGCCATAGACCTGCCCGCGCCACGCCCGCACCTGCTCGCCGATCTGCCGGTCGCTCCAGCCCCGCCGCTCGCCCAGCTTCAGCCACGCCCCGTCGCCGCGCTGCGCCAGCGCCTGCACCCGCGCCGGGTCGTCCCGATGCAGCACCGCCGCCTGCCGGTTGACCGCCAGCGTGTCCAGCGACGACTGGTCCGACCATGCCTGGTCCTGCACCGCCCGGTGCGCCTCGCCCAGCCGCACCCGGTCCTGGTGCTCCTGATGCAGCGCCTCCCGCAGCAACGTCAGCGACGCCGCCGACAGCCCCTGCTGCGCCTGCGCCCGCGCCCCCTGCAGACCCTGCTGGTAGGTGTCGTGCCCCTCCACCGCCTCGCGCTGGCGCGTGCCGCCGTACTGCCGCCACAGCTCGTCGCCCTGCAGCCGGTACTGGTTCAGCGCGTCGTTGGCCGCGCTCTCATGCGCCAGCAACTGGTGCTGCATGAGCTGCCGGCGGTACTGCTGCGCCCCCAGCGCCAGCAGGTCGCGCGCATCGCCCAGCGCCTGCGCGCTGGGGTCGAGACTCACCGACTGCGCCTAGTGCTTTCGTTAACGTGATAATTGACCGTCTGTAAGTCCATTGAGCGACCGAGCGATGTTAGCCCTTGTAGCAGTCGCTATCCGGTAAGCACAGCCGATCATAGGAGCTGCCATTCCATCTATATAAATGGTAATGGCCAAGCAAATCGTGCCAGCCATTTGTTTTGTGGGTGAGGACTTGCAAAGGTCCATCTCCGAGAACCGCAACGATCCGCGGGGAACTGGCGAACCATTTAACTATCAACATTCGGCACGTACTCGCACCGCAAATTGTAGATCCTTCGTAGGTAAAGACAGCTTCCTTTTCGCCGTCATCATCCAAATCCACTCGCCAGACTTCAGATAAATTCCAATTGATTTCGGTTCGATCCGCCAAATCGTCCGGCCAATATTTTTCTGCCAACCTGCGTATCTGACTTAATTCGCGCAGCGACGTCTGACCGCTTGGATCGACTTGCCCCTGGCTTGAATTCGGAATAGCAGCGACCAAGATAATCGCGAGAGCACATATTGCGCGCATCACACACGCTATGGTTGTTTATCGCGCAACATTATAGGATCTTTTTCCGGATCTTTGAAATAATTCCGACCTTCGAACTCTCTAATCCTGGTCTCGATTGCTCGGAACTGCCGTTCGCTCTCCTGAATATCGCCGACCATCTGCTGCTTGTCAGCCTCAGATATGGACTTAGATCCTCTTATCGCAGCGACTCGGGTGCTGAAGTCCGATATGACAGACGATGAATCCCAGCCATGGGATTTTAGGAAATTGATATATCGTCTTACTGCAGCGGCGCCTTCTTTGTGCGCTCCTGCCATCAAGCCTGTGTATGTAATGTGGAATGGAGCTACTATTCCCTTTACTCCCTGACCGACCAAATTGGTTATCCCCCATGTACGCAAGTATCTCTGATTTGCGGCCATGTAGGCAGCAAACGCGGCTTCTTGCGCCGCATGGTCTTGAGAAAATCATCCGCGCTCTTAACGCCGTATTCTTGAGCCAACGGACCTGTCCAGGTGCCGTCGTGTCCATCGATAAATCCAGCATCGATTAGAGGGGCCTTTCGAAGTTGATAGCGGCCGAGCGCGCCAATACCGCCGCCTGCGGCATTGTGCTCATCGTAATTTTTAAGTTTACTCTCGAGATTATGGATTTCTTCCTTGAAGTCGTCCCGGATGGTTTCGATGCCACTCGTATCGAAATCCTTGCGTTGCGGCTTCGGCGGCGGGGCTTTTTTCTTAACAGGTACCTTTGATGCGGGAGCCTTGGCGATTTGCATACCAGAATCTAGGGGCATATTGTCGTTGCCTATCGCTGGCAACGTTCCGCTCGCATCGGTCATGACCGTGCCATCCGATGGCAACTCCGCCATCTGAACACCCCCACCATAGGGCTGATCGCCGCCCGCGCCGCCGCCGTCGATACCCCCTCCATCCACGCCCCCATCGCTGCCAGCATCCGACACCACCACCGGCGCGTTGCGCTGGTCCTGGATCCGGGCATTGGCCAGCACGATGCGGTCGCCCAGCGCGTCGGCGGTCGGCGCGTCGAGCTCGCCCTGTACTCGCGCCAGCAGGTTGCTCGCGCCAGCCACGTTGCCCTCGTGCAGTTGCTGGTCGATCACCGCGCCATAGACCTGCCCGCGCCACGCCCGCACCTGCTCGCCGATCTGCCGGTCGCTCCAGCCCCGCCGCTCGCCCAGCTTCAGCCACGCCCCGTCGCCGCGCTGCGCCAGCGCCTGCACCCGCGCCGGGTCGTCCCGATGCAGCACCGCCGCCTGCCGGTTGACCGCCAGCGTGTCCAGCGACGACTGGTCCGACCATGCCTGGTCCTGCACCGCCCGGTGCGCCTCGCCCAGCCGCACCCGGTCCTGGTGCTCCTGATGCAGCGCCTCCCGCAGCAACGTCAGCGACGCCGCCGACAGCCCCTGCTGCGCCTGCGCCCGCGCCCCCTGCAGACCCTGCTGGTAGGTGTCGTGCCCCTCCACCGCCTCGCGCTGGCGCGTGCCGCCGTACTGCCGCCACAGCTCGTCGCCCTGCAGCCGGTACTGGTTCAGCGCGTCGTTGGCCGCGCTCTCATGCGCCAGCAACTGGTGCTGCATGAGCTGCCGGCGGTACTGCTGCGCCCCCAGCGCCAGCAGGTCGCGTGCATCGCCCAGCGCCTGCACCGTGCGCCCGCCGAACGCCGAAAGCGGCGCATCGCCTCCCTGATAGGGCAGGCCCTGCTCGTCGAGATCCTCGGTCGGCTGGTCGATGGTGGGATAGGACATCAGATGAACACCCAGTCGTTGGGATTATGGAAGTCGTCCGGCTCGATGCTGGTCAGCGCCGACCCTTCCGACAGCGGCGGCTGATCGCAGCCGGCACGCCATACAGCGCCGCCTTCCCGGCCTCGCGCGACCAAAAGATAATCACAGCCTCCCATCGGAATCGGCCGGATAAGAATGCTGCCGCCCAATCGTCTCTGTGCCGACAGCCACGTGGCGCATGATCGTTAAAAAAATTCGATGGACGGCGAAATTCGATCAGCCGAGCGTCAGTCCGGCCAAAAGGACCAGGCTCCGCTCGCCGCGATTGCAGATTATCGGCGCGGGCGATCCCGGCGACGATCTCGATAAAAGCCGGCGAAACGGCCGTGCATGATCCGGCGCGCCCGCCCGCGCCGGCGGTTCCGCGCTAGACGATCATGCCGGCGCTGAACACGTCGCCTTCCATCAGCGTCCTGACCCGGCGCAAACCCTCGACGAAATCCTCGTCGCTGCCGGCGCCGATCAGCGACAGGCGCACCGCCGGCACGTTCATCGTCATGCCGACCGTGAAATTGCCGGCCGCGGCCACCGTCACGCCGTTCAGCGCGCAGGCCGAGGCGAAATCTTCCGACCGCCAGCGCGACGGCAGGTTCAGCCAGACGAAGAACGACCGCGGATCGGAGCGGAACTCCGCCTGCGGCATGGCGTGACGCAGCAGCCCCAGCCGGCGGGCGATCGTGGCGCGATAGGCCGCGGCGATGTCGCTCACCGCGTCGCTGTCGATCAGGTAGGTCATGATTTCCGCGCCCATCGGCGCGACCTGGAAATAGCGGTCGCGGGTCTGCATCTCGAAGCGCTCGCCCCAGCCCGGCGGCGCCACCACGTAGCCGACCGACACCACCACGCTGATCGACTTGGCGGCGCTCGCCACCAGGAAGGTGTGCTCCGGCGCCAGGGCAGCCAGGGTCGGCGCCGTGCCGGAAAGGTCGGCCAGTCCGGCGCAGTCCTCGATCAGCACCAGATCGAAGCGCCGCGCGATGTCGGCGATCGCCCGGCGCCGTTCGAGCGGCATCACCTGGGCGGTGGGATTGTCGAGCTCGCTCTGCAGGTAGACGATGCGGCCCAGGCCGCGCGCGGCGGCCGCTTCCAGCGCTTCGGGAACGATGCCCTTGTCGTCGCTCTCCATCGGCTCCAGCCTGAAGCCGTAGTTGAAGGCCAGCACCTTCAGGCCGGAATAGGTCAGCGGCGCGGTCAGCACCGCCTCGCCGCGCACCACGTTGCACAGGATGGCCGATGCCAGGCCGTGATTGCCGTTGGCGGTCACGACGATACGATGGGGTTCCGCGTCCAGACCCAGCCGGCTGAGCCAGCGCGCGGCCGCCTGCGAATAGCGCAGCGGCGCGCGGCGGGTGACGTATTTGCGCGGCAGCACCAGTCGCTCCCGGCCGATCATGTCGCCGAGCGCGCGCGCCAGGATGAGCGGTACGTCCGGCGTGGCGGCGGCCGGCAACGCCAGGTCGATGATCTGCCGCTCCGCCGTTCGCTCCGGCAGATTGGCGCGCAAGCGGCCGATATCGGCAATGGCGCCGCGCAGCGGCTTGACGGCGCTGTCGCCGCCGCCGAACGGATTTTCGCGCACGAAGGTGCCGCGTCCGGTCTCGCCGGTGATCCAGCCGCGCTCGGCGGCGATGGCATAGGCGCGGCCCGCCGTGCCGACCGTCAGCCCCAGCATCTCCGCCAGGCGACGCTGCGGTGGCAGCCGGGTATGGGGCGCCAGCTGGCCGGTGCGGATGGCGTCCTCGAGGCAGGCCAGGATCGCCAGGTAGCGCGGGCCGCGCAGCGATTCGACGCGCCCGATCCAGGAGCGGTTGTTGGCGTCGTCGTAGGCCTTGGGATCGTCCATGCCCTCCGCCTCTAGCGCGCCACGCCCAGTTCGTTGGCCCAGCGTTCCGGCACGGCGACATCGATGCCAAGCAGGAGCTGCGCGTAGGTCTTGCCTTGCACGTCGAGATTGGTCGACGACGTGCCGCCGCCGCCCAGGCTTTCCTTGAGCACGAAATTCAACGCATTGAGACCGGGCAGGTCGTAGCGCTGCACCTTACCCTTGGCGACATGGGCGAAATAGCGTTGCACCGCCTCCGGCGTCAGCGCGGCGCGGATGAACGGCAGGTATTCGGCCTTGCGCGCCATGATGCCGATATTGGCGTCGTTGCCCTTGTCGCCGCTGCGGCCGACCGCCAGCCTGACCAGCGGCACTTCGACCATCCGCTCCTGGGGCAGCGGCGCCGCGGCCGCCGCCGGCGTCTGCGGCTTCGTCGCAACCGCGGGCGCCCCGCTCTCGCGCGAGGTCAGCACCTTGCCGTCGATCTCGACCTTGATCTCGACCTGGCGCTTGTCGATCAGGAACGAGAACAGCTTGACGACCGGCGAGACGTTGGGCCGGCCGGGAATGACGCCGCACTTGCCGGTGGTCATGCTGAGGCCGGTGCCGACATATTCGCGAGCGAACAGCTCCGCGCCTTCCTTGCGATCGTGCCGCACCGCCAGCCGCGCCATCACCTCGCGCGAACCGGCCGCCCGGCCCGGACCGTCATGGCCATAGAGCGTCTCGGCGCCGACGATCTGCAGCGCGGTCTGGCTGAAATCGGGCAACCCGGCCTGGGCCAGGAAGCGCCGGGTGCGGCGCAGCAGCGCCTCGGCATCGGCGCGCGCCTTCTCCGCCGCGTCGAAGCCGGCCACCACCTTCATCGCCACCGCGCCGTAGCCGCCGGCATAGGTGGCCGACACCTTGTAGCTGTCTGGCGCCGGCCGGCCGCGCGCGCCCGTCACCCGCACGCGGTCCTGCCCCTCCTGCGCAATGCGCACCTGGGTGAAGTCGCACACCACGTCGGGCAGCATATAGGCGGCCGGATCGCCGATCTCGTAGAGCAATTGCTCGCCGACGCTGAGCGGCGAGACCACCCCGCCGGTGCCGGGCGGCTTGGTGACGGCGAAGCTGCCGTCGGCCGACACCTCGGCGATCGGGTAGCCCATATCGTCCCAGCCGGCCATGCTGTCGCGCCAGTCGGTGAAATTGCCGCCGGTCGCCTGGGCGCCGCATTCGATCAGGTGCCCCGCCAGGCTGCCGGCCGCCAGCTTATCGTAGTCCTCGCGCCGCCAGCCGAATTCGTGGATTAGCGGTCCCAGCACCAGCGCGCTGTCGACGCAGCGGCCGGTCACCACCACGTCGGCGCCTTCGTCCAGCGCCTGGGCGATGGGAAACGCGCCGAGATAGGCGTTGGCGCTGAGCAGCCGCTCGGGCAGCGCAGCGCCGCTGCCCATCTCGCGGATGTCGAGCTTGCGGAGCTCGGCCATACGCGGCATCAGGTCGTCGCCCGACACGGCGGCGATCTTCAGGGCGACGCCGGCCTCGGCCGCCACCTTCTCCAGCGCCTTGCGGCAGCCCTCGACATTGATGCCGCCGGCATTGGCGATCACCTTGATGCGCTTGTCGGCGATCTGCCGCATCAGCGGCTGCATCACCAGGGTGACGAAATCGGTGGCGTAGCCGGCTTCGGGAGCGCGCTGGCGCAGCTTGGCCAGCACCGCCATGGTCACCTCGGCCAGATAGTCGAGCACGATGTACTGGCAGTCGCCTTTCTCGACCAGTTGGCGGGGCGCCATCGACGAATCGCCCCAGTAGCCCGATGCACCGCCGATGCGAATGGTCTTGCCGCTCATGCTGTCCGTCCCTGCCCCGATTTGCCGCGTCGTTCAGTCGATCGTGGTGACCCAGTTGGGCTTGCGCTTCTCGACGAAGGCCAGCGTGCCTTCCCGGCCCTCCGCCCCGCGCACCGCGCGCACGAAGCTGTCGGCCGCCAGTTCCTGCAAGCTTTCGATCTCCAGCACGCCGGCGGCGCGCAGCATCAGCCGCTTGGTCTCGGCCACGGCGCCGGGGGCGCATTTCAGCACCTGGTTGATCGCCTTCTTCAGCTCGGCCTCCATCGCCGCCTCGTCGGGCACCGCGATATGGGCCAGGCCGATCTCCACCGCCTGGCTGCCGTTGATGCGCATGCCGGACACGCCCAGCCGTCGCGCCGCCGTCAGGCCGATGCGGCCGACCACATAGGGCGAGATGGCGGCCGGCACCACGCCGATCGTCACTTCGGTCAGGCCGAACGTGGCGTCGGTGCGCACGATCGAGATATCGGACACGCAGGACAGGCCAAAACCGCCGCCCAGCGCGAAACCCTCGATGGCGCTGATCACCGTCTGCGGCGCGGTATTGATGGCCTGGAGCATGGAGCTGCCGCGCCGGTTGCCGGCGCGCAGTTCGTCGGTCGCCTCGGCCGGCTGCGGCGCACCCGATTTCTGCATGTTCTTGATGTCGCCGCCGGCGCAGAACGTGCCGCCCGCGCCGCGGATCACGACAATGCGCACCGATCGGTCGTCGCGGATGGCGTTGAAGGCGGCGAGAATCTCGCCCTGCATCTGCCGGCTCATGGCATTGCGCGCATCGGGCCGGTTCAGCCACAGGCGCAGCACCGGGCCGGATCGTTCCAGCTTGATATGCTCGGTTTGCGGCAGCTCGCTCATGACGCCGTCCTCGCCGGCAGGATGCCGGTCGGTGGCTGGCGCAGGTCGCGACCGGGGCTACGCGTCGGAGCTTCGTTCATGTGACCCATCCTTCTCCAGTATTGCAGGCGGCTGTCCCTCGCCTGAGGCTTGCGGCGGCCGGCCTTCGGCCCGGCGACCGCTTGCCCGCCTCCCTACATGCGCGCCACGCCGAAGCTCGACGGCCGGAGCGTCACGCGCGTCGCATCGTGGCAGCAGGACAGGCACATTCCCAGCACGTCGCGCGTATCGCGCGGGTCGATCAGCCCGTCGTCCCACAGCCGCGCCGTGGCGTAGAGCGCCGTCGATTCGCGGTCGAACTGGTCGATGATCTTCTTCTCCCGCTCGGCCAGCGCGGCATGGTCGACCGGCTTGCCGCTGCGTTTGGCGGCGCCCTCGGTGACGATCGACAGCACCTTGGCGGCCTGCTCGCCGCCCATCACCGCCACCCGGTTGTTGGGCCAGGCGAAGATGAAGGCGGGATCGTAGGCGCGGCCGTTCATGGCGTAATTGCCGGCGCCGAAGCTGGCGCCGATATGCAGCGTGATCTGCGGCACGGTGGCGTTGGACACCGCCTGGATCATCTTCGAGCCGTGCTTGACGATGCCCTTGCGCTCGGCTTCGCGCCCGACCAGGAAGCCGGTGGTGTTCTGCAGATAGACGATCGGCGTGTTGGCCTGGCACATCAGCTGGATGAACTGCGCCGCCTTGGCCGCCCCGTCGGCGTCGATCGGACCGTTGTTGCCGATGAAGGCGCAGGCCAGGCCCTGCACCGCCGCCTGGCCGCACACCGTGCTGCCGCCGTAGGTCGGCTTGAAGTCGAGGAAATCGGAATCGTCGGCCAGCCGGGCGATCACCTCGCGCACGTCGTAGGGTTTGCGGAAATCGACCGGCACCACGCCCGCCAGCTCGTCCGGCGAGTAGCGCGGCTCGCGCCAGGTGCGCGGCGCCTCCGGCGACATGCGCTCGTTCCAGCGCAGCTGCGCCATGACCTCGCGGGCGATGCGGATCGCGTCGGTGTCGTCCTCGGCCATGAAATCCGCCACGCCCGACACGGTGGCATGCATCTCCGCGCCGCCCAGCTCCTCGTCGGTCGCCACCTCGCCGGTAGCGGCCTTCAGGAGCGGCGGGCCGGCCAGGAACACCTTGGCGCGCTTGCGCACCATGATGACGTAGTCGCTCAGGCCCGGCAGATAGGCGCCGCCCGCGGTCGAGGAGCCGTGCACCACGGTGACCTGCGGAATGCCGGCGGCCGACAGTCGCGCCTGGTTGCGGAAGGTGCGGCCGCCCTCGACGAAGGCCAGCGCCTGGTAGTTCAGATTGGCGCCGCCGGATTCCACCAGATAGATGTGCGGCAGCTTGCAGTTGAGCGCGATGTCCTGCACCCGCAGCCGCTTCTTGCTGCCCATCGGGGTCGAGGTGCCGCCCTTGATGCCGCTGTCGGAAGCCGACACCAGGCAGCGCACGCCCTCGACATAGCCGATGCCGGCGATCACGCCGCCGCCCAGCACGTTGCGCTCGCCGTCGTCGTCGTGCATCCCCAGCCCGGCCAGCGAGGACAGCGGCAGGAACGGGCTGCCGCGATCGAGCAGCAGGGCGATGCGCTGGCGCGGCAGCAACTGGCCACGCTGCTCGAACAGCGCCTGCTTGGCGTTGGAGGTCTCGCGCACCCGGTTCTCGAGGGCGCGGAAACGTTCGATCAGGTCGAGCATCGCGGCGCGGTTGGCGGCGAATTCTTCGCTCGACGTATCGATCAGCGATTCGATGGCAGGCATGGATCCTCGGTTTTGCACGGACAGCCGGGGTGCGGGTTCGGCGCCGCCGGCGACCGCGCAGGATAGAGCATTCCTGCGCGGCCGGGTGACAGATCGCGCCGAGGCATTGGCGGTCAGCGCGTGCCGATCGCCGGATTCTCGACGCCCAGGACGTAGCGGCCGATGATGCCGCGCTGGCGGTCGAGATTGTCGTGCAGCGACAGGGTACGGGCGTTGCGCCAGAAGCGGTCGGCGTCCAGGCCGCCGGCGGTCGAGCGCGCGCCGCAGATCTGGAACATGCGCGAACCGATCGCCACCGAGATCTGGGTGGCGAAGGTGCGCGCGTTGTAGACCGCGTTCATGGCGGCGAACATCGACACCTTGCCCTGCTCCGATTCCTGCAGCATGTTGGCGGCCCGCTTCCACAGCGCGCGCGACGCCTCGATGTCGGTCGACATGTCGGCGATATGCACCTGGATGTTGGGCTCGTGCGCGGCGTTCTCGAATCCCACCGTCGGACGCAGCGAGTTCTTGACGAAGTTGACCGTGAAATCGAGCGCGCCCTGGGCAAAGCCGGTCAGCAGCGCGGCGAAGCCGAGCTGGTAGATGGCGCCCAGGATCTTGACCTCGAAGAAGGTGCCGGGCTCGCCCAGCACCATGTCGTCGGGCACGAAGCAGTCCTTGAACTCGATCAGGCCGCTGGCGGTGGCGCGCTGGCCCATGTTGTCCCAGCTGTCGATCACCTTCACGCCCGGCCCGTCGACCGGAGCGACGACCACCAGCATCTTGTTCTGGTCTTCTTCGCCCTCCGGCATGCAATAGGCGATGATGTAGCTGGCGCCGCCCGATCCGGTGGCGAAGGCCTTCTTGCCGGTGACGTTCCAGCCGCCCTTGACGCGTTTGGCCACCGTCTCGGACATGATGCGCTGGCCGGTCTTGGTAAAACGGTCGTTGGGTTCGGCGCCGACATAGCAGAATGTGGCGCCGCGCGTGTGGATCGCCTCGGCGAAGCCCTTCATGCGTTCCTTGGTCGCCATCATGCCCAGGGTGACGACCGAGGCGTTCTGCACGAACAGCACCTGCGCGGTGCTGCCGCACAAGGCGCCCATGCGGTCGTTGATGGTGAAGAAGGATTCGTAGTCGCCGCCGGGCCCCAGGCCCAGCCCGCCCAGATCCTTCGACAGGCAGACGCCAAGCAGCCCGGCGTCGCGCAAGGTCTTCATGTTCTCGTGCGGAAAGGTACCCTTGCGGTCGACCTCGACGGCGCGCTCGGCGATCGGCCCCGACACGCGGTCCAACGCCTGCTGCAGTTCCTGAAGATTGGTGATGCGCGAGGGCGCAGTCGTCGCGCCGGCAGTGCCACCCATGAGCATTTTCTCCCTAAAGGCTTTTGTTGTGATCGGACCAGCCTATTGATTATCTCAATTGTGTCAATTGGCTACGAGATCGCCCGTGGATAAGTGCAATTTTGCCCCAAATGTTTTGATTGACCATACCAATCTGGCCTGACAACAATCAAAATTGTAGCAATCGAGGGTATGGCAATGATGCAAGTGCCGTACCCATAAAAACGCAGACCCATCGGGAGGAAGCAAAACATGAAGTTCCGCAGCCTGTTCTTAGCTGCCGCGGCGCTCGTCGCCATGGCAACCGGCGCCGTTGCGCAGGAAGTTCTCAAGGTGGGCGGCCTGTTCGGCACCACCGGCCCGCAAGCCAATTTCGGCGTGCCCTACAGCCAGGGTCTGAAGCTGGCGGTCGAGCAGATCAACGCCAAGGGCGGCATTAAGGCCGGCGGCAAGACCTACAAGCTCGAACTGTCGCTGGCCGACACCAAGTCCGATCCGGCCCAGGCCGTCGCCGAGGCCCAGCGCATGCTGGCCGATGGCGTGAAGATCTTCTTCTGCTGCAACCTGAGCTCCGAGTCGGTGCCGGTGATGCAGGCCATCATGCCCTCGGGCGTGATGATGCTGAGCCCCAACGCCGCCATCGTGCAATTCCTCGGCAAGCCGGATCGCGACCTGCTGTTCCGCGTCGGCAACGTCGAGGCCGGTTCGACCGGCTCGTCGGCGCTGTGGGTGCCCTACGTGATCGAGAAGTTCAAGCCGCAGACCGCGGCGCTGATCTCGCCGAGCGACGAAGCCGGCCAGATCTACGCCGACACCTATCGCCAGGCGCTCGAAGCCAACAACATCAAGGTGGTCGCGGTCGAGCGCTACGACCACGGCACCACCGATTTCACGCCGCAGCTCACCAGCATCCGGCAGAAGAACCCCGACCTGGTCATGGCGGGCTACTCGGACGAGGTGCGCGGCATCTTCCGTCAGGCCGTCGAACTGGGCATCAAGGCCAAGCTGGCCGGCATGGTTGGCGTATCGGGCGCCTCGGGCGAGTCGCTGTCCGAGTTCGCCTACCCGTCATGGACCCGCTTCCTGGGCGAGCAGCAGAAGGATCCGACCGTGCTGGCCTACATGCAGGCGCTGGAGAAGATCGGCGGCAAGCTGAACGCTTCCAGCTTCTGGTCCGTCACCCAGTATGACGGCATGAACATGGTGGCCAAGGCCATGGAGACTGCCGGCACCGCCACCGACCTGAAGGCCGTGGCCCAGGCGATCCGCAACCATACCTACCAAGGTCTGGTGGCGTGGCAGGTCGACGACAAGGGCCTGGCCCGCCAGGGCATGGAAGGCGTCTACATGAAGGACGGCAAAGTCGTCGAAATTCGGCCGATCACGATCCCGACCAAGTGAATTCGGCCCTTTAGGCCGGTCGGGGCGGTCGCGGCGCAAGCCGCTGCCGTCCCGGCCGGTCCTCTTTGTCCCGCGGCGCCTCCATCGCGCGGCGGGCGGATGACGAAGGCACCGCCATGCTCGACACTTTCCTGCAGCAATTGGCCAACGGCGTCGTGGGCGGCGTGCTCTATGCGCTGTTCGCGGTCGGCCTGACCCTGACCTTCGGCATCCTGCGCATTACCAATTTCGCCCATGGCGAATTCCTGATGGCCGGAGCCTTCGGCACCTACGGCCTGGTGCTGCTGGGCGTCCCGTTCGTGGTTGCCGTGGCCGGCGGGGGACTGTTCGCTGCCATGCTGGGCATCGTCATCGAACGGCTGACCTTTCGCTTCACCCTGAGCCAGCCGATCAACGGCCTGGTGGTGTCGCTGGGCCTGATCGCCATCCTGCAGAACGTCGCTGCCAAGTTCGTCGGCACCCAGCCCTATTTCATGAATCCGGCCTTCCCTGGCGTCCTCGACCTGGGCGGCGTGGTGCTGGCCTGGCAGCGCATTGCCGCCGTGGTCCTCGGCCTGCTGACCATCGTCGGCGTATGGCTGTTACTCAAGCGCACCGGTCTGGGTCGTTCGCTGCGCGCCCTGGCGGTCGATCCCACCGCCACGCAGTTGATGGGCGTGCGCACCAATGCGCTCTATTCCGTGGCCTTCGGCATCGGCTGCGCGCTGGCCGGCGTCGCCGGCGGGCTGATGGCCGCACTGTTCCCGCTGTCGCCGTTCATGGGCGCCGCGCCGGTGGCCAAGGGCTTCATCGTCATCGTGCTGGGCAGCCTGGGCAGCATCCCCGGCGCCATCGTCGGCGGCCTGCTGCTGGGCATCATCGAGGCGCTGGGCGCGGGCTATCTGTCGTCCGCCTTCCGCGATGGCTTCGGCTTCGTAGCCCTGATCCTGGTGCTGATCGTCAAGCCCGCCGGCCTGTTCGGCGTGACGGAGCGGCGCGCGTGAACCTCGACCGCCGCACCGCGATCAACCTCGCGCCCTGGCTGGCGCTGGCCGCGCTGGCGCTCTATGTCGGCCTGACCGGCTCGGACTTCCTGCTGCACCTGGCGATCGTCACGGCGATCTACGCCATCCTGGCGATGTCGCTCGACCTGGCGTTCGGCTATACCGGGCTGTTCTCGATCGCCCACGCCTCGCTGTTCGGGCTGGGCGCCTATGTCGCCGGGCTGGGCATCGTCGATCTCGGCCTGGCGCCGCCGCTGGCGATCCTGGCCGGCGGCCTGTTCGCGGCGCTGATCGGCACCATCATGGTGGCGCTGTTCTCGCGCATGGAAGGCCCTTATTTCGCCATCGGCAGCTTCGCCTTCGGCGAGCTGGTGCGCATCGTGCTCAACGAGTGGCGCTCGGTGACGCACGGGCCGATGGGCTTGGTGTTCCCCCCCCAGGCCGGAAAATTCCCGCTGCTGGCGATCGAGATCAATTTTCGCGACAAGCAGGAGCTGTTCTTCGCCATCGCCGTCCTGACCGGACTGGTGGCGCTGGGGCTGTGGCTGGTGCTGCGCTCGCGGCTGGGCGGGCGCATGACCTATGTGCGCGACGACCCCAACCTCGCCATGGCGCTGGGCGTCAACGTGCTGCGCACCAAGCTGGCCAGCTTCGCCATCAGCGGGCTGGTCGCCGGCCTGGCCGGCGGGCTGTTCGGCATCTACCTGCAGTTCATCGCCCCGACCCTGTTCTCCGGCCTGGAATCGGTGCGGCTGGTGATGATGGTGGTGATCGGCGGCGCCGGCACCCTGTTCGGGCCGATCGTCGGCGCGGCGCTGATCGTGCTGCTGCCGCAGGCCCTGCGCATGGATCCGACCGACAGCCTGATCATCACGGGCGTCATCTTAGTGCTGGTGGTGCTGTTCTTCCCGCGCGGCATCGTCGGCACGGCGCAGGACCTCCTCCTGCGGCGGCTGGCGGCTCCAACCGCCAGCCGCGTTATTTCCGGCCAGACCGCGCCCGAGGAAGGCGGCGGCTCATGAACATCCTCGAGGTCGAAGGCCTGTCCCTGTCGTTCGGCGGCGTGAGCGCGCTGAGCGATGTGTCGTGGCAGGTGCGCCAGGGCGCGATCGCCGGGGTGATCGGGCCCAACGGCGCCGGCAAGACCACTTTGTTCAATTGCGTCACCGGCTTCCTGAAGCCCACTGCAGGCTCGAGGGTGACGTATGGCGGGCAGAACGTTACCGGCTGGCCGACCTATCGCCTGGCACGCGCCGGGCTGGTGCGCACCTTCCAGCATCCCAAGAGTTTCCTGGGCATGACGGTGCGGCAGAACGTGGTGGCCAGCACCCGACTCGCCGCCCACCAACCCGATGCCGACGCCATATTGGAGGCGACCGAACTCGGCGAGTTCGCCGACCGGCGCGCCGCGCAATGTCCTTATGGCGTGATCCGTCGCCTCAACATGGCGATGGCCATGGCGATCGGCCCGAAATTGCTGATGCTGGACGAGCCGGCCGCCGGGCTTAACGACCGCGAGCGCCTGGCTTTGCGCCGCAGCATCCTCGGCCTGCGCGACTCGGGCTGCACGATCGTGCTGGTCGAGCACGACATGAGCTTCGTCATGTCGCTGGTCGAGACCGTCATGGTGCTGGATGCCGGCCGCGTGCTGACCAGCGGCACGCCCGAGCACGTCACCAGCCATCCCGACGTGATCCGCGTCTATCTGGGGCAGTTCGCCAATGCTCAGACTTGAGGGCGTCAAGGTCCGCTTCCACGGCGCGGTGGCGCTCGACGGCATCGATCTCGAGGTCGGGCCGGGCGAGGTGGTGGCGCTGATCGGCTCCAACGGCGCGGGCAAAACCACGACGCTCAACGCCATTTCCCGCGTCGTGTCCCTGGCCGGCGGCCATATCGCTTTCGCCGATGCTCCGCTCGATCGCGCCAGCGCCCGCGACGTTGTGCGCGCGGGCATCGTCCATGTGCCGGAGGGGCGGCGCATTTTCCCCGACCTGACGGTGCGCGAGAACCTGCTGATGGGCGCCACGGTGCGGCCGCACGGCGAATGGCCGCAGTCGCTGGAGCGCGTCAATGCGCTGTTCCCGATGCTGCAGGCCTATGCCATGCGCATGGCCGGATCGCTGTCGGGCGGCGAGCAGCAGATGCTGGCGCTGGGCCGGGCACTGATGGCGCGCCCCAAGCTGCTGATGCTCGACGAACCCTCCCTCGGCCTGTCGCCGGTCATGGTCGAGCGAGTGGCGGAACTGGTCGTCAAGCTGCGTGGCGAGGAGCTTTCCGTGCTATTGGTCGAACAGAACGCCAGCCTGGCCCTGGCGTTGTCCGACCGCGCCTATCTGCTGGAACGCGGCAAGGTCGTCCTGTCGGGCTCTTCGGCGGCGCTGCGCCAGGATGCCAGCGTCAGGGCGACCTATCTCGGTGTCGGCAAGAGCCAGGCCTAGCCGGCACCGTTCCAGCAAGGAACGGACATGAAAAGCGCATTGGAAGAAATCCTCGACGTTCGAGGCATGAGCCCGCCCGCGCCGGATGAAGTCGCCATCACCGGCGCCGATCCGGTATTTTCCACCCGTTACAAGGCGGGCGAAACCTGCGCCGCGGCGATCGCCTCGATCGGTGTGGCGGTGAACGACATCTGGCAGCTCAGGACCGGCCGCCGCCAGAAAATAGCCGTCGACGTGCGTCACGCCGCAGCGGCGCTGCGCAGTTCGCACTATCTCGAGCGCAGCGATGATTGCGGCCCTTTCAAGCCGGTGGTGAACCCCGACTATCAGCGCCTGGGGCCGATCACCCGCCCCTGGCCGACCCGCGATGGCCGTTTCTTCCTGCCGCATTTCAGCATGGCGCATCTGGAGCGCCGCGTGCTGGACGTGCTGGGCGCCGAGCCGACGCCGGATTCGGTCGGCCCGGCGGTGGCGCGCTGGAACGCGCTGGAGCTGGAACAGGCCATCGACCGCGCCGGCGGCTGCGGCGCCATGGTGCGCAGCGCCGAGGAATGGCGCGCCGAGCCGCATGGCCGCATCCTGGCCGCCAAGCCGGTGGTCGAGATCCTCAAGATCGGCGACAGCCCGCGCGAACCGATGCCCGAGGCCGCCCGCCCGCTGAGCGGCATCCGCGTGCTCGACCTGACCCGCGTGCTGGCCGGGCCGATCTGCGCCCGCACCCTGGCCGAGCACGGCGCCGAGGTGCTGATGGTCGGCGCCGAGAGCGTGCCGCAGATGGCCGAGCACGTCATGGACACCAGCCACGGCAAGCGCAGCACCTATCTCGACCTGAAGCAGCCGGACCAGACAGCCCAGCTTAAGGCGCTGGTGCGCGATGCCGACGTGTTCTCGCAAGGCTACCGGCCGGGCGTGCTGGGCCGGCTGGGCTTCGCGCCCGAGCAGCTGGCCGCGCTGCGGCCCGGCATCGTCTATTGCTCGATCAGCTGCTTCGGCGCCGAGGGGCCGCTGAGCCATCGCCCCGGCTGGGAGCAGATCGCCCAGACCGTGTCGGGCCTGTGCCACGAAAACAATCCGCACAAGCCGCGCCTGGTGCCGGCGCCGGTCTGCGACTACACCACCGGCTATCTGGGCGCCTATGGCGTGCTGCTGGCGCTGGCGCGCCGCGCCCGCGAGGGCGGCAGCTACCATGTGCGGGTGTCGTTGTGCCAGTCGGCCATGCTGATCCATCGCCAGGGCCGCGCCAGCTACACCGACAACAACATGGATATCGACCGCGCCGAGCTCGACCGTTATCGCATCGTGTCGCAGACCCCCTATGGCGGGCTCAGGCACCTGAAGCCGGTGCTGCAGCTTTCCGAAACGGCGCCGCACTGGTCCCGCCCCTCGCCGCTGCTGGGCCAGGATCGCGCCGCATGGCTTCCGGCGGCGTGAGCATCAATCCCGCGCCAACCAGGCGCGCGGCCACAGGCATGACAGCGCCAGCGCTGCCAGCAATCCGCCGGCAGCCGCAGTGAAGGCATAGCGATAGCCGGCCATGAAGACGGCCGGCTCGCCCGCTCCCGCCCTGTGGAGCGCACTCAGCACCGCCGCACCGCTGACGATGCCCAGGGTGCGCGTCAGCAGGGTCAGGCTGCCCGCCACGCCGCGATCGCGCTGCGCCAACGTGCCGGTGACGATCTCGGTATAGGCCACGTTGGTCAGCCCCTGCCCGATCCCGGCGGCCAGCAGCATGACGATCACCGCGGCCAGCGGCGTGTCGGCGGCGCTGCGGCCGATCGCCAGCAAGGCCACGCCTTGCAGCGCCACGCCGGCGAATGCCATGCGGCGCGGCCCCGCTCGCGCCACCAGCCGGGCAGCCAGCGAGGCGCCGCCGATCGCACCGACGAACGGCACCGCCAGCACCATGCCGCCGACCGGCACCGACAGCTGCAGCGCGTTGAGCAGGTAATAGGGCGTCAGCAACAGCACGGCGAAGCTGGCCAGATTGGCCAGCAGGTTCAGGACGTTGGGCACGGCGAAGGCGGCGTCGGCGAACAGCGCCGGCCGGATGATCGGCTCGGCAAAGCGCTGCTCGCGCCAGATGAAGGCGGCCAGGCCCAGCACCGCCGCCGCCAGCAGCACCAGCCTCGCTCCGGTGGCGATATCGCTGCGCTGGGCGAAGGCCAGCGACAGGATGGCAGCGCTCATCCACAGTGCCAGCAATCCGGCTCCCGCCGCATCGAAGGTTCCCGCGGCGCGGCGCGGCGAGCGCGGCAGCAGCCCCGACGCCGCCAGCACCAGCAGCGCCACCGGCACGCGCACCCAGAACACCGCCGGCCAGTCCCACAGCGCGATCAGCACGCCGCCCAGCAGCGGACCGGCCGCCGCCGCCAGCGCCTGCGACGCGGCGAAGCCGGCCAGCGCCGTCACGCGCTTCGCTTCGGGATAGACCGCGGTGGCCAGCGCCGGGCCGCAGGACAGCACCATGGCCGTGCCGACGCCCTGGCTGGCGCGCGCGGCCAGGAACAGCGGCCAGCTCGGTGCCAGCGCGCACAGGCTGCAGCCCGCCGCCGAGGCGACCAGGCCGAGCCGGAAGATCAGGCGGTGGCCGAACAGGTCGCCCAGCTTGCCGCATACCAGCATCAAGGTGCCGTAGACCAGCACGTAGCAGATCACCAGCCACTGCACGTCGGACAGGGCCAGCGCGAAATGCGCGGTGATGGCCGGCAGGGACAGGTTGACCGCGCCGTCGAACGGCCCCAGCGCCGCGCCCAGCCCGACAATGGCCAAGCCGAGGGAGGGCGTGCGCCAGTTCATCGCGCCAGCCTGCGAAAGTCGGGCCGCACTGGCAACGGAAAACTTGATCAGTCGCCGACCAGCACGACTCCGGGCAGGACGTCGAACAGCTCGGCCACCGCCAGCCGCCGGTCGTATATCAAGCCGCCCGTCAGGACATTGCTGAACGACATCGGCCGGTCGAGTTCGGCGGCGGCCTCCAGGTCGGACCAGCGCGGCCAGCGCCGGCCGCCATCGCTACCCGCACCGCAGGACCGGCACACCATCGTCACAACCGTATGGCCGTCCAAGGTCCGGCTGAACGCCAGGACGGCATCGGCATCGCGGCCGCGACACGGCAGCGGCCGATAATCGCCTTCGGCGAACAGCGCGGAATGCGCCTGGCGCAACGCCAGCAATTTGCGGGTCAGCGCCAGCTTGACCATGCCATGGCGCCAGTCCCGGCACAGGCTGCGCCAGTCGGGAAGCGCCGGTAGAGATGCCAGCAGGCGCCGGCGATGATCGTAGTCGACCGGGCGGCGGTTGTCGGGATCGACGAAGGACAGATCCCACAGCTCGCAGCCCTGGTAGAAATCGGGCAGGCCCGGCAGGGTCGCCTTCAGCATGAGCTGCGCCAGGCTTCCCACCGCGCCCAGCAAGGCCGCGCGGGCTGCCAGCTTTTCGAAAGCGGCGCGGAAACCGGCGTCGTCCAGCCGGGCATCGATCCAGTCATGCGCCGCCTGCTCGTAGGCCGCGTCGGGCGCCATCCAACTGCTTTCCTGCTTGCCCTCGCGCAGCGCCTTGGTGGCATAGGCTTTGACTCGGGCGGCGAAGTCCTCATCCGGTCCGTCCAGCGGCCATGCCCCCAGCAAGGCCTGATACAGCATGGCGCGATGCGGACGCGACACGACGCTTGGCCGGTCCAGCCAGTGTCGGACCGCAGCCGACCAGTCTTCGGCCAGCATGGCGAGCGAGGCCAGGCGCAGCCGCGCATCCTCGCCCCTCTTGGTATCGTGGGTGGCAGTGGCGTTCAGGCCTCCCGGCTGGCTGGCCTGGCGTTGCTCGATGGCGCGATGGAATTGCTCGACCGTCAATGCGGCGGCCTCCGGGTCGCCGCCCACCTCGTTCAGCGCCAGCAGCCGGAAATCGCGATAGAACAGGGTGTCCTCGGCCGCCTTGGCCATCAGCGGCCCCGAGAGCTGCTGCAGCCGCGCCGCGAATTCGAGCTGCCCTGCTTGGGGCACCGGAAGTCGCAAGGTCAGCGCCTGGTGCAGCGCATCGAAGGCCGGCGCAGCGACGCCCGGCGCGGCCCGCCGGGCGCTGTCGAGCGTGGCGTCGATCAGGCGGCGGTCGGCCGGCGACACGCCATCGGCATCGACATAGCTGCGATAGACAGGCAGGGCGATGAGATAGGCTTGCAGCGCCGATGCCATCTCGGCCGCCGAATGTCCGGTCAGCGCGGCCAAATGCTCGACCAAGGTGGCAAAGGCGCCAGGGAACAGCTCGCGCAGAACCTGGCGCTTGGCGTCGCGCCGCATCGCCGGCCCGTCGCAGCCTCCGCAAATGTCGCGCCACAGCGCATCGAGCTGCGCCAAGCCGTCACGATCGAGCAGTGCCCGGACCAGCAAATTGGCGGTCTCGTAGCCCGTGCTGCCGACCACGCCGGGAAATGGCGGCGGCACCTCGCCGGCATCGAGGATTTTCTCGACCCAGAACGGGGTCGTGGGCAGCAGCGCATGCAATTGCCGGCAATATGCCATCGGATCGCGCAGGCCATCGATGTGATCCAGCCGCACGCCCTGCACCGCACCTTCCAGGACCAGTCGTTTGAGCAAGCCATGCAACGGCCCGAACACCGCCGCATCGGTGGCGTTGAGCCCGACCAGGTCGTTGATGTCGAAGAAGCGGCGATAGTTGATCTGGCGCGGCGCATCGTGCCAGTCGATCAGCCGGTAGTGCTGCAGGTCCAGCAGCGCGCGCATATCGCTTGGCGACAGCGGCATCGACCGGTCCCGCAGATAGGCCAGGCCGGCATCGCTGACCGGCAGCCCGACGCCGCCGCAATCGATCGCCGGCCGCCCCTCGCGCTTGACCAGCCGGATGCCGGCCAGTGCCCGGTCGAGCGGTTGCGACAGCAGCGGCAAGGTTACACGGCCATTGCGCCAATCGATGTCGAAGGCCGCCGCGTGGGCCGAATTGCGTCCATGGCGCAGCACATCGGCCCACCATGGATTCTCCATCGAGGCAGCCATATGGTTGGGCACGAAATCGACAATCAGGCCCATGCCGTTCCGCCGTACCGCTTCGACCAGTTGCGCCCAGCCTGCCTCGCCGCCCAGCGCCTGGCTGAGCCGCGTCGCATCGGTGACGTCGTAGCCGTGGCTGCTGCCGGCGCGCGCCTGGGCAACCGGCGAAAGATAGAGATGGCTGATGCCCAGATCGTGCAGGTAAGGAACCTGCACCGCCGCCTGGGCGAAGCCGAAATCGCCATGCAATTGCAGGCGATAGGTGGCGCGCGGCAGCGGCGTCGCGGCCCTACTCATGGCGCGGCCAGGAACCAGCCGACATGCCAGGGCGGCAGCGCGTCGCCCGCGCCGTCGTCCCACAGGCATGTCCCGGCGGGACGCGCGGCCGGCACCGAGCCGGCCGACAGATTGGCCTGCAAAGTCAACACCGCACCGTCGCCGAACTGCCACGCCACTTGCAGCAAGGGCTCGGTTCCGGCGGCGACGGAAGCCTGCACCGGGCCGGCCAGGCGCGGCACCACATGGCGCCGGCGCAAGGCCAGGAGTTGGCGCACCAGCGCCAGACGGCGCTGTGGCCGGGCGGCGGGCAAATCGCACCAGCGCAATCGTGCCGACTCGAACGTGGCCGGCTCCAGCGCGTCGGGCGGCGGCTCGGGCCGGCCATGCGATTCGTAATGCGCGGCGAACTCGCGCCGCCTGCCCTGGCGCACCGCCTGGGCCAGCGCGCCGTGGAAATCGCAGAAGAAAGGAAAGGGCTGGGTGGCGCCCCATTCCTCGCCCATGAACAGCATCGGGATCTGCGGCGCCAGCAAGGTGATGGCCAGCGCCGCCTCGATCGCCGCCGGCGCCGCCAGCGCGTCCAGCCGCTCGCCGAACGGCCGGTTGCCGATCTGGTCGTGGTTCTGCAGAAAATCGATGAAGGCAGTGGGCGACAGGCCGGTGCTGTCCTCGCCGCGCGGCTTGCCGCGATTGACCGAGGCCTCACCCTGATAGACGAAGCCCTCGCTCAGGGCGCGCCGCAGCATGGCCAGCGGCTGCCGGTAGTCGCGATAATAGCTATGTGCCTCGCCGGTCAGCAGCACATGCCAGGCGTGGTGATAGTCGTCGTTCCATTGCGCCGTATAGCCGCTCGCCAGCAGGCGCGCCGAATTGTCCTCGTTCTCGACAACCAGATGGATGTGCCGGCCCTCGCGCGCCGCCAGCGCCGCCACCGCCTGGCGCAGCGCCTCCAGGATCGGCGGCTGGCCAGTGGCGCGAATGGCATGCACCGCATCCAGCCGCAGCCCGTCGAAGCGATAGGTCTGCAGCCAATGCAGCGCGTTCTGGACGGCGAAGTCGCGCACCGCTGCGCGCCGGTAATCGACGCTGGCGCCCCAGGGCGTATCGAATTCGTCGGTGAAGAATTCCGGCGCATAGACCGGCAGCCAGTTCCCCTCCGGTCCGAAATGGTTGTAGACCGCGTCGAGCAGCACCATCAGGCCGCGCCGATGGGCTTCGTCGACCAGGCGTTTCAAATCCTCGGGCCGGCCATAGGCACTGTCCGGGGCGAACAGCAGCACCCCGTCATAACCCCAGTTGCGGCGGCCGGCGAAATCAGCCACCGGCATCAATTCGATGGCGGTGATGCCGGTCGCCGCCAGGTGGTCCAGATGCGCGATCGCGCCGGCAAAGCTGCCTTCGCGGCTGAAAGTGCCGACATGCAGCTCGTACAGCACCGCCTCATGCCAGGGTCGGCCGCGCCAGTCGGCAGCCTGCCAGACAAATCCATGGTCGATCACCTCGCTGGGGCCGAACACGTCCTGCGGCTGAAACGAGGAGGCCGGATCGGGCACCAGCAAATCGCCATCGATGCGGAAGCGATAGAATGCACCGGGACCCGCGCCGGCGCGGTCGTAGCCATACCAGCCATCCTCGCCCGGCAGCATGGCCAGGAAGGCATCGCCGATCGCCAGCTCGACCTGCCCTGCGCCGGGCGCCCACAAGCGAAAGCGCGTGCCGCCATCGGGCAACAATAGCGGCCCGAACGGACCGGCCGCCCGGTTCACGACACCCCGCCGAACGCCACCACGCTTTCCGGCGGCAGCTCGTAGCTCGCCGCCGCGTCGTGCCGCTCGCCCAGTCCAGCGCCCTCGATGCTGGCGAATTGCAGGCGCCAGCCGGTCAGGTCGGGCCAGCGCGGCAGGATCATGTCGATCGGCGAATCGCCGGCGTTGAGCGCCAGCAGCAGCGGCGGCTGGCCGGGCTCGATCGGCCCCACGGTCCAGGCCAGGAAGCGCGCGGCGTCGAAATGCCAGTCGTCCTCCTCCATCTCCTGGCCGTCCGGCCGCCACCACTGGATGGCCTGGGCGGCGCCGGGCGGCGCCTTGCTCAGCCAATGCTGCGAAGCGAGTTGCGGATAGCGCTGCCGCAGCCGGGCCAGCCGACCGATCATGTCGATGCAGTCGCGCTGCGGATCGCCCGACCCGCTCCAATCGACCCAGCCCAGCGGGTTGTCCTGGCAGTAGCAATTGTTGTTGCCGTGCTGGCTGTTGGCCACCTCGTCGCCGGCCAGCAGCAGCGGCGTGCCCTGCGACAGCAGCAGGCAGGCCAGCATGGCACGGCGCAGCCCGGCGCGGCGCTCCAGCACGGCGGCATCGTCGGTCGGCCCCTCGATGCCGCAATTGAAGCTGTCGTTGTGGTCGGCGCCGTCGCGATTGTCCTCGCCATTGGCCTCGTTGTGCTTGTGCTGGTAGCTGACCACATCGGCCAGGGTGAAGCCGTCATGCACGGTGACGAAATTGACCCCGGCGCGCGGCGGCCGGCCGTGATGGGCGAAGATCTCGGCCGAGCCGGACAGCTTGCCGGCCAGAGCGCCGATCAGCCCCTCGTCGCCGCGCCAGAAGCGGCGCATGGTCTGGCGGAAGCTGTCGTTCCACTCCGACCAGCCGTCGGGGAAATTGCCGAGCTGGTAGCCGCCCAGGCCGACGTCCCAGGGCTCGGCGATCAGTTTCACGTGGGACAGAACCGGATCCTGGCGCAGGGCGGCGAACACCATGGCCTGGCGGTCGAAGCCCTGCGCGGTGCGCCCCAGGGTCGAGGCCAGGTCGAAGCGGAAGCCGTCGACATGGCACTGCTCGACCCAGTAGCGCAGCGAATCCATCAGCATCTGCAGCACGGCCGGCCGCGTCATGTTCAGCGCGTTGCCGCAGCCGGTGAAATCCTGGTAGTAGCGCGGCTCGTCCGGCCGCAGCCAATAGTAGGAGGCGTTGTCGATGCCGCGGAACGACAGGGTCGGACCCAATTCGCTGCCCTCGGCGGTGTGGTTGTAGACCACGTCGAGGATCACCTCGATGCCGGCATCGTGCAGGCGCGCCACGGTCGACTTGAATGCCGCCAGGGCCATGTCGCCGCCGTAGCGCGGCTCGGGGGCGAAGAAGCCGATGGTCTGGTAGCCCCAGTAGTTGCGCAAGCCGCGCTGGCCCAGATAGCGATCGTCGATGAAGGCATGGATCGGCAGCAACTCGACGGCGCTGACGCCCAGTCGCCGCAGATGATCGATCACGCCCGGCGCCGACAGGCCGCGGAACTGGCCGCGCCAATGCGGCGGCACGTCCTCGCGCTGGATGGTCAGGCCTTTGACGTGGGCCTCGTAGATGAAAGTGTCGGGCCAGGGCCGTCGCAACGGACGATCCGCGCCCCAGGTGAAGGCGTCGTCCACCACCACGCCCTTGATGGTGCTGCGCGCGTTGTCGCGGCGGTCGAACGACAGGTCGGCGCGCGGACTGCCTACCCGATAGCCGAAATGCGCGTCGCTCCAGGCCAGCCGGCCGGCGATCGCCTTGGCATAGGGATCGAGCAGCAGCTTGTTGGCGTTGAAGCGATGGCCGTGCAGGGGATCGTAGGGCCCATGGACGCGATAGCCGTAGCGCTGACCGGGCATGACGTCGGGCAGATAGGCATGGAACACGTCGTCGCTGCGTTCCGGCAAGGCGATACGCGCCAGCTCGCGCTGGCCATGGTCGTCGAACAGGCACAGCTCGACCTTCTCGGCATGGGCCGAGAACAGGGCGAAATTGACGCCGCGCCCGTCCCAACTCGCGCCCAGTCGCTCGGCCGAGCCCGGCTGCACCCGCAGGCTCATGGCGCCGGCGCCAGGAACAGCGTGGCGAGCGGCGGCAAGGTCAGGCTGAGCGTATGCCGGCCATCGCTGCCGGCCTGGACCGCGCCGCCATTGCCGACATTGCCGCCGCCATAGATCGCCGCATCGGTGTTGAGCAGCTCGTGCCATAGGCCGCCTACCGGCACGTCGATGCGATAGTCGTGCAGCACTTCGGGTGTGAAGTTCATCACCACCAGGCACAGCGAATCCGGCGCCGCGCCGCGCCGCAGCCAGGCATAGACGCTGTGCGCGGCATCGTCGAACACCAGCCACTGGAAGCCCTCGGCCTCGCAATCGCGCTGATGCAGCGCCGGCTGCGCGCGATAGAGCGCGTTGAGATCGCGGACCAGGCGCTGCACGCCGGCATGGGCGGCGTCCTGCAGCGCCGGCCAGTCGAGCTGCCCTTGCGCGGCCCATTCGGCCTGCTGGGCCAGCTCGTTGCCCATGAACAGCAGCTTCTTGCCGGGATGACCGAACATCATGCCGTAATAGGCGCGCAGATTGGCGAAGCGCTGCCAGCGATCGCCCGGCATGCGGGCCAGGATCGAACCCTTGCCGTGCACCACCTCGTCATGCGACAGCGGCAGCACGAAGTTCTCCGAGAAGGCGTAGTGCAGGCCGAAGCGGATCTCGTCGTGATGGTAGCGGCGATGGATCGGGTCGCGGCCGATATAGTGCAGGCTGTCGTGCATCCAGCCCATGTTCCATTTGTAGCCGAAGCCCAGCCCGCCGAACTCGACCGGGCGCGACACGCCGGGCCAGGCGGTCGATTCCTCGGCCATGGTGGTGGCTTGCGGGAAATGCCCGAACACCTCGCGATTGACCCGGCGCAGCAGGTCGATCGCCTCGAGATTCTCGCGCCCGCCATGGCGGTTGGGCACCCAGGCATCGGCGGCGCGGCTGTAATCGAGATAGAGCATCGAGGCCACGGCATCGACCCGCAGGCCGTCGACCTGGTAGCGGTCGAGCCAGAACAGCGCGTTGCCGAGCAGGAAATTGGCCACTTCGGTGCGGCCGTAATTGTAGATCAGCGTGTTCCAGTCCATATGCCGGCCCTGGCGCGGGTCGGCATGTTCGTAGACCGCATCGCCGGTCAAGCGCGCCAGCCCATGCGCGTCGTCGGGGAAATGGCCGGGCACCCAGTCGAGAATCACCGCCAGCCCGGCGCGGTGGCAGGCATCGACCAGATGCAGGAAATCCCCGGGCGGGCCGAACCGGCTGGTCGGCGCGAACAGGCCGATCGGCTGGTAGCCCCAGGAGCCGTCGAACGGATGCTCCATCACCGGCAGGAATTCGAGATGGGTGAAGCCCATCGAAGCGGCATAGGCAGGAAGCTGCCCGGCCAGCTCGCGATAGCTCAGCCAGCGCCCGTCATCGTGGCGGCGCCAGGAACCCAGATGCACCTCGTAGATCGAGATCGGCCGGTCGCGGCGGTTGGCGCCTTCGGGCGGCGGTGCGATGGCCGGCAGCTTGTCGATGTCGAACACGCGCGAGGCGGTGTCGGGCCGCATCTGCGCGGCGAAGCCCAGCGGATCGGCCTTCAGCGGCTGCAGCGTGCCGTCATGGCCGACGATCTCGTATTTGTAGTTGTCGCCGGCCTGGGCGCCGGGCACGAAAATCTCCCAATAGCCCAGCCCGCGCACCCGCATCTGGTGGCGCCGCCCGTCCCAGTGGTTGAAATCGCCCACCACGCTGACGCGGCGCGCGCCGGGTGCGAACACCACGAAGCCGACGCCGGCCACGCCGTCCAGGGTCATGGGATGGGCGCCCAGCTTGTCGTAGAGCCGCAGGTGGCGGCCTTCGCCCAGCAGATGCAGGTCGAGATCGCCCAGCAGCGGCGGGAAGCGATAGGCATCGTCGAATTCGGCGACCCCGCCGGGATACCGGGCGCGCAGCTTGTAATGCCGGTCGGCCGAAGCGACCTTGCCGGCGAACAGCCCCGCCGCGTGCAGCCGCGGCAGGTCGATGCTGTGCTCGCCCTGCACCACCTGCACCGCCAGCGCGTCGGGCAGATAGGCGCGCACCACCGCCTTGCCGCGCTCCAGATGCAGGCCGAGATAGGAGAACGGATCGGCGCTGCGGCCTTCGAGCAAAGCCCGCGCCTGGTCGGAAAGATCGGTCATGCGGGCAGCGCCTCGTTGTCGAACAGCAATCGCCACAAGCCGATCAATGGCACGTGCAGCCAGGCCGGGCGGTTGGCAAGCTCGTAACCGATCTCGTAGAACACCTTGTCCAGGCGCAGGAAGTCGAGCCATTGCTGCATCACTGCCTCGCCCGGCCAGACCGGATGGTCCTTGATGGCCTCGGCATAGGCAGTCATGAAGGCAGAAGCCGCCTGGTGGCGCCATTGCGCCACCGCCTCATAGGCGGCATTGACCGCGTCCGGCAGAGTCAGACCCAGCCGCTCCAGCGCCGCCAGCCCGGCATAGTCCAGCGAGCGCAACAGACCGGCGATGTCGCGGATGGCAATACCCTTGCGGCTCCGGTCGTCGATGGTGCGGCGCGGCTCGCCCTCGAAATCGAGAATGAATACGTCGTCGTCAACCACCATCACCTGGCCGAGATGGAAGTCGCCATGCAGCCTGGTCTTCAACAGCGCCGTTCCGGATGCCGCCTGGGGCGCCATCTTGCGCAAGATCTTCATCACCTGGTCGCGCCGTGCCAGCAGGGCCGCGATCAGCGGCCGCGTGCGCTCGGGCATCTTGGCCGCGCGCTGCAGCTCGTCGAAAGTCTGTTCCGCCTTGTCGAACAGCGCCTTGCGTTCGGCCTCGACATCACTGGCGGTTATCGGTTCTGGCGTGAAAGCAGCATCGCCTTCGTCCGTGGCCAGTGCCATGTGAAGTTCGGCCAATCGCATGCCCATCTGTCGCATGCGCACGGCATAGACCGCATGGACCTGTTCCGGCGGCGGCATCTCGCTGGTCAGATGCTGTTCCTCCAGGAAACGATCGAGGTAGCTCGAAGTCTGGGCCCAGCCGTCGCCCTGGTTGCGCACGAAGCGATGCAACACCGCCAGCGCATTGGGCGTGCCGTCCAGCTCGAGCTCCGCGGCGGCCAGGAATTCGGGCGTGCTGCGATAGCCGACACGCGCCAGGTGACGGCCGATTTCGATCTCGGGGTTCAGGCCGGGCCTGAGCTGGCGATAGACCTTCAGCACCAGCGCGTCGTTGACGATGACCGAGGAATTGGTCTGCTCGACGCCTACGGCGCGGGCCGACTCCACGGCAGGCAATGGATGCTCGGCGAAAGCCGGCGACGCCAAGCCGTGCAGCGTGGCGTTGCGGCCGGCGATCTGGCGCGTGCCGTGCATCGTCTCCAACAGTACGCGCACGAACTCCGGATGGCTGACTGCCTGCAGCATCAGGCCCTCGCGCGGCCCGCGGCGCAAGCCGGCCACGATCTGGTCGGCCTGGTCCTTGACAACGGCATTGGGCGGATTCCACATCGTGGCCAGCGGCAGCGCGTAGCGGCCGGTCTGCTGGCTCGACCGGGTGTCGATCGCCAGCAGGGCGATGCCGGGATCGTCTTCGCGCAGCGGCAGCAGCGCCTTGAGCTTGGCGTTGACGGTGCGGGCGGCCTTGTCGGCGAACCAGCGCTGGGTCTTGAAGAAGCTGGGCAGCGCGTCGGTCTCGAAAATCTTGCCGGTCAGCGCATTGTCGAGCGACTGGAATTTGCTGGGCCATACCAGCGTCGGATATTCCGACCGGCGCGGCAGGGGCTTCTGGCCCAGCGGCGGCGTGGCGCAAAGCTGGAACCAGAAGAAGCCGTAAGGGCCCAAGGTGACGTTGAACGGCTGCTCGCCGATCGGACTGAACCAGGTGCGGCCCAGCATCTCGAGCGGCACCCGGCCGGCGAAGGCGGACAGGTCGATCTCCGCCGCCTGGGCGGCGCGCGACAGATTGGCCACGCACAGGATCACCTCGTCGCCGTCCTGGCGCAAATATACCAGCACCGAGCGGTTGTCGGGCCGGATGAAGGTCAGCGACCCACGGCCGAAGCACTTGCTGGACTTGCGCACCGCGATCAGCCGCTTGGTCCAGTTCAGGAACGAGGCGATCGAGCGCGTCTGCGCCTCGACATTGATCGCCTGGTAGCCGTAGATCGGGTCCATCACCGCCGGCAGATAGAGCTGGGCCGGGTTGCACTGCGAGAAGCCGCCGTTGCGATCGGGTGTCCACTGCATGGGCGTGCGCACGCTGTCGCGGTCGCCCAGATAGATGTTGTCGCCCATGCCGATCTCGTCGCCGTAGTACACGATGGGCGTACCGGGGAACGACAGCAGCAGCGAGTTCATCAGCTCGACTTTGCGCCGGTCGCCGTCCATCAGCGGCGTCAGGCGGCGGCGGATACCGACATTGATGCGGGCGCGCGGGTCGGCGGCGTAGGTCGACCACAGATAGTCGCGCTCCGAATCGGTCACCATCTCCAGGGTCAGCTCGTCGTGGTTGCGCAGAAACAGCGCCCATTGGCAGTTGGCCGGAATGTCCGGCGTCTGGCGCATGATGTCGGTGATCGGGTAGCGGTCTTCCTGGGCGATCGCCATGTAGATGCGCGGCATCAGCGGGAAATGGTAGGCCATGTGGCATTCGTCGCCGTCGCCGAAATAGGCCGACACATCCTCCGGCCACTGGTTGGCCTCGGCCAGCAGCAGCCTGCCCGGCGCATAATCGTCGAGCGCCTTGCGCAGGCGTTTGATCACCGCATGGGTCTCGGGCAGGTTCTCGTTGTTGGTGCCCTCGCGCTCGACCAGGTAGGGAATGGCGTCGAGACGGAAGCCGTCGACCCCGCGATCGATCCAGAACCTCATGATGCCGACGATGGCCTCGAGCACGCGCGGATTGTCGAAATTGAGGTCGGGCTGGTGGGCGAAGAAGCGGTGCCAGTAATAGGCGCCGGCCACCGGATCCCAGGTCCAGTTGGATTTCTCGGTGTCGGTGAAGATGATACGGGTGCCGGGATAGCGCTGCTCGCTGTCGCCCCACACATACCAGGCGCGCGCCCCCGAACCGGGCCTGGCGCGCCGCGCGCGCTGGAACCAGGGATGCTGGTCGGAGGTGTGATTGACCACCAGCTCGGTGATGACGCGCAGCTTGCGCTTCTTGCAGGCCGCCATGAACTTGCGGAAATCGGCCATCGTGCCGAAGGCGGGGTTGATGGTCTTGTAGTCGGCGATGTCGTAGCCGTCGTCGCGCAGCGGGCTCTTGTAGAACGGCAGCAGCCACAGCGTGTTGACGCCCAGATCCTGCAGGTAGTCGAGCTTGCCGGTCAGGCCGGCGAAGTCGCCGATGCCGTCGCCGTTGCTGTCGGCGAAGGCCTTGACGTGAAGCTGGTAGATGATGGCGTCCTTGTACCAGTCCGGCTCGCCGCCCGACATGGAAGGCGGCGGCACCAGCGCTTGCAGCACGCCGGTCTCGGCCAGCCCGTCCATCACAGGCACCGCAGGGCGATCATCGGATCGCCGTCCGGTTCGATGCGCAGGCGCAGCCCGCCCCATTGCAGGTTCTGGCGGTAGCCGGTACGCAGATCCTCGACCGCGCCGACCGGGCGGCGACGATCGGGCGGGCCGATCTGCAGGTCACCGAAATGCAGCCAGAACTCGCGCGGCTCGCCCGAGCCGACTGCAACGGCGAAGGCCAGGGCGTCCTCGCCCTCCTCCTTCAGGTAGCCGATCGTTCCGGGATGATCGACCTGCAGGAAACGCAGATTGGCGGTCTGCTGCAGCGCCGGATGGGCGCGACGCATGCGGTTCAGCCCGGCGATGTAGTCCTTGATGTTGCCGGGTGCGCTCCAGTCGCGCACCTTGATCTGGTATTTCTCCGAATCGAGATATTCCTCGCGGCCCGGCAGCGGCGCGTGTTCGATCAGCTCGAAGCCGTTATAGATGCCGTAGTTGGACGACAGGGTGGCGGCCAGCGCCACGCGCGACTTGAAGCGCCACACCTCGCCCGATTGCAGCTCCACGGGCAGGATGTCGGGCGTGGTGACGAAGAAATTGGGGTTGAAGAATTCGCGCGTCGGATAGGCGGTCAGCTCGGCGAGATAGTCCTGAAGCTCGGGCTTGGTGGTGCGCCAGGTGAAGTAGGTGTAGGACTGGGTGAAACCGATCTTGGCCAGGGCCAGCATGATCTTGGGCCGGGTGAAAGCTTCGGACAGGAACAACACGTCGGGGTCGCGCCGCTTGACCTCCGCGATCAGCCATTGCCAGAACGGCAGCGGCTTGGTGTGCGGGTTGTCGACGCGGAAGATTTTGACGCCTTCGTCGACCCAGAGCAGCACCACGTCGCGCAGTGCCGCCCATAAATTCTCCCAGTCCTCGCTATAGAAATCGACGTTGACGATATCCTCGTATTTCTTGGGCGGATTCTCGGCGTAGCGGATGGTGCCGTCGGCGCGATGCTTGAACCATTGCGGATGCTGCTCGAGCCAGGGATGGTCCGGCGCGCATTGCACGGCGAAGTCCAAGGCCACCTCGATATTGCGTGCGCGGCAGGCGGCGACGAAGCGGCGGAAGGCCTCGATGCCGCCCAGCTCGGGATGCACCGCGTCGTGGCCGCCCTCGCTCGAGCCAATGGCGTAGAAGCTGCCCGGATCGCCCGGCTCGGCATGCAGGCTGTTGTTGCGGCCCTTGCGGTTGACGCGGCCGATCGGATGGATCGGCGTCAGGTAGATCACGTCGAAGCCCAGCGCCTCGACATAAGGCAGCCGTTCGATGCAGTCGTCCAAGGTCGCCCCCTGGCCGGCGGAGCGGCCCTGGCTGCGCGGTACCATCTCGTACCAGGCACCGTGGCGGGCGCGCGGCCGGTCCACCACCACCGGATAATCGAGGCTGACCACGTAATCGGCGCGCGGCAGAGCCCTGGCCATGACCGCCGCCGTGGCGTCGCTCAACAGCGCGCCGGCATCCGCCGTCGCCTTGGCGCGCGACCGGCCCGCGGCCGTCATCGCCTCGCGCAGCAGGGCACGGCCTTCCTCGAGCTCGACGGCCAGTTCCTTGTCGGACGCGCCGCCGGCCTGGCGGGCGCGATAGTCCCTGGCCCATGACCCATAGCGGTCGGACCAGGCTTCGATCGCGAACAGATAGCGGCCCGTCCGGTCCGGCGTGAAACTGGCGGTCCAACGATCGTTGCCATGCAACGTCATTGCGACGGTACCGTGATGCCGCCCGTCGTCGCGGGTCCAACGCAATTGCGCGGATATCAGTTCGTGGCCGTCGCGGAATATGTCGGCCCAGACCTCGATAGTCTGGCCGACGATGCGCTTGACGGCAAAACCCCTGTCCTCCAAAGACGGATAGACATTTTCGACGCGGATGCGCGCGGCCATCTGCGTCGGCAATATGCGTGTCGCGTCCAAGAAAAAATGCCCCTGAGCGGAATCTGTTCATGGGTAACGACATAAATACCGCTGGGTTCCAGAGCCATGCGTTCGCGACAAATCGCTGCGACTGGCGTAGTAGCTGGCCACAAAGAGCGACAGGACGGGACGTTGGACGAAATATTGCAGGAGCGGGCACGCCAATTGGGATTGGAGACCGCCTATTGCGATGCCGATGGCGCGATGCGTCAGGCGGACGAGCCTACGCTGCGCTTTCTCGTCGATCTGCTCTCGCGTGCACTGCGGGTGCCCAACACTCCAATACCGCGGACCGGCAGAAGGGACGTTGCATTCCAGCCGCCCTTCGCCGAACGCGGCGAAAAGGCCTGGGTATTGGGCGTGCAACTCTACAGCCTCGCCACACAAGCCAATGGCGGGCATGGCGACTTCGCCGACCTGATGCGACTGATCGACCTCGTTGCCGCGGCCGGCGGCGCGGGCATCGGGCTCAATCCGCTGCACGCGCTGGACGAGGACGGCGAGGCCAGTCCCTATGCGCCGGTCAGCCGGCTGTTTCTCAATCCGCTTTATATAGACTTGGCGCGACTGGCCGGGCCGGCGGCGCGCATTCCCGATAGCCCGCTGCCTGCCGACAACGCGCTGATCGACTATCAGACTGTCGCGCGCGTCAAGAACGCGGCTCTGCGGCACGTCTACCGGCAGCTGGCGGCCAGGCCGGAAACGCCGGAGTGGCGCGCCTTTCTCGCCTTCCGGACCCAGCGTGGCGCCATCCTCCGGCGCTATGCCGTGTTCTGCCACCAGCGCAAACGGCTGGGCCGCAACTGGCGCGACTGGCCGGCCGAATGGCGCCGACCCGACCCGATCCTGGTGGCGCGCCATGCCGAACAGCATCCAGAAGAAATCGGCTGGCGCGAATTCGCCCAGTTCGTCGCGCATCGTCAGTTGGAGCAATGCCAAAGCCATGCGAGCGACCGCGGCATGACGATCGGGCTCTATCTCGACCTGGCGGTGGGCGTCCAGCCCGAAGGCTTCGATGCCTGGGACCAGCCCGGGGCCTATCTCGAGGGCGCCACGATCGGCGCCCCGCCCGACCCGCTCAACCGGACGGGCCAGAACTGGGGTCTGACCGCTTTCGATCCGATGGCGCTGCGGCAGCAAGCCTACGCGCCGCTTGCCGCGATGCTGGCGGCGACCATGCGCTACGCCGGCGCCATCCGCATCGACCATGTGCTGGGCCTCAACCGGCTTTATCTGATCCCGCCCGGCAACGCGCCGGCCGAGGGCGCCTATCTCACCATGCCGGTGGACGGGCTGCTGGCGGCCCTGGCCCGCGAAAGCCGGCGGCATCGCTGCCTGGTGATCGGCGAAGATCTCGGCACCGTACCCGACGGCCTGCGGGCACAGCTTCGCGACCACGGCGTGTGGACCTATCGGGTGGTGATGTTCGAACACGGCGCCACTGGCTTCGCCGCGGCCGACAGCTACCCCGCCAAGGCGCTGGTGACGTTCTCGACACACGACCTGCCGACATTTGCCGGCTGGATCGAAGGCACCGACATCGTTCTGGCGCAACGACTGGGCTTGCGCCCTCCCGAATCGCTGCGGGCGCGGCAGGCAAAGCGGCGCGCGCTGAAACGCGCGCTGGGACTGAAGGCCCGACAGCGGCCCACCCATGCCGATATCGTGCGCTTTCTGGCAAGCACGCCCTGCCAGCTCGTGTCGCTGTCGCTCGAAGATCTGATGGGCTCGAGCACCCAGGTCAATTTGCCCGGCACCTTTCGCGAATATCCCAACTGGCAACATCGGCTACGTCTCGACGCAGCGAAGCTGCAAGCGGCGCTGCACGATATCGCAAAGACGTTCCGCGCGCCCGACCAGGCATGACGGCGCGCGGCCGGCGCCAGGGAACCCCGATGGCTTTCTCGCGTAGCCGTTGTGGAGGGCAGCATGTCAAGAACGATCGTCGTTTCCAATCGCGTATCGGTGCCGCGTCCAGGCAAGGGCGCATCGGCGGGCGGATTGGAAGTCGCGATCCGGGAAAGCCTGCGCGATCGGCCGGTCGTCTGGTTCGGCTGGAGCGGCAAGATCAGCGACAAGGATACCGCCCCCCGCCACAGCCATCACGACGGCATCGAATATGTGGTCAGCGATCTGACTGCCACCGAGCACGCCGAATTCTACAAGGGCTTCGCCAACAGCGTGCTGTGGCCTGTGCTGCACTATCGCCTCGACCTCGCCGAGTTCAACAATCGCGACTGGAGCGGCTATCTGGGCGTCAATCAGCGGCTGGCCGACCAGCTCTTTGCCCTGCTCCAGCCCGACGACGCGATCTGGGTGCACGACTATCACTTCATCCCCTTCGCCAAGGCGCTGCGCGACCTTGGCTGCCGCAATCGCATCGGCTTTTTCCTGCATGTGCCGTTGCCGCCGCCGGAAATCCTCACCGCCATGCCGAACTACCAGCACCTGCTGCCGACCTTTGCGGCCTACGATCTGATCGGCTTCCAGACCGACAATTGCGCCGCCAATTTCGCTCGCTTCCTGGCCCAGGAGTTCGGCCTGCCCAACCACGTGCCGATCAGCAGCCTGGGCGGGCCGCCCAGCGTGCGCATCGGCACCTTCCCGGTCGGCATCGCCGTCGACGATTTCCGCCGCCGCGCCGAACGCTCGATCGATTCCGCTTATGTGCGGCGCGTCTGCGAAAGCCTGGGCGGGGCGCTGATCATCGGCGTCGACCGGCTCGACTACAGCAAAGGCCTGGCGCTGCGCCTGCAGGCTTACGAGCATTTTCTGGACAGCCATCCCGACTGGGAAGGCAAGACCACCTATCTGCAGATCACGCCCAAGAGCCGCTCGCAGATCCGCCAATACGCCGACATGCAGCAGAGCCTGGAGCGGGCCGCCGGCCGCATCAGCGGCGCCTATGGCAGCGCCCACTGGACGCCGATCCGCTATATCAACCGCGCGCACAGCCGCAAGGAACTGGCCGGGCTCTATCGCGCAGCGCGGGTCGGTCTGGTGACGCCGCTGCGCGACGGCATGAACCTGGTGGCCAAGGAATACGTGGCGGCGCAGAATCCGGAGGATCCCGGCGTGCTGGTGCTGTCGAAATTCGCCGGTGCCGCGGTCGAGATGAAGGCGGCGTTGATCGTAAACCCCTACGACCGGGAAGCGGTCGCCCTGGCCATTGCCCGGGCGCTGGAGATGCCGCTGGCCGAGCGGCGCCAGCGCCACGCCGCGCTGTACGAAGCTTTGCGGCGCAACGACATCGCGGAATGGGGCTCGCGCTTCTTGGCAGCGCTGGAAAAGGGCGGCAAGCGTCCCGCCGCCGATCGGCGTCCGTTTGCCTGGACCGCGCGCGACAGCCTGGCCGTTTCGCCGCTCCCCGACAGCACGATCAACCTACGACCCAAGCGGGCCGGCGCGACCGCCAAGGAGACGCCGGCGGCGCTGCCGGAACCTGGCGTATCCGATACCAGTCGCCTCAACTAGCGGCTGGCGACGTCGGGAAGGTCTGCCCGCCCATGCCGCGCCGAATCCATCGCGAAAAGCTCGAGGAGCAGCTTCACGACACGATCGAGGAAGCGCGCATGGTGCTGCCCGGGGTGCAGGCGATCCTGGGCTTCCAACTGGTCGCCGTCTTCAACCGGCACTTCGAGGAAGCGCTGTCGCAGCTCGAACGGGCGGCGCATTGCGCGGCCTTCCTGCTGGTGGCGATCGCCACATGCCTGCTGATGACCCCGGCCGCCTATCATCGCATCGCCCAGCGCCACACGGTCGACGCCGCCTTCCTGCGCCTGGCCTCGTATCTGCTGGCCTGTGCCATGCTGCCGCTGGCAACCGGACTGTCGCTCGACGCCTATCTGCTGTGCCGGCTGACCCTTGAGACGACGATTGGCGCCGCCGCCATCGCTGCGACGCTGTTCGCGGCCTTCCTGGCCATGTGGTACGCGCTGCCGATTCACGCACGGCGGCGCAAGCACGTGATCGATCGCGGAACCTAGCCGGCCGCGCGAATTTCGGATGCGGTGGCCGGAGCGCCACCGCTCCGGCCGATCGCCGTCACGGCGCTTTCGACCCAATCGATGTTGCGCAGTTCGGTGCCGTAGGGCGCGACAGGCTGCGAGTGCATGGTGGTCGTTCGTCCGACTATGCCTCGCGCGGCCGTTACGAGAACGAACGCTATGGACGCGGTGGCTCCGCCGCGGCCGCGGCCATGGCGGATGGTCCGGCGATCCCGCGGACCATTCGCAGGTCTCGCGCCACTGCTGGCGTGACCGCGACTAGCCGAACAACCGAATCGTGACAGACCCCAGGAGATCACTCCCAGGGGGTTCTTTTGTATCCCGTCCGGCCGTCGATGCCTGTGGCCGGCGGTCGCCTGCCCGCCAGGAGCAGGAGCCAGGAGCGCGCGCCCTCAAAAAAGTGTAATAATTATCCTGTATTTTCCGCCCGCCCGCGATGAGCTGCCCATGAATATCGCCGACGCCATATCGCGCCACGCCGTGGAGCGGCCCTGGGCCGTCGCCGCGATCGACGGCGTTCAGATCGTTCCCTATTGCATCCTGGATGGCGCCATCGACCAGGCCGCGATGTCGCTGCAGCAGGCCGGCGTGAAGGAAGGCGACGCGATCGGCATCTCGATGCCCGGCACGGCGCTGCATCTCGTCGTCGTCTACGCCCTGGGCCGCATCGGCGCGACCCAGATCGACCTGCCGCTGATGAATTCCGTCGCCGCCCGACAGGCTTTGGTCGACCGCTTCAAGATAGCGGCGGTGGTCGGCGATGGCGCCGATCTGCGAGGCGTGAGGATCATAACGCCCCTGCCCGGCTGGCTCGATCCCGCACCGCCGGCGCGCCACAAGATCGCGCCCAGCCAAGCGGATGCGCCGTTCCGCATCAACCTGTCGTCGGGCACGACCGGGCCGCCCAAGGCGGTCGGGCTGACCCACCGGCAGTACATGCTGCTGTTCGAGCGCGAAGCGGCGTTCTTTCCGCTGCTTCCCACCGATCGCTACCTGGCGCTGGTCGATCTGGAATTCGTCTCCGGACTGCGCCGCAGCCTCGAGATCCTCAACGCCGGCGGCACGGTGGTGCTGGCGCCGCGCGTTACCGATGCCGCGACGGTCTGCCATCTCGTCGACCGCTACGCCATCACGATCATGATGCTGACGGTGGGCACGGCAGCCAGCCTGTTGTCTTTCGTGCCCGGCGGCGGCCTGCGCTGGCCGACGGTGCGTCTGCTGCGCATCGGCTCCAGTCCCATTCCCGCCGACATGCGTACGCGCATCGCCGAGCGGCTCACGCCGCATCTGATGATCTCCTATGGCACCAATCACATCGGCAACGTGGCGTTGGCCGACGCCGCGCTGCAAGCGCAACACCCGGACACGGTCGGTCGCCCGACCAGGGATATCGAAATCGAGATCGTCGACGCCGAACACCGCCCCTTGCCGCGCGGCGAGCTGGGCAGCGTGCGGATTCGCGGGCCCGGCTTCCCAACCGCCTATCTCGACGACGCCGATGCCACGGCGCGCGATTTTCGCGACGGCTGGTACTATCCGGGCGATCTGGGCGTGCTGACCGAGCAGAACGACCTGCTGTTCAAGGGCCGGTCGGACGACATGATCAACTTCGACGGCATCAAGATCTTCCCGACCGAGATCGAGCAGGAACTGATGCGTCATCCCGATGTCGCCGAAGCCGCGGCCTTTGCCCTGCCCTCGCGGCGCTTTCTGCAAGCGCCGGCGGCGGCGGTGCGACTGCATCGCCCCACCGACCTGCCGCGCCTGCTCGAATACTGTCAGCAGCGCCTGGGCTTGCGCGCGCCGCTCAACCTGTTCGCGGTGCACACCCTGCCCAAGAACGCGATGGGCAAGGTGCTGCGGCGCGAGCTTGCCGAGATCATCCGCCGGCAAGCGGAGGAGGAGGAGGAGGACGCATCGCGCTGACGGGACAAGCTGCGCCAGTCCACAAGGACTGCAGCGCCGACTGCCCTCGCGCCAGCGTTCCGCTTCGCGACTCACTCCGCGTCAGCGTCGCATTTCACATGATGGTGGAAATGCGCTAGCCTGATTTGCGTCAATCCTGTTGGAAACCAAAGGTTTATGCATCTTTTGACAGAAATCCCGGGACACCTGTTCCCGGGCATTCCCGAAGCCCGGGCCGCCAAGGTATTCGCCGTGGCATCGCAGTTCGAATGGTCCTCGCGCCTGCCCCTGGCCGAACTGGCGACATTGCAGTTCCGTCAGCTGCACGCCCTGTTCGTCCACGCCGAGCGTCAATCCCGGTTCTGGCGTCAGCGCCTGCGCGCGATCGGCTTCGACCCGCAGACCAAGGTGTTCGACCCGGGATTGTTGCTGCGTCTGCCGCCCCTGACGCGCCAGGATATCCAGGCCAATTTCGAGGATATCCGCGCCTATCCCGTCCCGGCCAAATGGGGCGATATCGGCATGTTCCAGACTTCCGGCTCGACCGGCCAATGGGTGCGGATCGAGAAGCCGGAGATCAATACCGTCCTGTTCGACGGCATCACGCTGATCGACCATCTGTGGAACCGCCGCGACTTCAACCAGAAGCTGGCGGTGATCCGCAAGGAAGTCGACAACGAGCAGGGCGGCGTGACCTGGAGTCGCGAAACGGCCAATCTGGTCGCCACCGGGCCGCGCGTGCAGCTCAACCCGGTCGGGCGGGACATTCCCGAAATCCTCGACTGGCTGGAGGCGGAAAAGCCCTACTACGTGTCGACCTGGCCCAGCATCGCCCGCCAGCTCGCCTACGCCAAGCTGGCGCGAGGCGGCGAGCCGCTGGCGATCAACAAGTTCATCGCTTTTGGCGAGATGGTCACCGACGAGATGCGCCAGGTGGTGGCCAAGGCCTTCGGCGCCGGCATCAACGACCGCTATTCCACCGAGGAAGCGGGCTACCTCGCCATCCAGTGCGGCCATGGCCACCGCTACCACACCGTGCCGACGGCGATCGTCGAGATCCTCGACGATCAATACCGGCCGGTGCCGCCCGGCACGATCGGTCGCGTGGTCGTGACCCTGCCGCACAGCTTCGTCATGCCGCTGATCCGCTACGACGTCGGCGACTACGCGGTCGCCGGCACGCAATGCCCGTGCGGCCGTTCCTGGCCGATCATCGAGCGCATCATGGGCCGCGAGCGTTCGATCGTGCAGTTCCCCGACGGATCGCGCCAATTCGTGCCGATCGACGGACTGGACTGGACCGACATCGCGCCGATCAGGCAGTGGCAGTTCCGCCAGGTGGCGACCGACCGGATCGATCTGCTGATCGCCGCCGCCCGCCCGCTGACCGAGCCGGAGCGCAAGCAGCTGAGCGATGCGGCGACGGAGCTGTTCCGCAACGCCTTCACCATCGCCCTGATGGAGGTGCCGAAGATCGACGCACTGGCCAGCGGCAAGCGACCGGAATTCGTGCGGGAGATCTGAGGGCGCCGGCGGCGCCGCGGGATCAGCGCCCGTTCTTCTGCAGCAGACGGTCGTAGGCGGCGGCGAAGCCGGCAAGCGGGACGACGACGACGACGGGCTCGCCATTGGCCGCGATCATGGTCACCTGCAGCGCCGTGCCCTGGCGCATCTGCCCCAGCAGCGCGTCGTCGAGCGAGAACTCGGACCAGCAACCGGTCGCCTGGCAGCTGACGATCGGCGCGGTGAAGCGCGGTCGCGCATCGACCTGCATGGTCAGGCCGCGCTCGACCAGCAAGCCCCAGGGCGGCACGATCATCGCCTGGGCGACACGTCCGGCCAGCGGCGGGCTGGCATAGATCGCCAGCTGCGGCACGCCGTCCTTGCCGACGATCAGTTGTTCGGCCCGGCACAGCTGCCGGCTTTGCGCGTCCTGCACGCACTGCACGCGCCACTTCTCGAAAATCTCGGCGACGGGCTGGGGCACAGGCGACGATGGCGGTGCGGCGGGCGGTTGCGGCCTGGGGGTCGGCTGGCCCGCCGGCTGGGCGATCGGCGTCGCCGTCCGGCTGCTGAGGCCGAGCGGGTCGCGCAGCAGGTAAATCCCGCCTCCTACAACGATCAACGCTGCCGCGACCAGGGCGGCGAGCACCATTCTATTCCTGACCAAAGGCGACCTCATCTGCTGCGACGTTCAAGCGACCGGGATTGTCCCAGTCGATCGCTGGCTCCGCAATCCGGTCAGCGCTTGGTCTTCTCGAGCAGACGGGCGTAGGCCTTGGGATAGCCGGCCAGCGGCACGTCGATGGTCAGCGCCTGGCCGCCGGCGGAAGCCATGCTGATCTTCAGGGTCGTGCCCTTCTGCAGCTGGCCGTTGAGACTCTCGATCAAGGTGAAGTCGGCACGGCAACCCGACGGATAGCAGGTCCGGATGGGAATCTGCACCGCCGCCTGGGCGTCGACCTGCAGCACCAGGCCGCGCGCCAGGAGAATGCCCCAGGGCGGCGTAACCACGGCGATCGGCAGGTCCCCTGCCTTGGCCGGCGCCTGCACGGTGATGGCGAGCTCGGGCCGCTGGCTCTTGTCCCGCACGATGTTCTGGGCCCGGCAGGCTTCCGCTCCCTGGGGATTCTGGAAGCAGACCACCTGCCACTGCTCGAAAGTCTCTGGAACCGGCTGCGGCACGGGGGCTGGCCGCACTTGCGGAGCGGGCGCCGGCGGAACGGCGGGGTTGGTGGACTGGGCCTGGGCCGTCGTGGCCGCGATTACTCCGGACAGAACCAACGCCGTCAACGACCTATGCATTCGACAAATCCTCGCTGAAAAAACGCGGGGTGGCATAGAGCCACCCCGGTGTCGATTTTGCCTGGAGGCCTTTGCGGCCCCGCGGTTTACCAGCGGTACTTGAAGCCCAGACCGCCGCCGATGCCTTCGACATTGCCGCCGAAAGTATATTCGACGTGGCCGTAGAAGCCCACATTGCCCCAATCGACCGTCATGCCGCCGCCAACGTTATACCAGGTTCCGCCCATGTCGCTGCGGAAGGTCGAGTCGGCAACCGTGGTCTTGTTGTTGCCCATGAACTCGTGGATCACGTTGCCGATCACGTATGGCGAGAACTGGCTGGTGCCATCGGTGAAGGTGGTCTGCAGCTGCAGGCCCAACCGGCCGCGCAAGGAGTTGGCGGTCGCCCGGTCGATGGTCAGCGGGATGCCCGGCGACGACTCGTCGAACTTGTCGCCGGTCACCTGCATGTAGGTCAACTGGCCCTGTGGCTGGATGATGAAGCCGCCACCCAGTCCGAACCCGTAGCCCGCCTCGAGCGAAGCGCCCCAGGCGAAGTCGTTGTTGCTGGCGCTGGTGTGGCGAGACGACGAACTGTAGTCGGTGTTCATGAAGTTCGCCTTCAGCACCGCGTCGGCGTAGAGCCCCTCGCCCTTCTTCGACGTGTCGAAGTAGGTGGCGTAGGCGCCGACCGTCCAGCCGTCGGTCTTCAGGCCCGTATCGCCCGCAGCGCCGTCGACGTTGTCGACCTTGCTGTGGCCGTAGCCGAAGAAGCCGCCGATATGCAGCCGCGACCGCTCGGAGATCGCATTGCGCCACATATAGTCGCCGCCGATCATGAAGCCGTAGGTCGTCTGGTCGAAGTCGAACCCGCCAGAGGGACTGACGCTGTTCTTCTCGCCGACGCCACGCAGCCAGAACTGCACCTTGTCGGCATCCCGCGGCGGGGTGTCGTTGTGGCGCAGTTCGCCCAGGCGCTGATAGAGCGTGCCCAGTTCGGCGTAGAAATGCTGCTGCAGCGCGGTGCTGCCGACAGCATAGCCCGGCACCTGATCGAGCAGGGCCGACTGCAGGTAGAAGTCCTTGCCGTCGGTACCGCCCTGCCGGAGCGTGTAGACATAGGCGCCGACCTGCATTTCATGCTCGGGGAAATGCACCGGATCGGCCCAGTTCCAGCCCGAGGTATTGCCGAGCACGAACTTGCCCGCCACATCGCCCGGCGTCTGGGTGTTGTTGTTGACGTCGATCAGGAAGATGCCGTCGGTCGCGCCGTGGCCGGTGGCCGCGCCGTGGCCGGTCACGTTGGTGTTGTTGACCCACACCGTGGTGGTGCCGCCGACCGTACCGTTGATCACCACCGCGTCGCTGACCGAGCCGGTCTTGAACACGTAGGCGTCGAGGATCACGTCGGAGCCGGCGACATAGTTGCCGTTGATGGTCAGCAGATCGCCCGCGCCGCTGGTCGGATCGATCGCCCAGCTGCCGTGCGTCGCCCAGTAGATCTGCTCGCTCGGCGAGTCGAACGAGGTCGAGCTGTTGTAGAAGATGCCGTGCGGATCGGTGCCGCGCACCACGCTCAGCACCTTCGACAGGGTGATGGTGCCGTAGTTGTAGACGGTACCGGTGATGTTGACGGTGTTGTACTGCTGGACGACGGCGTTGATCGTGTAGTTGCCGTTGCCGTTGTTCTCGGCCTTCAGGATGCTGTCGTCGAAGGAGCCCGACTTCACCCCGTTGACGCCGCCGATGGTCAGGATTTCGGTATTGAGCGTCAGGTTGTTGACCGGAATGCTGACCTCCGGACTGGGCGGCAGGGTACCGCCGTCGCCGAACGACAGCACCGAGTGGCCGTCGACGTTGACCTGGGCCGTCTGGTTGCTCGGCGAGTAATCGACCACGTTGTAGGCCGACGAGTTGCTGAGGATCACGAACGACTGGTTGGTGACGTTCAGCTTCTCGAAGTTGTCGAGATTCGAGACATACATCTGGGCGTTGTTGAACGTGATGACGTCCTGACCGTCGCGGTCCTGGTTGCTGCCGCCATTGAAGCCGTTGACCACATCCATCTGGAAGTGGGTGTCGCGCACCAGCACGGTGTCGTTGCCGCCGGCGACGTCCACGCCATAGGGATTGATGCCGTTATTGGCGCCGATATAGACGCTGCCCGCCAGTTCGACATAGTCGCCGGTCTGGGTCGGGACCGGAACGGGGGGCGAGGACAAGGTCCCGGAGTTCCCAATGCCGGTGCCCACCAGGCTGTTGTAGGCATCGCCGGTCAGCACGCTGCCGCCGATATAGACGCCGCGGGTTCCGCCGTCGTTGGTGCTGTCGGAACCGGCGATCACGAAATTCGAGACCAGGCTGTTGCTGGCCTGAACGTTGCCGCCGATATAGACGCCGTAGGAACCCTCGGCAGCCGAGCCGACCGAGCCCTGGATGCTGGCCCGGTTGAACCCTTCGTTCTTTATCAACTGCGACGCGTTGCCGCCAAGCGACATGGCCTGGCTAACACTGACGCCGCCGTCGAACAGAACGTTGCCGCCGACATGGACGCCGGTGGAGCCTTCCGAATGGCTGCCGACCAGACCACTCAGGTTGACCACGTTTTCCATCAGGCCAGCGCCGGTGGCGGTCGCGATCGCGAGGCCGTCGCCGGACGAATGCGTCCCGAGGGTCGTGCCGAGGGACAAGCCGCCCACGCCAACGTCGCCACCGACATAAACGCCGGTGTTGTTGTTGCTGTGGGTGCCGATCTGGCCGCCGATATCGACCTGATTGCGCGCCGTGGCGCTGGCGCTAACCGTGCCGGTCAGAGCCAGTCCGCTGGACTGGTTGTCGACGGTGGCGCCGGCCACGACGATCGCCGTGGCCCCTTTGGCATACACGCCGTCGCCGACATAGACGCCAGTCGATTCGCCGGTGTAGTTGCCGATCGTGCCGGTGATGCCGACTTGGTTGATGGCGGTCGCCGTGGCGTTCGCCGTGGCGGTGCCGCCTTCCGGACCGATCGCGTAGGCAAACGACGATGCGTTGGCGTAAGCGCCCGGGCCCACGAGTGAACCGGCATAGACCGAGACCGGATCGACGCCCACCGAGCCGAGCACGTTGGAGCCGACCGAGCCAAAAATACCGATCGTGTTGGTCGCGTTAGCCGTGACGGTAGAAGTCGAGGTCTGCGTTCCCGACGCGCCGACACCCGACGGATTGCCGGTGTAGGTCTGGGAACTGCCTTCGGCGAAGGATATCGCGCCATAGGCATTGACGCTTCCCTCGCCCAGGATGGCGACACCCTTGCCATTGTTGTTGTAGTCGCCGACCTGGCCCGAGATCATCACCGAGTTGATGGCATCGACGCTGAGCAGCGTCGTTGCGCTGGCATTGCCGCCGCCGCTGCCGGTCCCGGTCCGCGACGCGTAGGACGACGCGGAGCCTTCGGCAAAGGCGTTGTTGGCCGTGACCGAGCCCCAGACCGACACGCCGGTGTTGTTGTGCCCTTCGGGGCCCACCACGCCGGCGATGCTGGAGATCTGGTTGGCCGCGCTTACGGTCAGATCCGTATGGGCGGTGGCATTGCCGGCGCCGTTGCCGTCGCGGTAGGCGCTGCTGCTGGCATAGCCCGTAGCCTCGGCGAAGCTAGCCGCCACGCCATTGTCGTATGAGGGGAGGTTGTCGATCTTGAGGCCGGTCGAATCCGTATTGTACTGCCCGACCGAGCCCGACAGGGACACGCTGTTCAACGCGCTGACGGAGCTGTAGTTGCTGGCATCGGCGTTGCCGGCCCCGGCACCGTTGCGGAGTGCGTTCGACTGGAAATAGCCATTGGCTTCGGCAAAGAAGCTGCCGACCGCCCCGCCGACATAGATGCCCATATTGTTGGAGCCGGGCGCCAGCGAGGTCGAATCGCCTACGCCACCCTGCAGGACGATCTGGTTGTTGGCATAGACCGTGGCCCGGTTCGGTCCGCTCGCGCCGCCGGCGTCGCCGATGCTCGCCGTGGCGTTGCCGGCGGTATCGTCAAGATGCTGCGCGTTGGAATTGAAATAACCCGGCGGCGCGATATCGACGGGCGGGAAAATACCGGCCTCGGCGAAAAAGGCGCTTACGCCCTCGCCGATCCACACCCCCGTGCTTTCGCTGCCGGTCGCACCGACCGTCCCGCCGATCGCCACCTGGTTGGCCGCGCCGATCGTGCCGGTGGCCTGGGTGGTTACGTCGCCGATCGCGCTATTGGTCAGGCTTGCGTAGGCGTTGATCGACCCGTTGGCCTCCGCGAAGGTCGAAACCACGCCTTCGCCGAACGACACGCCTGCCGAATTGTAGCTGTTGTCGCCGACCTGGCCGCTGATCGAGATCATGTTCTGGGCGATGATCAAGCCCTGCGCCTGCGCCAGCGCCGAGGAACCCGACGCGGACTGATTCTGCAGGACGGCACTGGCGGTTACCACGCCGCCCGCTTCGGCGAAGCCGGCGAATACGCCCGACTCGCCGAACACGCCGACATTGTTGGAGCCTTCCGCGCCAACCGCGCCGGCGATCGAGATGCCGTTGCTGGCCAGCACATTGCCGGTGGCCGTCGCATTGGCCTGGACGCTGGTCGTGCCGCCCGCTTCCGCCGAGGCGTAGGTGCGGCCATAGCCTTCGGCATAGACCGCCTCGACGCTGGTCGGGAAGAGCGAGATAGACAGGCTGCTGCCGAGGAGGATACCGGTATTGCCGGAGCTCTCGGCGCCGACGATGCCGCTCACCGCGACCTGGTTCATCGCCTGGATGGTCGTGGTCGAGGAGGCCAGGGCGTTGCCGCCGCTGCCGGTCACGGTGTCGCCATTGACCGTGGCGTAGGCGCTGCCCCAGCCCTCCGCAAAGGCATAGGCCGCGCTGACATCCTGTCCGATCCACACCCCGGTCGAATCCGTCGAAAGGTCGCCGACGACGCCGGAGACCGCGACGCCGTTCATCGCGCCGATCGTCAGGTTGGCGGTGGCCGTGGCGTTGCCGACAGTGCCGCTGTTGGCAGCGGCGGCGTCGGAACGAGCCGAGCCCGATGCATAGGCATCGTAAGCCTCGACGTAGGAAACGACTTCAACGCCGGTGGAGAGGCTGTTCGACAGACCGACGATGCCGCTGAGGTCGATCGTGTTGGCTGCAAGAACGTTGCCCGTGGCGGTGGCCGATGCGCCACCGGTTTCGTTGGTGGTGAAGGCGCCGGCGTTGAACTGGCCCTGGGCGTCGGCGTTGTCGGCAGTGACCTGGAAGATCGGATCGATGCCGATGCCGTTGGCGATGGTGTCGTTGACCGTGCCGGTCAAGGTAACGCCGTTATGCGCGGCGACCGAACCTTCGGCGGTAGCAACCGCGCTGTTGGCGACCGTGGCGCTGTTGTAGGCGTAGGCGCTGACGACGCCGGTCGCTTCCGCGGCATAGGCCTGAACGCCGCCCTCGCCCATCTGGAAGCCGATCGCATTGTCGCCGGTGGCGACGCCGGCGATGATCACCGTGTTGCCGGCATCGATCAGGATGTCGGCGAAAGCGCTGGGGACATTGCCGTTTTCGCCGAAATTGGCGGAAGCGAAGCCCGCCGCCTCGGCAAAGGTCGCCCGCGTGCTCTCGGCGACATAGACGCCGGTGTTGCCCTGGGTCGCCGTGCCGGAAATCGTCACAAGGTTTTCGGCGCGCACTTCGATATGCGCGGTCGAGCTCGGGCCCGTGCCGCTGACCGCTTCGCCGAAGGCCGATGCGTATTCGGCGAACACCTGGCCGCCGACATAAATGCCCGTGTTGGCCGATTCCAGTCCATTGCCGGCGCCCGCGAGGGTCACCGCATTGGAAGCGATGATGATCGCGCTGGCGGAGGAAACGCCGCCGCCGGTGCTGCCGGCGAACGAGATCGCCTCGCCGAAGGCCCCGGCTTCCGCCGCGAAGACGTCGTTGCCGATGCGCACACCGATCGCGCCCTCGCCGCCGGCGCCATTCACCGTGCCGCTGATGCCCACCGCGTTGGAGGCCAGCAGATCGAGCGAGGCCGCCCCGTTCGACGCGACAACCGAACCGCCTTCGAACATCGAATAGGGGAGCAGCTGCGGAATGTAGAGGGTCGATTCGCCGCCGGCATAGGCGTTGACGGCATAGGCCGAACCCAGCGCGTCGACGCCGACCGATTGCGGCGAAGCGCCGGTGCCGCCGACGCCGCCGATGATGCTGACCACGTTCATCGCATGGGCCGAGCCGAAGCCGGAGTCGCCGAACACAACGACGCCAGCCCAAGCCGAATCCTGGAACGAGAAGTCGCCGGCGCGAATGGCGTCGCCGACGGTCAGGCCCGCACTGAGCGTCGAGGAGCCCGCGACGGTGCCGATCACCGAGGTCGTGTTCTGGGCCACCGCCGTCTGCGAGACGTAGCCAGGGCCGCCATAGAAGGCGAAGGCAAAAGCCGACTTCGTTTCGATGTCGTCGGCGACGGAGACGCCGTTGGAGTCGGAGCCGGGCGCATAGCTCTCGTTGCCGAACACGCCGACGATCGAACCCGTCACGGTTGCGGTGTTGGTCGCCGTGGCGCCGAAAGTCGGGGCGACGCTGATCTCGCTGTCGTAGGCGTTGGAGGCTTCGATGTCCCAGCCGTAGATCTGCACGCCGATGGCGTTGGCATGATTGAAGGTCGAAGTGCCGTAGACGGTGCCGGTGACGACGACTGCGTTGGCTGGATCGACGCCTTCGTCTTCGACCGACTGGAGCGAAGTGATCGCCTGTGCCGAACCAAAATTGTTGTTGCCCGGCAACGCCGTTCCGGTTGCCGATGTCGGCGGCAACGCTTGCGTTTGCGTGGTCGAGACGGCCAAGGCCATCGCCGTGGTCAATGCAATGCCCGACACAGACGTCAAGAAACGCTTGTTGATCGCCAACATGAAGCTCTCCCCCAAGAACAAACGGCGCGGCAATGGCGGCGCGCCTCAAATATCGAAATATCGTTGTCAGAGTGCCAGCAAGTCCCGGGGGCTGACAATGCGCAAACGCAGAATTTTGTTAGTTTTTATCATGAACTAAACTAAATCAGTCGAGCTGTTACATTTGGCGCACAGTATCCCGAGGCCCAACCCACCCGAAAGATTGTAAAATTCGGCATTTCCGTAGCGATCGATTGCTGCCGGCAGCAAATCGGATCGTACCCCTGACCTATTGCCCGCTTCGACCGCGCTTATCGGCAGATCGTTGCCTGATCAGGGCATTGAAATCGTTGGCGACCCGTTCGATCGCCGCCACCGTAAAGGGGCCCCGTACCGGGTGGCGGCTGGGGGGCAACATGTTCATGGTCGCGTTGACCTCGAAAACCAGCAACCTTCCATCCGGCAATGGCGCACAGTCGATGCCGAAATAATCCAGGCCGATCCGGCTCTTGATGGCGCCCAGCAGTTCGGCACCGTTGGATGGCAGCACCGCCAAGGGATTGGCTGCCGCCCGTTGTTCGGCCTCGATCAGTTCGGGGCGGTCATGCATGAAAGGCTGCGAGGCGGCCTTGATAAGCCATTGATCGGAATAAAGATAATGACGAAGAATGACGGTCGAGCCGCACACCACCAGACGCATCTTGCGATAGAAGCCCTGGGCATCGCGGGTATCGACGAATTCGGTCAAATAGCCCGGCAGGGCGACCGCCCCCGCCGTCAGCGCCGCGTCCAGCGCGGCGGCGCTCTCGACCTTGATCAGTTCGCTCTCGCGGATGGCGTGGATGCCGGCGCTGCGCAGCAACAAGGGATAAGCCATCCCCTGCTCGGCGGCTGCCGCCGACGCCGTCTGGCCGGGCATCAGCCTGATCGTCTTCGGTACCAGCAGCCCCGGCAGGGAGCGCAGCGAGCCGCTGACGATGTCGCGACGGGTGCGAATCACCTGGCGCGGGTCGTTGACGATCGGGGTGGTGGTGCCGGCCAGCACGGCGATCGCCAGCAGCAAGCTGGTCGGGAGCAGATCCGGATCCGACAGGGCGCTGAATATGACGTCGAAGCGGTTGAAGTCGTAGCGCCAGTTGCGTTCCAGGTAGCTGGGCGTCAACAAGACCGGCACGGCAACGGCCTGGCTGGGACTGATCAGCCGCGCCACGTCGTTGTGCCCGTCCAGCAGCGTATTGAAGGTGCCGAGCTGCTGGGCATGCTCGGGCAGTTGCGCGGTGTCGGAACCGTAAACGACACCGACATTGAGTTTGTCTGCCATGGCAATCCGTTGTCCTGCCGATCGCCACGACGCCCGCCGCCCGATGCGACGGGGCTTCGCCGTGGTGAAGCCCGGGATTTCATGCGCGATGGCACGGCGGTTGGCAACAGGATGCCGACCGGAGCGCCAGGGCGCGCCGGCGCGGCGCCTCCTCAGCGCAGCGCCGCCGGCAACCTCTCGGCCAGGCGAAGGCTCAACTCCCGCTTGACGATCTTGCCCATGGCGTTCCTGGGCAGCGACGGCTCGATGCTGATCAGCATGGGCGCGCGGATGCCCAGCAACTGCCGGCAATGGGCCATCAGCATCTCCGGCGTGACGGCGCCGCGCACCGTCACCGCCGCCATCGGGACATGCTGGTGGCGCGGCGAATTGGCCGGAAACGCGGCCGCCTCGACGACGGCGGGATGGCGCAGCAGCGCGTCCTCGATATCGGCCGGCATGATCTTGACGCCGTCGAAATTCATCATGTCGTCCTCGCGCCCCTTGAGGAACACCAGCCCCTCGGGCGACAGGACCCCCGCGTCGCCCATATAGATCCAGCCGTTGCGGAACGTCCTGTCCGAAGGACCCGAGGCGTTGACGTAGCCGGTCGGCATCCAGGAGGTGCGCACCCGGATGCGGCCGGGCGTGCCGTGCGGCACCGGCCGGTCCTGCTCGTCGACGATCTCCAGTTCGACGCCCGGCATGACCGCGCCGATCGTGTCGGGGAATTGCTCCTGCATCGCGGCGTCGGCCAGGGTCAGGTAGCCCGCCTCGTTGGAGCCGTAGCGCACCGTGAGGTTGGGGCTGAACCGGCGCCTGACCTCGCGGCGCAACGATTCGCGCATCATCATGCCCGACACGGTGACGTCGTTGACCGTGGGACAGCGAACGGCGTCCTCGGGCAGCAGCGGCAACAACAGGTCGAAATGGTTGGGCGTAAGCATCAGCCGGGTAATCGCGAAGCGATCGACATAGGTGAAGAAGCCGTCGAGGTCCAACGGCATCGCCGGAATGATCACCGTGCCGCCGCCGAAGAGCGTGCGCTCGCAGGAATGCATGCCATAGACCATGCCCATCTCGACCACCGCCAGGTAGCGGTCGGTGGGGCCGGGAAAGCAGCCCGCCTGGATTTGCAGTTCGGCCAGGGCGTGCCGGTGGGTGATGGCGATGCCCTTGGCTTCGTTGGTCGTGCCCGAGGTGCGCCGGATGAACCAGGGATGGTCGCCGCCCTCGAAGGTCGATTCGGCGGAAGGCGCGCCGGATTCCTGCCACGCGTCTTCCGCCCGCAGCAGCGCCAGACGAAGCCCGGCCAGGCCGCTGGCATCGCTGGCGCCGACCACCCATTTGACGCCGAACCGGCCGGCATAGGCCGCCCGCATCGGCTGCGGATCGTAGACCGGCAGGGATACCTGGACCGCGCCGATGCGCGCCAGGGCATAGAGCGCGACCAGGAAAAGCGCCGAGTGCGGCAGGGTCAGGCCGACCACGTCGCCAGGGCCGATGCCGGCGCGCCGCAGATGTGCCGCCGCCGTCCATATGGCGCGTTCCAGCTTGGCGAAACTGACGATGTTGTCGCCCTCGATGATCGCCACGGCATAAGGGCGTTCCCGGGCATGTCGGCTTATGATGTCGGCAACGTTCATGATCTGACTTATGGCGTCGGCGCCGGGACCGAAACGTCCGGCAGGCTCGACCGACACGCCTCGTCCGGTGAACATGCCCTAAAATGCCGGACCGCGCATCGATCGCGTTAGAGCCACTCGGCCGGCAATTTACCCGCCAGGCGGACGGCCAGCTCGCGCTTGACCACCTTGCCCATTTCGTTCTTGGGCAGGACCGGTTCGACGCTGATCAGCACCGGCGCCCGCAAACCGAGCAGATCCTTGGTATAGTCCAGCAACTCCTCGGGCGTGACCGGCGATCGCACCGTCACCGCCGCCATCGGAATGTTCTGGTGGCGCTGCGATCGGGCGGGAAAGGCGGCCGCCTCGACCACGGCGGGATGCCGCAGCAGCGCCTCCTCGATATCGGTGGGCATGATCTTGATGCCATCGAAATTCATCATGTCGTCGACGCGTCCCTTGAGGAAAAGCATGCCTTCCTGGGACAGCACCCCGACATCGCCGGGATAGGCCCAGCCGTTGCGGAACACCCTGTTGGCCTCTTCCGGCAGGTTGAGATAGCCGGTCGGCGTCCACGGCGTGCGGACGCGGATGCGGCCCAATTCGCCGCGCGGCAGCGGCTGGTCGTGGTCGTCGACGATCTGCAGTTCGACATCCGGCTGGATGGCGCCGACCGTCTCGGGAAATTTCTCCTGCATGGCGCCGTCGGCCACCGTCATCGGCCCGGTCTCGTTCGAGCCGTAGCGCACCATCAGGTTCGGGCTGAGCCGCCGCCGGATCTCTCGGCGCAGCGATTCGGGAATGGCCATGCCTGCCACCGTGACATCCCTGAGCGTCGGGCAGCGCACCCCATCCTGCGGCAGGGCCGACATCAGCACGTCGAAATAGTTGGGGGTCACGGCCAGCCGGGTTATGGCGTAACGGTCGATCGCGTCGAGCATGTTGCGGGCCAGCACGGGCGCCTTGGCCACGACGACCGCGCCGCCGCCGTGCAGAGTACGCACCGATTCCAGCGAGCCGTAGGACATGTTCATGTCGATCACGGCCAGATAGCGGTCATCCGCCCCGGCGTAGAATGCGGCGCGCGATTGGAACTCGCGCAGATCGGCATCGTGCGTGAACACCACGCCTTTTGCCTCGCTGGTCGTGCCCGAGGTTCGGCGGATGAACCACGGGCGATCGCCGCCTTCGAAGCGCAACCCCTCGGTGCCCTCGGCCGGGGGCTGCCGCAGATCCGATCCCTGCATCAGCACGGTCGGAATGTTGTCCAGGCTGGCCACCGGATCGGGCGCAACCACCCACTGGACGCCGAACCGCTGGGCGTAGGCCGTCCGCAGCACCTGCGAATCGAACACCGAAAGCGCCAGCGATACCGCGCCGATGCGCGCCAGCGCGTAGAGTGTCACCAGGTACAGCGTCGAATGCGGATACGTCATGCCGACGACGTCGCCCGGCGCGATCCCCGCGCGACGCATATGCGCCGCCGCCGCCCAGACCAGGCCGTCGAACGTCTTGAAATGGATCGGCTTGTCGTCCTCGATCATCGCAAGAGCGTAAGGGCGCTCGCTTGCATGTCGGGAAATGGAATCCGCGATGTTCATCGGCATCACCTGGCGGTTCAAATGGACCGCCGCGCTGGGCAACGGGGCGGCGCGGCATGCGATAGCCAAGCGGCGCGGCGAACTCGCCTCGCGGGACTGAGACGCACTATCTGCCTATGGGCCCAGACCGGCGCTGCACCTGGCCATGCCGCCGGCACATTATGCCGGCCCCCGCACGGACCGAACCCACCCCCAGAATCAGACAGGCCTGTTGTCAAACCAACGGGCCTGTCTCTCGTCTGCCGGCGTCTGCCGGATGCCGGGGATTTCCCGGGCTCGCTTGCGACGGGTCAGTGGACCCGTCGGAAGGGAACACCCAGCTTGGCGTAATCGACCTTGTAGAAGCCGTCATCGCCCAGCACCACGGCGTCGGGGCGTACAGCAAGCACGTCCTGGGCCATCACGCCTTCATAGACTTCGGCCTGGCCGCGATAGCTGAAGGTGTAGAGCGGCAGCCCGTGGGCGGTGGTCCCGACCTGGTGCAGCTTTTCCTTGAGCCGGACATCGGAAGGCACCGACGGGCCGAAGAAACTGGGACCGTACGGCGCAGCGTCGGAAAACGGGCCAAGCGGGGAGCCGCCGGGACCAAAGAAGGCGGGACCTGGCGCTGGCGGGCCCATCACCGGACCGGGCGGAGGTCCTTGGACCGGACCCAGAGGGTCGACCTGAACGCCGGTCGGTCCGACCGGCCCCAGTGACGGGCCATAGCTCGTGACATCGCCTTCCGGTTGTGACGAGCCGAACAGCGCACTGCGAACCGAAATCTCACCCAACGCCGGCGTTTGCCAAACTTTGCGCATCGCAGCCCCCCTTTAGGCAGAAAGTCCTTTAAAGCAACAAATCCGATGAACCCGAGTCCTGTTCTTTTTTACCACTGTCGCCAGCCAAATCACAGCGCGTTGTACCGTCATCCAACCATGCAAACGCCGGATCGGCGCGGGCACGGCCCTATACCGGCGTACATGTCCGGCCGGAAACGGCCGGCCGGAGTTCACTGCGGCGTCATCTGGTGAACCAGCCGCTTGGCGCTCAGAAGCTGCAGGTATTGCACCGTCTCTTCACGGCAGCGCGCGCGATCGACCTCGAACTCCTCGACCAGCGCCGCAACCAGCGCCGCCAGCGATTGCGGCGCCGCCAGCAACTGCCAGATCCTGATCGCCACCGGCCCCTCGAGCGTATAGTACGCGGCGCCGGCAATATCGAGCAGCACCAGCTGCTGCTCGCCGAGAGCCACTTCCGGTGGGCTCGACGCTCTCTCGAACACGCTGGTATCTTCCAACTGCACCACCTTGGCATCGTCCCGGGATCCACCGCCGCGGACTGTAGCGCAGTTTGCGCCACCCGCCATTTTCTGGAAAGCTTGCTGGCCAGCCATGATACCCGTTGAAGGTGAGCGAGCAGCGTCTTGACACTGGACAAAAGCAACCCCGTCGACGGCGGCGCCAATTGCCTGGCCGTGCTGGAACCCTCGCCGCATCTGCTGATACCGGATTTTCTGGGCTCTGATCTGGTCGAACGGCTGATCGCCCATTGCGTCGACCATGAAGCGCGCTTCGTGCCCACCGCGGTCGGCGACGGGCAGTCGGCGAAGCACGACTACGGGTTGCGTCGCTCGAGCACCCTGGCCCAGGCCGACGAATTCAGCCGCGAATTGCAACAGATGTTCAAGGCGCGACTGGCCGCCCTGCTGCCCACCATCACGGCCGCGCTGAGACTGTCGCCCTTCGTGCCGACCGTCTACGAGATGGAATTGACCGCGCACAACGATGGCGCGTTCTTCGGCAAGCACATCGACACCTTTACCGGGCGCGTCGAGCTGCCGGCGCAACGCATGGTCACGGCGGTGTATTATTTCTTCGCCCAGCCCAGGCGCTTCAGCGGCGGCGCGCTGCGCCTTTATCCTCTGCTCGATGCCAGCGAGACGAGCCGGTTTCTCGACGTCGAGCCGGTCAACGACGGGCTGATCTGCTTTCCATCGTTCGCTCCCCATGCGGTGCAGCCGATCGTCTGTCCATCGGGCGCTTTCGCCGATTCGCGGTTCGCGATCAACAACTGGATCTGCCGCGCGCGCCCGACGCCGAGCCGGGCGAACTGAACGGCCCTCCGCCGCCTTACGGCCGAGGCCGATTCAGCGCCTCGGCCACTCCGCCCGGATCGACGCCCAGCGCCAGGGCAATGGCGATCGCCACCAGATTGGCCTGGCGCGCGCGCCGTGCGTCGGGACCGGTGCCCAGCCACGGTCCGGGTGCGGGCGCGATGTACCGCACATGGCCCTCGTCGCGCAGGACGATCGCTGGTCCGCCCTCGCCCGGTTCGACGCCGAGCACAGCATCCTGCGCACGGGCGATGCCGCCACCGTCCGCACCATCGTCCGCACCATCGGCCGCCACCCAGAAGATGCGCCTGGCATCGGCAGACCCGACCAGCGCCGCCGCCGCCGGTTCGTCGACCCCCAGCACGAGGGCCTTGCGCGCCAGACGCGCCACGAGGATTGCAGCCTGTCGAGCCGCATCGCCCGCCGCCGGGCTCGGTTCCGCCGTTTCGCCGGCCGGCAGGATCACGCCGACATCGCAAAGATCGATCGCCAGACCCTGCCCGGCGATCGTCTCCGGCGTCGCCTGAAAGATCGCCACGGTCGCGCGGGGATCGGCGAGGATAGCGCGGATCCGCGCAGCTTCGTCGGCATCGGCGCGGCGCACCGGGCGACCGCCGACGGCGAACCGGCCAAGCGTGGCGATGCCCAGGCCATGCGCTTCCCGGTGCAGCAACCGTTCGGCAGCGTCGAGGACCGGCGACGCATCGCCCCCGCCCAGGAGCAATGCCGTCGGAATCCGCCCGTCGTCTCCCGGCGGATAGAATGCCTCGATCATGGTCCGGTAGGCTGGCATCCCGCAGCGCTGCACCCCGGCCAGGGCCGGCATGGGATTGACCTCGGTGAAGGCGCCGCCGGTCTCGTAGAACGGCCGCGTGATGTCGCTGGTGATGAAATCGACTCCGGCGATGTCCAGCCCGATCAGCCGCACGGCCAGGCTGGCGGCCTCGATATTCTCCGGATGGGTGACGGCCGTCACGTTCTCCAGCATGTGGTCGAGCTGGTTGCGCCACCATTGGCGAAGCACGATCCGCTCGCCGGCCGGCAGCACGTCGCTCGGCGTATAGCCGCGCTCGGCGATGCGCCGCAGGACCTCGTCGTCGACGATCACCTTGCGTCGCGCGAAGGTCGCCGTCGTGACAGGCGCCGCATCGAGCAACTGGCGGATCGTTGCCTTGCCGTCGCCGGACAGGATCGGCGGCATGGTGCACAGCACCCCCAGCAGCGCGCCGCGGATGAAGGTGAATCGATAGTCGAAGCCCGGTAGGTATTTCTCGACCTGCACGGCGCTGTAGGAACGCGTCCCGGCATAGGCGGCAGCCAGCTCCGTCTCGTTGGCGATGGCCACCTTGACGCCGATGCCGCGGTCCTGGTTGATCGGCTTGATGACGATCGGAAAGCCGATCCGGCGCGCCGCCGCCAGCGCCTGATCGAGAGTCTCGGTCAAGGTTTGCGGCGGCACCGGGAGGCCGTGTTCGCGCAACAGGCGCGCGGCGACCGGTTTGATGGTGGCCAGCCGATAGGCCATGTCCGGCGTCTCGTCGGACATGGAGTTGTGGAACCGTCGCATCCTGGCGCCCTGGCCGACCTGAAGCAGCGGGGTATCGCCGCCGAACCGGATCCAGGGAATCTTGCGCCGCCTCAACTCCTGCACCAGCAAACGGGTCTCGATCACAAGCCCGATTTCATCGGCCTGCTTTTTGAACCGATCGTAGAGAGCTTGCAGCGCCTCGGGCGGCGCTTCGGGATCGCCAAGCATGGCGGCCCAGATCGCGACCGCGTAGCGGCCGGCCAGCAGGCCGAGCGTCAAGTCGCCGAATTCGTAGGCGATCGACACCTGATCGGGCTGCGGCTGGGCCACCGTGCGCATCAGTTCGCTGGAAAAGGCGTATTCCCGATGCAGGGTTGCGACGGTTCGCACGACAAGGTCGCCCACCGCCAGCGCCGGCTCGCGCTGCAGCAGATCCCGGTCGACGGCGCCGAGTTCGGCGGTACCGCCGGCCGCCTGGATCGTCTGGTTGATGCAGCCCACCAGCCGGTCGAGACGCGACTGGATCAGCCCGCCAAATCCGCCGGCGCGGCCCAGCACCAGGGACACGGTAGGCGCCGGAAGAAGAAAGTTGGGGCCATGGAACAGGCCCTCCTGCTTTATCTCCATATCGATCTGCCTCTGCCTCGCCACGTGTCCGATGGCGGCAATCTAGCCAACAAACAGGGACATGACGACTGTCCGACCCATCGCGATCGGAACGGTCGATCGACGCTGGTGGCGTGCGTCGGCGTGCCGCAACGGACCAAAGCGGGAACCGGCCAGCCATATTGATTTCCGGCACATCTATTCGGCGGCGCGCCCGACCATATCGAGCTAGGTAGTGGACTCATAAATTCGGGTCCAGATGCGGGCTGAAGCGAGAGCGACGGCAGCGAGGAAGTTTCTGGCGAGCTTGTCGAAGCGGGTTGCGATACGCCTGAAGTGCTTGAGCTTGCAGAAGAAGCGCTCGACCAGATTGCGCTGACGGTAGATGCGCGGGTTGACGGAGCGATGGATCAGTCGCTGGCTGGTCGATGGGATGTGTGCCTTGGCGCCGCTGGCCCGGATGAGATCGAGCAGCGCATTGGCATCATAGCCGCGGTCGGCGACGACATGGCGGCACTTCAATCCTTCGAGCAGATGGGGTGCAGCGCGCAGATCATGGGCTTGTCCCGCGGTCAGCATGAGCCGCACCGGCAAACCGTTCTCATCGACAAGAGCGTTGATCTTGGTGCTCAGTCCTCCACGAGAACGGCCGATGGCGTGATCTTCGCCCCCTTTTTACCACCGGCCGCATGCTGATGGGCACGGATGACCGAGCTGTCGATGAAGGCCATCGAATGGGGCGACTTCGCCGCCAGCGTCTCGAATATCCGCACCCAAACGCCGGCCTTGGCCCAGCGGTTGAAGCGGTTATAGACCGTCGTGTAGGGGCCGTAGCGTTCCGGCAGATCACGCCAGGGTGAACCCGTCCGCAACACATAGAAGATACCGTTCAGCACCCGCCGGTCACTCACCCGCGCCACACCGCGCGGCTTGTTCGGCAACAAGGGCTTAATCAGCCCCCATTCCCCATCACTCAGGTCGAACCGTGCCATCTCATCCTCCCACTACGGAGAATGAATCACTGTTCCCCCTTCAATGGAATCCCTTTATGAGTACAGAACCTAGTTCGGTATTTTGATGGGCTGGAAGGCTTCTGGCGTATGAGGATCGCCGGCAGCGGTCATTTGCTGGATGAAGCTGGCGATCGTGCCGACATCGTCGCGCGCGAATGTCGGCACCAAGATTTGCGGGATGCCGTGGTCGGAAACCACCGCGCGCACCATCAGTCCCTTGCACGCCAGCGGCGGCTCGCCCACCGAGCGATCCCACACTTCGATCTTCGGCATGGCGTAGCTCTTGTAGCCCTCGACCAGCACCAGATCGGCGGCGTCGAGCCGCTCGAGCATCGCCTCCAGCACATGGTGGTGCGGCTCGTGCCGCCGGAATAGGGCTGAGCCTTGCGACCCGACCAGCAGCGTCTCGTGCGCACCGGCCGCCTGGTGCCGGTGCGAGTCCTTGCCTGGACGATCGATTTCGACGCTGCAATGAGCGTGCTTGACCGTGGACACCCGCAAGCCGGCGCCGCCCAGCAGCGGCAACAGCCGTTCGATCAGCGTCGTCTTGCCCGCGCCGCTGCGGCCGACGATGCCGAGAATGGCGCCATGCTTCATCGCGGCACCCCTGGCTTCAGCCCGGCCTGCCGTCGGCCCGCGGCCGCAGCGCGATCGGCCCGATCACCGACAGGAATACGAGATAGGCGGCGACCCAGCACAGGCCGGCCAGATCGAGCACCAGCGCATAGTCCAGCGCCGCGAATGCGCCACCCAGCACCCGCAGCAGCGCCGCCAGGCTGACCAGCCCGTAAGCCGCCAGCAGCCGCGGCGTGGCCCGCAATGGCCGGCCGGTATGGCCCAGCACGGCGCGCGTCATGACCCCCATGGTCATGGTGCCGATGGCGCCAATGGTCAGCGCGTGCAAGGCCGCCGCACCGATGAACGGCGCCCAGATCGTGTCGATGCCGCGCAGGAGCAAGCCCAGCGCCAGCCAGGCGTAGCCGACATGCAGGACGCCGAGCGACATTTCGGCCAGGGTGGCGCGCCCATGCCACCCGCCCAGCCGCAGCAGATTGATTGCGCCTGCGACAAGACAGATCGCGCCCACGATCACATGACGATCGCCCAGCACCAGATCGGCCAGCATGATCGCGACCATGGCAATCAGCGTGGCGCGGTCGAGCCACGGCCGCGGCACGATTTCCGCCGTGCCGCCGCTTTGGCGCAGATAGTTGGCCGTGAAAGCCGGCAGAATGCGCCCTCCGATCACCGAGATCATCAACAGGAATATGTCGAGCCCCAGAAACTCGCCGCGGCGGCCGACATCTTGCGAGACCAGGTCGGCAAGCGCGGCATGCATCAGCGCATTGCCGGCAAACAGCAGCGCCAGCAGGACAAAGAACATGTAGTTGCGCTTGTTGCGCGCTGCCACGAGCGACGGCGCCACCATGATGCCAAGCGCGGGCAGGAACAGCAGGTCGACCGCGCCGGCTGCCAGCGGTGGAACGATGTTGCCCAGCCAGAGCACGAGGCGACCGGCGAGCCAGAGCAGAGCCAGCGACAGCAGCCGCCCGCCGCGTACCGGCGCCGCGCCAGTCCAGTTGGGCACGGCGGTGAGCAGGAAGCCGCCCAGCGTGGCGGCGGCATAGCCATAGAGCATTTCGTGCGCGTGCCAGCTGATTGCCGGCATGCGATCGAAAGGCATGCCCTCGCCTCTCAACACCAGGAGGTAGGCGGGAATCGCCACGATGGCGTACAACGCGGCAAGCGGAAAAAACACGCGAAAGCCATAAGCCAGCATCACCGGCCCGCGCCAGGCGCGATCGGCGCCGCCGTTCTCCATGACTGGCAGGCTCATCATCAACTCCTTCGCCGCAGATCGACCGACGCGCCAGCCCTCTGTCGCTACTGTACCAGCGGCGAGGTCGCACCTTGCAGATCGATGCCTTCGATTCGGGCTTCGCCGATCAGCAAGCCTATGTACTGCCGCACCGCCTGCTGCCACGACCGATCGCGCAGGAATTCGGCGATTTTCCCCCGTACCGATTCCAGCGGCAGCTCCTTTCCCTCGACCCGATGGTCGACCCGCACCACGTGAAAGCCGTAGCGGGTTTCCACCGGGATGGGACAAAGCTGGCCGGGATCGAGGTTGAACAGGAAGGTCTCCAGGTCGGAAACCGTCTCGCCGCGCGTAACCTGGCCAAGAGAGCCGCCCTGATCTCGCGACGGGCAGGCCGAATGCTCGACCGCAAGCGACGCAAAGCGACCTGGATTGCCTTGCAGCACGCCGATCAACTCGACCGCCAGCCGCTTGGCCCGCGCCCGGCCCTCGGCGTCGTCGGGCGCGGCGGGCAGCAGGATATGCGCGGCCTCGACCAGATCGGGACTGCGGAAACGACCGCGATTGTTGGTCCAGTAGCGCCGGCAGGTTTCTTCGTCCGCTTCCGGGACCGATATCTCCTGCGACAGCAGAAGCTGGATGGTATCTTCCTCTCTATCCCCTTCTCCGTCCCCTTCTCCGCGGTCAGACAGCAGTCCGAGCGCGAAAGCGCGTTGCAGCAAAAGCTCGCGGACGACCAACGCCTCCGCTGCGCACAGGCGCGCCTGCTCGAGCGACTCGGCCGGATGGTACTGGACCTCGCGCGCCACTGCCGCCTCGGCGATCTCCACGCCGTTGACCCTGATCGATTCCATCTCAGCGCCCTCCGCTGCGCAGCGCATTGGTCCCGCCGCGGCGGCGCACCACCTGGTAGCGCCGGAACACGTACCACACCGGCGCGCTCCAGATGTGGACCAGGCGCGAGAATGGGAACACCAGGAACAGCGTCATGCCGAGAAACAGATGCGCCTTGAAGATCGGGCTGACACCGGCGATCTGTTCGGCGGCGCCGGACCGCAAGGTGACGATACGCTGCGCCCATTCCGACAGCAGCAACATCACCGATCCGTCGCGATGGCCGAGCGAGATCGGCAAGGTCGCCAGACCCAGCACCAGTTGCAGCCACAGCAGCAGCAGTATGGCGATATCCATCGGCGAACTGGTGGCGCGGATGCGCGGATCGGTCAGACGGCGGTGCAACAGCAGCGTCAGCCCGACGAAGCACAGCACCCCGGCGGTTCCGCCGGAAACGATCGCCAGCATCTGCTTGGCGCCGGCGCTGATGAAGTGCTCGTAGATCACATGCGGCGTCAGCAGGCCGACGAAATGGCCGAACAGCAGAAACAGGATGCCGATATGGAACAGGTTGCTGCCCCAGCGCAGCTGCCGGGCGCGCAGCAGCTGGCTCGATCCGCTGCGCCAACTGTATTGCTCGCGGTCGAACCGGATCAGGCTGCCCACCAGAAAGACGGCGATGCAGATGTATGGATAGATGCCGAACACCAGCTGGTTGAGATAGGCTTCCATCGGCGTTACTCCCGAGAGTCCGCATTCATGCGCGCGACGATGGCGGCGGCGCGATCGCAGCCGCCTGCCGTCGCCGGATTGTTCTCCGGCCCGAAGGCGACCGCGGTCTCCTCCCAGGCACGGTCGAGCGCCGCGAAATTCAATTCTTCCGGTTCTTCGCCCAGCGGCGTGGCCGGCGCCCGCGCCAGATGCAGCAGCAAGGCGAAAATCGCCGCGTAGGGCGATTGCCGCTTGCCGAGCCGGTCGTGCAGCGCGCCGAGGATGTCGGCGGCATCGGCCAGGTAGCCGTCGGCCTGCTTCCGGTCGATGGTCGAGAGGAATTCCAGAAACAGCGGCAGGTAGTCCGGCAACTCGCCGGACGTCACATCGAGGCCATGGCGGCGATAGAGCTCGACCAGGTCGAGCATGGCCGGGCCTCGCTCGCGCGAATCGCCGTGCACGTGTTCGAAAAGATGCAGCGACAGCGAGCGGATGCGGTCGAACGTGCCGCTGTAGCGCTCCTGCAGATCCAGCAGGTCGGCCGCGGCAAGATCGTCGAGCGCCCGGGCGAGATCGCGCCGCAAGCCTTCGGGAATGGCCCGGTCGCCAACCAGCGCCAGCCGCATGGCCGGCAGCGCGGCCTGAGTTTCCGCGTCGGGATAGACCAGCAGGCAAGCCAGCAGACGATAGATGTTCATCACTTAACCTCCATCGGCGTGCGCGCCTTCTTCTTGCCGCCAAACAAGCCGACGCCGCTGCTGACCCCGTCGGAGCAGCCGTTGCCGAAGCTGAAGCCGCACGAGCTGCGCAGGTCGAAGGCGTTCTCCGCATATTCGCGGTGCGTGGTGGGGATGACGTAGCGATCCTCATAGTTGGCGATCGCCATGTAGCGGTACATTTCCTCGACCTGCGCCGCGTTCAGCCCGACACGCTTGAGCACCGCGTCGTTCTCGACGCGTTCGACATGACGCGCACGCATAAACGCGCGCATCGCCGACATACGCTCCAGCGCATTGACCACGGGCTCTTCGTCTCCTGCCGTCAGCAGGTTGGCGAGATAGCGTAGCGGGATGCGCAGGCTCTTGATGTCGGGCAGTTCGCCCGACATGGCGATGCGGCCGCCATCGGCCGCAGCCTGGATCGGCGACAGCGGCGGCACGTACCACACCATCGGCAGGGTGCGGTATTCCGGATGCAGCGGGAAGGCGACCTTCCACTCGATCGCCATTTTGTAGGTCGGCGAACGCCTCGCCGCCTCGAGCCATGCTTCCGGCACGCCGTCGCGGCGGGCTTGAGCGATCACCTCGGGATCGGCGGGATTTAGGAACACGTCGAGTTGCGCGGGATAGAGATCCTGCTCGCGCTCGACGCTGGCGGCGGCTTCGATGCGGTCGGCGTCGTACAGCAGAACGCCCAGATAGCGAATGCGCCCGACGCAGGTCTCCGAGCACACGGTGGGCTCGCCCGCCTCGATGCGCGGATAGCAGAACGTGCACTTCTCGGCCTTACCGGACTGCCAGTTGTAGTAGATCTTCTTGTAGGGGCAGGCGCTCACGCACATGCGCCAGCCACGGCACTTGTCCTGGTCGACCAGAACGATGCCGTCCTCCTCGCGCTTGTAGATCGAGCCCGATGGACAGGATGCTACGCAGCTCGGATTCAGGCAGTGCTCGCACAGCCGCGGCAGGTAAAACATGAAAGTGTTCTCGAACTGGCCGTAGATCTCCTTCTGGACCCCCTCGAAATTGGCGTCGCGCGAGCGCTTGGCGAATTCGGTGCCGAGAATTTCCTCCCAGTTGGGACCCCACTCGATCTTCTTCATGCGCTGACCGGTGATCAGCGACACCGGCTGCGCCGTGGGCATGGCCTGCGACTCCGGCGCGTTGTGCAGGTGCGCGTAGTCGAAGGTGAACGGCTCGTAGTAGTCGTCGATTTCCGGCAGCTGCGGGTTGGCGAAGATCTTGGCCAGGATACGGAACTTGCCGCCCATTCGAGGCTGGATCTTCCCGTTCCTGAGCCGCGTCCAGCCGCCCTTCCAGCGTTCCTGGTTTTCCCATTCCTTGGGAAAGCCGATGCCCGGCTTGGTCTCGACGTTGTTGAACCAGGCGTATTCGACGCCGTCGCGACTGGTCCACACGTTCTTGCAGGTCACGGAGCAGGTGTGGCAGCCGATGCACTTGTCGAGGTTCAGCACCATGGCAATTTGCGCGCGAACTTTCATGGTCAGTCCTCCTACTCGGCAGCCCGTTTCGCCGAACCGGCCACCAGCGGCCCGTCCAGCCAGTCGACATTGGCCATCTTGCGCACGATCACGAATTCGTCGCGGTTGGTGCCGATCGTGCCGTAGTAGTTGAAGCCGTAGCTCTGCTGGGCATAGCCGCCGATCATGTGGGTCGGCTTCAGGCAGGTGCGGGTCACCGAGTTGTGGATGCCGCCGCGCGTGCCGGTGATCTCGCTGCCCGGCACATTCACGATCTTCTCCTGGGCGTGGTACATCAGCACCATGCCCGAGGGCACGCGTTGGCTGACCACGGCACGGGCCACCAGTGCACCGTTTACATTGAAGGCCTCGATCCAGTCGTTGTCCTCGATGCCGGCACTCTTGGCGTCGATCTCGGACAACCAAACGATGGGACCGCCGCGCGACAGCGTGAGCATGATCAGATTGTCGGTATAGGTGCTGTGGATGCCCCACTTCTGGTGCGGCGTAATGAAATTCAGCACCAGCTCCTTGTTGCCGTTGGAACGCCGCTCCAGCATCGGCTCGATGGTTTTGGTGTCGATCGGCGGCTTGTAGACGCACAGCCCTTCGCCGAACGCCAACATCCACTGGTGATCCTGGTACAGCTGCTGGCGGCCGGTCAGCGTGCGCCACGGGATCAGCTCATGCACGTTGGTCCAGCCGGCGTTGTAGCTGACCTGTTCCGATTCGATGCCGCTCCAGGTCGGCGAGGATACGATCTTGCGCGGTTGCGCCTGCAGGTCGCGGAACCGTATCTTCTCGTCCTCGCGCGCCACCGCCAGATGGCGATGGGCGCGGCCGGTGATCTTGGCAAGCGCATCCCAGGCCTTGACGGCGACCTCGCCGTTGGTTTCCGGCGCCAGCGCCAGGATCACCTCGGCGGCATCGATGTCGGTGTCGATGCGCGGCAGGCCCTGCGACACGCCCGGCTCGGTGACCGTGCGGTTGAGCTGCTTGAGAAAAGCCACCTCGTGCTCGGTATTCCAGGCAATGCCTTTGCCGCCGTTGCCGATCCTGGTCATCAGCGGCCCGAGCGAAGTGAACTTGCGGAAGGTGTTCGGGTAGTCGCGCTCGACGACGACCATGGCGGGCATGGTCTTGCCTGGCACCGGTTCGCATTCGCCCTTGGTCCAGTCCTTGGGTGCGAATGGCTGCGCCAGCTCGCCGGGCGTGTCGTGCTGCATCGGCACCAGCACGAGATCCTTCTCCACGCCCAGATGGCCCTGGCAGACCTCGGAGAACTTGCGGGCGATGCCCTTGAAGATCTCCCAGTCGCTGCGCGCCTGCCACGCCGGATCGACCGCCGCCGAGAGCGGATGGATGAACGGATGCATGTCCGAGGTATTGAGATCGTGCTTCTCGTACCAGGTCGCGGTCGGCAGCACGACGTCGGAATACATGCAGGTGGTCGACATGCGGAAGTCGAGCGTCACCAGCAGGTCGAGCTTCCCCTCCGGCGCGCTTTCGTGCCAGCGCACCTCCTGCGGCACGACGCCACCCTCGCTGCCCAGATCCTTGCCCTGCACGCCATGCTGGGTGCCGAGCAGGTGCTTGAGGAAGTATTCGTGGCCCTTGCCGCTCGAGCCCAGCAGGTTGGAGCGCCACACGAACATGTTGCGCGGGAAGTTGGCGGGGTCGTCGGGATCCTCGCAGGCGAATTTCAGCGTTCCGTTCTTGAGCGCGTCCACGGCATAGGCCGGCACCTCCTTGCCCGCCGCGCCCGCCGCCTGGGCGACATGCAGCGGATTGGCCTGCAACTGCGGCGCGGAGGGCAGCCAGCCCATGCGTTCGGCCCGCACGTTGAGGTCGATCAGGCTGCCCGACAGCTCGACCGGCGCGGTCGGCGACAGGATTTCGTCGAGCTTCAGCTTTTCGTAGCGCCACTGGTCGGTGTGGGCATAGAAGAACGACGTCGAGTTCATGTGGCGCGGCGGGCGATGCCAGTCGAGCGCGAAGGCCAGCGGCGTCCAGCCGGTCTGGGGCCGCAGCTTCTCCTGGCCGACATAATGCGACCAGCCGCCGCCGGACTGGCCGATGCAGCCGCACATGGCGAGCAGGTTGATGATCCCCCGATAGATCATGTCGCCGTGGTACCAGTGGTTCACGCCGGCGCCGAGGATCACCATGGAACGCCCTTGCGTCTTGTCGGCATTGTCGGCGAAAGCGCGCGCCACCTCGATCACGTTGGCCCGCGATACGCCGGTGATGCGTTCCTGCCAGGCGGGCGTGTAAGGCACGTCCTGGTCGTAGTCGCTTGCGACGTTGCCGCCGCCGAAGCCGCGGTCGATGCCGTAATTGGCCACCAGCAAGTCGAATACGGTGGCAACCAGCGTCTCGCCGTCCTTCAGCGCCAGCTTGCGCACCGGCACCTTGCGCACCAGCACGTCGGCATGCTCGCTATGGGCGAAGCGGGGATGCTTGCGACCGCCAAAATAGGGAAAGCCGACATCGGCAAGCTCGTCCCGAATATCCTCCAGCGACAGGTGCGGCTTGAGTTCGCCGCCGTCGCGCGCATTGCGGCTTTCCAGGTTCCACTTGCCCTCCTCGCCCCAGCGGAAGCCGATCGAGCCCGTCGGCACCGCCGGCTGGCCCGCCTGATCGAACACGATCGTCTTCCAGTCCGGGTTGTTCGCCTGGCCGGCCGAATCGGCGAAATCGGACGCGCGCAACAGCCGGTCGGGGATGTAGCTGTCGCCTTTGCGCACCAGCCGCACCAGACATGGCATGTCGGTGTAGCGACGGCAGTAGTCGTCGAAATAGGCGCTTTTGCGCCGCAGATGGAACTCCTTGAGGATGACGTGGCCCATCGCCAGCGCCATCGCCGCGTCGGTGCCCTGCTTGGGCGCCAGCCAGATATCGGCGAATTTCGACGCCTCGGAGTAGTCGGGCGTCACGGTGACGATCTTGGCGCCCTTGTAGCGCACCTCGGTCATGAAGTGGGCATCCGGGGTCCGCGTCTGCGGCACGTTGGAGCCCCACATCATGATGAAGCTCGAGTTGTACCAGTCGGCGCTTTCCGGCACGTCGGTCTGCTCGCCCCAGGTTTGCGGCGAGGACGGCGGCAGGTCGCAATACCAATCGTAAAAGCTCATGCATACGCCGCCGATCAGCGACAGGTAACGGCTGCCGGCGGCATAGGACACCATCGACATGGCCGGAATCGGCGAGAAGCCGACGACGCGGTCGGGTCCGTATTTCTTGATCGTGTAGGCGTTGGCGGCGGCCACAATCTCGTTGGCCTCCTCCCAGTCGACGCGCACGAAGCCGCCCAAGCCTCGCACCGACTTGTAGTCGCGCGCCTTCGCTTCGTCCTCGACGATCGACGCCCAGGCGCTCACCGGATCCGGGCTGGCTGCCTTGGCGGCGCGCCACAGCCGTACCAGCCGGCCGCGCACCATCGGGTGCTTCAGCCGGTTGGCGCTGTAGAGATACCAGGAGTAGGAAGCGCCGCGCGAACAGCCGCGCGGTTCGTGATTGGGCAGGTCTGGACGCGTGCGCGGATAGTCGGTCTGCTGCGTCTCCCAAGTGACGATCCCGCCCTTGACGTAGATCTTCCACGAGCAGGAGCCGGTGCAGTTGACGCCATGGGTCGAACGCACGATGCGATCGTGAGCCCAGCGGCTGCGATAGGCCTCCTCCCAGCGACGGTCTTCGTTGGTGACCACGCCGTGACCGCCGGAGAACGTATCGACATTCTTGCGGAAGAACATCAGCCGATCGAGGAAATGACTCATAATTCGTACTCCAGGGTCTGGACGATCAGGGTACCGGCGTCGTGACGGTCTTGCCGCGCTCGACGTCGCGCAGCAGGCCGCCGCGGCGCGTGTAAACGCGCCAGGTGATGGCGATGCAGATCAGGTAGAAGACAAGGAATCCCCACAGCGCCATCTCGGCGCTGCCGGTGGCGGCGATCGAGGCGCCGTAGCTCTTGGGGATGAAAAATGCGCCATAGGCGGCGATCGCCGACGTGAAGCCGATGATCGCGGCGGACTCCTTCTCGCTTTGGACGCGCCGCCGCTCAGCCGCGAGTTCCGGCATCAGCCGGTCGACTTCCTTGCGCATGATCGACGGGATCATCTGGAAGGTCGAGGCGTTGCCGACCCCGGTCGCCAGAAACATCAGCATGAACATGGCGAAGAAGCCGTAGAAGTCGTGCAGCCGGAGGAAGTAGATCACTCCAACGACCGCCGCCGCCATCACCACGAATACCCAAAAAGTGACGCGGCCGCCGCCCCAGCGATCCGACAGCCAGCCGGTCAGCGAGCGCGCCAGCGCGCCGACCAGCGGGCCGATGAAGGCAAGTTGCAACGCGTCGACATCGGGGAACTGGGTCTTGGCCAGCAGCGGAAACGCCGCCGAGTAGCCGATGAAGGAACCGAACGTGCCGGTGTAGAGCCAGCACATGATCCAGTTGTGGCGTCGGGTGAAGATGATCGACTGTTCGGCGAAAGACGCCTTGGCGGTGGCAAGGTCGTTCATGCCGAACCAGCTGGCGAATGCGGAGGCGGCGATGAACGGCACCCAGATGAAGCCGGCATTCTGCAGCCACAGCGGCACCTGACCGGTGCCGCTCTTCACCATCACGGGATCGCCGCCCAGGAAGCCGAACACGCCTGCGGTGATGACCAGCGGCACGACGAACTGCACGACGCTGACGCCGAGATTGCCCAAACCGGCATTCAACGCCAGCGCATGGCCCTTCTCCGCCCGGGGAAAGAAGAACGAGATGTTGGACATCGACGAGGCGAAATTGCCGCCGCCGAAGCCGCACAGCAGCGCCAGCAGCAGGAATATCGAGTACGGCGTGTCCGGGTTCTGAACGGCGTAGCCGATACCCAGGGCCGGAACGGCCAACGACCAGGTCGCAAGCGTGGTCCACAGGCGGCCGCCGAAGATCGGCACGACGAAGGAGTAAAATACCCTCAAGGTGGCTCCCGACAGGCCGGGCAGCGCCGCCAGCCAGAACAGCTGGTCGGTGCTGTAAGCGAAGCCGATCGCCGGCAGCTTCGCCACCACGACCGACCAGACCATCCAGACGGCGAAGGACAGCAGCAGCGCGGGAACCGAGATGATCAGGTTGCGCCGCGCGATGCGGCGGCCCCTGCTCCGCCAGAACTGCGCATCCTCCGGCCGCCAGTCCTCGATCAGCTTGCCCGACAGCGCCCCGTGATGCTCGGGGCGGTGGATTTCCTGCATCTCGGGCAGCTGGGGCAGCCGTTCGAGCGTTCCGGCCGCCGCCCGACTCTCCATGACGTTGATGGAGACGTGCATCCAGACCAGCGAGACGCCCGCCACCAGCAGCAGCAGCATGAAGCAGCTGGTCCACAGACCCGTCAGGTCGTTCATCAGTCCGAAGGCCAGCGGCATGACGAAGCCGCCGAGGCCGCCGACCAGCCCGACCACGCCGCCAACCGGACCGACATGGTCCGGATAATAGACCGGGATGTGCTTGTAGACCGCGGCCTTGCCCAGGCTCATGAAGAAGCCGAGCACGAAGATCACCACCGTGAACGGCACCAGCCCCATCTCGATGTGAAAGCTGATCGGTCCCTTGATGCCGTTGATGAGATACTGCGTGGGCGGGTAGGACAGCACGAAGCACGTCGCCACCGCGACGCCGAAGGTCCAGTACATGATGCGGCGAGCGCCGTACTTGTCCGAGAGATGGCCGCCATAGATGCGAAAGATACTGGCCGGCACCGAATAGGCTGCGCCGATCATGCCCGCGGTCTCGATATCGACGCCGTATGCGCCGATCAGGTAGCGCGGCAGCCACAGGGCGAGCGCCACGAAGCCGCCGAACACGAAGAAGTAATAGAGCGCGAAGCGCCAGACCTGCAGGTTCTTGAGCGGCTCGAGCATCTGCCGCAACGTCTGCGGCTTGATGCCGGCGCGCCGCCGCGCCTCGAGCTGCGGGTCGTCCTTGGTGCCAAGCCAGAAGATCACCGCCGTCACGACCAGCCCGATCGCCCAAACATTCGCGACCATCTTCCAGCCGAACGCGACCATGACGAACGGCGCGACGAACTTGGTGACCGCGGCGCCAACGTTGCCGGCGCCGAAGACGCCCAGCGCGGTTCCCTGCTTCTCCTTCGGATACCAGCGCGCGACATAGGCAACGCCAACCGCAAAAGCGCCGCCGGCAATGCCCACGCCCAGCGCCGCCAGCAGGAACATGAGGTAGGTTTCGGCGAAGGTGAGCAGCCAGGTCGCCGCCGCCGCCGCGAGCATTACCGGCACCATGACCAGGCGGCCGCCATACTGGTCGGTCCAGATACCCAGTACCAACCGCACCAGCGACCCGGTCAGGATCGGCGTGCCCACCAAAAGGCCGAATTCGGTGTCGCTCAGGCCGAGCTGGCTCTTGATCTGGATGCCGATGATCGAAAAGATCGTCCACACCGCAAAGCAGACGGTGAAGGCAAAGGTCGACAGCCACAAAGCCCGGTTTCTTGCATTGCCGTCGATGCCGTCCATTGCTGGCGCAGACAAAGCCATCCGATCCTCCACAAGCACTGCGGGGAGTTCACAGCTTTGGCGTCCCTCGATTGTTGATCAGAGTCAAAGCCTCGTGGACAATCGACGATATTGTAGCCTTTGATTGATTTTTGTTAGTTATTAGTTTGATTTCTGGTAATTAATAACCATCAGTCGAGCAGCGCCGCCATCTACCAAGAGACGACATGAATCCTGGCGATCGACATATCTTGCGCTCCATGCGCCTGCTCCAGAACCTGCAGACCGCGACAATCGACAACCTGCTGGTCGAATCGACCACCCATACGCTGGGTGCAGGCAGCGTACTGTTCGAGCAGGGCGACGAGCCGCAATACGTCCACTTCATCCTGCGAGGCAGCGTTGCCTTGGTCGGTCGCTCGGACGAACAAGAGGCGGTGATCGAATTCTTCGGGGGGAGCGAGGTGCTGTTGACGCCCGCCGTGATCCTGAAACGACCGTATCTCGTATCGGCCCGGACCGTGGCCGAATCGCGAATCGTGCAGATTCCCGCCGAACGCTTCCGCCAGATCGCAGGCCGCGACCACGCCCTGACCACGGCGCTGACACTCGAACTGGCACGTCATTGGCGCATGCTGGTCGTGCAGATGAAAGATCTCAAACTGCGATCGGCGGCGCAGCGGCTGGCCAGCTACCTGCTAAGCCGCTGCGAGAATCCCGGACGCCCGATCATGCTGAACGAAGAGCGCCGGATACTTGCGACGCGGCTGGGCATGACACCCGAAAGCCTGTCCCGTGCCTTTCGCGCCTTGGCCGAGGTCGGCGTTACCTCGCGGGGCAGAACTATCTCTATCGGCGATTTCGAACGGCTGCGCCAATTTTGCAGATACGACGACCTGACCTGAGATGCAGCGACCCTGGCGCAGGCCCACCGGATCGGCCTGGACCCATATTGGGGCGTTCTCTTTTTTGCACTGGAATGGCGTCCCCACGGGGATTATAAGAATCATCAATTTATCCGCGCATTTCTGCGGTTTTTTCAAGGTTGTCGGATTCGATTTTGGACTAAAAATCCGACAAGCAAACCTCGATTTTTAGCGTCCCCTTTCCGATTCGAACCCAGTGTATTGACAAAAATTGCCCCTGGCAGAAATGACAGGTTGCCGAACTATCGCATTGGTTGTCTAGTATAGCGGTACTCACAACCACGGGGACGATCATGAAAGCGATGCTACTGGCAACGGCCGCGCTGATCGGGTTGAGCGCGTGCTCAGGGGACATCCAAACTTACGAGGAGAAGGGCGGCGTTATCTCTGACACGCCTGAGAAGGGGTTCGTCGCCTACCGCATGGAACGCTATCGCGCGGACGGCGAACTGAAGTCCTACGCTGGCAAGTACTACGGCACCTGCAAGCCGGTGCCCATATCGCAATTCGTGTATTACCCCACGGGAAAGTATTACATCAAGCCTGAGTTCCCCTTGCTTGCTAAAAGCAACGTCAAAATCGACTACAACGCGAATGGAACGGTAGCCAGCATTACATATGGCTCCGAGCCGGCCGGGTCCTCTCTAATCACTGCCATAACCGATTCGGCAACCAAAATTCTGCCGTTCACTGGCATAACAGCCGGGGCGGTTCCGGGTGCTAGGAATGCAAGTGTAGGTGAGCCTCCTGACACCACTCCAATAGACCCGTACTGCAACGCGGGGCCCGTGTTCAAAACAATCCACAAAGTGAAGCCCGGCGAAGAAGAGTACGTTCCCAGCGGCCACTATCTAGTGGATCAAGTCACACCTTTTCCGTCTGGCAATTCATCCAGTGGCTCAAATGACAGAGGAAATGGCCGTGGCGGCAAGGCCTCCGAATAAAACGAGCCACTTATACGCATTCAAATGGCGTCCCTGTTAGGGACGCCATTTAGACCGCCTAACGCTTTTTCTTCTTCAACTCCGCTTCGATCTTCGCCCGGCTAGGTCCGACCTTCTTAGCTGCATCTTTAACCTGTTGAGCGGACTTCCCGGTCTTTTTCGCCTCATAGTCAACTTCATACCGCTCTTTCGTTGACACACGCTTTCTATCAGCGTTGCCCTTTTTCGACTTATCGTCTGGCATGGTATCCCCATTGTTTGGATGAAACGCCCTTTACTCAGTTACCATTCAACCCCTCGGGATGGCGCGTGTGAAGCCGCAGCTTCCATTTACGCTCCATCTCGATTACCGAATCCAGGTCATCAAATCTTCCGGCCAACTCAAGAATGGAAAACTCGAATTGGTCAGGGTTCCGATCTAGTAACCACTTGTTATCGCCGTGTCCGGTCGCTCCATAGTGCTGCCACCGCCCCAGAATGTTTTCCGCTCCATAGGCAGACCCGACATAACCTTTGCCGTCCGCGCGATCATAGATGAAGTAAACCCCGCGCAGCCGGCGCAATTCATCTTGCCAGCTTGTCGGCAATGAGTTTGACGCCAATTGCGGCCAAGTCACGACCAGTTCGTCCCAAGCGGGCATTGCCTTTGCCAATAGACTTTCCTCAAGTATGGCCTGCACCTCGAATGGGTTGTTGGGTGCGAGCCGAACCCAAGGGCGAGCAGGAATAGACCACTCTATGATTAGCTTTCCTTTCCACTGCGATAAGGCAGGCAGCAATTGAAGATCGAATATCAGTGAATCGTTTTGCCCCGGCCCTGTCATCCCTAGGCCCTTGAGCGCCGCGTGACCTGGCACGTTCCAATAATCATCCGCTTTTACGACCCGCGAGCCCGCGTTCTTGTACAGTCCGACAAACGTCGCGCTCCCCGGCTTTTGGCCGATGAACGAGGCGACATACCCTGCCCGCTGCAATTGGCCTTGCTCACGTTCCTTCTGCGTCTGCTGAAACGCGTTGAAAATCTCAGGTCGATCATTGGCAAGCGATAGCAGGATAGGCATGGACATACTGTCCGTCGGACTGTGCCGCATCAGAATTGCATTGCCGGGCTCAATGCCGACTTTCTGAAGCAGTTCATTGAAGATCAACATTCCATTCCCCCTAGAACTGCGGCTCTATCCGATCCGGCTTCGTTGCCGGTCGAGTATCCTCAAGCGGGAACTCATACGGGGATGGCTGTTTCGGCCGCGCTTTGCCGCTGAGCAAATCGATCAGTTCGCGTTGCTGAGCGATGATCGTGTCGAGACGCGATTTGATCCCAAACACGGCGAACGGCAGAAAGAACCACAATATCCAAGTGACGATCAGCACGATCAGGATAATCGCGCTTATCCCGCCGACCGTACCGTCGAATGGCCAATTGGGTCCGTATTCGTATCCGCGCATCGTTCCCTCTCCGAGCTTATTTGCTAGTAGCGTTCTTCCGTATCGTACAGAGAGCCCCTTCGAAGTAGCCTTACGATCTCGCCAGGGTCGCAAACCGTAGCCGTACCCTTGTTCCTTCGTATTTCCGATTCTATTTGATCAAGTCGTTCCAACTGCAAATCAACAAACCTTGCCGCGCTCCGCGTATCGAGCAAAAACTCCAACCGATAAGCGATCAAAAAAAGCACGATCAGTTGCAATGCCGAGAGTGCTATCAATGCTTCAGTCATTTGCCGCCTCTCCTACCTGCGTTGTTGCCGCCAATCCCAAGGAAACTCAAAGCTCCCCGCCCATAGACCCGCCCGATTGGTCCGCGCCAGGTCATCTGCATCGGAGTAGAAGCCGCCCGAATAGCGACGCCATTCAACCGCGTTGCCGCTTTCAACCATCCATCGCCCGAGTTCAACACCGTCGGCCCGACACACGGCAACGACGCGGTGATACCGATCCGTGCCGCGTTGTTGGCAATCGACCACATGACGGGCGATCTTATCCGCCAGGGCATTCGCGGCGACCTGACCGCATCGGTAGTCGTGATCATCCTTGTCGCGACAGAGTTGGCGCGACTCCGGAGCATCGATCCCCCATAGCCTGATCCTGCGACCGTGAATTTCCAGAGTGTCGCCGTCGATCACCGAAGCTTGCCCGACCAACGATCCAGGATCATCGAAGTTGGACGATTGGCCGCGTTGCTCGAACAGAATGACCGAGCCTGCCCCGATGAGTCCGCCAATCAGGACCGCCGTTACCAAAGTGTGAGCGTTGCGCCACATAAGCGGTACTTTACGCGAGACTAAGAATCAGCGGAAGCTACCGGCAGTTGCGTTTCGGCATATTGGCTCGGACACGGGACGCAGCTAGGATCGCAACCATGACCGTCGATCTAGACGATTTACAGGCGCAATTCGCAGGCCGGCGATATGCTGAACTGGTGATGAACCAGGTTCACGAACTTTCTCTAGATAGCTGTAGGTCGGCAATTGCTGGAATGTCATCAGAGCTTGGCCCGCAAATGGCTGAACTCGTATCCGACTTTATCGATGAGTTCGGAAGGATTCCTCAAGCCGATCTCTTGGGCATATTCTCAGGAGACTGTGGCAGGGCCCTCAAAGAGATTACGCGGGCTCTTTGGTCGGCTGCATCTTCAAGAAATATCCAGGTCTCGACATCCGACCTCTTTACTGCCTTCAACCTTGTTACCGTGAATTGGGCAGCCAGTTGCCATGCAACGCCAAAGACGATGGCTGCGATGCAAAAGGCAGCGGGATATGGTTTTTTCCGAAGGCTATTCAGCTAACCATGTGTGGCCGATATACCAACCTCTACACTTGGCGCGAGCTCGTTGAGCTCTATCGGCTGACATCGCCCAAGGTGCCGCCGTCGAATTTCCAACCCGACTACAACGTCGCCCCAACGCGGATCATGCCGATTGTCCGACCGGGCAAGTCTGGACGCGAATTGGCTCAGGCCAAATGGGGACTGATCCCATTTTTCAGCAAAGACGGCAAAAGCTCATACAGCACGATCAATGCACGGGCCGAAACGGTCAGAACGTCTGTCATGTACAAGCAATCGTTCGCCAAGCGCCGCTGCCTGATCCCAACGAGCGGCTGGTATGAATGGCAGCGCAAGGGCGAACACAAACAGCCATTTTTCATTCGGCCCAAGGTGGATGGTTTCGCCTTCGCCGGCCTGTGGGATCGATGGACCCCGAAGGATGGTGGCGATCCGGTCGAAAGCTTCACTATCGTCACGACTGAGGCGAACCCGGCCATTGCCAAGCTGCACGATAGAATGCCCCGAGTGTTAGTTCCCGGTGAGTTTGACCAATGGACCGGCGACGATTCAGAAGCCGCTGCCCAGTTGCTCACCGTCCCTCAGGGTGAATTTGAATTTCACCCCGTCGATAAGCGCGTGGGTAGCGTGAAGAATAACAGCCCGGACTTGATCGAACCGCTTGGCTAGACCTTGAGTGCTCGGTTGACAATCGACTTATAAAGCACAGCCTTCGCAAAAAACGTTTGAGCCAGCGCGAGCTCGTTCTCAGCAAAGTACGCCTTAGCCAATGCGAACTGTTCCTCTGCGACCTCGTCCAGTTCGGCAGTGGTCAACTCGCCAATTGTGAACAACCCACCCCCATAGCCTACCAAGGTGTTAAGAACTACGAAGGACTCCGCGAACTGGCGTTCGTGATTCGTGTGCTCGCTGTTCAATTCATCAATCATTGCAATTCCTCATTTGCCAACAGAGTCGAAAGCCGATGTAGGTCGAACCAATTTACTTTGCCGCCGACCGCCAGCCGATATAGGCGTCATACGGAGATCAGCACAAGCCACAGTTATGCATGGCTCGAAATGCCGGATTGAGAATTTCGTTGTAACGTTTTGAAGACTTGTTTGAGACTTCTCGCTCAACAAGTCTTCAATAAGTCTCAAACAAGTCTTGCCCCGATCACATGCGAAATTCACATACCGCGTTTTGCGCGGTTTCCCGGGCGTTTGATATTTCTTCACAAAAATTCCGTCTGTCGCTTCTTCCTTTGCGCATTGATGGCCGAGCCAAGTTTTGCCGCGCGGGCTTTTATTGCAATTGAAAAGCAACAGATTCTCTACTGTACCAGCAATCGCCGCCACGGGCGGAGCATCTATCATCATCGGGCTGCGCCGGGCACACGACACTTTGTTGATCGAGCCGCTTTAGCCGCCGGCAACACGGTGACGAACGTTGTCGATCCCGGAGCCGCTTCGAACCAATTGATCGCGCAAAGCTGATCAACCTGATCCGGATTTGGGCGACCGCCGTTGAACCTGACTGCGATCACTGCCGCCGCGACATCAATGACAACGAATGCCCTTGTGCTGATCCCCTCGGGGAAGCTCACGAAGCCGAAGGGCTGATCGACAGTCGCCGTCAACCATGGACCACCACTCGGTTCCAGTTCGAAGTCTACTAGCGGATTGGTCAACCGGATCGCCGCGCTATCAATTTCGAGGTCGCGATCATCGCCGGTCGTTGAGCAAATGGCTTCGATGATAAGCGATTCGAGTCGTTGCCGATCCTTATCCATTGACCATTGAAGATCGGCGACCGACTTGGCCAATGGCACCTTTTGCTGTTTGCGTGGCATGATCAGCGCCCGACAGGCGGAATGAACTGATCCAGTTCACTCCAACGGCGACCCGCAACGACATCGAACACGGTTCCAACCGGAACATGGTGTTCGACCGCGAATGCATAAGCGTCCAATTGCCTCGCGTGAGCGAGTTCACGGGCTCGGATGGCGAGCGCCGCGCTCATTCCGTTTTTTTTCGGCTTGGCCCTCGCGAGCAACTGTTCAAGCCGCCGCTCAATCGCAGCCTTACGTGCTGCCTCACGCTCCTTCCACCGTTTCAATTTTTTCAGTGCAGTTCGCGCTGCTGTTATCTCGACCTTGCGTGCCCGAATATCGACAGGCGGCGGTAGATCATCGCGGTCGCACCAACCTTTTTTACCGATAATCGCCGTCCTCAGCGTCCCGGCGTTTACCCCCCATTCCTCCGCCAGTGCCTGTACGGAGTAAAAAGGGTCGGCATTCAGGATGTTCCGGGCCTCGATGACCATTTCTGCTGTCAACACCGTGAAGCGCGGCGGTAACAGGGCCACCTCAATAACCTGCATTGCTGATTGATCGAGCACATAATCTTTCGGCCGCTCGCTACTGAGCGTAGAAGGCGCAGGGGCCTCGATATTGTTCAAATAGCTCCAGGTCTGCCCCGTCACGGCCGAGTACAGCGTCTGCTCCTTGACGCCAAATTGCTTAGCAATCTCGCGATTTGCGACACCCTGCTTTGCAGCCCGCCGCGCTTCAATCACCATTGCCGGTGTAAGAACAACGGTCGGGGAACGAATACCATCGGGGCGAACGAACGCCGCCCGGTTGTTGTTTTGCCTGTCCATATGATTGCCCTCCGTTAGCCCGGTTGTGCGCGGGATATTTCCCGCAGCCGGCTGGCAAGGAATCAACCTTTGCCGGCTTCTCTACCCCAAAGGGGTATAAACAAAACGACGCTGCTCTACTTCGCTTCTGGTCTACCCGGTGGCCGGGTATGATCGACTTAACGGAGGCGATCATACTGGCCAGACCGCCGTTCGTCAAGAACTGTATTCATAGTATTCAATGATCATGATTCCTGTGGCAGCAACGCAACACCGACTAAAACCGTGCTTTCTAGGGATTCTGGCGGCCCCGCTCCGACTTCTTTTGACAAACTTTCACACTTTCAGCCAAACACTTCGCTGGGGTTTTCTCGTCAAGAAATTCCAGCCCCCACACGGGCGGAGCCGCGTAAGACGAGTCCATTAGAAGCCCGTACGGCGCGATTTGGGCGGTCCAGATAGTCGGATGTATGCCGGCGCAAGTGCCGCTGTGGCGCGTTCTAATCGGCTCGGCTCAAATTAATGTGGTTTAGTTTGAACGCGGTCGCGGTTTTCTGCGGTTTTTTCGGGTCAGCCCACAACTTGAAGCAGCGTCCCGAGCCAACCCCCGGGGTGATTTTGGGCAAAATCGGCGCGGGAAAAGCCGGCTCGGTCAGCCAGTGCCAACGCCAGTGCATCCCCGAGCGCGACCATGGCGGTTGTTGAACTGGTTGGTGCGAGCCCGCGAGGGTCAGCCTCGCCCGGCGGTATGATCAGGGTTGCCGATGCCGCCTGCGCCAAGGCCGATTCGGATCGGGCCGTGATCCCGATCAGCCCGATCCCGAGCTGTTCGACACGGCTTAGGATCGGACCAAGCTCAACGGTGTCGCCTGACTTGCTCAGCGCGATCACAACACAACCGGCCGCGATCAATCCTAGATCGCCGTGAGCTGCCGCCACGGGATCGACAAACACAGCCGGTGATCCGAGCGATGTCATAGTCGCGGCTATCTTTCTCGCGATCAGCCCCGACTTGCCGACTCCCGTTGTAACGATCAACCAAGCTGAGCTTAGAATGTCTAACGCGAGTTCGAACGCTTCCGCTTGATCGGTCGCCGCCAGCTCCCGCAACGCTTCCGCTTCCATTTCGATTCGTTTCTGTGCTTCGGTCCAATCGCTCATCGCTTGATCACGTCGTTAAATGTTCGGCGGTCGTGGCAGGATTTGCAAAGGCTCCGAAGGTTGCTCGGGTCTAGTCGCCGCTCCGGTGCAACTCTGATCGGCTCGATATGGTCAACAACCTGAGCCGCTTTGACGATGCCGGCAGCGTTTTCTCGATCCTGTCGTGCATTCCGAGGGTATTCTGCGGTCGCTTTGTCAGCACCTGAAAGATGTGCTGCGAGTTGCGCTCCATGATGTCGAGCGCCTCTGCCTGCCACGCCGGATCGGCACTGGCATGCCAGAAGTCGGACATCGAGTTGACAAAGTACACGGTGCCCTATTTTCGATGGTCAGGCTTCAACATAACCGAGTCGGGCGAACGGCTCATCTTGCCGTTGAACACAGACTTGACTTTGACGAGATCAACCAGTCCCTCGTACTGGACCTGCCCCATATTGGCGAGCCGCCACGTCATCGTCTGGGCATAGCAGTGCTTGCAGCCGGCGCTGCAAATCGAACACCCGACGAACGGGTTCCACGTATCTTCACACCATTCTATTTCCGACATGAGAGATTCCATGACAGGTTCACCCGGGCCGAACGGCGCGGGGCAAGCTGAGCTTGGGATGAAGCTGGTCTACGACGACCTATCCCCGAAGGAGCTTCATCAGGCAGAGCCTAGACCCTACCAGTCATGGACCGGGGGGATGTAATGGGGCGGCCGGGCGGAGTCAATAGCTCCAAACCCGGATCAGGATTACCCGCCTAGAGCTTGTTGGCGTCGCTTGCCCCGGGTACGGAATAGTCGATAGCGACGATCAAGAGCCCCACGTCCATCAAATTGAGCAGGATGTTGGTGCGTCCGTTGAGCCACTTGGCCATGCCGGTCTTGTGATCGGGGGATAGTCTGACGTATATGGCGGAGCCATATTTGGCGCGTAAGGCGACCACCAGATCGGAAAACATTCGGTACGCTACCTCAGACGTTTGGGGGCTGGGATCAGCGGAGACCTGAACGCTTTCGAGTCGATCCGATTTGAAATAGAAGCTCACACTGAATTTCTGATTGACGACCTCGACCCCGCGCAGTTCCAGCAGCAGTTGACCATCATCGGTCTGGAATGGCTTCGCAGGGGGCTGCGCTTGTGGAACTGCCTGCTTGACCTCCTGAATGGACATTCCCCACTGGGTAGGTCCCCAAAGCTGCTGAGCACGAGCTGCATGGGCAAACAGGACAAACGCGGTGATCACGATCAACAGTCGTACTGGCTTCATTATGGTTTTCCTCACGTGTTGGGAGCTATCTCTCACTTACCGGGCTGAATGAGGTAGAAAGTCGCGCAACAACCGCTTCGTAGTCATTCTTGTTGCGGGCCGGATAGGTTACCCAAAGCGTCGAGATGAAGTTCGCAGAAACGTATTCCTTCACGTAGTAAATGTTGTCGCCATCATAGCCGGAGAGGACGAACCAGTTGGCACCCGAATCCTTATAAACGATTCTCGGGAGCCTTTTCATTTGTTCCTCCAACTCGCCTTTCAATGAAGCGTGAAGAACATTGCGTATCCCTGATAGGGTGACGGTCATTCCTCTGCCGTCCCTGAACACCAGCCCGTCACCGTTTGCAGGTAGCGGATCGCTTTGGTAGCTATCGGGAATATCCACACACTGCCCAAAGCGTCCGTTGCAGTACCTACCCCACCGCGTCTGATCCCGTTGCGGTGATGGTTGTGGCGGAGTGCGTCTAGGCTCGATAACAGGCGGCGGTGGTGACGGCCGCGGATTGACCACGCTTTGCGATTGATTGTTTCGTCCCTCGGAGGAAGGTTGTATCGCCTGTTGGAGGCCTTCCGGATTCAACGTCATGTCCCAATAGACCAGCGTGCAGCCAACGAACGGCGGCAAGTTTGGATGCTTCTGGCGTACAACGTTGGTTGCATAGACGCCATTGGACATCTGCTGCATTAGGCCTAAAAACAATGTGCCTCCCGGATGGTCGGTGGACGCCACTGATCGAACCACCTTCTTCTCGACAGCACTGCAAAAGCATTGCTCAAGGGGGCTGCAATTCGCGGTGCCTTCGTTGAGCAACGGATATGAAAAAACGATCACAGCAGCAGCCGTAACAAAGGAAGCAATGTTTTTGCTCGCAGACATCGGCCGACTCTCGGTCATAAAGCATTTGAACCCTCAGAATACTGCGTGGTTGTACGGCAATCCAGCACCTCGCCCAAAACACCCCTTGGAAAACTCTCGTGTAAACTTCGAGATGGTTGCGCCCAGCCATCGCGGCCCGTCTGGGCCGCTCGACCACCCCGGGGGCTATGCCGCGAACCACGTCACACAACGCGATTTCCACGCGTTCACGACGCGATGCAGCACGATCCATAATGCCGACCACCGCAGAATAGGTAGCTCTGGCGCGCATTCGTTATAGAATTATCTTGGTCTAACCCAGACCAGATCGCAGAACTGCTCTTATGTAAAATGACTGGGCCGGATCGGCGGTTATGCCATCCGGCGGGGGAGCAGAGGCCATATGTAGAAACAGTGGCAAATCATCTGAGCAAAATATGTCATCTCTTATTTCTATAATTGATGAAACCGAGGTGATGCGATGGGGCACACATCGGCTCAAAGACACCGAATTTGTCCCGGGGCATATCGAGTATTACCTCCCGGTGACCGGCTTTATCGTGAGCGCAATCTGATATTCTAGCAATTCAACATCAGATACCCGCGAAGCTGCCAATTTCAGATCTTCTGAAATCTGGCTGGCGACAATAACTCCCCTAACCTTTTTTCCAGCAGCCAGATTCGCATCCACCCAGCCCATATAACGCAAAAGCTGGCCAACAGCGCGATCATAACCACGAGAAACCTTCAGCTCGATCACCACGTAGCGGCCCAGCCCATCGACGGCCAGAATGTCTATAAAGCGGCCACCAACAGGAAATTCTATGCCCGAAATTTCCTCTTCTTCATAAACTCGCAACCCTGGTTCGATGAGTGAAAGGTTTTTGGCGAGATAGTTTCGAAGATCGCGCTCAAAGGCGAACTCTTTACCTGACTGCTCCTCTTCAGACTGGTCGTCAACTTCTTGGCTTGTCTCAGAAATGGAACCATCGTCGAATATCGTAGTTTTGTATATGGGCTCCGGGTCGCTCGATTTGTCCCACAGCCGATACTGATCGGGCCCCAGCTTGAAGAATAGATCATGGCCACTGCCGGGCTTGATGCTCGGATGATGTTTACGTGATCTGGAATTTATCGACATGCCTTCTACGTGCACGCGAACTGTCGTGGGGTTGATTTTTGGGTAGTTAGCTGCAAACCACTTTACGGCATCATCCTTGGTGAAGCTCTGCCCCTTCTGGAGCTTTGCCTTAACAAACTCCAGCATTAGAGACTTTGTTGGTTTGTCGTAGATCGACATGGATAAATCCTCAAGATCACCGATCCTCGGCATTTCATGGGCGGAACGGCGACTAGTGTCGTTTGATAAGTAGATAGAAGCAGACGACCCCCGCCACGATCCAAACCCAACCGGGAATTTTGGAGAAGAAGCTTCCGCTCTTGGGCGAGATCGATGGTGGCGTCACAGTGTAAGATTTCCTGTTCGACGCCGGTGTCGCTTTTCCAAGACTTTCGAGAATTTGCTCATTTTTTGTCTTCGCTGAGACGGCCCTGCTTATCGTCCCACTGCCAACTTTGCCTCCTATGGTAGGTGTCATTTGGGCTTTTCCGCGAATCTGATCAAGAATTTGTTGGTTCGACCTCTGCGCGTTGGTCTGCCGACCAATTGACGCGTCTCCTGTCAGCCTGAATTTCGCTTGGCTCTCCGAAAGCTGAATAATCTGATTGTCTGATGCTACCGTGACACCGATGCTCTGATAGGGTCGCCCATAGTGCTTGCCGTCATAAGGAGGCTCAATCAAACCGGTAACGCTAATCCAGCGACCGACCCAAGCTTCAGTTGGGGGAGAGGCCAACACACCCAGACCTTCGGACCATATTGTTATTTTGACGCTTCTTTGGTGCCAGATTCCGAAGTTGACAAAGATGTACGGGCGACCACGGCCCTTACCGCGCCTACCAATTCCTTGCTTCACGGACGTTATTTGGCCAACAAGTTCGACCTTGTCTCCGACATGGCGCAAAACGGCCTCATAGTCCTTTCCGTCCAACACCGTATAGGCCCCAATATATCGGTGTGGTAATGGGGCCTTTGAAGATTCCTTTGCAACTGAAGCCGCGGCAGAAGGAATATTCCGTCCCGCAATGAACTCAGCGAGGGTTGGAACGCTGGTGATCGGCGCCTGACAAACGCGCGCCAGCTTTTCACTGCTCTCCCGTAACGCGGGCATTCCGCGCAAGATTCTAAAAATTTCTGACGAAGCTGGATCGGCGAAGTCATTCGCCTTGAAGATTATCGCCGCCCCGCCTTCGGAGAAGCGACGAAAAAGCGATGCATCTTGAGCCAAGGCTTCAAGGCTTACATCAACAACCAGGAACGAAAAGCGATCCATCTTGGGCCCGAAGTGTCGGACCCCTCTCTCAGGATGTTGGAAATTCTTCTGTCCCACCTCACTGCCGCGCCCTTCGGGCATTCCTGTCACAAACATCCCATCGTAGTCGATGAGCTTAATATCTCCGTTTGCCACGATCATGTTGTCATTCTGAATGTCGCCATGTGCGATACCGTGGTTTTCCAGAAAGGCCGCCAACTGAACAAATTTTTGACGCAGGATAGATAGCTCGGCTGGTTTGGTTACTAGAGTACCAAGTTCACTACCAAGTGTACGGCCATCAACCCAATCCATTCGAACAATAGGAAAGGATTCACCACGAACACGAATGCCTTTGGGCTCAAACTCAAAATCGACAAAATAGCCATTACGAAGCCTGCGGAGAGTTGATGATATTGCCGCATACCTATTTTCGGCCTCGGGCACCTCTCGGTGAAAGCATCGCACCGCGAACTTTCGTGAACCGCTGGTGACCGAATAGGTAAGGGCGAAGCCGCCGGACAGTGCAAGGGGTAGCCCTAGGGGCGTTTCGGCGACCCGCCCTCGTTGCAGCAGAGGATTGTTGAATGCCCCAGCTGGATTCTGAACGGCTTCGTTGTAATCAATAATTTGCGGGTACGGCATGACACCGACCAATAACTAAAAGCGTACTGTCGTCCCGCCGAAGGTGGCCTTCTGCGCGTTCGCGTTCAACGAAGCTTGTAAATGCAGCATCACTATCAATCTCAAGTAAGCAAGAAACTCTTTCAGCATCAGGCCCCTCAAGCAGCCACCTGCCCACCGCATCCGTCATAAGCAATAATTTCGGAGCGTCAAACGACGACAAATCTACTTCAAACCAGCTTTCAGCAATCGCTTCTTCGCTAAATTGCCTATTCTCCATTCGGTTTGTCGAGAGCAACCGAGGCACGCTATCAAATTCCTCTGGCTTGGAATACGGCAGTGTACGTACAACCTCGGTTCCATCAATAAGAGTGCAGATTGAATCGCCTACCGCAAATAGGCGAACACTTTCACCATTTTCACATGATAACCCACCCAACAAAGTCGCAAAGCTGCCTCGGTCAAATGCCGCCTGTTGCATCCACTCCATCGCTTCTCGGTCATAGCCGCTCTCGTATTGGATAATTGCAGAATCGATCCATTCGGCAGTAATTTCCGGTCGGTCGATAAATCGGGCCACGAGATTCTCCGCCCACCTCCCTGAGTCGTAAGAAACAGAAGCGCCATCGCTAACGGCCCAGATCGCACCGTCTTCAGAAGTGCGCCATCTATCTTCATTTGGCGTATCACTGGACTTGGGAGTCGAAAACGCCCTAAGGACCCCCAAGCGGCCATCATTTTTCACCATGGCTAATCGCACTACCTATCTGCCGTCAATCGCGGACGGGTACCAATGTCGAAGAAGTTCGCAATATCCTTCGGGTCCGCGTTAAACATGAAACCACGGGCGCCTTCCCTTAGGCTGTACCCTTTATCGGCAGCAAGCCGGGCGACGTGCGGCGGAAAGACGCTAGACATACGAAACAAGAGCTTGGCGTAGCTATCGGAGAGAGATGCGTCGGAACTCGGAAACTGAATTGATTCTCCGTGTTGGGTGGAAACATGAATATTGAAAAGCAAACATTCACCATCAACCGTGGATACTTGCCGCATAGCCGACGCAACGCCTTCGGGATCGCCGTCTGTAGATGCGCCGTCCGTAACATGCAGGACAGTCGGCGGGTATGAGTGGGGATGTGCATCGCACCAAGACACGAGTGCCGTTGCTGCTTCTTTCAGCCCTGCGCACATTGGGGTGCCGCCAGAGCTACTAGGATCAAACCAAACCGGGAACTTGACCCGGCGTTCAAGAACCCCACCTGCTCCATCATCTTCGAGCCGCTTTCTATCTTCGACTCGAAGAGGGCAAGTAGCTAGCGCAGTAATAGGATGGATGATCGTGCCGGCTAATGAGCCGCCTAGACCAGCGCCAGTTCCGCCTCCACCATAGCTTATGACACCCACATCGAAGTAGTTTCGAACGCCATCGGCCTTAGTGCAGTTGGTGACAAGCGTATAGATTGTCTTGTTGAGAACATCGGCCACAAAGTCCGCTTTCGACTTTCCGGTCGCCATCTTCTCATCCATTGACCCCGACTGGTCGATTACGAACAGAATGCATGTTGGATGGTCACGACTGATTTCAGATGAATACGACACCGCCATTTCCCCCTTGCTTAAATTAAACTCATCAATTCAGCAATTGAACGGTGTGAGTTGGCACCCGCGCTTTCTAAGCGTAGCCGAGATAATCTACGGGTGGAACCAACTAATGGTTGCTGAGGTCGGATAGCGTCGGACCGCGCGGCAATACGGCCTATCCCTATTTCTTCAGAGGGGTCGCTTTTGCATTTGTTCATCTAACTGATTCAATTCACTTGGGAATTTAATTTGACGGCGCAAAAAAAGGGCGGAGGGGGGCGGTATCCATCGCGCCGGGTTTAAACTTTTGACCCGCCCTCCCCCTTCGCTGCGTGTGCGTCCGGACTATCTGATTTTTTGGTTATTCGCATATACGGACGGACCAACGCCGCCAAGGTGGCTGTCGCTGTCTCTGCGCAATCGAACAAAGCTTCATCGGCCACCTTACGCCATGCTATTGGGTCCGGGGTGCGAGGAGCAACAGTGTCCACGTAATACGACCTGTTCAACGTTTGGTGAACCTTCCCCATGAATCCGATTACTTCATCGCCAAAGAGAAAGGTCGCTTCCGCGATTACATTTTCCAGTTCTGGCAGCGCATCATCGGGAACGTAATATCCCTTGTCCTCATCGAACAGTGAATGAATCACCGCATCGAATGCCTTGTAGACGCTTAGCCGCCGATCAAACAGGTCCAGCACTACGCGCGTCTCTGCGGTTCGCCACTGCCGCCAGGCGATATAAACGGTAGCGCCGCCGATGGCCAAACCAATGATCGCTGTCGGAGCGATCCTCATCGCTTCAATTGTCCAATTGATCTCATCCGCTGCCATAGATCACCTATTTGCATGGGAACGCATCGCGCAATACGGAGATGCCAACCAATCCGAAGCTGAACACTTTGAAGGGCTCGCGCCCCTTCATATAGTTGCGTAGTAGTTGAATCATGACCGCCGGAGTAATCACGAGCTTAGGTGGAGGGCAAAAGAGTCGTCCCTTACCCTCTTGCTCATATTCCGTATCTGCCCAAATCAGCCCATGAACGAAACCAGCGATGAAAGTGTTGTTCAACATCTGAACCTGTTGATCACTGGAGTCCGCCATCTCTAAGACATTCGCAACGGAAACATCCGCCTCGGCACGACTCACAATCAGGACCAGCCCCAAAGCAACGAATATCGCCCGCATGACACTACCCCTCGGTTATTCCCCAAAGGTTAACATGTCAGCGATTTTGCAACCGCCTCTAAATAATTCCAACAGCCGTTAACAGCCGGTCGATTTTCGCTGTTAACGCAACCATGGAGGATATGGCGATGAGTAAGGTATTTGGCGTTAGAGGATTGAGCAAAGCCACCGAAGTAGCGATTGCCGCTGCCCAGGCCGGCGGGATCAGGCCCGCCGAATTTATCGATGCAGCGGTGGCCGCGTTGATGGTCCACCTGGCCAGGCAGGGCAAGCTGAGCGAGTTAGTTAAGCGGGCGATCCTGGCGGCCGATCAGCATGGCGTCGGGTCGCATAATGTCTTGGCCAATGCCCTGGTCGATGATCCCGCAGGGGGCTTTCCCGTGCATACCGAGCGGGATCAGCGCAAAGAGACTGATCTACTTGAGCAAGCCGTAAGCGAAATGAAAGCGCCGCGCCGCAGGGGTCGGCCGAAGAAAGCCGCCTAAAATGAAAAGGCCCGACCAGCGAGGAATATAACCGGTCGGGCCCAACCACTGGAGACACCGGCGGAATGGCCATCCACCGGCTTGCCCGTATTTAGGCCGGCAGTCGCATTGATCCTGTCGATCTAAATATCGGCATGAACATCAATTGGGAATCAGTACGATTTTGGATCGCCAACGCGAAGAGCATCGCTATTGCTGGTCTGATCTTTTGGCTGATAATCGTGTTGTCGCTGAATCTCGCCGGCTTGATTGACGTGGAAACCGATTGCCCGATCTGTGCCAGAATCATCGATCACATTTTGCCCGACGCTTTGGCCAGCAATGGCGGACCCGCTGTAGCTCATGACGGGGCTTGGCTTCGATTCCGCGTGACCGTGCTGCCCAACTTGTGACCGGGAACAGTGAGTCAACGTATCCCCCTGTATTGCACACATACACACACTCACTCATACACTCTCACCTCTACTCCGACCATCATTCCCGCCTTCACTCCTATTCCCATTCCCATTCTCGTTCTCGTTCGACTCGATTACATCATTAAAGAAGTCATACCGCACAAACACCCCATTGGCCTCATCCCCGTCATCAATCGAGTCCAACACCTTTTGCTCTGCCTGTTCCATGCGTTGACGTTCCCTTTCCAACCAACGCCTATTCGATTCGTCCAATTGCTTTCGCACTTCTTCCCACCGCCTGTTAACAACCGAAGTCCTTTTTCCCTCAAGTGCCACGCTCACCGATGGCAGTTCGATTGCCTGGCCATTCTCATTGAACAGCTTGTTCCGCTTCCACCGATTTGACGTTCTCGCATTGATGGCGAACCTTGCTCCCTTATGACCGAATCCCCCGATCAGCAATTGCGCTGACAGGCGGAGCCCCAACCGGCGGGCCACCTCATATCCGTATTTGGGTCCGCCATCCTTCGCGGGGATAGTTGGCAGGGCTTTGGCGCTGTAGCTGAGCACATTCCTGATATTCTCCGCCAAGGTCTTATCCTCGTGCCATTCGCTCCGGCATATGGCCCGCCGCTGAGTAAACCGATTCCTCAGCTTCCTGGTGATTGCCTCTGCCCTAATCCCCTCATGGCCGATAACCCCATGCCAATGCAGCGTGTAATCATCATCCACGTCCAGATGGCCAACCCATACGGTTGAAGGGAATTCCCTGGCGATTCGCCGTAGACGCTGTTTGAAAGCCCTTACCGCACGTTCTACGGAGCCTTGGTCGGTCGGATCGATTACCGGGCCATCCACGCTGTAGAAGCTCACTTCATCCGCCTGCGGCACCCTGGCCAGCTTCCCGAATAGCTGCTTGAATGCGGTCCGGGCTGATTGGCGTCTAGAACGGGCTCCGCAACGCTGGCAACAGGGGAGCCGGCAAGCCTGCCCCTTACCCCGGCCGCACAGTTCTAGCGCCGTGGCGATCAACCCAACCTCATCATTGGCGGGATCGGTGCGGATCAATTCCGCTAGTGTGTTGTTGTTCCGATGAGCCAGATACTTGGCCAATGCCTGGTCAATGCGGGCCCGCTTATGGGCGTCCGCCAGGTTGTTGAATTTTGTACTGTTCATTTGTTCCACCTTCCGGGCCGTAGTCAGCGGCCTTCGCATCTATTTAGGTAGATGAGTCGAAACGGATTCGACTTCCAGTCGGTTGGAATTTGGTCAAGAAAAAGCCCCGCCAGGCTGACTACCTGCGGGGCTCACGAAGCTAACGGAAGATGAAAGCAGATGTACGACGGAGTGAAGTGCTTTCGCTTCGTGCCGAGGCATTACCCTCAGTCCCTATTTATGCCGCCCGCTCGATTCGTCAAGCTGGATTAATGTTAACGCGCGGCTGCGCGTGACAAATTACGCTCGGGATTACTTTTCTGCCGAAATTCAAGGCTCGGACACGGTTTTTGAGCACTTCGCCTAAATAAAGTTGGGTGATCGATTCAGGTCATCCGAACGGAGTGAACAACAATGAAAGACGATGATGGAACCTTTGATGACGTGATTGACTTTAACGAGATTCCGAAAAGGTGCCGCGCGGCTGCGCGCGTTGACAGAAAGACGGAATCCACAATTCGGCTCTATACCGCAATTTGCTTTGAGTTGGCCCGGGAGCCGATGACCGCCGAACAGGTCGCCAACGTGCTTGGCCGATCCCGAGCGGCGATCCAACCCAGGATCAGCGAGCTATACCGCGATTACGGTTTAATCCGGCCCAACGGCGGAACACGACGGAATGCAAGCTCGGGGAAGCCTGCCACGGTATGGGCCTATAAATGGCTTCCTGGTCGGATCGAAGATATGCGGCGGCATTTCGATGAGCCCGAACGGCCGGAGCCAACGGGAAGCTTCTTCGATGATTAGTTCAAAGACCTTCAAGCTAGAATCGCCGGATCGGTCGCAACATGCATGGACGGATCGGCATACGGATTATGGACTGCCATAATCAATTGCTAGCAACTCCGCGGCTTTTAGGGAAAGGGTGCTCAGGTCGAAGGTGTATTCTGCTTCACTCCCAGTATGGCGAATGAACTGCATGTCACGGCCCTCACCGTGGTCCTGCGGGTCTAATATTAATTCTCCGGATTCGCTTGGGCAGCTAACGACGCAATGAGGATGGAAGCGGACCTCGGTTAATTTGTTTGAGACATAGATACGCTCGTACAACCACCCCCTTACGATGGTGCAGCCGGCATTCTTAGCAATCCACTCTTCGGCCGCCCGGTGGCCGAAGCTTGAGAACGTCTTTGCACGTTCGGCCCTATCAAGCTTCTTCGCTGACGACCGTCGCCGGTACAGTATTCTCGCCCGATCTTTTAGATCGGCCCATTTTACGATCCGCGTCCGATGGCTCGGAATATCCGGATTCAACTTGCGTTCCAGTTCCGTAATGCCGCCCTCATCAACCCAGGCTAAATAATCCCCTCTCTCCGTTGGGTGCCGAATGAAGGGCTTGTCGCGCCATTCGCTTGGACAGAAATAGTCAACTAAGGAGTGAGATGTTTGATTGAAGAGGACAGTTTGTGCGCGAAAGACAACCATTCCGCTGCGATGCATTCCATACCAACCAAATACTGGCGTGAATTGGGAACGATAGCTTTCTGCTATTTGCCTAGCAAAAATGTGTGACGCAAAAAGGTTGTCTGTCGGAAGATCGCTGTGGGTTTGTAGCGTCGGTGGTAACGGGGCCTGCGCGATCAGTCCCCGATCTGTCTTCCGAATCGCCCTTTGGAATTCCTCATACAGGGCACTGCCCAAAGCGTCCAAATTCCGATTTGGGTACCAGAGCCCGCCATGTATGTAGGGCTGATCATGTGGAATGACTATTGGCAAATCAGCGTCGCTTCTGACTTCAATAAACTGAAACGGAGGTACCCAGCCATTTAGGCTGGCGATTTGAGTTGCAGCCTCGACGCTACCGGCCGTGACACCGATCCTATTCTTCCCATCCCAATAAGCCGGCATGACTAGAGCCCTTTGTTATTCGCGTCGATCAGCGGCAGGTAAACAATCGAGCATTTCCCTGGCTCAATGGAAGTATCTCCATAGCCAATTTGATCTGTGCCGTTCCGCCAAATCAAAACGCTTCCGAGTTGGTTATCGTACTTCGCGGCCTCACGCCCGTATTTTCGCTCCAATCCGATTCTGATCGCTCGGCAATCCGTCGAACCGCGTGAATCCAGCATCACCTTAGCAAGCCCACCGTGCCGAAATACAAACCGGAGATAGAAGCTAAAGTCACCGGTGCTATATGAGGTCATAAGGTTGGTTTGATCTTCGGGGTCACCCCTACTTGGCGGCATAACCATAGCGTTCGGATAGAGCGCCAATACTTCCGCCTGACTCATTCCCCATTTGGTGTTTTGCCAGTTGGCCAAAGCTGTTGAAGCCGCGACCAGCAGTGCAGCAAGCACCCCGCAAATTCCGGGAACGAGTAGTCTCATAATCACTCCAATCGGAAGCGCCGCCGCAGGGATATGAAGAACATAGCCGCCGCGATCAACATTCCTATCGACAATGCCGCGAGCACTCCGGCTACTTTTGGAGAGTCAACAACTAGCAAGGGCCTGGAATTGAAGATTGAAAGCGGATTGAGCGCACTGCTTATCGGATAGACGACGGCCTTTACAACCTCGGAGGTATTTTTGATCCAGCCGACTGAGTTTGGATCGCCAAGGCGAATGTTCCCACAGTCAAAGCCAACGAAAGTCGCCACCGCCCAAAAAGTGAAGAACCAAATGACCGCCCGACCCAACGAGTTGCCGTAGTCGCATCCCATTTCATAGAGATAACCTATAAAGCGCGGAAGTATCGGATCGGTCTTCCTCGAAAGGCTAAGCTCCACCGCGTGAAAGATGCCCGCCGCTCTCGCGTTATGCAATGATACTAAAGCGGCCCGCATAGTCCGGAGCGGTTGCACGTCAAGTCGCTCAGCATCCGGGTTGAATCGAGGTATATAGACGTTCGATAACCGGACCTCGCCTCGGACAGGGTCCTTGCTTCTAGGATCACACCTGAATGAAAGAATGCCACCTCCCCTTATAGAGGTATACTTGGGACCATTGTCCTTGAGTTCGAGCGCGCCAACCCACGTGTCCGTCAAATTCAAAGTTTGAATGCCGCCGCTCAACACTAGGTGCGTTACACTGCACTTAGTCAATCTCACGCTCACGTTGCCGCTCGCGATCAATCTATCAATTTTCTTATCGAACAACTTTAGGTCCGCGTCACCGTGTACTTTCAATTCGCCTATGGCGAAATTTGAATGCTGTAGTGCCGCTCCCAAATTATGCGATGGCGATTCCAGAACTAACGACGTAGGACGATAAGCCTTGTTTATTTCTTCGATAAGCCACTCATCGTACGGCTTAGCTTGCTCGCTTTCCTCGCCCCTTTTCTGGACATCTGGGCTAAGGGTGTTAATCGCCAGCGGATATGTAACGGGGTTACCTGAGACCGATTCAGACTGGGACAAATCCGAATCGGGATCGATGAATCTACCGAAATAAAAATATCCAATAGGCACCCATCTGAGTCTAATCAGCTCCGAGACGAGTACTTTCGCGTAATCGGGAAACAGATATCTTCTTTTGCGCTTCGCCATTGACCCGCCGGTGTCAGTATTCTCGATACATTCATTTTTGCTGAGGTGTCTTCGCGGCTTTTCCTTCCGCGATGTCGCGAGCAAGGAATTCGAAAGCTCGCGAGTATAAAATCATGTCGGAAACCACTGCGGCAAGATAGGCGCGATCCAATGGGGTCGCCCGCCCTTCGAATCTATGACCAGCGCGGAACGTGAGCAAGGCTCGCTGCCCATCTTTATTGTGTAATATGACCCCGTGAGCAATGTCGTTTCTATAATCAATGATCTTTAGCACCTTGTCGGCAAGGCCTTTCATTATCTCTTGATATCGCTGATTCCACTGTTGCTTCGAATAAGACAGAAGCAACTGAATCTTTGATCGAGCGAACAAGCCTCTAACAAAAGTGCGTTCCTGCAATTCCGATAGGCCGAAGGTCGCGGCCACGGCTAGGCTAATAAAGTGCTCAAGAAGCCCAAAATTCAGAAAGAGAGCGCCAATATTGCTGGCGATCTCTCTAGTCTCTTCCTCGGGAGGCTCTTTAATTTCAGTCAAACCTTCCTCCAAGCAGCAACGCATGATCGCGGTCAATATTGACCGCGATCAACTCGGTTGGGAAGCTACTTGGGGTTGTCTAGGCCGCTTTGGCGGTGGTTCCTGCGGCCTTGCGCCAGGGCGGGATAACTACATTAAAGGCGACCTGATCGATGATCGCTTTCATATCCTTGACGCTGACCGAGCCATAATTGGCCCCTTCGTTGCCCGTGTCATGACCGGTGATCTTCGATTTAACTTCGAAGTCCCCGGGGATCGAACGGATCGCCGATTTGACCATGTGACGCAACGCATGAAAGTCAGCGGCCTTGCGCGTGATCCCCGCGTCACGGCGAAGCTGACCGAATGCCTTGCTGAATAACCCGCCGGCCACGTCGTGAGTGTCCGGTTTCACGTCCGGGAATAGCTTGGAGCCCTCGGGTAGACTGGCCAAATAGCGATCAAAACCTAAATCCCACACCGCAGCGGGGATCGGTACGAGCCGATGCGACTCGCTATTCTTCAAGTGCTTTCCTTCTGCATCGGTGTTGATCGACAGGCACCGAATTCCATTCGACGTGAAAACGTCGGCTTTCATCAAAGCGGCAAGCTCGGATTGGCGGGCCCCGAGATACAGCGCCAGTACGGGAATCCAATACAGCGCCTCTCCGCCCTTGTTCGCGGGTCGATCCCCACCATGAAACGTGGCCGAACCGAACAACTTGCCGAGTTCATCGTCTGTCCAGCCCTCTTGCCGGGCTTTCGATCCCTTGCCCCGCTGGATCGTCACGTCTGCGCCGGGGTTGGCCAGGCATAGCCCTTCATCCACGGCCCGGCTCATGATGGCTTTGACCGCCGCGAATCGTTTATGCGCGGATGCCGTGGCCAGCTTACCGCCCCGCGCGGATTTGGCCGAGCGAAGATGGCTCCGAAAGGCGCGGAAGTGATCGGCTGTTATCTCATCCAATGCCAAGTCACCGTTGATCGAAATGAACAGCTCGACCGACTTGGCAAATTCGAACTCCGTTTTCGGCCGGTGAACGGCAGCATTGCGCCAAGCATCCAGTGCGTCAGCGAGCTTCTTCCGATTGTCCGTTTTGGGCGGTTCGGGATGATCGTTGAATTGATCGGCCATCGCCGTCACCGCCTGCGACTTCTTCACCGCGACTGCAACGCTGGGGCTCAGCCGAGCGAGGTCGCGAAGCTTGGCCAAATACTGGTCGGTCATCCGCTCCAATAGGGCTTTGCGATCCGCCTCGGTCACCCGATGACCTTTGGCCAGCTTGGGCAACTCCGCATCGATTGCCGCCGTCATGTCAGCGGTTGAATGGAAAAAGCGGGTGACCCGTTGGGTGAGGTCATCGCTCAAATAGGGGTGGCTTTCCGGGGCCAGGATCGATGCGGCGAATTGATCGATCCGATCATCGCTCAGCGCCCTCAGGGTGCCCTCTCGAATTTCCCTGATCTTCGCCCGCCATTCCGCGTGGAGCGGGCCCCACTTTTCCACAGCTATTTTTTCGTCCCGACCGAGTGAGACAACCACTGAGCTAACGTCAAAGTGCGACCGAACGTCCTTCGGGAGGTCCAGCTTGAACCGGAACACGCCCGAATTTCGGTCCCGAGTGAGTCCGGGATACGCACCCTTTTTCGTCCCCTTTTTCATTCGATCCTCCGGACGGTTGTCGGATCAATAATCCGACAAGTAATCCGACAAGTCAAACGCACACGAGCCGCAGTTTTCTGCGGTTTTCAATCAGTTCAAAGGGTTATGGATATGATGGCGTCCCCACGGGGATTCGAACCCCGGTTTGCGCCGTGAGAGGGCGCCGTCCTAGGCCTCTAGACGATGGGGACAGAGGCGAAAGCCCGGCAGAGATAGTCTAACCAGCGGCCACAATCAAGGCTGGCGATGGGCCTCGCCAGCTAAGGCTGCCGGGGCTTCCAGGCGCTGGCCGCCTTCTGCGCCTGGGCAAGCTGCGCCGGCGTCAGGGAAGCCTTCATATCGGCCGCATTGCGACGGGCGATATCGGCGAAACGCTTGTCGCGGTCGGACAGTTCGCGCGGATGCGGGCCGCTGGCGATCAGCCACCAGGTATAGGCCTTGGCGTAGTCCTTCGGCACGCCCAGGCCGTTGCTGTAGAGCACGCCCAGCCGCGTCTGGGCGATGACGTGATCGTGGTCGGCCGCCGCGGCGACCCACTTCAACTGCTCGGCCGGATCGCTCGGCATGCCTGGCGTGTTGCCGTCGTAAAGGCTGCCCAGCGAATACTGCGCATCGGCATCGCCCTGCATGGCGCGGGCGCGAAAGATCTCCGCGGCGCGGCGGTTCCACCGCATCGCCTCGTCCAGATTCTTTGCCGTGCCGTTGCCCTGTTCGTATTGCCGCGCCAGGCTGGTCATGGCGATCGGGTCGCCCTGTTCCGCCGCCTTGCGGAACAGGACCACCGCCTTGGCGTAGTCGCCGGCCCGCCAGGCCGCGTCGGCATCCTGGCGCGGATCGGCCAGCGCCAAGCCACTCGCCAACAAGCCGCTCGCCAACAGGCCGAGCGCCGCAGCGAACGCGATGATGGCGCGTTTCATGGTGGATGCTATGCGGCCGCCTGACGTGCCGCCTCGCCGGCCACGGCGAGGAAACCATCGACATGCGCGGGGTCGGTGGAGAACGCGGTCACCAGCCGGATCGCCTGTTCGCCCGGCCCGGCTTCGTCGGAGGGCCATTCGTAGAAGCGGAAGCCGGCCGCCTCGAGCGCCTTGACCACGCCCAGCGGCAGGATCGGAAACAGCTCGTTGGCCTCGACCGGATAGAGCAGCCGTACCCCCGGCAGCGCGCGGAGGCCCTGCGCCAGCCGCGCCGCCTGGACGTTGGCGTGGCGCGCGTTGGCGAGCCACAGGTCGTTGCCCAGATAGGCATCGAGCTGCGCCGTCAGGAAACGCATCTTGGAGAACAGATGCCCGCCGCGCTTGCGGCGATAGGGCATGGTTTCGGCCAGCGCCTTGTCGAACACCACCACCGCCTCGGCCGCCAGCGCGCCGTTCTTGGTGGCGCCCAGGCTGAGCACGTCGACGCCGACGCGCCAGGTCGCGTCGGCCGGACTGCAGTTCAGATGCGCCAGCGCGTTGGCCAGGCGCGTGCCGTCCATGTGCAGGCGCAGCTTGTGGCTGCGCGCCACGTCCGACAGCGCGCCGATCTCGAGCGCGGTGTAGACCGTGCCGCATTCGGTCGCCTGGGTAAGCGACACCGAAGCCGGCTGGACATGATGCACCACGCCCGCTCCCGCCCCTTTCAGCACCCGGTCGAGCGGCTCGGGACAGAGCTTGCCGTTGGCGCCCGGCAGCGGCACCAGCTTGGCGCCGCCGGTGTAGAATTCGGGCGCGCCGCATTCGTCCATCTGGATATGCGCCATCTCGTGGCAATAGATCGCGCCGTAAGGCGGCGTGATCGCCGACAGGCCCAGCGTATTGGCGGCGGTGCCGGTGGCGACGGCGAAGAACGTCACCTCGCGTTCGAAGATCTCGTTCAGGCGCTTGCCGGTGGCCGCGGTGAAATCGTCGGCGCCATAGGGCATGGCGGTGGGCTCGCGGTTGGCGCGGCCGATGGCGTCCAGGATCGCCGGATGCACCCCGGCGGTGTTGTCGCTGCAGAAATTCACTTCAGCCCCTCGGATTTGTTGCGCGGCGGGACATTGACCGACGGCAGCGGCGGCAGGATGCCGGGACTGGCGTTGCCAGCGCCACCGGCCGGCGCGGCAGGCGCCGCACCGGCGCCGGTCGCCAGCCTGATGGTGCCCAGAAGATTGCCGCTGAGCAAATCGACCACCATCAGCCGCTGCTCCTGGTCGGCCATGACGACGCGCAGCACCAGCCGGTCGCCCGAGGCGGAGAAATCGGCCACCCGCGCACCCGCGGGCAGGTCCAAGGCGACATCGCCGAACTTGCGGTCGAACTGGGGCGGCAGGGACGCACCGATCGGCACGTTGAGCGCCGAGCCCCCCGGTGCAGCCGGCGGCGCCACGGGATTTCCCGCCACCGGCGCGGGCACGGCTGCCGGGGGCGTCGGGGTGGCGGCGGCAACCGGCGGCGGCGCGGCAGGCTTGCTCATGCGATTGAAGACGGTGACGCCGATCACAGCGACGCCGACAACGATGAGGATGCCCATGACGATGACCAGGGCCTTGAGTGCACGCATCGCTTGGGTCCAGTCTCGCCCCTGATGAAAAAACCCCTGCCCGACGCGAGCCGGCCCCCCATCGCGGCCACATATCGCTTCACGGTCGACGCCGACCATGCCGGCCAACGCCTCGATCGCTGGCTGGCCGATCGCTTGCCGACGCTCTCGCGCAGCCGCCTGAAGGCATTGATCGAGCAAGGCCAAGTGGCCTTGCTGCCCGATCGGGCATCGCCGGCCCATCCAGCCATGACCGGCCAGGTGGCGACGGGCGCGACCTTAACCGAGCCCTCCCATAGGGTCAAACCGGGCCAGTCGCTCGAGATCGGCGTGCCCGAAGCGACCGACGCCACGCCCCAGGCGCAGCCGCTGCCGCTGGTCGTGCTGTACGAGGACAGCGATCTGCTGGTGATCGACAAGGCCGCCGGCATGGTGGTGCATCCGGCTCCCGGCAATCCCGACCGCACCCTGGTCAACGCCCTGCTGGCCCATTGCGGCGACAGCCTGTCGGGCATCGGCGGCGTGCGCCGGCCGGGCATCGTGCACCGGCTGGACAAGGACACCTCCGGCGTGATGGTGGTGGCCAAGCACGATCGGGCGCATCGCGCTCTTTCCGAAGCCTTCGCCAAACACCATATGGATCGTCGGTACTACGCTTTGGTTTGGGGGGCGCCGGCGCAGGGGCGCGGGCGTATCGAGGGGAACATCGGCAGACATCCACGCAATCGCCAGAAGATGGCGGTGGTCGGCAGGGGCGGCAAGCCGGCCGCCACCGAATACCGCGTCCTGCGCCGGTTCGGGCCGCGCGAGGCGCCGATCGCCAGTCTCGTGGAAGCTCGGTTGCTGACCGGCCGTACCCATCAGGTGCGCGTCCATATGGCCCAGCTCGGCCATCCTTTGGTTGGGGATCATCTCTATGGTCGCAGTCGTAAGAAGGCTAAAGGGTGGGAGGATGCGGTGCAGCGAATGGCCGCCTTCCCACGCCAGGCGCTGCACGCTTACCGGCTCGGCTTCGACCATCCGGTCAGTGGCAAGGCGCTGACATTCGAGACAGGGTTACCTGCTGATTTCAAAGGACTTATCGACTATCTTGGGGGTTGATTTTGCATTGCCGCAAATCCGCCCTAATTATCCGAGTGAATTAGTCGGTTTTCCTTGACAGGAAAGCCCTGGAGAAGCTAGGTTAGCACTCTGGAAAAACGAGTGCCAAAACCGGCTCTTCATCGACGGTCGCCTCTTTTGGGGCCGTCCAAGAAAGGAGAGGCTGCGATATGACGACTGCGACATTGCCGGCCATTCCGGCTCCCTCGCCCGAGGGCAATCTCACCCGCTACCTGCAGGCGATCCGCAAGTTCCCGATGTTGGAACCGGCGGAGGAGTTCATGCTGGCCAAGCGCTGGCGCGAGCACGAAGACCCCGAGGCGGCCCACAAGCTGGTCACCAGCCATCTGCGTCTGGTCGCCAAGATCGCCATGGGCTACCGCGGCTACGGCCTGCCGCTGGGCGAACTGATTTCCGAAGGCAATGTCGGGATGATGCAGGCGGTAAAACGCTTCGATCCCGATCGCGGCTTTCGTCTGGCCACCTACGCCATGTGGTGGATTCGCGCGGCCATTCAAGAGTACATCCTGCACTCCTGGTCCCTGGTGAAGATGGGCACCACGGCGGCGCAGAAGAAGCTGTTCTTCAACCTGCGCAAGCTCAAGGGCCAGATGCAGGCCTTCGAGGAAGGCGATCTCTCGCCCGAGCGGGTCAAGAAGATCGCCAAGACGCTTGGCGTGCCGGAAGCCGAGGTGGTGGCGATGAACCGCCGCCTGGCCGGTCCCGACCAGTCGCTCAACGCGCCGCTGCGCATCGATGGCGAGGGCGAATGGCAGGACTGGCTGGTCGACGACAGCGAGAACCAGGAATCGCGCTTTGCCGAAACCGAAGAGCTGGGCCAGCGGCGCAAGATGCTGTCCTCGGCGCTCAAGACCTTGAGCGAGCGCGAGCGCCACATCCTGACGCAGCGCCGGCTGATCGACGAGCCGGTGACGCTCGAAGATCTCAGCAAGGAATACGGCATCAGCCGCGAACGCGTGCGCCAGATCGAGGCGCGCGCCTTCGACAAGCTGCAGAAGGCGATCAAGAACCAGGTCGCCGTGATCGCCGGCAAGACCGCCGAGGCCACCGCAGCCCACGCCGCGACGCGATAGAACGATATCGACGATGCAGAAAGGCGGCCCCAGGCAGGCAGTCCGGGGCCGCCTTTTCTGTTGCCGAGCCCACCACGCCGACGGCGGGCGTCGATTGATCGCTTCGGTTCAGGCGCCTAACCTGATCGCACCATGACGTCCGAATTCCTGCTGACCTCGCTGGTCATCGTCGTCGCGCCCGGTGCCGGCGTGCTCTACACCGTCTCGACCGGGCTGACCCAAGGTCATCGTGCCAGCGTGATCGCCGCCTTCGGCTGCACCCTGGGCATCCTGCCGCATATGCTGGCGGCCATCACCGGGCTGGCGGCGTTGCTGCATGCCAGCGCGCTGGCCTTCCAGACCTTGAAATATGCCGGCGTCGCCTATCTGCTCTACATGGCCTGGCAGGCGTGGCGCGAGCGCGGCGCCTTCGAGTTGCGGGGCGGCATCGGCACGGCCCAGTCGGCCTGGCGGGTGATGAGCCGCGCCGTGCTGGTCAACATCCTCAATCCCAAGCTGTCGATCTTCTTCTTCGCCTTCCTGCCGCAGTTCGTGACCGCGGCAGATCCGCAGCCGCTGGCGCACATGGCGCTGCTGAGCGGCGCGTTCATGGCAATGACTTTCGTTATCTTCGTGGTCTACGGCCTGTTCGCCGCCTGGCTGCGCCGCCACGTGCTGACGCGGCCTTCGGTGCTGGCCTGGATGCGGCGCGCCTTCGCCGGCGTATTCGTGGCGCTGGGCGCCAAGCTCGCGCTGTCGGACGGTTAGGCGCAGTCGGCTATTTGACCTGCGTGTTCGTGATGCTACACTACGCTAGGTTGCGTCTCTATAAAGAATTAACATGCAGGATAGCGTCCTTATCCCCGCCGAACAGCCGGACACCGCCGACAGGTTTTATGAAGGCCGTCGCCAGCTCAGGCTGTTTGGTATCCTTAACGTAGCGCTTTTCCTGATTACGATCGCGTTGCTGGCAGTGCCGGGGTGGACTGTCCATGCGATGCTGGAAGCCATCGGAAACAACGATGCCACCCGCTTGCAGCATTTGGCGCAGACGGCGCTGGCATTCGCTCCATATGCCAAGCTTGTCTACGCAACCTTGCTCTTGGGGTGGCTGGCCTTCTTCGCCGCAATGTTCGGGCCGCGCAAGGCGCTCTCAGGCTTGGTCGACATTGTCTGGAAATACGGGTTCGGTGTCACTATCGGCTCTATGGTAGTGCCGTTCTGGAGCTTCTACCGACCCTGGGTTGGACTGGCGGAAATCGACAAAGCCGTCGTCGCCGTGGCGCAACAGGGCCGGTTGCCGGAAGACTGGCGCAAGAAATTCAGCCTCGCCACCTTGCTTCTGGCGCTCGTAGTGATCGTCATGGGCCTGATCATGTTTATGAGCAGGACGCATCCCTCATATCTTCCCAAGACAAGAGATCAACTCATCGAAATCCTCGGAAACGCAGAAATCTCCGTAGCTGTGAGCGATGTTTGTCTCGTGTTGACAACGGTGGCGCTTGCTGCCTACCTCATGCGCCAAGCTAGAAATCTGCGCAAAGCTGGGGCGGCGTTCAACCTCGCCTGACAGACAATCTCAGGCCGGGCGCCAGTTGCCGTGGAAGCCGAACGGCACGCGATGGCTGAGTTGCACCGTGGCGATCGGCCCGGCCGCCAACGCGGGCGCGTCGAACACCAGCAGGTCGGAGCGCTTGTCCGCCTCGCGCCACACCACCGACAGCAGCCAGCCCTCGCCTTCGGCCGCATCGGCCGCGCGCGGCACGAACACCGGCTCGCTGAAGGCATCGCCGCCGCTGACTTTATAGGTCTGGCGCTTGCCGCTCTGCAGGTCGATATGCGCCAGGGTGTCGAAGCCGACGCTGAGATTTTCCTCGCTGCCGGCGGCGAAATAGCCGTGCCGGTACTTCAAGCCGGCGAAGCGCTCGTCCAGGCGCGGAAACTCGCCGTCCAGATCGTCGAGATCCTGCTGCGCGAAAGAATCGCTGTTGGCATCGAGATCGAAGGTCCAGCGCACCAGCCGCGCCGTGCGACGCGCGGTCTTGGGCATCGAGCCGTCGGGATTGGGGAACAACGGCGCCACGGCATATTCCATCACGTCGGCCATGATCTGGTTGCCCTCGTTCCAGCCGTTCATCGGATGGAACACGTAGCGCGCATCGCCCTTGAACCAGCGCATGGTCTCGATCGGCGCGCCGCGGCGCAGCACGCCGATATGGCTGCCCTTGTCCGGCTCCCAGGCATAGGCGGGCTTGCCGGTCATGGCGCGCTCCAGGCTGCCGGTCAGCGGCAGGACCGGGAACAGCACGAAATCGCGCGTCACCAGGAAGTCGTGCACCATGGCAGCATAGGGCGCCTGGAAGCGGTCGAACTGCGTCAGCACACCGTTCCGGTCGATCGTGTAATAGGCCATGCCGGGCGAGAAGCGGCCGTCGGCGGCATAGGCGAAGCACACCATCTCGCCGGTTTCGGGATCGATCTTGGGATGGGCGGTCATCGGCGCCGCAAGCCTGCCCTGATAGTCGTCGTAGCCGCGCGGCTCGAGCGAGACGGGATCGACGGCGAAAGGCTTGTGCGCCTCCTCCAGCGCCAGCAGCTTGCCGGCATGCCAGACGACGTTGGTGTTGGCCAGGCCGCTATCCTTGCCGATGGCCGAGGGATCGGATTCCATCGGATTGCCGAAGGCGCCGAACATGGCCTGGCCCGCCTGGTGCTCGAACTGCCATTTGGGCGTGCGCACGAAGCGATTGCGATAGGACGCCTTGCCGTTCTCGAGATGGAAGGCGTGCAGCATGCCGTCGCCGGCGAACCAGTGGTAGAAGCCGCGCGGCGCGTATTGCGGGTTGGGCCCGTTGCGGTAGAGCGTGCCGTTCAATTCGCGCGGCAGGGCGCCCTGCACCGGCAGGTCGAAGGCATCGGCCTCGAAGGACAGCGGCGCGAAATTGCCGCTGAGATAGGTATGCGCGGGCAACGGCTTGCTCATCGGCGGCCTCGTTTCTTGGCTGGGGGGAAAGCAGGGACGGGAGCCGGCGTCGGAAGTATCATGCCGGCGCCGCGCGACAGCATTTCCATGCTGGCATCGGAAATGCGCTCGAACGCGCGCTGGTCGATCTTGCCGGCCAGCCGCAGCATCAGAAGCCCGTGCATGGCCGACCAGAAAACATGGCCGATCAGGTCGGCGTCGCCCTCGACGATGCCTTCCTCGATCATGGCGTGGACGTGGCGGGTCATGGTGCGCTTGGCCCGCTCGCCGGCGCGGGCCAGATCGGGATAGCGCTGCTCGTCGCCCTGCACCGTGTCGAACATCAGGCGATAGGCGCCGGGATCGCCCAGGGCGAATGCGGTGTAGGCGCGTGCCACCGCCTGGGCGCGCTCCAGCGCGTTGCCGTCCGCTTCATGCTCGTAGGCCCGTTCCAGGCTGGCCGCGAACTGGTCGAAAGCCTGGGCGCGCAGCGCCGCCAGGATCTCGTCCTTGTCCTGGAAATAGCGATAGGGCGTGGTCGGGCTAACCCCCAGATCGCCAGCCAGCCGGCGCAGGCTCAGCCCCGCTTCGCCCTCTTCGGCAAAGCGCGTTCTGGCCGCGTCCAGCAGGCGTTGGCGGAAATCGGCGACGTCGTGATCGGTCAGAACCTTGGGCATCACGCAATAATTAACACTGTTAATTTACAGCGTCAAATAAAATCCACCTAAAAAGACCCGCCACGGCTGGAACCATGACGGGCCTCGATTTTCTGGGTGGATTCGATGGCCGATGCCTGCTGGCGTCGTCCGGCATCAATCCGTGAACGGATCGCGCACCAGGATGGTGTCGTCGCGCTGCGGGCTGGTCGACAGCAGCGCCACTGGCGCCTCGATCAGTTCCTCGACCCGCTTGACGTATTTGATCGCGGTGGCCGGCAGCTCGGCATAGGAACGCGCGCCATGCGTGGTCTCGCTCCAGCCTTCCATGGTCTCGTAGATGGGCTCGACGCGGGCCTGCAGCGCGGTGGCCGCCGGCAGGTAGTCGATGGTCTTGCCGTCGAGCCTGTAGCCGGTGCAGACCTTCAGCTCCTCGAAGCCGTCCAGCACGTCGAGCTTGGTCAGCGCGATGCCGTCGATGCCGCCGAACTTGATGGCCTGGCGCACCATCACCGCGTCGAACCAGCCGCAGCGCCGCTTGCGCCCGGTATTGGTGCCGAATTCATGGCCGCGCTGGCCCAAGGTCTCGCCGATCTCGTTGGCCTGCTCGGTCGGGAACGGCCCGGCGCCGACCCGCGTGGTATAGGCCTTGGTGATGCCCAGCACATAGCCGATCGCCGCGGGCGAGATACCCGAGCCCGCCGCGGCGTGGCCCGCCAGGGTGTTGGACGAGGTGACGTAGGGATAGGTGCCGTGATCGACGTCCAGCATGGCGGCCTGCGCGCCCTCGAACAGGATGCGCTTGCCCGCGCGGCGCAAGGCGTCGAGCGTGCGCCAGGTGGCGTCGACATAGGGCAGGACGCGCGGCGCGATGGCTTTCAACTCGCCGATCATCTGCTCGCCGTCGATCTCTTCCAGGCCGAAGCCGCGCCGCAGGGTGTTGTGATGCGCCAGCAGCATCTTGACCCGCTCGCGCAGCGCCTCGATATCGGCCAGGTCGGCGGCGCGGATGCCGCGCCGTCCGGCGCGATCCTCGTAGGCCGGGCCGATGCCGCGCATGGTGGTGCCGATCTTCTGCGTCGCCTCGCGGGCGCGGTCGAGTTCGCGATGCACCGGCAGGATCAGGGTGGCGTTCTCGGCCACTTTGAGATTGTCCGGGGTCACGGCCACGCCCTGGGCCCGCACCTTGTCGATCTCCTCCAGCAGCGCCCAGGGGTCGACCACCACGCCGGTGCCGATGATCGAGATCTTGCCAGGCCGCACGATGCCGGACGGCAGCAGCGCCAGCTTGTAGGTGTTGTTGCCGATCACCAGGGTGTGGCCGGCGTTGTGGCCGCCCTGGAAGCGCACCACCACCTCGGCGCGCTCGGCCAGCCAGTCGACGATCTTGCCCTTGCCCTCGTCGCCCCATTGCGCGCCGACCACCGCGACATTCGCCATTGTCCGAACTCCTAAGCGATCGCGACGGGCTTGCCGTCGATCAGCACGTGACTGCAATTCATCTGCCGGGCCTGAAGCTGCGGCTCGCCGCTCTCGAGCGCCGCCACCGTGACGAAGCCCTTGCCCTGCCACCGGCGATGGTCGCTCCACGGCGCGCCCAGCGGCAGCAGCAGCCGCGGCATGGCCTTGAGCGGCTCGATCGCCTGCATGATGGTATCGAGATAGAGCGTGAAGCCGGTGGCGGCCTCGCCGTCGCCGGTCAAATAGCGTCCGCCGCGGCCCAGCTCGCCGCGCACGCCCAGCGCGAACAGGGTGAAGCTGACGCCGGTCTGGTATTCGAAGCCGCGATACTCGACCGGATCGACGGTCAGCTTGAGGTCGGGCGATGCCGCGCGCAGCAGCGCCACCACATCCGCCAGGCGCTGCGCTTCCTGCGCCGCCGCGCCCCGCAGGCCCAGCGCGGCGATGGCGGCGATCGCCTTGTCGGCCGGGCCGGCGCAACGCAGCAGTGCCACGAACAGCGCCAGCGCCTGGCTGCCGGCGCCCAGCAGCTCGGCCAGCGCGCGCTCGTCCTTGCGCTCCAGCGCCGCGTGCAGCCCGCCCAGCCGGTCCTCGCCGACGCCCGCACCGCTGGCCGCCGCATTGACCAGGGTCGGCAAATTGAGATCGACCGACAGGCCTTCGATACCCAAAGCCTGCAGCGCGCCGGCCGACAGCAGCACCGCCTCGGCATCGGCATGGGCCGAATCCGAACCGATCAGCTCGGCGCCGACCTGGGCGAACTGGCGCTCGGGCCGCAGCTGCGTGCCCTTCACCCGCAGCACCTGCCCGGCATAGGACAGCCGCAGCGGCCGCGCCACGTCCTTCAGCCGCGAGCCGGCGATGCGCGCCACCTGCAGGGTCATGTCGGTGCGCAGGCCCATCATGCGCTGCGACACCGGGTCCATCAGGCGGAAGGTCTGCGATGCCATGCCCTGGCCGGCGCCGGCCAGCAGCGATTCCTCGAATTCGATCAGCGGCGGCTTGACCCGCTCGTAGCCATGCGCGCCCAGCCGCTCCATCAGGCTTTCGATGGTGCGGGCTTCCTGGGCGGCCTCAGGCGGCAGCATGTCGCCCAGGCCGGCGGGCAACAGGCCTTTGTGATCGTTGTCGTTCATCGGGATTTGCTTGTTTCCGAGGCCTTTTGGTAGCCAATTTGGCCCCGCTGGCCAAGGGGGAAAACTGCCCCTGGGACCGCCTCAGCGCCAGGCGAAGACCGGCTGGTCGTAGCCGTCGACCCTTGTATCCAGACCGTGCAAGGCGACCTGGCGGAACTGGTACAGCACCGCCGCGGTCGGCGCGTTGATATGACGGTCGTGGATCGGCACCCGGATGATCGGGCGGTCCGATTCGGGGATCGGCACGATCTCCGGCGAATCGGGCCGCTCCAGCTCGGCCAGCGGAATGCGGAAGGCGGCTTCGACCTCCCCGGGATTGGGCCGCAGCCCGGTGCTGTCGGCCAGCCAGACCACCACCGGCGAGATCAGATAGCCCGAGCGGGTGGGATAATCGTCGAGCGGCCCCAGCACGTCGGTCTCGGCGGCGTCGATATCGAGCTCTTCCCGCAACTCGCGCAGCGCCGCCTCGATTTCGTTCTCGCCCTCGTCCAGCCGCCCGCCCGGCAATGCCCACTGGCCGGCATGGGCGCGCAGCTTGCTGGCGCGCCGCGTCAGCAGGAAGGCGGCGCTCAAGCCGTCGTCGGCCAGCGCCACCGTGACGGCCACCGCCGCGCGCTTCAGCCCCGCGCCGTCACTGCGCCGATTGACCGCGAAGGATGAAAGATTGCCGAGAATGCGCCGCCGCAACGCGGCGTCGTGGGCGTAGTCCATGACGCCGATTGTCGGGCGATCGGTGAAGAAGGACAAGCCTTCTTCACCGTTCCTTTTCGCGCGAGACGAAAATCAGAACCGCATGCTCGCAGCCTGCTTGACCGCCGGCAGGGCGCGCAGCTTGGCCAGGACGTCCTCGCTGATCGCCTGATCGACCTGCAGCAGGGCGATGGCGTCGCCGCCGGCCTCGGAACGGCCGAGATGGAAGGTGGCGATGTTGATGCCGGCATCGCCCAGCACCTGGCCCAGCCGGCCGATGAAGCCCGGCTTGTCCTCGTTGGTGATGTAGAGCATGTGCGGACCCAGCTCGGCCTCGATCGGGATGTTCTTGATCTCGACGATGCGCGGGCGGCTGCCGCCGAACAAGGTGCCGGCCACCGAGCGCGAGCGCCGGTCGGTCTGCACCGTGAGCTTGATCAGGGTCTGGTAGTCGCTGGGCCGCTCGTGCTTGACCTCGGACACCGCGATCTCGCGCTCGCGGGCGATGATCGGCGCGTTGACCATGTTGACCGAGTCGAGCAGCGGCTTGAGCAGGCCCATGATGATGGTGGCGGTGAGCGGCTTGACGTTGAGCTCGCCGACCTGGCCTTCGTATTCGATGGTCACGCTTTTCAGCCCGGTCTCGGTGAGCTGGCCGGCGAAGCTGCCCAACTGCTCGGCCAGCTTCAGATACGGCGTCAGCTTGGGCGCGTCCTCGGCGCTGATCGAGGGCATGTTGAGCGCGTTCACCACCGCGCCGGTGTTGAGGTAGTCCGACATCTGCTCGGCCACCTGCAGCGCCACGTTCTCCTGGGCCTCGCTGGTCGAGGCGCCCAGATGCGGCGTCGCCACCACCTTGGGATTGCCGAACAGGATGTTCTGCTTGGCCGGCTCGACCGGGAACACGTCGAGCCCGGCGCCGGCCACCTTGCCGCTGTCGAGCGCCGCCTTGAGGTCTTCCTCGACCACCAGCCCGCCGCGCGCGCAGTTGATGATCTGCACGCCGTCCTTCATCTTGGCGATCGAATCCTTGTTGACGATGTTGCGCGTCTGGTCGGTCAGCGGCGTGTGCAGGGTGATGAAATCGGCCCGCGCGAACAGCTCGTCGAGATCGACCTTTTCCACGCCCAGATCGGCGGCGCGCTCTGCCGACAGGAACGGATCGAATGCCACCACCTTCATCTTCAGGCCCAGCGCCCGGTCGGCCACGATCGAGCCGATATTGCCGCAGCCGATGATGCCCAGGGTCTTCGACGTCAGCTCGACGCCCATGAACTTGGACTTTTCCCACTTGCCGGCATGGGTCGAGCGGTCGGCCTGCGGGATCTGACGCGCCAGGGCGAACATCATGGCGATGGCGTGCTCGGCGGTGGTGATGGAATTGCCGAACGGCGTGTTCATCACCACGATGCCGCGCTGCGTAGCGGCCTTGACGTCGACATTGTCGACGCCGATACCGGCGCGGCCGACCACGCGTAGCCGGGTGGCGGCAGCCAGCACCTCGGCGGTCACCTTGGTGGCCGAGCGGATCGCCAGGCCGTCGTAGTTGCCGATGATGGCTTTGAGGTCGGCCGGCGACAGGCCGACCTTCATGTCGACCTCGACGCCGCGCTGTTTGAAGATCTCGACCGCGCGCGGGCTGAGATCGTCGGAGATCAGGACTTTGGCCATGACTCGTTCTCCACGGAAACGGGATGCGTTGGCAGGATAAGCGATGGCAAGCGGCCGGGGGGATCAGGCGGCTTTTTTCATCTCGCGTTCGACTTCGCCATAGGCCCAGTCGAGCCAGGGACACAGCGCCTCGATATCGGCGGTCTCGACGGTCGAGCCGCACCAGATGCGCAGGCCCGCCGGCGCGTCGCGATAGGCGCCGATGTCGTAGGCCACCTTCTCGGCCTCGAGCAGGTCGACGATGCGCTTGGCCGCCGCCTGCTGGCCCTTGTCGTCCAGCGCCTTGAACCACGGCGCCTTGATCGACAGACAGACCGAGGTGTTGGAACGGCTGGCCGGATCGCTGGCCAGGAAATCGAGCCAGGCACTGGCAGCGACGAATTTCGACAGCGCGGCGAAATTGGCCTGCGAGCGACCGATCAGGCCCTTCAGCCCGCCGACCTGTTCGCCCCATTTCAGGCCGTCGAGCGCGTCTTCCACCGCCAGCATCGAGGGGGTGTTGATGGTCTCGCCCTTGAAGATGCCCTCGCTCAGCTTGCCGCCGGAAGTCATGCGGAAGATCTTGGGCAGCGGCCAGGGCGGGGTGTAGCTCTCCAGGCGCTGCACGGCGCGCGGGCTTAAGACCAGCATGCCGTGCGCGCCCTCGCCGCCCATCACCTTCTGCCACGACCAGGTCACGACATCGAGCTTGGCCCAGGGCAGGTCCATGGCGAACACCGCCGAGGTGGCGTCGCAGATCGTCAGGCCCTGGCGCGCTGCGGCAATCCAGTCGCCGTTGGGCGCCTTGACGCCGGAAGTGGTGCCGTTCCAGGTGAACACCACGTCATGCGCGGGATCGACCTGCGCCAGGTCGGGCAACTGGCCGTAGGGCGCCTTGATGATGCGCGCGTCCTTCAGCTTGAGCTGCTTCTGCACGTCGCTGACCCAGCCCTCGCCGAAGCTCTCCCAGGCCACCAGATCGACCGGGCGGGCGCCCAGCAGCGACCACAGCGCCATCTCGACCGCGCCGGTATCGGAGGCGGGCACGATGCCGATGCGATAGTCGGCGGGAATGCCCAGCACCGAGCGGGTGCGGTCGATCACATCCTTGAGCTTGGCTTTGCCGATCTTGGAGCGGTGGGAACGGCCGGTGGCGGCGTCGTTCAGGGCGGCTGGGGTCCAGCCGGGTCGCTTGGCGCAAGGCCCGGAGGAAAAATCGGGGCACTGCGGACGGACGGATGGCTTCATGTCAAATCTCTCCCTTCCAGAAGAGCGGCGTCCCGGTGGGGGGACGTGGCCCGCCGCCTCTCTACGGCAAAGCCCCCATGGGGGTCAACGCACGAATTGTTGCGGAGCCTTGCGGGCGGCGCTTGGTCGCAGCGCCGTCCGGTCATGGCGGAAGGGACGACGGTTGCCTCAGCCCGGCCGGCGCTTGAGGAAGATGCCGGTCTCCATCGACATCACCGGCTCGTTGCGCTGGTTGTAGGTGGTCTGGCGGATGCGCGCGAAGCCGCGATCGGGCTTGGACGCCAGATCCTTGACCTCGACGATCTCGGTGACGACATGGATGGTGTCGCCCGGCCGCACCGGCCGCACGAAGCGCACATTGTCGAGCCCGGGCGAACCCAGGCTGCAGTGCTGGAAGATGCCCAGCGCCAGCCACAGCCGCAGCGACGCGCTCATCGTGTGCAGGCCCGAGGCGATCAGCCCGCCATAGGCCCAGCCCTTGGCGAACTCGGCGTCGATATGGAAGGGCTGCGGATCCCAGGTCAGGGCGAAATCGACGATCGCCGCCTCGGTGATGGTGAGCGACGGGCTTTCGAAGCTGTCGCCCGCCGCAAAGTCTTCGTAGTAGCGCGCCGGCGTCACACTGGCCATGGAGTCCTCCCGCACAGCCGCCAAACTTGGCGAGCCAGGACGGCAAAATCAACCGCGAGTTTACCGCCATCGCGTTAAGATGTGCGCTCGGGGCGACGGAGCAATCCATGTTGGATGATCTCAAACCATTGCGTAGCGAGCGCGAATTCGGAAAGATGGTTCGCACGATCGCGGCGCTGGCCGACAAGCCCAAACTTAACGAAACGGAACAGCTTCGACTCGATGTGCTGAGTCTGATCGCTGACCGCTACGAGCGGGCGCATATCCCAGACTTGGCGGAGGATCCGATCGAATTTCTGCGTGGCCACATGGAGAACAGCGGGCACAGCCAGTTGGACCTCGCCCGGTTGCTGGGCAGTAAATCTCTGGCTTCGGAAATTCTCAATCGCCGCCGGCATATGTCGCTGGACGTCATCCGGAAACTCAGCAATGCATGGGGCATTCCGATTGCTTTGCTGACACCTGAATACAAGCTCGAGCGGCGGCGCGCCTGAGACTCTATTTGAGCGCCAGTTCCATGTAGCAGGCATCGGGCATGGGATTGTCGTAATAGGGTTCCACTTCGCGAAACCCCATGCGTTCGTAGAGCGCGCGCGCCGTGGCCATGCTGCTCTTGATCGTATCCAGCCGCATGGTGCGATAGCCCATGGCGCGGCCCTCGGCGACGATCGCCTCGGCCAATTGGCGGCCCAGCGCCAGCTTGCGGAATTGCGGCTTCACATAGAGCCGCTTCATCTCGCAGATGCCTGGCGCCTGTTGCCACAAGGCCACCGCACCGGCCGGCTCGCCATCCACCGTGGCCAGCAGCAGCGCTCCGCTGGGCGGGGCGTATTTGGCCGGGAAGGTCGCCATCTCCTGCTCGAAATCCTGGAACGCCAGGCTGAAAGTCAGCGAGCCGGCATATTCCGCGAACAGCGCCTTGACGGCGCCGAGTTCGGCCTCACTTCGCGGCTTGCCAAGTCTGACGCGCGACCGGGACACTGATCTGGCCTTCGAGATAGGGGATCACCTGGCCCGAAATGATAACGCGCGGGCCCTTGTTGGTGCAAAACAGCTCGCCGCCGCGCGCCGAAACCTGCAGCGCGTGCAGCGCGCTCTTCTTCAGCCGCTTGGCCCAGAACGGCGTCAGCAGGCAGTGCGCCGAGCCGGTCACCGGATCCTCGTCGATGCCGGCATGCGGCGCGAAGTAGCGCGACACGAAATCGGCCGGGCGTTCGCCGGCGCCGGCCGGCGCGGTGATGATCAGCCCCTGCCCCTCCAGCGCCTTGACCTTGGCGAAGTCGGGCCTGGCCGCGCGCACCGCCGCCGAGCTGGGCAGCAGCGCCAGGATCTTGCCGCCCTTGAACACTTCGAGCGGCGTCTGGCCCAGCGCCTCGGCCACCAGCTCCTTGCCGCCCTGGTCGACCGGCTCCAGCGGCCGCGACGGAAAGTCGAGATTGAGGCGCTGGCCGTCGCGCTCGACCGTCAGCACGCCGCTCCTGGTGTGGAAGCGGATGCGCTGCCGGCGCGGCTGCAGATGGGTGACGATGACATAGGCCGCGGCCAGGGTGGCGTGGCCGCACAGATCGACCTCGATCTTGGGCGTGAACCAGCGCAGGTCGAAATCCTCGCCGCGGCTGGAGAAGAACGCCGTTTCGGACAGGTTGTTCTCGGCCGCGATCGCCTGCAGCACCGGATCGGGCAACCAGTCCTCCAGCGGCACCACGGCGGCGGGATTGCCGGCGAACAGCCGCGAGGCGAAGGCATCGACATGAAAGAAAGACAGCTTCTGCATGGTCGGTCCCCGGAAAACGCTTTGCTCCCCTTTAGTTCACGACAGGCTTCATTGTTTTCGTTTCAGCCTGGCTTCGAGTTCGCCCTTGACACGCGGCCATTCGCCGTCCAGCACGCTGAAATACACACTGTCGCGATAGCTGCCGTCGGGCAGGATCATGTGCTGGCGCAGGATGCCTTCCTGCACCGCGCCGATACGCAGCAGGGCGGCGCGCGACTTCTCGTTGCGCCGGTCGGTCTTGAACTCGACGCGGATGCAGCCCATGCGTTCGAAAGCGTGGCGCAGCATCAGGTATTTGGCCTCGGTGTTGGCGCCGCTCCGCTGCCAGGCGCTGCCCAGCCAGGTCCAGCCGATCTCGGCACGCTTGTTGGCGACGTCGATATTGGCGAAGCGCGTGGCGCCGACGGCGCGGCCCAGCGACCGAGCCACGGTGGCAAAGGGCAGCGCCGTGCCGGCCTTCTGCCAGGCTTGCGCCTGCTCGACATAGCCCGCCATCATTTCGCGGGTAGGTGCCGCGAGGCAGCCCTGCTCGAAGGTCCAGTGCATGCCGGGCAACTGGGTCCAGCGGAACACGGCGGGATCGGCGCCCGCCGCCACCAGCGCATCGACATGCGCCGGCGACAGCGGTTCCAGTCTCACGATGTCGCCTTCCAGAACGGTTGGCGTAAGGTCCATCGGCGGCTCCCGCTCACCGATCCTGGCGATGCCAGATCGGCGGACCGAAGGCCCGCTCGACATCGCCCTCGTTCAGACCGAGATCGGCCAGCATGCGCGCGTCGAGACTGCGCAGGGCACGCTTCTGGCTTTGCATCTCCTGCCACGCATAGACGGCTTGGCAGACACGGCGCAGAGCACGACCGACCAAACGCAGCATGGCGACGCCAATCTGTTTGGCGCTCAGATCCAGCGGATGCGTTTGACTTGCCGACTTCGGCAATGTATCGATTGTACTCATCACCTTTCCCCTTATAGCGGCACAATCGCCGCAATACCGGACTATATATTTGACATTGTCCCGGTCAAATCTATTATTGTCACCATGACAATTTGGGTACCAGAGTTGAGCAATGGACGCGGTCCGATCTATGTCGCGATCGCCGACGCGCTGGCCGATGACATCGCCAGCGGCAAGCTGCGGCCCCGCACCCGACTGCCGACCCATCGCGAACTGGCCTATCGGCTGGGCGTGACGGTCGGCACGGTGACGCGCGGCTATGCCGAGGCGGAGCGCCGCGGGCTGGTCTATGGCGAGATCGGCCGCGGCACCTTCGTGCTGGCCGGCCCGCCCGATCCCACGCCCTCGATCCAGCCGGACACGCAGCCGGCCGATGCGCCGATCAACTTCGCCATCGACCTGACCATCAACTTCGCGCTGGGCGAACAGCGCGACCAGTCGATGGCGCGCACCCTGGCCGCCCTGTCGCGGCGCAACGACCTGCAACGCTACCTGAATTACCACCCGCATCGCGGCATGGCCGAGCATCGCAGCGCCGCGGCCGAATGGCTGAACCGCAACGGGCTGAGCTTCGATCCCGACCAGGTGATCATCACCGGCGGCGGCCAGCACGCCATGATGACGGTGTTCAGCACCTTGTGTCGTCCCGGCGACGTGGTGCTGTGCGAACAGCTCACCTATGCCGGCATGAAGGCATTGGCCAACCACCAGCAGATTCGCCTGCACGGCGTGGCGATGGACCAGCACGGGCTGATCCCCTCGGCGCTGGCGGCCACCTGCCGCAGCACCCACGCGCGCGTGCTGTACTGCCAGCCGACGGTGCAGAACCCGACCGCCACCATCATGCCCGAGGCGCGGCGGCGCGAGATCGTCGAGGTGGCGCGCGCCAACGGCATCACCATCGTCGAGGACGACGTCTACGGCTTCCTGCCGGAGAAGTCGCTGCCGCCGATCTCGTCGCTGGCGCCCGACATCGCGGTCTACATCACCTCGGCGTCGAAGACCATGGCGCCCGGTTTGCGCATCGGCTATGTCGGCGCCCCGTCGCGGCTGGCGGAGCGGCTCGCCCTGCCGGTGCGCGCCACCTTGTGGATGGCGCCACCGCTGATGGCGGAGATCGCGCGGCTGTGGATGAGCGACGGCACGGTCGAGCGCATCATCGAGGAACTGCGCCAGGCTTCGGGCGAGCGCCAGGACATGGCACGGCGCATCCTGGCGACGCCGGAGGCGCGCATGTGCGACGGCTCGTTCCTGGTCTGGCTGCCGCTGCCGCGCGACTGGCGCGCGCGCGATTTCGTCGCCGAGGCGGCGCGCCGCGGCGTGGCAATCTCCGGCTCCGACAGTTTCGCCGTCGATCCGCTGCCGGCGCCGGAAAGCGTGCGCATCTGCCTGGGCGCGCCCGCCAACCGCGCCATTCTTGAGAAGGGCCTGCACATCGTCCGCGAACTGTTGGTCAGCCCGGCCGGCCCTTCGCTGTCGGTAGTCTGAAGATCAGTTTTCCGGCCGCAGCACAAAGCGGATCGGCACCGTCATGTCGACGGCATGGCCCGAGCGATTGCTGAAACGCCACTTGCGCACCGCCTCGACCGCCGCCTGATCCAGTTGGGCCGACCCGCTGCTGGTGAACACTGCGACATTGCGAGGCTGTCCATCGGTGCCGATTTGCGCCGACACGATGACCCGCCCCTCCTCGCCGCGGCTGCGCGACTCGGGTGGATAGTTCGGCGCCGGCGCATCGAGCACAGCAACCTGACCGGAACCAGCCGAACCGCCGGTTCCCGCGCCGGTGCGGCCAGTCGAGCCGATGCTAGAAGATGAACCCTCGCCGCTCGTGCCGCTTGAAGGCGTGCCCGGAGTCGCAGCCGGCGCGACAGGCGATGGAGCGCCCGACGGCGGCGATGGCGCGAGCGGACGCACAAGAGGCGATGGCGCAGGACTTGGCGGAACAACCGGGGTGCTCGCCACCGTACTGATCGGTGCCTCCGAGAGCGTAAACCGCACCGGCACCGTGACGTCGATCGGCCCGCCGGTCGTGTTGCGGAAACGCCAATTGCGTACGGCATCGACTGCGGCGGCATCGAGGCTGGAGACCCCGCTGCTGGTCTCGACCGTGACGTTCTGTGGCACGCCATCGGGCAGCACCTTGGTGCGCACAAGCACGCGACCTTCCTGTCCGCGTTCGCGCGCATCGGATGGATATGCCGGGGCGGGTGACGATAGCAAGGCCACCTCGCCGGCGCTGGCGCCGCCCCGATTGCTGCCAGCGCCGCCGACGGGCGCTGGCGTCGGCTGGCCATTGGCGGTCGAGGACGGGGCGGGCGCTTGATTGTCGATGCCGCCGGCCGGCGGCCCTGCCTGAACCGGGGCTTTTGCAGGAAGCTGCTTCGCCACCGGGGGAACGGGCTTGGGCGGCGCTGGCACCGGCGTGGGCGCCGGCGGCTCGGCCCGCGCCGGTTGAGGCAGCGGCTTGACGGGCTCGATGATGGGCGACGGCGGCGGCAGGACAATCACCGCAGCCGTCGCGCCCTGCGCCGGCGGCACGGGCGAAGGCGGTGGCAAAGCTTGCGTCGGCGTAACCGGTGCGGCCGTCGCTGCAGGCGGGGCGATCTGCACCGGCGCGGCCGGCAACGCCGGCGCCGCCGCCTGCTGCGCAGGCGTCCCAGCGGCAGCGCTTGCGGTCGGCGTTGTATCGTTGCTGCGATTGTCCGGCGTCGGCGACTTAGCATAGGAGTCCGACCCGTCGGTGATCATCACCAGGTCGATATCCATGGTGTTGAACTGGTTGCCGCCCAACCGAGTCCACAAACCGATCAGTGAAGCGAGAAGGACAGTGTGCAGCGCCGCCGAAAGGGCAATCGAAAAATAGCGCCAGCGCGAGCGAGACACCGTCACGCTGAGCGGGTGCAACTTGGCGCTCAAGGAAGTTCCCGCCACGGCAGCACGAAACTCTCTCCGTCGTGGTGCCCCGACAGCGCCTCGATGCCGAACCCCGATGCCAAGTGGCGAGCCACCAGGACCTCCTGCGGTGTGCCTCTGGCCAGCAACACACCGTCGGACAGCAATGCCAGACGGTCGCAAAAGCGCGCTGCCAACGGAAGATCGTGCAACACCACGACGATTACCATGCCCAGCGCTGCCGCCTGGCGCAACATCCGCATGAGGCCAAGCTGGTGGGCGGGATCGACCGTCGCCACCGGTTCGTCTGCCAACAAGACTGATGGTTCCCCGGCCAACGCACGAGCCAGCAGCACGCGGGAGCGCTCGCCACTCGACAGCGTATCGATCGGCCGATCGGCGAATTGCAGCGCGTCGCAGGCGAGCAGCGCCCGTTCGATCGAGACCTCATCCTGCCGGTTCAGCTGCGCCGGCCAGGGTCGATGCGGGAGCCGCCCGAGCGCTACCAGGTCGCGCGCTGCAATCGGCCAGGCCCCGGCACCCATTTGCTCGACATAGGTGACGAGGCGCGCCCGCTCGCGCCGGTCGAGCGCCGTCAAATTCCGGCGGCCGAGTCGGATCTCTCCTTGATCGGGCACCTGCAATCCGGCCAGCGCGCGCAGTAAGGTCGTCTTGCCTGCACCATTGCGCCCGAGAACGCCCAGAATCTGGCCCGGCGCTGCGACCAACGAGACGTCACGCAGTACCGTGCGGCCGCCACGCGACAGAACAACCCTGTCGACCTCAAGGGAAGGAAGTTCCTCGTTCACGTCGACCCTCGCGGTCCGCGCAACGCCAGCCAGAAGAAAAACGGCGCGCCGATCAGCGCCGTGGCCACGCCCAGCCGCAGTTCGGTGTCGCCGCCCAGCAGGCGCACGGCGATATCGGCCGCCAGGGTGAGCGCCGCGCCGCCCAGCCACGACGCCGCCAGCAGCGGCGCCGGGCGATAGGCGAAGAACGGCCGCAGCAGATGCGGCACGATCAATCCCACGAAGCCGATGGCGCCGCTCACCGCCACCCCGGCGCCCACCGCCAGCGCCGCACCCACCACCACGCGCCAGCGCAGGCCCTTCAATCCTACGCCCAGGCTTTCGGCGGTGTCCTCGCCCAGGGTCAGCGCCTCCAGCGATCGGCCGCCGCTCAGCATCAGCGCCCAGCCCGCCAGCATGAAGGGCAGCGCCAGCGCGACATGCTGCAGGCTGCGATCGGCCAGCGAGCCCATCAGCCAGAACACGATCTCCACCACCGCGTAAGGGTTGGGCGACAGGTTGAGCGCCAGCGCCGTCAGCGCGCCCGCCAGCGCCGCCAGCGCCACGCCGGCCAGCAGCACCGTGGCCAGGCGCGGATCGCGCAGCGCCAGCGCCTGCAGCAAGCCGATCGCCGCCAGCGCGCCGGCGATGCCGCCCAGCGGCAAAGCCAGCGGCACCGCAAGCGACAGGCCGCTATAGAAGGCCAGCACCGCGCCCAGCGCGGCGCAGCCGGACACGCCGATCACGCCGGGCTCGGCCAGCGGGTTGCGGAACAGGCCCTGCAAAGCGGCGCCGGCCAGGCCCAGGCTGGCGCCGACCATCAGCCCCAGCAAAGCGCGCGGCAGGCGCAGCTCGATCAGGACCAGCCGCGCCGTGGCATCGCCGCGCCAGGCCGCCGGGAACAGCTCGAGCGACAGGCCGGCCGGTCCAACCGCCAGCGACAGCGCGAACAGCGCCAGGCACAAGCCGGCCAGCGCCAGCCAGACCGGGGCGAAGGATCGCCGGATCGTCGGCTGTGCGACATCGCTCATGGCGTGGCCTGCTGCGCGATTCGCGCCCGCGCCAACAGCTCGGCCGCTGTCGCCACGTTGAGGCCGGCGCACAGCCACAGCCGGCGCGGCACTTCGATGCGCGCCTGCGGCGGAAACCGGTCCCTGAGCGCGGGATGGGAGAGGAATTGCTGCGCCATCGAGCGGCGGTCGAAATCGTCGCCTTCCAGCACCAGCCGGTCGGGCGGATGGACGACAAGCTGCTCCAGCGACAGCCGGGCATAGCCGCGCACGCCATCCTCTGCCGCCAGATTGGCGAAGCCGGCCAGCGCCAGGATCCGATCGGCCAGCGAGTCGCGGCCGAAAGCGTAGCCGTTGGGCTGGTAGATCGCCGCCGTCGGTCTGGGTTCGACCACCGGCGGCAGCGCCGCCAGCCGCGCATCGAACGACGCCACCATGACCCGGCCGCGATCGGGCACATCCAGCGCATCGGCCACGTCGAGGATCTGTTGCCGCACCGCCGCCAGGTCCTGCGGCGAATCGATCTCCACCACGCGATAGCCCAGCCGGCGCAGCGCCTCGGTGGTGCTGCGCCCGGCATAGCGATGCGCCAGCACCAGGTCAGGGTGCAGCGCCACGATCTCCTCCAGCCGGCCGCGATTGGCCGGCAGGCCGGCCGCCCGATCGGCGACGCTGGATAGGCTGGGGTCGGTGGCGAGGAAACTGACCGACGCGATGGTGTCGCGGTCGGCCAGTTGCAGCAGCAATTCGTCGCTACAGAGATTGAGCGATACGACGTGTTGCGGCGGACGCCGAGGCACGCCGGCCAGGGCCGGCAATGCCCCGGCCAGGATGGCCAGCAGCGCCGCTGCATACGTCGATATCGCTCGCCATCTCAATAGCGCACGCGCAATCCTGCATAGCCGGCCAGGCCGGGATGGGCGAAGCCCAGCGGGTCTTCATAGCGCACATCGAACAGGTTTTCGACGCGGCCATAGACCTCAACCCCGTCCGTCACCTTGTAGGACGCCGTGGCGGCCACCAGCGTGTAGCTCTGGTTGGCGGTGGGGGTGAACAGCGCCGGGTCGGTATCGTGCTGCTGGCCCTTCCAGTTCACCGTCAGGCCCAGGGTCAGCCTGTCGGTCGGCCGGGCGGTGGCGACGAAATCGAGGCTGTGGCGCGGCCGGCGCAGCAGCGCCTGGTGGGTGATCAGGTTCTCGGCATGGGTCCAGGTGTGGTTCAGCCGCAATTCCAGCCAGTCGGCCGGCCGCACCGCGACGAAACTCTCCAGCCCGTAGGTGCGGGCACGCCCGACATTGATCACGGTGGTAAAGCTGGGATCGCTGTCGATCAGATCCTTGATGTCGTTCCAGAAAAAGGTCGAGCCGAAGCTGACCCGCTTGTCCAGCGCCGCCTGCTCGAAGCCGAAATCGAAGCCCCAGCTCTTCTCCGGCTTGAGGTCCGGGTTGCCGGCGAAATACGGCGGCAACTGGCCATAGAGCTGGAACAGGTCGGGCGCGCGATAGGCGGTGCCGATCGAGGCCTTGAGCCTGGTGCCGGTGTCGGGGATCAGGTAGCTGGCGCCCAGGCTGAAAGTGGGGTGCGTGCCGAAGGCGGGGTTGTGGTCCAGCCGCGCCGCCGCGGTCAGGAACAGCCGGTCGAACAGGGTCAGGTGGTGCTGCATGAAGGCACCCACCGTGGCGACGTGGGACGACACCTTGAAGCCGTCGGTGTCGTTGTCCTGCCAGATCTTCTCCGCCTCCAGCCCGAAGGTGACGTGGTAGATCGGCGACACCTTCAGGTCGTTCTGCCAGTCGGCCTTGAAGCGGCGACCGATATTCTCGGTGCGCAGCGCAAAGGGATACGGGTTGAGCGCGTCGGGATCGTCGTTGTCGTGGCGCTCGATGCGCACATAGCCCAGGCCGAAGGTCTGCTTCCAGCGCCCGTCCAGCAGGTAGAGCGCGCCCACCGCGCGGCCGTAGAACTGGCTGGTGGTCTCGCGCAGATTGGGGTCCTCGTAGGGCACGTTGTCGTACTGGCTCTTGCTGGCGATGTAGCGGGCGAACAACGACAGGTCGAAATTGTCGGTCATCGCCGCGCCCAGCCGGGCGTTGAAGGTGGCGTTGCGATAGGGATCGTCCTCCGCCGATACGCCCGGCGCGCGATAGCGCCGCGGCGCCACGTCGCCGCCATCGCTGGTCAGGCCCGATGCGCCGACATTGAAATTGAACTTGCCGACCTGGCCTTGGAAGCCGGCGGCGGTGGAATAGGTACTGAACGAGCCGCCCTCCACCGTGGCGAAGCCGCTGGGCTTGCCCCGGCCCTTGCGCGTGATGATGTTGATGACGCCGCCATAGGCGTCGGCGCCGTACAAGGTGCTCATCGGCCCGCGCACGATCTCGACCCGGTCGATCATGTCGGCCAGCAGATGCGAGAAATTGAAGGTGCTGCCCGAGGCGGAAGGATCGTTGGCGCGCAACCCGTCGATCAGCACCAGGGTGCCGTTGGCGTTGGCGCCGCGGATGAATACGGAGCTGGCCTTGCCGAATTGGCCGGAGGCGGCGACCGTCAGGCCGGGCAGGTCCTGCAGGATATCGGCCAGACTGCGATACTGGCGCTGCTCGATGGTGGCGCGATCGACCACCGTGACCGAATTCCCCACGTGGTCGAGCGGCGTGTCCTCGCGCGTCGCGGTGACCACGGTTTCGGGCAAGGTAGTGACCTGGGCCCGCGCGGCCAGCGGCGTGGCGATCACCGCGACGAGGATGGCGAGAAGCGCCGCGCGCAGCGCGATCCCGGAAAGCGATGAAGCGGAAGGCATCTTAGGATCCCCATTGGCAAAAGTGACGACAGCGCGTCACCGCCAACGGTTATCCGCTCCACCCGGACCACCCGTCCGAGGGATAGATGACGCTCTCGCCGGCAGGTCTCCTGGCTTGGCGGGTCGTCGCTCTGGTCCTGCCTTCCCGGGGCTCCGCGCCCCAGTGGCCTATGCCGGACCGTCGCTCGCCGCCTACAGTTGCGGGGGCAGCCGCCGCTTGCGACCGCAGATCCGGCCGCGCGGCGTTCCCTGTTCGTCCCCTCTCGGGGAACCGACGATGCGCGGAATATGGAATGCGGCCGGCGGCGCTGTCAATTGCCGCGACCCTGGCGAGGGGCGCCGGGCAGCGCAGGGCCGCTGGTCTCAGCGCTTCTGCGCCGTGAAGCGGGCGCCGCCCAGATCGCCGTTCTGCACCAGTTCGACCAGCCGGCCATAGGCCTCGTAGAAATTGTCGTCGCCGGAGGGAGCGCCTGCCTTCAGCGTCTCCTCGCGCAGCGCCTGGTACATCTCGAACCGGTCGGCCAGGATCACCGCCCATTCCCTGGAAAGGTCCTCCGGCGGCTCGACCGTGAAGCGCGCCTCGGTCAGGCGCTGCGCATAGCCCGGGATGCTCTGCAAATCCTGCGCGGCGATGCCTTCCCACATCATCTCGACATCGGCGGGGTCGAGCGGCCGATGCACCACCCAGTCGGAGAACACCATCCGGCCGCTGGGCCGCAGGATGCGATAGGCCTCGCGCAAGGCCTTGGCCTTGTCCGGCACATGCAGCAACGCCTCCTGGCTGATCACCGCATCGACGTTGGCATCGGGCAGGTCGACCTTGGTGACGTCGCCCAGCAGCATGTTGACCTTGTCGGCCATGCCGACCAGCCGGTTGAGTCGGACCGCGCCGGCAACGCGGTCGGGATTGAGTTCGACGCCAATCACCGTCACGCCGTATTTGGCCGCCATGTAGCGCGCCGGTCCGCCCAGCCCGGCGCAGAAATCGGCGACATGCATGCCCGGCTGCAGCCGCGCCCGCACCGCTACCGCGTCGTTGGCTTCCAATCCGCCGTAATGGTCCTGGTCGTGGGCGAACAGCGTCTCCGGTCCAAGCTCGGCCAGCCTGCCATGCTCGCTTTCCAGCCTGGCGACGATGTGCTCGGCGGAGATCGGATGGCGGCTGTAAAAGGCCAGGACGTGATCGCGATCGTACCCCTCGCTCATGACGACTACTCCACTCTCTCCCTCGTCTACGAAGGCCGCCGCGCGTCGTTTCAGGCCCTCACGGTATGGGCGTGATTGAGCGGCCCGTGGCCATGGCCAAAGGCCGGCGCGGTACGGATCGCCTCCCGCACGTAATCGCGCGCCCGTATCACCGCCGCACGCAGTTCCATTCCCTGCGCCAGTCCGGTGGCCACGGCCGAAGCCAAGGTGCAGCCCGTGCCATGGGTGCTGAGCGTCTCGATCCGCGACCCGACGAAGAACTCCGGGCCTTGCGGCGTCCACAGCAGGTCCTGCACGTCGGGCCCGGACAGATGGCCGCCCTTCAGCAGCACGGCCCGGGCGCCCAGCCCGCCGAGAATCTCGGCGACGCGAACCATGTCTTCGGCGGCGCTGATGGTATGGCCGCTGAGCGCCTCGGCCTCCGGCAGGTTGGGCGTGATCAGCGCCGCCAGCGGCAGCAGCAGCGTCTTCATCGCCGTCGTGGCTTCCGGTTCGAGCAGCGCCGCGCCGCCCTTGGCGACCATCACCGGATCGACCACCAGCGGCACCCGGCGCGGCCAGTCGCCCAGCGCCGCCACCACGGTCTCGATCACCTCGGCATTGTGCAGCATGCCGGTCTTGATCGCGTCGGCGCCGATATCGGCCAGCACCAGCTCGATCTGCTGGCGGATGAAGGACGGCGACACGCCCATCACGCCGAACACGCCCTGCGTGTTCTGGGCCGTCAGCGCGGTGATCGCGGTGGCGGCATAACCCTTGAGCGCCGTCACCGTCTTGATGTCGGCCTGGATGCCGGCGCCGCCGCCGGAATCGGAGCCGGCAATGACCAGAACGCGTCCCTTCATGTCAATGCGCCGGACTGAGCAGGCCGATCAGCTCGTCGACCACGGTTTTCACCAGCGCCGCATCGTCGCCCTCGGCCATGACCCGCACCACGGGCTCGGTACCGGAGGGGCGCACCAGCAGCCTTCCGCCCGTTCCCAGCGCCTGCTCCGCCGCCACGATCGCCCGGCGCAATGCCGGGCTGGCCAGGTCGCCGTCGTAGCGCACCGAGCGCAGCAGTTGCGGCACCGGCTCGAAAGGCCGACACACTTCGGAAGCCGGACGCTCGGCGCGCACCAGCACCGCCAGCGCCTGCAGCGCAGCCATCAGCCCGTCGCCGGTGGTGGCGTAGTCGGCGAAGATGATGTGGCCCGATTGCTCGCCGCCCAGGTTGAAGCCTTCCGCGCGCATGCGCTCCAGCACGTAGCGGTCGCCCACCTTGGTGCGCAACAGCTTCAGGCCGCGCCCGGCCAGGAAGCGCTCCAGCCCGAGATTGGACATCACGGTGGCGACCACGCCCTCGCCCGCCAGCCGGCCTTCGCCATGCCAGTAATCGGCGATCATGCCCATCAACTGGTCGCCGTCGATCAGCGCCCCCGTTTCGTCGACCATCACAACGCGATCGGCGTCGCCGTCCAGCGCGATGCCGAGATCGGCGCCATGCGCCACCACCTGCTCGGCCAGCAGCGCCGGATGGGTCGAGCCGCAGGCGCGGTTGATGTTGAAGCCGTCGGGATCGACCGCCACCTTGACCACATCGGCGCCCAGTTCCCACAACACCTGCGGCGCCACCTTGTAGCCGGCGCCGTTGGCGGCATCGACCACGATCTTCAGCCCGTCCAGGCGCAGCCCGCGCGGGAAGGTCGCCTTGACGAATTCGCCGTAGCGGCCCAGCGCGTCGTCCAGCCGGCGGGCGCGGCCCAGCGCATCGGGCGCGGCGCGGCGCTCGTCGATCTCGCCCGTCACCAGGGATTCGATCTCGTGCTCGATCTCGTCGGACAGCTTGTTGCCGTCGGGATCGAAGAATTTCAGGCCGTTGTCCTGGTAGGGATTGTGCGAGGCGGAGATCATCACGCCCAGATCGGCGCGCAGCGAGCGGGTCAGCATGGAAACCGCCGGCGTCGGCACCGGCCCGACCAGCACGACATCCATGCCGATGGCGATGAAGCCCGCGGTCAGCGCCGGTTCGAGCATGTAGCCCGACAGGCGGGTGTCCTTGCCGATCACCACCAGATGCCGATGATCGCCGCGGCGAAAGGCCAGGCCCGCCGCCATGCCCACGCGCAGCGCCGTCTCGGCCGTCATGGGTTCGAGATTGGCGGTGCCGCGCACGCCGTCGGTGCCGAAAAGCTTGCGGATCATGGGGCGATCTTAGCCAACCCGATCGAGCGGTGCGAGCATAGTCGCGCACCTTCCTATTCCATAATAGCGGGTTGTCCGGATCGCGCGATGCACGCTGTACTGCCCTATACCATTGCAGGGAGACAGATCATGCGCATCCTTGGCCTCACCCGACCGATCCTCGCCATCGCCGTCGCCGCATCGCTGTCGATCGGCGCCAGCGCGGCCGATGCCTTCAACGGCGGCTGCACCGACCAGACCTGCCGGCAGTGGAACGACTACGGTCCCAATCAGGACATGTATGCCAACTACTGGCGCAATCTGGTCAGCGCCCTGCAGGGCATGTTCCGCTAGCGCCGGGATCGGCAAGCGCCGCCGCCTGGCCGCGCCGCTCGGTCAATCGCCGCGCACCGGATCGAGCAGGCTCAGCATCTTCAGCGCCTGCGCCGTCTGGGCCACGTCGTGGACACGCAGCAGGCGCACGCCGTGCTGCGCCATCAGCAGCGCCACCGCCAGCGAGCCGGCCAACCTGTCGTCGGGCGCCGGCATTGCGCCGTCGCGCGCCGTCAGCCGGCCGATGAAGCTCTTGCGCGAGGCGCCGACCAGCAGCGGCAGGCCCAGCGCCAGCAGCCGCTCGACCTCCCGCAGCAGCGCCAGGCTGTGCTCGGCCTTCTTGGCGAAACCCAGCCCCGGATCGAGCGCCAGCCGCGCGCGATCGATGCCCGCCGCCTGACAGGCGGCGACCCGCGCCGACAGCCATGAAGCGACCTCGCCCGTCACGTCGCCGTAGACGGCGCGGCTGTTCATGTCCTGCGGCGTGCCCAGCATGTGCATCAGCACGATGGCGCAGTCGCGGCGCACCAGCAGCGGCAGCGCCGCGGCATCGTGGGTCAGGCCGGACACATCGTTGACGATGCGGGCCCCGGCATCGAGAGCGGCTGCCATCACTTCGGCGTGCCGGGTGTCGATGGACACGATCGCGCCCTGTCGCGCCAGGCCGGCCACCACCGGAATGGCCCGCCGCAACTCTTCGTCCCGCGGCACCGGTGCCGCGCCGGGCCGGGTCGATTCGCCGCCGACATCCAGGATATCGGCGCCCTGCTCGACCAGTTGCATTCCCTTGGCGATCGCCACTTCGGCACTGCGCAGGCGGCCGCCGTCGGAGAACGAATCCGGCGTGACGTTGAGGATGCCCATCAGCCGCACGCGATCGAGCGGCAGGCCGGCGAAAGTGAGCTGGGATTGGGGGACGGTCGGACTGGCCATTTGGCGCGACTATAGATCGTCACCCCAGGCGAGCGACACCCCGGACAAGCGACAGCAAGAGCCGGGGTCCCGTATCGATCGGGACCGTCGGCCGGACACCTGAAAGACCGGCCCCTATTCGCGCGCTTACATGAGCGAGCGCCTGGCCGGGCTGGCGATCACGATCCGGCTTGGAAAGAAAAAGCCCCGCCGAGACGGGGCTTTGTCGACTAGCCGCCCGGCTGGGGCTCGGGCGAAAGCGTGGTCGGCGGCGATTTCGGCGCCGTGCCGCTGGGCGGCACCGAGGAGCGGCGGCGCGGGCCGGACGGGGCGTCGTTGTCGGGCCGGCGGATCGCCTCGCCGCGCAGCAGCGCCTTGATCTCGTCGCCCGACAGGGTCTCGAATTCCAGCAGGCCCTTGGCCACGGCATGCAGATCGTCGATATGCGTGGTCAGGATGTCGCGCGCGGTCTTCTCGCCCTGCTCGACGAAGCGACGGATCTCCTCGTCGATCAGCTTGGCGGTGGCGTCGGAGGTGTTCTTGCGCTGGGTCACGGAATGGCCCAGGAACACTTCCTCCTCGTTCTCGCTGTAGCGCAGCGGCCCCAGCTTGTCGGAAAAGCCGAACTCGGTGACCATGCGGCGCGCCAGGTTGGTGGCCTGGCGGATGTCGTCCGACGCGCCGGTGGTGACGTTCTCCACGCCGAAGATCAGCTCCTCGGCGACGCGGCCGCCGAACATCGACGCCAGCTTGGCCTCGATCTCGGTGCGCGAGATCGAATAGCGATCGCGCTCGGGCAGCCACATGGTGACGCCCAGCGCCCGGCCGCGCGGAATGATCGTGACCTTGTGCAGCGGATCGTGGCCCTTGGCATTGAGCATGACCAGGGCATGGCCCGCCTCGTGATAGGCGGTCAGTTTCTTCTCGTCCTCGGTCATGACCATGGAGCGCCGCTCGGCGCCCATCATCACCTTGTCCTTGGCCGACTCGAAATCGATCATGGTGACCAGGCGCTTGCCGGCGCGGGCGGCGCGCAGCGCGGCCTCGTTGACCAGGTTGGCCAGGTCGGCGCCGGAGAAGCCCGGCGTGCCGCGCGCGATGATCGAGGCATCGACGTCGGGCGCCAGCGGCACCTTGCGCATATGCACTTTCAGGATCTTGGTGCGGCCGGCGACGTCCGGGTTCGGCACCACGACCTGACGGTCGAAACGGCCGGGCCGCAGCAGCGCCGGATCCAGCACGTCGGGCCGGTTGGTGGCGGCGATCAGGATCACGCCCTCGTTGGCCTCGAAGCCGTCCATCTCGACCAGCAGCTGGTTCAGCGTCTGCTCGCGCTCGTCGTTGCCGCCGCCCAGGCCGGCGCCGCGATGGCGGCCGACCGCGTCGATTTCGTCGATGAAGATGATGCAGGGCGCATTCTTCTTGGCCTGCTCGAACATGTCGCGCACGCGGGAGGCGCCGACGCCGACGAACATCTCGACGAAGTCGGAGCCGGAGATGGTGAAGAACGGCACGTTGGCTTCGCCGGCGATGGCGCGCGCCAGCAGGGTCTTGCCGGTGCCCGGCGGGCCGACCAGCAGGCAGCCCTTGGGGATCTTGCCGCCCAGGCGCTGGAACTTCTGCGGATCCTTCAGGAAGTCGACGATCTCTTCCAGCTCGCCCTTGGCCTCGTCGATGCCGGCGACGTCGTCGAAGGTGACGCGTCCGACCTTTTCGGTCAGCAGCCGCGCGCGGCTCTTGCCGAAGCCCATGGCGCGCCCGCCGCCCGACTGCATCTGGCGCATGAAGAAGATGTAGACGCCGATCAGCACCAGCAGCGGCAGCCAGTTCAGCACCATGCCCAGCAGCGGGCTGACGCCTTCATCCGGCGGCGAAGCGGTGATCTTGTTGACCTTGCCCTTGAGGCGATCGACCAGCTGGTTGTCGGTCGGCGCGTAGGTGCTGAAAGAACGGGCGTCGTTGAAATTGCCCGAAATGGTATGGCCCTGGATGTTGACGTTGGCGATCTCGCCGCGGTCCACCGACGCCAGGAAATCGGAATAGGCGATCTGCGAGGAGCCGTTGCGGCTGCCGGGCGACTGGAACAGGTTGACCAGCACCAGCAACAACAGGCCGATGACAATCCACAAAGCCAAATTGCGACCGAAGATATTCACTTTCGCCTCGCCACTCGTCGCCGTTTGAAGACAATAGGTTAAATAAGGCGTTGGCCGGCCAAAACAAGCGCGTGCGGCGCCGCAGCCAGCGGGCGATCGGGACGGAACCCGGCGACGAAGCCGCCACCCCGAAACTCGGCGTCTACCGTAGCAGGGCCTCCGCCAAGCCGTCCACCATGGCCGACCGCGACCAAACCGGCGCTGCAGCCCACCTGCCCGGCCCGCCACAGCCCCGGCAGCGCCCGTGCCGCCGGCGGCGGCATCGCCGCCAGGCTTTCCCGCAGCTTCCCGGTAAATTCGGGACGCCGCAGCACCGCCAGCCGGCCTGTCTCGCCCAACGCCGCAAGGGTGCCATGCGTGCCCGCCGGCAGGATCAGATCGAACCGGCGGTCCCAGCGGATCGGCCGGACGGACCCGGCCGCGCCCGGCGCCAGATCGATCGTTTCGACGATCCCGCCCCATTCCCGGGCCACGACATGCCCGCCGCGCCGCGGCAGCAGGCGGCAGCCGCCGGCGGTGGCGCCGCGTCCCGCGCCGGCCGCCTGCAGCGCCCGCGCCAGCGCCGCCCGGCGTGGCCGATAGTCGCGTCCGCCCAGGCTGGCGACGATGGCCGACAGCAGGCGCAGTGCGATCTGCTCGGGCAGGCGGTCCAGCCCCTCGATCCGGGCCCAGCCGGCCGGGTACATCGTGACGCGTTCGGCCGCGATCGCGGCCAGCCGGCGATCGAGTTGGCGGCGCGTGGCGGCATGGCTTTCCGCCGCCGCCCATGCCGCCTGGTTGAGCGCGCGGTTGGCCATCGCCCGCAGGCGCGGCCGCAGGTAGAGCAAATTGCCGTTGCTGGGATCGTCGACCCAGGCCACGCCCAGCGCCTCGAGCGTTGCGGTCAGCCGGCTGCGCGGCACGTCGAGCAGCGGCCGCAGCAGGCGCAGATCGCTCAGCTCGCGCAGCGAAGCCATGCCCGCCAGACCGTCGATGCCGCTGCCGTCGCCCAACCGCATCAGCACGGTCTCGGCCTGATCGTCCTGCTGATGCGCCAGCAGCAGATGCAGCACACCTGCTTCACTGCACCAGTCGCGCAGCAAGCGGTAGCGCGCGGCGCGTGCTGCTTCGGCCAAGCCGGTCCGGGGCTTTGCCCCGCGCCAGGACAGCACGTGGGCGGCGATGGCGCGACGGTCGAGCAGTTGTGCGACCTGGGCAGCCTCCGCACCCGATTCCGCTCGCAGGCCGTGATCGACGATCAGCGCGGTGATGCGCCCGCCGCGTTGTCTGGCCCATGCATCGGCCAGCACTGCCAGCGCCAGACTGTCCCGGCCGCCCGACACGGCGACCGCCAGATGGGGCGAGGTCTCGAAAGGACCCAGCGCATCCAGCCTGGCGACGAACTCCGCCGGTTCCAGCGGCAGCGCCGGCGCTGCGGCACGCGGCAAAGGCGACGCCGGAATGGACGCCGCCATCGGCCTAGCCGCAGTGGCTCTTCTTGCGCTCCTCAACCAGGCGCCGGCGCACGATGTCGGAAGCCTGCGGGAATTCCTTGCCCAACCGGTCGTAGACGGCGCAGGCGTCGGGATCCTTCTTCAGCGCGGCCAGCGACATGCCGAGCTTGAGCAAGGTGTCGGGCGCCTTATTGCCCTTGGGATAGTTCTTGTAGCCCTCGGCATAGGCCGCCGCGGCGTTCTGGAAATCGTTGCGCACCCAGTAGGTCTCGCCCAGCCAGAACTGCGCGTTGCTGGCCAGCGGGTGCTTGGGGTTGCGCTGCACGAAACCGCGCATCGCCGCTTCCGCCTTCGCATAGTCGTTGGCGCGCAGCAGCTGGAAGGCCGCCTCGTATTGCTGCTCGGGCGAGCCGCCGGCGGCGGGCGCGCTGGCGACCTGCGGACCGGACGGTGCGGGCACCGACGGCCGGTAGCCTTCCTGGCCGCTGGGCGGCGGACGCAGCACGCCGCCGGAGGACGGCGGCGGGTTGTTGTTGAAGCCGGTGTTGCCGGGCGGCGAATAGGGCGGCACGCCGGTCGAGGGCGGCGGCGCGGCGGCGACGGAAGGCGGCGTGCCGCCGCTGCGGCCGTTCTCGAGCTGGGACACGCGGAATTCCAGATCGGTGGTCATCTTGTCGAGGCGAACGGTGAGCTGCTGCACGCGGTTCTGCAGATCCTCGATCTGGCCGGTCAGCGAGCTCATCTGCTGCTCCAGCCCGTTCATGCGATCTTCCACGGCATAGCCGCCGTTGTTCTGGGCGAGCTGCGTCGGCACCTGATAGCCGCTGGGATAGGACTGGTCGGAGCGATAGACCTTGCGCTCCAGGTTCTGCACGTCGCGCTCGAGCTGCACCAGCCGGTCCTCGACCGTCTGGGCCATCGCCGCCGGCGCAGCGAGCAGCAGCGGCAGCGACGACAGCAGCGCCAGCGTCGCGCCGCGCAGTACGCGCCGGCCGCGCTGCGGGGAATGCCATGCCAACTTCATGTTCCACCCTCTAAGCCGAACCGGGAGCGGCCGGCCTGTCCGTGATCGTTTGCCGGCGGTAGGCGCCGCCTAAATCCATGACAAGTCCATGATAGGACAAGCATTCTAGCGCAAAAGCGGCCAAAAATAAGGCGCCGGGCGCGACAGGACCAACAGATCCCACCGGCCCGGCGCCATAGGAAAACCGTGGAAAACGAACCGACTGGCGCGTTTTCCACATCCGATCTAGTTGGACAGTACCGTCACGCCGCGACGATTCTTGGCATAGGCCGCCTCGTCGGAGCCCAGCACTTCGGGCCGCTCCTTACCGTAGGAGATGGTACGGATGCGGTTGGCCGGGATGCCCTGGGACACCAGGAAGGCCTTGACCGCCGAGGCGCGACGCTCGCCCAGCGCCAGGTTGTACTCGCGCGTGCCGCGCTCGTCGCAATGGCCTTCGATGGTGATGCGATATTGCGCATACTGCTTGAGCCACGCTGCCTGCTTCTGCAGGCCGGCGCGGGCCTGCGGGTTGAGCGCATAGCTGTCGTATTCGAAGTAGGTGTGATCGCCCACGTTCTGGGTGAAGTCCGCCTGCGAGCCCGGCGTCGCCGGCGTCACCGTGGTGGTGCCGCCCGGGCCGGTGCTGGCAGTGTCGGTCTTGCTGCTTTCGCACGCCGCCACCAGCAACAGAGCCGCCAGCATGGCGATGATTTTCATTGGCATCTTCTTCTCTCCTCAAAGATTGGGACTGTTGACCAGCCACCTGTATCGAACGCTCCAGAGCCAAATTCCTGTTTGACAACAGCAACTTACTTCAGCCTACGCGGCGGCGGCGAAAAACCGCGCGGACTATAGCACTTAGTCTTGCCCGATCAAGCTGACACCGGCCCGACTCATTGCGGAATGAGCGGCGACCAGGCCGGGTCGGAGGCATCGGTCGGCGTCACGATCTGCCGCTCGTTGGAACCGGTCAGGTCGATGCTGTACAGCCGCACGCTGCCGCCGCGACCGCCCGGCAACTGCGGCTGCTGGCGGAAGAACATCAGCACGCGGCCGTTGGGCGACCAGGTCGGACCTTCGTCGAGGAAGCTCTCGCTCAGCAGGCGCTCGCCCGAGCCGTCGGGCCGCATCACGCCGATATAGAACTTGTTCTGGAAGATCTTGGTGAAGGCGATCAGGTCGCCGCGCGGCGACCACACCGGGGTGGCATAGGTGCCCTGGCCGAAGCTGATGCGGCGCGGATCGCTGCCGTCGGCGCCCATCACGTAGAGCTGCTGGCTGCCGCCGCGATCGGAGTTGAACACGATGCGCTGGCCGTCCGGCGAGAAGCACGGCGAGGTGTCGATCGCCGGGTGGTTGGTCAGGCGCTGCACGGCGCGGGTCCGGATATCCATGGTGTAGATTTCCGAATTGCCGTCGGTCGCCAGGCTCATCACCACCTTGTTGCCGTCCGGCGAGAAGCGCGGCGCAAAGGTCATGCCGGGGAAATCGCCCAGCACCTCCTGGCGGCCGGTGTCGACGTTGTAGACGTAGACGCGCGGCTGGTCGCGCTCGTAGGCCATGTAGGTGATTTCCTGCAGGGTCGGCGAGAAGCGCGGCGTCAGCACCAGGTTGCGGCCGTCGGTCAGGTAGCGGTGGTTGTAGCCGTCCTGATCCATGATCGCCAGACGCTTGACGCGGTGGTTGAGCGGGCCGGTCTCGGCGACATAGACGATGCGGGTGTCGAAATAGCCGTCCTCGCCGGTGACGCGCTTGTAGATGGCGTCGGCGATGATGTGGGCGATGCGGCGCCAGTTCTGCGGCTGGGTGAAATAGGCCAGGCCGGTGAGCTGCTGGCCGACCGTCGGATCCCACAGCCGGAATTCGACCCGCAGCCGGCCGTCGGGCTGCAGCTGGGCCGCGCCCGACACCAGGAACTGGGCGCCGATCGCGCGCCAGTCGCCGAAGCGCGGCGGTGCGTTGGGATTGGTGATCTTCTCGACGAAGGCGCCCTTGTCGATCGGCTGGAACAGGCCGGAGCGCTCGAGGTCGTTGGAGATCACGCCGGCGATGTCGATGCCGACGCGGTTGGCCTCGGCCTGTTCGCCGACGAAATCGGTGATGGCGATCGGCGCCGGTTTGCTGTTGGGCCGGTTTATGTCGATGATCGGCGGGTTCTGGGCGCGCGCGGCGCCGGCCGCGATCAGCGGCAGGACCAGGACGCAGAACAGAACGATTGCGTGGCGCAGCGTGCGAGCGAGAAGCGTGGAGTTGGCGGCAGACATCATCGAACACCTCAAAGATCGCGCGGGTCGAAGCGCAAGGTCATCTCTTTCCATGTGTTATATTTTTCCGGCGACAGCGGCAACGGCTGGCACGCCGGATTGAGCACGGCGCGCAGCGCCGATTCGGCAGCGGAGCGATAGTAGGAATCGCTGGACATGCGTCCGGTGTCGGCGATGCGCGCCTCGCGCACCGTGCCGTTCGGATTCATCCAGACGTTGATCTCCACCAGCAATTGATCGGCGTCTTTGGCGCCGGCGGGGAAATTCCAGCATGGCCGGATACGGTCGCGGATGGCGTCCAGTTCCGAGCGCGACAGTTGATCGGCCAGCGTCGCCGCGCCCTGCACCGGCGGCGGCGGCACCACCGCCTGCTGCGGATGCGGCTTGGGCGCTTCCTTGGTCGGCGTCGGCTGGTTCTTGGTCAGGTTCTTCAGGATCGAATCGAAGGGATCGGCCTTGGGCTTGGGCGGCTCCTTCTTCGGCTCCTCCTTCTTCGGCGGCGGCGGCTTGGGCGCCTCGGCCTTCTTGTCGGGCTCGGGCTTGGGCTTGGGCGCCTCGGTCTTCTTGTCCGGAATCACTTCCGCCTTGGGCGGCGTCGGATCGGGCTTGGCGGTCGGCGGCGGCGCCGGCGGCGGCGGCGTGGGATCGGGCTTGGGCTTGACGTCCGGCGGCGGCTTGGGCGTCGGCGGCTTGGGCAGGTTGGGAGCCGTGGCCTTGGGCGCCACGGTCACCACCTCGACGGTCGACACCGGCTCCGGATCGGGCGGCGTGACGCGGAAATGCGGCAGCCCGACCACCACCAGGACCAATACGACCAGGTGGAAAATGCCGGAAAAGATGCTGCCTTCGCGCATGTCATCCTTACTTCTTGGGCGTGCTCCCGCCGGCGGGCGCCGGCGCGGGACCAGAGCCCGTGCTGGGCTGCTCGGCGACCAGCCCCACCTTGGTGAAGCCCGAGCCGCTGACGATGCCCATCACTTCCATGATGCGGCCGTACTGGATGCCCTTGTCGCCGCGCACGAAAATGCGCGTGTCGGGCTTGCCGGCGGCGATCGCCTTGAGCTTGGCGGCCAGCTCGTCGGGCGTCATCTTGGTTTCCTGCAGGTAGATGTCGCCCTTGGAGTCGATCGACACCACCAGCGGCTCGTCCTGGCCGGTGATCGGCTTGGCCTCGGTCTTGGGCAGGTCGACCGGCACGCCGACATTGAGCAGCGGCGCCGCCACCATGAAGATGATCAGCAGCACCAGCATGACGTCGACGAACGGCGTGACGTTGATCTCGGCCATCGGCGTGTAGCGGGCGCGCGTGAAGCGCCCGACGCGCTTGCCCCCCTTGCCGGCGAGTTGCGCGCCCATCTAGCGCGCCTCCTCGAGCTGGCGCGACAGGATGGTGAGGAACTCCGCGGCGAATCCTTCCAGCCGCTGGGCGTAGCGCGCGATCTCGTTGGACAGCTTGTTGTAGGCCACCACCGCCGGCACCGCGGCGACCAGGCCGAGCGCGGTAGCGAACAGCGCCTCGGCGATGCCCGGCGCCACCACGGCCAGCGAGGTGTTCTTGCTGAGTGCGATCGACTGGAACGAGTTCATGATGCCCCACACCGTGCCGAACAGGCCGATGAAGGTGGCGGTCGAGCCGACCGAGGCCAGGAAGGTCATGCGCTTCTCCAGCGCGTCGGTCTCGCGGCTGACGGTGACGCCCATCACCTGTTCCATGCGCTGCTGCAGCGAGGCGCGCGCGGCGCCGGTCAGGGCGATGCCCTTGGACACGGTGCGGCGCCATTCGCGCATGGCGCCGGCGAACACGCTGGACATCGGATCGTCGGGCCGCGCGCCGATGCGGTCGTAAAGATCTTCGAGCGAGATGCCGGACCAGAACGTCTCCTCGAACTGGGCTGCCTTGGTGCGCAGGCTGCGCAGGCGGATGGTCTTGTCGAAGATGATCGCCCAGGACCAGAACGAGGCCAGCAGCAGCACCAGCACCACCACCTTCACGATGATGTCGGCATGCATGAACATGCCCACGATCGACATATCGATCGGGCCCGTCGAGCCTGGCAGCGCGACGGAATTGATGGTCGAAGGAGTCGTCGGGTCCATTCTTTGCTCCGCTTTATCAGGTGCTTTTGCTGGGGGATTGTGGCGTTAAATGGGCGGAATCCGTGGCTTGCAGCCGTTTGCGCAAGCCCTGTGGCAATCGTGCCGGCCGGCCATTGGCATGCATGCAGGCCAGCTTGAGCAGCGCCTGGGCGAGCAATTCGCCGTCCTGGGCGCGCACATTCTGCTCGATGTCGATCGAGGCGCCGCCCAGCCCGACGATGCGGCTTTCCACCAGCAGCCGGTCGTCGAGCCGGGCCGGCCGGCGGTAGTCGATGACACAGCGTCGCACCGTGAAGTTGATGCCTTCGCTGTCCCTGATCTGCGAATGCTCGAAGGCGAACAGCCGCATCATCTCGGTGCGGGCGCGTTCGACGAATTTCAGATAGTTGGCGTAATAGACGATGCCGGCGGCGTCGGTGTCCTCGTAGAACACGCGGATGGCATACCAGTGGCGCTCGCCCGCCATCACTCCTGACGGTGCGGCGGCGACCTCCGCGATATCGGGGATGGATTCGGGTGTCGGCGGCCTAGCGGTCATCGCCCTGTTCCGTGCGCAGCAGGTCGAACTGGGCCTGCGCGCCGCGCGGCACGGGCATGCCGATATGCTTGTAGCCCAGCTCCGCCACCATGCGCCCGCGCGGCGTGCGCAGCACGAAGCCCTGCTGCATCAGATAAGGCTCGATCACGTCCTCCAGCACGTCGCGCTGTTCGCTGAGCGCGGCGGAGAGGGTTTCGACGCCGACCGGCCCGCCGCCGTATTTCTCGGCGATGCAGGAAAGGTAGCGCCGGTCCATGGCGTCCAGCCCGGCGCGATCGACCTCCAGCCGCTGCAGCCCGGCGTCGGCGGCCTCGGCGTCGATGCGCTTCAGCCCGGCCACGGTGGCGAAGTCGCGCACCCGGCGCAGCAGGCGGTTGGCCACGCGCGGCGTGCCGCGCGAGCGGCGCGCCACCTCGGCCGCGCCGTCGTCGGTCATCTCCACGTTCAGCACCTTGGCGGCGCGGCGCACGATCAGTTCCAGCTCCGCCGGCGTGTAGAAGATCATGCGCAGCGGGATGCCGAAGCGCTCGCGCAGCGGCGTGGTCATCAGCCCCGAGCGCGTGGTGGCGCCGACCAGGGTGAAGGGCGGCAGGTCGATGCGGATGGAGCGCGCCGCCGGGCCCTCGCCGATCATGATGTCGAGATGGAAGTCTTCCATCGCCGGATAGAGGATTTCCTCGATCGCCGGGTTGAGGCGATGGATCTCGTCGATGAACAGCACGTCGCGCGGCTCGAGATTGGTCAGCAGCGCGGCCAGATCGCCTGCCTTGGCGATCACCGGCCCGGAGGTGGCGCGGAAGGTGGCGCCCAGCTCGCGCGCCACGATCTGCGCCAGGGTGGTTTTGCCCAGGCCGGGCGGGCCGTGGAACAGCACGTGATCCAGCGCCTCGCCGCGCTGCCTGGCGGCCTGGATGAAGATGCGCAGATTCTCGCGCACCTGCTGCTGGCCGACGAACTCGTCCAGCGCCAGCGGCCGCAGCGAAGCCTCCTGGTCTTCGGCCGTCTTGGCCGGGGCGACGATGCGGTCGGCGGGGCTCATTGGCTAAGCTCCCGCAGGCCGGCGCGGATCAGCGCCTGCAGATCCAGATTCTTGGCGGGCTTGTCGCCCAGACTCTGGATCGCGCGCGCCACCGCGCCATAGGCCTCGGCGCGCTTGTAGCCGAGATTGACCAGGGCGGAGACCGCATCCTCGTTGACCGCGGCCGGCGTGGCGGAATCGGCCGCCGCGCCGCGCCGCGCCAGCGCCGCCGGCATCGCCATGGCCGCCGCCTTCTCTTTCAGTTCGGTGACCAGCCGCTGCGCCAGCTTGGGGCCGACGCCCTGGGCACGGGTGATGGCGCTGCGGTCCTGCGCCGCGATCGCGGTGGCCAGTTCCGCCGGCGACAGCGCCGACAGCAGCGCCAGCCCGACCTTGGCGCCCACGCCCTGCACCGTCAGCAGCAGCCTGAACCAGTCGCGCTCCGCAGCCTCGAGGAAGCCGTAGAGATGGATGTGGTCTTCGCGCACATGGGTCTCGATCTGCAGCCGCACCTCGGCGCCGAGCGGCGGCAGGCCGCGCAGGGTGCGGCCGGAGGCGAACACCAGATAGCCCACGCCGCCGACGTCGATCACGGCGAAATCCTCGCCCAGTTGCAGCACCGTGCCGCGCAAGGCCGCGATCATCGGACGGCTCCCGTTGCGCTGTGGCGCGTCGCACGCAGGGCCTCGGTTTGGCGATATTTTTTCATCGCGCGCCGGCCATGACCTTGGGCGTGGCCTGCCAGCGCCGCTGGGTCGCCAGGAAATGGGCATGGCAGATCGCCACGGCCAGGGCGTCGGCGGCGTCGGCCTCGGCCGATACGCCCGGCAGCAGGCGGCGCACCATCATGCCGACCTGGTCCTTGCCGGCATGGCCGACGCCGACCACCGACTTCTTGACCTGGTTGGCGCCGTATTCGTGCACCGGCAGGCCGACATGGGCCGGCGCCAGCATCACCACGCCGCGCGCATGGCCAAGCTTCAGCGTCGATTCGGGATTCTTGTTGACGAAAGTGGCCTCGACCGCCGCTTCGACCGGCTTGTGCTGCTCGATCACCCGCTGCACGCCGGCGAACAACTGGCCCAGGCGCTGCGCCAGGGTCAGGTCGCCCTGCGACTGGATGACCCCGTGCGCGACATGGCGCAGGCGCTGGCCGTCGGTCTCGATGATGCCCCAACCGGTGATGCGCAGCCCAGGATCGAGACCGAGCAGCCGCATGCCGGCCTCACGCCGTCAGCTGCGCCAGCACGGCGTCGGAGACTTCGAAGTTGGTGGTCACCGTCTGCACGTCGTCGTTGTCCTCCAGCGCTTCGATCAGCTTGAACAGCTGTTCGGCCTGTCCCTGGTCGATCGGCGCGGTGGTCTTGGCGCGCCATACCAGCCTGGCGCTGTCGGCCGGGCCCAGCTTCTTCTCCAGCCCGTCGCGCACGGCGTTGAAATCGTCGGTGGCGCAGACGATCTCGTGGCCCGGGCTGTCGTCCTCGGTCAGGGTCTGCACGTCCCCGGCGCCGGCATCCAGCGCGGTCTCGAACACCATGTCGGCGGTGCCGGCTTCCAGCTTGTAGCGGATCAGCCCGACGCGCTCGAACATGAAGGAAACCGAATTGGTCTCGCCCAGCGCGCCGCCGTTCTTGGCGAAGGCCGAGCGCACGTCGCCGGCGGTGCGGTTGCGATTGTCGGTCAGCGCCTCGACGATCACCGCCACGCCGCCCGGGCCGTAGCCCTCGTAGCGCACCTCGGCGTAGTTGGCGTCGTCGCCGCCGCCGGCGCCGCGCTTGATGGCGCGATCGACCGTGTCCTTGGGCATGTTGGCTTCGCGCGCCGCCTGGACCGCCGCGCGCAGGCGCGGATTGGCGTTGGGATCGGGCAAGCCGATGCGCGCCGCGGTAGTCAGTTCGCGGATGATCTTGGTGAAGACTTTGGCCCGCCTGGCGTCCTGCGCGCCCTTGCGGTGCATGATGTTCTTGAACTGCGAATGCCCTGCCATGGCCGGTCCGAGGAATCTGAGGATGCTGGAGAGGCGCCTTATAGCCCGCCGCGACGGCCCCAATCCATACTATATCTGGCAAGGGCGAGCGCCGAAACGCCCAAATACGGGATTATTCCGGGCTTTCTTCGTCCACAGCCAGCACCGGAAGCACCTGCTCGGGCCGGCCCTGGGCCGTGACCTGGCCGTGGCGCAGCAGCACCACCTGGGCGGCCAGCCGCCGCGCCTCGTTGCGGTCGTGGGTGACATAGAGGATCGGCAGGGCGAAGCGGTCGCGCAGCCGCTCCAGATAGGGCAGGATTTCCGCCCGCCGCGCCTGATCGAGCGAGGCAAGCGGCTCGTCCATCAGCAGCAGTTGCGGCGCCGACAGCAGGGCGCGGCCGATCGCCACGCGCTGCTTCTCGCCGCCCGACAGATTGGCCGGCCGGCGCTGCAGCAGATGGCCGATGCCCAGCAGATCGACCACCTCGTCGAAGCCCACGCCGCCTGCCGCCCCCTTCATGCCGTAGCGCAGATTGGCCGCCACGGTCATGTGCGGGAACAGCCTGCCATCCTGGAACACGTAGCCGACATGACGCCGCTCCGGCGGCAGGTCGATGCGCGCCTGGCTGTCGAACAGCACGCGCTCGCCTACCGCGATGCGGCCGCGCTCGGGCCGCGCCAGGCCGGCCACGCAATCGATCAGGCTGGTCTTGCCGGCGCCGGACGGGCCGAACAGCACGGTGACGCCGGCGCCGGGCAGGGCCAGCGCGGCGGTCAGGATGAAGTCGCCCTGATGCAGCACCACCTCGATGGCGATGGTCCCGCTCACGCCTTCAACCCCAGTCGACGCGACAGGCGCCGGCTCGAATATTCCGACGCCATCAGCGCCGCCATCGCCACCACCACGGCGATGATCGACAGGCGGATGGCCGTCGCCTCGCCGCCTGGCGCCTGCAGCAGGGTGTGCACGGCCAGCGACAGGGTGCGGGTTTCGCCCGGGATGTCGGAGACGAAAGTGATGGTGGCGCCGAACTCGCCCAGGCCGCGCGCAAAAGACAGGATGGCGCCGGCCAGCACGCCGGGCAGGGAAAGCGGCAGGGTAATGGTCCAGAACACGCGCGTGCGGCTGGCGCCCAGGGTGCGCCCCGCCTGTTCCAGCTTCTGGTCGACCGCATCGAGCGACAGGCGCACCGCGCGCACCGCCAGCGGCAGCCCGGCGACACCGGCCGCCAGCGCCGCGCCCTCCCAGGTGAAGGCCAGGGTGACGCCGAACCAGCTCTGCAGCAGCGACCCGATCGGCCCCTTGCGCCCGAACAGCACCAGCAGCCCATAGCCCAGCACCACTGGCGGCAGCACCAGCGGCAGGTAGACCAGCGCGTCGACCAGCGCCTTGCCCGGAAAGTTGCGGCGCGCCAGCAGCCAGGCCAGCGCCACCGCCACCGGCAGGCTCCACAAGGTGGCGACCAGCGCCACCCGCAGGCTGAGCTCGATCACGCCCCATTCTCCGGCCGACAACATCGCCGACTTACCTCCTATCGATCGCCGCTCGGACGGCGCCTCACTTCGGCGCCGGCGCAAAGCCGTATTTGGCGAAGATCGCCTGCGCCTTGGCGCTCGACAGGAAGTCGAGGAACGCCTTGGCCTGGGCATTGTCCTTGCCCTTCGCGGTCACTGCGGCGGGATAGACGATGGCCGGATGGCTGTCGGCCGGGAAGGTGGCCACGATCCTGACCTTGGGCTCGGCCGCGGCGTCGGTGCTGTAGACCGCGCCCAGCGGCGCCTCGCCGCGCGCCACCAGCGCCAGCGCCCCGCGCACGTTCTCCGCCGACGCCACCTTGGCCTCGACGCTCGACCAGATGCCGAGCTTGGTCAGTGCCGCCTTGGCGTATTTGCCGGCCGGCACCGAGTTGGGCTCGGCCAGAGCCAGCCGGCCACCGCCCAGCGCGCCGGCCAGGTCCGCGGCCACGTCTGGACCGGCCGCCAGCTCGATCGTCGCCTTGCTGTCGACCGGCCCGATCAGCACCAGGGTGTTGGCGGCGATCAGGCGGCGCGTCGAGGGATCGATCAGGTTCTTGTTCTGTGCGTAGTCCATCCACTCCTGGTCGGCCGAGATGAACACGTCGGCCGGCGCGCCGTTTTCGATCTGCCGCGCCAGCGCCGAGGAGGCGCCGTAGCTCGACACCACGCTGCCGCCGCCATTCTCCTTCCAGGCCCTGGCCAGCTCGTCGAGCACGTTGGACATGCTGGCCGCGGCCGACAGGCGCACGTCCTGCGCACGAGCGATCGGCGGCGCAGCAGCCCCCAGGCCGATGACAAGAGCAAGGGCAAGCAGGACGCGCATCGAAGGCTCCGTTATATACCGACCGATATAACCAAAAGCATTATCGACGAGCCGCGCAGGGACCACAAGTCACGTTATATATGAATGAATATAGCCAGGCCGGCATGGTTCGACGATGCGACGAAGCTTCTGGCTGCAATGGAATCGGCCGGCTTTACGGACCGGCAACCCTGCTTCGCTCAGAGCGAGGATCGGGACTTGGCCAGCTTGCGCTTCAGGCCCGGCAGGCCGCGCTGCACCACGCGCAGCGCCTCGCGCTGCAGTCGCCGATAGGCCTCGACCGCCGCCAGGCCGATCGCGGTGACTTCGGCGCCGCCGCCGGCATTGCCGCCGGTCTTGGCGCGCACCAGGGGCTGGCCGAAGGCGCGGTTCATGGTCTCCACCAGGAGCCAGGCGCGACGATAGGACATGCCCATCTTGCGCGCGCCGCCGGAGATCGAACCGGCAGCGGCGATCGCCTCCAGCAGGTCGGCCTTGCCCGGGCCCATGGCGATGTCCTCGCCGCGGCGCAGCCGCAGGCGCAGATCGATCTCCAGCTCGGGTTGCTTGCGTGGCATGGCGGGCCGGCGCGCTGGCCTATTCCGCCACCGCGGCCCTGGGTCCGGGCAGCGGCCAGGCCTGCGGCAGCTTGCCGCCCAGGCGCAGCGGCGCGATGCGGGCGGCCAGCCCGGTGGCATCGTCGCTCTCGACGAACACGCCGCACAGGGTCGCCTCGCCCTCGGCCGGCGCGAAGCGTTCGCCGGGCAGCTTGGTGACGAAGCGCTGCACGGCGCCTTCCTTCTTCATGCCGATGATCGAGTCGTAGTCGCCGCACATGCCGGCATCGGTCTGGTAGGCGGTGCCGCCGGGCAGGATCCAGGAATCGGCGGTCGGCACATGGCTGTGGCTGCCCACCACCATCGAGGCGCGGCCGTCGGCGAAATGGCCGAGGCTCTGCTTCTCGCTGGTGGCCTCGCCATGCACGTCGATCAGGATGAAATCGGCTTCCTGCTTGAGCCGATGCTGGGCCAGAACCTGCGCCACGGCGGCGAAGGGATCGTCCAGCGCATCCATGAACAGCCGGCACAGCACGTTGAGCACCAGGATGCGGCGGCCCTTGGCGTCCTTGTAGATGTTGAAGCCCAGGCCGGGCGTACCCGCCGGGAAGTTGATCGGCCGCAGCAGTTTCGGATCGGTGGCGATGTACTGCATCACCTCGCGCTGGTCCCAGCTATGGTTGCCGCCGGTGATGCAGTCGACGCCGGCGTCGTAGAACTCGGCGCAGATCTTGCCGGTGATGCCGAAACCGCCGGCCGCGTTCTCGCCGTTGACGACGACGAAATCCAGCGCCAGCTCGGCGCGCAGCCGGGGCATGCGCGCGAGGATCGCTTCGCGGCCGGACCGGCCCAGCACGTCGCCCAGAAACAGCACTCTCATGGCAGCACCCTCATCGCCCCGCCGCCTTCAGGCCTTGCCCGGCGCCGCGGAGAGTTCGGTCAGCACCATGTCCAGCGGCTCGTCGCCCGGTCCGCGCGGCACGAAGGCCAAGCGCTGGGCATGGAACGCAAGTCCGATCGCCGTGATCGGCCCGGCCGCGCGCAGCGCCGCCAGGGTGCGATCGTAATAGCCGCCGCCGTAACCCAGCCGATAGCCGTGATCGTCGAAGGCCAGCAGCGGCACCAGCAGGTGGGTGGGCATCAATTCGGGCTTGTCCTCGGTCGGCTCGCCGATGTCGTAGCGGTTGGGCACGAGCGTATCGCCGCTGCGCCAGGTGCGGAACAGCAGCCGCTCGCCGCGCTCGCCCACCACCGGCAGCACCAAGGTGACGCCGCGCTGCTCCAGCGCCGCCATCAGCGGCGCGGCGGAGAGCTCGCTGCCCGAAGCGATATAGCCCGCCACCACCGCGTCGGGCGGCAGTTCGACGGCCTTGGCGAAGGCCGGCCGCATCAGCCGGGCCACGCGTTCGCGCTCCTCCACCGTGATGCCGGAGCGGACGCGACGCAGGCGCTCGCGCAGCGCGCGCTTGGCATCGGCGATGGGATCGTCTTTCACTGGGCGCGGACCGCGTTGGGAAATGAGAGGTGGGGCGGCACCGCCATGGCCGTGAGCCGATCGCTACCTCATGTGGCCTGCTATTGCAGGTCGGGCACCGTTGTACCGAGACCAGAGCCCCGGCAGGGACAGCACCCTTTTGAGGAGCATTGGCCCAGGGTATTGAGGCCGCACGAACCGGGCAGAAACCGCCTTGGCTTTAACTTAGGACGCGGCCAGCCGGCGGGCAATGGCGTCAAGCCGGTCGGTGACGGCCATGGCGTCGCGCGACAGGTTGTGTTCGGCCGCCTGGCGGGCGCGCAGCGCGGCCTGCAGTTCGGCCTCTTTCTCGGCCAATTGCTTCTGCAAATCGGCCGCCTGCTTGACCAGGGCGTTCTCGCGCAACTGCGCATCGACCAGCTCATCGGCTACCAGCAACCCAGCCATGACCAAAAGGCGGGCGTCGCCGACCTGGCCAACCTGCTTGACCAGATCCGACACCTTGCCGGCCAGCGACATGGCCAGGCGCTGGACGTGGTTCTCCTGGCCGTTCTCGCAGTTGACGTCGTAGCTGCGGCCGTTGATGCGGATGGAGACTTGCGACATGGCCGTCCTTAGTCCTTGTCGTGATCTAGCGCTCGAGCACTGACTTCAGCTTGGCGATCGCCGTCTCGAGACGATGGGCGATCCGCTCGCTGGTCTGCTGCAGGCGGGCATTCTCCTGGCGCGCCGCATCGAGCTCCTGTCGCAGATGGCGGATCTTCTCGCCATCGCCGCGCACATGGTCGTCGATCGCCGTCTCAAGCTTGGTCAACGCGCCTTCCAGGCGCTGGCGCACCGCCTCTGCGGTTTCGGCCGACGACATTGCCAGTCCCCGTCGCTCTTTCGTTGTGCGTTGGCCTGCACCATGGATCGCGCCAAACCCAAGGTCAACCCCGGCCGCTGTGGATGGCGCGGCCACGCGCCGGGCGCGGCGGCGGCGGGCCCGGGGGCCGGGCGCGGCCGTTATCCCGATTGACGGGGGGCGGTATGGTCGGCATGTTGCCGCCGCAAAACGGGGCTCGGGGGCCCCGTCCCCCTTCAACCGCTTGCCGTCCGATCCACCGCCGATGAGCACCAGCCGTTCGCCCGATTCGATCACCGACCGCGACATGGCGAACGCCATCCGCGCTCTTGCCATGGATGCCGTGCAGCAGGCCGATTCGGGCCATCCCGGCATGCCGATGGGCATGGCCGACGTGGCCACGGTGCTGTTCACCCGCTTCCTGAAATTCGACCCCAGCGCGCCGGAATGGCCCGACCGCGACCGTTTCGTGCTGTCGGCCGGCCACGGCTCGATGCTGCTCTATTCGTTGCTTTACCTTACCGGCTACACCGGCGTGTCGCTCGAGGACCTGCGCAACTTCCGCCAGCTCGGCAGCAAGACCGCCGGCCATCCCGAGCACGGCCACGCGCCGGGCATCGAGACCACCACCGGGCCGCTGGGCCAGGGCCTGGCCAATGCCGTGGGCATGGCGATCGCCGAGCGGCACCTCGCCAGCAAGTTCGGCAAGCTGGTCGAGCACCACACCTATGCGCTGGTCGGCGACGGCTGCCTGATGGAAGGCGTCGGCCAGGAAGCGATCTCGCTGGCCGGCCATCTCAAGCTCAACAAGCTGATCGTGCTGTTCGACGACAACGGCATCTCGATCGACGGGCCGACCTCGCTGTCGACTTCCGAGGACCATATGGCGCGCTTCGCCGCCGCCCAATGGGACGTGCAGAAGGTCGACGGCCACGATCCGGCGGCGATCGAGGGCGCCATCGCCCGCGCCCGCACCGCCAGCCGGCCCTCGATGATCGCCTGCAAGACCGTGATCGGCTACGGCGCGCCCAAGAAGGCCGGCACCGCCGCCACGCATGGCTCGCCGCTGGGCAAGGAAGAGATCGCCGGCGCGCGCGAGAAGCTGCAATGGCCGCACGAGCCGTTCGTCATTCCCGACAAGGTGCTGGCGAAATGGCGCGAGGCGGGCAGCCGCGGCGCCGCCACCCGGGCCGGCTGGGAAAAAGCCCTGGCCGAAGCGCCCGTCGAGTTGCGCGAGGAGTTCGTCCGCCGCCAGCGCGGCGCGCTGCCGGTCGGCCTCGATGCGGCGATGGCCGCCTACAAGGCCAAGCTGCTGGCCGACAAGCCCAACTGGGCGACCCGCAAGTCGAGCCAGGAGGCGCTGGAGATCGTCAACCCGATCGTCGTCGAGACGATCGGCGGCTCGGCCGACCTGACCGGCTCCAACAACACCAAGACCGCCGGCCTCGAGCCGGTCAAGCCGGGCGAGTTCGCCGGCCGCTACGTCTATTACGGCATCCGCGAGCATGCCATGGCGGCGGCCATGAACGGCATGGCGCTGCATCGGGGCGTCATCCCCTATGGCGGCACTTTCCTGGTGTTCACCGATTACTGCCGCCCCTCGATCCGCCTGTCGGCGCTGATGCAGCAGCGCGTGGTCTACGTGATGACCCACGACTCGATCGGCCTGGGCGAGGACGGCCCGACCCACCAGCCGGTCGAGCATCTGGCGGCGCTGCGCGCCATCCCCAATCTCAACGTGTTCCGTCCGGCCGACGCCATCGAAACCGCCGAGTGCTGGGAACTGGCGCTGAAATCGACCGCCACGCCTTCGCTGCTGGCGCTCAGCCGCCAGAACCTGCCGACGGTGCGCAGCGATATCGACGCCAATCGCTGCGCGCAGGGCGGTTATGTTCTGGCCGAGGCCACCAGCGGCCGGCCACAGGTGCATATTCTGGCCACCGGGTCGGAGGTGCAGGTGGCGCTGGCCGCGCGTACCCTTCTGCAGGCCGAAGGCATTCCCACCGCGGTGGTGTCGATACCGTGCTGGCAACTGTTCGACGCCCAGCCCGAATCCTATCGCCGCGCGGTACTGGGCGATCAGGGCATCGTGCGGGTCGCGGTGGAGGCGGCCATCGGCATGGGCTGGGAACGCTATCTGGGCAATGACGGGGTGTTCGTCGGCATGTCCGGCTTCGGCGCTTCGGCGCCGGCGCCCGCCCTGTTCAAGCATTTCGGCATCACTGCCGAGCACGTGGCAAGCGCAGCGAAGAGCCGTCTGGGCAAATAGCCGGCCGCAACTGCGCGGGTAGACAATCGGAGACTGGAGAAACGCTATGGCTGTTCGGGTTGGCATCAACGGCTTCGGCCGCATCGGTCGCAACATTCTGCGCGCGATCTACGAATCGGGCCGCAAGGACATCGAGGTGGTCGGCATCAACGACCTGGGCGACGTCAAGACCAACGCCCATCTGCTGCGCTACGACTCGGTACATGGCCGCTTTCCCGGCGAGGTGAAGATCGAAGGCGATTCGATCGACATCGGCCGCGGCAAAATCAAGGTCACCGCCGAGCGCGACCCGGCCAAGCTGCCGTGGGCGGCGCTGGGCGTCGACATCGCCATGGAATGCACCGGCATCTTCACCAGCAAGGACAAGGCCTCGGCGCATCTGGCCGCCGGCGCCAAGCGGGTGCTGGTCTCCGCGCCGGCCGACAAGGCCGACCTCACCGTGGTCTATGGCGTCAACCACGACAAGCTGAGCAAGGACCACCAGGTCGTCTCCAACGGCTCCTGCACCACCAACTGCCTGGCGCCGGTGGCCAAGGTGCTGAACGACAATTTCGGCATCGAGACCGGCTACATGACCACGGTGCACGCCTATACCGGCGACCAGCCGACCTTGGACACCATGCACAAGGATCTGCACCGTGCCCGTGCCGCGGCGCTGTCGATGATCCCGACCTCGACTGGTGCTGCCAAGGCGCTGGGCCTGGTGCTGCCGGAGCTGGCCGGCAAGCTCGACGGCACCGCCGTGCGCGTGCCGACGCCCAACGTGTCGCTGATCGACCTGGTGTTCACCGCCAAGCGCGACACCACGGTGCAGGAAGTCAACGACGCCATGAAGAAGGCCGCCGAGAGCAATGCGCTCAAGGGCATCCTGATGGTCAATTCCGACCCGCTGGTGTCGAGCGACTTCAACCACAACCCCGCCTCCTCGACCTTCGACCTGGGCCAGACCCAGATCGTCGGCAAGCGCATGGTGCGGGTGCTGTCCTGGTACGACAACGAATGGGGCTTCTCCAACCGCATGTCCGACACGGCGGTGGCGATGGCCAAGCTCGGCTGAGCATGGATCGCCCGCGCGTCATCGTCGCCGACTGGCGACAGGCGCGAGAGCAGCTGGAAACGGCGCGCCAGGCAGGGCGCGCCGTTTTTCTTTGCAGCCCGCCGGGCGCCGCCGCCTGGCTCGGCGCCGGCTACTGGAAGGCGCTGCAGGACAGGGCCGAGGCCGAATTCCCCGACGTCTCCTTTGTCCTGGCGCTGGATTGCGCCGACCGGGCGGGCGACGCCATGGCGGCGCTGCGGGCGGGCGTCGGCACCGTCGTTTTCGCCGGCCGGGCCGAGATCGCCGCCAAATTGCGCGATATGGCCGCGCAGAGCGGCGCCATCCTCCTGGCGGATTGCCAAATCGCGCGGTAGCGGCTATCCAACCGCCGAAATTCGGCCATATCCGAGGCCCATGCAGGGCGGACAATTTCCGGGAGCGATCCGACGATGAAAATCAGCAAGACAGTCAAGCGCATCCTCGACAACTACGAGAGCGACAATCCGGGCACCAAGGCCAACCTGGCGCGCATCCTGATGCACGGCAAGCTGGGCGGCACCGGCAAGATGGTGATCCTGCCGGTCGACCAGGGCTTCGAGCACGGCCCCGCCCGCTCCTTCGCGCCCAACCCGCCGGCCTACGATCCGCACTACCATTTCCAGTTGGCCGTCGATGCCGGCCTCAACGCCTATGCCGCGCCGCTGGGCATGATCGAGGCCGGCGCCGACAGCTTCGCCGGCGCCATCCCGACCATCCTCAAGGTCAACAGCGCCAACAGCCTGTCGACCAACAAGGACCAGGCGGTGACCGGCAGCGTGATGGATGCGCTGCGGCTGGGCTGCTCGGCGATCGGCTTCACCATCTATCCGGGCTCCGAAGACCAGTACGCGATGATGGAAGAGATCCGCGAACTGGCCGAGGAAGCCAAGTCGGTGGGCCTGGCGGTCGTCATGTGGTCCTACCCGCGCGGCGGCAAGCTCGACAAGGCGGGCGAGACGGCGATGGATGTGTGCGCCTATGCCTGCCACATGGCGGCGCTGCTGGGCGCCCATATCATCAAGGTCAAGCCGCCCACCGACGTGCTGTGGCAGCCCGAGGCCAAGGCCGTCTACGAGAAGCAGAAGATCGACATCTCCAGCCTCGACAAGCGCATCGCCCACGTCATGCAGGCCGCCTTCAACGGCCGCCGCATCGTCGTGTTCTCCGGCGGCGAAGCCAAGGGCACCGAGGGCCTGTACAACGAGGTGCGCGGCCTGCGCGACGGTGGCGCCAACGGCTCGATCATCGGCCGCAACACCTTCCAGCGGCCGCGCGAGGAAGCGCTGGCGTTGCTGGAAAACATCATCCAGATCTACCAGGGCAAGGCCTAGCCTTGGCCGATGCGCGCCCCGGGCAGCCCCGCTGCCGCCTCTACCTGATCACGCCGCCGGAATTCGATCCGGCGGCGTTTTCGCCTGTGCTGGAAGCCGCGCTCGAGGCGGGCGATGTCGCCGCGCTGCAGATCCGCCTCAAGGACGCGCCCGACGCGGCGATCGAAGCGGCAGTCAAGGCGCTGCAGCCGGTCTGCCGCGCGCGCGACGTGGCGGCGATCCTCAACGACCGGCCCGATCTCGCCACCAAGCTGGATTGCGACGGCGTCCATGTCGGCCAGGAAGACACGCCCTATGCCGAAGCCCGGCGCCTGGTCGGGCCCGATCGCACCGTCGGCGTGACCTGCCACGGCTCCCGTCACCTGGCGATGGAGGCCGCCGAAGCGGGCGCCGACTATGTGGCGTTCGGGGCGTTCTTTCCCACCACGACCAAGGACGCCAAGACCCGCGCCGAGGTCGATCTGATCGCCTGGTGGAGTGAACTGATGACCGTGCCGTGCGTAGCTATCGGGGGCATTACCGTGGAAAATTGCCGGCCGCTGGTCGCGGCAGGCGCCGATTTCCTGGCAGTGTCCGCAGGCGTATGGCAGCACAAGGACGGTCCGGCGGCAGCGATCCGCGCATTCAATGCTATCTTTGCCGGCTGAGATTCCGGCCCATCCTTCCTGACACAGGATTCCTGCGGGGACATATGCAGACCAGCGAACGCAAGATCGACCGGCAGGTGAAGTTCGATCAATCCGAGCTCACTATCTCGGCCATCGACATGAAGGACGGCGTCCACCTCGACATCAGCGGCGAGCCGCAGTCCTACTGGTACCCGGTGCTGTGCACCATCATCTTCTACGCCTTCGAGCCGGTGAAGCTGCTGGGCACGGCGATCCGCCGCGGCCATCTGGAATGGGACAACCAGATCGGCTTCGCCTATCACGGCGTGGCCTCGGTGGACATTCCCGCCGGCCACGTCGCCTGCCAGGTGCGCGGCCAGCGCACCGACATCCCTACCCAGCTGTTCGACCGCGTGGTGATCGAGAGCATGGAAAGCCTGCTGCAGGGCGCCGATGCTTTCGACAAGCCGCTGGCGGAGCGCGAGCAGATCGAGCGGCTGCTGACGCAATTGCGTCGCATGTCCGCGCACTGACGGCGTGATCGGCGCCCGGCTCGCCGCCGCCGCGGCACTCGCGCTGGGCCTTGCGCTGCTGGGGCTCGTCGTGGCCGCGCCCCGCCCGGCCACCGCGCAGCCCGCGCCGGAAGTCTCCAGCCCCTTCCAGCTGAGCGGCTCGACCTTCACCTTGCAGGTCGAGAACGACTTCTTCACCGGCCCGTTCAACCGCGACCGGCACTATTCCTCCGGCCTGCGCGCCAACTGGCTGTCGCCGCCGGTCGCCGCGACGCCGGACTGGCTGCGCGCCTTCACCGACCTGCCCGAATCGGTGCTGGGCTTCGCCGATTCGCGCCAGGGCGGGCCGGTGCGACGCCGCTTCGGCATTTCGGTCGGCCAGTCCATCTACACGCCGCAGAACAAGGCGGCGTCGGCGCCGCTCGACAACGACCGGCCCTACGCCGCCTGGCTCTATGTCGGCTTTTCGCTGCAGACCGTCCGTTTCGACGCCAGCAAGGACGTGCCCGACGCCATCCGCCAGGATCTGTGGGAGCTCGATCTGGGCGTGGTCGGTCCCTGGGCGCTGGGCCGGCAGGTGCAGAACGGTTTCCATGCGCTGATCGGCGACGACGAATCGCATGGCTGGCGTCACCAGATCCGCAACGAGCCCGGCTTCAACCTGACCTTCGAGCGGCGCTGGCGCGTCGGCCGGTTCGATCTGATCGACGATCCGCTCAAGCTGCGCTTCGACATGGTGCCGGTGGCCGGCTTCACCCTGGGCAACGTCAACACCTACGCCACCGCCGGCGGCATCGTGCGCATCGGCGAGAACCTGGGCAACGATTTCGGGCCGCCGCGCATCCGCCCCAGCCTGCCCGGTTCCGAATCGATCGACCCGGAAAGCGAGTTCGGCTGGTACCTGTTCGCCGGCGCCAGCGGCGAGGCGGTGCTGCGCAACATCACCCTGGACGGCAACACCTTCCGCAACAGCGCGTCGGTCGACAAGAAGTCGCTGGTCGGCAACCTGACCGCCGGCCTCGCCCTGTTCGTCGGCCGCTCGCGACTGACCTATACCTATGTCCTGCGCAGCAAGGAATTCGACGGCCAGAAAGGCTTCGACCAGTACGGCGCGCTGACCTTCACCCAGCAGTTCTGAGCGCCCTTGTTGCCAAGGTCGCGTTTTGCATCGGACAATGCGCGCCATGGACAAGCCGGAAGACCAGAACCGCGCCCAGCTCGACTTCTATGCCGACATCGCCCAGCGCCACACCGATGCGCCGTTCGGGCATGGCGAGGCCGATTTCGCCCTGCCCTTCCTGATCGGTCAGATCCAGATGCGCGGCTGGACCAGCCTGCTCGATGTCGGCTGCGGCAGCGGCCGGCTGCTGTCGATGATCGATCGCACCGTGCGGCTGCAGCGGCTGGTCGGGCTGGAGCCGTCGCCCGACCTGCGGGCGCTGGCCGCGCGCGACTACGGCCTGGGGCCCGACCGCGTCGTCGCCGGCGATGCCGTGCAGTTGTCCTACGCCGACAACGAGTTCGACGTGGTGAGCGAATTCGCCGTGCTGCATCACGTGCGCCAGCCGCGCCAGGCGCTGTCGGAGATGATCCGCGTCGCCCGTCACGCCGTGCTGGTGGTCGACAGCAACAATTTCGGCCAGGGCGGATGGCTGGCGCGGCGCTGCAAGCAGGCGGCCAGGCACCTTGGCCTGTGGAACGCGCTCGACCGGCTGCGCACCGGCGGCAAGGGCTACCACCTCAGCGAAGGCGACGGGCTCTACTACAGCTACTCGGTTTTCAGCGACATCGACCTGCTGCGCGACGCCTTCGCCACCGTGCATGTGACGAATTCGACCGGCTTCTCCGTCGATCACTATCGCGACGCGCCCGGCGTGCTCGTGCTGGCGCTCGACAAGAAGCGCTGAAGACGCCTCCAGGCGCCAGGCGGTTTCTCCCGCCGCTCAGGCCACCGGCAGCCACAGCACGTCCTCGATGCGCTCGGCGCCGGTCGCCACCATCGCCAGCCGGTCGAAGCCCAGCGCGATGCCGCTGCAGGGCGGCAGGCCATGCTCCAGCGCCGCCAGGAAATCCTCGTCGATCGGATAGCGCTCGCCGTAGAGCTGCTGCTTGAGCGCCATGTCGGCCTCGAAGCGGGCGCGCTGCGCCTTCGCATCGGTCAGTTCGCCGAACGCATTGGCCAGTTCCAGCCCCGCCACGTAGAGCTCGAAGCGCTCGGCCACCAGCGCATCGTCCGGCGCCGGCCGCGACAGCGCCGCCATCGAGATCGGATAGCGGTCGAGCAGCACCGCGCCGCGCTCGGCCAGCGCCGGTTCGATCTTCTCGAACATGATGCGGAAGAACAGGTCCTCCCAGCGATCGCCGTCATGGGGTGCCATGCCGAGCGCTGCGGCCTGGAGCGCCAGCGCCGCCAGGTCGGGCTGCGCCGGATCGGCGCGGGCGGTCGCCAGCAGGTCGATGCCGGCGAACAGGTGGAAGGCGTCGGCCACCGACAGCCGCTCGATCGGCCGCGCCGGATCGACCGCGCGGCCGCCGTGACGCAGCATGTCGGCGCCCGCCGCCTCGGCAGCCAAGCGCAGCAGCGCCGCGCAATCCTCCATCAGCCGCGTGTAGTCTTCGCCGGCGCGATACCATTCCAGCATGGTGAATTCGGGATGGTGGGTCGCCGAGCGCTCGGCATTGCGGAACGCGCGGGCGAACTGGAACACGCGCGTCTCGCCGCCGGCCAGCAGCTTCTTCATGGCGAATTCGGGCGAGGTGTGCAGGTAGCGCCGGGCCGCGCAGCCGGAGGGATCGCGCAACTCGGTGGCGAAGGCCTGCAGATGCGGCTCCATGCCGGGCGAGATCTGCAGGGCCGGGGTCTCGACCTCGACGAAGCCCTGCTCGAGGAACCAGCGCCGCAGCGCCGCCTGGATGCGGCCGCGCGCCGCGAGATAGGGGCGCCGCCGCGCCAGCCGGTCGGGATGCCAGGGTTTTGCGTCGGCGCTCATGCTTCCTTGATACAGGCGCCGGCCGCGCCGCCCAAGGGGCGAAATCGCGCCGCAAAGCAGGTGTCGGCTGCGGCCCTGGGTCCAGCGGAGGGCGATTTCCCGCCCGGGTTGCCTCGCCCCGGACCGTCTGATAGGTTCCGCGCGCTTTTGCCGCCCGCGCCCCGTCCCGTTCGGGCGCCCGGCCCTCATTTCTCCGAATAGGCGCAAGATGAAAGTTCCCGTCAATACCATCCGTGCCGGCAGCGTGATCGACTACAAAGGCAAGCTGTGGGTCGCCTCCAAGGTGCAGCTGCTCAATCCCGGCAAGGGCGGCGCCTTCGTGCAGATCGAAGCCAAGGGGCTGCTCGACGGCAACAAGCTGATGGAGCGCTTCCGCACCGCCGAGACCATCGAGCGCGTGCATATCGACGAGCGCGAGTGCACCTTCCTGTTCCACGAAGCCGGCATCGGCTACACCTTCATGGACAAGGAAAACTTCGAGCAGATCGTGGTCCCCGAGACCCTGATGGACGAAGAGCAGGGCAAGTTCCTGCAAGACGGTATGGAATGCGCGGTCTCGCTGTACGAAGGCAAGGCGGTCGGCGTCGAGCTGCCCAAGACCGTGACCTTGGCCATCGTCGAGGCCGACGCGGTGGTCAAGGGCCAGACCGCATCTTCCTCCTACAAGCCCGCGCTGCTGGAGAACGGCGTGCGCGTGCTGGTGCCGCCGCATATCGGCACCGGCACTCGCGTGGTGATCAACACCGCCGATTCCTCCTATATCGAGCGGGCCAAGGATTGAGCCCGATCCGCGATCGCGGCGATCGCCCCGCGGCCGCAGGCGACGCCCCCCGGGTGGCGCGCCGCGGCCGCGCGCCGATGACCTCCGGCCGCCAGGTCGATCCGGTCACCCCGCGCCATCGCGGCGTGCTGGCCGGCCGCTCGGCGCTGATCACGGTGATGATCAACGCGGTGATGAAGACCGCGCGCGGCCTGCGCCGCGATTTCGGCGAGGTCGAGAAGCTGCAGGTGTCGGAGAAGGGGCCCGGCGATTTCGTCTCGCTGGCCGACAAGCGCGCCGAGCAGACCCTGCTCGACGAGCTGATGCGGGTGCGGCCGGGCTTCGGCTTCCTGGGCGAGGAAGGCAACAAGGTGCTGGGCGACGGCCATCACCGCTTCATCGTCGATCCGCTCGACGGCACCACCAATTTCCTGCACGGCATTCCCCATTTCGCCATCTCGGTGGCGCTGGAGAAGGACGGCGAGATCGTCGCCGGCGTGATCTACGAGCCGATCGGCGACGAGCTCTATTGGGCCGAGAAGGGCAAGGGCGCCTTCCTCGACACGGTCAGCACCAAGTCGCACCGCCTGCGCGTCTCCGGCCGCCGCCAGCTCGGCCATGCGCTGATCGGCACCGGCATCCCGTTCCGCGGCCGCGGCGATCACCCTTCCTATCTCGCCCAGCTCGAAGCGGTGATGGGCCAGACCGCCGGCGTGCGTCGCCAGGGATCGGCCGCGCTCGACCTGGCCTTCGTCGCCGCCGGGCGGCTGGACGGCTTCTGGGAGAGCGGCCTCAGCGCCTGGGACATCGCCGCCGGCGTGCTGATGGTCAAGGAAGCCGGCGGCTTCCTGAGCGAGATCGCCGGCAAGCCGCACCGGCTCGACAGCCCCAGCATCCTGGCGGCCAACGGCCATCTGGGCGGCCCCCTGACCCGGCTGCTGCGCGGCGCCGCCAAGGCCGGCTGAACCGGTATCGCCGCGTTTGGCAACCGCCCCCGCGCGCGCGGCAAAAAGCCCGGACAGGATATGGCTTTGCCGCAATCTATAGCCGGCAAAGCGGTTGCTGCCGCCAGCCCTAGCGAGTATCCTGCCGCCAATTCATTCAAAGGCTTGAAGGGGCACAGGCTGGCGATGGCTTCATCTGGATTGGCAACGCTGCGTTCGCTGTCTGGCAGCGTCGCTCTGCCCTTCGCCCTTGGCCTGTGCTGCCTGGCAGCCCAGCCTGCCGCGGCCCAATACTACAATACGGTCGGTCGTGCCGATCCCAGCGTCATTGTCGACACCTCGGTGCTCGATCAATTGGGACCGCCGCCCAATATCGGCACCGTGCCGCCGCCCGATGGTCTGGGCAAGACGCCCGTCAACGGCGCGCGCCGTTACGGCTATGGCGGTCCAAGCGGCGCCGTGCCGCCCAGCGCCACGCCCAAGAGCCGCCTGCTCACCGTCCCAGCCATGCCCGGCAAGCCGGTGCCCAAGCTGAGCGGTGGCAGCACCGGCGGCTCGTCGGCGGCGCCCGCCCCGGCCGCCGCGCCGAAGATGGCTTCGACGCCGGCACCGCAGCCCGCGCCGCAGGCTGCGCCCAAGCCCGCGCCGAAAGTGGCCGCGATCACCCCGCCGCCGGCGCCGCCACCGGCACCGGCTGCGGCTGCGGCGCCCAGCGTGCCGACCCAGATCACGCCGCCTTCGCCCGCGCCGCCGATTCCTGTGGCGGTGACGCCGCCTCCCGCGCCCGCTCCGGCTTCGGTTGTTGCCGTGCCGCCGCCACCGCCGGCGCCGCCGCTACCGACCGCGGCGTCCACGACCGTGCCGACCGTCACGCCCGTCGCCATGCCCGCGCCGGCCCCCACCTCGCAGGGCGCCCCGCAGGTCGCTGCGCTGCCGCCCGCCACGACCACCGGTGCGGGCCGGCTCGCTTTCGATGCCGGTTCGGCTATTCTCAACGATACGGCGCGTCAGTCGCTCGATGCGCTGGCGGCGCAAATGGCGGGCAACGAGCAGCGGCTCAAGGTCGTCGCCTATGCCGCCGGCCAGACCAACAACGTCAGCCAGGCGCGACGCCTGTCGCTCTCGCGCGCCTTGGCCGTGCGCGCCTATCTGATCGACAAGGGGATCCGCTCGACCCGCATCGACGTTCAAGCGATGGGTGCGCCGGAAAACGGCAATGGCCCCGCCGACCGTGTCGACCTTTCGCTCGTCGCCCAGTAAGCCTTCGCCGGCGCCGCGCGCCGGTTCACGCGCCGCATTTCGGCCATTAATTATGGGATTATCCGAGGCATGACCAAGCCCGGACGTTATCTGCTGCGCATGGCGCTGTTCCTGCTCGCCGTGGCGGCGCTGGTCGGGTTCCTGTTTCCGATCGTCGAGCGCGCCTTCTTCAACAATCCGTTCCTCAACGGCGTGATCATCACCGTGCTGGCGCTGGGCATCGTCTACGCCTTCCGCCAGGTGTTCCTGCTGCAGACCGACGTCACCTGGGTCGACGGCTACGACCGGGCCCGCGCGCTGGGCAGCAGCACCGGTCCGGAGCCGCGCCTGCTGGGCCCGATGGCCGCCATGCTGGGCGACCGCCAGGGCCATCTCACCCTGTCGCCGCCGGTGATGCGCACCCTGCTGGACGGCATCGGCTCGCGGCTGGACGAGCAGCGCGAGATCTCGCGCTACGCCATCGGCCTGCTGATCTTCCTCGGCCTGCTCGGCACCTTCTGGGGCCTGCTCGAGACCGTCAACACCGTGGGCGACGCCATCTCCAAGCTGCAGATCGCGGGCGACGCCGCCACCACCTTCACCCAGCTCAAGACCAGCCTGGAAGGCCCGTTGCGCGGCATGGGCACCGCCTTCTCCGCCTCGCTGTTCGGCCTGGCCGGTTCGCTGGTGCTAGGCTTCCTCGACCTGCAGGCCGGCCAGGCGCAGAACCGCTTCTTCAACGACGTCGAGGAATGGCTATCGGAGAAGACCCGTCTCCCCTCGGGCGTGCTGTCGCTGGAAAGCGACCAGACCGTGCCGGCCTATGTCCAGGCGCTGCTCGAGCAAACCGCCGAGAGCCTGGAGAACCTGCAGCGCATCATGGCCCGGGCCGAGGAAGGCCGGGGCGCCGCCAACACCTCGATCTCCATCCTGTCCGAGCGGCTGAGTTCGCTCAGCGACTTCATGCGGCATGAGCAGCAGTTGCTGGGCCGGCTGGCGGAGAATTCGGTCGAGCTGCGCACCACGCTGGGCCGGCTGGCCGATCTCGGCAGCCAGGGCGGGTTGGGTATGGACGAGGCCAGCCGCCTGCACATCCGCAACATCGAGCTCTACATGGCGCGCATGCTGGAAGAGCTGGTGAACGGGCGCACCGCCATCGCCGACGAACTGCGCGGCGAGATCAAGCTGCTGGCCCGCACCCTGGCCGCGCGGCCGGTGGACGGCCAGCGCTCGGGCTAGATCGATGCCCGGCATGTCCCGCCGCCGCAGCCCGCGCCACGACTATTCGTGGCCGGGCTATGTCGACGCGCTCAGCAGCCTGCTGATGGTCGTGATCTTCGTGCTGGCGGTGTTCGTGGTGGCGCAGTTCTACCTGTCCGAAGCGCTGGGCTCGAAGGATCAGGCGCTCGACCAGCTCAACAAGAAGATGGCCGAACTGGCCAGCATCCTGCAGCTCGAGCAGGCCAACAACGCCGGCCTGCGCAACACCGTCGCCCAGCTCGGCACCCAGCTCGACGCCGCCACCAAGGCGCGCGACCGGCTGAGCGCCGATCTCGACAAGATGACCGCGCAGCGCAACCAGCTGGCCGCCGATCTCGACAAGGCCAACGCTCGCGGCAACCAACTGGCGGCCGATCTCGACAAGGCCAATGCGCGGGGCAGCCAGTTGGCCCTGGATCTCGACAAATCCAGGAGCCAGCGCGACCAGTTGACCGCCGATCTCGGCAAGGCCAATGCCGATCTGCAGGGCGCCAACGCCGATCTCAAGAAACTGACCGGCGAGCGCGATCAGGTCGCCGCCGATCTCGAGAAGTCCAACGAAGAGCGCGACAAGCTGTCGGGTCAGGTGGCCAGCCTGCAGTCCGACAAGGGCAAGGCGCTGGACGAGCTGACCGAGCAGCAGAAGCTGTCGGCCGAGGCCAAGCGCACCATCGAGCAGCTTTCCGCCAACATCGCCGCGCTCAAGGCCGAGCTGGCCCGGCTCAACGCCGCGCTCGACGCCTCCGACCTGAAGGCCAAGGACCAGCAGGCCCAGATCGTCGATCTCAGCCAGAAGCTCAACCGCGCCCTGGTCAACAAGGTCGAGGAGCTGGCGCGCTATCGCTCCGAGTTCTTCGGCAAGCTGCGCGACGTGATCGGCAAGCGCAAGGACATCGTGGTGGTGGGCGACCGCTTCGTGTTCCAGTCCGAGGTGCTGTTCGCCTCGGGTTCGGCCGATCTCGGCCCCGAGGGCATCATCAAGCTGGCCGACGTGGCCGACGCGCTGAAGGAGATCGCCGACAAGATCCCGCCCGATATCGACTGGGTGCTGCAGGTCGACGGCCACACCGACACCAAGCCGATCCACACCGCCCAGTTCCCCTCCAACTGGGAGCTGTCGGCGGCGCGCGCCATCGCCGTGGTCGAGTTCCTGCACAGCCGCGGCATCCCCTACAACCGCCTGGCGGCACGCGGCTTCGCCGAGTTCCAGCCGCTGACCGACGGCACCGATCAGGCGTCGATGGCCAAGAACCGGCGCATCGAGCTGAAGATCACCACACGCTAGGAACGAGGCGCCAATGCCGCGCCCGGCACCGCACATCGCCGGATTTCTGCTGAGCCTGGTCCTCGTTCTGTTCGCGCAGGCAAGCCAGGCCGCCGATTGGGTCACCGTTACCGGCGACGGCAGATTCACTGTGCAAATGCCGGCAGCACCCCAAGAAGAGATCGAAATGATCGACGGCGGGGCGGGAAATATCCCCATGCACATCTACCTGTCCCAGATAGGCGACGATGTCGGCTACGGCGTGTTCTATACGGATTTCGACGAGACATTGCTGCGTCGCACGACGCCGCAGAAATTCTTGCTGAGCGGTCAACGGGGTGCGGTGCAAAAGACCAAAACCACGGTGCGCAGCTCGCGGCAAATCCAGCTTGGCCGCTGGCCCGGCCTGAGCTTCGTGGCGGACAACGCGCAGATCGTCTACACCTCCAATACCTATTTGGTCGCCAACCGCCTCTATCAGCTCGTGGTCGTCACCACAAAGGAAGCGTCGGACGACCGGGGGATCGCGAAATTTTTCGGATCCTTCGATGTCGGCGATAAATAGGACGTCGTCCAATCTCGATCACTTCAATGCCGAACTGGTCGCCGCGCTGCCTGACAGGGGCCCGGTGGTGATGGCCAATCTGGTGAAGTTCCGCGAACGCTCGCTCGATGGCGACGGTTCGGGCTGGGACGCCTATCAGCGCTACAGCAACGCGGTGATCAAGCTGATCAAGGGCTGCGGCGGCACCATCCTGTGGGCCGGCAACGTCGAGGGCGTATCGCTGGGCGTTCCGGCCGATCACGATTGGGACTATCTGGTGCTGGTGCAGTATCCCAGCCGCGCCGATTTCGTCGCCATGGTCACCTCCGACGCCTATGCCCGCGCCAACATGCATCGCCTCAACGGCGCCGCCGACCACATCATCCTTGCCGCCACCGAGACCTACAGCAAACTGAAGCGCTAGCTGCGCTCCCTGCGCATCCGTCCCGCCGGCGGCGCAATGCGCCGGCGCGGGTCGGTTTGCCTACGACGCAGTGCTGCGTCGGTTGAGATTCGCAATCGCGGGACAGACTGTCGCATCGTACCGCGCGCCACATTTTCATCACGTTGCTGGCTATCGTTGGTCTCGTCTTCCGGGATCTTCCGCCGTGCGCCGCTGGCAGCACGGTCCCAGATCGCGCCCGCTGTCGATCGGCGGGTTGCGCAACAATGTGGAGGTCTCGATGCGAGCTGCTGCTCGAATTGCTGCTTTAGGGGTTGTGCTTTCCGGCCTGGCGTTGCTCGTCGCCCTTCCTGCGGGTGCGACCGAACGCAACGGCGAACGTCCCGTCGCGACGGTGTCGTCGACGGCGCCGCAACAGTCGGCGGCGCAAAATCCGACCGGCATCTATCTGACGACGCGATACCCGGCGCTGTCGGTGCGCGCCGGCGACACCACCACCATCGATCTCGAACTCGACAATTACGGCCTGCCGCCGCAGCGCGTCGCGCTCGATCTCGGCGCCGTGCCGGCCGGCTGGAAAGCCACCCTGCTGGGCGGCGGCCAGCCCATCGCCGCCGCCATGGTCAAGCCCAACGGCGCGCAGACCCTGCAGCTTCGCCTGGAATCGCAAAGCGATGCGCGGCCGGCCACCTACAGCTTCACCGTCGAGGCCAGCACCGCCGACGGCAAGACCCAGCGCCTGCCGATCGACGTCACCATCGGCAAGGCGGTGCCGGCCAAGCTCAAGCTGACCGCCAGCCTGCCCGAGCTGCGCGGCGCGCCGACCGCGGCCTTCAAGTTCCGCACCACCGTGGTCAACGACAGCGGCCGCGACGCGGTGATCGACTTCGCCACCGACCTGCCCAAGACCTTCGACGTGTCGGTGACCGAAGCCTACGGCACCCAGCAGCTCGCCGGCCTGCCGGTCAAGGCGGGCCAGTCCAAGGACATCGACGTGTCGGTGACGCCGGCGCGCGACACCAAGGCCGGCCAATACGCCTTCAAGCTGACCGCGCGCACCGACCAGGCCACCGCCACCCTGCCGCTGTCGATGGACATCGTCGGCCAGCCCCATGTCAGCCTGACCGGCGAGGGCGAGCGGTTGTCGGCGGCGGCCTATGCCGGCAGCGCCAACCCGATCAACCTGGTCGTGCGCAACAGCGGCAGCGAGACGGCGCAGCAGGTCGCCCTGTCGGCCTCGACGCCGCAGGGCTGGAAGACCGAGTTCGATCCCAAGGTGATCCCGCAGATTCCGCCGGGCGGCCAGGCCAAGGTGGTGGCCATGGTGACGCCGTCCGACCGCGCCATTGCCGGCGACTACCAGGCCTCGTTCACCGCCACGCCCAAGGGCCAGTCCGGCGATTCCAGCGACTTCCGCATCACCGTCGAGACCTCGACCCTGTGGGGCATCGTCGGCGTCGCCGTGATCGGCGCGGCGCTGGTGGTGGTGGCGCTGGCGGTGTTCCGCTTCGGCCGTCGCTGAGGCCCGCCATGACGACGGAAAACCAGACGGTGATCGAGGCCCATGCGCTGGCCAAGCGCTACGGCACGACGCAAGCGGTGGCCGGCATCGACCTGGCGGTCGAGCAGGGCGAAATCCTGGGTCTGCTCGGGCCCAACGGCTCGGGCAAGACCACCACCATCCTGATGCTGCTGGGCCTGACCGAGCCCAGCGCCGGCCAGGTGCGGGTGCTGGGCTTCGATCCGCTGCGCCAGCCGCTCGAGGTCAAGCGCGTGGTCGGCTACCTGCCCGATTCGGTGGGCTTCTACGACGGGCTGACGGCGCGGCAGAATCTGGCCTACACCGCGCGGCTGGCCGGGCTACGCGGCGCGGCGCTCGACCGGCGCATCGCCGAAGCGCTGGAGCAGGTCGAGCTGGCGGACGTGGCGCGCCGGCGCGTCTCGACCTTCTCGCGCGGCATGCGCCAGCGGTTGGGCCTGGCCGACATCCTGGCCAAGCAAGCCCGCATTGCCATCCTCGACGAGCCGACCGCAGCGCTCGATCCGCATTCGACCCAGGAGTTCCTGCAGCTCATCCGCCGGCTCAAGCACGACGGCGTGACGGTGCTGCTGTCCTCCCACCATCTCGACCAGGTGCAGGTCGTGTGCGACCGGGTGGCGCTGTTCCATCGCGGCCGCATCGCCCTGCACGGCACGGTGCCGCAACTGGCGCGCCAGGTGATCGGCGGCGGCCATGTCGTGGAACTGGCGGCGCGCGGCAAGGACGTGGCGGCGCGGCTCAAGGCGCTGCCCGGCGTGGTGCGGGTCACGCCGCAAGACGCCAGCCGCTTCCGCATCGATGCCGACCACGATGCGCGCGCCGACATTGCCCGCGCCCTGGCGCCGCATGCCGACATCCTGGCGCTGGGCTTCGCCCAGCCCAGCCTCAACGAGATCTACACCCGCTATTTCGAGGGAGAGCGTCATGCGGCGTGAAGGATCGCCCTGGACGGGCGTCGGCACCGTGCTGGCCAAGGAAGCGGCCGACCATCTGACAAGCGCGCGCATGCGGCTGCTGGAGGGGCTGATCTTCCTGACCGCGCTGGGCGCGGCCTATGCCGCCAGCCGCTCGATCCGCGACAGCCTGGGCGAATCGCCCTTCCTGTTCCTGGCGCTGTTCACCACCGCCAAGGCGCCGCTGCCCTCGTTCGTGTCGCTGCTGGGCTTCCTGATCCCGCTGGCGGCGATCGCGCTGGGCTTCGACGCGGTGAACGGCGAATTCTCCCGCCGCACCATGAGCCGGGTGCTGGCCCAGCCGCTCTATCGCGACGGGTTGCTGCTGGGCAAGTTCCTGGCCGGGCTGGCGACCCTGGCGATCGCGCTGCTGACCTTGTGGCTGCTGGTGGTCGGGCTGGGCATCCTGATGTTCGGCCTGGTGCCCGACGGCGAGGAGGTGGTGCGCATGCTGGCCTTCCTGGTCAGCGCGGTGGCCTATGGCGGGGTGTGGCTGGCGCTGGCGATGGCCTTCTCCATCCAGTTCCGCTCGCCCGCCACCGCCGCCCTGGCGGCGCTGGCGGTGTGGCTGCTGTTCGCCGTGTTCTGGGGCATGATCGCGCCGCTGCTGGCGTCGCTGTTGGCCGGCCCGCCGACCGACGCTTTCGGCCTGCCCAACATCCACAACCGGCTGCTCGAGCTGGGCATCGCGCGGGTCTCCCCCAACACCTTGTTCGGCGAGAGCACCCTGGCGCTGCTCTATCCGCAGACCCGGGCGCTGGGACCGGTGTTCTTCAGCCAGCTCCAGGGCGCGCTGCTGGGCGCGCCGCTGTCGGCCGGCCAGAGCCTGCTGCTGGTGTGGCCGCAATTCACCGGCCTGATCGCCGAGGCGATCGTGCTGTTCGCCATCGGCTACATGCTGTTCCAGCGCCAGGAGATCCGGGCGTAACGCGCGCCGTCAGGTGCCCGTCGCCGCGTTGCCCGTCGCCGCGTTGCCCAGGGCCGCGTCGGGCGGCAGAGCCGCCTGGTCGAACTGCAGCGAGGCCAGGCGGCTGTAGAGGCCGCCCTGCGCCGCCAGCTCGGCATGTGTGCCGATCGCCTCGATGCGGCCCTGGTCCAGCACCACGATGCGGTCGGCCTTCAGCACCGTCGCCAGGCGGTGGGCGATGATCAAGGTGGTGCGGCCGACCATCAGCTTGTCGATCGCCTGCTGCACCGCCTGCTCGCTCTCCGCGTCGAGCGCACTGGTGGCCTCGTCCAGCAGCAGCACGGAGGGATTGCGCAGGATGGCGCGGGCGATGGCGATGCGCTGGCGCTGGCCGCCCGACAGGCGCACGCCGCGCTCGCCCAGGAAGGTCTTGAAGCCTTCGGGCAGGCGGTCGAGGAACTCGGCGGCCCTGGCCGCTTCGGCCGCCGCGCGCACTTCCTCGTCGCTGGCCTCGGGCCGGCCGTAGCGGATGTTCTCCCAGGCGTCGGTCGAGAACAGCACCGGCTCCTGCGGCACGATGGCCATGCGACTGCGCAAATCGTGCAGGCTGGCCTTGCCGATATCGGTGCCGTCCAGCCGGATGACGCCCGATTGGGGATCGTAGAAGCGCAGCAGCAACTGGAACACGGTGGTCTTGCCGGCGCCGGAGGGGCCGACCAGCGCCACGCTCTCGCCCGGCGCCACGACGAGATCGAACTCGTGCAGCGCCGACACGGCGGGTCGCGCCGGATAGGCGAAGGTGACGCGCTCGAACCGCACCTCGCCGCGCGCCGGCGGCAGCGCCACCGGCTGCGCCGGATCCTCGACCGTCGAACGCTCTTCCAGCAGGCCCATCAGCCGGTCGCTGGCGCCGGCGGCGCGCTGCAGGTCGCCGATCACCTCGGAGATGGCGCCGACCGAGCCCGCCACCACCACGGCGTAGAACACGAAGGCCGACAGCTCGCCCGCGCTGATGCGGCCGGCGATCACGTCGTGGCCGCCGATCCACAGGATCACGCCGACCGCGCCGAACACCAGCAGGATGACGATGCCGGTCAGGGTGGCGCGGGCGGCGATGCGGCGGATCGCCGTGCCGAACGCGGTCTCGACGATGCCGCCGAAGGCGGTGCGGTCGGCCTGCTCGTGGTTGAAGGCCTGTACGGTGCGGATCGACTGCAGCGACTCGTTGGCATAGGCGGTGATGTCGGCGATGCGCTCCTGCGCGGCGCGCGAGAATTTGCGCACCCGCCGGCCCAGCACGATGATCGGCACCACCACCAGCGGCACCACCAGGAACACCAGGCCGGTCAGCTTGGGGCTGGTGATGCACAGCATCACCGTGCCGCCGACGAACATCAGGAAATTGCGCAGCGCCACCGAGGCCTGCGAGCCGATCACGCTTTCCACCAGGGTGGTGTCGCTGGTCAGCCGGGCCATGATGTCGCCCGCCCGCGCCGTCTCGTAATAGCCGGGGCTGAGTGCCACCACATGATCGAACACCGCCTTGCGGATGTCGTTGACCACCCGCTCGCCCAGCCACGACACCATGTAGAAGCGGCCGTAGGAGGACAGCGCCAGCAGCGCGATCACGCCCAGCAGGCCGAACAGCGCGTGGTCCAGCAGTTGCGGCTGGTCGCCGTTGAAGCCCTTGTCGATCAGCAGCCGCAGCCCCGAGCCGATCACCAGCACCGTGCCCGCCGCCATCACCAGCGCCAGCAGCGCGATCGCCACGCGGCCGCGATAGGGCCGCACGAACGGCCACAGCCGCCGCAGCGCCATGATATCCCGGCGCGACGGGCGGGCGCGACCGCCGGCAGCGATGGCGGTGGCCGCCGGATCGGTCGCGGCGGTGGCCGCCGGATCGGCTGCCCGGACGTGTTCTTGCGCGGTGGCGCTCATTCCAATCCAGCTCCGCTCAATCCAGCTCGAGCGGCCGCTCGAGCCGCTCGCTCAATTCCTCGCGCAGCAACTGGCGCAGCGGCTTGCCGCCGCGCGTGGCGCGCCACACCCCCTGCTCGTCGCGGCCGTAGTGCCAGGCGCCCGAAACCGGCGAGGACAGCCAGATCTGCTTCATCGGCGTCTGGCGATTGATGACATACTGGGCGCCGTCCTCCAGCTCCAGGGTCAGCACGTCCATGTGGTATTCCACATCGACGATATCGCCCAGCGTGTCCTCGATCCGTTCCGCCAGGAAGCCGATCTCGGTCTCGGCCAGGGTCTCGAAAGTGGCGTCGCTCATGGTGAATTTCCCTTGTCGCAGAACGCTCTAGCTGCCCTATAGCAGTCCCGGGCCCCGGACGCTAACGCTTCCTCGCCGCAGCCTGCGACGGCTTGTCCGGCCCACCCGTCACCCCCTCGCCACAAAGCGGGAAGCAACTGTGGCACCGGGGATTTTGGCCCTTGTCGGCAGCCCGCCCCTTGGCTATAACCGCCCGCTCGAAGGGCCACCAGTGCCAGCCAAGGACCGACTGTCATGAAAAAGGACATCCACCCGGACTATCACGAGATCACCGTCGTTATGACGGACGGTTCCTCGTTCAGCACCCGTTCGACCTATGGTCAAGCGGGCGACACGCTTCGGCTGGATATCGACCCGAAAACGCATCCGGCGTGGACGGGTGTCAGCCGCGTCAGCGATCGTGGTGGCCGAGTTGCGCGATTCAAAGAGCGCTTCGGCAGCGTCGGGCAAGCGAAGAAATAGGACCTCGGGAAAAATCCAGGTTCTTACTTCCAAAACGCCCGGCACCTCCGCCGGGCGTTTCAGTTTCCAGGAAACCTCCAGCGGTCGTGCCGGCGCCTAAAACGGAGCGCCAACATGACTTCGATCAGACCCTTGATCCCGAGCGACAGGAATCAGCTCGACGGATATCTGCGCAGCCATGCCGATACCTCGCTGCTGATGCTGGGCAATCTCGAGCGCGCCGGCCTGCAGGATGGCGGCCGCCCCTATCAAGGTACCTATGTCGGCCTGTTCGAGGGCAAGCGGCTGGTCGGCTGCCTGGCCCTGTTCTGGAACGGCAACGTGCTGATCCAGGCCGAGCAGGGCATTGCCGACCTGCTGCAGGCGGCGATCGGCGCTTCCGGCCGCGCGGTGGGCGGCGTGCTGGGGCCGCTGGGCCAGGTCGAGGCCTGCCTGCAGGCGCTGCGCCCGCATGCCGGCCTGCCCCACTCGGCCGCGCACCAGACGCTGATGGCGCTGAAGGTCGACGAGATGAAGATCCCCGAACCGCTGTCGCAGGGCACCATCGCCTGCCGCCGCGCCGCGCCGGGCGATCTGGCGCTGGTAGCCGAGTGGCGGCTGGCGCATCTGCAGGAGCAGCGCGCCGCGGCGCTGCCGGCCCTGCAGGCCCAGGCCGAGGAGGAGATGGCCGAGCGCATCGAGAACGGCGCGCTGTGGCTGGCGGTGAGCGGCAACAAGCCGGTGGCGATGGCCGGGCTGCTGGCGCTGGCCGCGGGTCGCGGGCTGATCGGCGGGGTGTGGACGCCGCCGGAGCACCGCGGCCACGGCTATGCCCGCTCGGTGGTGGCCGGCATGCTGCTGGCGCTGCGCTGGCAGGGCGTGGCGCGGGCGGTGCTGTTCACCGGCAAGGCCAATGCGCCTGCCATCGCCGCCTATCACGCGCTGGGTTTCGAGAAGCTGGTGCCCTACGGCATGGCGTACTACGCCCGCCAGCCGATCGGCTGCGCCCGCTGAAACCGGCAGCCGCAGCTGCCAATGGGTCGCAGTTGCCGCCGGTTTCCGCAAAAAACAGGGGTCGTGGACGGGGACTTGAATCCTCGCCCGCGCCCCCTATTTCAAGCCTGTCGGCGGCCCCTTGGGGAGCCGGCAACCCAGCCGGGCGCAGACCATGAGGGTGGCGCCCCTAACAGATGTCACCTTGCTTTGCGGAGGATGTGACCATGCGCAGTTTCGATTTTTCCCCGTTGTTCCGTTCCACGGTCGGTTTCGACCGCGTCACCAGCCTGCTGGACGCCGTGACCCGGGAAGAAAACAGCGGCTATCCGCCGTACAACATCGAGAAAACCTCTGACGACTCCTACCGCATCGTGCTGGCGGTGGCGGGCTTCGGCGAGGGCGATCTCGAAGTCGTACAGCACCAGAACACCCTGGTGGTGACCGGCAAGCAGGTCGAACAGCAGGGCGACAAGCAGTTCCTGTATCGCGGCATCGCCGGCCGCGCTTTCGAGCGCCGCTTCGAGCTGGCCGACTTCATCAAGGTCGCCGGCGCCAAGCTGACCAACGGCCTGCTCAATATCGAGCTGGTGCGCGAGGTGCCGGAAGAGAAGAAGCCCCGCCAGATCAAGATCGGCGGCGGCACCCAGACCGAGCAGCCGAAGATCCAGCAGGCGGCCTAAGACCCCGGCGGAGTTTCAGGCAGCAGTCTTGCGGGGAGCGCCCTTCCGGGGGCGCTCCCTCCGCCTCGCCCGACGAATTGACGGGCGGGCGACCGCCTCGGCCCGAGGTCTGCGAGGCGGGCCTGCGAGGCGGGCCTGCGAGGCGATTGTGAACAGGCCGCAAGGCGGCACGCGCATTCGTTAGGTCATTGTCATCCCATCGCGCCTTCTCCTCGTGTGAAGGCGCGGGCGACGAGTCTCTCTCCCCCGGAGCCCGTCGCCGCCGGTCGCGTCCTCTCCACGGGCGCGGCCGGCACCTCTTCGCAAAGCCCGGCGCCGGGCCATGGTCTCTCCCCGACGTTCATCGTCGCGGTCCGGCGCCGAGCCTCTTTCCCTCCCGATCGTCGCCGGGCCCGTCTGCGGCCAGCCTGCGGCCCGCGCGCGGACAGCCCTCGGCTGGCGGAATGCCCTCCGATGCCGGCGCTTTGCAGGCGAGGCCGCCGCCGCCTACACTCGGGCGCAGTCGCATCGGGAGGGAAAATGAAAAGCTACAAGGTGATCGAGTTCGGCCAGCCGCTGCAGAAGGTGGAAGCGTCCAACCCCGTGCCGCAGGGCACCGAGGTTCTGGTGCGCATCACCGCCTCCGGCGTGTGCCATTCCGACGTCCATCTGTGGGAGGGCTTCTTCGACATGGGCGGCGGCAAGAAGCTGCCGACGCGCGGCGTGGCGCCGCCCAAGACGCTGGGTCACGAGATGGTCGGCGTGGTCGAGGCGCTCGGCCCCGACGCCAAAGGCGTCAAGGTGGGCGATGCGCGCGTGGTCTATCCCTGGATCGGCTGCGGCAAGTGCTGGCTGTGCCAGGCGGGCAACGAGCATCTGTGCGCCCAGCCGCAGACCCTGGGCATCAACCGCGATGGCGGCTTCGCCGACCACGTGCTGGTGCCGCACGCCAAATATCTGTTCGACTATACCGGCATCCCGACCGAGCTGGCCTGCACCTATGCCTGCTCCGGCATTACGGCGTTCTCGGCCATCAAGAAGGTCGAGCACCACGATGGCGGCGCGCCGATCCTGATCGTCGGCGCCGGCGGCGTCGGCATGATGGGCGTGCAGTTCGCCAAGGCGCTGCTGGGCCGCGCGCCGATCGTGGCCGATATCGACGACAGGAAGCTGGAACTGGCCAGGCAGGCCGGCGCGGCGGCCACGGTCAACTCCAAGTCGCCCGATGCCGGCAAGGAGCTGCGCGCGCTGAGCGGCGGCGGCGTGATGGCGGCGGTCGATTTCGTCGGCGCCGAGAGCAGCGCCGCCTTCGGCTTCAACGCGCTGCGTACCGGCGGCAAGCTGGTGATCGTCGGCCTGTTCGGCGGCTCCTTCACCCAGCCGGTGGCGATGTTCCCGATGACCTCGCGCACCGTGCAGGGCTCGATGGTCGGCAGCCTGGCCGAGATGGACGAGACGATGAAGTTGGCGCGCGCCGGCAAGATCGACAGGGTGCCGCTGGTGCAGCGCAAGCTCGACGATGCCGATGCCGCGCTCCAGGACCTGCGCAAGGGCCTGATCATGGGGCGCGCGGTGCTCATTCCCTGAGCCAAGGGACAGGCCGTCAGCAACGTTTCAGGCGCCCCGACCGAGCGATCGGCCGGGGCCCCGCTTCTGGCCCCCCTGCGACATATTTTCGACCGCCCCGTCCTCGCCCCATTTCGCGGCCATACCGTTGCGCCTCACCGCAAAGAGGAGCAGCGCATGAAATTCTTTATCTATCCTGCCGCCGCCATCGTGGCGTTCGCCATGGCCGGAAGCGCCCTGGCCGCGACCTGCGCCGAGCGATACGACGCCCTGGGCGCCAACCGGCCGCGCGACTGGAACGCCTTCCAGGCGCAATGCGAGCTGAGTTCGACCGGCGGCGGCAATTCCGGCGCCGCCTCGGGCATGGCGATCCCGCGCCCGATCCAGCGGCAATCGGCCATGGCCCCGTCTTTCGACGGCGCCGCCGTCGATGCGCACAAGGCTTCCGCCGTCGGCAGCTACCACGAGACCTTCGACCGCGCCGCCAGTCGTGCCGCGTCCGGCGTTGCCGGCGACCATGGCGCGACCAGCAGCGGCAGCTAGCCGCTTCGCCTTCGACTGCTGCAGTGCCGCAACGGCCCGCCGATACCGTCGGCGGGCCCGAATTTGTGCCACCATCGTACCGCCCGCAGTTCACAAATTTGTATTCGGCGGTTTACCTCGCCGATCGGCCGAACCTTTGTCCGGTCACGACGTTGCCCTTGCTCAAACCAAGGAGAACGTCATGAGACCAGCCATCATCGGCGCCGCCGCGGCAGCGACACTGCTCATCGGCACCAGCGCTTTCGCCGCCTGCAACGACCAGGCGCGCATGGATGCCCAGCGCATGGGCAGCGCGGCCATGCAGAAATACAACGCCGAATGCAATACCAGCGGTCAGGCCGGCACCGGCAATAGCGGCGCCGGGACCAGCGGCGTGAACGGCAAGTCGGCGGTCGGGGACGGCAGCGACATGAGCCGCACCGGCGCGGGAACCGCCAACAAGAACAAGCTGCCCGGCTCCGACACCACCGGCACCAACGCGCCGGGCGGCAGCCCCGCCGCCACCGTCGCACCGGGCGGCGGCAACACGTCCAACGCGCCGGGCGGCACCGGCGGCGGCAACAACGGCTCGGGCAGCAGCGGCGGCGGGGGCGGCTCCGCGGGCGACTCCGCGGGCGGCGGCTCGAGCAGTGGTTCGGGCGGCGGCTCCGGCGGCGGTTCGGGCGGCAGCGGCGGCTGATCGCCGACAACCGAGGAGAAGTCCATGAAGCCAGGCATCCTCGGCGGGGCTGCTGCCCTCACCCTGCTGCTGGGCACGGCCGCCTACGCCGACTGCAACGACCACAGCGCGCAGCAGGGCAAGACCACGCGCTGCGACAACGGCTCGACCCCGGACACGTCCGGTCGCGGCATGGGCACCAACACCGGCGGCAACAACGCGCCGATGAAAGGCGCGCCCTATAACGGCAGCGGCACCGACGGCGGCACCAGCAAGGGCACCTATGGCGGCGCCACGCCCAATGCCACCACGCCCGGCAGCGGCGGCAATTCGGGCGATGCGACCGGCGGTGCCGGCAGCGGTCCGCCCGCCAATGGCGGTGCGAACGGCAGCGGTACCGGCGGCTAGCGCCCCGGGGTTGCGACAGCAACGAGCGCCCGACGTTGCGACAGCAAGGAGCCCGCCAGCGCAAAGCCGGCGGGCTCTTCGCGTTCGGTGCGGCGATCTTGAAATCGCCCCGCGCAATCCCATATCTGCCATCCGTGTTTCGCTTCCGGGAGGCCAAGCATGTCCGACATCCACTACGGTCCGAATGGAGACGGCGCTGCGATCGGCGACAAGCCGCGCAACGCGCTGCTGCTGCGTGCGGCCTATACGCTGGGATTTGCGGTGTTGGCCTGGGCGCTGTTATGGTTCAGCTTCGCGCTGGCTCTGCTGCAGATGATCGTCACCGCGGTGGCCGGACAGCGCAACCCGCAGCTCGCCGCGTTCGGCAGCCGCATCGGCGCCTGGATGGCGGAGATCCTGCGCTACCTGACCGGCGCCACCGACATCAAGCCGTTCCCGCTGGCGCCGTTTCCAGCCTGATCGCTCTCGCACGGGCGCGCCCATCGCGCCCCGCCCCCTCGCCCTGACGTCGCCTGGCAGATGATTCTGCCGGCCCGGCCCGGCGCCCGCCGTCTCTTGCCGTAATGGGAGAGACGGCTGGAGCCCCGGTGCGGGACGCTCCGCTCTGGCTCCTGCCGCTGCCTCCTGGCGCGCGGGAGCGTATCGGGGCGATGCGCGGCCGGCCGTTCCCTTCCCTCCCGAGGAAGCGGCCGGCGCAGGGCGAGGGGCGCGCCATGCGCTCCCACTGCCTGCCCGTCACTCCCATTCAGCGCGACCGGTTCGCTTGCGATACGCCCAGCGCGGCATAGGCCGCGTCGAGCTGGCCGTGCAGCGCCAGCATCTGCCTGGCGCCCACCATGCGGGTCACCTCGTCCTGCGCGCGACGCCACAGCGGTGCCGCGCGGCGCAGCACCGCGCGGCCCTGGGTGGTGATCGCCACCGGCCGGCGCCGCGCATCCGTCGCCGTGTCGCTGCTCATCAGGCCCTGGGCCTCGAGCGGCTTGAGCGTGCGGGTCAGGGTGGTGCGATCCAGGCCCAGCCGCTCGGCCAGCTCGCCGATCGGCAACGGTCCCCAGTGACGCAGCGCGCCCAGCACGCCGAACTGGGCGATAGTGATGCCGGAAGGCCGCAACCGGTCCTCGTAGAACTGGGTGATGCGACGGGCCAGCCGGCGCGTCACGAAACAGGTGCAGCTCAATTGGCGCAGCGCTTCGGCCTCGACGGCGGCAGATTGGGGATTCTTCGCCATACGGCTCCCGGCCAAAACGGCTTTACGTGCATATGCACGCGATTATAGTGTATATGCACCTATTGGCAAGGAGACGACATGGGCGGCGATGGCGGACAGGGCAAGAGCTTCGGCGTGGTGCCGGTCGACAAGGTGCGCGAGATGAGCGGGCTGGAATTCCTGCGGGAAGTGTTCCTCAAGGGCGGCCCGCGCCCGCCGATCGGCCAGATCATGAATTTCGGCGGCTCCGAGGTCGAGTTCGGCCGCGTCATGTTCGAGGGCAACCCGTCAGCCGCGTTCTACAACCCGATCGGCACGGTGCATGGCGGCTACGCCATGACCATGCTGGATAGCTGCATGTCCTGCGCCGTTCAGTCCACCCTGCCCAAGGGCATGGGCTATACCACGGTCGAAGTGAAGGTGAATTTCGTCAAGGCGATGACTGACGCCACCGGCACGATCCGGGCCGAGGGCAAGATCATCACCACCGGCCGCCGGGTGGCCACCGCCGAAGGCCGCATCCTCGACAAGGACGGCAAGCTGATTGCCTTCGGCACCACCACCTGTCTGGTGTTTCCGCTCTGATCTTTCGCCGCGATTGACGGCGGCGGGCCGGGCGGCGCAACAATGCCGCCATGGCCACTGCCGAAAAGCCTGCCATCTATGTCGACGCCGATTCCTGCCCGGTGAAGGCGGAGATCTATCGCGTCGCCGAGCGCCATGGCGCAGCGGTATTCGTGGTGGCCAACAGCTTCATCAACGTGCCGCGCATGCCCGGCATCGAGCTGGTGATGGTGGGCGGCCGGCTGGATGAGGCCGACGACTGGATCGCCGAACGCGCCGGACCGGGCGACATCGTGGTGACCAACGACATCCCGCTGGCCGACCGCGCGCTCAGGGCCCAGGCGCTGGCGATCGCGCCCAACGGCAAGCCCTTCACCGCCGATTCGATCGGCATGGCGCTGGCCACGCGCGCCATCATGCAAGATTTGCGCGCCGGCGGCGAGCAGTTGGGCGGGCCCAAGCCGTTCGCCGCCGCCGATCGCAGCCGCTTCCTGCAGGCGCTGCACGAAGCGATCGTGAAGTTGCGGCGGCAGGGCTGATGTTCTGGATCAGGACACCCGAACCGGGCCGGCTGGGCATCGCACCGCGGCCGCAGGGCGGCAAATGGCTGGCGGACGAGATCGCGCGCTGGAAACGGGCGCGCGTCACCACGGCGCTCAGCCTGCTCGAGCCGCACGAGGTACGCGCACTGGAACTGGAACGCGAGGCCGATCTGTGCGCGCAAGCCGGCATCGACTTGCTGTCCTTCCCGATCCTCGATCGCGGCGTGCCCGACTCGCTGGGCAAGACCCATGAACTGGTGGCGCTGTGCCGCGACCGGCTGATGGAGGGCCAGGGCCTGCTGGTGCATTGCCATGGCGGCATCGGCCGGTCGTCGATCATCGCCGCCTGCATCCTGGGCGCGCTGGGCGTTGAACCCAAAACGGCGTTCGACCGCATCGAAGCGGCGCGCGGGGTCAAGGTGCCCGACACGCAGGACCAGCGCCGCTGGGCCGAAGCGTTTGCGATGCCGTGACGCTTCTGGGCGGCGCCGATCGCGATGGCGTCACGCGGCCTGCAGCCGCTCCATGTTCTCGAGCGTGCGCAGGCAGGCATTGGCGACCTCCGCGCCCTTGACCACGAAATGCTCAGCGAAGAAGCGCTGATGCTCCTGGTGCTCGTGGAAACGCTGCGGCGTCAGCACGGCGGAGAGCACCGGCACGCCGGTCTCGAGCTGCACCTGCATCATGCCGGAGATCACCGCCTCGGCGACGAATTCGTGGCGATAGATGCCGCCATCGACGATCAGGGCGGAGGCGACGATAGCAGCGTAGCGGCCGCTCTGGGCCAGCTTCTTGGCCTGCAGCGGGATCTCGAAGCCGCCCGGCACGGTGTAGAGATCGACCGTGTCGATGCCGGCCTGGCGCAGGGCGGCGAGGAAGGAATCGCGGCAGCGCGCCACGATATCGGCATGCCAACTGGCCTGGATGAAGGCGATGCGCGGGGCGTTGGCGCGCGGCATCGGGGTGCCAGTCTGGATGGCGGCGGAAGAAGCAAGAGGCGTTGTCATGTCCATTCCCTTGTCAACGTTGGTTGACGGCCAAGGCGCACGGGAACGGCAGACGCGCCCACGAAGGGGACGCGCCATCGATGCCCGCTCTCTTCCATCCGGACTGTGACCGTCGGCTTCGGGATCGCACCGAAATCTGCTGACCCTGCCGGCCGAGAAGGCCGACAGGCGCTCGCGGGCTCGTGCGCCGAAGCGCCATCACCGCCGGTGGGGAGTTCCGCCCCGCCCTGAGAACGTCGCCACGCGTTTGCGCGGCCCGATCAGCCTGCGCGCCGATTAGGCGGCGGACAATTGAATTTACGGCATGGGGCTTTGCGCGGGGTGCAAGCGATTGCCGCTAGCTGAGACTCGCCTCGCCCAGCACGCGCATATGGCCCAGCGACACGTCGATCAGCGACAAGATGTCGATGCGCGCCGGCAGCGCCAATTCCTGGCGGCGCAGCTTCTGCAGCACGTCACGCATCTCCTGGGCGCTTTGCGACTTGCCGATGGTGAGGTGGGGCGCCCAGTTCGGCGTGCCGGCAGGCTGCGTCGTGCCGGCCGCCGCGTTCAGCGCGCGATAGAGCGCCATCGCCTGATCGCGGCCTTCCTGCGGTTCGACGAAAGCATAGGCCGCGCCCGGCTCGACATGCAGGGAAGTGCGGCGCAGCACCATGTCGAAGGCCGGCGTGGTGTCGCTGATCTGGCCCAGCGCCGCGCCCAGGGCTTCTTCGCGCTCGGCCGGCTGGTTGAACACGAAGGTGATGTGCGGGCCGATAATGTTGGCCTCGCTGAGGTGATGGCGCGCGCGCAGCTCGGTCAGCAGCGCCAGATCGGCGGCGGCCATCTTGGGGAAGGCGACAACGAAGAGAGACATGACCCCTCACCCGGCGCTGCACGCCGACCTCTCCCGGGGGGAGAGGTGAAGATTAGCCGTAACTCTTCGACAGGCCCTCGGCCGGGTCCATCGCCGCGCCGTAGGGCGGGATGGGATAGCGCAGGCCGTTCTTCGACAGGAATGCCAGGCCCTTGACGCCCATCAGGAACTCGTCGGGCGGACAGGCCATCAGCAATTCGTCGTCGGCCACGCCGCCATAGCGGCGCTCGGCGTAGCACGGGATCGACAGCGAGGTCTTCTTGGTCGCCAGCGCATGGCCCCAGGAATCGGCGCAGGCGCTCTCGCCGGTGATGGAGAATTCGTAGCGCCGGTAGTTGTGGTGCTGCAGGCCGTTGATGAACAGGATCATCTGCGCCGGGTTGGCGTAGAACAGGCAGATATCGGGCGGATCGAGCCGGGCGCTGCGCAGCGGCGCTGCCGCCACGCCGACCGCGCTGCCGGCCTGGGGCCGCGGCATCTGCTCCTGGTGCTTCCGCGCCGCGTCCTGGTTGTCGAACCACACGCCGTTCATGCGCTTGCCGTTCAAGAAATCCTCGTGCGGCCGGTCGAAGCCCAGCACCGCCGAGCAGTTGGAGCCGCCGCGCACATTCTCCACCGTGATGCCCAGGGTGAAACCGTAGAGCCGCGACTGGGTGACGAGCTGGCAGGTCGAGAAATGCTTGCCCTTGGCCGGAGTGCGGATGCCGGGAATGGCCATCATCGCTGCCACGTCCTGGTACTGCCTGATGCCGATCGGCAGGGTGCGCAGCTTCAGCAGCTCGCCGAGCTGGGCGGTGGCCTCCTGCAGGCGCTGGGCGGTGATGGGGGCGTCTTCGATCGCGGCGGCGGCTTGCGACATGGGTTCCTCCTGGTTGTTCGTTCGTCTCCCCTTGCGGGGGCCTGACTCACACAATCTCCTTCAGCGCGGCCAGGGTCTCGTCGGGCCGCTCGGTGGCGATGAAGTGGCCACAGCCCTTGATCACCACCGTCTTCGATCCGGCGATCCGGTCGGCCAGCGCCTTGGCCTTGGGTGCCGGCGTCATCTGGTCGGCATCGCCCAGGATGAACAGGGTCGGGCAGCGGATCTTCTCCGCCGCCGCCAGCGCGCCCTGGTAGTCGTTGCAGGCCGCCATGTCGATGCCGATCGAGCCGGGATTGGCCTGCTCGGTGACGCGCAGCACCTCGCCGGTGAGCCACAGGCCCGGCGTCTTCATGCCGCCGATCTGCAGCGGCCGGCCGATGCCCCAATGGGCAATCAGCTCCATCGATTTGTGGGCGTGCTTATGCGCGGCGTCGAGCAGCTCGGGATGCACCGGCATGGTGGCGGCGACGCCCAGCAGCGCCAGCGCCCACACCCGGTCGCCGTGGCGGGCGCCGGCCTCGAGCGCGGTCAGCGCGCCCATCGAATGGCCGATCAGCGCCGCCTTCTCGACTTTCGCGGCGTCGAGCAGACGGGGAATGAAATCGGCCAGCGCCGGGATGCTGGCGAGGCACTCCCCGCCTGAGCGGCCATGGCCCGGCAAGTCGATGGCCAGCACCGCGCGGCCGTGATGGGCGAAGTAGCGCGTCTGCAGGCGCCAGAAGGTGCGATCGCCGCCGGCGCCGTGGATGAACACCAGGGCCGGCAGGCGCGGATCGAAATCCTTGCCGCCAGTGGCGGCGAAAACCTTGTGACCGTCGACCGTCAGTTCCATGGCGCGGCCCTCTATGCTTTCTGCGAGGCTTTGAGCGCCTGGCCCAGATCGTCGATCAAATCGTCGGGATCCTCCAGCCCGACCGACAGGCGGATCATCGCCTCGCCGATGCCGGCGGCCCTGAGCGCCGCGGCATCCATCTGCTGATGCGTGGTCGAGGCGGGATGGATCACCAGCGACTTGGCGTCGCCGACATTGGCCAGATGCGAGAACAGCTTGAGCCGCTCGATGAAGCGGCGACCGGCATCGCGCCCGCCCTTGATGTCGAAGGTGAAGATGGCGCCGCTGCCTTTGGGCAACAGCTTCTGCGCCAGCGCGTGATCGGGATGGTCGGGCAGCTCGGGATAGGCGACGCGCTCGACCTGCGGCGCGGCGTGCAGGAAGGCCACGATCTTGCGCGTGTTCTCGACATGGCGCGCCATGCGCACCGACAGGGTCTCCAGCCCCTGCAACAGGTAGAAGGCGTTCTGCGGCGATAGGCAGGCGCCGAAATCACGCAAGCCCTCGGCGCGGGCACGGCTGATGAAGGCATGCGGGCCGAACTCCTCGGCGAAGTCGATGCCGTGATAGCCGGCATAGGGCTCGGTCAGGGTTGGGAACTTGCCCGAGGCCTCCCAGTCGAAGGTGCCGCCATCGACCAGCACGCCGCCGATCGCCACGCCATGGCCGCCGATGAACTTGGTGGCGGAGTGGTAGACCAGGTCGGCGCCATGCTCGATCGGCCGGCACAGATAGGGCGTGGCGAAGGTGTTGTCGATCAGCAGCGGCAGGCCATGGGCATGGGCGATCTTGGAGACGGCCGGCAGGTCGATGATCTCCAGGCCGGGATTGCCCAGGGTCTCGCCGAACACCAGCCGCGTCTCGGGCCGGATGGCCTTGGCGAAGGCCTCGGGATCGCGCGGATCGACGAAGGTGGTGCCGATGCCGAAGCGCGGCATGGTGTGGCTCAAGAGGTTGTGGCTGCCGCCATAGATCGAGGCCGAGGCGACGATATGGCCGCCCTGCCCCATCAGGGTGACGATGGCCAGGTGCAGCGCCGCCTGGCCCGAGGCGGTGGCGACGGCGCCCGAGCCGCCCTCCAGCGCCGCCACACGCTCCTCCAGCACCGCCACGGTGGGGTTGGAGATGCGGCTGTAGATATGGCCGCCGACCTCCAGGTTGAACAGCGAGGCAGCATGCTCGGTGTCGCGGAACACGTAGGAGGTGGTCTGGTAGATCGGCACGGCGCGCGCGCCGGTGGCTGGATCGGGCTGCTGGCCGGCATGCAGGGCCAGGGTGTCGAACTTGACGAATTTGGCATCGACCATCGGCATGTCGTGGCGCCGGCCTTCCTGTGGGGCCGCCGCGCTCCTCCTGCCGGCAAGCTTAGCGGAGCGGAGCGCGGAACCACAACCGGCGCGGGACGCTAACCCTGCAAGCGTGCCTCCGTTCCGTCCGATTCGTTTCATCATGCAAAAGCCGCCCGAACCGCAACGACGCCTGGCCGCCCGGCTGACGCGCTATGCCAATCCGTGGATCGCGGCGGTGGGGCAAATGATCCGCAACGGCAGCTTCGAGCTGGCCGGCCACCTGGCCTTCACCGGCTTCCTATCGCTGTTCCCGTTCCTGATCTTCCTGGCGGCGCTGTTCGGCCTGGTGGGCGATTACGACACGGCGCGCGAGCTGGTGCAGTTCCTGTTCCGCTTCGCGCCGCACGACGTGGCCGAGACCCTGGCCGAGCCGATCTTCAAAGTGATGACTGCCCATCACGACGATTTGCTGACCCTGGGCATCTTCGGCACGTTGTGGGCGGCGTCGAGCTGGTTCGAGGCGGTGCGGCTGGCGCTCAACACCGCCTACGGCATCGAGGAGAAGCGCGCCGCCTGGAAGCGGCGGGCGCAGAGCGTGGTGTTCGTGGTGCTGTCGGCGCTGGTGCTGCTGGTGGCGTCCAGCGCTATCCTGCTGGGGCCGCTGGCGCTGAAGCTGGCCGAGCGGATGGTGTTCATCAGCGACCTCACCGCGCTGGCGGTGCATGTCGGCCGCTACCTGGTGGGCGGGCTGCTGTTCGGCGTCTTCCTGCTGGGGCTGCACCAGTATCTGCCGCCGCGGCGCCACCGCTGGCGCGTGCTGCTGCCGGGCGTCGGCGTGACCCTGGTGTTCTGGCTGATCGTATCGACCGGGCTGTCGCTCTACCTGGCGGTGGGCGGCCACTACCAGCCGACCTACGGCACGTTGAGCGGGGTGGTGATCACCCTGCTGTTCTTCTACGCCTCGGCGCTGGTATTCATCTTCGGCGCCGAGCTCAACGCCAGCTATTTCGCGCTGAAGCAAGAGCGGGAGAAATAGATCGTTACCCCGGAAGCGCGAAGCGCTATCCGGGGCCGATGTCGATCCACATCACGGCCGTCACTGTCGAGAAATGGGCCCCGGCTCGCAGCACTTTCTTCGCTACGCTGGAAAGCGCCTTGGCCAGGGTGACGAGGTTTTTTTACTTCGGCTGCGGCACGATGCGCAGATAGGGGCGCGGCGCCTTCCAGCCGCCGGGATAGACCTTCTTGGCTTCCTCGTCGTTGACCGAGCCGGCGATGATCACGTCCTCGCCCTGCTTCCAGTTCACCGGCGTCGCCACCTTGTGCTTGGCGGTGAGCTGCAGGCTGTCGATGACACGCAGCACTTCGTCGAAGTTGCGGCCGGTGGTCATCGGATAGACGATTACCAGTTTGATCTTCTTGTCCGGGCCGATGACGAAGACGTTGCGCACCGTCATGTTGTCGGCCGCGGTGCGCACGCCGTCCGGCGAGGCGGCGGCGGGCAGCATGCCGTAGAGCTTGGATACCTTGAGATCGGTGTCGCCGATCATCGGGTAGTTGACCTTGTGGCCTTGCGTCTGCTGGATGTCGTCGGCCCATTTGGAATGGTTGTCGACGGCATCGACGCTCAAGCCGATGATCTTGACGCCGCGCTTGTCGAATTCCGGCTTCAGCTTGGCCATATAGCCCAGCTCGGTGGTGCAGACCGGCGTGAAATCCTTGGGATGCGAGAACAGCACCGCCCATTTGTCGCCGATCCAGTCGTGGAACTTGATCGGGCCTTCGGTGGTCTGGGCGGTGAAATCGGGCGCGGTGTCGCCGATGGCGAGCGTCATGGTCTCCTCCCTTTCTGGGTTGGGACTCAATCCAAGCAGCAAATCCGGCCCGGTTCAACCAGTCGAACGATTCCTTGCCACGACACAAGGAACACAGGGAAATCCGCGCCCTGTGTCCTCTGATTCTCTATGGTTATTCCGACCTATTGCGCCGTCCAGCCGCCATCGATCGAGACATGCGTGCCGGTAATGTTGTCGGCTGCCGCGCTGCACAGAAACACCGCCAGCCCGCCGATCTGCTCGGGCGTGCTGAATTTGTGGCTGGGCTGCTTCTCCGACACCAGGGCGATGGTCTGCTGCTCGACGGTGGTGCCGGTCTCCCGGGCGCGGTCCTCGATCTGCTTCTGCACCAGCGGCGTCAGCACCCAGCCGGGGCAGATGGCGTTGCAGGTGACGCCGGAATTGGCCAGCTCGATGCCGGCCACCTTGGTCATGCCGACGATGCCGTGCTTGGCGGCGACATAGGCCACCTTCTGCGGCGAGGCCACCAGGCCGTGCGCCGAGGCGATGTTGATGATGCGGCCCCATTTGGCCTTGCGCATGTGGGGGATGGCGAACTTGCTGCCGTGGAACGCCGCCGACAGGTTGATGGCGATGATGGCGTTCCATTTTTCTTCGGGAAAATCCTCGATCGCGGCGACATGCTGGATGCCGGCATTGTTGACCAGCACGCCGATGCCGCCGAAGCTTTTGACGGCGGCGTCGATCAGCCCGGCGATCTCGGCCGGCTTGGTCATGTCGGCGCCGTTGTAGATCGCCTTGACGCCGTGATCCTTCTCGATGCCGGCGCGCAGGGCCTCGATCTGGTCGGCCGGGCCGAACCCGTTCATGACGATATTGGCGCCCTCGGCCGCCAGCGCCCGGGCGATGCCCAGGCCGATGCCGCTGGTCGAACCGGTGACGACGGCGCATTTGCCTTTCAGACTCATACCAACTCTCCTGATGATTGAGGCCGCATCCGGCCCGCCCCTCGGAGACAGCAAGATCCGTGCCGTAAATCCGTACTGGGCGCTACTTGCGGAACAGCGCGGCGGCAGCGGCGGAATGGGCGGACTTGGCCTTGATCTTGTCCCGCACGCGGGCGATCTCGGCTTCCATGTCGGCAATATAGTCGTTCAATTCTTCGATCGACATGACATCGAGGTCGCGCGGCTTGGGCTTCTTCTTCAGCGGTTCGAGATCCTCGGCGTCGATCGGCATGGCGCGTCTCCGGCGGTGTCGCGGTTGCGAGTGTGGGCTGGCCTTGTTACAGGATCAAGATCGAGGGAGGAAGCCATGACGCCGACAACCATGACCGCGATCGAGATCAGCAAGCCGGGCGGGCCGGAGGTGCTGGTGGCCAACAGGCGCCGGCCGGTGCCCCGGCCGGGCGAGGGCGAGGTGCTGATCGAGGTGGCGGCAGCCGGGGTCAACCGGCCCGACCTGCAGCAGCGCGCCGGCTTCTACAACCCGCCGCCGGGGGCTTCCGACCTGCCGGGGCTGGAAGTGGCCGGCACGATCGTGGCGCTGGGCCCGAACTCCGATGGGGGCGTCGGCGAATGGAAGGAAGGCGACCAGGTCTGCGCCCTGACGCCGGGCGGCGGCTATGCGCAATACTGCCTGACCCCGGCCCGGCATTGCCTGCCGATCCCCAAGGGCTTCTCCCCGGTCGAAGCGGCGGCGCTGCCGGAGACCTATTTCACGGTGTGGCACAACGTGTTCGAGCGGGCGCGGCTCAAGCCCGGCGAGAGCCTGCTGGTGCATGGCGGCGCCAGCGGCATCGGCACCACGGCGATCCAGCTCGGCCATGCCTTCGGCTGCACCGTGTTCGCCACCGTGGGCAGCGACGACAAGCGCGCGGCCTGCGAGCGGCTGGGCGCGCGCAAGGTGATCAACTACAAGACCCAGGATTTCGGCGACGTGGTGCGCGAGGCGACCGGCGGCAAGGGCGTCGACGTGGTGCTGGACATGGTGGCCGGCTCCTATATCGAGCGCGACCTGAACTGCATGGCCTATGAAGGCAGGCTGGCGATCATCGCCGTCCAGGGCGGCGCCCAGGCCTCGTTCAACGTGGCGCGCATGATGATGCACCGGCAGACCATCGTCGCCTCGACCCTGCGCGCGCAGTCGGTGGCCGCCAAGGCGGCGATGGCGGGGGCGTTGCGCGAGCGGGTGTGGCCGCTGCTCGATGCCGGCAAGGTCCGGCCGGTGATCTACAAGACCTTCCCGCTCGAGCAGGCGGTTCAGGCCCATCGCGAGCTGGAAGGCGGCCAGCATATCGGCAAGATCATGCTAACGACCTGATTTTACGGAAAAAATATCGTCGCCCCAGGCGCCACAGGGGCTTTGACCGGCTCCAGCGCGTCCTATATATAAACGGCAGTTTCCTAGAAATCCGGGGTACGGCACCGCGTCGCCGCAAGGCGCGAGAAAGATTTGCCGTATCCGGGGGCCGGCAAAGCCCCAAGGAGTGACGATGACGCCCTTGATGCCCAAAGCCACCGCCGTCTGGCTGGTGGAGAACACCACCCTGACCTTCACCCAGATCGCCGAGTTCTGCGGCCTGCACGAGCTCGAGATTCAGGCCATCGCCGACGGCGAGGTGGCGATCGGCATCGTCGGCTCCGACCCGATCGCCACCGGCCAGCTCACCCGCGAGGAGATCGAGCGCTGCCAGGGCGATCCCAACGCGCGGCTGACGATGAGCAAGAACGACCGGCCCGCACCGGTGTCGCGGCCCAAGGGGCCGCGCTACACGCCGGTAGCCAAGCGCCAGGACCGGCCCGACGCCATCGCCTGGCTGCTGAAGAACCATCCCGAACTGGCCGATCCGCAGATCGCCAAGCTGGTCGGCACCACCAAGTCGACCATCCAGGCGGTGCGCGAGCGCACGCACTGGAACACGCCCAACATCAAGCAGCGCGACCCGGTGACGCTGGGCCTGTGCACCATGGCCGATCTCAACAACGCCGTCGACAAGGCCAACCGGCGCCTGGCGCGCCAGGGCGGCTCCGCCGCCGCCAAGGCGCATGCCGCCGCCGCCAAGGAAGCGATGCTCGATCCGGCCGAGGCCGAGCAACCGGACGTGCCGGCCGAGAATCACGACGCGGCGCATAGCGAGGCGTGAGCCAAGCGCCACGCCATTTGCAAAAGGCCGGGGCCCTTGCCCGGCCTTTTCGTTTCAGGTGGCGATCGGCGCGAAGGTTTTCTCGAACGCGGCGCGGCCGCGCGGGCTGAACGACACGATGCGGCTGCCGGCTTCGCGCCGCGCCCATTTCAACGCGTAGAACCGCTGCAGCAGCGCCGCACCCAGCGCGCCGGCCAGGTGGCTGCGCCGCACGCTCCAGTCGAGGCAGGATTTGCACACCGGGCGGCGCGTGCCGCGCAGGCTGTCGGGATCGATGCCGAAATCGCGCAGGAAATCGGCTCCCCTGGCCGTCAGCGCCAATTCGCCGTCGCGGCTGGCCACCAGCTTGCGCGCCACCAGGCTGTCGAACAGCGCCACACCGGCATCGCCGGCCAGATGGTCGTAGCACACGCGCGCCTGGCGCAGCGCCGGCTCGCTGGGACCGGTGCGCAGGCGCCTGTGGCCGGCCCGCGCCGCCAGCCCCATCAAGCCCTCCAGCACCTGGGCGACGTCGGGGTCGGCCAAGCGGAAATAGCCGTGGCGGCCCTGGCGCTCGGCGCTGACCAGCCCGCCCGCCAGCAGCTTGGCCAGATGCGAGGAGGCGGTTTGCGGCGTGACGCCGGCATGGCGCGCCAGCTCGCCCGCGGTCAGGGCGCGGCCGTCCATCAGCGCCGTCAGCATGTTGGCGCGCGCCGGATCGCCCAGCAGCGCGGCGACCAGCGCGATATCCGGTCCGGTCTTCATCGTCGTTGCCGTTTCCTGCTTCGATAGTTCGACGTTAATCGAAGCATTGGCGTGGGGCAAGCGCTACCTTGCGCTCATCTTGCGACGAGGATCGAACCATGACCGTGACCTGCTGCTGCATCGGCTACACCATCGACCCGTTCCAGCGCGACGCCTTCGAAAGCTATGCGCGCAACTGGCTGCGCATCATCCCGGCCTGCGGCGGCGAGCTGCTGGGCTATTTCATGCCGCACGAGGGCACCAGCAACGTGGCGCTGGCGCCGATCTCGTTTGCCGGCCTGGCGGCCTACGAGACCGATCGCGCGCCGCTGCGCGCCGATCCTCCGGGCGCCGCCAATTTCCGCTTCGCCGAGAAGCGCCGCCTGATCCTGGCCGCGCAGCGCAGCTTCCTGTGCCCGGTGACGCCATGAGCGGGCAGGCGCGCGCGGACGCATCCGCCCCGATCGAACGGCTGTGGACGGCGCTGCCGCGCTCGCCCCTGCGCATCGCCGCCAGCCGGGCGCGCCCGCCCGAACGGCGCCATGCCGCGCCGCTGCTTTACGTGCATGGCGCCACCTTTCCGTCGGAACTGGCCGTCGGCCATCGCATCGACGGCCTGTCGTGGCGCGATGCGCTGCTGGCGCAGGGCTACGAGGTCTGGGCCTTCGATTTCCTGGGCTACGGCGCCTCGGATCGCTATGTCGAGATGAGCAGCGCGCCGCGCCTCGCCCAGCCGCTGGGACGGGTGGAAGCGGGAGCGCGGCAGATCGCGGCGGTGGTGGCGCTGATACGCCAGACCACAGGAGCATGGCGCGTGTCCCTGATCGCCCATTCCTGGGGCACCATGGCGGCCGGGCTGTTCGCCGGCAAGTTCCCGTGGGCGGTGGAACGGCTGGCGTTCTTCGGGCCGATCGCCCAGCGCGAGCCGGTCGCCGGAACCGCGGCCAACACGCTGCCCAACTGGACCCGCCTGACGGTGGAAGCGCAACATCGGCGCTTCCTGGCCGACATTCCGCCGGGCCAGCCGTCGGCGATGCCGCAGCGCCATTTCGAACGCTGGGCCGCGGCCTATCTGGCCAGCGAGCCGGCGGGCGGCGACGGCGTGCGCGTGCCGACCGGCCCGATGGCGGATATCGAGGCGGCCTGGCGCGGCCAACTGCCCTACGAGCCGGCGCTGATCGCCGCTCCGCTCTGCCTTCTACGCGGAGAGTGGGATAGCCTGTGCACCGACGCCGATGCGGCCTGGCTGCTGGGCCGGCTGCCGCCGTCGCTGCGCCGGCACGACATCAGGCTGCCGGCCGGCACCCATTTGATGCATCTTGAAAGCGGCCGCACGCGGCTGCACGACGCCACCCATGCCTTCTTGTCCGACGGAGGAAACCTTGCCGAATTCGAACGCCATCGCCGTGATCTTCGAGGTGCAGCCGCGTGAGGGCCTGCGCGGAGCCTATCTCGACCTGGCGGCCAGCCTGCGGCCGCTGCTCGACGGCATCGACGGCTTCATCTCGATCGAACGGTTCGAGAGCCTGACCAACAAGGGGAAGATCCTGTCGCTGTCGTTCTGGCGCGACGAGGAGGCGATCAAGCAATGGCGCAACATCGAGCAGCACCGCCTGGCGCAGGCCGCCGGCCGCGGCCGGATTTTCGAGGACTATCGCCTGCGCATCGCCGGCGTGATCCGCGACTACGGCATGAACGAGCGCGAGCAGGCGCCGGCCGATTCGCGCAGCGCGCATTCGGCCTGAACCGGAAGCTCAGGCGTTCGGCGTCGCCTGCTGGAACTCGAACAGCAGGCGCGCCAGCAGCGGCGCCTTGAGCACCAGCAGCCGGCCGTCGGGATTGAGCGTCATGACCATCGCCTCGGCGAAGGCCTGGGTGTTGATCGCCGCCGCCGCCGATTCGGCCAGCAGCGGCGCCAGCGCCGGATCGACGTTGCGCGAGGCCAGCACCATGCGGGTGCGCGCCACCGCCTCGTCGAAAACGGTCTCGTCGTCGACGGGCTTGTCCTTGACCACGCCATGGATGGCGACCGCCACCAGATGCAGGGTCGAGAACAGCGGCCGGTAGGCCGGATCCTGCGCGTCGATCGGCACGACCTGCGCGACCAGGGTGGGGCCGCGCTCGCCGTCGCCGCGCCCGACCAGCACGGCGCTCCTGTCCATGTCCGCGCCCGACTGGCCGATGGCATGGCCGATCACCTGGCCGAGCGGCTCCTTCAACCGGTCGACCTTGCCCGGGTCGGTGGCCAGCCCCAGCAGATTGCCCGGGTGGATTGCGGTCGCTTGCATGGCGTTCTCCCGGCGCCAAGCGCCGCTACGAGGCCTTCTTGGCGTAGCCGGCCGGCTGCAGCGCCACGCCGATCTCGGTCAGGATGGCCGGGTCGTCGATGGTCGCCGGCACCTTGTAGTCCTGGCCGTCGGCGATCTTCTGCATGGTGCCGCGCAGGATCTTGCCCGAGCGGGTCTTGGGCAGGCGCGCCACCACCGTCGCGGTCTTGAAGGCGGCCACCGGCCCGATGCGGTCGCGTACCATCGCCACCACTTCCTTGACGATCTCGCCATGGGGGCGGGCGACGCCGTCCTTCAGCACGATCAGACCCAGCGGCACCTGCCCCTTCAACTCGTCGGCCACGCCGATCACGGCGCATTCGGCGACGTCGGGATGAGCCGCCAGCACCTCCTCGATGCCGCCGGTCGACAGCCGGTGGCCGGCGACGTTGATCACGTCGTCCACCCGGGTCATGACGAAGACATAGCCGTCCGCGTCGATATAGCCCGCGTCGCCGGTCTTGTAGTAGCCGGGGAACTCGGTGAAATAGGCCTGCCGGTAACGGTCGGGCGCATTCCACAGATTGGGGAAAGTGCCCGGCGGCAGCGGCAGCTTGCCGGCCAGCGCGCCGATCTGGCCGCGCTCGACCTCGCGGCCGTCGGGGTCGAGCACATGCAGATCCCAGCCCGGCGCCGGCACGGTGGTCGAGCCGTGCTTGACCGGCAGCCTTTCGATGCCGACATAGTCGCCGCAGATCGACCAGCCGGTCTCGGTCTGCCACCAGTGGTCGATCACCGGCACGTTCAGGTGCTGCTCGGCCCAGGCCACGGTGGGCGGATCGCCGCGCTCGCCGGCCAGATAGAGCCGCTCGAACTTCGACAGATCGAATTGGCGGATGAACTTGCCGTCCGGGTCTTCCTTGCGGATGGCGCGGAACGCGGTCGGCGCCGTGAACAGCGCCTTGACGCCGTATTCGGCGGCGACGCGCCAATAGGTGCCGGCATCGGGCGTGCCGACCGGCTTGCCCTCGAACAGCACCGAGGTGCAGCCATACATCAGCGGCGCGTAGACGATATAGGAATGGCCGACCACCCAGCCGACATCGGAAGCGGTCCAGAACACCTGGCCCGGTTCCATGCCGTACAGCCATTTCATGGAATTGCACAGCGCCACGGCATGGCCGCCATTGTCGCGCACCACGCCCTTGGGCTGGCCGGTGGTGCCGGAGGTGTAGATGATGTAGAGCGGATCGGTGGCCTTGACCGGCACGCAAGGATGCGCTGCGGCGCCCTTGACGAATTCCTGCCAGTCGAGATCGCGGCCCGGCGTCAGGTCGCAGCGCTGCTGATCGCGCTGCAGGATCACGCAGGTCTGCGGCTTGTGCCGGGCCAGCTCGATGGCACCGTCGAGCAATGGCTTGTAAGGCACGATGCGCGTGGGCTCGATGCCGCAGGAGGCCGACAGGATCAGCTTGGGCTTGAAGTCGTCGATGCGGCTGGCCAGCTCGGGCGCGGCGAAGCCGCCGAACACCACCGAATGGATGGCGCCCAGCCGCGCGCAGGCCAGCATGGCCATCGCCGCTTCCGGCACCATGGGCATGTAGATGATCACGCCGTCGCCCTTGCCGACGCCTCGACGCGCCAGGGCGCCGGCCAGGCGCGCCACACGGTCGGTCAGGTCGCGATAGGTGAATTGCTGCTTGGCGCCGGTGACCGGCGAATCGTAGATCAGCGCCGCCTGCTCGCCGCGCGTCGCCAGGTGACGGTCGAGCGCGTTGTGGCAGGTGTTGAGCTCGCCGCCCACGAACCAGCGGTAGAATGGCGGATTGGAGCGATCCAGCACCTGGTCCCACGGACGGGTCCAGTCGATCGCCCGGGCGCATTCGGCCCAGAAACCCTCGGGATCGGCCAGGGACCGCTCGTGCAGTTTCCGATAGGCGCCCGTGCTCATGCTACCCTCTCCTCGCCCTGCATTTCCCTGATTTGCCCGCAGCATAGGTCGCTTGCCGGTTGTTTGGCAAAAGCGGTTTGTGAGACACTTTGGCCGCATATGGGGAGGCCGCACAGATGGCGAAGAAGGCAAAAGGCAGCAACGACAAGAACAGACGTCCGGCAGCGCGCAAGGCGGCGCCGAAAAAGCCGGCCCCCGGGAAGCAGGCCGCTGCAAAAGCCGCCAAGCCCGTCGCGAAGCCGACCGCCATCCCGGCCGCCAAACCGACCGCCAAGCCAGCCGCCAAACCGGCCGCCAAACCGACGGCGCCGCTGGCGAAGCCCGGCGCCAAGGCCGGTCTTGCCGTGCTGCGCATGAACCCGCGCCGCTCCGCCAAGAACCGTCCGCCGGTGCCCCGTCCGGCATCGCCGCGCCGCAGCGCCGGCGCACGCATGAGCAAGAATCCCTACGACGTGGGGCTGGACCGCAACGCGGCGAACTTTGCCGCGCTGACGCCGCTCACTTTCCTGGAGCGCGCTGCCAGCACCTTCCCCGACCATCCATCGGTGGTGCACGGCAACCGGCGCTACACCTGGAAGCAGACCTATGCCCGCGCGCGGCAGCTCGCTTCGGCACTGGTCAAGCGCGGCATCGGCGTGGGCGACACCGTGGCGATCATGGCGCCCAACATCCCCGAATTCTACGAGGCCAGCTTCGGCATCCCGATGTCGGGCGCGGTGCTCAATTCGCTGAACATCCGCCTCGACGCCAGGATGATCGCCTTCATCCTCGAGCACAGCGAGACCAAGATCCTGTTCACCGACCTGGAGTTCTCGCCGGTGGTGAAAGAGGCGCTGGCCCAGCTGGCCAACAAGCCGCTGGTGATCGACATCGCCGATCCGCTGGGGCCCGGCGGCGCGCGGCTGGGCGCGATCGACTACGAGGCGTTCATCGCCGAAGGCGACCCGGCTTACGACTGGCAGCCGCCCAGCGACGAGTGGAACGCCATCGCGCTGAACTACACCTCCGGCACCACCGGCAATCCCAAAGGCGTGGTGACGCATCATCGCGGCGCGCATCTCAACGCCATCGGCAACGCGCTGACCTGGCACATGCCGGCGCACCCCATCTACCTGTGGACCCTGCCGATGTTCCACGCCAACGGCTGGTGCTTCCCCTGGACCATGGCGGCGGTGGCCGGCGTCAATGTCTGCCTGCGCCGCATCGATGCGAGCCGCATCTTCAACGCCCTGGTCGAGCACAAGGTCACCCATATGTGCGGCGCGCCGGTGATCCTGAACTTCATCATCAACGCCACCCCTGCCGAGCGCAAAGACCTGCCGCATCCGGTGCATATCATGACCGCCGCCGCGCCGCCGCCGCCCGCCGTGCTGGAGGCGATCGAGCAGCAAGGCTTCAAGATCACCCATGTCTACGGCCTGACCGAGACCTACGGCCCCGCCGTGGTGTGCGAGTGGCACGAGGAATGGGACGCCCTGCCCTCGGCGGAACGCGCCAAGCTCAAGGCGCGCCAGGGCGTGCGCTATCCGGTGCTGGAGGCGCTGCGGGTGATGGATCCCGCCACCATGACCGACGTGCCCGCCGACGGGCAGACCATGGGCGAGGTCATGTTCAAGGGCCATGTCGTGATGAAGGGCTATCTGAAGAACCCGACCGCCACCACCGAGGCGTTCGAGGGCGGCTGGTTCCATTCCGGCGATCTGGCCGTGATGCATCCGGACGGTTACATCGAGCTGCGCGACCGTTCCAAGGACATCATCATCTCCGGCGGCGAGAACATCTCGACCATCGAGGTCGAAGGCGTGCTCTACAAGCATCCGGCGGTGCTGGAAGCCGCCGTGGTGGCCCGTCCGGACGACAAATGGGGCGAGACGCCCTGCGCCTTCGTCACCTTGAAGGCCGGCCACAACGCCACGCAGGACGAGATCATCGAGTTCTGCCGGCAGAACATGGCGCGCTACAAGGTGCCGCGCAGCGTGGTGTTCCGCGACCTGCCCAAGACCTCGACCGGCAAGGTGCAGAAATTCGTCCTGCGCCAGTGGGCGAAGGATCTCTAGATCAAGCAGCCCCGCCGCGCCGCCGCCGCGCCGCCGCATCGATGGCGCGTCGACCGGCCGAGCCGGCGCCGATTGCCTAGCGCGACAGCTCTTTGATCGTGTCCTTGAGCTTGAGTTTCTGGCGTTTGAGTTGGGAGACGAGATCGTCGTCGGGATGGGGTCGGGCGTTTTCCGCTTGGAGGGCCGCCTCGATGGCCGCGTGCTTGTGTTTCAGGGTCTCGATCCGATCCAATGTCGGCATGCCTACCTCCTGTACAAACCACGATAGTTAAAGGGTAGGCATTGGCGCTGTGGAATGCCAGTGCCTTTACCGAATATCCGTACCGGGCGGGCAAAAACGCAATAATATGAGGGGTATGGCCAAACCATCCACAAGCGGCCCGAAACAGGCGGCAGCCGCGCCGGCGCGCCTCGTGGTCGGCATCTCCGGCGCTTCCGGCGTGATCTATGGCGTGCGGCTGCTGCAGGCCCTGCAGGACCAGCCGGTCGAGACGCATCTGGTGATGAGCCGCACCGCCGAAATCACCCTGGCGCACGAAACCGACCTGAAAGTGAAGACGGTGCAGGCGCTGGCCGACCATGTTCACGCCATCGGCGACATGGCGGCGCCGCTATCCTCGGGATCGTTCCGCACCATGGGCATGGCGATCGCGCCGTGCTCGATGCGCAGCCTGGGCGAACTGGCCTCGGGCGTTACCACCTCGCTGCTGACCCGCGCCGCCGACGTGGTGCTGAAGGAGCGGCGCCGCCTGGTGCTGATGGTGCGCGAGACGCCGCTGCACAACGTGCATCTGCGCAACATGCTGACCTTGTCGGAGATGGGCGCGGTGATCGCCCCGGCCATGCCGGCCTTCTATTCGCGGCCGCAGACGATCGATCAGGTGATCGATCACACGGTGGCACGGCTGCTCGACCTGTTCGGCATCGAGGCCGGCGGCATCAGGCGCTGGGGCGAATAAGGCATCGCGGGACCGGATGCCGGAGAATCCGTTCGCCACCGAATGGGTGCATGTGCGCTACGCCGAGCAGGCGGGCTTTGCCGAGGTCTACGGCTTCTCCGACGCGCCCGGTGCGGTCGACCTTGAAGGCTTGCGCCTGCTGCCGCGCCGGCCCTCGCGGACCTTGGCGATCACCATGCATCCGGCCACGGCGCAGGGCTTCCTGCCGCTGCCGCGCGCGCTGGCGGCGGCGGGCGTGCATGTGCTGTGCGCCGGCAACCGCTACTACCGCAACGACACGGCCCTGATCATGGAGAAGGCGGCGCTCGACCTGGGCGCCTATGTGCGCCATGCGCGCGAGGTGTGGGGCTACGACAAGGTCGTGCTGCTGGGCTGGTCGGGCGGCGGCGCGCTCAGCCTGTTCTACCAGAGCCAGGCCGAGTGCCCGACCGTGACGCAGACGCCGGCCGGCGATCCGCTCGACCTGACTGCCGCCGGGCTGGTGCCGGCCGATGCGGTGATCTTCCAGGCCGCCATCACCTCGCGCGCCGCCACCTTGTGCGACTGGATCGATCCCTCGGTGCGGGACGAGCACGATCCCGACCGGCGCGATCGCGAACTCGACATCTACGATCCGCGCAACCCCAACCAGCCGCCCTATTCTCCCGACTTCATCGCCGCCTATCGCACCGCCCAGCGCGCCCGCATGCGACGCAAGACCGACTGGGTCAAGGAGACGCTCCAGACCTTGCGCCGACGCGGCGGCAAGGAGGTCGAGCGCGGCTTCGTCACCCATCGCACCATGGCCGATCTGCGCTTCATGGACACCGCCGTCGATCCTAACGACCGCCGCGCGCGCTGGTGCCATCTGGGCGACCCGGAGGTCAGCAATTCCGGTCCGGCCGGGCTCGGCCGCTTCTCGACCCTGCGCGCCTGGCTGTCGCAATGGTCGCCCGAGGACAGCAATATCGACGGCCCGCGGGCGGCGGCGGCGATTGCCACGCCGCTGCTGGTGATGGAGAACACCGCCGACGAAGCCTGTCCGGCCAGCGATCCGCCGAGCGTGTTCCAGGCTGCGGCCAGCGCCGACAAGAGCTATGTCGCGATCAAGGGCGCGACGCATTTCTACCAGGGCCAGCCGGCGCTGCTGCGCCAGGCCGCCGACGCCATGCTGGACTGGCTCGCGGCGCGGGGCCTGCGCGACTAACGCCGATTGACCCTAGCTGCCGGGCGAGGGATAGCGATTCTCGACCACCAGCAGCAGGCCGCCGCCGGGCGCCAGATAGCCGTCGCGCGCCGGTCGGACGGTCTTGGACACGGCGTTGAACACATTGCCGCCGATGCCCTCGACGCGGTCGCCGCTATTGGCGACCACCAGATCGCAATGCATCGGCACGGTCTGGCCGATCAACTGGCGCCAATCGGTCGGTGCGCGATCGCCCAGGCCGCGCGTGCCGCAGATAAGGTCGCCCGGTTGCGGCGCCCGTTCGGCCAGGCTGCGCGCCACCAGGTAGCCCGGCCGACCGTTGCGCGTGGCCAGCAGGATGGGCTGCAGGTAGATCGAATGGCTGGCGTCGGGCTGGAATTCGGCCACGCCCGATTGCAGCATCAGCCAGGAGATGAAGGCCGCCGACCAGGGCAGGTGCCACGGGCATTTGCGTTCCTTGACGCGCTGCCAACTCCCCTCGCAATCGGCATAGGGCGTGAAGCCGGTCTCGCCCACCGCTTCCCAGTAGCCGACCATGCGGTCATAGACCTTGCGGTCGTCCTCGGTGTAGCGGCCGACCGGATCGACCACGATGTGATTGGAAGATGGGCGGTCGGCCTCATGGCGCACCACCTGGCCGCCGAAAGCGCGCCATTCGCGGTCGGCCAGGCGCAGCAGCTCGGCCTTGACCTGGTCGGGCGGCAGCACGCGGCGCGGCGGCGGCGCCTGGGTCGCGGCGCAGGCGCTCACCGCCAACAGCATCAGGATGGCAGCGATCCTCATGCCCGATCCAGGTTCAGCGCGTGGTCGATTTCCGGCGGCAGCAGGTTGGGGAAGCAGGCCTTCAGCACGGTGGCCACCGCCTCCCGGTCGCGCCGCTCCACCGCCAGGCCCAGGATCTCCGAATAGGCCACCAGATTGGCCAGCGCCGCCGCCAGCCGCTCCTTGGGCGGCCGGTCGCGATTGCCGGGATAGGCGTAGGGCTGGGCCAGCATCAACTGCTCGACATGCTCGGCCTCGATCTCGACATCGGCCAGCCGCTTGCGCAGCAGCGCAGCCTCCTCGTCCGGCGCGTGCGCGATGCCTTCGCCCAGCCGCCGGCGCGCCGCGCGCAGCGGGCCGATCACCTCGCGCTGCCAGGCCTGCACCCGGCCGATCAGCGCCTGCAGATCGGCCCGTTCGATGCGGCCGCGGCCCGAGGCGCCCAGCCAGCAGCAGAACAGCAGTACGTTGACATCGACCTGGCGGCGATCCTGCAGGTCGAGACAGGCGCGCGCCACGCCCTCCCCGCCATAGACCTCGAGCGAGAAGTTCCAGAACGGATGCGGCGCCAGGCCGGGCGGCGGCATGGCGGCGTCAATCGCCGAAGGCGATGCCCAGGCCGCGCGCGGTGGCGACCAGCGCGTCGTCGGGCTCGACCGCCTGGTAGCGACCGATGGCTTCGGCGATCGGCACCGCCACCACCTGGCGATCGCGCCATGCCACCATGTGGTCGAACCGCCCTTGCGCGATCAATTCGACGGCGTGTACGCCGAAGGCCGAAGCCAGCAGCCGGTCGCGCGCGCCCGGATTGCCGCCGCGCTGCACATGGCCCAGCACCGTCACGCGGGTCTCCGCGCCGGTGGCCTGGCCGATGCGCTCGCCGACATAATGGCCGATGCCGCCATAGGTGGCCGCCTTCTCGCCATGCGCGCGCGTCACCGGCGAGCCGTCCTCGCGCTTGACCGCCTCGGCCACCACCACCAGGGCGAAGTTGCGGCCCGACAGGCGCAGCGCCTCGATCTTGCGCGCCACCGCCTCGACCGACCATTTGATCTCGGGAATCAGGATGACGTCGGCGCCGCCGGCGATGCCCGTGGCCAGCGCGATATGGCCGGCGTCGCGGCCCATCACCTCCAGCACCATGACGCGGCTGTGGCTGGCGGCGGTGGGCTGCAGCCGGTCGAGCGCCTCGGTGGCGACATCGACGGCGGTGGAGAAGCCGACCGAGGCTTCGGTGATGCCGATATCGTTGTCGATGGTCTTGGGGATGCCGACCAGGGGAATGCCGCCCTGCTGGGCGAGCTTGCGCAGGATGGCGAAGCTGCCGTCGCCGCCGACGCCGATCAGCGCGTCCAGGCCCAAGAGCCGCACGCCCTCGATCACCTCGGCCGAGCGGTCGCGCTTGGACCCGTCGGGCATGACGAAGGCGAACGGGTCGCCCTGGTTGGTGGTGCCCAGGATGGTGCCGCCCCAGCGCAGGATCGAGGGCTGGGCGCCGTCGATGGTCAGGTGCTCGGCCAGCACCGGGCGGGCCATCAGCCCATGGGTGCCCTGGCGGATGCCCAGCACCTCCCAGCCGTAATGGCCGGCCGCCCGGTGCACCACCGCCCGGATCGCCGCGTTCAGCCCGGCGCAGTCGCCGCCGGAGGTCAAAATGCCGATTTTTCGTACTGTCATGATCCCTGGCCTGGCTCCTTTTTGGCGTTTTGCTCCCTTTTTGCGGGCGAGTTTGCTAATAATCGCGCGACCATAGCCCAGTCGCGTCAAGCGCCAAAGCAGGCATCCGGCCGGACCTCAAGGATCATCGTGGACGATCTCGACGCGTTGCGCGAAAAACTCGAAGAGCTGAAGCAGCAGCATCGCGACCTCGACGCCGAGATCGCGCGGCTGGGCTCGGAGCAGTCGGGCGACCAGCTGGCGCTGCAGCGACTGAAGCGGCGCAAGCTGCTGATCAAGGATCAGATGACGGCGCTCAACGCCCGGCTGATCCCCGATATCATCGCCTGAACCTGTCTTCACGCATGCTTGCGCCGGTACGTTCCGCCCGATACCGTCTGCGTCTCGCGCCGGAACGGTAGGGCGCGCCGTTTTTCGAGGATGGCAATGGCCAGCAGCAAACCCGTGGTCGGCCTGATCATGGGCAGTCAATCGGATTGGGCGACGATGCGTCACGCGGCGGTGACCCTGGACACGCTGGGCGTGGCCTACGAGAAGCGCATCGTCTCGGCCCATCGCACGCCCAAGCGGCTGTTCGCCTATGCCGAAAGCGCACGCAACCGGGGCCTGAAAGTGATCGTGGCCGGCGCCGGCGGTGCGGCCCACCTGCCGGGCATGGTGGCTTCGCTGACCACCCTGCCGGTGTTCGGCGTGCCGGTAGAGAGCCAGAGCCTGAAGGGAATGGACAGCCTGCTGTCGATCGTGCAGATGCCCGGCGGCGTGCCGGTCGGCACGGTGGCGATCGGCAAGCCGGGCGCGATCAACGCCGCGCTGCTGGCCGCCAGCGTGATCTCGCTGGGCGACGCCAAGATCGCCAAGGCGCTGCAGAAATTCCGCGACAAGCAGACCGACGCGGTGGCCGAGCATCCCTCCGACGAGGCTGCGCACGCCGGTAGCCATGGGGCCAAGGGCTAGGCCATGCCGACCAGCGACAGCGACATCATCGCGCCGGGCGCCACTATCGGCATCCTGGGCGGCGGCCAGCTCGGCCGCATGATCGCGCTGGCGGCCGCGCCGCTGGGCTATCGCTGCCACATCTTCTGCCCGGAAAAGGACAGCCCGGCGGCACAGGTCGCCGCCGCCCATACCGTGGCGGCCTATGACGATCAGACGGCACTGGCGCAATTCGCCAAAGTCGTCGACGTCGTGACCTTCGAGTTCGAGAACATCCCGGCAGCGACGGTCGAATTCCTCGAGCGCCACGTCAAGGTGCGGCCCAACAGCCGGGCGCTGCGCGTGTCGCAGAACCGGCTGGAGGAAAAGAACTTCCTCAACGATGTCGGCGTGCCGACCGCGGCCTATGCCGGCGCCGCCAGCGCCGCCAGCCTGGAGGCGGCGGTGCGCCATATCGGCACGCCCTGCATCGTCAAGACCGTGACCGAGGGTTACGACGGCAAGGGCCAAATGTGGGTCGAGGCGGCCGGCAACCTGGCCGCGGTTTGGGACCAGCTCAAGACGCGCGAGGCGATCGTCGAGCGCATGGTCGACTTCGAGATGGAATGCTCGGTGATCGTGGCGCGCGGCCTGGACGGCACCTGCGTCGCCTTCACGCCGGGCGAGAATTTCCACGCCAACGGCATCCTCGATACCACCATCGTGCCCGCCCGCCTGCCCGAGGCGCGACGCCAGCAGGCCGAGGCGATCGGCCGGCACGTGGCGGAGAAGCTGGAGCTGGTCGGCATTCTCTGCGTCGAGCTGTTCGTCGCCAAGGACGGCCGCTTCCTGGCCAACGAGATCGCGCCCCGGCCGCACAATTCGGGGCACTGGAGCATCGACGCCTGCATGACCAGCCAGTTCGAGCAGTTGGTGCGGGCGATCTGCGGCCTGCCGCTGGGCTCGGTCGAACGGCTGGCCAATGCCGAGATGAAGAACCTGATCGGCGAGGACGTGGCGCTGTGGCGCAAGGCGGCGGCCGACGCCAACGCCAAGATCCATCTCTACGGCAAGCGCGAAGTGCGGCCCGGCCGCAAGATGGGCCACATCACCCGCGTGCTGCCGCTCAGCAACGGCCGCAGCGGCTGACACGGCCGGCCGGTCTGGCCGGAGAGTGGAGTCTTTGACGGCCTTTAGCGGCGCTTCGCCGGGCGCGGGCGTTCATTCTGCACCGGGCCGACGGCGGGCTCGATGCCCGCCAGGTCAGCCCGCAAACGCTGCGATGCCTGCCAAAGATCGTGATTGGTCTGCATGTGCAGATAGAACTCCGGCGCCGCACCCGCCAGCTTGGCGAAGCGCAAGGCCATCTCCGCCGTCACCGCGCTGTCGCCGTTCAGTACCGCGTAAAGCGCGGGCCGGCCTGACCTTCAGGCGCCGCGCCACATCGGCCAAGGGCAACCTGATCTGCTCGTCCAGGATCTCGCGCATCAACACGCCCGGATGGGCCGGCTGGCGGCGCGGATGCCGCTTCTGGAGACGGGTCATTCTGTCGCCCTGCTCCTCCGGTAATGCCGGTGCGCCTTGGCGCGGTTGCCGCATGCCTTCATGTCGCACCAGCGCCGTGCGTTCGAGCGGCTGTTGTCGACGAACAGATAGCGGCATTTGTCGTTGCTGCACAGGCGCAGGCGCTTGGCCGCCGCGCCGGTCAGCAGGTCGCCGGCCGACCACAGCAGCGGCGCCAGCAGCGACGGCGCTGTCGGGCCGGGCACCGGCAAGCGCCAGGCATAGCCATTCCCGCCATGCACCAGGTCGCGACGCGAGGGCGCTGCCTGCAGCGCCGCGCACAAGGCAACGACATCCGACGGCTTGGGATCGACCGGCGTTGCGACCGCGGCGAACAGGCGATAGAGCGTCTCGCGCAGCGCGACCGCCTCGACAAAGCAGGCTTCACCCTGGGGCGCGACACGCAGTCCTCGCGCTGCCGCTTGATCGAGCGCGACGTTGCGCACCAGCCAGTCGAGCAGCGCCGGCCAATCGGCCAGATCGTCGGTCGGCTGCGCGCTGCCGCGCCAATAGCGCGTGTTGGCGAAGGCCAGGGCAAGATCGGGGGCGGACGAGATCAGCACGATTCCAAGGACTTGGCGGCAATTGACGGGGCCATAACCCTACTATAGCCTCTTAACAGGTTATAGACCAGAAGGATCGCCATGAGCCTGATCCAGGCGGGCAGCGTCAGCGTGTTCGACTATCGCTGCCAGGCGCAAGTGGGCGACAAGCCGTTCGCCGAATGCCACGACGCCTATTCGCTGGCTTATGTGCGCCGGGGCGCGTTCGGCTACCGCGTCGGCGCGCGGCATTACGATCTGGTGGCGGGCGGACTGCTGGTCGGCCGGCCGGGCCAGGAATATCGCTGCAGCCACGACCATGTGTGCGGCGACCGATGCCTGTCGTTCAGCTATTCGCCCGAATCGGTCGAGGCCATGGGCGGTGCCGCGCTGTGGCATATGCAGGGCGTGGCGCCGCAGGCCGAGCTGATGGTGCTGGGCGAACTGGCACAGGCCGCCAGCCAAGGCGACAGCGACCTGGCATTGGACGAGATCGGCCTGATGCTGGCACAGCGTTTCCTGCGCCTGGGCGGCGCGGCCAACGATCGCGGCCCCACCCTACCCCGAGACCGCCGTCGCGCGATCGAGAGCGCGCTGTGGATCGAGCATAATTGCCAGGAGCCGATCGCTCTCGATGCGGCGGCCGCTCAGGCGGGCCTCAGCCCGTTCCACTTCCTGCGCCTGTTCCGCAAGGTGCTGGGCGTGACGCCGCATCAATACCTGCTGCGCGTCCGCCTGCGCCGCGCCGCGCGGCTGCTGGCCGAGCGCGAGCGGCCGATCACCGACATCGCCTACGAGGTCGGCTTCGGCGATCTGTCGAATTTCGTGCGCTCGTTCCGCCGCGCCGCCGGCATCAGCCCGCGCGGCTTCCGCAAACTGTCCGCCGGCAACAGCAAGATTCTCCAAGAACGCCTGGCCGCCGCCGCCTAGCCTGGGGCCTCTCACCAAGGAGGATCTCATGTACGACCATGTCGGCCTGCGCGTGAAGGACATCGCAGCCAGCAAGAAATTCTACAAGGCGCTGCTGGCGCCGCTGGGCTACGGCCTGGACAGCGAAGGCGAAGCCTATGCCGGCTTCGGCCCCAAGGCTGCGCCGGCGCTGTGGCTGCACGCCACCAGCCTGAAAAGCGGTTCGGGCGTTCACCTGGCCTTCAAGGCGCCCGACCGCAAATCGGTCGACGCCTTCCACAAGGCGGGGCTGAAGGCCGGCGGCACGGACAACGGCGCGCCCGGCTTGCGCACCGACTACAGCCCCAAATACTACGCCGCCTTCGTCATCGATCCGGACGGCAACAACGTCGAAGCGGTGTGCACCCGGTAGGAGACGATCATGGCCACGATCAAAAGGGAAATCGTGATCGGCGCGCCGCTGGCGAAAGCCTGGGAGGCGTTCGCCGATTACGGCGCGGTCGACAGGCGCCTCGCCGCCGGCTTCGTCGTCAAGTGCGAACCCAACGAAGGCGGACGCACCGTGACCTTCGCCAACGGCATCGTCGCCAACGAGCAGCTTGTGACGATGGATCACGCCGCGCACCGGCTGGTCTATGCCATCAAGAGCGGAAGGCTGTCGCATCACAACGCCTCCTTCCAGCTCAAGCCCGAGGGCGACAGGACGCGCATCGTGTGGCAGGCCGACATCCTGCCCGACGCGCTGGAGCCGGCCATCTCCGGCATGATGGACGAAGGCTGCAAGGCGATGATGCGCACCCTGGGAGAGGTTCGGTGAACACCGCTTTCATCGATGCGCTGCTGGCCGAGAAGGCGGCGGCGGAGCGCGGCGACAGGATGGACCTCTATGGCCGCTTCGTCGGCTCGTGGGATCTCGACGTGATCCGCTGGATGGACGACGGAAGCGAGCGTAAGCGCCAGGGCGAATGGCATTTCGGCTGGGTGCTCGAAGGCCGCGCCATCCAGGACGTGTGGATCGTGCCGCGGCGCGGCCAGCGGCCGGGCGATGCCATGGCCGGGCAATTCGCCTATGGCAGCACCTTGCGCCTCTACGATCCGCGCCTCGATGCCTGGCGCATCCAATGGACCGAGCCGGTGCTGGGCGCCTATCTCGCCATGATCGGCCGCGCCGAGGGCAGCGACATCGTCCAGCTCGGCAAGGACGAGGACGGCAACGACCTGCGCTGGAGCTTCCGCGACATCCGGCCCGATTCCTTCCTGTGGCGCGGCGAAATCTCCGGGGATGGCGGCACGAACTGGCGCAAGGTGGTAGAATTCACCGCCAAGCGCGTTGCCTGAGCCGGCCCGGCGAGCTTCCCTCCGGCCGGCAGCCCGCGCTTCGCCGAGGGAGGTCGCCATGGCCCATAAGCTCGTCGCCGCCTACCCCCAACTCTTCACCACCGACATGGCGCGCTGGCGCGATTACTATGTCGAGCGGCTGGGCTTCGCGGTCGCCTTCATGCATGGCGATCCGCCGTTCTATGGCCAGGTGCTGCGCGAGGAGGTGCGGCTGAACATCCGCCACATCGACGTCATGCCCGACCGGGCGGCGGTCGAGCGCGAGGCCATGCTGAGCGCCTATATCGAGAGCACCGACGTGGCGGCGCTGTTCGCCGAATACGACAAGGCGCGAGCCGATTTCCAGGAACGGCTGACCACCAAGCCCTGGGGCCGGCAGGAATTCGTGGTGCGCGATCCGGACGGCAACCTACTGGCCTTCGCCGGCGTGTGAGCCGGCGGCATTTCGAGGAGATGACGGCAATGAGCGTGGTTCTCTATTACGCCTCCGGCTCGCCCTATGCCTGGCGCGCCTGGCTGGCCCTGGCGCATAAGGGCGTGGCGTTCGAGCTGCATACGTTGTCGTTCGATGCCGGCGACCTGCAGACGCCGGAATTCGCCAGGCTCAACCCGCGCCAGAAGGTGCCGGTGCTGGTCGATGGCAAATTCGTGCTGAGCGAATCGGCGGCGATCGTCGAATATGCCGAGGAGCGCTGGCCGCAAGCGCCGCGCCTGTTCGCCGAGGCCATCGAGATGCGCGCCACCCAGCGCCGGCTGATCCGCGAGGCCGATGCCTATGTCGCGCCGGCGGCCGAGCATTTCGCCGACCAGGTGCTGTTCACCCCGGCCGACAAGCGCAACGATACGGCGCTCGACCAGGCCGGCGGCGCGCTGCGCCAGGAAATGGCGCGCTGGGAAACGGCGCTGCATGGCGAGCATTTCCTGACCGGCCTCGCGGTGTCGGCGGCGGATTTCACGCTCTATCCGCTGGTGGCGCTGATGCAGCGACTGGCCCGCCGCGCGCCCGCCTTCGCCGGCGAATTGCTGGGGCCGAAGATCGCCGCCTGGAGCCAACGCATGGCGGTGCTGCCGGTGGTGCAGGCCACCTGGCCGCCGCATTGGAAGAATTAGCTCGTCCTGGGTCGGCAGGGTCAGCGTATCTGCGCCTGCCTGACCGAGGCCGGCACCACCGGGATTTCGTGCTCGAGGAGTGGCTGCAGGCCCTTCTTGCGCTGCAACGCCGCCGCGATGTAAGGCGCCAGCTCGGCCTGCTTGGCCGTCTCGCGCGCATCGCGCTTGGCGGCGAATTCCGGCAGCACGTCCCGGGCGAACAGCTCCAGCGCGGCGCAGATATCGGCGTGGCTGTTGTTGCCGGCCTGCTGCAGGAAGATCACCTGGTCGATGCCGACCGCCTCGAACTCGCGGATGTGCTGCGCCAACTCCTGCGGCGTACCGATGCCCGGCGCGGCGTTGAGGTCGCGGCCGAGCTGCACGGTGCCAGCGGCGCGGCGCGCCTGGAAGTCCTGGAACAGTTGCGAGCGGCCGGGCCGCACGTCCTGCGCCACCAGCGCGTTGACGGCATAGCCGAAGAACTCGAAGCCCTCCTGGCCACGCCGGATCGCCTCGGCGCGATCGGGATGGATCGAGAAGGCCGAGACCATGGCGATGCTGGCGTTGACGCGATGGCCCAGCGGCACGCATTGCTCGCTCTTGACGATGCCGTAATAGATCTCGGCCCATTTCTTGGCTTCCTCGGGATCGAGGAAGGAGAAGGCCAGCGCGCCCAGACCCAGCGAAGCCGCCACCTTGATCGTGTCGCGGTTGGTGCAGGCCATCCACATCGGCGGGTGCGGCTTCTGCAGCGGCTTGGGCAGCACGTTGCGCGCCGGCATGGAGAAGGACCGGCCCTCGTAGCCGGGATAGGGCTGCATCACCATCATGTTGGCGACCTGCTCGGCCGCCTCCAGCGACATGGCGCGCTTCTCCTTGGCCGGGATCCTGAAGCCGCCCAGCTCCAGCCTCGTGGCGCCCTCGCCGATGCCGAAATCGACCCGGCCGTTGGACACCAGGTCGAGCGAGGAAATCACCTCGGCGGTGCGCGCCGGGTGGTTGTAGTTGGCGATCACCTGGCGGATGCCGTGGCCCAAGCGGATGCGTTTGGTGCGGCCGGCGGCGGCGGCCAGGAACACTTCCGGCGCCGAGCAATGCGAATACTCCTCCAGGAAATGGTGCTCGACCGCCCAGGCATGGTCGATGCCCAGCCGGTCGGCCAGCTCGATCTGGGCCAGCGCCTCCTGGAACAACCGGTGCTCGGCGCCTTCGGCCCAGGGCTTGGGCAGTTGCAACTCGTAGAACACACCGAACTTCATCGTTTCGCTCCCCGCTTGTATTTGCCCGCAAGCATGGGCAAGCGCCGGCAGCGGCACAAGGCCGTTCGCGGATCGGTCCCGCGGGGTGTCGAGCGATCGATCCCGACGGCGCCGTCAGCGCGAGGCGGCCATGCGGCCGCGCTGGGCCAGCCGACGCAACTGGCCTTTCAGCTTTTCGATCTGCATGACGTTGTCGATGCGACGGTCGAGGAAGGCCCAGCTGTCGGCGCAGGCCTCCGACTTGTCGTCGAACCACACCAGCACCGTGCTGCCATAGACGCCGGCCAGCAGGGCCCGCTTGGTGTAGTAGTTGAAGTCGGTCGCGCTGTCGCCCAGCGCGTGCCAGATGGCGTCGACCGTGCGCCACAAGGCGGCGGCGCCGCGCCTTGCGTTGAGCGGCGTGGCCATCAGGGTGGCGGCGCGGCGCAGGCTCTCGCGATAGGGCGTGAGCGGCTCCAGCCGCAGCTTCACCGCCAGGGCCACTCGTTCGCGCATGCGCAAGGCGCCGAGATCGGTCGCGGCCAGCGCCTGCTCCATGCGCTGGGTGGCGCGCCGGTCGATCCAGTCGATTACCTCCAGGGCGCCGCCCGGGAACAGCCGCTCCGCCTCGCCCGGCCCCAGCGCCAGTTCGCGCGCCGCCCGTGCAATGGCGGCCTGGGTCCAGCCGTCGAAAGCGGCATGGCCCAGAATGGCCTGCGCCAGACGGTCGCGGGTGCTGTTGTCGGGGTCGGCGGCGTCGATGGGGATCATGGCCGCAGGATAGACCCCGCGCGCGGCCGCGGAAACCGGGCCTTTTGCCTCATTTCCACAGTGTCATTTTGTTGATTTTTCGAGGCCGGGTGGGCTTGAGAAACCCTGGGGGGCGTGTTATCACCCGCGCCTTGAATTCGAGCCGGTTTCGCGCCGGCAAAGCCATACTTACGAAGGAGCTGAGGCCCCGTGCAAGTTCTCGTCCGCGACAACAACGTCGATCAAGCCCTGCGCGTGCTGAAGAAGAAGATGCAGCGCGAAGGGATCTTCCGGGAGATGAAGCTGCGTCGCAACTACGAGAAGCCGTCCGAGCGCAAGGCGCGCGAGCGCGCCGAGGCCATCCGCCGGGCCCGCAAGCTGGCCCGCAAGCGCATGGATCGCGAGGGCTACTAGCCCCAACAGTTCTGTCGAGCAGAAGGCCCGCCGTCGACGTCAGTCCGGCGGGTTTTTTGTTGCCTGCGCCGAGGCTACAGCAACAGCACGCCGGCCAGGATCATCGCCATGCCGACCAGCTGCCAGGCCGAGATCGTCTCGCCGAACACCAGGTAGGACGCCAGCACCACGACGATGAACACCACCGCCGAGGCCGGAAAGGCGACGCCCAGCGGCAGGCGCGACAGGATCGTCATCCACATCACGAAGGCGGCGATATAGCAGAGCACGCCGAGCCAGATCAGCGGCCGCGAGGCGGCGTCGACGAACCAGTCCCATTGCAGGGTCTCGCCGCCCAGCCCGGCGCTGCCCGCCTTCAGCGACAGCTGCGAGCCGGTCTCGAAGGCGATCAGCATCAGCCACGGCAGGCCGAAACGCAGGATCCTCGTGCCCAGTGTCATGATGCGGCGCTCACTTGGCCCGCGCCATCAGGCTGCGGATCTCCGGATCGAGCCGGTCCAGGCGCGCCAGCCGGCTGACCTGGCGCAGCACGAAGGTCAGCGCGCGGGAGCGATGGGTGAAGAACTGCCAATTGACGTCGAGTCTGCTGCCCATCCGCACCTTCTCGCCATAGAACGCCTGGCCGGCCTGGAACACGGTCAGCCCCCGCGCCAGGCACTGGCGCACGTTTTCCATCCAGCTCACATGATAGAGGTTGAGGCGGCGCGCCGCAGCATCGGTGCCGAAGAACTTGTCGATCATGCGGTTGCCGTCGAGCAGCACCAGGTTGAAGGCGGCCAGACGGTCGCCTTCCCAGTAAAGGAAGCAGATGGCGCGGCCCGGCATGGCGCGCAGCACGGCGGTGAAATAGTCCGGGGTCAGATACTCCAGCCGCAGCTCGCTGCGTTGCCAGGTCGCCTCGTACAGCGCCATCACCGGCCCCAGCACGTCGTCGATCCGGTCGCGGGCCTCGACCCGCAGCGCCGCGCCGTGGCGCATCTTGCGCTTGATGTCCTTGCGCGTGACGCGGCTCAGCCGCTTCAGATAGCCGTCCACATCCGGGAAATCGATCGGCAGCACGGCGGTCGGCATGCCCGGCAGCCGCGTGTGGCCGGCGGCGCGGCAGGCCAGGTCGATCGGGCTGCCGTCGGGCGCGTCCTTGATCGCGATCAGCCCCGCCTTGTCCTCGATCGCGCGGCGGCGCAGCCCGGCCAGCAGCTGCGCCAGCAGCTCCTGACGACGTTGCGGCGTCAGGCCGGGCGCAACCCCGACATGGCAGATTTCCGATACCGGCGAACCCAGGCACAGCATGCGGATGCTCATCAGCCGCGGCGCCAGCCGCGCCAGCCGCTCGGTCCAGCGCTTCAAGGCGCCGGCGATGGTGGTGTCCAGCCGGTAGTCGGTCAGGAAGGCCGGCGCGGCGGCGACCAGCGCGCCGTCTTGGCGCAGCGCGAAGTAGCGCCACGCGAAGCCGGGCAGCCCCGCCTGCTCGACCGCGCGATAGTAGTCCCAGGTCTCGATCTCGCCGGGGAACAGCGCGTCCCATTCGGCCCGATCGATGCGGACGATGCTGTCGAACACTTCGAGCGTCATGGCTCGGCGCAGATCAGGACGCCGCTGCGCGAAGCGCCGGAACGGAGACAGGCGGCTCCTGGATGGAATCGAAGAATTCGGCGGTAAGCGCCGCGACGCGGTCGCGTTCGCCGTCGATCGTGATCATGTGGTAGCTGTCTTCCAGCAACACCCGGCGCACCGGCGAACGCAGCCGCTTGGCGACGTAGTCGGCGTTGCGCACCGAAGTGACGTCGTCGTTGGCGGCGTGCACGATCAGTGTCGGCGCCTCGACCTTGGGCAGGCGCCGCTTGGTGCCGCCGATCAGCTGCAGCAGTTCGGCCAGCGACTGGCCCGGCGTGCCGCGCAGCCCGGCGGCGACGCTGTCGCCGGCTTCCATCTTGGCGATGATGAACTTGCGGATGCGCTCGTTCTTGATGCCGTAGGGAAAGGCCTCGACATAGCGGTAACGCTTGCCGAAGGGGAGCCGCAGAATGATCGGCAGCAGCGAGGCGCCGACCGGCAGGCTCCAGCCGTCGTACCACAGCGTGGTGGAATAGAGCGCGATGCCGCGCACCTGTTGCGGCCGTCGCGCCGCCATCTGCAGCGACAGCAGCGCGCCCATCGACAGGCCGGCGACATAAAGGCGGTCGACCTTGCCGGCCAGCCAGTCGCAGGCCCGTTCGGTGCTTTCCATCCAGTCGCGCCAGCCCGTGCGCAGCAGCTCGGCCTCGGTGCCGCAATGGCCGGCCAGCACCGGCGCGTAGACGGTGTAGCCGCGCTCGTTCAGCCCGCGACCGACATAGCGCATCTCCGTCGGCGTCCCGGTCAGGCCGTGCACCAGCACGACGCCGGCCGAATTTGTACCCGGATAGAAGAAACTCGCGTCCGTCATCGACCCACCTTGCGCAACTCGCCCGCTAAGCCGATCCGGCGACCACGGCGACGCCCGCCGCGATCAGCACGGTCGCCAGCCAGCGCCGGAGCGGAACCTTCTCGCCCAGCACGAAATAGGCCGCCGCCGCCACGCCACAATAGCTCAAGCTCGCCATCGGGAACGCGACGCTGAGCGGCAGCAAGCCCAGCACCGCCGTCCACAGCGGAATCTCGACGGCGTAGGCGGCGACGCCGCCGATCAGCCAGGGCGACCGTGCCAGCGCCAGCCAGAAATGGCGCCCGGCATCGATGCCCTGGGCTTCGAGCCTGTTGAGCCCGATCTTGAACAGGAGCTGGCCGGCGACGTCCAGCACCAGCGAAGTCAGCACCAGGCCCAGCGCCAGCACGTTCATGCCGCCGCCCCCCGCAGCGTGTCGAGCAAGGCGGCGTTGGCGCGCGGATTGCGGGCCAGCTGCGCCGGGCCGTGCGGCCGCCGCCGCGGCTGGTCGGTCCACGACTCCCAGCGCTTGGCCCAGGCTTTGTGATGGATCGGCGAATATTCGCCGCAAATGTCGACGCCGACGATGCGCTTGTGCCGGCCGATGGCGCCGATCGCCGCGGTCAGCGCGTTCAGCGGCATCTCGCCCTGGTCCCAGTTGGTGAGCGCGTCGGCCGGCTGCAGCACGTCCTTGTCGATGGTCAGCCACACCGCGTCGGTGGCAAGCCGGGCCGGCAGCGCGCCGAGGAACGAGGAGAAGTCGGCGCCGACGCAGTTCCAGTAGATGTGCCGGCCCTGGCGCCGGCCGCTCGGTCCCGGGTCGACACGGCCCAGCACCCAGGAAGGCGCGTGGCGCCACGGGTAGAGCTGCAGATGCCCGTCCGTCAGCGCGGACAGGTTGCCGCCCTTCAACTGCGGCAGCTTGAGATCGTCGCTGCACGGGCCGATGGTGATGACCTCGCGCACACGGGGCATGTCGAGCACCCGGTTGACCCAGGAGCCGCAGTGGAATTCCGGCGCGAACCGCACCCAGTCGGGGTGGTTGTCGAAATGCAGCACCGTCACCGGTTCGACCGCGGCCTCGATCAGCAGGATGGCGAGGTGATGGAAATCGCCGGAGCCCAGGAAATTCACTACGGTGCCGTGGCCTGGCGGATCGCCGGCCGCCCGCAGCGCCTGCCGCGCGGCATCCATGGCCGGACGCTTGGCCCACAGGCGTAGATCGTCCGCCATCGCGCGCATGTCGACGCGCTGCCCCCATCCCTCCTCGAGAGACGCCGCGAGGATGGGTTGGGTCGCCAAGCTGCCATCCAGATCCAGAAGCCTGACCCGCACCGTCAATGCCTGGTGACGCGATGGAACAGCCTGTCGAGCAGCTTCAGGGCCAGGTCCATCTCGTCCTTGCTGATGGTCAGCGCCGGAGCAAGGGTGATGACGTTCTTGTAGTAGCCGCCGATATCCAGCACCAGGCCGTAGCGCTTGCCGTCGACCTCGAGATCGCCCTTGAGCGCCTCGTCGACCATGCGGTCGACCATCGCCTTGTCGGGGGTGAAGCCGTCCTCGGTGCAGATCTCCGCGCGCAGCGCCATGCCCATGCCGTCGACGTCGCCAACGATCCGGTAGCGCGACTTCAGCTCCTGCAGCCCCTTGAGCAGATACTCGCCCTTGGCGAAGGTCATGGTCTCGTAGTCTTCCTCCTGCAGCATGCGCACGGTCTCGAGCCCGACGGCCGTGCCGATCGGGTTGCTCGAGAAGGTCGAATGCGTCGAGCCCGGCGGAAAGAGCTGCGGATTGATCAGTTCCTCGCGCGCCCATAGGCCGGCCAGCGGATTGAGCCCGTTGGTCAGCGCCTTGCCGAACACGACGATGTCGGGCTTGACGTTGAAGTTCTCCAGCGCCCAGAACTTGCCGGCGCGGTAGAAGCCCATCTGGATCTCGTCGTCGACCAACAGGATCTTGCGCGCCTCGAGCACCTCCTTCAGCTTCTCGAAATAGCCCGGCGGCGGGATGACGTAGCCGCCGGTGCCCTGGATCGCCTCGACGTAGAAGGCGGCGTATTCGCTGGTGCCGGCCTTGGGGTCCCACACGCCGTAATATTCGCTGTCGAACAGCCGAGCGAACTGGTCGACGCAATAGAGGCCGCAGTCGCTGCGCTGCTTGCCGTAGGGACAGCGGAAGCAATAGGGGAACGGCACGAACTGGGCGCGATCGGAGAAATGGCCGTAGCGCCGGCGATAGCGGTAGGACGAGGTGATCGAGGTCGCGCCCAGGGTGCGGCCGTGATAGCCGCCCTCGAAGGCGAACATCAGGCTCTTGCCGCCGGTGGCGTTGCGCACCAGCTTGAGCGAATCTTCGACCGACTGGCTGCCGCCGACGTTGAAATGAACGCGGCCCTGCATGCCCCAGGTGCGCTCGACCCGCTGCGCGATGGCCTTGGCCAGCTCGATCTTCTCGCGATGCAGGTATTGCGAGGCGACCTGAGGCAGGCGGTTCATCTGCCGCGCGGCCGCGTCGTTCAGCCGCTTGTTGGCGTAGCCGAAATTGACCGCCGAATACCACATCTGCAGATCCAGAAACGGCCGGTTGGCGGCGTCGTACAGGAACGAGCCTTCGCAGCGTTCGAAGATCTTGGGCGGATCGGTGTAATGGACGGTGTCGCCGAAGGAGCAGTAGCGCGCCTCGTCGGCCAGCAGTTGCTGCTCGTCGCTGTAGGCTTGCGGGTTATCCATGCGTGGTCGGCTCCGTGGCGTCATCGGCGACAGCCGGCACGATGCCGCCCTCCAGCAGGGCGGTCACAAGGCGGCAGACGTCGAAGAAATCGTTGAACGGGGCGAAGGCGATGTTCTGCTCGGTGCAGAACCGGGCCAGCGATCCCTTGGCGAGGACGAAATCGGCGGCGCGCGCGGCGCAGAAATCGGAGGCGCCGTCGCCGATCAGCAGCGTATGGACCGGCGCGCCGGCCACCGCGATGGCCTCGCGCGCGGCCGTTTCGGCCTGGGCGCATTTGCACATGCCGCTGGCGGCGATGCAGTTCTCGCGCGCTTCGGGAAACAGGATGCCCATGTGCCGGTCGGCGCGGTGCTCCAGGCGGTTGGCATGGATCGCCAATCCGTCCAGATCGTGCGCCGCCAGGATGGCGCGGATCGCCACGTCCAGCCCGTCGCTGACGATGCGCAGCGGCAACATGTTCTGGCGGCACAGCGCCACGAACGAAGCGAAGCCGGAATCGATCTTCATGCCGGTGACCAGGCGGGCGAACTGGTCGGGCGAGCAGCGCACCATGTCGATCTGGCGGCGAAGGCACTCGCGCGAACCGATGCGGCCGGATTTCCATTCCTCTTCGACCGCGCGCCAGGCCGGATCGGCATGGCGCTCCAGCAGGCGGTCGACGAAATCCTCGATGGCGATGGTGCCGTCGAAGTCGCACACCACCGACCAGGTCCGGGCGGCCCGGCCTGCCTGGCGTTCGGCTGAATATTGAATGGTGTCGGTCATGCCGAACGCTACTCCCAATTGCCAATACGGCTTAGTGGCGGTCCAAGAAGCCCAGGTGATGGGGCCAATTAATCACGCGAACCCTTGCCTCTTGCTGACGCAGCGCAATCTCCCGATGAAATTTTTTCATTTTCGTCCAATGCAGCCGCGGCCGGAAGTGATGTTCGGCGTGGTAGCCGTTGTTCAGCCATAGCCAGTTGTAAAGCCAGCCGTAATTGCTCACCCCCCAGGCGATCGGCAGGTCCGGATTGCCGCGATAGTGCTCATAGAAGCCGTTGAGCGAGGACAGGCTGTGGCCGAGGTAATAGAACGGCAGCATGGCCAGCACGAAGCGCCAGTTCAGGATCGCTGCCGCCACCACCACAGCGATGACCACCGCCAGCTCGACCAGGGCAAACCGCGCATCGGCCGCGGATTTCTTGTTGATGGCGCGCCAGATGAACATCGGGTCGTCGCGCAGATAGCTCTTGAAAGTGTAGGCCCAGACGTTCTCGGGCTCGCCGTTGCGGCCGTAGCGATAGATCGAGATCGGATCGATGGTCTGGCCGTCCGGTCCGGGCCGGTCCATGTTGCCGATGTGGTGACGGGTGTGGACCCAGTCGTACATCGCCTGCGAGAACGCCATGCACAGCGACAACAGCAGGCTGTAGGCGCGATTGAGCGCCGGCGAGACGAAGTATGGGTTATGGATGAAGTTGTGCGAGACCGAATTGATGTTCCAGGCGATCAGATAGGCATAGCCCAGCCCGGCCAGGATCACGCCCCACCAGGGCAGGCGGTCGAACAGCAGGAAGACGCCAATGAGATAGGCCAGATGGGCCACCCCGGCCAGCACCGGGATGATGTCCCAGCCCGAATGGGCCAGGAACAGGCGGGGACGAGTCTGAACGGTCGTGCTCATGAATTATAACGCGGCTGTTCAGCCGTCGCGCCGGAAAGTCCATCAAGTTCGAATACGCCCGAAAAAGCGTTTGTCGCCATATAGTTAGAATGGGCGACCTGACGATGGCCTGACACAAAATAACTGACGCGCATAACTTGGAGCAGCAACGCCCGCAGGCTTGCGCGCGCCATGCGGTAGCGGGCCGCCGCGCCGGCCGAACACGCTGTCCCGCGGCGAGGATTGTGCGGTCTTCCGGGCTGCCCTGCCGGTTAGAGTACGAACCCTAGTGGCCTTTGCCCAGCGCCTTGACGATGTTCTCGCACATGGCCTTGGCGTCGGCGAACAGCATCATGGTGTTGTCGCGGAAGAACAGCTCGTTCTCCACGCCGGCATAGCCCGCCGCCATGCCGCGCTTGACGAACAGCACGGTCTTGGCCTTGTCGACCTCGAGGATCGGCATGCCGTAGATCGGGCTTTGCGGATCGGTCTTGGCCGCCGGGTTGGTGACGTCGTTGGCGCCGATCACGAAGGCCACGTCGGTGGCGGCGAAATCGCGGTTGATCTCGTCCAGTTCGAACACCTCGTCGTAGGGCACGTTGGCCTCGGCCAGCAGCACGTTCATGTGGCCCGGCATGCGGCCCGCCACCGGATGGATGGCGTAGCGCACCTGCACGCCCTTGGCCTTCAGCAGGTCGGCCATCTCGCGCAGCGCGTGCTGCGCCTGGGCCACCGCCATGCCGTAGCCCGGCACGATGATGACCGAGCTGGCGTTCTCCATCAGGAAGGCGGCGTCCTCGGCCGAGCCGGCCTTCACAGGGCGCGTCTCCTTGGCGCCGCCCTTGGCCGCGGCGCCGGAATCGGTGCCGAAGCCGCCCAGGATGACGTTGAAGATCGAGCGGTTCATGCCCTTGCACATGATGTAGGACAGGATGGCGCCGGAGGAGCCGACCAGCGCGCCGGTGACGATCAGCGCGGTGTTGGCCAGGGTGAAACCGATGCCGGCCGCCGCCCAGCCGGAATAGGAGTTCAGCATCGACACCACCACCGGCATGTCGGCGCCGCCGATCGGCAGGATCAGCAGGAAGCCCAGCGCCAGCGACACCACGGTCAGCGCCAGGAAGATGCCGTGGCTTTCGCCGACGGCGAAATAGGCGATCAGCGCGATCAGCACGATGCCGAGCAGCGCATTGAACGGATGCTGGCCCTTGAACACCAGCGGGGCGCCGGTCACCAGACCCTGCAGCTTGGCGAAGGCCACGATCGAGCCGGTGAAGGTGATGGCGCCGATCGCGGTGCCCAGCCCCATCTCGATGCGGTTGTTGAGCGGGATCAGCCCGACGCCGCCCAGGCCGAAAGCGGCCGGCGACAACAACGCACCGGCGGCGACGAATACCGCCGCCAAGCCGACCAGCGAGTGGAAGGCGGCGACCAGCTGCGGCAGTGCCGTCATCTGGATGCGCAGCGCGATGAAGGTGCCGATGGCACCGCCGATCACCAGCGCCGGCAGGATCAGGGTGAAATCCAGCACGCCCGGGGTCAGCGCCGTGACGACGATGGCGATCACCATGCCGACGATGCCGAATGCATTGCCCTTGCGCGCCGTCTCCGGCGAACTCAAGCCGCGCAGCGCCATGATGAACAGGATGGCGGCGATCAGGTAGCCGTACGAGGCGTATTCTTCGGTCATTGTTGTTTTCCGCCCCTTACTTCTTGTTGGCCGGCGTCTTCTTGCGGAACATCGACAGCATGCGCTGGGTGACGATGAAGCCGCCGAAGATGTTGACCGCGGCCAGGGCCACGGCGATGGCGCCGAAGATCTTGGCCATGCCGAAGCCTTCCAGCCCGGCCGCCAGCAGGGCGCCGACGATGATCACCGAGGATACCGCGTTGGTCACCGCCATCAGCGGCGAATGCAGCGCCGGGGTGACGCGCCACACCACGTAGTAGCCGACGAAGCAGGCCAGCGCGAAGATGGTGAGCAGCGACACGAAGCTGTGGCCGGAGCCGGCCGCCGCGCCGATCGCCGGCATGGCGTTGTCGAAGCCCAGATGGATGGTCGCGGCGAAGCCGTCGGCCGATGCGGTGACGATGTCGTTCATGGTTGCCCCTTATGCCGCTTAAGCCGCCGCGGCGGCGAGTTGCGGATGCACCACCTGGCCGTTCTGCGTCACCAGGGTGCCTTTGACGACTTCGTCCGCGGCGTCGATCTTCAGCGCCTTGGTCTCCTTGTCGATCATCGGCGTGATGAAATTCAGCAGGTTGCGGGCGAACAGCGCGCTGGCGTCGGTGGCGATGCTGCCGGGCAGGTTGGCCGGGCCGATGATATTGACGCCGTGCTTGACCACGGTCTTGCCGAACTCGCTCAAGGGGCAGTTGCCGCCCTGCTCCACCGCCATGTCGAGGATCACGGCGCCCGGCTTCATGGTCTTGACCATCTCCTCGCTGACCAGCACCGGCGCCTTGCGGCCGGGGATCAGCGCGGTGGTGATGACGATGTCCTGGGTCTTGATGGTCTCGGCGATCAGCGCCGCCTGCTTGGCCTGGTATTCCTTGCTCATCTCCTTGGCGTAGCCGCCGGCGGTCTCGGCCGCCTTGAACTCCTCGTCCTCGACGGCGATGAACTTGCCGCCCAGGGACTGCACCTGCTCCTTGGTGGCGGGACGCACGTCGGTGGCCGAGACGATGGCGCCCAGCCGCTTGGCGGTGGCGATGGCCTGCAGGCCGGCCACGCCCACGCCCATCACCAGCACGCGGGCCGGCGGCACGGTGCCGGCCGGCGTCATCATCATCGGGAAGGCGCGGGTGAAATGCTGCGCGGCGTCGACCACCGCCTTGTAGCCGGCCAGGTTGGCCTGAGAGGACAGGATGTCCATCGACTGGGCGCGGGTGATGCGCGGCAGCAGTTCCATGGCGAACGATGTGACGTTGGCCTTGGCCAGCGCATCGACCAGCGGCCGGTTGAACAGCGCGCCCAGGGAGCACACCAGCACGGTGCCGGGCTTGAGCAGCGCCACTTCGTCGACGCTGCCCTCGCCCGCCATGAGCGGCCGCTGCACCTTGAACACGATATCGGCCTGGCCCAGCGCCGCGGCGGCATCGGGCGCGATCTCGGCGCCGGCATCCTTGTAGGCCTGGTCGGTGTAGGAAGCGCCGCTGCCGGCACCGGCTTCGACCACGATGTCGAAGCCCAGCGCCTTCAGCTTCTTGACGGTTTCTGGCGAGGCGGCAACGCGGGTTTCGTTGGCACGACGTTCGGCGGGAATGACAAGCTTCATTGGCGAGGCACCTCGATCGGGGCTGCGGACGCGGGCGGGCTTGCTGGCGGCGGCAAAATGCCCCGTCCGGCGCGGTTTGCCAAGGGCGGAAAATGCCGCGCATATGTCGTCTGCATGAACCTATGCCAAAAAATTCAACGGCTTAGCGCCGCTCACGGCATCGTGGGGGAAGAACGGCGCCCGCGCCGGCGTTAGCGACGGCACAGCGAGGGGGGTCTCGCTGCAGGATAGAGGTAAAGATGAATCAGACACGATTGGATTGGGCGGCGCTGCTCGGGCGCTTTCTGCTGGCGCTGATCTTCCTGCAAGGCGGGATTGGCTGGGCCGGCAATCTGGCCGGACCGACGGCGGCCGCTGCCAATGCCGGCGTGCCGCTGGCCAATGTCGCGGTGCCGCTGGCGATGGTGCTCCAGATCGTTGGCGCGCTGATGGTGATTTCGGGCTTCTACACGCGGCTGGGGGCACTCGGCCTGCTGCTGTTCACGGTGCTGGCGATCGTGTTCTTCCATCGCTTCTGGGAGAAGGCGGACGCCGCGGCCAATGCCGATCGCGTGCAGTTCTTCAAGGACCTGGCGCTGTGCGGCGGGCTGATGGTGGTGATGGCGTTCGGACCCGGCCGGCTGTCGATCGACGCCCGGCGTGGGACGCAGGCCTAGAGCAAACCGCCTTTCGACGGAATCGCTCCGGATTCCGTCAAAAGGTGTGAATCCGCTCCAACGAGAAATCGCACCGCGCCGGCGAACCCGTGCCGCCGGTGCGGCGTTTACCTTCGGATCGCACGGGAGAACTCATGTACCGCAACGGAACGGATTGGTGCGCCTTGGTCGGGCGCGTGCTGCTGGCGCTGTTGTTCCTGCCCAGCGGCATCGACAAGGCCCTGCACCTGCAGAACGCGATCGGCGCGGTGACGCAGGCCGGCGTGCCCTATCCCGAGATCGCAGCGCCACTGGCCGCTGCCGTCGAGGTGATCGGCCCGATCCTGCTGATCCTGGGCCTGTTCACCCGGCTGGGCGCATTGGCGCTGGTCGTGTTCACCGCCGCGGCGGCGTATTTCTTCCACCACTACTGGGACATGAGCGATGCGGCGCGCATGAGCAACCAGATCAATTTCTGGAAGAACGTCGCAGTGATCGGCGGGCTGCTCTATGTCGCGGGGTTCGGCGCCGGGCGCTTCGCCATTGACGCGCGGGGCGGGCGCTGACCCCGCCCTCGCGATCCCGACTGCGACTATCCTGACAGGGCGATCCTGACAGGGCGATCCTGACAGCGGCGATCCTGACAGCGGCGATCGGATCGGGTTAGGCTCCAGGCCCGACACCGACCCATCGACGATGCCGCACACGCCCGAACAAATCCTGCGCGTCTGGCGCCGCCAAGCCAATGTCTGCACCCGCCTGGGCTCGCCGCTTTACGAGCGGCTGCTGAACGACCTGGCCGGCGGCATCGAGCGCGGCGGGCCGTTCTGGCAGCTGCTGAAGGATTGGGATGGCGAGCTGGAGAATGGCGCGCTGGCGCTGCGCGTGGCCGGCGCGCTGCATTATCTGGCGCTGAAAGGCGAAGCGCCCGAACTGGCGGCGCTGTTCCCGTCCTGCGGCGGTCAACGCGACGATGCCAAGCTGCTCGATGCCGCGCTGATCACACTCGACCGATGTGCCGACGCGATCCGCCCCTTCCTGGCGCGGCCGCCGCAGACCAACGAGGTGGCGCGCTCCGGCATCTTGCTGGGCGGCTTTCTCGAGGCGGCGCGGCTAAGCGGCTTGCCGCTGCGGCCGCGCGAAGTCGGCTCCAGCGCCGGCCTTAACCAGTGCTGGGATCTGTTCAATTACGAAATCGCCGGCGAGGGCTGGAGTGGCCGCTGGGGCCAACAGCCAAGTGAATTAACGCTGCGGCCGCAATGGCACGGCAACAAGCCGCCGCTCGAACAGCGCGTGACGGTGACTTCGCGCGGCGGCTGCGATCTCGACCCGCTCGATATCCGCGATCCCGACGTGCGGCTGCGCCTCCAGGGCTATGTATGGCCCGACCAGGATCTGCGCCTGGCTAATCTGCGCGCGGCGCTGAACATCGCGCTGGCGCAAGACGTGCGGGTCGACAAGGAAGCCGCCTCGAGCTGGACACGCCGGCAACTGTCCGAGCGGCCCAAAGGCGAGTGCATCGTGATCTATCACTCGATCGTGCGGCAGTATTTCCCGCCCGACGAGGGCGCCGCCTTCGATGGCGCCATAGCCGATGCCGGCGCCGCGGCCACGCGCGAGCGGCCGGCGGCCTGGCTGCGGGTGGAACAGGAGCGCTTTGAGAAGCCGATCGAATTGCGCCTGACGCTGTGGCCGGGCGGCGAGGACCGCCTGCTCGCGCGCGCCCATCCGCATGGCGCCGCGGTCAACTGGCTGGCGTGAGATCTTTGTCACGCGAGGCTACCAAGTGGGCGCTGAAGTAAAAACAAGACTTTCGCCTTCTGCGTGCAGATTCTATAAATCTGAAATCAGACCTGTTCGATAAATAGCGTTTTAAGTAATGACCTCAGACAAAATCATTTGTGAAGTTCGCGCCCAGTTCAACGACAAGACGATCAGAGTTTACCAAGCCTACTCGCCATTGATTGCCAAACCGGCGGTGGAAACCGGCAAGTTCGTGCCGCCATTCAGTATGTCGCGCATGACGTGGATCAAGCCGTCATTTAACTGGATGATGTATCGCTGCGGTTTCGCCGCTAAGCCCGGTCAGGAGCACGTGTTGGCTATCGACATCACGCGCGAGGGCTTCGAATGGGCGTTAGATCATGCCGCCCTGGCAGATTTTCACCCGAGCTTTCACGAATCGCACAATTCGTGGCGCGCGCAGTTGGAAAGCAGTCCAGTCCGAATCCAATGGGATCCCGAGCGCGACTGGCGATTACAAAAAATCGATGGCGTACGCGCTATCCAAATCGGTCTATCAGGTGAAGCGGTGCAACGTTACGTGCACGAATGGATCGTTAGTATTGAAGATGTGACTTCCCTGGCCCATACCATGGGTCAAGCCGCCATGAGCGACGCAGCGCCGGGCCGGCATCCCGACCAATCGGAAGCGGTTTACCCAGTACCTCAAGCGATCGTTAAGAAGAACGTGCCGATCTCAACCAGCAATTAATCCTACTTCCTGCAAAGCGCTACCCTGGCGCCCCACCAGCTGCTCCACCGTGAAGCCGTCGATCAGCGACTGGAACAGGCGCATCCAGTTCAGCTCGGCCTTGAGGTGGATGAACACCGAGCCCAGGCCGATGGCGGCGCGATCCATGAACACGAATTCGCGCGGCGGCTTGACGCCGCCCAGGCGGCGGATCTCCTGGTGCACCTTCTGCGCCGTCTCCCGGCCATAGCGGCCGGCGGTGCTCTCGGCCAGCTTGCGCGGCCGGTCGTCCATCAGCGGACCGTAGATGAAGGCGGCCCACTGATTGAGCACGCCGATCATCTCGCGGCTCAGCCCGGCGAAGCCCCAATCCTCGTAGGCCGCCACCGCCAGCGCCTGGTCGCCGTTGAGCAGCGCCCAGTAGAGATCGATCGAGCCCTTCACGAATTTCGGCGGGAAGATGCGCACGCAGCCGAAATCGAGCAGGTTGATGCCGTCGATGACGTCGGCCGCGGCGCGCACCGTGTAGTTGCCCAGATGCGGATCGCCGTGGATCACGCCATAGCGATAGAGCGGCACGTACCAGGCGCGGAACATGGTCTCGGCCAGCGCATTGCGCTGCTCTTGCGGCGCCTCGGCGAAGTCGAGCAGCCGCCGGCCCTGCAGCCAGTTCATGGTCAGCAGCCGGTCGGTCGACAATTCCGGCACAGCTTTGGGCACGGCTATGTCGTCCTGGCCGGCCAGCATCAGCTCGAACAGCGCCATGTGCCTGGCTTCGCGCCGGTAGTCCAGCTCCTCGCGCAGCCGCGCCGCCAGTTCGGCGTGGATCTCGTCGGTGTGGATGGCGCTGTCGTAGCGCTGGTAGAGCGCGAACAGCAATTTCAGTTGCCCCAGATCGGCCTCCAGGGCCGAACGCATGTCGGGATATTGCAGCTTGCAGGCCAGCGCCTCGCCTTGCAGCGAGGTGGCGCGATGCACCTGGCCCAGCGACGCCGCGGCCGCCGCCTCGCGCTCGAACGAGCCGAAGCGCGCCTGCCAGGCCGGTCCCAGCTCGGCGCTCATGCGCCGCTTGACGAACGGCCAGCCCATCGCCGGCGCGTTGGACTGAAGCTGCGACAGCTCGTTGACGTATTCCTCAGGCAAGGCGTCGGGAATGGTCGACAGCAGCTGCGCCGCCTTCATCAGCGGGCCCTTCAGCCCGCCCAGCGCCGCCTTGAGATCGGCCGCGTGTCTGGCGCGATCGAATTTCAGGCCGAGATAGCGCTCGCCCGCCACCCGCGCCGCCACGCCGCCCATGCTGGCGCCGACCCTTGCGTAGCGGCCGAGCCGGCCGGTCAGGCTGTTGTCGTCGCTATCTCCGTTGGCGGCCACGGCCGCAGCCTCTGCCGGCTCAGTCCATCTGCTCGAGCTGGTCGATGAAGCCCGCCACCACCGACAGGCCCTTCTGCCAGAACGCCGGATCGCTGGCATCGAGCCCGAACGGCGCCAGCAGCTCCTTGTGGCGCAAGGTGCCGCCGGCCTTCAGCATGTCGAGATATTTCTGCTGAAAGCCCGGCGCGCCCTCCTGGTAGACGGCGTAGAGCGAGTTCACCAGGCAGTCGCCGAAGGCATAGGCGTAGACGTAGAACGGCGTGTGGATGAAGTGCGGGATGTAGGACCAGTAGGATTTGTATTCCTCGCCGAAGCGGAACACCGGGCCCAGCGATTCCGCCTGCACCTCCATCCAGATCTCGCCGATGCGCTCGGCCGTCAGCTCGCCCTGGCGCCGTTCGTTGTGGATACGCAGCTCGAAATCGTAGAACGCGATCTGGCGCACCACGGTGTTGATCATGTCCTGCACCTTGGAGGCCAGCATGACCTTGCGCTTGACCGGATCGGTCTGCGCCTTCAGCAGCGCCTGGAAGGTCAGCATCTCGCCGAACACCGAAGCGGTCTCGGCCAGGGTGAGCGGCGTGTCGGCCATCAGGTAGCCCTGCGGCCCGGCCAGCACCTGGTGCACGCCATGGCCCAGCTCGTGCGCCAGGGTCATGACGTCGCGCGTCTTGCCCAGGTAGTTGAGCAGCAGATAGGGATGCGCCGACGGCACGGTGGGATGGGCGAAGGCGCCGGGCGACTTGCCGGGTCGGGTGGGCGCGTCGATCCAGGCATTGTCGAAGAACTTGCGGCCGACCGAGGCCAGCTCCGGCGAGAACGCCGCATAGGCGTCGAGCACCGTCTTCTCGGCTTCCTGCCACGGGATGGTGCGGTCCTCGTCTTGCGGCAGCGGCGCGTTGCGGTCCCAGTAATCGAGCCGGTCCACGCCCAGCCACTTGGCCTTCAGCGCGTAGTAGCGATGCGACAGCCGCGGGTAGCTGGCCTTGACCGCCGCATGCAGCGCATCGACCACCGCGTCCTCGACCTGGTTGGCGAGGTTGCGGGCGGATTGCGGCTTGGCGTAGTGCCGCCAGCGATCGTCGATCTCCTTGTCCTTGGCCAGGGTGTTGGTGAGCAGCGCGAACAGCGCGGCATTGTCGCCCTGCACCTTGCCGAAACTCTGCGCCGCTTCCTTGCGCACCGCGGCATCCTTGTCCGACAGCTTGTCGAGGATCTCGGCCGAGGTCAGCCTCTTGCCGTTCAGCGGATAGCGCAGCCGCGCCATGGTCTCGTCGAACAGCCGCGTCCAGGCCGCCTTGCCGGCGACGTATTTCTCGTGCAGCAGCTTCTCCATCTCGTCGGAAAGCTGGTGCGGGCGATAGGCCCGGCAGTCGCGGATCCAGGGCCGGTAACGGGCCAGCGCCTTGTCCTGGAGCTTCTTCTCCATCTCCGCATCCTCGATGCGGTTGATCTCGAGCGAGAAGAACAGCAACAAGGCGGTGATGTCGGTGACCCGCTCCTGCACGTTCTGGGCGAACTGGCCGATCTTGGGATCGCTCTGGTCGCCGGCATAGACCAGGCCGGCGAACGAGGTGATGCGGCCCAGCAGCTCCTGCAAGGCTTCGTAGCCGACGAAGCATTCGGCCATCTGCGCGCCGGTCAGCGCGGCCATCCTGCCCTGATACCGGGCGGCGAAGGCCTTGGCGTCGGCGGCGGCGCGGTCGAGATCGGCCTTGAGCTGCGGCGATTCCATGCCGCCGGCATAGAGATCGGACAGATCCCAGCTCGGCAGGCTGCCCAAGGCGTTCGATGTGGCGGGCGGAGCGGCGACGTTCATATGCGGACCTCTACGGAAACGACTGCACCCAATATGGGGCGTGCCGGCGCGAGCGTCACCCCGGCCCGGCGCCTATCTGGCGCCGCTATACCCCCGATACCATTCCACGAACCGGGGCAGGCCCTCGTCGATGGAGATTCGCGGGCGCCAGCCCAGTTCCCGCTCGCTGGCCGAGATGTCGGCCACCGTCTCGCTCATATCGGCGCGATGGCGCGGCGCGACCTGGACGATGGCCGGCCGGCCGATCGCCTGCTCCAGCACCTGCAGGTAGCGGCGCACGTTCTCGCTGCGGTCGTTGCCCAGGTTGAACAGGCGATGACCCGGCGCCGGGCGGTCGAGCGCCGCCAGCACGCCCTGGGCGATGTCGTCGATATAGGTGAAGGCGCGGCTCATATTGCCGCCCTCGTACAGCACCAGCTTCGTGCCCTCGACGATCGCCTGGGTGAATTTCCAGGTCGCCATGTCGGGCCGGCCCCAGGGGCCGTAGACGGTGAAGAAGCGCAAGCCGGTCAGCGCCAGGCCGTATTGCGCGGCATAGGCGATGGCCATCAGCTCCGCGCCGCGCTTGGTGGCGCCGTAGAGCGAGATCGGCCGGTCGGCCCGGTCGTCCAGGCCGAACGGCCGGTGGGGCGTGGCGCCGTAGACCGCCGAGGTCGAGGCATAGATGGTGTGGCGCAGCTTGTTGAGCCGCCGCGCCGTCTCCAGGACGGTGAGCTGTCCCGCCACATTGGCCGCCACATAGCGATGGGGATCGAGCTCGGCCGCGCGCACGCCGGGCTGCGCCGCCAGATGCACGATGGCCGTGGCATCGCCGTAGCGCGTCGCCAAGGTCTGGGCCGCGGCCGGCTGCGACAGGTCCAGCTCGGCCAACGCGAACCCCTTGTGCCCGGCCAGCACCGCGGCCCGGGCCCGCTTCAAGTCCACACTGTAATAGGGGTCGAAATTGTCGATCCCGACCACGCTTTCGCCGCGCGCCAGCAACGCCTGCGCCACGTGAAAGCCGATGAAGCCGGCGGCGCCGGTGACGATGATCATTGTCCGCTTCCTATAGCGCGGCAGCGCAGCAAAATCATCAGGACGCTTCATTGCGCCGCGACGGGCCGAACGGGAAACAGACATGCGGCGTTTGTACCGCCCAAGGCATTTTCGCTTTATTTGCGAGTCGTCTCCTTCCCGCGTTGCCACTTGGGACAGTCAGTATTACCTTTTCCGAACAAGGTCATAAGACTTAGATCAAGTCTGGGAGGAAGCAAGATGGCTCTAGCCGCCGTTACCCTGGACGACAAATACGTTTTGGAATCCGGCCGCGTCTATCTGACCGGCGTGCAGGCCCTGGTGCGGCTGCCGATGATGCAGCGCCAGCGCGACGCCGCCGCCGGGCTGAACACCGCCGCCTATATCACCGGCTATCGCGGCTCGCCGCTGGGCGGCTACGATCAGACGCTGGGCCAGGCCAAGCGCTTCCTGGAGCGCAACCACATCAAGTTCCAGCCCGGGCTGAACGAGGATCTGGCCGCCACCGCCTTGTGGGGCACGCAGCAGGTCGGATTGTTCCCCAATCCCAAATACGACGGCGTGTTCGGCATCTGGTACGGCAAGGGCCCCGGCGTCGATCGCTGCGGCGATCCGTTCAAGCACGCCAACTACGCCGGCACCGCCGCCCATGGCGGCGTGCTGTGCTTGGGCGGCGACGACCACATGGCCAAGTCCTCGACCCTGGCGCATCAGAGCGAGTTCGCCTTCGTCTCCGCCGGCATGCCGGTGATCAACCCGTCGAGCGTGCAGGAGTACCTGGATTTCGGCCTGCACGCCTTCGCCATGTCGCGCTATTGCGGCTGCTGGGTATCGTTCAAGGTGCTGGCCGAGACGGTGGACACCTCGGCCTCGGTCCATGTCGATCCGCACCGGGTCGAGATCGCGCTGCCGACCGATTTCGAGCTGCCGCCGGGCGGGCTGTCGATCCGCTGGCCCGACGACTATCTCGACCAGGAGAAGCGGCTGCTCTACGCCAAGTATCCGGCGGCGCAGGCCTATTGGCGGGCCAACAATCTCGACCGGCTGGTGCTGGGCAGCCCCGACGCGCCGTTCGGCATCGTCACCACCGGCAAGTCCTATCTCGACGTGCGCCAGGCGCTGGACGAGCTGGGCATCGACGAGGAACTGGCCCGGCATCTGGGCATCGCCATCTACAAGGTCGGCCTGGTGTGGCCGATCGAGCCGCAGGGCATCCGCCGCTTCGTCGAGGGCAAGCGCGAGGTCGTGGTGGTCGAGGAAAAGCGCTCCCTGATGGAATACCAGATCAAGGAGCAGCTCTTTAACCTCGAGGCCGCCCGCCGGCCGGTGCTGGTCGGCAAGACCGACGAGAAGGGCCAGGTGCTGCTGCAGGCCAATGCCGAGCTGACGCCGGTGCGCATCGCCCAGGTGCTGGTCGAGCGGCTGGGGCTGGAAGCGATGCCCGAGCGGGTGCGCAACCGCCTCGCCGCCATGCAGCGCAAGACCGACCGGCCGGTGCGCAATTCCGGCGGCATCGCCCGCATTCCCTATTTCTGCTCGGGCTGCCCGCACAACACCTCGACCAAGGTGCCGGAAGGCTCGATGGCGATGGCCGGCATCGGCTGCCACACCCTGGCGCTGTTCATGGACCGCCAGACCAGCACCTTCACCCATATGGGCGGCGAAGGCGCGACCTGGGTCGGGGTGGCGCCGTTCACCGACACGCCGCACATGTTCCAGAACCTGGGCGACGGCACCTATTTCCATTCCGGCCTGCTGGCGCTGCGCCAGGCGGTCGCCGCCAAGACCGTCAACATCACCTACAAGATCCTGTTCAACGATGCCGTCGCCATGACCGGCGGCCAGCATCACGACGGCGATCTCAAGCCGTGGATCATCTCCCAGCAGGTGGCCGCCGAAGGCGTCGGCCGCATCGCCCTGGTGACCGACGACCCGGGCAAATATCCCTCCGGCACCCCATGGGCGCACGGCACCACCCTGCACCATCGCTCGGAACTGGATCAGGTGCAGCGCGACCTGCGGCAATGGCCCGGCGTGTCGGTGCTGATCTACGACCAGACCTGCGCCGCCGAGAAGCGCCGCCGCCGCAAGCGCGGCCAGTATCCCGATCCCGCCAAGCGGATGTTCATCAACGAAGCCGTATGCGAAGGCTGCGGCGACTGTTCGGTGAAATCGAACTGCCTCAGCGTGGTGCCGGTCGAGACCGAGTTCGGCCGCAAGCGGGCGATCGACCAGTCGAGCTGCAACAAGGACTATTCCTGCCTCAACGGCTTCTGCCCCAGCTTCGTCACGATCGAAGGCGGCGGGTTGCGCAAGGGCAAGGCCATGGCCCGCAAGACGCCGGACGATGCCGGCTGGCCGGCGCTGCCGGAGCCCAGCTTGCCGGTCGTGCAGCAGCAGCCTTACGGCATGCTGATCACCGGCGTCGGCGGCACCGGCGTGGTGACGATCGGCGCACTGGTCGGCATGGCGGCGCATCTGGAGGGCAAGGGCTGCTCGGTGCTGGACATGACCGGCCTGTCGCAGAAGGGCGGCTCGGTGATCTCCCATGTGCGCATCGCCCAGCGGCCCGAAGACATCCACGCCGTGCGCATCGCCGCCGGCGACGCCAACGCGCTGCTGGGCTGCGACCTGGTGGTGGCGGCCAATGCCGATGCGCTGTCGCGGGTCGAGCAGGGCACCACGCGCGCCGTGATCAACACCCATGAGACCATCACCGGCGCCTTCACCCGCGATCCCAACCTGAAGTTCCCGGGCAACACGCTCAAGCTGGCGATCGAGGCCGCGACCGGCGCCGGCAATGCCGACTTCATCGACGCCCAGGCCGTGGCCACCGCGCTGATGGGCGATTCCATCGCCACCAACCTGTTCATGCTGGGCTTCGCCTGGCAGAAGGGCCTGGTGCCGGTCGGCCGCGAGGCCATCGAACGCGCCATCGAGCTGAACGGCGCGGCGATCGAGATGAACAAGAAGGCCTTCCTGTGGGGCCGTCGCGCCGCCCACGACCAGGCGGCGGTGGAGAAGCTGGCCGCGCCGCCGGCCGCGATCGAGAAGCCGCATCACCTGTCGCAGAATCTCGACGAGCTGGTGGCGCGGCGCGTGCGCCACCTGACCGGCTACCAGAACGCCGCCTATGCCAAGCGCTACAGCGACCTGGTGGCGCGGGTGCGCCAGGTCGAGGCCGCCAAGGCGCCGGGCATGACCGGCCTCGGCGAAGCGGTGGCGCGCTACTACGCCAAGCTGCTGGCCTACAAGGACGAGTACGAGGTGGCGCGGCTCTACACCGACGGCGCCTTCCTGCAGCAGCTCAGGAGCCAGTTCGAAGGCGACTACAAGGTGAAATTCCATCTGGCGCCGCCGCTGCTGGCCGAGCGCGACGCCAAGACCGGCGAATTGCAGAAGCAGCAATTCGGATCGTGGATGATGGGTGCGTTCGGCCTGCTGGCGAAGCTCAAGTTCCTGCGCGGCACCGCGTTCGATCCGTTCGGCCGCACCGCGGAACGCCGGATGGAGCGGCGCGTTATCGCCGAGTACGAAACGGTGATCGAGGAACTGCTCGGCAGGCTGGACCACGACAATCACGCGCTGGCGGTGCAGATCGCTTCCATCCCCGAGGACATCAGGGGCTATGGCCACGTCAAGGACGCCAACCTTGCCAAGGCCAAGAAGAAGGAAGCCGAATTGCTGGCCGCGTTTCGCTCCCCCATCGTCAAACGCACCGCCGCCGAATAGCCCTCGCGCCTCCCGCGCGCCCTACTGGGCGAAGTGGCCGGCGGCCGGTGCGCAACCGGACGCCGGTCCCCGGCGCCAGAGGTCGTCATGGCTTTCACCATCGGCATCGAAGAAGAATATCTGCTGACCGACACCGCGCTCGGCCACCTGGTGCTGGATCCGCCGCAAAGCGTGTTCGCCCAGGCGCGCCAGAAGCTCGGCGAGCAGGTCACGCCGGAGATGCTGCGCGCGCAGATCGAGATCGGCACCCGGCCGCACGAGAACGCCGCGGCGCTGCGCGAGGAACTGGTCATGCTGCGCCGGGGCGTCGGCGAAGTGGCGCACAGCCACGGCATCTCGCCGATCGCCGCCGGCACGCATCCGTTCGGCGACTGGTCCGATTCGCTGCATACCGAGAAGCAGCGCTATGCCGACATCGTCAACGACCTGCAGCAGGTCGGACGCCGCCTGCTGATCTGCGGCATGCATGTGCACGTGCAGCCGCCCGATCCGGCCGCGCGCATCGACCTGATGAACCGGGTGCTGCCCTATCTGCCGCTGCTGCTGGCGCTCGGCACCTCCTCGCCGTTCTGGCGCGGCGAGGATACCGGCCTGCAATGCTACCGGCTGGCGATCTACGACGAGCTGCCGCGCACCGGCCTGCCGGAGATCTTCGCCGACGAGGGCGAATATCGCCGATACGTCGCCATGCTGGTCGGCGCCGGCATCATCCCCGACGCCAGCATGGTGTGGTGGGCGATCCGACCGTCGCGCAAGTTCCCGACGCTCGAGCTGCGCGTGGCCGACAGCGTCACCGACCTGGACGACGGCATCGCCATCGCCCAGCTCTATCGCTGCCTGCTGCGCCTGCTGTGGCGGCGCAAGGACGTCAATGCCGGCATGGCGCCGTGGATGCGGCTGCTGATCGACGAGAACCGCTGGCGGGCGCAGCGCTACGGCGTCGAAGGCGACCTGCTGGAGATCGACACCGACCGCATGGTCAAGGTGACGGACTATCTCGACCACGTGCTGGCGCTGGTGCAGGAGGACATGGACTTCTTCGATTGCCGGACCCAGGTCGAACGCTGCCGCGACATCGTCCGGCGCGGCACCTCCGCGCAGCACCAGCGCCAGGTGTTCGAGCAGGCGCTGGCCGAGGGCCACGACAAGCGCGCGGCGCTGCGCGCGGTGGTGCATTGGCTGCAGCAGGCGAGTTTTCCGGCCCATTGAGCGCGCCCGAGGCGACGGGCTTCTCGGGGCCGCTTCCGGTGCAGCGGCTTCTCGCGCATCATCGCCCCCGTGGGCACGTCCGGGAAAAAGATCGTGTGGCTGGGCGGCATCGACGGCTGCCGCGCCGGCTGGATATTGGCGCTGCGCCGGCTGGGCGACAGCGCCGTCGTGCTGCGCTTGCTGCCCCGCATCGCCGATCTGGCCAGCCTGCCCGAGCGGCCGGCCATGCTGGCGATCGACATGCCGATGGGGCTGGCCGAGCGCGCCGTGCCGGGCGGGCGCGATTGCGAGAAGGCGGCGCGCCGGAAGCTGCCGGGCAAGTCGAGTTCGGTGTTCTCCATCCCCTGCCGCGCCGCGCTGGGCGCCGCCAGCTATGCCGAGGCGCTGCGGCTCAACCGGCAGGACGGCGGCATCGGCCTGTCGCAACAGGCTTTCCACCTGCTGCCCAAGCTGCGCGAGCTGGACGATTTCATCACCCCTTCCCGCCAGCGCCGGCTGGTCGAAGCCCATCCCGAGCTGGCCTTCGCACTGATGAATGGCGGCACGCCGCTCCTTTCACGGAAGCGGACGCCGCGAGGTCAGCGCGAACGCCGCGGCCTGCTCGAGCGTCACGGTATCGTCGTGGGCCGGCTCGACAGGCTGCCGCCCAATAAATTGCCAAAGGGCGTCGGCATCGACGATGCACTCGATGCCATCGCGCTCAGCCGCACCGCCGAGCGACTCTATCGCGACGAGGCGGTGCGCCTGCCGCTGCAATCCCGGCCGCAGCGCGACGCGCGTGGGCTCCGTATGGAAATCTGCTACTGAACCTGCGGCGCGGCGGATTTGGCGGGGCGGGGGTTGGCCGCTTTATAGCGGTCGAGCAGCGCCTCGAATGGCGTGAGCAGGCGCTCGAAAATCGCCGGATCGCCTTCCAGCTCGCTGAGCGCAAAGGCCACCGATTCCAGGCTCGCCAGGCCCTCGCGGCGCGGCTCGCGCCGCAGCTTGCCGTAGCGCGAGGCGAACGGCGCGTTCAGGACCAGCCGGGTGCATTTCAGCAGCCAGGGATTGCGCCACCACAGCGCCTTGGCCTGGCTCCAACTGCCGTCGAGCACGATCAGCCCTTCCAGCCCGTGCAGCAGCGCCTCCTGGTGGGCCAGCGCCTTGCCCTTGCGGTCGACCGCGGCGAGCGGCGCCTTGCCTTCGGTCGAGCCGAGATAGAGCACGCCCCAGCGCCTTGCATCGACGTCGCGGCCCAGCACGCGGCGCAGATTGGGCCAGGACAGGCCGACCACCAGCTTGGCATGGGCCAGCGACGCGGCCAGCAGCGGCGCCGTGGCCAGGGCCTCGCGCTTCTCCTGCGGGTGCTGCAGGATCAGCACGAACAGCCGGTTGTCGATGCGCTGGATGGCGTCGCACACGCACAGGCCCTCGGGCTTGGCGCAGCGGGCACAGACGGTCTCGCTTGCCGGGGCGGTCGGATTGTCGGTTGAACGGACGGTCGGATTGGGCATGGGCGATGGTTTAGCACCGCTGGCCGGGCAATTCTATTCGCGCAGCTTGCGCGCGGCCAGCGCCGCCGGCCGGGTCAGGCAGCGGTCGAGCCAGGCGTCGACCGCCACCACCTGCGGCAGTTCCATCCACAGCAGGCGGTAGAGCGCGGCGGCGACGTTGAGGTCGGCCACGGTGAAGCGGTCGCCGACCAGCCAGCGACGGTCGCGCAGCGCCCCGTCCAGCACCTTGAGCGGCGCCTGCATCTTCTCGACCGCGGAAGCGGCCAACTGGGCATCGCGCTTAGCCGGCGGCAGCACCATGGCGTTGAACGCCCAGTCGATCACCGCCTGCTCGAGATGGTTGGTGGCGAACAAGGTCCATTGCAGCGCCAGCGCCTCTTCTTCCAGGCCGCGCGGGGCGATGCCGGTGCCGTTGTCGTATTTCCTGGCCAGGTAGAAATCGATCGCCATCGACTCCCACAGCACGAAATCGCCGTCGACCAGCGTCGGCACCTTGCCGGCCGGGTTGATCGCCAGATAGTCCGGCGCCTTGTTGGCGCCGCCGGTGAAGGCGATCGGCACGTTGTCGTAGGCCAGGCCCAGCTCGTGCGCCATCCAGATCGGCCGGAAGGCGCGCGAGGCGGGAACGCCATAGATCGTGACGGTCATGTCAGGCGGGGAACAATGCGGCGCCTGATGCGGCGGGGCGGGCCGCTCTACGCCATGCCCAGCGCCTGCATGTAGATGTCGAGCAGCTCGGTCTGCTCGGCGCGCTCGGCCGGCTCCAGTTTGCGCAGGCGCACGAGCTGGCGCATGGTCTTGACGTCGAAGCCCGAGCCCTTGGCCTCGGAATAGACCTCGCGCATGTCGGCGCCCAGCGATGCGCGCTCCTCCTCCAGCTTCTCGATGCGCTCGATGAACGAAGTCAGGCGTTCGGCGGCAAAAGTCTCGCTGCGCTTGCCGCCCAGTTTGGCGCCATCCGGCATGTCACGTGCTCCCTGAAAACGCAATTACACAGGCGGCAAGCTAGAGCCGCCGGTGCCTCATCACAACGGCGCAGGCGGGTCTAAAAAGGGGGATAACCGGGATAACTGCCGCCGTCCCGGCCGGGCTTAATGCTTGTGGCTATTGGCGAATTTCTGCTGCTGCTCGCTCGAGGCGGCTTTCTGGTATTTCGCCTTCCACTGGTCGTAGGGCATGCCGTAGACGATTTCGCGGGCGGCCGGATCGCTGACCGGCGTGCCGCGCTTTTCCGATTCCTCGCGATACCAGCGCGACAGGCAGTTGCGGCAGAACCCGGCCAGGTTCATCAGGTCGATGTTCTGCACGTCGGTGCGTTCCTGCAGATGCTGCACCAACCGGCGGAACGCCGCCGCTTCCAGCTCGGTCCTGGTCTTGTCGTCCATCGTATCGGCTCCTTGCCGCTGCCCTGTCCAGAGTGTAGCACTTGGGCGCCCGGCCGATCAAAAGCAACGGCCGCCCCGAACCGCACAGGACCGCCATGTCGATCAAGAAAAACCCGCTCAATCTCAATACCTTGCAGCTCAAGACCCTGACCATCCTGCAGGCGGTGGCCGAGCTGCCCGAGGCCGCCGAGCGCAACGAAGCCGACGGCTCGGTCAAGATCACCGCCCTGCCGCATGCCCATGGCAACCACGTCCATGTCGGCCATTACATGGTGTCCGGCGCCGACGCCACCGGCCTGCAGAACGGCGGCGTGTGGGCGGCGCTGGAGCGCAAGGGGCTGGTCAGCACCGACTTCCCCAACTCGGTGACCCTGCACAAGGTCGGGCTGGACTACGACACCGGGCTGCGCCAGGCGATCCTGCACGAAGGCGGCCACTGAGACCTTCGTCGTCCTGAGCGATAGCGAAGGACCTTATCCTTACCGATAGATCGTGCGGGCTGAGGCAAGATGCTTCGCTAGCGCTCAGCATGACGGTTAGAACTGGTAGCCCGCATCCTTGAGCGCGGCGGCGATCGCCGGCTGCAGCACATTGGCCCAATGGCGCACGCCGGCATCGTCGCCGATCAGGTCCTGGCGGATCTCGATCGAGACGCGCGGCAGGTCGTGCGGCACGGCATGGGCGCCGATCGTATATTCCTGCTCGCCGCGACCCGAATAGGGCTCGTTGTCGCCCACCATCACACCCGAAGCCTGGCCAAGGTGGTGCAGCAGCGGCTGAGCCAGCCGCCCGTCCTGGTCCCACAGCACGCCCAGATGCCAGGGCCGGTCGAACTCGTTCATGCGCGGCGTGAAGGAATGGATCACCACTACGGCCGGCTTGGGGCCCAGCGCCATCAGCGCGGCAAGCTGGGCGTCGATGGCGCGATGATAGGGCCAGAAACAGGCGTCCGCTCGCGTCACCCGATCGATATCGGACAGTCCGCGATTGCCCGGCACCACCGTGCCGTCGCTGATCGGCGGAATGGAAGACGGGTAGCCCGGCTTGCGGTTGCAGTCGATCACCAGCCGCGAGTAGCCCGAGGTGACCAGCCGCGCCCCGAAGGCTTGCGCCAGCAGCCGCGCCACGGCGGCGGCGCCGATATCCCAGCCGATATGGCGCGACAGCTCCGCATCGGGCAGGCCCAGACGGTCGAGCGCGGCCGGCACCGCCCGGCTGGCGTGATCGCACAGCAGCAGCAGCGGCGTGGTGGCGTCGGGATTGAGAATCTGGAACGGCGGCGGGTCGTCGGGACCGAGCAGCGAAGCCATAAGCACCCTGGCGATGAAGGCGCCACGCTATCGGCGCGGCGGTGGCGCGGTCAAGCGCGCGGACATCTCGCCCTGCGCAAGCGGCCATGCGCCGACGCCGTGGCAGGGCCGCGCGCGACGCGATAGCATGGCGCCATGTCCCTGCCTGCCGCCGCCGGATCGCCGGCCCATCCGACCGGCCTGGCGCGTTTCGCCCTGCCGCTGCTGCTGCTGGGCGCGGCGGCCATCGCCTGCTCGCCGATCTTCGTGCGCCTGTCGGAGCTGGGGCCGATCGCCACCGCGGTCTATCGCGTGCTGTTCGCGCTGCCGGCGCTGGCGCTGTTCCAGCAGGTGGTGCCGGCGGAGCGCGCCACGCGCCGCCCAACCCGGGCCGATTGGCCGCTGTTGGCCTTGGCCGGCTTCATGTTCGCCGGCGACCTCGCCACCTGGCACTGGTCGATCGGCCTGACCAGCGTGGCCAACGCCACCTTGCTGGCCAATTTCGCGCCGATCTTCGTCACCCTGGGCTCGTGGCTGATCTTCGGCGAGCGCTTCAGCCGGCTGTTCCTGGCCGGGCTGGCCATCGCCATGCTGGGCGCGATCACCTTGATGGCGTCCAGTCTCAGCCTGGGCACGCAGCATCTCTACGGCGACCTGCTGGGCCTGTGCTGCGGCAGCTTCTACGGCGGCTACATCCTCAGCATCGCCCGGCTGCGCAGCCGGCTCGGCACCCTGACCGTGATGCTGTGGAGCGGCGCCGTCACCTTCGCCCTGCTGCTGCCGCTAAGCTGGATCCAGGGCGAAAGCCTGGTGGCGCCCTCGCTCCATGGCTGGATCATCCTGATCGGCCTGGCGCTGGTGTCCCATGCCGGCGGCCAGGGCCTCATCACGTTTTCGCTGGCCCATCTGCCGGCCGCGTTCAGCTCGGTGGCGCTGCTGCTGCAGCCGGTGATCGCCGCCATCCTGGCGGTGCTGATCCTGCACGAGCTGCCGGTGGTGTGGCAGCTCGTCGGCGGCATCGTCGTACTGGCCGGCATCTATGTCGCCAAGCGCGGCAGCGTCGATCGCGCCAAATCGTGAGCGACGGCACCATGAACGACAAACGCAGCCTGCTGCGCGCGCTGTTCGAGGCGGCGATCGAAGCCGCCAGCCCGGCGCAATGCCTGGCGCCCTATCTGGCCGGGCTCGCACCGCCCAAAGGCCGCACCATCGTGATTGGCGCCGGCAAGGCGGCCGCGGCGATGGCCAAGGCGGTCGAGGACCACTGGCCGCATCCCTTGTCCGGCCTGGTGGTGACGCGCTACGGCCACGGCGCGCCGTGCCGGCAGATCGAGGTGATCGAAGCGGCCCATCCGGTGCCCGACGCCGCCGGCCGCGAGGCGGCGGGGCGCATGCTGCAGGCGGTGCAGGGCCTGACCGAGGACGAGCTGGTGATCGCGCTGATCTCCGGCGGCGGCTCGGCGCTGCTGGCGCTGCCGGCCGACGGCGTGTCGCTGGAGGACAAGCAGGCGGTCAACCGCGCCCTGCTGCGCTCGGGCGCGCCGATCGACGCCATGAACACGGTGCGCAAGCATCTGTCGGCGATCAAAGGCGGACGCCTCGCCGTGGCAGCCTATCCGGCGCGGCTGGCGGCCTTCGCCATCTCCGACGTGCCGGGCGACGATCTTTCGGTGATCGCCTCCGGCCCCACCGTGGCCGATCCCTCGACTTTCGCCGATGCGCTCGCGGTGCTGGCGCGATACGGCATCGAGCCGCCGCCCCATGTGCGGCAGCGGCTGGAGGCCGGTGCGCGCGGACAGATCGAGGAGACGCCCAAGCCGGGCGATCCCCGCCTGTCCCGCGCCACCACCACGATCGTCGCCACGCCGGCACGTTCGCTGCAGGCCGCTTCGGCGCTCGCCGCACGGCACGGCTACGCCGTGCGCAACCTGGGCGACCGCATCGAGGGCGAGGCGCGCGCAGTGGCGGCCGAACACGCCGCCATGGCGCTGCAGGCGGCACGCGACCTGACTGGGCAAGGCCAGCGTACCGCCCTGATCTCCGGCGGCGAGACCACCGTGACGATGCGCGGCCAGGGTCGCGGCGGGCGCAATTGCGAATATCTGCTGGGGCTGGCCCTGGCGCTGGATGGCGCGGCCGGCATCGCCCACGACGGCATCACCGCCGTGGCCGGCGACACCGACGGCATCGACGGCTCGGAAGACAATGCCGGCGCGCTGGTGCTGTCCGACACGCTGGCGCGGGCGCGCGCCGCCGGGCTCGATCCGCAGGCGCTGCTCGACGGCAACGATTCCTACCGCCTGTTCGCCGCGCTGGGCGATTTGATCGTCACCGGCCCGACCCGCACCAACGTCAACGATTTTCGTGCCATACTGATCGGGTGACACACGCGAAGGGCAAGGTCGAGCGCCATGGCTGACGGCATGACGGCGGACTGGGTCAAGCGCCTCTATTACGGCGTGCTGCGCCCGCCGATGTGGCTGAACGGCCGGCTCTACGCCGCGCTGCGCCAGCCGCGCACGCCGCTCAAGGTCCATCTCGGGCCGGGCAAGGGCAAATACGTACCCGGCTGGCTCAACGTCGACGGCAACATCGTCTCGGCCCGGCTCGACCTGTGGGCCGATCTGCGCGACCGGCTGCCGTTCCGCGACAACTCGGTGGCGACGATCTATTCGTTCCACGTCATCGAGCACCTGCCCGACCGCGTCCTGCCGCGCCATTTCGCCGACATGTTCCGCGTGCTGCAGCCGGGCGGCGCCATCCGCATCGGCGGGCCGGATATCGGCAACGCCTGCAAGAAATACCTGGAGAACGATCTCGCCTGGTTCTCCGACTTCCCCGACCGGCGCGACAGCATCGGCGGGCGCTTCGCCAATTTCGTGTTCTGCCGCGGCGAGCACCTGATGGCGCTGTCGGAATCCTATCTGCGCGAGCTGGCGCACAAGGCGGGATTCGTCGATATCGAGCGCCGCCTGCCGTGCCGCGACTCCGGCGTGGTGGGCCGCGAAATCCTCGACACCGAATACGAGAGCGACTTCGAAACGCCACATTCGGTGGTTATCGAAGCCCGCAAGCCGAGCCGCGCGACCGCCCATGCATCGTAACCGTTTCGCCAAGATCATCGCCACACTGGGGCCGTCCAGCTCGACGGCCGAGCGCATCCGCGCGCTGTTCGACGCCGGGGCCGACGTGTTCCGCCTGAATTTCAGCCACGGCGCCGCCCAAGACCACGCCGAGCGGGTCAAGATCCTGCGCGCGCTGGAGAAGGAGGTCGGCCGGCCGGTCGGCATCCTGATGGACCTGCAGGGGCCCAAGCTGCGGCTGGGCGATTTCGCCGGCGGCAAGGCGGAGCTGAAGGCGGGCGACGCCTTCCGCCTCGAGCTGGGCGATTTCGCCGGCGATGCGCGCAAGGCCGCCCTGCCCCATCCCGAGGTGTTCAAGGCGCTGCAGGCCGGCAGCGCGCTGCTGATCGACGACGGCAAGGTGCGGCTGCGGGTGATCAAATCCGGCGCCGACTGGGCGGACACCGAGGTGGCGGTGGGCGGCGCCGTGTCCGACCACAAGGGCGTCAACCTGCCCGACACGGTGGTGCCGCTATCGGCCATGACCGAGAAGGACTATCGCGACCTCGACACCGGCATGGCGCTGGGCGTCGACTGGGTGGCGCTGTCCTTCGTGCAGCGCGCCGCCGACGTGGCCGAGCTGCGCAAGCTGGTGGCAGGCCGCGCTGCGGTGATGGCCAAGCTGGAGAAGCCGGCGGCGATCGAGCACCTGCAGGAGATCCTCGATCTCAGCGACGCCATCATGGTGGCGCGCGGCGACCTGGGCGTGGAGATGCCGCCGGAAGACGTGCCGCCGACCCAGAAATCGATCCTGCGCGCCTGCCACGCTACCGGCACGCCGGCGGTGGTGGCGACGCAGATGCTGGATTCCATGGTGCACGCGCCGACCCCGACCCGGGCCGAGGCCTCCGACGTCGCCACCGCGGTCTATGACGGCGCCGACGCGGTGATGCTGTCGGCCGAGACGGCCTCGGGCGACTATCCGGTCGAGGCGGTGCGCATGATGGACCGCATATTGTGCCGGGTGGAGCGCGATCCGACCTATCGCCAGATCGTCAACGCCGCCCGCGCCGATCCGGAAGCCACCACCGCCGACGCCATCTCGGCCGCGGCGCGGCAATGCGCCCACACCCTGAGCGCGGCGGCGATCGTCACCTACACCACCTCCGGCTCGACCACCTTGCGCGCCGCGCGCGAACGGCCCGACGTGCCGATCCTTTGCCTGACGCCCAAGCTGGACACGGCGCGGCGGCTGGCGCTGGTATGGGGCGTGCACCCGGTACGGACCGAGGACGCGCACAGTTTCGGCGACATGGTGGTCAAAGCGCAGCGCGCGGCGCGGCACGAGGGCCTGGCCGAGGAAGGCCAGCGCCTGGTGGTCACCGCCGGCGTGCCCTTCGGCACCCCCGGCGCCACCAACATCCTGCGCATCGCCTATGTCGACGCGAAGAAGAAGTAATCCGTCATCCTGAGCGAAACGAAGGATCTTGCTTCAGCGGAACCGTCGCCATTGGCGAAGCACGGTGCTTCGCTCCGCTCAGCACGACGAAATCACTTCCCTCGCAAATCCACCACCCGTTTTGCCTTGCCGATCGAGCGTTCGATGCGGCCGACCTCGACGATCTCGACCGTGCAGGTCACGCCCACCAGCTCCTTGATGCGCCTTGTCAGCCCGCCCGACAATTCGCCATGGGTGCCGGGATCGTTGAGCGCCGCGCGCGGCTCGACCAGCACCTTGAGCGTGTCCATGCGGCCGTCGCGGCCCAGCTCCAGCAGGTAGTGCGGCGCCAAGCGCTGGTCCTGCAGGATCAGCGCCTCGATCTGGCTGGGAAAGACGTTGACGCCGCGCACGATCAGCATGTCGTCGCTGCGCCCGGCGATGCGCTGCAGGCGGCGCATCGCCGTCACCTGCCCCGGCAGCAGCCGGGTGAGATCGCGCGTGCGATAGCGCACCAGCGGCAGCGCCTCCTTGGTCAGGGTGGTGAACACCAGCTCGCCCGCCTCGCCGTCGGCCACGCGCTGGCCGGTCTGCGGATCGACCGTCTCGGGCAGAAAGTGGTCCTCCCAGATGGTGGCGCCGTCCTTGGCCTCGACGAACTCGGAGGCGACGCCCGGCCCCATCACCTCGGACAGGCCGTAGATATCGACCGCGTCGATGCCCATGCGCGCTTCGATCTCGGCCCGCATCGCCTCGGTCCAGGGCTCAGCGCCGTGGATGCCGACGCGCAGGCTGGTCGAGCGCGGATCGATGCCCAGCCGGGCGAACTCGTCGGCGATGGCCAGCATGTAGGACGGCGTCACCATGACGACGGTGGCGCCCAGCTCGCGGATGAGCTGCACCTGCTTCTCGGTCTGGCCGCCCGACATCGGCACCACGGTGCAACCTAGCCGCTCCGCGCCGTAATGCGCGCCCAGCCCGCCGGTGAACAGCCCGTAGCCATAGGCGACATGCACGATGTCGCCGGGCCGGCCGCCGGCGGCGCGGATCGAGCGCGCCACCAGCAGGGACCAGGCGTCGAGATCGGCCTGGGTGTAGCCCACCACGGTGGGCCGGCCGGTGGTGCCGGAGGAGGCGTGCAGCCGCAGAATCTTCTCGCGCGGCACGGCGAACAGCCCGAACGGATAGGCGCGACGCAGATCGTCCTTCTCGGTGAAGGGGAACTTCGCCAGGTCGTCCAGGCTGCGCAGGTCGTCGGGATGCACCTGCGCGGCCTGGCACTTGGCGCGATAGGGCGCCACCTTGGCATAGACCCGCTCGAGCGTGGCGCGCAGCCGTCCAAACTGCAGCGCCTCCAGCGCGTCGCGGCTGAGCTTCAGCGGCGCATCGAAATCGCTCATCGCCTCCCCGATCCTCTTTTGCGGCCAGTCTGGCGGCGCCAACGGCGCTGTCAACCAGCCGATTGACCGCCGCCCGCGGCCTGCCCATGCTCGGGGCCATGCTGTCCGCCCGCCAGCGCAACGCGCTGAAATCGCATCCGCTGACCCGGCCGCTCTACCGGTTCTATCGCGATGCCAAGTTGCGGCGCGGCGCGCGCAGCTTCCGGCGCGGGCTGGTCCGATCCGGCTTCGCCGACGCCGACCAGGCGCAGGCCATCGCGCGCGACTGGCATGCGGTGGCCGACCACACCCAGCTCAGCCAGGCCGGCATCCTCAACCTCGAAACCGCGGCGCGCTACGTGACCGACAACGCCCTGCGCGGCGCCTTCGTCGAATGCGGCACCTGGCGCGGCGGCGCGCTGGCGTTCTGGGCCCGCGCCCTGCTGCGCAACGGCGGCAAGCCACAAGACAATCCCATCTTCGGCTTCGATTCCTTCGAGGGCATGCCCGACGTCACGCCGCAGGACGGCGACTGGGCGGCGCGCATGCTGCACGGCAAAGGCATCGACAGCCTGTCGGCCGCCGAGCTGGGCGGCGCGCTCAAGCCCCACGCCATGAACGCCGCCGAGGAAAGCGCCTGCCGCGCCATCGTCGCCGCCAGCGGCTTTCCCGCCGCGCACAGCCATATCGTCAAGGGCTGGTTCCAGGACACGCTGCCGGCCTGGAAGACGCGCATCGGGCCGATCGCGGTGCTGCGGCTGGACGGCGACTGGTACCAATCGACCAAGACCTGCCTGGAGCAGCTCTACGACCAGGTGGTGCCGGGCGGCATCGTCATCGTCGACGATTACGGCTTCTTCGTCGGCTGCCAGAAGGCGGTCAACGAGTTCATGGCCGGGCGCGGCCTGAAGCCGGAGCTGTTGCAGGCCGATCCCTGCGTGCGCTATTTCGTCAAGCGCTGATCTTCAAGAGCTGCAGATAGCGGTCGACGATGGCGCGCGGCATGTGGCGCGCCAGATGCGCCGGCGCCGCCTCCCGCATCGACTGTCGCAGCGCGGCATCGCCCAGCAGCCGCGCGATGGCGTCGGCCAGCGCCTCGACGTCGCCATTGGGAAAGGTCAGGCCGCACGGCCCGATCGCATCGGCCAGGCCGCCGCCGGCGGAGCCGATCGCCACGCAGCCGCAGGCGATGCCCTCCAGCGCGACGATGCCGAACGGCTCGGCCCAGATCGACGGCACCACCAGAACGCGCGCCCGGTTGAGCAGCCCGGCCAGCGCCGCGCCGAATTGCGGTCCGGCGAAATCGACCGCCAGGCCGTGCGCGGCGGCGAAATCGCGCAGCGCCGGCTGCTGCTCGCCGCGGCCGATCACGACGGTGCGCGGCCTCAGGCCCCGCCCCTGCAGCCGCTCGAGCGCCTGCAGCAGCAGCAGGCCGCCCTTGTCGCTGACCAGCCGGCCGGCGAAAGCGATGTCGTAGTCGCGCGCGCCGTCGTTGGTGCAACCAAACAGCGCAGCGCGATAGGCGTTGGGCACCACAGCGCTGCGGCCCGGCACCGTGGCCGCCACCGCCTTGCTGATGGCGACGTTGCGCCCCAGCCGCACCGCCAGCCGGTGCGGGAAACGCCGCGGCAGGTAGGTCTGATGCACCACCAGCCAGCGCCGCCGCGCCAGCAGCAGCGGCCTCGACAAGAGTGGCCAAGCGAAGCGCAGGCTGAAGCCGTTATGAATCACCGTATCGGCGCGGGCATGCAGCGCCAGCAGCTTCCCTGGCGAGGGACGGTGATGCACGGCGAAGGGCGCGTCCGGCTTGAGGTCCGGCTCGAGTTCCGGCTTGGGCCCGTCCGGCGTCGCCGTCACCACATCGACCTGGTGGCCGCGCCGCACCAGCTCCTCCGCCAGCATCAGGCTGGCGGTCTCCTGGCCGCCCAGGCTGGGCAGGAAAGCGTAGGATACGATGAGGAAGCGCATGCGGCCGCAACGATGGATGGTCGATCCATGGTAGCATGGCAAAACCACCTCACGCCCGCGCCATGGACACATCCCTCGCCCAGCACCGTCAGCACGCCGCCGAGCAGAGCGGCGGCATTTCCGGCGACGCCATCCACGCCATGGCGCTGGACTGCCTGCGCCGGCACGGCGCCCGGGGCGCGGCGCTGGATTTCGGCGCCGGCGCCGGCGGCCTGGCGTGCCGGCTGCTCGACAGCGCGATGTTCGCCGAGGTCGCGGCCATCGACCTGATGGCGCGGCCGGCTGCCCTGCCCGATGCCATCGCCTGGCACCAGGCCGACCTCAACGAGACGGTGGCGCTGGCCGATGCCAGCTTCGACACCATCGCCGCGCTGGAGGTGATCGAGCATCTGGAGAATCCGCGACGCTTCTTCCGCGAGGCGGCGCGGCTGTTGAAGCGGCAGGGGCTGCTGGTGGTGACGACGCCCAATTGCGAGAGCCTGCGCTCGGCGGTATCGCTGCTGCTGCGCGGCTATTTCGCCGGCTTCGGCCCGGACAGCTATCCGGCCCATATCACGCCGCTGCTGCGCATCGACCTGGAGCGCGCCGCAAGCGAGGCCGGGCTGCAGCCGCTGGCGGTGGTCTATTCGGGCAGCGGCGCGATTCCCGGACTGACCCGCTTCACCTGGCAGGGCGCCAGCCTGGGCCTGGCGCGCGGCAGGCGCTTCAGCGACAACTTCGCCGTGGTCTTCCGCAAGCCCTGAAAAGCAGACCGCCACGCTTTGCGGCATGGCGGCTTGCCCGGGATGGAAACCGGCAAAACGGCGTTACAGCCCCGCCGCGGCGTTGAGCAGCACGCCCGAGTCCTGGCCCCTGGCGCTAGCGTCGCGGCTGTCCTTGGCGACGATGCCGCGCTTGATCACCAGGCGATGGTTCTCCCGGCGCGACACGGTCTTGATGTCGGCGAGCGCATTGCCCTCGACCATCAGCATGTCGGCCGACTTGCCCTCGGCCAGCCGGCCGATGTCGCGGCGGCGCATCAGGTCGGCGGCGGAAGCGGTCGAGGCGTGCAGCGCGTCGCGGTTGGACATGCCCATATCGGCCATGTACTCCAGCTCCATGGCGTTCTCGCCGTGGCGGTTGAACGGCGTGCCCGAATCGGTGCCCATGGCGATCTTGCCGCCGGCCTTGTAGAACAGCTTGAACGATTCCTGGTGGCGGGCGAACACGCGCTTGGATTTCTCCACCACATAGTCGGGGATGCCCGGCTCGCCGCCCTCGTGGCCGCGCAGGATGTTCTTGACCGCCGCCAGGGTCGGCACCAGCCAGGTGCCGCGCTTCAGCATCTCCTCGATGCACTCGTCGGTCATGAAGATGCCGTGCTCGATCGAATCGATGCCGCCGCGCACGGCGTTGAGGATGCCCTCGGCGCCCTGGGCGTGGCTGGCGCAATGCTTGTGGAAGCGATGGCCCTCGGAGATGCCGGCCGCCATCTCCTCGGCCGAGTAATGCGCGTCCTCCGGATTGACGCCCGGCGTCATGACGCCGCCGGTGGCCATGATCTTGATCAGGTCGGAGCCGGCATGGACCTGCTCGCGCACCGCGCGCACCACGTCCACCACGCCGTCGGCGACCCGGCCGTAGCGGTTGCCGTGGCCGCCGGTCATGCAGATCATGCGGCCCGCCGCCATGATGGTGGGGCCGAGCTGGCGGCCGGCATTGCAGGCGTCGCGGATGGAGAATTCGAGATAGTCCTTGCCGCCGCAATCGCGCACCGCGGTGATGCCGCCGGCCAGCGTCTGCTGCATGTGCAGGAAGCCGCGCATGACGATCTCGCCCGGCAGCAGCTTCTCCAGCACCACGCCGGGATTGCCCTCCGCGCCCATCAGCATGTGGACGTGGCAGTCGATCAGGCCGGGCAGCACGGTGCAGCCCTTGGCGTCTATGCGCGGGCCGGCATAGCCGGAGAACTCGGCGATCGGCGCGACGCGCGCGATCTTGCCGTTGTCGATCATCACGCCGTGGTCGGCCAGTTCGCGGTCGCCGTCGAACAGCCGGCCGCCGGAAATCAGGGTGGTCATGGAAGCCTCCGCAAGGAAAGGTTGCCGGACTCTAGACCCGCACAGCCGCCCTGTCAGCCCTGACGGTCTATCGGCCCGGCGCGGGCGGCCGGTCCTCGGCGAACACATAGCGGCGATAGACGAAGCCCAGCGCCAGCAGCCCCACGCCCAGCCCCAGGAACGAGGCCACCCGCAGCAGCCCGGTCAGGCCCGACATGTCGATGGCGAATACCTTGACCACCGCGACCACCAGCACCAGCAGCGAAGCGTAGCGCAGCACGATGCTGCGCCGCACGATGCCGGCCAGCAGCAGCGCCGCGCCGTAGAGCAGCCAGACGATCGAATAGGCATAAAGCTCGGCGTCGGCCATGCGGTCGATGGCGCGGCCCAGCCCCTCGGGATGGAAGAAGGCGCGCACCTCGAGCGTCAGCAGCAGGAAGCCGAAAGCCAGCATGCTGGCCTCGACCGCGCGCAGCAGCCACTTGCCGGTCCAGTCGGCCAGCCATTGGGCGGCCCAGCCCACCGCCGCCATGCGGTCGAGCAGCCAGGCGGTCAGCGCGTAGCACAATATGGCGGTGGCGTAGCCGTACAGGACCCAATTGAAGATCGGGCTGCCCGACACGTCGTAATCCAGCACATAGGGATTGAACACCAGCCGGATGGTGACGGTCGCCGCCAGCAGCCACACCAGCCAGCGCAGCAGCGGCAGATGCAGCCGCCAGGCCAGCGCCGCCATCGCCGGCAGCATCAGCGCATAGGCCATGGTGACCCATTCGCGCCGCAGTTCCAGCGGCACCGCCAGCGCCACCAGCGCGATGGCGCCCACCGCCAGCGCCGTCAGCGCGGTCTCGCCCTGCGCCAGGCGCTTGCGCGCCACGGCGACCGGCAGCGCCAGCAGCGCGATCGCCAGCGCCAGCAGCAGCGCGATCCAGCTCCAGCCGAGGACGAAAGGCTGGCGATAGAGCGTGGCGCAGACGATGGCGAAATGCAGGAACACCGTGGCCGCGGCCAGCGCGGCGAAAGTCGCCGGCCGCGCCGCGCGCCACACCGTGGCGTAGAGCAACACGGCCAGCAGCAAGCCCACGATCAGCGCCTGCAGCGCGAAGCGCGATCCGTCGATCGCCGGCAGCAGCTTCAGGCCCCAATACCAGAAAATCGCCAGCGCCAGCGCCGGCACGATGGCGGCGGCGTATTGGCGGGCATCGCCATGACGGCGCGCCAGCCAGGTCGCCACCGCGCCCAGCGCCAGCAGCACCGCCCAGGGGAATGCCGCGAAGTCGCTGCGCCACACCAGCAGCGCCGCCAGCGCGCCGGTGATGCAGAGCGCCAGCAAGGCCAGCGTGTTGCCGCCCTCCCCCATCGCGCCGCCTTCGGCCTCGCCATCGGCGCGCATCGCCCATAGCGACAGCAGCGCCAGCGCCAGCAGGAAGATGCCGACCGGATAGATGCCGGCTTGCTCGTAGCCCAGCGCCAGCCACAGCCCGGCCCACAGCCCGCCGGCGATCAGCGCGCACCAGCCCAGCCACCACCAGCCCGGGCCGCGCGCCGACTCGCGCGCCCCCTGGCGGCGCAGCACCGCCATCACCCCGCCGATCAGCGCCAGCAGATAGCCGAACAGGGTCAAGGTGTCGCCGGTATGCTCGGCGATCACCGCCGGCGCCAGCGCGCCGCCGATCAGGCCGAGCAGGGCCACGAACGGGCCCTGGCGCAGCGCCAGCACGACGCTCAGCCCGGTGAGCAGCGCCGCCAGCGCCAGGCCGAGGCCGCGCGGCAGCAAGCCGTAGAGCGCCACCGCGGCGAACAGCGCGGCATAGAGCACGGCGACGCCGGCGGCGGAAAGCGCCTGGGCGATGCGCGCGTCGCCGCGGCGCACCGCCTCGCCCGCGCCGATCAGCACCGCGCCCAGCAGCCCGGCCAGCAGCACCCGCGCGGCCGGGCCCAGCCAGCCCTGGTCGATGGAATATTTCACCAGGAAGATGCCGGCCAGGGTGATGGCCACCGCGCCGATCCAGGCCAGCGCGCGGCCGCCCAGCAACTGCTCGAGCGTGATGCGCCTGGGCTCGGACGGCGCCAATGACGGATCGGCCGTCGCCGCCGTCGCTTCTGCCGGTCGTGCCGAGTCCAGCGATGGTGCTGACGCCCCCTCCTGTCGTCCTGCAGGCAGCGGCGGTGACCGCTCCTCCCGCCGTCCTGAGGGCGGCGCAGGACCTTCCATCGCCACAGCGGACGAAGCGGACGAAGCAGGATCCTTCGCTTCGCTCAGGATGACGGAGGATGCTTCGCCCGGCGAGACGGCGGCGGGCGAGACGGCGGCGGCAGGCTGGGCCGGCTTCTGCGACAGGCGCTCGAGCAGCGCGCGCTGGGCGCGGCGCAGCTCGGCCAGCTCCTCGCTGAGCCGGGCCACGCGCACTAGGGCGAAGATCACCAGTCCCGGCAGCACCAGCACGTAGAAGATGCCGGCGACGATGGCGAGCAGGATGCCGCTATCCATGGCTAGCGCGGCTTGAGGCTGGCGAAGAAGGCATCGAACAGCGGCTGGGCGGCGGCGAAGTTGACCAGCGCCGTATAGGCCAGCACCAGCACCGGCGCATGGCCCGGCGGGCTGACGATGGCGGCCTGGAACGAGACGGAGGTGGCGTCGGAGGAGCCGGTGCCCCTGAGGCGGATCGCCTTCATGCCGCCCAAACTGTCCCTGCGCCCGGCATCGGCCAAAGCGAGATCGGCGAGATATCCCGACAGCACGCGCGCGGCCTGGGCGCGCAGGAAATTCTCGTCGCCCGGCTCCAGCACCAGCAGCACGATGAAGGCATCCTCGCCCGGCGATACCAGATCGAGCTTGTTGCGCTTGCCCTCGACGCTCCATTGCGCGGGCGGGTCGAAGCCGAGATGGCCGGCGGGAAAATCGGCGGCGCGCGCCGCGCCCAGCGGCAGCAGCGCAAGGCTAGCGGCAAAGACCAGCGCCAGCAGCCGCGCCATCGCGCCCGCCCCGATGCCGCCCCGCCAGCCCATCCGGTTCATGCAGGCGCAAGCCTATCACGCCGCCGTCTGGCCCGACAGCTCGGCCGCAGCGCGTGGCCGCCCGCCACTCGCTGCGGCGCCACCCGCTGCGGCACCGCCTTGGGACACGCCGCCCTGGAACACGCCGCCCTGGGATACGCCGCCCAGCGCCGGCCCACCCAGTCCAAGTGGGCGGGGACCGCCGGTGGCCCAGTCCAGCAACTCGACGGTGTGGCAGATCGGGATGGCGGTGGCGCCGCCGATCTGGCCGATGCAGCCGAAATTGCCGGCGGCGATCAGCTCGGGCGCGACGCTCTCGATGGTGGCGGCCTTGCGCTGGCGCAAGCGGTCGGACAGCTCCGGCTGCAGCACGCTATAGGTGCCGGCCCAGCCGCAGCACAGATGCCCGTCCGGCACGTCGACCACCGCGAAGCCGGCCGCGCGCAGCAGCGCCTTGGGCTGCTCGACCACGCGCTGGCCGTGCTGCATCGAGCAGGCGGCGTGGTAGGCGACGCGCTGGCCGGTCGGCTGCACCACTGGCGCCAGGCCAAGCTCCAGCATGACCTCGGACACGTCGCGCGCCAGCGAAGCGATGCGCCGGGCGCGCTCGGCATAGGCCGGATCGTCGGCCAGCATGAAGCCATAGTCCTTCAAGGTCGTGCCGCAGCCGGAGGCGTTGGCGACGATGGCGTCGAGCCCGCCCGAACTCATGGCGCGCTCCCAGGCATCGATATTGGCGCGCGCCAAGTCGAGCGCCTGGGCGCGGTCGCCGACATGCAGCACCGAGGAGCCGCAGCAGCCGGCGCGCTCGGCCACCACCACCTCGACGCCGTGGCGGCTCAGCAGGCGGATGGTGGCGTCGTTGACCTGCGGCGCCAGCACGGTCTGGCCGCAGCCGACCAGCAGGACCACGCGCTTCCGGCGCGCGCCCTGCGCGGGATAGACGCGCGGCTGGGCGCTCGACGAGGGCGCCGGCAGATCGGCCGGAATGCTGTCGAGCATGGCGCGCAGCCGGGCCAGGAAGCCCGCGCCATGACGCGGCAGCAGCCGGGCGAAGGGCCGGGCCAGTCTGCCCAGCATCAGGCTGGCGCGGAAGGCACGCGGCCGAGGCATCAGGTAGCGCAGGGTCGAGCGCAGCAGCCGGTCGCCCAGCGGCCTTCTATAGGTGCGCTCGACATGGGCGCGGCCGTGATCGACCAGGTGCATGTAGTTCACGCCCGAGGGGCAGGTGGTCATGCAGGACAGGCAGGACAGGCAGCGATCGATATGCAGCGCGATCTCGGCCGTGGCCGGCTTGTCCTGCTCCAGCATGTCCTTCATCAGGTAGATGCGGCCGCGCGGGGAATCGCGCTCGTCGCCCAGCAGCACGAAGGTGGGACAGGTGGCGGTGCAGAAGCCGCAATGCACGCATTTGCGCAGGATCGCGTCCATGCGCTGCATCTGCGGATCGGCCAGTTGCGCCAGGGAGAAGAAGGTTTGCATCTTGCCTCAAGTATCGCAGCCGCCGCCGGTCATGAGCAATCGCCGATGGACGGTGGCGTGGTGCCGGATCAGGTCCAGGCGCTGCTCCATCGCCCGGCGCAGGCCGGGCGTGGCCGGGGTGACAGCCAGCCGCGCCACGCCGCGCAGCACCGGCATCTGGCAATGCTCCGGCCGCAGCACATGGACCGGATCGCCCGGCGCCGGCGCGGCGCCCTCCGCGATGCCGCTCAGCGCTCCGACCGCGCGACGGCGCAGTTCGTCCAGTTGCAGCACGGCGGCGCGACACGGCGCCTCCACCGGGCCGGGCAGCGGGAACAGCGGCTCGGCATCGAGCGCCGGGCCGTCGAACACCCAGGTCTCGAAGCAGATCAGATCCAGCGCCTGCAGCCGCTTCAGCCGGCGCCAGAACGGCGCGCGATCGGGCTCGCCCTCGCCGCCGGCCGGTGCATGAATGTCGACCCAGGGGCCGGCCGCCACCAGCTCGTGGTGGCGGCCGAGCTGCCATACCGTGTGGCCCCGCCCGCCCGCCACCGGATGCGACGGCGTGTCCCTGCCCTGGCGCAGCGCCTCCAGCTTCATGCCGAACACCGGATCGGGCCGCACCAGCCCGTGCAGATCGACCAGCATGCGCAGCAGCAGCGCGTCGCCGGTCTCGCGCAGCGTGCGCAGCAGCGAGCCCGCCTCCTGCGCCAGCACCAGCGACAGCGGCAGGAAGATGCCGATCCGGCCGCGCTCGGCCAGGCGGTAGAGCGGACCCTCGCCCGGCGGCGCGGCCAGCCGCGATACCAGCCCGCCGTCGATCAGCTCGGCGATCGCCTGGCGGGCGCGCGGCGCGCCGATGCCGGCATATCGCTCGCAGGCCAGCGCCGACCAGCGCGTCAGGCCGGTGGCGGAGGTGACGCCGGCCAGCAGCACCAGATAGGCCGCCACCAGGTTGAGGCGGTTGACGGTGTCGATGCGCCACAGCGCCTCCCAGTGATCGCGCGGCACCACCATGAAGCGGCCGGCGACGGACCCGGCCAGCGTCGGCGCCGCTGTCGGCGCCGCTGTCGCCACCGCCGCCGCCTTCGTCGCCTTGTCCCTCTGCCCTGCGCTCATCGCCACCTCCGTCCAGTTGTTCCAGTTCTTCGACTCTTTCGAATCCTTCCAATCCTTCGAGTGTCCCGGGTTCGACGGGCTTGAGGCCCTTGAGGGCCTTCAAGGCCGTCGCGTCGAACGAATTCCATGGGTTCGATTGGCCTGAAAATTCGGTGGTTCTGTTATCCAGTGCGCCACGCGACTCGCGCGACCATTTTCGATTCACAGCCTGCGCGCTGCGGCGCGACGGCGGAACGGATACGAAAAAGGATCGCGCCCGCCCGCGTCGCGCGCCCTGGCGGGCGCGACGCCGGCGGCGCTCTGCTCGGCAAGGGAAAGGCGGGAGCGGCTATCGCTCCTCGCTCCTTGGTTGGCGTTTGAAGGCAATGCACCTTCCTGCCCTTCCCCCGCGATGCGGGAGAGGGGCAGGGCGAAGATCATTGCCTCACCGGCAGGCAGCAGGATGGACGATCAGCCCAGCCGTCCCGGGTTCAGCACGTTCCTGGGATCGAAGGCGTCCTTGACCCGCAGGCCGAGCGCGGCCAGCGGCGGCGGCAGCGGCTGGAACACCTGCACCTGGGCGCGCAGGGCGGCGGGCGCGCGCATCAAGGTGGCGTGGCCATGGGCGCCGACCGCGAAGCGCACCAGCGACTGGCCGGCATCGCCCTCGCCGGCATTGGGCGGCAGCGCCAGCCACACCAGCCCGCCGCTCCAGTCGTAGAACGCCTCGGCCAGCGGCCTGGCGGTGCGGATCGCCGCGACGATGGCGGCGGCATCGCTGGGCGCCAGCGACAGGCGCCAGATGTTGCGCTCGGAAGGCTGGGCCAGCAAGACGACATCGCGCAGCTCGGTCCACAGCGCGACGGAGTTGACGCTGTGCAGCTCCTCGGTGGCGGCGGCGTTGCCGACGAAATCGCGCAGATGCCGGCAGCGCGCTTCGACCGACGGCCCCGGCCCTTCCAGGCGCAGCGCCGTGACCGGCGCACCGGCCTTGCCGACGCGATCGACGCTGGAGCGTGCGGCCACGGATGCCGGCAGATGCGCCGCGCCGGAGACATCGACCGGCTCGCCCATGGCCCGGCACAGCAGCGAAACGGCCTGTGCATCCTCCAGCCCGTAGACCAGCACGGTGCGGGTCTTCTCCGGCGCCGGCAGCACCTTGACGGTGATCTCGTCCAGCACCGCCAGCGTGCCGAACGAGCCGGCCATCAGCTTGCTGAGGTCGTAGCCGGTGACGTTCTTCATCACCCGCCCGCCGGACTTGAAGCGCTCGCCCCTTCCGCTGGTGGCCTGGAAGCCCAGCAGGTGATCGCGCAGCGCGCCGGCCGACAGCCGGCGCGGGCCGGAAAGGTTGCAGGCCACTATTCCTCCGATAGTGGGGCCGCCCAAAGCGGCGCCGTGCGCTTTGACGCCATTCGCGATGCCGCTCGGGCCATACAGCGCCGTGAAATCGGGCGGCTCGAAAGCCAGCATCTGGTTGCGCTGCGCCAGCACCGCCTCGATCTCCTTGAGCGGCGTGGCCGGCGCGGCGCTCAGCACCAGCTCCTCCGGCTGGTAGAGCCCGATGCCGCGCAGCAGCGACAAATCGAGCGGCATGGCTTCGGCCGGCACGTCGTGGCCGAAGCCGGATTTGGAGTCGCCGCCGAAGATGCGCAGATAGCGGCCGCGCTCGACCGCCCATTTGACGGCGTCGGTCAGCTCCTCGGCGTTCCTTGGCTTGATCGCCTCGCTCGTCGCGGCGCCGGGCGGCTGGATCGTGTCCGACATCAGAAGCGCGGCAGTTCGGGGAAAGGCAGACGACCGCCCGAGACATGCAGCCGGCCCATCTCGGCGCAGCGATGCAGCACGGGGAACACCTTGCCCGGGTTGAGCAGATGGTCCGGGTCGAAGGCGCATTTGACGCGGATCTGCTGGTTGAGGTCGATCTCGGTGAATTGCGCCGGCATCAGGTCGCGCTTCTCGATGCCCACGCCGTGCTCGCCGGTCAGCACGCCGCCCATCTCCACGCACAGCAGCAATATGTCGGCGCCCAGCGCCTCCGCCCGCTTCAGCTCGTCCGGCGCATTGGCGTCGAACAGGATCAGCGGATGCAGATTGCCGTCGCCGGCATGGAACACATTGGCCACGCGCAGGCCGTGCTTCTTGGACAGGTCGCGGATGCGGTTCAGCACCTCGGCCAGGCGATGGCGCGGGATGGTGCCGTCCATGCAGAAATAATCCGGCGCCAGGCTGCCGACCGCCGGGAAGGCAGCCTTGCGCCCGGCCCAGAAGGCCAGCCGCTCCGCCTCGCTGCCGCTGATGCGGCACAATGTGGCGCCGTTGTCGCGGGCGATCTTCTCGACCGAGGCTACCAGGTGCTCGACCTCCTCCTCCGGCCCGTCCAGCTCGGCGATCAAAAGCGCCGCCACGTCGAGCGGATAGCCGGCATGGACGAAGGCCTCGGCGGCGTGCACGGCGTCGCGGTCCATCATCTCGAGGCCCGCCGGGATGATGCCGTGGGCGATGATGTCGGCCACGCACTGGCCGGCCTGTTCCTCGCTGGGGAAGCCGATCAGCAGCGCCTGCGCCACCTTGGGCTTGCGCAGCAGCCGCACCGTGACCTCGGTGACCACGCCCAGCAAGCCCTCCGAGCCGGCGATCAGGCCCAGCAGGTCGTAGCCCGGCGCGTCGAGATGCTTGCCGCCCAGCCGCACCACCTCGCCGTTCATCAGCACCAGCTCGACGCCCAGCACGTTGTTGGTGGTGAGGCCGTATTTCAGGCAATGCACGCCGCCGGAATTCTCCGCCACGTTGCCGCCGATCGAGCAGGCGATCTGGCTGGAGGGATCGGGCGCGTAGTAGAAGCCGGCATGCTCGACCGCCTTGGTGATGCCGAGATTGGTCACGCCCGGCTGCACCACGGCGCAGCGATTGGCGAAGTCGGTCTCCAGGATGCGATTGAACTTGCCCATCGCCAGCAGCACGCCGTCGGCCAGCGGCAGCGAGCCGCCCGATAGCGAGGTGCCGCCGCCGCGCGGCACCACCTTGATCTTCAGCGCCTGGCACAGTCTGAGGATGGCGCTGACCTGGGCCGTGGTCTCGGGCAGCACCACCACCATGGGCAGGGTGCGATAGGCCGACAGCGCGTCGCACTCGTAAGGCCGCATGCCGTCGGCATCGGCCACGACATTGTCGGCCGGCACGATCTGCGCCAGGCCGGCGATCAATTGCGCGCGCTTGGCCAGCGATTCCGGATCGGGCGGCGGCATCTGCATGACGGTATTCCTCCGTCCGGCAGGGTAAGGCGATCGGCTGGAAATGGAAACGGCGCCGCGCATCGATCTGCGGGGGGCCGACGCGAAAACGGCGCCGCGCATCGATCTGCGGGGCGCCGACGTGAAAACGGCGCCACGTATTGATTTGCGGGGCGCCGACGTGAAAACGGCGCCCCGGGGGGCGCCGCCTGCGGTAAGACCTATGCCAGGCGCGGTATCAGCCCTGGCGCGCCTTGAAGCGCGGGTTGGTCTTGTTGATGATGAACACGCGGCCCTTGCGGCGCACGATGCGGCAGTCCTTGTGGCGGGCCTTGGCCGATTTCAGCGAATTGCGGATCTTCATGGTCTTGTCGTCCCTGGAACGGCCGTTTTGCGCGGCAAACGTCTAAAGAGGCGCGGACAATAAGGGCCTCGGCGCGCGGTGTCAACGTGCCCGATGCAGTTTATCGCCGCCCGATAAATCGTTCCCACGCAAGGGCTTACGACGGAAAACGGCGCCGCTAGCGCAGTTTGGCGATGCGCGGATCGGCAGCGAAGCTGTCGCGGCCGAAGGTAATTCCGGTCCGCGGCGACTCGCACACGGCCTGCGCCCCCGCCTCGCTCAGGCGGATATGCCAGCTCTGCACCGCCACCGGCCTGGGCTTGGCGAAGCTGCGCGCGTTCAGCAGCGCCAGGTTCAGTCCGCCGCGCGGATCGCGCACAGAGCGATAGCGGATGACGTCGATCTGCGCGGCGCGCGCCCGGTCAGCCAGGGCCTGGCAGGCGGTGTAGTCGGTGGCGTCCATCCACCGCGTCCGGTCGCGGGCCAGCCTGCCGACCGTCAAGTCGATTGCCCGCCTGGTGGCAAAGGCCGCTGCGAAGGCGGTGTATTCGGCGGCATTGGCCGGCCACGGCGTGTCGGGCGACTCGGCGTAGAACAGCAGGCGGTAGAACACGATCTCCGCCACCGCCGTGTGCGGCGCCTCCGCGGCATAGAACACGCCCTCGGTCAGGCCGGCGCGACGAAAGCGCGAGCCGGTGGGATAGACCGCGCCGTAGCGGAACGGCGTGGCCAGCAAATAGTGCAACCGCGCTGCCTCCGGCGGCAGCGCCGGCTTGGTTCCCTGCAGCAGTTCCTCCAGCGCCTGCTGTTCCTCCACACTGTCGACCAGCTTCAGGGTCGAGACGCGATGCTGCGCCTCGACCAGGCGCCAGCAGACGCCCGACAGCGCCCGCGCCTCAGACGACAGCGCGGCGGGCGTCGAGATACTGGATGACATTCATCAGGCCGGGCACGGTCTGGATGAGATTGAGCGGCGCATCGGCCAGCGCGGTATTGGGATTGCGCAGCCAGGCGCCCGCCACCTTGTCGTCGCCGCCGACAATGGCGTCGAGCGAGCGATACAGGCGCACGAACAGCAGCGCCAGTTCGAATGCCTTCTGGCCGGGCTGCAAGGCATAGTCGCCGGCGCGCAGGCGCGACACCGTGGCCTCCGAAAGGCCCATCACATTGGCCAGCACCTTGTTGGTCAGGCCAAGCTGGGTGGCCGCGCGCAGCGTCGCCTTGGCGATCACGGCCGCGCTGTCGGGACCGGTTGCGGCAAGCGGTTTGGCCGGCATTCCGCCTCTCTTTCCATAGCAAATATAGGATCGATTCATTTCCCAGGCAAGAGGGCGGAAGGAGACCCTTTTCGGCAGGATTGTGGATTGGGCCGCCCGCTCCTATCGTAGCGGCCGGGAGAGCAACCATGTCGCAAGCCGCCGCCCATCAGCCGCGCGAGAGCCTGGACCGCCAGTCGGTGCCGGGCCTGCTGGCCGCCGTGTCACGGCGCAATCCCGACGCGCCGGCGCTGATCCATGGCGAGCGCGTCTATTCCTTCGCCCAGCTCGACCAGGCGGCCCGGCGCGCCGCCACGGCGCTGGCGGCGCTGGGCATCGGGCCGGGCGACCGGGTGGCGCTGTGGCTGCCCAACGTGCCGGCCTGGCCGATCCTGTATCTGGCCTGCTGCCATCTGGGCGCCATCGCCGTGGCGGTCAACACCCGCTTCCGCAGCGTCGAGGTGGCCGACATCGTGGCGCGCTCGGGCGCCAGGGTGCTGGCCTGCTGGCCGGGCTTCAAGCAGATCGACTTCCTCGCCATCCTGGCCGGGATCGATCCCGCCGCGCTGGCCGGGCTGCAGACGGTTGTCACGTGGAATTCCCCGGGGGAAGAAACAACTTCCAGCCTGCCGCCCAGCATCGAGCGGCTGAATGTGGTGCCGTTCGAGCGGCTGCTGGAGCGGCCGCCGCTCGAGCACAGCGCCGCCGCACCCGAGGCGCCGTGCAACATCTTCACCACCTCCGGCACGACCAAGGCGCCCAAATTCGTGCTGCATCGCCAAGGCGCCATCGCCGCGCACAATGCGCGCGTGGCGCAGGCCTTCGGCTTCGACGCCCTCGACACGCGCCAATTGCTGATGCTGCCGTTCTGCGGCGTGTTCGGCTTCAACCAGGCGCTCAGCACCTGGGCCGCCGGCGCGCCGCTGCACCTGATGGAGATTTTCGAGGTCGAGCGGGCGCTGGCGCAGATCGAGCGGCAGCGCATCACGCAACTGTTCGGCAGCGACGAGATGATGGACCGGCTGCTGGCGGCGCAGACCACCGCCCATCCCGGCCGCGAGCTCGCCTTCCCCTCGGTGCGCTGGGGCGGCTTCGCCGGCTTCAACACCGCGCTCGCCGACATCGTGGCGCGCGCCGACCGGCAGGGGCTGAAGCTGGCCGGGCTCTACGGCATGAGCGAGATCCAGGCGCTGTTCGCGCGCCAGAAGATCGCGGCGCCGGTGGCGGAACGCGCCGAGGCCGGCGGCTGGCCGGTGTCGCCGCTCACCCGCGTGCGCATCCGCGATCCGCAAACCGGCAAGCTGCTGGGCCATGGCCAGCCCGGCGAGATCGAGGTCAGCGGGCCTTCCGTCATGGTCGGCTATTTCAACGACCGGGAGGCCACCAACCAGGCCATGCTGGCCGACGGCTTCCTCAGGACCGGCGATCTGGGCCTGACCCATGGCGACGGCGATGGGATGGGGGGCCGCTTCACCTTCCTGACCCGCATGGGCGACGTGCTGCGCCTCAGCGGCTTCCTGGTCAGCCCGCTGGAGATCGAGAGCCATCTGCAGGGCCATGCCACGGTCGAGGCGGCGCAGGTGGTGGCGCTGGCGCGGCCCGAAGGGGTGCGCGCGGTGGCCTTCGTGGTGCTGCGGCCGGGCGCCAGCTTCGACCAGGAGGCGCTGATCGCCCATTGCAAGGCCGGGCTGGCCAACTACAAGGTGCCGCTGGCGGTGTTCGCGGTCGAGGACTTCCCGCGCACGCCCTCGGCCAACGGCGCCAAGATCCAGCGCAACCGCCTGCGCGAGATGGCAGCCGAGCGGCTGGCTTGAATTTTCACCTCTTCCACCGGGAGAGGTCGGGCATTGCAGCGTAGCGACAATGCTCGGGTGAGGGACGCATCCAGCGACGATGTCGGCCCCTCACCCGCTCGCGCTACGCGCTCGCGACCTCTCCCCGCGGGAGCGGTAAAGTAAGGTGTTCGCATGACCTCCCCTTCCGCCCTTGCCGATGCCGTGATCGCCCGCATCGAGCCCGGCACCGATCCGCGCCTGGCCGAGATCGTGGCGGCGCTGGTGCGCCACCTGCACGCTTTCGCCCGCGAGGTGAAGCTCGGCGAGGCCGAATGGAAGGCGGGCATCGATTTCCTCACCGCCACCGGCCGGAAATGCGACGCCCAGCGCCAGGAATTCATCCTGCTGTCCGACACGCTGGGCCTGTCGATGCTGGTCGATGCGCTCAACCATGCCACCGCCGGACAATCGACCGACACCACCGTGCTGGGGCCGTTCTTCGTCGAGAATGCGCCCGCCCTGGCCAATGGCGCCGATATCGCCGCCGGCGATGGCGGCGAGCCGGCCTTCGTCAGCGGCCGCGTGCTCGACACCAAAGGCGCGCCGATCGCCGGCGCCACGATCGACGTGTGGCAGACCGACGGCGAGGGCTTCTACGACGTGCAGCGGCCGCATCAGGGCGAGATGCGCTTGCGCGGCACGTTCCGGAGCGACGCCGAGGGCCGCTTCCATTTCCGCACCGTCAAGCCGGTGTCCTATCCGATCCCGACCGACGGGCCGGTCGGGCAGATGCTGCTGCGCCTGGGCCGCCATCCCTACCGGCCGGCGCATATCCATTTCAAGATCGCCGCGCCCGGACACCGGACCCTGGTGACGCATCTGTTCGCCCGCGGCGACCGCTATCTGGACTCGGATGCGGTGTTCGGCGTCAAGCCGTCGCTGATCGTCGACTTCGTCGAGCACGCACCGGGCCCGGCACCTCATGGCGGGGCGCCCGACGGCACGACGGTGGCGCGCCCGTTCTTCACCCTGCAGCACGATTTCGTGCTGGCGCCGGCTTAGCGCGGCTGCGCCCGCTCGGCCCGGCCGCCCCGGCGCGCCGAACGAGCGGGCCACGAGCGAGACCACCGCGCGCGAGACCGCCGCGAGCGAACCGCCGTGCGCGGAGACGGCGCCGAGGGGCGCCCCACGCGCCGTTCGCTATTCCCTGAACCTGCGCGACTTGAACTTGCGCTCCTTGAAGTTCCGCTACTTGAAGTTCCGCTCTTGCCACCACGGGAAATAGGCCGGCATGTCCTGGCTGACCTTCATCGGGAATTTGGCCGGGCGCTTCTCCAGGAACGCCACCACGCCTTCCTTGACGTCGGCCGACTTGCCCATGGTGTAGATGCCCTTGGAGTCGATCTTGTGCGCCTCCATCGGATGGTCGGCGCCCAGCATCTTCCACAGCATCTGCCGGTTCAGCGCCACCGACACGCCCGAGGTGTTGTCGGCGATCTCGCGCGCCAGCGCATAGGCCGCCGGCAGCAGCTCCTGGGGCTGGTGGATCGAGCGGATCAGCCGTCCCTTGAGCGCCTCCTCGGCGGAGAACACGCGGCCGGTCTCGACCCATTCCAGCGCCTGCTGGATGCCGACGATGCGCGGCAGGAACCAGCTCGAGCAGGCCTCCATGACGATGCCGCGGCGGGTGAAGACGAAGCCGTAGCGCGCCGCGGTCGAGGCCAGCCGCACGTCCATGGCGAGCTGCATGGTGACGCCGACGCCGACCGCCGGGCCGTTGCAGGCCGAGATCACCGGCTTGAGGCATTCGAACAGCCGCAGGGTCAGCTTGCCGCCGCCGTCGCGATGGCCGTCCAGGCCCGGATCGACCCCGTCGCGGCGCTCGCGGTTGAAGGTGTCGCCGCCGCCCGACAGATCGGCGCCGGCGCAGAAGCCGCGGCCGGCGCCGGTGAAGACGATGGCGCGCACGTCGTCGTCGCGGTCGGCCTTGTCCAGCGCGTCGAGCAGCTCCGACAGCATCACCTGGGTGAAGGCGTTGAGCTTGTCGGGCCGGTCGAGCGTGATGGTGAGAATGTTGTCCTGCACTGCGTACTGGATCTGCTGGTAGGCCATGCGCCCTCTCCGTCTGGTAAATCGCCGTTCATCCGGTCTATATACCAGCCGGCCCGCGCCGACCAAGCGCGCTCGCACCGCCTTTGCATCGCCCTCGCATCGCCATGAGGAACGCCGTGCCCTACGACAGCGTCTACAAGCCCGGCCTGTTCGAGGGCCAGACCGTGATCGTCACCGGCGGCGGCAGCGGCATCGGCCGCTGCACCGCCCACGAACTGGCCTCGCTGGGGGCCCATGTGGTGCTGACCGGGCGCAAGCCGGACAAGCTGCAGGCCGTCGCGGCCGAGATCGGCGAAGACGGCGGCGCGGCCGACTGGGAAGCCTTCGACATCCGCGACGAGGCCAGGGTGATCGAGGCGATCGGCGGCATCGTCGCCCGGCATGGCCCCATCCACGGCCTGGTCAACAACGCCGGCGGCCAGTTCCCCGCGCGCATCGAGGATATCAGCCACAAGGGCTGGGATGCGGTGGTGCGCAACAACCTGACCGGCGGCTTCCTGGTGGCGCGCGAGGTGTTCAAGCGCTCGATGAAGGAGCACGGCGGCGCGATCGTCAACATCACCGCCGACAACTGGTTCGGCATGCCGGGCATGGCCCATTCCGGCGCCGCCCGCGCCGGCATGGTCAACTTCACCGAGACCGCGGCGCTGGAATGGAGCCGCTACGGCGTGCGCGTCAACGCCGTGGCGCCGGGCGTGATCGCCTCCTCCGGCATCGACACCTACGAAGGTCCGGTGCGCGAGGCCATGAAGCAGCGCTACCTCGAAGTGCCGCTGCACCGCATGGGCACCGAGGCCGAAACCTCCTCGGCCATCGTCTACCTGCTGAGCCAGGGCGCGGCCTATGTCACCGGCGCGGTGCTGCGCGTCGACGGCGGCGCGCCGCTGGCGCGGATGAACTGGCAGATGCCCGCGCACCGGCGCGCGCCGGAGTACCAGGGCTTCCATCGCTACGCGAAGCCCAAGCTGCTGCAGGAGTAACTACTACAGTTCTTGCAAATATTGCTGACGATGCCAAGCGAGAACCCTAACCAAGTCAATTAACTCCCAAGTTCTCCAAAGGGTATAAAACAACAATCCAAGATCGGAGACCATCCAACAGATGGCAAACAGACCACTTGAAAGCTTTGAAGCTAACGCGGCACCCACTGACCAAATAATAAAGAGTAGCTGCATACCAAGCGTGAATTGTGGCCAAAATATATGTACGTCAAATGCCTTACTATCTCGCAAATATATCGAGAATTCTTTATGACTTACGAGGCTATAGACCTCTCTCATTGCATTTATGGACACCGATCCAAGAAACGCACCAACTGTTATCAAAACCGCAAATATTGTAGTCACGTCATGGGCACTAAGAACGCGGTTGACATCGTGCCGGAATATGATCACTCCTCCAACTGGCGCCGCAATGCAAAGAAATAGTCTCCATGGCAAATACGCAAATGACCCTCTTCGCTTTGCGGCCAGTCCCAAAGCCTCCGCAAACGTCTCAGAAATCCTCGGAGCGCCACTCATTGTTGTCGAGCAAAGATTCGCATCATTCTTTCTAGCTCTTCGACATGTTCTCTAGGAAGAGGATAGGTTGGAGGGACATGCGGAAACGTAATCCTCATCTCAGGATAGCTCTCATCAGATTCCTCATCATCTTCTTCTTTAGGGCTCGGTGAGTGCGGTTTGCTTACATTTATTTCGACGTTCCTAGGCCCGAAGCCTTTATAGCCAACCCGCGCATGACCACTCTGCTGCAACTGCTGTATTTGGGTGGCTGTACCCCCACCAAGTTCGATGCGGCCACCCTCCTCAGCTAGGAGCTTGCCCCGCATTTTGGCAACGTGGTCTCTTTTATTATTTTCATCGAGAAGTCGTCCTGCATCACCTGTATGGGGATTAACCGGCAATACTTCAAAATCAACCTCGACTACACGAAAGTGGTCGATCGCGAACCGTAGGTCATCAGACTGCCGCAGAGGATGACCAACCAAAGTGATCCGCGTTCTATGTGCTAATATCGCATGGAGCCGAGCAATTGCAGATTTGGCTGTCAGTGTTGCACGGTCTTGGCAGGCAATCATGTTGATCTCGGGAATACAAAGAAACGCGGCATTCGGATAATTGTCATCAGGAACTACTTGAGCGTTTACTTCATCTGCATCATTGTCATAGGTTTCAACTTCTCTTTCAGTTGAATGCTTGCCAACTAAGCCAGTGAAACGAGATGGATTGCCAACTAGTTGCATTAAGATCGCATTTGCTTGGCCGCGGTACATCGCCAGCACTCCGCGTTCATCGAAACCGCGCGAGTACCGAAATATCCGGCGATGGCTTGCCTCGGGTATGTCACCGTTCTCGTCTTCCAATCGATAGTTGAACAATTTATAGTGCATATTGCTCCCCAAATTTTTTAGGGAGATAGCAATACAATTTTAAGGTGTAAAGAATCTTCTGGTATATTATTGTTTTAGTTGGATTTTCTAGCACCCCCACGAAGCTTGATGACGCCCACGCCCCCGAAGCAGGGGTAAGGGTGTTCTTCTGTATTCGCCTTAGCCCACCCTCATCCGCCCTTCGGCCACCTTCTCCCGCAAGCGGGAGAAGGGCAATTGAGAGATCGCCTGCTGCTTGATCATGGCAGTTGACGGATCGTTCGTCGCTTGCGTCAAACCGCGCTCACCGCGAACAGCTCGATCGCCTCGGCCGAGCCGCGCAGGGTGATGCGGCCGACCGACTGGGCGTGCAATTCGGGCGGCAGGGGCGCCAGCCGCTTCAGCAGCGCATCCGACACCAGCAGGTCCTTGTCGAATTCGCGCGTCGCCTGCTCGATGCGCGCGGCGGTGTTGAGCGCGGCGCCGGAATAGGCGATCTCCACCTTGGTCGAGCCCATTTCGCCGACGATCACCGTGCCGATATGGGCGCCGGCCTTGAACTTGGGCACCTCGCCGTAGCGGCGGCGGTAGTGCTCGGCATCGGCCGCCAGGCGCCGCGTGAAGGCGAAGAAGCTCGCCAGGCAATCGGCGTTGCGCAGGCCGCGCCGCGGCTGCCACACCACGATCGCCTCGTCGCCGACGAATTTGTGGATGTCGCCGCCCACCGCGTCGACCGCATCGGCCAGGGCTTCGAACACGTCGTTGAGCAGGTCGTGGAACGCCAAGTCGCCGATGCGCTCGGCGATGCCGGTCGAGCCCTTCATGTCGACCAGCAGGAACAGCCGCTCCTCGCGGCGCGGCCGGTGGTAGCGGCCCAGCACCATGCTGCCCAGCACGCCGCGGCCCAGGATGCGCGCGATCTGGTTGACGAAGTTGAACACCAGCGAGGCGCCCAGCGAGAACAGCACGTTCATCTTGAAGCTGCTGTTCATGTCGAAGATCGAGCCGCCCGGATCGCCCACCGCGACGCGGCCGACCTCCAGCCCGATCACGATCAGCAGCAGATAGACCAGGCTGCGCGCCAGCAGCACCAGGCCGAACGCCGCCTGGCGCAGCCAGGCCAGCCGGTCGCTGGTGGCCAGCGCGATCTCGAACGCCACGATGCTGATGGAGATGACCAGGGTGGTGATAATGCCGCGCAGCGCATCGTGCGCCCACGAATTGCCGCCGGTCAGCACGCCGTAGAGCGCGCCGCCGGGACAGGCGAAGCACAGCACCACCAGGGTCAGGCGCAAATAGCTGCGGAAGCGCGCGGCGCTCATGTCCGTGCCGACGACCGGGAACGGGGTGGCGGATCAGTCGCGATAGGACGGATCGATGCGGTCGAGCTTGCGCATCAGCGCCGGCCATTCCAGCGCGCCGGCCTTGTCCATGCCGCGCTTGCCCTGGGCCTCGACCGTGTCGATGGCGGCCTGCGAGGGCCAGTTGACGTTGTCGTAGCCGGCCGACAGCGCGGCGATCTGCATCTGGCAGGCGCGCTCGAGGAAGAACATGCGGGTGAAGGTGCCCGGCACGTCGTGGCCCACGGTCAGGGTGCCATGGTTGCGCAGGATCATGACGTTCTTCTCGCCCAGATCGGCCACCAGCCGCTCGCGCTCGGCCAGGTCGAGCGCAATGCCCTCGTAGTCGTGGAAGGCGATCTGGCCGGTGAAGATCATCGCCGTCTGCGACAGCGGCAGCAGGCCGAATTTCTGCGCCGACACCGCCACGCCGGCATTGGTGTGCAGATGCAGCACGCAGCCGGCGTCGTGGCGGGCGGCATGCACGGCGGAGTGGATGGTGTAGCCGGCCGGGTTGATGGCATAGCCGTTGTCCAGCACCACGCGGCCTTCCAGGTCGACCTTGACCAGGCTCGAGGCGGTGACCTCGTCGAACATCACGCCGTAGGGATTGATCAGGAAGTGATGGTCCGGCCCCGGCACGCGGGCGGAGATATGGGTATAGACCAGGTCGTCCCAGCCGTAATGCGCCACCAGCCGGTAGCAGCCGGCCAGCTTGACCCGCACGTCCCATTCTTCCTTGGCGACCTGCTGGCGCACATTGTCGACGGTCAGCTTGAGGGCCGCATTCATGGTCATGGCCGAAACCTCCGGTAGCGCCGGCGCGCCACCAGGCACGCCGGCGGCGGCAGTTTCGTCTCGCGCCCCTACCCTGTCAATCGGGCCCGGCGGGGAACCCCCGCGTCGCGGGCTCCGCCGCCGCGGCGTCAGCCGCCCAGCGCCGGGCTGAACACCGTCCAGCCCTTGCCGTCGAATTTCTGCAGCCGCATCTGGCGCACCGGATAGTAGTTGTCCGGCGCGGTGCTGATGGCGATGCCCGGCAGCAGCAGCGGCAGCGGCAGGTTGGCGATGCTGGCGGCCTGCTTCATGACGTTGTCGCGGCTGAGATCCTCGCCGCATTGCTGCAGCACATGGGCCGCGGTCATGCCGATCAGGTAGCCGTAGACGGCAAAGGAATTCTCCAGCCCGGCCTCGGGCAGGTAGCGTTTCATCCACGCCTTCCACTCGAGCATGGCCGGGTCGTCGGCCCATTCCTTGTCGGTCGGGTCCTTCTGGTAGGCGGCGGTGATGACGCCGGCGGCGTTGTCGAAGCCGGCCGCCTTCAGCACCGGGATCGAGCCGGAGTTGGAGGCCAGGAACTGCACCGGCTTCCACTGGATCTCGGCCGCCTTGCGGATCGCCTGCGCCGCCGCCTTGGGCGAGGCGGCGTTGAAGAACACGTCGGCGCCGGAATCCTTCAGCGCCAGCACCTGGGCGTCGACCGTGGGATCGGTGACCTCGAAGGACGCCGTCCTGACGATGAAGCGCGAGGCCTGGGCGCCGAAGCCGTCGGTCAGGCCCTTGAGGTAGTCGCGGCCCGAATCGTCGTTCTGGTACAGCACCGCCACCTTGGCGTTGGGATAGTTCGCCATGATGTAGCGGGCATAGATGTGGCCCTCGACCTGGTAGGAGGGCTGCCAGCCCATGGTCCAGGGATAGGCCGCGTGGTTGCCCCATTCGGTGGCGCCGGAGGCGACGAACAGCTGCGGCACCTTGCGGTCGTTGAGGTACTTGCGGATCGCGGCGTTGGTCGGCGCGCCCAGCGTGCCGACGATGGCCAGCACCTTCTCGTCCTCGACCAGCTTGCGCGTCACCTCGACCGTCTTGGCCGGGTTGTAGCCGTCGTCGAGCGAGACCAGCGCGACCTTGCGGCCGTTGATGCCGCCCTTCTCGTTGACCATCTTGAAGTAGGCGGCCTCGGCCTTGCCGATGATGGCGAAGGCGGACAGCGGCCCGCTATAGGGCATGCTCTGGCCGAGCTTGATCTCGGTGGCGGTGTAGCCCGGTCCCGATTTCCCGGCCTGGGCCAGGGCGTTTGCCGCCAGGCCGGCGACGACGGCAGCCGCGGCTGCGCCGGCCAGACGGCGCAGAATCGAATTACGCATGAACCACTCCCCCACTCAACGCGCGCGATACGCGGCCATTGTGTTGCGCGTCGCGCAGCGGCGCAAGCGCGCGAGCCGAAACGTTATTTTCAGCAGCGCTGCGACAAGAGTGACGGCATGTCGCCTTGAGCGCGCAAGCGGCGTGCTAGCTGGTGGCGCAGGCGGGGAACCTGAATCCCGGTCCGACCTTCTCGGCGGTGTAGCGCAGGCCCGATTCGCGATGCACATAGGCCATCGAGCGGTCGCTCAGCTGGGTGATCTCGTAGGTGGCGATGCGATCGACGGCATCGTCGCCGTCGTCGCGAATGCGGCTGGTGTAGATGCGACCGTCGAACGACCAGGTGCCGGAGAATACGTAGCCGCCGGTCTGGCGACAGCCTTCGTAGACGCGCACCTCGGTGATGAAGGTGCCGTTGGCGCGCCGCTCGGTGATCCAGCGCATGTCCTGATGGACCCGCTCGTAGTATTTCTCGCCGTACCAGCGGCCCGGCAGCACCTGCCCGTCGAGCGCCGCCGCGGGACCGGCCAGCGACGCGCCCAGCGCGATCGCCAGGGCCAGGGACATCAGCAGCCGGACCGGCCAGGGACCCATGGGTTCAGGCTTGCGACAGGATCAGCACGCCGCCGCAGATCAGCGCCAGGCCGCCGACGTGAACCCAGGTAAACGGTTCGCTCCACAGGAAATGGCCGGCCAGCGCCACCACCACATAGGACAGGGACACCGAGGGGAAGGCGATCGACACCGGGATCTTGCGCAGCGCGATGATGTAGAGCAGCGCCGCGACGGCGTAGAAGCCCAGCCCGACGACGGTCGACGGTCGCAGCAGCTGGGCCAGCAGATCGGGGGCGCTGGCGCCCTGCTTGAGCAGCAGCTGTCCGACCACGCCGCACAATATGGCGGCGCCCAGCACCAGATAGGGAACGATCACGAGGCCACCTGCCGGTCGGCGGGCGGCGTGGCGCGGACGGCCGAAGCCTCGCCGCGCGCCACTTCGCGGACGATGAATTGCGGCTTGCGGTTGATGGTCAGATAGAGCCGGCCGAGATATTCGCCCATCAGGCCGAGGATGATGAGTTGCACGCCCGCCAGCAGCAGGAAGGCCGACATCAGCGAGGCCCAGCCCGAGGGCGTCTGGCCGACGAAGATGGCCTCGACGAACACCGCCACGAAACCGACCAGTCCCAGCCCGCTCATGACGAAGCCGCCGATCGCCGCCAGGCGCAGGGGCATGACCGAGAAGTTCAGGAACATCGACAGGAACAGGCGCACCAGCCGGCGAAAGGTGTAGTTGGTGCGGCCGGCGGCGCGCGGCAGGTGGCGGACCTCGATCGTGCCGATGTTCTGGGTGGTCTGCAGCAGCAGCCCGTCGACATAGGGATAGGGGCCGGTATAGGCGATCACGTGGTCGCGGGCGAAGGCGGAGATGCAGCGGAAGCTCGACAGGTAAAGGCCCTTGGGCTTGTCGAGCAGCCAGTCGGCGCACCAGTTGGTGAAGTTGCTGCCCCAGTTGCGCCAGGCCGCGTGCTCGCGCTTGGCGTAGTAGGTGTAGACCACGTCGAAATTGCCGTCGCGCGCGTGGCGGAACAGCCGGCTGACCTCCTCCGGCGGGTTCTGCAGGTCGTCGTCCATGGTGATGATGAAGGCGCCGCGCGCCTGGGTCAGCCCGGCCATCACCGCGTTGTGCTCGCCGAAATTGCGCGACAGGTTCAGCAGGGTCACCGGCATGCCGCCCCGGCGCGCCGCCTGCTCGACCAGGCCGCGGCACACCTCCAGGCTGTTGTCGCGGCTGCCGTCGTTGACCAGCACCGCCTCGTGCCCGCCCGGGATGTCGAGCGCCGCCAGCGCCTCGACCAGCTCGCCGATGCTGGCCGCCCCGTTGTAGACCGGGATGACGACGGAAAGGGCGAATTCAGTGCTCATGCCATTCATTTCTTTTGAGCCACCACCAGCAGCGAGCCGCCGAAGGGCAGGCCGATGCCGGACCGCAGCCAGACCCGTTCCAGCCCGAGCGCGGCGGCGAACGCCGCGTCGAGCGGCCGGGGATAGGCCACGACGTCGCTTTTGGCATTGTCGCGCGCGGCCAGCAAGCGCCTTGTCAGCATCAGCGGAAACAGCAGCGTGTTCCAGTAGGAGCTGGCGCGCACGGCGAATCCCTGCCGTGCCAGCGCCGCCCGCACCTGCCCTGCGGTGAAGCGCCGCGCATTGTGGACCGCCCGGTCGTGGCGCGACAGCAGCCAGGGATAGGCCGGCAGGTTCAGCACCAGCAGCCCCTCCGGCTTCAGCACGCGATATAGCTCGGCCAGCGCCCGCTGCGGATCCACCAGCGCATGGCTGAGCACGTCGGCGCAGACCACGACATCGAACGTGCCCGCGCCATGCGGCAGGGCCTCGACCGAGCCGGCCGCCACCGCCCGGCCCGACTTGGCCCGGGCGCGGGCCGCCGCCTGGGGATCGAGCTCGACCCCGAACCAGGCGACGCCCTGGGGCATTTGCGACAGGGCCCGCAGCAGGCCGCCGGTGCCACAGCCGGCGTCCAGGCCGCGGCAAACCTGGGCTCCCGCCTGGGGTCCCATCTGGACTCCCACTTCGGCCCCCCTCGGGCCCGACGGGCCGTTGGCCTGGTCGATCGCCCGGTCGGTCGCCCGGTCGGTCGGCTGGTCGGCCGGCTGGCCATTTCGCTGGCTGAGCGCCCGGCCGATGGCCTGGACCAGCAGCCGGTGCAGGCCGCGATACCACCACATGCTGGTCTCCAGCCGGTCCATGCGGTCGTATTCGCTTTTTTGCATTGCTCGAACGCGGCTGTGGGGTCTGGTCGGGAAGCCTTTGCCGGCCACGGACAAAGTGCCGCTGCCGTCCGCTTCCGGCAACGTCAAAACCGACCAACCCGATCACCATATTGACGCAATGCGGCATCAAATTCGCTGGAGTCGGATGCGGCCGGCGTGTATCTGTGGATCGCCCCTCCGGCCACCAAGCAAGAGCAAGGACGCCGTCGCGCGCCATCTCCGTGTCGCTAGTTCCCGATAGCATCACCGGCCCCCGCCAAAGCGGGCCGGCCGCCCCCGCCCAGGCTGCGCCGCGCCCTTCGCTGCGCCAGCGGCTGGGCTGGATCGCCGGTCCCAACCGGCTGTCGCCCGGCGCCGGCCAGGTGATCTACTGGATCCTGCTGCTGGTGCCGATCGTGTGGATGGCGGGCTACCTGTTCCCGCCCATCAACCACGATGTCGGCGCCGAGCTCGACGTCGCCAAGCGCTGGCTGGAAGGCGAAAAGCTTTATATCGACATCATCGACATCAACACGCCGCTGGTGTTCATCCTGCACGCCATTCCCGAACTGCTGGCGCGCACCTCGCTGGACGGTCCGCTGTGGATGTCGATCTGCACCATCTTCGGCGTGCTGGTGTCGGCGTTCTATTCGGTGCGGGCGCTGGCCTTCGTGCCCTCGGCGCAGCAGCCGCTGATCCGCGCCTTCCTGCCGGTCACAATCCTGTTCCTGCTGGCGGTGTTCCCCAACGACATGTTCGGGCAGCGCGAGCACCTGATGCTGATCTTCGGCCTGCCCTACCTGATGCTGGCGGCGGCGCGCGCCGAGGGCGCGCCCAGCCCGCGCTCCCTGCGCATCGGCGTCGGCATCGCCGCGGGCATCGCCTTCTCGCTCAAGCCGCATTTCCTGCTCTATCCCTCGCTGATCGAGCTTTACGTGCTCTACTGCGTGGGCTGGCGCCGCTATTTCCGCGACGCCCTGCCCTGGGCGGTGCTGGGCACGATCCTGGCCCATGTCGCCTTCATGCTGATCGTCACGCCGCAATACGTGACCTTCCTGTTCCCGATGATCCTGCGCTTCTATTCGCAGGTCGGCGATGCGGACACCTGGGACGTGCTGACCGGCGGGCTGATGCTGCCCACGCTGCTGGTGCTGGTGCCTTTGGCCGCCTGCTCGCTGGTGCTGTCGCGCTCGAAGCTGACCCGCACCGTGGCGATCTGGGTGGTGTGCGGCGTGATCATCTGCATCGTGCAGTCCAAGGGCTGGCGCTACCAGGCCATGCCGGCGATGGCCGGCACCCTGCTGCTGGCCGCGGTCACCATCGCCGAGATGATCGACCGCTACCTGCCGCGCGAGCGCACCCAGCAGCGCCTGCCGGTGGCGGTGCTGACCGCCACCTTCATGATCCTGTTCTACTACCAGCAGGCGCTGGCCAACCGGCCTTTCTACAAGCAGGTTGATTTCGACGACAGCGTCACCGCCACCTTGATCCACATCGTGCAGACCCAGGCGCCGCACAAGCGCATCCTGGTGCTGTCGCCGGGCATCTATCCGCACTATCCGCTGATCAACTACACCGGCGCGCACATGACGATGCGCTTCCAGACCATGTGGTTGCTGCAGGGCATCTACGCCAATTGCGAGGAATACGCCCCGCTCTACAACGCGCCCAGCCAGATGTCGGACGCGGAGAAATTCATCTACACCACCGTGTCGCAGGATTTCGCCAGCCAGCGGCCCGACCTGATCATCGTCGACAAGGTAGCCGGCATTCCGCGCTGCCAATGGCGCAGTTTCGACTACCTCGAATACTTCATGCGCAACCCGACCTTCGCCCAGGCCTTCCGCCACTACCAGCTCTACATGGAGTTCGACCGCTACGCGATCTACACGCGGCGGTAAATGGTCGCCCCGAGCGAGGCGAAGGACCTTCTCTCAAGCCGATAAATCGATCGCGCCGAAGCAAGATGCTTCGCTGCGCTCGGCACGACGGGTCAGGGCCGCCGGTAGGGCGCCGGCGCCAGGCGATAGCGTTCGGGGATCTTGTCGGGATCGGGCACCTTGAACACGCCCGAGGCGGTCAGCATCACCTCGCCGTCGGCCGCCAGCTCGCAGCTCGAGAAGATCAGGTTGCGGGTGCGCCGGGCGATGCGCCCCATGCCCTCGACGAACTGGCCCAGCCTGGGGCCGCGGATGAAGTCGCAGTTCATCGAGATCGTGGGATGGGGAAAGCGCATGCCGGTGACGAAGCCGCAGCCCATGCCCATCACCATGTCGGCCAGGGTCATCATCATGCCGCCATGCACCACGCCCATCGGGTTGCAGTGGCGCTTCTCGACCAGCAGCCCGACGCGCAGACCGTCCTTTTCGGCCTTCAGCCAGAGCGGGCCGTTGTGACCGACGAAATCGTCGCGCGGGTTGAACGGCACGAAGCCGTCCGGCACGTCGGCCGGCGGCGCGATCCGGCCGTCGGCGCTCATGCCGGCAGCGCTTCGTCGACCAGGGCGTCGAGCCGGGCGCGCAGCGCCGGGTCGAACGGCAGGGCGCGGCCGCTGTCCTTGTCGGCGACGACCATCACGGCATGGCCCACCGCGGTGGCCTGCCCGTCGCGGAACACCGCCTGGCCGATCACCACCGAGGAGCGGCGCACCTCGACCAGCCGCACGCCCGAGCGCACGCTGCCGGGATAGAACATCTGCGCCAGGAAATCGATCGACAGATGCGCCAGCACGAAGCCGGTGCGGTTCTGCTCGGCGGCGGCGAACACCTCGCCCAGGTAGCGCACGCGCGCGTTCTCGAAGAACACGGCGAAGGCCACGTTGTTGATGTGGCCGTTGCGGTCCATGTCGGCGAAGCGCAGCGACTCGTCGATGAAATAGGCGAAGGTGGCGGGCTGGGTCAGGTCGAACGACCCGTACCAGCCGCGCCGCTGAACGGGCGAAGAGGCGGTCATGTTTTGCTCCGGCCGCGCATCAAACAGAGCCGGACCGGCTTTGGCAAGCGCCCCGGCCTCGCATCCGCTATGCAGAAAATTCCAGCATCACGCCGCCGGCCTGCGGCGCCGGCACCAGCAGCCGTCCGTCGGCGGTCTGGACCGGCGCCATGCCGCCCTGCGCCAGCACGCGCGCCGTCAGCGCGATGTCGCCCACCTTGACGTCCAGCACCGCGGCATGATCGCCGGCCCGCGCCGGCTGCTGACCGCCGAAGCGGGCAGCGAACTGCGCTCGCGGAATATAGCGGATCGGCGCGCGGCCCAGTCCGACCGTGAAGCCATCCTTGTCCGCGGCGATGGCGGCCGCGCCGAACACCCTGGCGGCGGCAGCCTCGTGCCGCGCCGGATCGTCGGCCACCACGGTCACGCCGGTCAGATGCCGGGCGCCGTTGGGATGGTTCATCCATTCCCGGCGATAGACGAATTGCGGCGTGCGCTGGTCGCACACGAACAGCCCGACGCCGGGCCGCTTGTCGTGCGGCAGGCGCACGATGCGGAACTCCGCCTTCTCCATCTTGCCGGCGATCTCGACGCCGCGGCTGAACTCGATGATCGGCTCGGGTGCCAGGCCGGAGGCGGTCCAGGCGGCATGGGCCAGGTCGGCGCCGTCGGTCTTGAGCGCGATATTGGCCAGCGCCCCGCCCTCGTCGGCGATCTTCTTGTAGGGCGCGTTGATCGGCTCGGGCGTCAGCACGCCCAGCAGCTCGATATAGTCGCCGTCCAGGATCATCAGGTGGTTGGCGGTGCCCATATGCGAATGCACGCCGCGCGGCTGCACGTCGAAGCCCAGCCGGGCATAGATTTGGCCGGCCTGCTCGATCTGCGGCACCACGATCATCACGTGGTCGATGCCCTTGAAGGCCTGTGGCGCCATGACGACCTCCTATGAAGCCGGGCGACGCGCGATCATGCCGATGCCCTTCATGGTCATCACCAGCTCGCCCTTCTGGTTGTGCACTTCGTAGCGGTTGAACACCGTGCCGATCTGCGGCTTGGAGCGCGACGGCTTCTTGTCGACGATGACGATGCGGGCGGAAATGGTGTCGCCGGCCCGCACCGGCTTCAGCCAGCGGATCTCGTCCAGCCCGGGCGAGCCCAGGCTGCTGCCCGGCGACAGGTAATTGTCGACCATCAGGCGCATGCAGACCGAGCAGGTGTGCCAGCCCGAGGCCACCAGCCCGCCGAAGAACGAGGCCTTGGCCGCTTCCTCGTCGATATGGAACGGCTGGGGATCGTATTTCGAGGCGAAGTCGACGATCTCTTCCTTGGTCATGGTCTTGGCGCCCAGCTCGAACACCGCGCCGATCTCGTAGTCTTCCCAGTAACGCGTCACGCCCGCCATGAACTCTCTCCTAACCCTGCAGGGCCTGGCCCATGCGCTTGGCCACCTCCTCCAGCATCACCTCGCTGGCGCCGCCGCCGATCGACTGCACGCGCGCATCGCGCACCATGCGCTCGATGGCGCTGTCGGTGATGTAGCCGAAACCGCCGTGGAATTGCTGGCAGGTATAGCCCACCTCGTTGATCAGCTCGCCGCACAGCGCCTTGACCATCGAGACCTGGGCCACGCAGTCGAGCCCCTGTGCATCCAACCAAGCGGTGTGGTGCACCAGTTGCTGCGCCGCGGCGGTGCGGGCGGCCAGCATCGCCAGGCGCTGGCGGATGGTCTGCTTGTCCCAGAGCGGCGCGCCGAAGGCCTTGCGGTCCATGACATAGCCATGGGTGAGCTGCAGCATGGTCTGCGACTCCGCCGCCGCCATGGCGCCGATCACCAGCCGCTCGTTCTGGAAATTCTGCATGATGGCGTAGAAGCCGCGATTCTCCTCGCCCAGCACGGCATCGGCCGGCAGCTTGCAGTCCTCGAACACCAGCTCGGCGGTGTCCGACGAGCGCCAGCCCATCTTGTCCAGGGCGCGGCCGACCCGGAAGCCGGGCGTGCCCTTCTCGACCAGGAACATGGTGATGCCGCGGCTGCCCTTGACGTCGGGATCGGTCTTGGCCGCCACGCAATAGAGATCGGCATGCACGCCGTTGGTGATGAACATCTTGGCGCCGTTCAGCACCCATTCGTTGCCCTTCTTGACGGCGCGGGTGCGCAGGCCGGCGACGTCGGAGCCGGCATCGGGCTCGGTCACCGCCACCGCGCAGATCTTCTCGCCGCGAATGACGGGGCCGAAATGACGCTTCTTCTGCGCCGGCGAGCCGAAGCGCGCCAGGTGCGGCGAGGCCATGTCGGTATGCACCAGCACGGTGATGGCGAAGCCGCCGAAGGTCGAGCGGCCGCATTCCTCGGCCAGGATCACCGAGGCGCGCGCATCCATGTCCGAGCCGCCGTATTCGGACGGATAGCGCATGCCCAGGAAGCCCAGCTCGCCCATGCGGCGCAGCACCGTGCGCGGCACCATGCCGTCCTTCTCCCAGGCCTGGGCGTGCGGCTGCACCTCCTCGGCCACGAAACGGCGGATCTGGCTGCGGATCAGGTCGTGTTCTTCGCTGAAGTACGGCGACAGCATGGCGTTTCCCCTGGCAAGAGGCGAAACGCTAACCATGCCGCGTAACGCTGTCCAGCCGCTCGCGCCGGACCACGCACCGGCCTGCGGAACGGCGGTTTGCGGCGACGGCGTCTCAGCCGAGCTGCGGCCGCAGATGATCGACGTTGCGGGCGTAGCGGCGGGCGTATTTCACCAGCTCGCCATCGCTCAGCTTGTCCATGCTTTCGACGCCGACGATGCGCGGCTCGAGCGCGGCGGCATGCTTGTGGACGTGCTTGACCAGTTCCAGCTTGGCCGAGCCCGGGCCGACCACGATCCATTCCTGCGCGTCCTTCACCGCATCGACCACCGATTGCAGAAAGGCGTGATCCTCGGGCAGGCGCTTGCCGGAGATGCTGCCGGCGCGGTGATGCAGGTGGCCGGCCGGCTTTTCGGCGTGGATAACGATGCGCTGGGCATCGTCGGGATTGAACTGGAAGACGCGCGCTTCGCGATGATCGATCCAGACGACGGCGTGATAGTGGCTCATGACGATGACATTCCTTTCCAGCCAGACGCGGCGCCACCTGACACCGCGCCGCGCGGCGCGGCATTGACGCCGATCAATCGGCCCTATCCAACCATTGCAGCAGCGCTCTTGTCACCCGCTCGGGCCGTTCCAGCGGTGCGACGTGGCCGCATTGCTCGATCTCGGTCAGCACCGCGCCTCGGATGGCGGCGGCCATGGCGCGGCTATGGGCGATCGGCGTCAGCAGATCGTCGCGGCCGCAGATCACCGCGCTCGGCACCGCGATCGACGGCAGCAGGAGGCTGCTGTCGGGCCGGCCCAGTATGGCGCGCTGCTGGCGCACGAAGCCGTCGCGGCCGACCGCCTGGGCCATGGCCTGCAAGGTCTCGACCAGCGACGCATCGCCCAGCCGGCTGGGATGGATCAGCAGCGGCAGCAGCCGTGCCGTCACCCCCTTGAAGGCGCCGACGGCGGATTGGGCGATCAACGCCTGGCGCCGGGCGCGCTGGGCCTCGCTGTCGGCCTGGGCCGAGGTGTCGATCAGCGCCAGCCGCTCGATGCGGGCGGGCGCCTGGCGCAACAGCTCGAGGGCCACGTAGCCGCCCATCGAGAAGCCGGCCAGCGCAAACCTCCCGTCGAGCTGCGCCAGCACATGCCGGGCCAGCGCCGCCACGCTGTCGTGGTGCCACAGTTCGGGGATGACGATGCGGCGGGCGCGGCTGTCCAGCGCCGCACGCTGGCGATCGTAGAGCCGGGCGTCGTTGAGCAGCCCGGGCAGCAGGACCAGGGTGTCGATCACGTCAGCGGATCAGGCGGGAGAGTTCGCGGAATTCGTCGGTGCCGGCGCGGCCCAGCCATTCGAACACCACCATCTCGGCGGTGACGACCGACACCGCGTTCTGGCGCAGCCGCTCCATCGCCTGCGCCGCGCTGGCCGGCTTGCGCGAGGTGGTGCCGTCGGCCGCCACGAACACCTGGTAGCCGAGAAGCTGCAGGGCGACGGCGCTCTGCAGCACGCAGACATGGGCCTCGACCCCGGCGATGACGATCTGGGTGCGGCGCGACTGGCGCAGCCGCGACATCACCGCGGGCTCGCCGGCGGCCGAGAAGCTCGTCTTGGAAAACACGATGTCGCGGCCCTGCACCCGGTCGCCGATCTCCGGCACGGTCGGCCCCAGCCCCTGCGGGTACTGCTCGGTCACCAGGGTCGGCACGCCCAGCCGGCCGGCGGCGGCCAGCAGGATCAGCGCGTTGCGCAGCACGCCCGCCGGCTCGTGCATCGCCGGCATCAGTTTTTCCTGCAGATCGATCAGCATCAGAGCCGATGCGCGATGGTCCAACAGCATTTCGCACTCCTGGCGGCACCCTACCGCTTCGCGGCCAAGGCAAACAGGGGCCGCGACACCACCATTCCCGCGGCGTTTTCTACGGCAACTTCCGGCCCGGGGATGTCCCGCACATGGCAGCGCTGCGCCAAAAACAGCGGATTTCGGCCAAAGTTGCGTTGACAGGACACCGCCGACACCTAATATCCGCTGCAACTGCGAAATTGACGGCCCTCCGGGTATTTCGGTCCCGTCCTTCTAACAGCGGCCTGAAGGAAAGCGAATTCGCGCTGCCCGGCCGATATCCTATAAGAGACTGAACTATAAATGAAATTTGATGAACTTGGGCTCAGCCAGCCGGTATTGCAGGCGGTTACCGACGCCGGTTATTCCGAGCCCACGCCGATCCAGGCACAGGCCATCCCCTATGTCCTGATGGGTCGCGACGTGCTGGGCTGCGCCCAGACCGGCACCGGCAAGACCGCCGGCTTCACCCTGCCGATGATCGACATCCTGGCTTCCGGCCGCGCCAAGGCGCGCATGCCGCGCTCGCTGATCCTGGAGCCGACCCGGGAACTGGCCGCCCAGGTGGCCGAGAATTTCGAGGTCTACGGCAAGTACAACAAGCTCTCCATGGCGCTGCTGATCGGCGGCGTGTCGTTCGGCGACCAGGAGAAGAAGCTCGACCGCGGCGTCGACGTGCTGATCGCCACGCCTGGCCGCCTGCTCGACCATTTCGAGCGCGGCAAGATATTGCTGAGCGACGTCAAGGTGCTGGTGATCGACGAAGCCGACCGCATGCTGGACATGGGCTTCATCCCCGACATCGACCGCATCGTGTCGCTGCTGCCCAAGATCCGGCAGACGCTGTTCTTCTCCGCCACCATGCCGCCGGAGATCCGCCGGCTGGCCGACAAGTTCCTGATGAACCCGAAGGAAGTGTCGGTGTCGCGGCCCGCCACCACCGCCACCACGGTCAAGCAGGGCCTGGCGATCGTGCCGGAGATGGACAAGCGCGAGGCGCTGCGCCGGCTGATCAAGAGCGAGGACGTGCAGAACGCCCTGATCTTCTGCAACCGCAAGCGCGACGTCGATATCCTGTTCAAGTCGCTCAAGCGCCATGGCTTCGATGTCGGCGCGCTGCACGGCGACATGTCGCAGCCGGCCCGCACCGAGACGCTGGAGCGCTTCAAGAACAACGAGATCAGGCTGCTTTGCGCCTCCGACGTGGCGGCGCGCGGCCTGGACGTCGACAATCTCAGCCACGTGTTCAATTTCGACGTGCCGATCCACGCCGAGGACTACGTGCATCGCATCGGCCGCACCGGTCGCGCCGGCCGTTCGGGCGTGGCCTACACCCTGGCGACGCCGGACGACGGCCGCTTCGTGGCGGCGATCGAACAATTGATCGGCCAGCCGATCCCGCGCCTGGAGATCCCCGAGCTGGGCGCCGAATTCGCCGCCGAGGAAGAAGGCGGACGGCGGCGCGGCCGCGGTCGTGGCGGCCGCAGCGGCGCCCGCAGCGGCGGGCGCGGCAGCGCGCGCGGCGAGAAGCGCGGCGGCCGCGGCGAGAACCGCGGCGAGAACCGGCACGTGGCGCAGTCGGCGGACCAGCCGGCGCATCGCCATACCGAGCATGTCGAGCAGGACGGACCGTCCCAGGACCACGGCCAGGACCTGGCGGCTGCCGAGGCCGCGCCGCGCGAGGAGCGCCGGCCGGACGAGCGTCGTCAGCGCCAGCCCCGTCAGCCCGACCAGCGTCAGCCCGACCAGCATCAGCCCGATCGGCGTCATGCCGACCAGCCCCAGGATCAGCGCCGCGACGAGCGGCCCCATCGCAACGAGCCGCGCCGCGAGGAGCAGCGCGCCGAGCGCAGGGACGACCGCCGCGACGATCGGCGCGACGATCGCCGGGGCAACAACCGCCGCTCCCAGCGCGACCACGATTCGGGCCCGCCGGTGATCGGCATGGGCGACCACATGCCGGCCTTCCTGGCGCGGCCGGCACGCGAGCGCTAAGCTTCCGTCCCTACCAACGGCGGAGCGACGGAGCGGGCGCCATGCAAACCATCTTCGTCATGGTCAAGTGCGAGCTGGGCAAGGCCTACGACACGGCCGACCAGGCCGTGCAGTCGGTCGAGCAGGTGTCGGAGGTCTACTCGACCTCCGGCCAGTACGACCTGCTGATGAAGTGCTATCTGCCCCAGGACATGGATATCGGCCACTTCGTGACCAGCAAGATCCAGACCTTGCCCGGGGTGAAGGACACCTTCACGCTGATCACGTTCAAGGCGTTTTCGTAACATATGGCTTCGGGCTTCCGTCCGGAGTTCGAGCAAGCCCTGCGGTTGATCGGCGAAGCGTTTTCAGACCTGAAGGCGCAAGGCAAACCGATCCCGATCATCGTCGGCGGCGCTGCCGTTGAGTTCTATACGGGCGGCGCGATCACGACAGGCGATTTCGATTTCGTATCACCCGATCAACCCGCGATCGAGGCAGCTCTTCAAAAAGTGGGCTTTCGCCGGGAAGACCGCATAGGGCATGCCATGCGCGGCCTCTATCATCCCGACCTCAATATGGGTGCCGAGGTCGTCTCGTCCCGTCTGCTCGACGGAGCGGCCGATATCGACCATGCGGTCGACGTCACGATCTCCCCCATGGGAGCTTTCGTTCGTATCGTCTCACTCGAGGATATGATCGCCGACCGGCTGGCGCAGTACAACTCCACGCCGCGCGGCGTGCCTGAAATGCTGGATCAGGCGCTGAGTCTGTGGCGCTTTGCCGAGCAGCGGCAGATTGACGAAGCCTATTTGGACAAGCGGATCCGATACGAGACGGCTGGAGATTGGTCGCTCGAGCGGCTAAAATTACATACATGAGAAAGACGACCCTGAAGCAGCAAAGCGACTGGATCGCCCGGCGCAAGAAGGAGCTGGGCATCGAGGGTACCGACTATGTGGCGCGCAACCCCGGCACCCGCCGTACCGCGTCGAAAAAAGCTTTGCTGGAAAGGATCGAACAAGGCGCCAAGCGTACCGGGATCGACTGGTCGCGCCGCAAATAGCGACTAAGCCCACACTTCCTTGTAGAGTTCGACGATCTCCGCCGCCGTGGGAACGCGCGGGTTGTTGTTGGGCGAGCCCGAGGCCAGCGCCTGCTCGGCCATCTTGGGCATCATGGCGAAATACTTGGTCTCGTCGATGCCGTAGGCCTTGGGCGTCGGCACCTTGAGGTCGGCGTTGAGCTGGCGCAGCGCGTCCAGCAGCATCGCTACCGCCGCCTGGTCGCCCAGCCTGTCGTCGCACAGCCCCATGGCGCGGGCGCAATCGGCATAGCGGTTGAGCGCGGCATTGGCCGAGAAGGCGGTGATAGCCGGCAGCAGCATGGCGTTGGACAGGCCGTGCGGCACGTGGAAATGGGCGCCGATCGGCCGGCTCATGCCGTGCACCAGCGCCACCGAGGCGTTGGAGAAGGCCATGCCGGCCTGGTGCGCGCCCAGCATCATGGCCTCGCGCGCCGCCTTGTTGTCGGGCTGCTGGCACACCGCATGGATGTTCCTGTAGATCAGCCGCATGGCGTTCAGCCCCAGCCCGTCCGAATGCAGATTGGCCTTGCGGCTGACATAGGCCTCGATGGCATGGGTCAGGCTGTCGATCGCGGTGTCGGCGGTGAGCCGGAACGGCTTGGTCAGGGTCAGCTCGTAATCGACGATCGCCGCCGCCGGCAGGCAGGCCAGGCCGGAGATCAGCATCTTCTCGTCGGTCTCGGTGTCGGTGATGATGGTGAAGCGCGTCACCTCCGAGCCGGTGCCGGCGGTGGTCGGGATCGCCAGCAGCGGCAGGCCCTGCTTGGGGATCGGGTTGGGCACCTTGTAGTCGCGCATCCGGCCGCCATTGGCGGCCAGCACCGAGATCGCCTTGGCGGTGTCGATCGGCGAGCCGCCGCCCAGCGCGATCAGGCTGTCATAGGCGCCGTCCTCGAGCCGCGCCACCCCGGCTTCGATGATTTGGGTGGTGGGATCCTCGACCGTGTCGGAGAACACCGCCCACTTGACGCCGGCCTGGTCCAGCACGTCGGTCAGCGCGGCGAGCTTGCCGCTCTTTTCCATGAACTTGTCGGTGACGATCAGCGGCTTGCTGCCGCCGATCTGCTTGAGCGTGTCGGCGGCCTGGGCGATGGCGCCGCCGCCCAGCAGGATCAGGCGCGGCGTCAGGATGGTGGCGATCATGCTTCGCTCCCGTTCTTGTGCACCTCTCCCACCGGGAGAGGTCGACTGCATGAGCGTCAGCGAACGCAGCCGGGTGAGGGGCGGACCAGTCTTGCCTTCGACCCCTCACCCGCTCGCTATCGCTCGCGAGTTCTCCCGGTGGGAGAGGTTAAATGCGATCAGCGCCTATCGGCGAACACGAACTCGGCGCCCGAGCGGATGCCGGTCGGCCAGCGCGCGGTCACGGTCTTCAGCTTGGTGAAGAAGCGCACGCCCTCCATGCCGTACATCCCCATGTCGCCGAACGCCGAAGCCTTCCAGCCGCCGAACGAGTGGAAGGCGTTGGGCACCGGGATCGGCACGTTGACGCCGACCATGCCGATCTTGACCGAGTTGGCATAGGCGCGCGCGGCATCGCCGTCGCGGGTGAAGATCGCTGTGCCGTTGCCGTACTGGTGGTCGTTGACCATCTTGATCGCCGTATCGAAATCCTTGGCGCGCACTACCGACAGCACCGGCCCGAAGATCTCGTCCTTGTAGATCGTCATGTCGGTGGTGACGCCGTCGAACAGGCAGCCGCCCATGAAGTAGCCGCCCTCGTAGCCCTGCAGCTTCAGGCCGCGGCCGTCGACCACCAGCTTGGCGCCTTCCTTGACGCCGGTATCGACATAGCCCAGCACCTTGTCGCGGTGCACCTTGCTGATCAGCGGCCCCATGTCCGACTGCGGGTCCATGCCCGGCCCGACCCTGAGCGAGGAGACGCGCGGCGCCAGCTTCTCGATCAGCCGGTCGCCGGCATCGCCCACCGCGACGGCGACCGAGATCGCCATGCAGCGCTCGCCGGCCGCGCCGTAGCCGGCGCCGATCAGCGCGTCGGTGGCCTGCGCCATGTCGGCGTCGGGCATCACCACCATGTGGTTCTTGGCGCCGCACAGCGCCTGCACGCGCTTATCGTACGCGGTGCCGGTGTGGTAGATGTACTGGCCGATCGGCGTCGAGCCGACGAAGCTGACCGCGGCGATGTCGGGATGGGTCAGCAGCGTGTCGACCGCCTCCTTGTCGCCCTGCACCACGTTCAGCACGCCCGGCGGGCCGCCGGCCTGTACGAACAGCTCGGCCAGCAGCAGGGTGGCCGAGGGATCCTTCTCCGACGGCTTCAGCACGAAGGCGTTCCCGGTGGCGATCGCCATGGTGTACATCCACATCGGCACCATGACCGGGAAGTTGAAGGGCGTGATGCCGGCGCACACGCCCAGCGGCTGGCGCATCGAATAGGCGTCGATGCCGTTGGCCACGTTCTCGGTGAAGTCGCCCTTCAGCAGATGCGGGATGCCGCAGGCGAACTCGACCACCTCCAGGCCGCGCACCACCTCGCCCTTGGCGTCGTCGAAGGTCTTGCCGTGCTCGGCGGTGACCAGCTTGGCGATGTCGGCCTGGTGCTTCTCCAGCAGGTCCTTGTACTTGAACAGGACGCGGGCACGCGACAGCGGCGGCGTGGCGGCCCAGCCTGCCGCGGCGGCCTTGGCCACGGCGATGGCGTCGGCCACCTCGGCCTTGGAGGCGAAGGCGACCTCGCCGCTCTTCTCGCCGGTCGCCGGGTTGAACACCTCGCCCTTGCGCGAAGCGGCGCCGGCCACGCGCTTGCCGCCGATGAAATGCCCGATCTGGTTCATGTCGTTCTCCCTAAACTCGGATGCGATCCGGATGCGATTTGGCCGGCAACCTAGCACCGGCCCGGGCCCCGGGAAAGGCCGGCGCACGCTGCGCAAAGCCGCAGCCGGCGCGGGGATTTTCTCATGGCTACCAATGTCGAAGGGGCCGCCTGCCGGCAGCCCCTTCTTCATGGCGAAACGACGTTGTGCGCGATGGTGCGGCGCGCCGCCCGCGCCGGCGAGACCGTTCCGGCGGGCCGGTTCGGGCGCGTCAGTTCCAGCGCGAGATTTCCAACCGGCCGACCTGGTCGCGATGCACCTCGTCCGGGCCGTCGGCCAGGCGCAGGGTGCGCTGGTGGGCGTACATGGAGGCCAGCGGGAAGACCTGGCTGACGCCGCCGGCGCCGTGCAGTTGCAGGCAGCGGTCGATCACGCGGGTGGACATGTTGGGCACCACCACCTTGATCATGGCGATTTCCTTGCGCGCGGCCTTGTTGCCGACCACGTCCATCATCCACGCCGCCTTCAGCACCAGCAGCCGGGCCTGCTCGATCTCCATGCGCGATTCGGCGATCCAGTGCTTGGTCACGCCCATCTCGGCGATACTCTGGCCGAACGCGGTGCGGCTCTTGGCGCGCTTGATCGCCAGCTCCAGCGCCCGTTCCGCCGCGCCGATGGCGCGCATGCAGTGATGGATGCGGCCCGGCCCCAGGCGGCCCTGCGCGATCTCGAAGCCGCGGCCTTCGCCCAGGATCATGTTCTCCTTGGGCACGCGCACGTTGGTGTAGCTGACCTCGGCGTGGCCGTGCGGCGCGTCGTCGTAGCCGAACACGTGCAGCATCTTCTCGATCTTGATGCCCGGCGTGTCGGACGGCACCAGGATCATCGACTGCTGCTGGTAGGCCGGCGCCTTGGGATCGGTCTTGCCCATGAAGATGACGATCTTGCAGCGCGGGTCGCCCATGCCCGAGGACCACCACTTGCGGCCGTTGATGACGTAGTGATCGCCGTCGCGCTCGATGCGGGCGGCGATGTTCTTGGCGTCGGAGGAAGCCACCGCCGGCTCGGTCATGGCGAAGCAGGAGCGGATTTCGCCGTTGAGCAGCGGTTTCAGCCACTTTTCCTTCTGCTCCGCGGTGCCGTAGCGCGCCAGCACTTCCATGTTGCCGGTGTCGGGCGCGGAGCAGTTCATCGCCTCGGAGGCGATATGGGAGCGACCCAGGATTTCGCAGATCGGCGCGTATTCCAGATTGGTCAGGCCTATCGTGCCGTGGGTGTCGCCATCCTTGTTGGGCGGCAGGAACATATTCCACAACCCGCGCTTCTTGGCCTCGGCCTTCAGCTCCTCCATGACCGGCGGCAGCTGCCAGCGATCCTTCTGCGCCTGGAGCTGCTCGTGATAGACGTGCTCGCCAGGGTAGATCACGTCGTCCATGAACTTCTGGACCTTCTCGATCAGGTCCTTGGTTCGGTCCGAATATTCGAAATCCATCGTCTCCTCCGTGTGTGCGGCACGATTATGACGCCCGCCTCCGGGGGCGTCCACCGCGCCACCCGTCCCGCCGCGCCATGCGACACAAAATGACCGGCGGTTGCGAAGCGGGCGCAGCCTGCGCCTCGCCGGGCCTTGCAAGCTGCGGCCGGCGCACCGTACTTTGACCGGCAAAGAACAATCAGCCGCGCCCGGCAGGCTTCGGCCCTCGACCGCAGCGCGGAATTGCCGGGAGTGCGCATGGACACGCTGGTCAAACCGCCGTTCAGGAAGCTCGCCTATCTGTCGCGCGATATCGAGACCGATCGCCGCGCCGACGGTTCGATCGTGCTGCGCTCGCGCCACAAGCTGAACCCCTTCGAGCGCCACATCCCGGCCTATCTGGCGAAGTGGGCGCGGGAGAAGCCCGATCACGTCTGGCTGGCCCAGCGCCGCGGTCCCAACCGCGAATGGTCCAAGCTGAGCTATGGCGAGGCCAAGCGCCAGGTCGACCGGCTGACCCAGGCGCTGCTCGACCGCAAGCTCTCCGTCGAGCGGCCGGTGATGATCCTGTCCGGCAACTCGATCGAGCATGCGCTGCTGACCCAGGCGGCGATGCAGGCGGGCGTGCCGGCGGCGCCGGTGTCGCAGGCCTATTCGCTGATGAGCCAGGACCACGCCAAGCTGAAATACGTGGTCGAGCTGCTCAGCCCGGGCCTGATCCTGGTGCAGTACGGCCCGCCCTTCGAGCGCGCGCTGAAATCGCTCGATCTCGAGGGCGTCGAGATCGTGCATGTCGACATGCCGCCAGAAAACCTACCCGAAGGCATCAAGTCGACGCCGTGGAGCGAGCTGGTCGGCACCCAGGCCACGAGCGACGTCGAACGCTCGATCGCCGCGCTGGGCCCCAAGACGATCGGCAAGTTCCTGTTCACCTCCGGCTCGACCGGCATGCCCAAGGCCGTGATCAACACCCAGGAGATGATGTGCGCCAACGCGGCGATGGGTCGCCAGGCAAGGCCGCGCCAGCCCGGCGATCCCTCGCCGGTGATCCTCGACTGGCTGCCGTGGAACCACACCATGGGCGGCAATGCCGGCTTCCACGCTTTGCTGGCCGAGGGCGGCACGCTTTATATCGACGACGGCAAGCCGCTGCCCGGCATGTTCGACGAGACGCTGCGCAATCTGCGCGAGGTTTCGCCCACCACCTATTCCAACGTGCCGGCGGGCTATGCCGCGCTGGCGGCGGCGCTGGAAAAGGACGACGCGCTGGCGCAGTCGTTCTTCCGGCAGCTCACCGCACTCAGCTACGGCGGCGCCACCCTGCCCGACGATCTCTACGACCGCATGCAGGCGCTGGCGATCAAGCATACCGGCCAGCGCCTGGTGTTCTTCACCGGCTGGGGCTCGACCGAGACCGCGCCCACCGCCACCGCGACCTATTGGGAGACCGAGCGGGTCGGGCTGATCGGCCTGCCCTTCCCCGGCGTCGAGCTGAAGATGGTGCCGGCCGGCGGCAAGTACGAATTGCGCCTGCGCGGCGTCATCGTCACGCCCGGCTACTACAAGCGTCCCGACCTGACGGCGCAGATGTTCGACGAGGAGGGCTTCTACAAGATCGGCGATGCCGGCGACTTCGTCGACCCCAACGATCCCGCGCAGGGGCTGGTGTTCAAGGGCCGCGTGGTCGAGGACTTCAAGCTGATGAGCGGCACCTTCGTGCATGTCGGCTCGCTGCGCGTGGCGGCGATCGCCGCCGCCTCCCCGGCCATCCAGGACGCCGTGGTGGCGGGCCAGGACAAGGAGTTCGTCGGCCTGCTGGCTTGGCCCAACGTGCTGGCTTGCCGCCAGATCGCCGGCGACGCCAATGCCGCGCCCGACGCGCTGATCAAGCACCCCAAAGTGATCGAGACGGTGCGCGCGGGCCTGGCCCGGCACAACAAGGACAACCCCGGCTCCAGCACCCGGATCAAGCGCGTGGTGCTGATGGCCGAGCCGCCTTCGATCGACGGCAACGAGCTGACCGACAAGGGCTACATCAACCAGCGCGCCACCTTGGAGCGGCGCGCCGATCTGGTCGACAAGCTCTATGCCGATCCGCCGGGGCCCGAGGTCATCGTGATCTGATGGATGCTTTTCGCCTGCACCGGCATCTGATCGGCCAGCAAGGCTCGCGCCGCAGCCTCAACACGCCGGTGCTGGCGATCGATCTCCAGGTCATGGAGGCCAACATCGCCGCCATGGCGGCGTTCGCCGGGCAGCATGGCAGGAAGCTGCGGCCGCACAGCAAGACGCATAAATCGCCGCAGATCGCGCGGCGCCAGATCGAGGCCGGAGCGCTGGGCGTGTGCTGCGCCAAGCTGGGCGAGGCCGAGGCGATGGTCGAGGCCGGCATCGCCGGCGTGCTGATCACCTCGCCGGTGGTGACGCGGCAGGGCATCGAGCGGCTGGTGGCGCTCGACCGGCGCGCCGCGGCAGGTCCTGGCGGCCTGATGCAGACCGTCGACAATCCCGCCAATATCGCCGCGCTGGAAGCCGCCGCGGCCGGCGCCGGCACCACCTTGTCGGTCGTGCTCGACATCGATCCCGGCATGCATCGCACCGGCGTCAGCGACGATGGCCAGGTGGTGCGGCTGGCCCGGCAGATCGCCGACAGCCGGCAACTGCGCTTCGCCGGCGTACAGTTCTATTCCGGCCGGCTGCAGCATGTCGAAGACTTCGCCGAGCGACGCCAGGCGGTCGAGCGCGAGACGGCGCGGCTCAAGCGCCTGGTCGAGGAACTGCGCAGGGCCGGCCTGCCGCCCGGCATCGTCACCGGCGGCGGCACCGGCAGCCATGCCATCGATGCCGCGCTGGGCGTGTTCGGCGAGCTGCAATGCGGCTCCTACATCTTCATGGATGCGCAATACGAAGCGGTCGATTTGCGCGGCGACGGATCCCGGCCGTTCGGGCAGTCGCTGTTCGTCGACACCACCATCGTCAGCGCCAATACGCCGGGCATGGCCACCGCCGATGCCGGGCTGAAGGCCTTCGCCACCGATGGGCCGATGCCGACGATCGCGCGCGGCGCGCCCCAGGGCTCGAGCTATCGCTTCTTCGGCGACGAATACGGCGCCGTCGACCTGCCGCCCGGCCAGGCGCTGAAGATCGGCGACTGGCTGAGCTGCCAGCCGCCGCATTGCGACCCGACGGTCAATCTCTACGACGTCTATCATGTCGTGAAGGACGACACCCTGATCGACATCTGGCCGATCGCGGCCAGGGGCCTGTCGCGCTAATACGACGACCGATTGCTAGATGATCTTGCCGCCGCTCCAGCTTCGGTTGAGCAGCAGCGCGCCCAGCAGCGTCGCCGCCGACAGTGCCACCATGGCGAGATAGGCCAGCTGGGCATGGTCGCGCACCAGCACGCCGGCCAGGCTCATCGCCAGCCCCATGCCGACGCCCAGCGGCAGCGCGTAGTAGAGGCTTTGCGCCGAGCTCATGGCGCGCTCGGGCACGGCGCGCTGCATGAAATGCATCGACGCCAGATGGGCGGCGCCGAAGGTCAGGGCGTGCATGAGCTGGGCCAGGAACAGCAGCGGCAGCTCGGTGGTCGCGGCAAGCCCCAGCCAGCGCAGCATGCCGCTGACGCCGGCCAGCGCCAGCAGGCCGGTAACGCCGATGCGGCCCAGCACGCGGCCGGCGAACATGAACAGCAGCACTTCCGCCACCACGCCTTCGGCCCATAGCAGGCCGATGACGCGGTCGTCGATGCCGGCCTGCTGCCAGATCAGGGTGGAGAAGCCGTAATAGACGGCGTGCGACACCTGGCTGGCGCCGGCCCCGACCATGAAGATCCAGAACGGCAGGCTGCCCAGCAGCCGCAGCATGGCGCGCGGCGGCGCCGGCTCGGCATGGCGCGGCTGGCTGGGCGACTGCAGCTGGGTGGCGATCAGCGCCGTCAGGACGCAGCCGGCCAGGACGCCGACATAGATCGCTTCGACGCCCAGTTCGCGCAGCAGCAGCCCGCCGCCCGCCACCGCCGCGATGTAGCCGACCGATCCCCACAGCCGCACCTTTCCGTAGTCGAAGCGGCCGGCGCCGGCATGGCGGATGGCGACGCCATCGGCCAGCGGCGTCTGCGGCGGGCCGCTCAGCGCGAAGCCCAGGCTGAGCGCCAGCAGGGCGGCAAAGCTGTGGGCGAAGCCGAACAGGCCGATGACGATGGCGCCGGCTGTGGCCAGGGCCACGATCATGGGCCGCGCCACGCCATAGCGATCGGCGATATGGCCGTAGGACAGGATGGCGCCGACGCGGATCCATTGGCCGCCCAGGAACAGCAGGCCAAGCTGCACCGCGTCCAGGCCGCGGCTGGTCAGCCATACCGGCCAGTAGGCCTGCAGTAGGCCGCCGACGACGAAATAGGCCGCGTAATAGGCGGCGAAGGCGGCGGCGAGCGGAACGATCGGGCGCATGGTGATGGATCGCCCGCCGCACCGGCTCAGGCGAAAACGACCTCCGCCTGCATGGCGAGCCTGCCGTCGGGATTGGCGGCCCAGAGCTGGGCCGACCGGCCGTCGGGACCGGGCTTGCCGTTGACGGTGAAGCTGGCGGGCGCGTAGAGCGGGCTTATGGCGCGAAAGCTGTAGGCGGCGATGCGCCGGCCCGGATTGCAATCGCGCGCCAGCTCCATCAGCAGGGTCGCCGTCAGCGGACCGTGCACCACCAGTCCCGGATAGGCTTCGACCTGCGTGGCATAAGGCAGGTCGTAATGGATGCGGTGGCTGTTGAAGGTCACGGCGGAATAGCGGAACAGCAGGACCGGATCGGGATCGATCTGCCGCGACCATGCCGCGTCCGTCGGCGCGGCGGGCGGTTGTTGCACCGGCGCGCCGGGCCTGGCTGCCTCGCGGAACACCGATTCGTACTGCTCTTCGATCGCCAGTGCCTCGCCGGCGAAGATGGAATAGCGCTGCGACACGAAGATCAGCTTTCCGGTCTTGCCCTGGCGCTCGACGATGTCGGCGATCTGGGCCTGCTTGCGGATGGCCTGGCCGATGCGCAGCGGCCGGTGCACGCGTAGCCGGCTGCCCGCCCACATGCGCCGCGGCAGCTTCACCGGCGGCAGGTAGCCCGCCTCGGATATCTCCGCGCGATCCAGCGCGGAGCGCGGATCGGTGGCGTTGAACCACATCCAGTGCCAGGCCGGCGGCACCTCGTCGCCCGGCTGCGGCAGCGCGTCGGTCCGGCCCAGCGCGGTATGCAGCTGGTGGGTGGCGCGCAGATCGGCGACGTCGTGGCGCAGTTCGCTGCGGCCGATCCAGTCGCGCAGCTTGGGCTCGGTCACGGGAATTCCCTGCGCACCAGATCGGTATGTTCGCCCAGCGCCGGCACCTTGCCCAGAACCTGCGGCTGGCCCTCGTAGCTGGCGGCCAGCGCCGGCAGCGAGATCGGCGCGCCATGCTCGCCGGCGATCTGCATGCGGCGTAGCTGCGGATGGGCGCTGACATCGCCCACCGTGCTGACGCGGGCATAGGCGATCTCGGCCTTCTCCAGCAGCTCGGTGAGCTGCTGCACCGTCAGCGCGGCGAAGCGCTCGCCGACGATGCGGTCGATCTCGGCGCGGTGGCGGTTGCGTTCCATGTTGGTGGCGTAGCGCGGATCGCTCGCCAGTCCGGGCTGGCCCAGCACCACCGCCGCCAGCCGTTCGAACTCCTTGTCGTTCTGTACCGCGATCAGGGTCTGGGCGCCGTCGCCGGTCCCGTAGGCGCCGTAGGGCACGATGCTGGGATGGTTCAATCCGACCCGCGGCCAGTCGGTGCCGGCATAGTCCTTGTGCAGCAGAGGCGGCGTCATCCATTCGGTCATGGCCGAGAACAGCGACACCTCGATGGCGCGACCCTCGCCGGTGCGGCCGCGCGCGATCAGCGCCTCGAGGATGGCGGCATGGGCATACATGCCGCAGCCGATATCGGTCGCCGAGACGCCGATGCGGCCGGGCGCTTCGGGCGTGCCGGTGATCTGCGCCACGCCGCTTTCGGCCTGCACCAGCAGGTCATAGGCGCGGCGATGCTCGTAGGGCCCGAAATAGCCATAGCCGGAAATGTCCACCGTAATGAGCCGCGGATATTGCCGCCGCATCTCGGCCGAGCCGATGCCTAGGCGCTTGGCCGCGCCCGGCGCCATGTTCTGGACCAGCACGTCGGCCTTGGCGATCAGCCGCTTGAGCAGGGCCAGGTCCGGGGCGTTGCGGAAATCGAGCGCGACCGACTGCTTGCCGCGATTGAGCCACACGAAATAGGCGCTCTCGCCCTTGACCGCGGCGTCGTAGCGGCGGGCGAAGTCGCCCTCCGGCCGCTCGATCTTGATCACGCGGGCGCCGGCATCGGCCAGCCGCGCCGTGCAATAAGGCGCCGCCACCGCCTGCTCGACGGAAACCACGAGCAAGCCATCGAGCGCGCCAATCATGCCGAAAATTCCCCTGCCGCAGCGGTCATGGCGGCGGGTTTAGCCCGGCGGTCGGCCGCTTGGCAAGCGTCGCCGTCCCGGCGGGCGGGCCTGGCGGGACTCCTGCGATGGCCGCGCGCCATCTGTCCAAGTATTTGAAACGCCGGGTATTTCGGAACGCGACAGCGAGCGACACGTTTTCGCCACATCCTGCTTATAATCGGACGGCCAAGCTATCGACAGGAGCGGCCCCGCGCATGCCTACCCCCCTCGCTTCCGCCATCATCGCCAGCGCCGTCGCGCTCGGCCTGGCTGCCACCGCCGCGGCCCAGCCCGTGCGCAAATCCAACTCGCGCGAAGACACGCTCGACAATCTGGTGCGGCGCATGCAGATCTGCGGCGAGACGCCCGATCCGGCGCGGCGGCTTGACTGCTACGACGGCGTGGCGCGCAGCCTGGGCGCCAGCCCGGTCGGCACCATGGGCAGCAGCGCGCCGCCGCCGCCCGCACCGCCGCCGAGCGGCGCCATGGTGCCCAGCTCCGGCGACGGTTATGTCGGCAACGCCACCCCGCCCAACGATCCGGACCGCGCCTACAATCCCAACGATCCCAACGATCAGCGTGGCCGTGTCGCCGCCGATCCTTACCCGCCGCCGCCGCAGCCGCAAGTGCGCCGCACCGGCCCCGGACCGCTACCGGCGGGCTACCAGAGCCTGCCGATCGTGACCCTGCAGACCAGCCAGTTCGGCTACAACGAGGAGCGCTACTGGCAGGTGACGGTCGATGTCGCCAACAACATCCCGCAACTGATCGATACCGAGATCGATTGCACCTTCACCAATGCCGGCCGGCCGGTGAAGGATGCCTATTTCACGGCGACCGCCGTCCAGCCGGGCGAGCATGTCACGACCGAGGTGATCGGCCCGCGCACCACCACCTATGTCGATGGCGTAACCTGCCGCGTAGCCCATCCATTGCGCTAAAGCCCAGCGCGACCGCCTGTAGCCGGGCAGCGTCCTAGGCGACGCTGCCGACGGCGACGGGCGCGCTGTCCAGCGCGTCGATGGCGATGCCCGACATCGGCTCGACCCAGGCCAGATGATCGGCGATCGACTTCACGCCGGGCACGTTTTCGACCAGCACGGTCAGCGCCTGACGCTGCTTCTCATCCGTGATCGTGCCCCACAGCTCGACATTGCCGTTGCGCACCGTGACGTTGACGATGTTGGGCGCCAGCCATTTCTGCTGGTCGATATCGGTCAGGATGCGGTCGCGGATGGCGCCGTCGGTGCCGGCCGATGCCGGCGCCACCTTGCCGACGCTGGCCAGCGCGTGCATAAGATTGGCGCGCGCCACGATGCCCACGACCTTGCCGCCGCGTACCACCGGCAGGCGCTTGACCGAGCGCTCCTCCATCAGCCTCACCACCTCGTCGAGCGGAACCTCCTCGCCGACCGTGACGGGATCGCCGGTCATGACATCAGAAACGCGGCGCGCATGGGTATGCACGTATTCCTCGGCCATGCGGCCGGGCCCGAGCAGGAATTCGACCCAGCGTTTGCGACGGCGTTGCGTACCGGTTTCGGCGCGGCGCAGCAGGTCGCCTTCGGTCAGCATGCCGACCAGCTTGCCCTTGGCGTCGATCACCGGCAGGCCGCTGATGTGGTTCTGCAGCATCAGCCGCACCGCCTCCATCACCGTGGCCTGCGGATCGATCGAAATGACGCGACGGGTCAATACGTCGGAGACTTTCATGGTTCCTCCATCGGGATATCGCAGCCATTCGATACCGCCACCCCCGGCCACGCCTTGACCCCGATCAAATGGCGCAGACCGGTCCGGGCCGGGGTCCGAACGGCACGAAACCGCCCGATTTGACCCGGAAACGGGCGAGGGACATGCTGCGTGCCGGTTCCGTCGCCGGAGGGAAAAGCCCGTGAGCACCGTATCGATCGTCAAACCCAACCCGATCCGCGACCGCGTCAGCGAGGCGGAGTGGCAGACCCGCGTCGACCTGGCCGCCTGCTACCGGCTGGTGGCGCGCTATGGCATGACCGACCTGATCTACAACCACATCACCGCGCGCGTGCCGGGCAGCGACAACCACATCCTGATCAACGCCTACGGCTATCTCTACACCGAGATCACCGCGTCCAACCTCTACAAGATCGATCTCGACGGCAGCGTGGTGCTGAAGCCCGACACGCATTACGGCATCAACCAGGCCGGCTACGTGATTCACAGCGCCGTGCACTCGGCGCGCCACGATGTGGAATGCGTGATCCATACCCACACCCGCGCCGGCATGGCGGTCTCGGCCATGCAATGCGGATTGCTGCCGCTGACCCAGAACGCCATGCGCTTCAGCGGCGCCATCGCCTATCACGACTACGAAGGCCCGGCGGTCGATGTCGAGGAACGGCAGCGCCTGATCGCCGACCTGGGCAGGCACGACGTGATGATCCTGCGCAACCATGGCCTGCTGGCCTGCGGCCGCACCATCGCCGAGACCTTCAACATCCTTTACTGGCTGGAGATGGCCTGCAAGGCGCAGGTCGACGCCATGAGCAGCGGTGCGGCGCTGGCCATGCCCAACCAGGGCGTGCCGGAGAAGACCGCGCATCTCTACGCGCCCGGCGTGCGGCGGGTCTATGGCGAGATGGAGTGGGAGGCGATGCTGCGCCTGCTCGACCGCGAGGATCCGTCCTACCGCAACTGACCTGGCCGCTGACCCAGCCGACCGCCGGGCTAACGCGGCGGGCGGGGCGCGGGATCGAGCCGGTCGAGCCAGGCCTCGAAGCAGGCGACATCGACCCGGCCACCGGGACAGCCGGCGCGATCGGCCAGATATGCCGCTTTCAGCAGCGACAGTTCGTGGTTGCGCAGGCCATAGGTGTTCTCGCTGGTGCTGTAGTCGGCGTGGAAGAACGCTTCGATCTTCCAGAAAGCCAGGCCCAGCCCCTGCATCAGGCAGGTTCGCACCGTATGCGCATCGTCGAGCGAGGATAGCGAAACGAAAGCGGCGCCGATCGAGCCTGCGCTGTCGGCGAAGAAGGCGCAACGCGGCAGCAACGGCGGATTCTCGTTGGCGGAGAACGGCATGGGATCGGGCACGGCAAGACTCAGTCCCTGCCCGAACCAGCCGTTGCGGTAGCGGGCAAGATAGACGGCATCGCAGAATTCGTTGGTGGTGCGGTAGGTGGGACCGGCGCAGACCACGAAATTGGCCGCGCCGGGATCGGCGCTCGCGGCGGCCGGCTGGCGCAAGTCCAGCGCCGCGGCGATGTCGAGCAGCTGGGCCTGGCCGTATTGCGCCAGGGACGACAGATCGGGCGACGCCACCGTCGCCACCCGGATCGGGCCGCGCCATAGCAGCAGCCGGTCGATCGGCACGAAGGCCTCGAGTGCCCAGCGCGCCCCCCATTGCGGCGACCAGCGATCGACATCGTAAGGCTGCTGCCGGGCGGGCTGGGCACTGGCCGCGATGCAGGCCATCGACAGGCCCGCGAGCAGCCCGCCAGCGGCCAGGCGGCCGATCAATGCCGGGGCACCCGGGCGTCGGTCGCGAGCGCCTGTCCGCCGACAAGCTGGACCGTGCCGTGGGCGATCTGCGGGCGACCGGCGGCGGCGAAGCCGAAGAAGAAACTGTGGTCGCCCTTGTTCGGGCCGGCGCCCGCACAGACCGGCTTGTCGAAGGTCAGGATACCGCCGTCCTGCTCTGCGGACTTCACGCCGATCGTGCCCACCGCATTGCGGGTGACGACGTAGATATCGGCCAGCTTCGCACTGAAATCGTCATAGTGTCTTTTGATCGGGCCGACATTCAGCTCCAGCGCGGCGACGCAGGCGCGCCCGACGGTGTCGTTCATCACCAGGCGGTATTCGTAGGACGTCTCGCCGGCCGCCGCCGATCCGCTGTCGCCGGCATAGGCGCGCGTCTGAAGAACCGCCAGTCCGTGGCCCGGCCACGGGCCGATCGCCGAAATGCCCCGCGCCGCGATGGCGGCGAGGCCGTCGGCGACCGTCACCCTGCACAGATCGTTGAACACGCAATTGATCGCCGGCGCGGCCACATTGACCACCACCAGCGGCCTTGCCTGTGCGGACGCCGCAGCGGCAAGCGCCGACGCCAGAACCAGCGGAAAGCAGGAGAGGCGCATCTTGACCTCGCGATCGGACGCTGCCGATCGAGACGCTCCAGCACCCCGGCCGGATCGGAAACGGGCCGCGGGGCAAGCAACAGGCTGATATCGGCACGGCGGCTCGTCAACAGCCTGGTATCCGGCCGGATGGCCGGGGTCTGCCGGGAGGATCCGGCAGGTCGCTTGCGACGGCATTTGCGAAGAAGCGGCAAGGCGCGACGGGCGATGGTGGGCGCGACAGGGATTGAACCTGTGACCCCTACCATGTCAAGGTAGTGCTCTCCCGCTGAGCTACGCGCCCCATTGCTGGAACCGATCGCTGTCCGTCGCGAGCGGGCGCAGTATCGCCAAATTCGCCCGCATTGCAAGTCCTGCGCGCGGCGACCTAATCGCCCCGAATCGCTCGGCTTTTGCCCCGACGCGGCGGGCAAGACCCGGGTTTCGTCCCAGAAGGAGTGGAAATGGCAGAAGTCACCATCGATCCCGCCGCCATGGCCAAGCTGGCCAAGGCCCTGACCTTCATCTGCGGGGCCGACAACCCGACCACCGTGGCGGTGCAGAAGGCGGCCGACACCGGCGCCGAGGCCGATATCAAGCGGGCTCGCGCCGCTTTCCTCAAGCTCAAGCAGTCCGACCGCGCCGCCGCGCTCAACATGCTTCGCGGCTAGGGCGGTGAATTTGCCCTGCCCTTCAAGATGGGAGCGGATTGGCGGGACCGGACGACCATAGCGCTGCAGCGCTGCGATCCGCTCCCGATCCGCTCCCGATCCGCTTCAGGGACCGCCCGGGGCCTTGCAGGATCGGCATTTCTGCATCTGCGAACACTGGGATGACAGCGGCGCGGCTTTGGTCTAAGCGTTGTAGCAATGAGTATCGCCGCCGCCGCAACCGACGATCTGCCCTACGAGATCCTGGCGCCCGCCCGGCAGACTGCGCCGCTGGTGTTTGCTTCGCCCCATTCCGGCGACATCTATCCGACCGACTTCGTGGCCCGCTCGCGGCTGGACCTGCGCACCCTGCGGCGGTCCGAGGACAGCTATGTCGACGAGTTGTTCGCCGCCGCCCCGGCCTGCGGCGCGCCGCTGATCCGCGCCCTGTTTCCCCGCGCCTATGTCGATCCCAACCGCGAGCCCTACGAACTCGACCCGGCCATGTTCGACGGGCCGCTGCCGGTCTTCGTCAACAGCAACTCCTCGCGGGTCGCCGCCGGCCTGGGCACGGTGGCGCGGGTGGTGGCCAATGGCGAGGCGATCTACCGTGGCAAGCTGAGTTTCGCCGAGGCCGAGCAGCGCATCGCCAACTGCTATCGGCCCTATCACGGGGCGCTGTCGGAACTGGTCGGCGCCACCGTAACGCGGTTCGGTTGCGCCATGCTGATCGACTGCCACTCGATGCCCTCGGTCGGCGGCCCGATGGAGCGCGACCCGGGCACCGGCCGGGTCGACATCGTGCTGGGCGACTGCCATGGCGTGTCGTGCGATCCGCGCCTGACCGACCTGACCGAGCGTGTGCTGCGCGCCGAAGGCCTGGCGGTGCAGCGCAACGCTCCCTATTCCGGCGGCTTCACCACCCAGCATTACGGCCGGCCCGGCGAGGGCGTGCATACCCTGCAGATCGAGGTCAACCGGGCGCTGTACATGAACGAATTCACCTACGAGCGTGGTACGGGTTTTGCCGCGCTGCGCCGGCGCCTGACCCGCCTGGTCGAAGCGCTGGCGCAGTTCGACCCTTCGTGTCCCTAGTCCCCTCCAAATCGAGCCCGCCATGAGCGACATCGTGCTGCGCGACGCGGTGGACGGCGATCTGCCGGCCATCCAGGCCATCTATGCCCATCATGTGATGCACGGGCTGGGCTCCTTCGAGGAGGTCCCGCCCAGCCTGGAGGAAATGACCCGCCGTTTCCGCGAATTGCGGGAAAAGGGCCTGCCGTATCTGGTGGCGACGCGCGGCCCCAAGCTGCTGGGCTATGCCTATGCCGGGGTGTTCCGGCCGCGCAGCGCCTATCGCTATGCTTGCGAGGATTCGATCTATGTGGCGCAGGATGCGGTCGGTCAGGGGGTCGGCAAGCTGATGCTGGCCGAGCTGATCCGACGCTGCACCGCGCTGGGCTTCCGCCAGATGGTGGCGGTGATCGGCGACAGCGCCAACCACGGGTCGATCGGGGTGCATCGCGCCCTGGGCTTCGCCCATGCCGGCAACCTCGAATCGGTCGGTTTCAAGTTCGGCCGCTGGGTCGACAGCGTGTTCATGCAACTGCCCCTGGGCAGCGGCGATGCGAGCCTTCCCGAGAAATAGAACCAATCCAAGGTTCAGCCGAAAAGCCAGCCGGACAAGAAAAAAGGGCCGCACCGAAGTGCGGCCCGAGTTTAGGGAGGAAACGCCCAAGACGGGCACGACAAAGAGGAACGCCACAGACGTGGCCTTTGTCGCCCGGCAAATATGGTGCGTTTGCGAAGGGAACGCAAGAGTCTTTTTTATTAAGCTATATCAGAGTGATATTGCGACATATTGAGCGGAGTTCTGGGTTATGACTTCGCAATGCACAATCGATGGTGAGCGATCCGGAATGGATATGCGCGCGATCGATCGGACGGTATTCCTGGCCGCTGCTCGAAGCGTTTGAAATAAACGCATGTTTGCCAAGCATGGCTCGGCACGGCCTTCCTGCCCCCGATCGGGCCGAACCGGTCTAATCGCCGGCGGCCAGAACCGCCGGCTGGGCCGTCGCCTGGCGGCCGATCTGCAGGGTCGACAGCGCGTTGACCATGGAGATGTAGAGCGCCGCGCCGAAGGGCAGCGACTGCACCATCATCAGCATCGACCACAGCCGGGCTTCGGGATCGATGCCGCCGAACAGCACCCACACCGCAATGGCAGCGGCCCATAGCAGGGCGAACAGGATGGCCTCTTCCCAGGCCATGGTCAGGCCCGCCACCAGGGCCGGCTTGTTCTCCATCTTGGGCGTGCGCATGAACGGCAGCTTGGAGGTGAAGATGCCGTACAGCATGGCCCAGCCGATCGTGTAGGTCAGCGACAACCCGGCGATCGAGGCGCCGATCCTCTGGGAGAAGGTACAGGGCACCCGCACCGCATAGAGGATGTAGGAGTGCAGCACCTTGAACACGAACAGGCCCAGCGTGGGCACCAGGAACAGCGCCAGAGGCAGCTGGAAATACTGCGGCGCGATGCACACGCCGGCGGCCCAGAAGATGCTGGCGACGGTGAAGATCACGTTGATGGCGTCGGCGAACCAGGGCGCCCAGCCGGCCACGAAATGGAATTTCTGCCGGAAGCTCAACTCGTGGCCATGCCGACCGAACGGCAACATGGCGCGCCAATGGCCCTTGAGGATCTGCACCGCGCCATAGGCCCAGCGGAAGCGCTGCTTCTTGTAGCCGGAGAAGGTGTCGGGGGTCAGGCCCTTGCCGTAGCTGTGGTTGAGATAGGCCGCCTGGTAGCCGCCCTCCATCAGGCGCAGGCCCATCTCCGAATCCTCGCAGATGCACCACTGCGCCCACGGCCCGACCTTGTCGATCGCGCTCTTGCGCACCACCGTCATGGTGCCGTGCTGGATGATGGCGTCGTATTCGTTGCGATGGCACATGCCGATGTTGAAGAAGCCGGCATATTCCCAGTTCAGCATTTCCTTGAACGGCTCGCCCACCCAGTCGCGATGGTCCTGCGGGCATTGCACGTAGCCGACCTTGGCATTGTCGAAATGCGGCACGATGCCTTTCAGCCATTGCGGATCGACCGTGTAGTCGCTGTCGCACACGCCGACCAATTCGGCGTCGGGCGCGGTCTGGCGCAGCGCGAAGTTCAGCGCGCCGGCCTTGAAGCCCTCGACATGGTCGAGATGGAAGAAACGGAAGCGCTCGCCGAGCTGCCGGCAATAGGCCTCGACCGGCCGCCAGGTGGCCTCTTCCTTGGTGTTGTTGTCGATCACCAGCACTTCGAAATTGGGATAGTCGAGCTCGGCCAGCGCATCGAGCGACAGCTTCACCATGTGCGGCGGCTCGTTGCAGATCGGCAGATGCAGCGACACCTTGGGCCAGCGGCGCTCCCCCTGTTCGGGCGCCGGCAGGAACACCCGTCGCCACTTCCTGAGCCAGACCACCTCGGTCAGCTCCAGCGCCTGCATCAGCACCATCAGCACGGTGCCGAACAGGCACAGGAACAGCAGTCCGAAGGCGATCGCCATGCCGGTAGTCTGATAGGCGGCGAAGCCGCGCCACAAGGTCCACACCGTGACGCCGACGCAAAGCTGGATCAGCGCCGCGAAGAACAGCTCGCCGGCCGGCTTCAGGTCGCGCCAGCGCGCGAAGAAGGCCAGCAGCAGCGGCAGGCCGAATGCCACCGACAGGCCGGCCAGCCAGGGCCACTGCGGCAGCGATTCGATCGGTCCGGTCATCGGGAATTTGGGCTGGCGGTCGGAATCGAACACGCCCCAATAGGCGCCGGCTTCGCCCTCGATGGAGAATTTCCAGGGCTGGTCGAAGGCCTCCATCAGGAAGTAATCGAAGTTGTTGGCCCGGGCCAGGGCGATGAACTCGCGGATGAAACGCGCTTCGTTGTCGATCGAGGCCACCGCCTGGCCGCGGATGCGCCCGCTGCTGGGCCAGCCGACTTCGGTGAAGATGATGCGCTTGTTGGGGAACTTGGCGCGCAGCAGATTGTACTTTTCCATCAGATGCGCCAGCGCCTTGTCCTCGGGCACCTGCTCCCAGTAGGGCAGGACGTGGATGGCGATGTAATCGACCGCATCGACCAGCTCGGGATGGTCGGCCCAGGTGTTCCACGGCTCGGCGGTCGATACCGGCACCTTCACCGCGCGCTTGACCTGGCGGATATAGCGCACCAGTTGCGGCACGGTGAGATCGCCGCGCAGGATCGATTCGTTGCCGACCAGCACCCGCTCCACATTGGCGTTGGCGTTGGTCATGCGGATCAGGTTGGCGACCTCCTGCTCCGAGCGTTGCGCGCGCTGGTCGACCCAGGCGCCGCCCACCACCTTGAGGTCGTATTTCACCGCCAGCTCCGGGATCTTGTCGAAGCCGTTCAGGGTCGAATAGGTGCGGACCGCGTTGACCTTGCCCGCCAGCGCAGCCAGGTCGCCGTCGATATCGGCCATCCTGGGCTGCGGGCCGGTTTCCGGATTCTGGTCGCGCTGATAGGGGCTGAAGGAGACCCCGTTGATCTTGCCTTCGATGCCGACGACCGTATCGTCGATCCGGTCGAGTCCGCGCCAGATGCCGACGGTGGCGATCAGCACGAGCGCAAGGCTGAGCAGGGTGGACGAGCGGGTCATGGCTGGGCGGGACGATCGATGCGTAAAATAGCGGGCGATATCCGCCGGACGGCGGGCGCCCGGCATATGGAACTCGATCTTGACGCCGCGAAGGCGAAAGAGCGCCCGATAGGTGGCGAACTCGGCGCAATCCGCGACGCTGCGTCGCATGCCGGTCCGCTTCTTCGACGCGCCTGCCCGAACGACGGCGACGCGACCTCGTTGTTTCTTGCCGCCCGGTTTCTTCGCCGCCGGCCTTCCGGCTGCGATCGGGCCGGAATCCCATAGCGCGAGGGCGGCAACACCGTAAAGGGCCAGACCGACGCATCCGTGCTAAAGGGGAGCCGGTGTGGCCGCGCGGCGACGAAGCGCGCTAGCGCTGGGGAGTTTGCCGTTTTTTTCATCTATAGGCAGAGGGGCTCGATGGACGCGCGTGGCGATGCTGGACGGTACGACAATGGCCGCTGACTCCATCCCCGCCGCCGCTGCCGCCGGCCAGGCGCCGCTGTTCGATCCGCGATCCGACCCGGACGCCCTGCCGCGCTCGGTGCCGGCCTCGCTGGCGGCGGGTTTTGCCCGCGGCGGCCGCTTGGCCTTCGTCGGGGCCGGCGATGGCACCAGGCTGCGCTATGCCCATTGGCGGGCCCCGGCCGGGACGGCGCGAGCACGGGTCGTGGTGCTGGGCGGACGGGGCGAATTCGTGGAGAAATACGCCACCGAACTGGTCGGCGAGCTGTTGTCGCGGGGCCTGGAGGTGTTCTGCCTCGACTGGCGCGGCCAGGGTCTGTCGCAACGGCCACTGCCCGACCGCGACAAGGGCCATGTGACCGATTTCGCCCTCTATCGGGAGGATCTGCATCGCTTCCTCGCCCTGGTCGTCGGCCCATCCACGGGGGCCAGCCCGGTCGTGCTCCTGGCCCATTCGATGGGCGGATTGACCAGCCTGCGGTTGTTGACGGAGACCCCCGGCGGGGATCTGGTTCGCGCCGCTATCCTGTGCGCCCCCATGACGGGCTTGAAACGCGCATGGGCGATACGCACGGTGCTGGCGCTTGCTCCCCGCCTGTCGCGCAGCGCGACCGACTACGCGCCCGGCGCGGGCAATTTCGCCGAGCATCGCCTGCCCTTCGATCGCAACCGCGTCACCCACGACAAGCGACGCTATGGTTTCACCGAATTGTGGTTTGCCGCCGATCCGCGTTTGCGCCTGGGCGGGCCGACGGCAGGATGGCTGCGCGCCGGCCTGGATGGCATTGCCCATGTCATGCAGCCCGGACGCCTGGCACGATTGGCCTGTCCGGTTCTGCTGCTGTCGGCGCGCCAGGATACGCTGGTCGATCCGCGCAGCCACGATGTCCTGGCGCGGCGCGCGCCGCGCTGTGCGATCCAGCGCTACGAAGACTCCAAGCACGAGATCATGATGGAGGTGGACGCCATCCGTGCCCGCTTCTGGCGCGACGTCGATTCGTTCCTGGCCGAAACGATCCCGACCGCTGGCATCTGACCAGCGGCGCCACGCTTGAGGTTTGCGTACGCACTTGGAACAACCCTTTGCATTCAGTGCGCCAGAACATGCTCACGGCACTCCAGTGTCGCGTGCTTTGTGATGGCCGAACGAGGGTTTCAGAACACAATCGTATCGATATATTGGATCGATACAATCATTTAATGATTTGGCGACATTGAACGTTTCGTGAAAATGGAATGATATGGCGTGGTTGCTGTTAAAGACTAAAAGCGCGAGACTATTTTTTAGCCTATTTGCAGGAGATCGGTATGGGCGGGCAAGCTGCGTTGATGAATGTCGAGAAGCTCGCGTCGCTGGTTCCCAATGGCGCCAAGATCTGCGTTCCGCCCGACTATACGGGCGTGGCCATGGAGCTGACGCGCGCGATGATCCGCCGTGGCGTGCGCAACCTCCATCTGGTGTGCGTGCCGGTATCGGGATTGCAGGCCGAGCTGCTGATCGGCGCCGGTGCGGTCGACACGCTTGAAACCTCCGCCGTGACCCTGGGCGAATACGGCACCGCCCATCGTTTCGTCGCCGGCCTGCGCGAACAGAAATTCAAGATGCTCGACGCCACCTGCCCCGCGGTGCACGCCGCGATCCAGGCCGCCGGCAAGGGCCTGCCCTTCATGCCGCTGCGCGGCATGCTCGAGACCGATCTGCTGAAGCAGCGCAGCGACTGGAAGGTGATCGACAATCCGTTCAGCGACCGCAAGGATCCGATCGTGCTGCTGCCGGCCATCTATCCGGATCTTGCCGTGTTCCACGCACCCTATGCCGATCGCGACGGCAACGTTTTCATCGGCCGCCGCCGCGAATTGCTGGCCATGGCCCATGCCTCGAAGCGGTCGCTGGTGACGGTCGAGGAAATCCGCGACATCGACCTTCTGGAGACCGAGGAAAGCGCGGCGGGCACCCTGCCGGCCGCCTATGTCGGCGGCATCGCCAAGGCGCCGCGCGGCGCCTGGCCGCTCAACCTGTGGGACATATACCAGGTCGACGAAGCGCACATCGCGCAGTACAGCGAAATGGCGCGTTCGCGCGAGGGGTTCGACCTCTATCTCGACATGTACGTCAATCAGCGCCGAGCCGCCGAGTAGACAGCGCCACCGCGCCATGACCGACATCCCATCCTTCAGTCGGCAGGAACTGCTGATCTTCACCATCGCGCGTCTGCTGGAAGGCTGTCGCGTGGTGGCGACCGGCGCGGCGTCGCCGATCCCCGGCGCCGGCGCGCTGCTGGCGCGCGCCTGGTCCGAGCAGTCGCCGGACGAGGCGATGCGGCTGATCGTGCTGGGCAGCACGCGCCACAATTTCATGACCGACGGCGGCGTCGAACTGTTCGATCTGGCAGCGCAAGGCCGGCTCGACGCCTTTTTCCTGGGCGGCGGCCAGATCGACGGTCATGCCAACGTCAACCTGGTCGGCACCGGCGGCGAATATCCCGCCACCAAGGTGCGATGGTCGGGATCGTTCGGCTCGGCCTATCTCTACTACCTGGTCAAGCGGCTGATCCTGTTCCGCGAGGAACACACCAGGCGCGTGTTCGTGCCCAAGGTCGATTTCATTTCCGCGGCGGGACCGCGCAACGACGGCACCTACCGGACCGGCGGACCGGTCGGATTGCTGACCAATCTGTGCTGGTTCACCTTCGACAAGCAGAGGCTGCGCTTCGCGCTGGCCAGCGTCCATCCCGGGCATTCCGTCGAAGAGGTGCGCGACAACACCGGCTTCGAGTTCGATTGTCCCGACGAGGTGCCGGCGACGCCGGCGCCCGACGGCCCCACCCTGGCGCTGATGCGCTCGCGCATCGCCGGCGAAATCGCCGAGACCTATCCCCGCTTCGCCGCCAAGGTCTTTCCCGATGCAGGCGTAGCGCCAGCAGCGCGCGCATCAAAATACCGTTAACGCCCTTGTCTGGCGCCGCGACGGCGGCCAGACTCTTCGCAAAGTTCACCAGCGTAAGCGACAGCGATCGGCAGCCGGCGGCAGGAACCGCCGGAGCCGGCTTAACGTAAGAGCTTGCAATGCGGGATTGTTCATGACGGCGCCCCAACTGGCCTTATCGGACCGCGAGGATCTGGCGCGGCGCTACGCATTGGTGCGACGGCAAAGCCTGGCGCTGATCGACGGGCTGGAGCCGGAGGATATGGTTATCCAGTCGATGCCCGACGCCAGCCCCACCAAGTGGCATCTGGCCCACACCTCCTGGTTCTTCGAAACATTCGTGCTGGCCAGCGACAGCGCCTATCGCGCGTTCGATCCCTCCTTCGGCTATCTATTCAACTCCTATTACGAAGCGGTCGGTCCGCGCCATCCGCGACCGGAGCGCGGGATGCTGTCGCGCCCCACCGTACAGTGCGTCGTGCAGTATCGCGGCCATGTCGATAGGGCCATGGCATCGCTGCTGGCGAGGGCCGACGACAAGGAGCTGGCGGGCCTGGCGCCGCTGATAGAGCTTGGCCTGCATCACGAGCAACAGCACCAGGAACTGCTGGTCACCGACATCAAGACCGTGCTGGCGCGGCAGTTCGAAATGCCGGCGTTGCGCGCCGCGCCGCGCCCCGCTCCGGCCCTGGTCGACAGCCGCGCCGAAATGGGCTGGTGCGATTTCGCCGGCGGGCTGGTCGAGATCGGCCATGACGGCGACGCCGGCAATGGCGGCTTCGCCTTCGACAACGAAGGTCCACGTCACCGGGTGTTCCTGCGCCCCTTTCGTCTCGCCGACCGGCCGGTGAGCAACGGCGAGTATCTCGCCTTCATCGCGGACGATGGCTATCGGCGGCCCAATTTCTGGCTGTCGGACGGCTGGGCCGCAGTCAACGCGCAAGGTTGGCGCGCGCCGCACTACTGGCGCCACGACGAGCACGGCCGCTGGACCATCCGCACCATGAGCGGCGAGCGGCCGCTCGATCCCGCCGAACCGGTTTGCCATGTGTCGTTCTACGAGGCCGACGCCTTTGCCGCCTGGGCCGGCAAGCGCCTGCCCAGCGAGGCGGAATGGGAAGTGGCCGCGCGCGGCCTGCCGGTGGCCGGCAACCTGATGGACAGCGACCGGCTCCATCCGCGGCCCGCCGATGGCGCGGCCCAGGGCGGCCTGCGCCAGATGTACGGCGATGTATGGGAGTGGACGCAGAGCGCCTACCTGCCCTATCCCGGCTTTCGCGCGCCGGAGGGCGCGATCGGCGAATACAACGGCAAGTTCATGTCCGGCCAGATGGTGCTGCGCGGGGGCTCCTGCGCCACCCCCGCCGACCATATCCGGGCCACCTATCGCAACTTCTTTCCGCCGGCCGCACGCTGGCAATTTTCCGGCATCCGGCTCGCGGAGGACGCATGAACTATTTCGTATCGCCGCTGCCCGGCGACAGCGGCGCCCTGAGCAGGCGCCAGCCCCCCAGCCGCGTGGAGTTCGTCGATCTGGATCCCGCGATCGACGGCCTGCGCGAAGCGGTGCTGGCTGGACTGGCTCGACCGCAGAAAGCGATCCCGCCCAAGTTTCTCTACGACGCCCGCGGCGCGGCGCTGTTCGAGCGCATCTGCACCTTGCCCGAATACTATCCCACCCGCAGCGAAATCGAGATCCTGCGCCGTCACGGCCGCGACATGGCCGCTCGCATGGGCTCGCGGGCGCAGCTGGTCGAGTACGGCGCCGGGGCCGCGGAGAAGGTGCGCGCGCTGCTGTCGGCCATGGACCGGCCCGACCGCTACGTGGCGATCGACGTCTCGCGCGAGCAGCTGCACGCGGCCACCGCCAGGCTGGCCGACGACTATCCCGAGCTCGAGGTGACGGCGATCTGCGCCGACTACACCCGGCCCGTGCCGCTGCCGCCGGCGCCCGAAGGGATCCGCGTCGGGTTCTTCCCCGGCGGCACCATCGGCAATTTCACCCGCGACGAGGCGGTCGATTTCCTGCGCGCGGCGGCGCACACCCTGGCCGGAGGCGCGCTGCTGATCGGCGTCGACCTGAAGAAGGACAAGGCGGTGCTCGATGCCGCCTACAACGACAGCGCCGGCGTGACCGAGGCGTTCATCCGCAACATGCTGGTGCGGCTCAATCGCGAGCTGGCTGCCGACTTCCAGCTCGACCGCTTCGCCTATGTCGGGGAATACGACCCGACCGAAGGCCGGGTCGAGATGTTCCTCCAATCGCGCCAGCCGCAGCAGGTCACGGTCGCCGGGCGGCGCTTCGCCTTCGCCCGCGGCGAACGACTGCATATCGAATATTCATGCAAGTACGATGCTGCGGAGTTCCAGGAACTGGCCCGCCGCGCCGGCTTCGCTCCGGCCGGGCTGTGGACCGATCGCGCCGGCCGGTTCAGCGTGCACTATCTGCTGGCGCCCCCAGCCCATGAGGCAGGCACCGCACCGATCGCCAAATAGCCGCGGCGAACCGGCGGGCTACAGCACCCCGGTGAACCCGACCATCGTCAGCGCAAGCACCGCGAAGCGGTCGGCCAGCGCGTCCGGCGATTCGCCGCCGCCGGCGCGATACCACGACGCCACCGCCGTGCACATGGTGAGGATCGCCAGGGTCGCCTCGTGCGGAAAAGAGCACTTGAACAGCCCGCGCCGCGTGCCGGCCAGGATCGGCTCGCGGAAATTCTCCGCCACCCGATCGCGCAGCGCGACGATGTGGTCGCGATCGATCGGGGCCAGGCTGCGCAGTTCGGTATTGCCGACGAAAGATTCGGACCGCCGCTCGGTATGCAGCCGCACATGCGCCTGCACCACCGCGCGCAGTTGCCGTGCCGCGTCCGGTCCCGCCGCTTCGCGCGCCCGCTCCAGCGCCAGGATCAGGTCCTGGGTCACGCCCAGCATGATGTGACGCAGGATGTCCACCTTGGACGGAAAGTAATAGTAGATCGCGGCAATGCTGGCGCTGGCCCGGTGGGCGATGTCGCGCATCGAGGTGCCGTGAAAGCCCTTCTCGGCAAAGCACTCCAGCGCCACGCGCAGCAATGCGGCGCGCCCCGCCGCGTTTTCGCCGGGCGTTTGCCGGTCGGTGCTGGCCAGCGACAGACGATTTTCCCGCCCCATCGCTCTACTCCGCCGCCATGCGCCGCTGCGCCGGCGCCGCCCCGCCGTGGCGCAGCAGCTTGCCGGAATAGGTCTCGGTCTGCCGGTCGTCGCGGATCGTGACCTCGCCGTTGACCAGCACGTAGCGATAGCCGCGAGCGCGCTGGATGCGGCGCCATTCGCCGCCCGGCAGGTCGTGCACGATCTCGTCCTTGAGCACGGCGAGGTTGTCGTAGTCGTAGACGATGATGTCGGCCGGCGCGCCCTTCTGCAGGGTGCCGCGATCGGTGAAGCCGGCGAATTGGGCCGGCAGCGCCGACAGCCGCCAATGGGCTTCCTCCAGGCTGATCATGTTGTGGGTGCGCACCACCTTGACGATGGTTTCGGTCGGGTAGCGCCCGGCGGTCAGGAACTTGGTGTGCGCACCGCCGTCCGACACGCCGAACAGCACGTAGGGATCCTCGACGATCTCGCGCAGGTGCTCGATCTTGCCGTTGGGCGGGGCGGCGAAGAACTCGGTCTTGAGATCCTCCTCCACCGCCAGGTCGAGCATGAAGTCGACCGGATGCTTGCCGGTCTTCTGGCCGGCATGGGACAGGGTGTAGTCCAGCCACTGCTTGTTCTTTTCGAGCTTGGGGCCGATCACCGCGATATCCGGCAGCGGACCGGTGGCCGTCATCGGCATGTGATCCTTCAGCGCCTGGCGGCGCGCCGGATCGGCCAGCTTGGCCTTGCGCTCGGCCAGGGTGCCGGTGGTGGCGTCGCACCAGGGCTGCGCGTCGTCGAACAGGTTCCAGTCCTCGAAGGTGAAGGTGAAACCGGCATCGGTGGTCAGGCCCTGCCCGACCACGCGGATGCCGCGCTCGCGGCAGCTCTTCAGCCACGCCAGCACCCGACGATGGATATCGGGCCGGTGATCGAAGGCCTGCACCACGTTCATGACGATCGGCCTGCCCGAGATTTCCGCCATCTCCTCGTAGAACGCCTTGTCCTTGGCGTTGTCGCCGGAGATCAGCAGCATCTGCATGAAGCCTTCGTTGCGCCGCCGCAGCACCTTGGCCAGTTCGCGGCAGGTGTCGTCGTGCATGACGTCGGTCGGCATCGGCGTGCCGTCGAAATCGCGCTGCACCGCCGACGGGCCGGTGGGCAGCATGCGTTGCGCCGACCAGCCGCAGGCTCCCGCATCCATCGCTTCCTCGAGCAACCGGCAAATCTCGGCGTGCTCGGCATCGGTCGGCTTCCTGCCCGCCTTGGCCGCTTCGAAGCCCATGACCCAGATCAGCAGCGGCCCCACCGGCACGTAGGGCAGGATGTTCATCGCCTTGGGGGTGCGCTCGATGCTGTCGAGGAATTCGGGGAAAGTGACCCAGTCCCACGGCATGCCGGCCTGCATCGATGCCAGCGGAATGGCCTCGACCCTCGTCATCGACATCATGGCGCGCTCGCGCAGCTCCGGCCTCACCGGCGCGAAGCCGAAGCCGCAATTGCCGATCACCACCGAGGTGATGCCATGTCAGCCCGACAAGGTGCAGTACGGGTCCCAGAACACCTGGGCGTCGTAATGGGTATGCAAATCGATGAATCCGGGGGCGACGACCAGGCCGCTGGCATCGAGCACCTCGGCGCCATCGGCGGCGTCGATGCGGCCGATCTCGGCGATCAGCCCGTTCTTGATGCCGATATCGCCCTTGAAGCGCGGCTGGCGGGTACCGTCGACGATCATGCCGTTTTTGATGACGCGGTCGAATTTGGCCATGGCCGACAGGTCCTCCCCCATGTTTCCCATTTTTTGCTGAACGAACGTTCGATTCTTGTATTTGCAATGTCAAGGCTGTGAAATGCATGGCTGCAATTCAAAAATAATCAAATTGATTACAGTGGGTTAGCGGACACATGAATCATTAAGCGCCAAGCGCGGCCATGGCTGCGATCAAGCGCGATGCAGATGTCGTATCGTCGTCTTCCGGGCCAATGCCGAAGCCGTGCAGCCGACGCGGCGCGACAGGGTTAGCTGCGGCGGCGAACCCTGCGGGCTGGCTTGGCAGCGCCATAACGCTTTTCGAGTTCGGCAATCACCTTGGCTTCCGGCAGCATCTTGCTGCCGCTCCACCACAGTTCCGCGACCTTGCCGCGCCCGTTGCGCACCCGCCGCACGATCTCGCCATGGCTGGCATAGCCATTGGCCAGGGTGATGCGGCCGGTATCGCGACCCGTCAGGGTAATCTCGCTGCTGTCCATGAAGGGATTGATCATGCCGGGCATGCCGGCCACGACCTTGTCGCCCATCGGCACCAGATCGGTCGCACCCCACGGGCTCCACCAGCGCCCCGCCCAGCTCCTGACCCTGGCACTGGGCGCGCCGTGACGGGCGAAAGTCGCCAGTATGTTGACGACGCTTTCGTACCAGAATCCCGACCAGCCGTCCCCGGCATTGGTCAGCACCGAAACGGCGATGTCGCGTCCCAGCAGCGCTCCCGAGCGCGTGACGAACCCCTGGAACCCGCCGCTATGGCCGACATGGTCCCAGCCGGCGGTGGTGGCGCTCATGGTGCCGAGGCCATAGTAGCGCTCGAAGCTGGCATGCGGATCGCGCCACTGGCGCCGCACCATTTCGCGCCGGCTTTCGGCCGACAGGAAGCTGCGCCGAACGGCAGGATCGATCTGGGCGAAGAATTTCGCCAGGTCGCCCGCGGTGCTGACGAATCCGGTGGCCGGTGCCAGCGCATTGGTGGGATTGCGCCCGGGAATGGCGATGCGGCGGCCCAGCGGCAGGCGCGAGCTGTGGCCCGACGCCAGATGCGCGCCGCGGGGCAAAGGCATATCGGGCGTGGTCTCCTCCAGGCCCGCCGCCTCGATCACGTTCTGCGTGATCCACTCGCGGTAGCTCTGCCCGGCGATGGCCTCGATGATCAGCCCGACCAGCCCATAGCCGTGGTTCGAATATTTGAAGCGCTCGCTGTTCTGCAGCACCGGGGCCATGCGCAGATCGGCGGTCAGCTCGGCGCGGTCGAGGAAGGGTCGGCGATCGGTCCACTGGCCGCTGTCGCTGCCGTCGCGGATGATGCCGGCGCTATGCGACAGCAACTGCGCGACGGTGACGCGCGCCACGGCGCCGTGCAGGCCCCGGATATATTCGCCGGCGCGATCGTCGAGCTTCAGCTTGCCCGCTTCGCGCAGTTTCATGACGCCCGCAGCAGTGAAGGTCTTGGAATGCGAGGCGACGCGGAAGCGATGGCGCGGCGTCAGCTCCAGGCCGGTGACCGCGTTGGCGAAGCCGAAGGCGCGCTCCAGCACCGGCTTGCCCTTGTGGGCGATGGCCAGCGCGCAGCCCGGCTGCAGCGAACTGCGCATCTGGTAGTCGAAGAATTGCGGAATATAGGCCAGCGCTGCCGCCAGGTATTTTTCCATGATCCCCCAAAAGGCTGGAGCGATGCTATCCCCGACATCCGCAAATTGCCGAACAACAGGTGGTGAGCGGCGGCAAATCTGCGCAAGGCCCGGCGCCGGGCGTTCCGCCCGGCCGGACGGCGGATATCTCAGGGACGCCCGAGATAGTCTATCTTGCCGATCGCCACGCCGTTGTGCCGCAGGATGTCGTAGGCGGTGGTGACGTGGAAAAAGAAGTTGGGAATGGCAAAGCCCAGCAGGTAGTCGCGGCCGGAGAAGGTCACATCGTTGCCGTCGACCTTCATGGCGATAGTGCGCGTCTCGCTGCCCTCGAGCTGGGCCGGCTGGAACCCTTTGACGTAATCGACGGTGGCGGCGATACGCGCCTTGAGCTCGGCGAAGCTGTTCTCCTTGTCCTCGAGCGACGGCGCCTCCTGGCCGGCCAGCCGGGCGACGCAGCGGCGCGCCGTGTCGCCGGCGATCTGCACCTGCCGCGGCAGGGCCAGCATGTCCGGCGCCAGGCGCGCCGCCATGAACACGGACTGGTCGATCTTGCGCGCTTCGGCGCTGGCGATCGCCTTGTCGAAGATGGCGGAAAGATTGGTCAGCGCGCGGGCAAAGACCGGCACGCTGGCCTGATGCATGGAAAGACCCATGAACTGCTCCTGTCGGGTTGAATTCAGCCGGCGAAATGCCTGGCGCGCCACTCGGCCTGGCCGGCCTCGTCGTCGACGCCCATGCTTTCCAGGAAACGGCTGACCATCATGTAGTAGCCGATGGTCACGGTCAGTTCGACCACCTGTTCGGCGTCGAGGAAGGCCTTGACCGCATTCAAGGTGGCACCCGAGGCGCGCACGTTCCTGACCACATCGTCGCTATAGCGCAGCACCGCCTTCTCCTTGTCGTCGAAGGCCGGATCGGCGTCGCCTTTGGATACGGCGCGGATCTTGGCCTCGCTGAGACCGACGTCGCGGCCGATGCGCTCGTGCTGGAACACTTCGTAGGAGGCGCGCGACAGCCAGCCCACGCGCAGGATGGCGATCTCGCGCAGGGTCGGGGCCAGCTTGCCGCGCATCAGGATGGCGTTGCCCAATTGCACGAAACCGCGCGCCACCGGGTCGGAATTGGCCAGGGCGCGGAAGATATTCAGCTGCGGCTTGATCTTGCCCATCAGCTCGGCGAGCTTGGGCGGGGCCTTGGCGGGGTCGTAGTACGGGATGCGGGCCATCGTTTCCTCCTGTTGCGGGAACGAGAGTGGCAAGCGTCCAACGCAGGGTCAATCGCAGCCGACGGCCAGACCCATCGCGGCGCGGAACGGCCGATATGTCGGTGCGATACGTCCTCAGGCGGCGCGCTGCAGGGTGCGGCGATGCTGCCAGCGCAACAGCGGATTGAGCAGGCGCCCCAACGGGCCGGTCAGCACCACCGGCTTGTCGAGCACGGCGAGGCAGATGCAGTCCTGCCCGCCATCCGCCACCGGGCGATGCTCGGGCTCGGCCGCCAGGCACAGATCGCCCACGCCATAATGGGCGTCGGCATCCTGGAAGCCGCCGGCCAGCACGACGGTGAACTCCACGCCCTCGTGGCGATGCACCGCCATGGCGCGGCCGGCGCGGATGCGCAACAGGCTGGCGCGATGCTGGTTCGACGCCAGCGGCAGCTCGATCTCGTCGATGCCGAAACCGGCGGGCCGCCAGCGCGCGCTGCTGTCGACATAGCGGCGCAGCGGAAACGGCAGGATATTGGCCAGCGGATTGGCCGGCCTTTCCACCGCCGGTGCGGGCGGCTTGCGCAGCACGGCCATGACACGCTCGATCCCCGGCGCGGACAGCGCCACCGGCTCGATGCTGTCGAGCAATGCGCCACCCACCGCCTCGAAACGCTCGATCTGCTGGCGGCAATCGACGCACAGCGCGGCATGCGCCGCCGCCACCAGGCGCGGCCCGAGCGCCAGCGATCCCGCCGCATACTCCAACAGCATGTCGACCGGCGGATGATGCGCAATCATGACTCAACTCCTTGCAACGCTACGCGCAGCCGACTGAGCGCCAGGCGGATGCGCGACTTGACGGTGCCCAACGGCAGTCTCAATTCCTCGGCAATGGCGTTGTGCGTCTTGTCCTCGAAGAACGCCTTTTCCAGCACGAGCTTCTGTTCGGCCGGCAGATGTCCCAGCAATTCGCGCAGCTGGTCCTGCGACTGGCCGGCCATGATCGTGCTATCCGCCGATTCCGCCGCACCCCCGGAATTGACCATCAGGAAATCGTCCGCATCGAGCTTGGGACGCGTGTTGCGCCGGATCATGTCGATGCGCTTGTTGCGCGCGATGGTGAAGATCCAGGTACTGGCGGCGGCGCGGCGCCGGTCGAAGGTCTCGGCGCGGCGCCATACCGAGATCATCGCCTCCTGCGCCATATCTTCCGCGACATCGGGCTCCGCGCCGGAGCGCATGCCGAACGCCTTCAGCCGCGGCGCGAAGTGATGGAACAATTCGGCAAAAGCGACGCGATCGCGCCGACGCGCCACCGCCTCGATCAAATCGCCGTGGCGATCCTCCGCACTCTCTCGATTCTCCTTCGATTCCAGCACCTTGGCGCCTCGCATGACGGCGGCGTTGCGCGCCGTAGCCGCAACCACCGTAGAACGAGCCGTCATGCCTGTCATCCTGCTGTCGGAGAAGGGAAATTCTGCGTTGGTACGACGACGCCGCTGATCCGGATCACTGGCGGCGAGCGGCCGGCGGATCGTTCAGCCGCGCGGCAGGCTGCCGGCGCCGACATCCCAGAACAGGCCGGCCATCACCCGCAGGCCCTCGCGCGCCACCGGCGCCAGCATGTGCTCGTTGGGCGCGTGCTGCGAGCAGGAAGCGTAGGAATGGGGCACCCACAGGGTCGGCATGCCCAGCACGTCGGTGAAGGCGTCGTTGGGCAGCGAGCCGCCCAGATTGGGCAGCACGTTGGGCGCCTGGCCGGCACTGTCGGCCACCGAGCGGGCGGCCCATTGCATCAGCGCGCTTTCCGGATCCAGGCGGGTGGCGCGCATGAACACCTCGCGCGAGGGCTTGACCTCGACGGCGGCGAAGCCCTCGCGATCCAGGTGCCGGCGCAGGGCCGGCAGGATGTCGTCGGCGTCGGTGCCGACCACGAAGCGCAACTGGCACCAGGCGGCGGCGCGCGGCGGGATGGCGTTGACCGGGTTCTCGGGATTGCCGGTCTTGAAAGCCAGCACCTCGAAGCTGTTCCAGCCGAACACGCGCTCCACCGAAGTCAGTTCCGGCTCGCCCCAGTCCGCATCGATGGCCGGCGCACCTTCGCCGCCATCGACCACGCAGTCGGCCAGCACGCGCTTCACCGATGGCGTCAGCGAGGTCGGGCGCCACTCCGGCACCTTGATGGCGCCGCGCCGGTCGGCGATCGAGGCGATGGCGTGGGCCAGCACGATGCCGGGATTGGCCAGCAGCCCGCCCCAGTTGCCCGAGTGATGGCCGCCGGCGCGCAGCTCCAGCGACAGCTCGAAGTTCAACGCGCCGCGCGTGCCGGTGAAGATGGTCGGCCGCTCCGCCCGCAGCCGCGGCCCGTCCGAGCCGATCAGCACGTCGGCGCTCAGGGCCTCCTTGTGACGGCGACAGAATTCGTGCAGCCCGGGCGAGCCGGTCTCCTCGCCGGTCTCGATCAGCACGATCGAATTGAAGCCCAGCGTGCCGCGCTCCTCGATCACGGCCTTGAGCGCCGCCAGGTTGATACTGTGCTGGCCCTTGTTGTCGGCGGTACCGCGGCCGTAGAGCCGGTCGCCTTCCAGCCTGAGCGTCCAGGGCGACAGGCCCTCGCGCCACTGCTCGTCCAGCCCGCGCACCACATCGCCGTGGCCATAGGTCAGCACGGTCGGCAAGCCGGCGCCCTCGATGCGGCGGGCGATCAGGAACGGCCCATAGGGCGGCTTGGGATTGTCGTGGATCGAGCAGCGATAGCCCATGGCCTCGAGCGTGGGCGTCAGCTCCTCGCGCAAATAGCGCGGCAGGTGCTCGGCGTAGCTGGGATCCTGGCTGACCGTGGGATAGGCCACGCGGCGCGCCAGATCGGCGAAGAATCCGCCGTCGTCGAAATGCCGGGTGACGCGCTCGATGGCGCCTTGACGGCTGCCGGTCATGTGCTGCCTCCTTTGCCTGGTGCCGATCGACGACCGCGGCGTTGGTGGCGGGGTTTGCCGCCGTGGCGATCTGCTTCGGCGCACCAGTCTGCGCCGCAGCCGTTCGGCGATCAATCGGCGGGCTTCGCCGGGCCCGGTCAGCCGTTGCGCACCACGATCCAGGTGATCCTGGCCCGCGCCAGAACGCGGCCTTCGCCGTCGACCACCGCGCTGCCGGAATAGAGCTTGCGTCCCTCGCCGCCGCCCAGCGGCCAGGCCATCACGATGCATCTTTCGCCGGGCCGCGGCAGGCGGTCGATCGCCCCGGTCATGCGGCCGGTCAGGACGATCCGCGTATCGCCGTCGCCCAGCACCGCATCGGCACCAGGACAGTCGAGCGCGCCCCACAAATGCTCAGGCGCCAACAGGCCGTCGGCGCCGGCGAAATTGGCATGCGGAGTGAAAGCCGACACCGCCATCGCCGGGCGATCGCCGGCAGCGGGGATGCGTGCGGCCCAGACCTGCAGGCCCTGACCCTGCCGGCGCGATCGGCCACAAACATAGCAATCGTGGAACTCGCAATCCGGGCCCGAACCGCCATGCGCGCTGCAGGCCAGGGCGGTTGCCCAGTCGGGCGCCGGCGGCACATCGAGGGCGAAGTCGGGCGCCGGCCGGACTTCGGCGATGAGCGTCGCCCCATCGCACAGAACCGTGATGCCGTCGTCCCCCGACCGCACGGCCAGGGGTCGATCGAGCGGAACCGGGGCGCGCAGCGTGGTCTCGGCCGGCCCGCCGAGGCGGTTGGCCAGCAAACCGGCGACATAGCCCCCATTGCCCGATTGCGGCGGACCATGAAAGCGACGCGCGACGATCAATGGCGCGGCGCGGCGCTGCACGCTATCCATGATGGACCCGGCTCAGGGCTTGGAGCCGGGTGCGATCTTGCAGGAATCGGCCTTCCACATGTCGCCGAGGTGGCACACGGCATAGTCGATGGCGAAGTTGCCGCCGCCCTGGATCTCGGCCAGCGCAAAGGCCGTCTGGAACAGATCGAAGAAATACGGATCGAACAGCGCGCCGTTGTAGGTGAAGCCCGGACCGATCGCTAGCACGTCGCCGGGCGTGTGCGGATGGCCGCTGCCGCGCTCGAAGCTGTCGAGCAACGAGCCGAACGGCGGCACCATCGGCGGGATCGTCGGCGTGGAGTGCACGTCGTAGAGCACCCAGTCGCTGACCGCATTGCCCTTGCCGTTGGGATTGGACTGCAGGAAATGCGTCGGACCGGCGTAAGGTCCGGAGGCATCGCCCCAGTCGTTGCCGCGCGCGTCGAGCACCAGCCCGATATTGTCGTTCCGCACGCCGCCGGTCACCAGCGTGTGATCCAACGGCACGCCGTTGCCGCTGATGATGTTGCCGGTAACCAGCAGGTTGAGCAGCATCATGCTGCCTTCGAGGTGGGTCTGGGTCAGCCCGGCGCCCACCACGATGCCCCACTGGCTGTTGCCCGTGATGGTGTTGCCCGTGATCGTGCCCAGCACTTCGCCGCCGGTGCCGATGCCGACCTCGTTGCCGGAGATCAGGTTGCCGGCGATCGTGGTGTTGCCCTGCGGATAGGTCACCACCGTGCCGTTGGAGATGGCGATACCGGTCATCGCCGTCAGGCTGACGATCGAATTGCCGACGATCGTGGCCATCGTGTAGTTGTCGAGCCGCACCGCCGCGCCGCCTGCGCCATGGCCGGTGTCATCGAGGATGTTGGCAACCACCGTCACGTCGTGCGCCAGTGCGATGTCGATGCCGTCGCCGGCGACGCGCGCCATCTGATTGGCGCCCACCACCAGGTCGTTGGCCTGCGACAGGTTGATGCCGTCGTTGCCGATATCGGTCAGACTGTTGCCGCCGACGGTGGCGTCGTTGATCTGCGAGGCGGCGATGCCCGTTCCGGCAATGCTGGAGAGCACGTTGCCGGTGATCGTCGTGTCGGTCAGTTGGCCGACGATGATGCCGTTGCCGGAGATGTGGGACAGGGTGTTGCCCTGCACCGAGGCGTCCGAGGTCGCCAGCGAAATGACGATGCCGTCGCCGCCGATCAAGTCGAGCGAATTGCCATTGGCCTGGACGTTGCCGGTATTGCTGGTGCGGATGCCCGTCAGGGTGACGTCGTGCAGCAGGTTGCTCGAAACGGTGACGTCGCCGAAGACGGTCGACGCCTCGATGCCGTTGCCGGCAATGGTGTCGAGATCGTTGTTCAGCACGGTCAGGCCGCCATGGATGCCGGTGGCGTAGATGCCCTTGGCGCCGCCGCTGCCGATCGTGTTGCCCGAAATCGACGTAGCGCCGGAGTCGGTCACGTCGATGCCGTCGCCGGTCTGGCCGACGATAGTATTGGTCAGGATCGAGGCATCGCCGGCGAAGGACAGGGTCACGCCGGCGGCGCCGGCATAGTCGATGACGTTGCCGGCGATGGTGGTACTGCCGACCGACAGCGCGGCAATGCCGTTGGTGCCGGACTTGACGATCGTGTTGCCGCTCGCCGACATGTCGCCAGCGTGGAACACGGCAATGCCGTTGGCCGAGGCATATTCGACGTCATTGCCGGCGATGGTAAGGCCGCCGACCGACACCGCAGCGATACCGTCGCCGCCCAGGGCATAGAACACGCTGTTGCCCGAGATATTGGTGGCAGCGGCGTTGTAGACCGTGACCCCGGCCAGCGTCGTGTTGCCGACCGAATTGTCGACGATGTCGAGTTGGCCCACGGTGTTGACGACCACGCCGTTGCCGACGACATAGGACACGCCGTTGCCGGAAAGGGTCGTGGTGCCGCCATTGGCCAGGTCGATGCCGTCGCCGCCGGCATAGGACAGCGTGTTGCCCGCCACGGTCGACGCCGCCACGCCGTCGATATGGACGGCGTCGAGGGTCTGGTAGCTCGAGCTGTTGTCGAGCACGCGAACGCCGTCGGCAGATTCGACGACGATGCCGTTGCCGCCGCTATAGCTCAAGGTGTTGTCGGCGACCGTGACGTTGCCCACCGACACCGCGACGATGCCGTCCTGATTGCTGTGGGCCAACGTATTGCCCATGATCGACGTGCCGCCGGCGTTCTGCACCTCGATGCCGTTCAAGGCCGACCCGCCTACGGAATTGCCGGCGACTGTCAACTCGCCCACTGAAGACGCGAGAATCCCGTCGAAGCCCGCGCCGTTGATCGTGTTGCCCTCGATGTCGACCGAAGGGCTGTTGGAGACGACTATGCCCTGAAGTCCGGTGGCGTTGACATCGTTGTCGAGAACCCACGCCGCATCGGCGTGATCGACGCCGATGCCGGAGCCGTTGGCGTGGGCAACGGTATTGTCGGCGATCGTAGCGTTGCCGACCGAGACGGCGCCGATGCCGATAATGCCGATGCTCGTCAGCGTGTTGCCGGTGACGTAGGTGTCGCCGGCGACCTGGACGACAATGCCGTTCGTGCCGATGTCGGCCAGGGCATTGCCACTGACGTCGACGGTCTGGGCGTTCTGGACAATGATGCCACTGAGAGCGGTGTTGGCCAGGCTGTTGTCGGCGATCGATACCGTGCCGCTGACGCCGTCGACGCTGATGCCGGCGGCGCCGGTCCAGCTGACGACATTGCCGCTGACCGGGGCGCCGAAACTGCTGTTGGTGACGAAGATGCCGTTGTTCAGGTTGACCGCACCATAGGCGGCGTTGCCCAGAACGTTGTTCTGTATCGTCAGATTCTGGCCATGGTCGATGGAAATGCCATTGCCGGTGACGAATTCGACCAGGTTGTCGGACACGTTCAGGTTCGTGACGGTGCCGGCGCCCGAGGTCAGGATGCCGGCGCCGCCGCCGAAGGCGATCGACGTGCCGTGCACGATGTTGTTGACGATGTCGATATTGCTGCGCGCCACCGAAGTATCGACCACAATGCCGCCATTGACCTGCGAGGCGTCGAGCTGCACCACGACGCCATCGATGGTGACGTTAGATTCCTTGATGACGATGCCGGCGCTGGGCGCGATGGTGGCGCCGGCGAAGTCGAGGATCGTTTCGTCGGTCACGCCGTCGCGTCCGCCGCTCTTGGCCGGCACGCCGTGCTGCCAGCCGACCAGCGAGATCTGCTTGTCGATGACCAGGCCGCCCGGCACCAGGCTGGACGGATCGCCGTAGGTGCCGGCGATCAGGTAGATGCTGTCGCCGTTGGCCGAGGCGTAGTCGGCCAACTGGATGCCGTTCAGCCCCATCTCCGGCAGGGCGATGGCATGCGCCTGCAGGCGGATCAGGCCGAGCGTCGGATCGTCCAGGAAGTGGAACAGGCGCAGTTCCAGATTGGCCAGGGTGACGACGTCGGCGGAATTGTTGGCCGGATCGAGCGAGCCCGCCACCACGCCGTCGAAGCTGACATGGGTGGCGTCGATCTGGGTCGGGTTGAAGGCGCCGTTGGGCGTGCTGTCGTCCTCGTACCAGCCGGCGTTGCGCAGCTCGATATAGTAGCCCGAGCCGCTGCCGATATTGGCGAACGACATGTCGTTCAGCGACTTGCCGATGTTGCGGGTATCGGGGCCGTCGACGATCACGCCGATCGGCGCGTTGGCGATCGAGACGCCGCTGCCGACCTGCAGCGCGATGGTGCCGCCGCCGATGGTGCCGTCGTTGTCGAGCAGGCGCAGGCCGACCGCACCGGCGCCGTCGATCGTGACGTTGGCAATCGAGACCGCCATTGACGGGCCGCTGCCATCGGGACGCGACAGCCGCAGGCCGTCATTGGTGGCGTTGGTGACGGTGGCCCCGCTGACGGTGCCGTTGGCGATGTTACGCAGATGCAGGCCGTGGTTGCCGGCGCTGTCGATGGTCAGGTTGCTGGCCGTGACGTTGCCTGCGCGGTCGACACGGATGCCGCTGTCGCCGGTATGGGACACCGAAGCGGCGTTGGCCAGCAGGTTGCCGCCGATCGACTGCGCCAGGATGCCGACGCCGCCCGTGCCGGAAACCGTGCTGTTGCTGATCGTGCTGTCGCCGTTGCCGCCGAGGCCGGTGATATTGACGACGATGCCACGGCCATTGCCGCCGACGAAGCCGACATTGGTGACCGAATTGCCGTCGAGCAGGACGCCAAGGCCCGTATTGGTGACCTGGATGCCGTCGTTGTCGATACCGGCGCCGCTCACCGAGCTGCCCACCAGATTGCCCGACACCGTCACGCCGCCGATGCTGGTGCCGGCGACCCTGATGCCGTCGCCCATGACGTGGCCGCCCTGGCCCACGGAGTTGCCCAGAACCGTGACGCTGCCGGCCTTGCTGTCCATCACCACGATGCCGCTGGCGCCGATGGTGGCGAAGTCGGCGACGATGTTGCCCGCAACCAGCACGCCACCGGGGCCGCCATCGACGCCGGTGTCGTTGACACGGATGGCGTCGAGATCGGTCGCATCGACCGTGTTGCCGCTCAGACTGTCCGCCCCGACCACCACTCGACCGTAGGTCTGGGCGATATGGATGCCGTAGCCCAGGAAATCGACGACGTGGTTGCCGTTGACCGTGACGCCGCCGGCGCTGGTATTGGCAATGTCGATGGCGTCGTTGGGATTGCCGTGGACGATGTTGCCGACGCTGTTGCCCAGCGCCAGCACGTTGCCCAGCGAGGTGTGATCGATGCGGATCGCGTCGTTGCCGAGCGCAGCTCCGGCGCCGGTCGCTACCGAATTGGCGCTGACCGTAACCGAACCCGCCGCCGTCTGGTCGACGAAGATGCCCAGTCCGCCGATGGTCGAACTCGCCGTCGAGCCGATCAGGTTTCCGCCCACCAGCACGCCGCCCAGGCCGCCATTGACGCCGGTATCGTTGACACGGATGCCATCCAGGCCGGTCAGGTCGATGGTGTTGCCGCTCAGGCTGCCGGTGCCGACCGCCACCATGCCGTAGGTCTGGGCCACGTGGATGCCGAAACCCTGGAAATTGACGATCGAGTTGCCGTTGACGGTCGCGCCGCCGGCACTGGTGTTGGCGACGTCGATCCCCTCGTTGGGATTGGCGAAGCCGGCATTGCCCAGCTGGTTGGAAAGCACGAACACGTTGCCCAGCGAGGTGTGGTCGACGCGGATCGCGTCGTTGGCCAGCGTCGCGCCGGCACCGGTCGCCACCTGGTTGTTGCTGACCGTGACCGAGCCCGCGGCAGTCTGGTCGATGAAGATGCCCGAACCGTTGATGGTGGTGGCCGCCAGCACGCCGACCATGTTGCCGTCGACCAGAACGCCGTCGGCGGTGTCGAGCACCAGGATGCCGGCCTGTCCGGTCGCATCGATGGTGTTGTCGGCGACCGTGGCGTGGCCGTTGTTGTCGAGCCTGACGCCGACCTGGGACACGTTGAACACCGTGTTGCCATCGACATTGGCGGTGCCGGTCGTGCCGATGACCTCGATTCCTTCGGCGCCGATCGCGGTGGTGCCGTTGCCGATCGCGTTGCCGGAAACCGAAGCGTCGGCGCCGGTATCCTGCACGCGGATGGCATCGCTGCCGATCGCCGCGCCGTCGCCCAGCGCGATGGCGTTGTCGGAGACGAACGCCGAGCCCAGCGTGGTGTTGTCGACCAGGATGCCGCTGTTGACGATGCCCGCGCCGGCGCCGGCCGCGACCGTATTGCCCTGCACGGTGACATTGCCGCCGGTCGCGCCCTGGCCTGCCGTGTCGACGACGTAGATGCCCTGACGGGTGACCACGACGTTGTTGCCCGCGGCAACGCTGTTGCCGCTCACCAGCACATTGCCGCGCAACGTGTCGGTCACCACGATGCCATCGAAGCTGCCGGCGCTGCCGATGGTCGTGCCGGCAATGTTGCCGACGAGGTTGTACGACACGGTGACGCCGCCGGTGCCGGCGATCGGACCGGGAATCTCGCCGGTGGTGTCGACCAGAATGCCGTTCTTGCCGGTGACGTTGACGGTGTTGCCGGCGCCCGTGTCGCCCACCGTCACCTTGCCGGTGGTCTGGAACACCCGGATGCCGTTGCCGCCGACGCTCAGGATGTTCTGGCCGTTGACCGTGACGTCGCCGATCGTCGGATCGACGAACACGCCGTCGCCGCCGGTATGCTGGATGCTGTTGCTCAGCACGAAGACGTTGCCGCTGCCGCCGATGCCGGTGTCGACGATCTGGATGCCGTCGCCGCTCACCAGCGCGCCCGACCTGTCGCTGCCGATGATGTTGAGACTCACGGAAACGCCGCCCAGCACCGTGTCCTGGACATGGATGCCGTCGCCAGTGACCTTCGATCCCTCGGCGGTGCCGACAAGATTGCCGCTCACCAGAACGCCGCCGGCCGTGGTGTTGTCGACCCGGATGCCGTTGCCGTTGATCGTGACGTTGCCGCTGGTCGCGGCGATCGAGTTGCCGACGATCGTCGCGCCCATGGTGGCGCCATCGACCTCGATGCCGTCGCCGTCGGCCGTGTCGGCAACCGCGTTGCCGTCGATCATCACCGCCGTGATGGCGTTCTGCACCCGAATGCCGTCCAGCCCGATGGCCGACAGGGTATTGCCCGACAGCGACGTGGCAAAGCCGCTGCCGGTGACGTCGATGCCGCGGCCGGCCACATTGCGGATGGCGTTGTTCTGCAGCACCAGGCCGCCGACATTGGCCAGGTCGACGCCGTCGCCATTGAAATATTCGATCACGTCGCCGGAGATGGTCACGCCGTTGACGGTGCTGCCGCCGCCAGCGGTCTGGATGCCGTCGCCGGTGGCGTTGTTGCCCGACATGCCGCGCACGAAGCTGTTGACGATCGAGATGTTGTCGCGCGCCGCCCCGGTATCGATGCGGATGCCGTAGCCCTGGTTGGAGCCGACCTGCACCACCACGCCGTCAATCAGCACGCCCGCGCCGCCGGCCGGATCGGTGATGCGGATGCCGTTGTTGGGCGTCACCGTGGCCGAGTTGAAATCGAGGATGGTCTCGCTGCCGGCGTCGGTCGGATCGCGCCCGGCCACCGAAATGCCGGCTTCGGCGCCGACCAGCTTGATGTTGCGGTCGATATTGATGCCGCCGCCCACCTGGTTGGACGGATCGGCATAGATGCCGGCCTGCAGGAACACCGTGTCCTGGGCGCTGGGCGCGGGATCGGACAGCAGGATGGCGTTGCGCACGCCATTCAGGCCGTCGGCGGTGGTCGGGAACAGCGCGTCGGGAATCAGCCGGATCAGGCCCAGCGAGGTGTTGTCGACCGCATGGACCATATGGTCCTCGATCTGGAACAGCGCGGCGATCTGGTCGGCATTCAGGGTCGCTGCGGTCAGCCCGTAGGTCTGCAGCGAGCTCAGGGTGCCGGTCAGGCCGATGAAGTTGACGTCGTAGCCCAGCGTGACCGTCCCGCCCATGGCGCCGTTGGTCAGCAGGAAATAGTTCTGCAGCGAATCGCCGGCGTCGATATTGAGCGACAGGTCGGTCGTGCCGTCCGGCGTCGGCAGCGTGAACGAGGCGTTGGCCCCCTGCACCCGCACCGCATTGAAGGCGCCGGCCACGTTGTTGGAAATGCTGGTGCCGCCGGTGAAGGCCGCCGAGGCGGTGCCGCCGCCGCCGGCGATCACGTCGACGCCGTTGTCGGTGGCATTGACGATCGTCACGCCGCCCAGCGATACGCTGGCGTTGGGCCCGTCGGCCTGCACCCGCACGCCGTCGCGCCCGGCCGCGTTGATCGACACGCCGTTGCCGATGCTGACGCCGGTCGAATCCAGCACGCGAATGCCGTCGCGCGTCACGCCGCCGATGCTGACATTGTTGCCGATGGTGCCGCCGGCGACGCTGACCATGGCGATGCCGTCGCGGCCAATGCCGGCGATGGTGCTGGCGGTCACCGAGACGTTGCTCGAGCCGTTGAAGGATACGCCGTCCTTGCCGACGCCGGGGCCGATGCTGGCGCCGGTCACGACGATGTCGGAGCCGCCGACGAAATCGAAGCCGATCGCATTGGTCAGACTGGTGGCGTAGACGCCGTCGACCAGCACATGGCTGATAGTGCTGGTGACGATGCCGTCGGCCGAGCCGCCGGTGGTGCCGGTGACGGCGAAATCCTGGAACGTCAGGTCGCCGGCATTGGCCGTGCCGATGGCGGCCACCGAGATCACCGCCTGCGAGTTGACGTAGCCGTCGATGGCGGTCGAGCCGGCGCCCTGGCCGAACAGCTTGAGGTTGGTGATGTCGGCACGGTTGATCGTGACGTTGTCGAGGAAAGTGCCGCTGCCGATCTCGATCGAATTGGTGCCGACGCCGGTCGGGATCAGATCGACCGCTTCCTGGATGCGTCCATTGCCAACAATGACCGGGCCGTTCAGCTGCGAACCCAGCGCGGTGACGAACAGCTGACGGAAGTTGCCGACGAATCCGACCGTGGCGCCGTTTCCGTCGGTGCCGTCGACCAGGAACGGGGTGACGTCGATCTCGCCGCCCCCAACCGTCAGCGCGGCGTTGTGGGCGAAATAGGACTGGAAGCTGGCGTTGTCGCTGGTCAAGCCCCAGTAGTTCCCGGATGCCTGGATGACACCGCTGCCTTCGTGATCGACGCCGATCGTGTTGCCCGAGAAGTTGTTGCCGAACACCAGATTGGTGATGACGGTGGCATTGCCCACCGTCGTGCCGCTGGCGACATGCAGCCCGCTGGCAAAACCGTTGACGTTGTTGTTGGTGATGGTGAACTGGCCGTCAGCGAGGTCGATGCCGGTGCCGGCCGACCCGCCCTTGATGTCGTTGAACAGAATCTGCATCGGCGCGCTGGTGCCGTCGATAGTGATGCCGGCCGCGCTGGTCACGCCGGTCACCGAGATCGCGTTGTTCGAGATCGTCGACGGACCGCCGCCGAATATCGCCACGCCGACCGGACCGCCGGCGATGACGTTGCTGGCGATGGTGCTGCCGCCGACGGTCGACAGCAGCACGCCGTAGCCGTCCGCGTTGGAGATGGTGTTGCCGCCGACATCGACCTGGCCGGTGGCGTTGGCGATGGTGATGCCGCTCTGCGCCGGATTGGCGATGGTGTTGCCCGCGACCGTCACCCCGCCGCCGCTGTCGACCAGCGAGATGCCCGAGCCTGCCGCGGCGCCCGGAACCAGGGTCCCGGCGCCGTCGGTGTCGATGCCGATGCGGTTGTTGCTGACGACGATATCGCCGAGGAAGCCGCTGTTGCCGTCGCCGACGATACCGCCGCCGCCGATCGTGCCCAGCGCGTTGTCGTTGCCGATGGTGTTGCCGGCGATGGTGACGAGGTCGCCGGCCAGGCCAGTCGCGCCATGCACGTAGATGCCGTTCTCGCCGGTGGCGTTTATGGTGTTGGACAGGATCGTGGCGCCGCCGACCGGAGACACGATCTCGATGCCGTTGTCGACCACGTTGGCGATATCGTTGCCGGTCACCACCGGTCCGAACACCGGGTCGATATAGATGCCGTTGCCGTTGAAACCGCCGATGACGTTGTCGCTGACCGTGGCGCCGGCGAAAGTCAGCGCGCCGCTGTCGATCAGGACGCCGCTGCCGAACGACGCCGTGGTGCCGCCGCCGGTGATCGTGTTCGACGATACCGTCAGTTTGGTGCCTGCGCCGCCGCCGTCGACGTGCACGCCGTTGCCGCCGACCAGCGACAAGGTGTTGCCGGTGACGGTGTAGTTGGCATTGGCGACCGTGCTGCCGTTGATGAACACGGCGTTGCCCTTGACCGACTCCACCGTGTTGCCGCCGATCAGGATCTGGCCGGCCAGCGTCGGATCGACGTCGACCCTGATGCCGTTGGCCGACCCGCCGATCGATTTGCCGCCGAAGAAATTGTCCTCGACCGCCAGCTGGCCCGCGCCGCTGACATAAAGCAGGGTGGCATTGGAGCCGCTGGAGCTGACGCTGTTGTCGGAAACGCTCCAGGCCTGGCCGCCGGCCGCGACATCGATGCCGTCGCCCGATACCGATACCGAGTTGCTGGCGATGGTGCCGCCGATATTGTTGTTGGTCAGCGTTATGCCCGTGGTGGGCGAGAGAATGCTGTTGCGGCCGATCGTATTGCCGCCGATCGTGATCGTGTCGCCCGCATCGCCGGTCGTGTCGTGCACCGAAATGCCGGTGTCGACGTTGTCGACGTAGTTGCCGGTGACCGTAACGCTGCCGATCGCATCGGCGACTTCGATGCCGATCGTGCCGGGGCCGGTCACGGTGTTGCCGGTCACCACCGGATCTGCGGCGGGATCGATCAGGATGCCGGCGCTGGTGAAGCCGGCCACGCTGTTGCCCGACACGATGATGCCGGTCAGCGTGCTGGAGCCGCTGTCGACGAAGATGCCGTTGCCGGCGATCGTGCCGGCCACCAGAACGCCGAGGGGGCCGTCGGTATCGACGCCGACGCGGTTGCCCTCGATATGCGTCGCGCCGCCGTAGCTCAGCGTGCCGCCGTCGACGAAGATGCCGTGGCCGCCGATGCCGCCGCCGGAGATCGTGCCCAGGCCGTTGTCGTTGCCGATGGTGTTGCCGGCGATCGAGATGGTGTTCCCCGACACGCCGCTGGTGTCGTGGACGTAGATGCCGTGACTGCCGGTGGCGTTGACGATGTTGTTGGCGACCGAGACGCTGCCGCTGGCCGAATCGATCTCGATGCCGCTGCCGCCGACATTGAACACGACGTTGCCGAACACCACCGGCCCGAATACGGGATCGACCAGCACGCCGTCTTTCCCGAAGGCTGAGATGGTGTTGCTGGCCACGACAAGGTTGTTGATCGTGCCGGACGAATCGTCGGCGAAGATACCGCTGCCCGAGCCAGTGACGCCGGCACCGACGATGGTATTGCCGCTTACCGTCATACCGCCGCTGGTGGTGATGTGGATGCCGTCGCCGCTGCCCGCGCCGCCGATCGTGATCGTATTCCCGAGCACGTTGAGCGCCCCCGAACCGGCGCCAACCAGGATGCCATCGGCGCCAAGAATATTGCTCAACGTGTTGCCGCTGACAGTGCCGGTAGCATTGCTGACGGCGATGCCGATGATATAGGTGCCGGTAAACGGCACGCTGCCTGAACCCAGCGTATTGCCGCTGATGGTCATGCGGCCGCCGAGCGCCGCGCCCTGCGACAGCGAAAAGGCATTCGGCATCGAACCACCGCTCTGGGCGACGCGGTTGTTCATGAATTGAACATCGGTCCAGCCGATTCCCGACACGCCGACCGCTCCGCCAGCAGTATCGAAGATCGTGTTGCCGTTGACCACTACCCAGCCGGTGTTCTGCGCCAACACGCCAAGATCGACTACATTGCTGATCGTCGATCCGGCAACAGTGGCATTGACCACGCTGTCGCCGATCGCGATGCCGCGGCTCGTGTTGCCGGTTGCGGTGCCGGTACCGGTGATCGTTCCGTTGCTGAAGACAAAGCTGCTGGCACCCCCGACCAGGACCGCCGCCACGTTGGCGTTGTTTCCCAGCACGCCGACCTTGTCGATCACCACCGCACCGCCAGATGCGTTGACGGAGATCACCGAGCCCGACAGCGTGGAACCGTCGATCACCGAATTGGTGCCGCCCTGCAGACTCATCGCCTTGCCAATGGACACCAGTTCGGTCCAGCTGGTGTTCGATGCAAGGGTTACGGTGCCGTTCGTGTTGACGATGGCAACCGCATCGCCGATCTGGGCTGTGTTGTTCGCAACGTAGACGCTCGGCGCCGTACCGCTCAACGCGCCGCCACCTGCGGAGTCGGAATCGGCAGTCAGATTGTTCGCCAGCGTAACGCTGCCGCCGACGTTGAAGGCGATATTGTTCTTGGCAGAGATCGTCGAGTTCACCGTGGCGTTGCTGACTGTGGATGTGGCGTTGATGACCACGTTGCCGCTAGCGCCAGTCGCTGTCAGCCCATACAGCGTTGCACTGCCCGGATTATAGGCGAGCGGCCCGCCGCTGCTGAAAGTGATCGCCGATGTCGAATTGGTGATGTTGATGGTGATGCTGGCGGCGGTGATCGACGCGCCACTCGCCATGACGAAGTCGCCGGACGTGCTGTCCTTTCGGCCATTGTTGCCGCCGGCAGGCCCCGAGAAACTAGTGCCGGCGCCCGAGTCGTTGGCGGTGGCCGTGAAGGTGCCGGTGCCGGTGTTGATACTGGCATTGATGTTGACGTCGCGGCCCGCCCGCAGGGTCAGGCTACCGGAGTTGGCGCTGCTGTTGACGGCGCTACTGACGGTGATGTCGTTTACGGCCTGCAAGGTAACATTGCCGCTGCCCAGCGCCGTCACCACCGTGCTGGCCAGAATGGTATTGGTATTGCCGTTGTCGGAGAACTGGTCGTTCCCGCCCACGGTTCCGGCTGGGCCGCCGCTGGCGCCGCTACTTGCGACAATAATGTTCTGCGGATCGAGCAGCCAGGTGCCGCCCAGCCCGTTCGGAGCCGCAAGCCGGATATCGGCCGAGCCGGCAACCATGAAGTCGCCCTTGCTCGAGGTCTCGATAAGACCGCCATTGCCCTGCAGCATCCCACCCAGAACGGACAGCATGCCGCCGACCTGTGTGTTCTCGTCGGACCACACCACGATGGTGCCGCCGTCGCCGCTGGTGGTGGCATCGGCCGTCACCTGCGCCCCAGTCGCAACCAGCGTGCGCTTTGCCGTCGGCGTCGTGCCCTGTCCGCGCAGGTCGCCGCCGATCTTGATCTTGCCGCCGCCCGCATCGCCGGACGCGTTCAGCGTGGCGGTGCTGCCGACGATCACGTCGTTCTTGCCGGTAACCGTGACGTTGCCGCCCTTGGTGCCCGGCGTCCTGCCGGAGGCATCCAACGTGCCCGTGACCTTGACGTCGCCGGCGGGACCGGCATCGAGCACGATGTCGCCGTTCTTGTCGACATAGGCGGACTGGGCCTGCACCACGCCGCTCATGTTGACGGCGGTGTCGACGATGCGGCTGGCCTGGCGCGCCGTCAGCAGCACCTGGCCGCCATCGGCGACGATTTTGCCCGAGTTGTCGACCAGGCTGGCCAGCGGTTTGCCGTCGGGGCCGACCGGCGCTTGATCGACCGCGCCGTCGGTGGCGATCGACACCAGCTTGTCGCCGTAGAGATCGATGGTGAAGCGCTGGCCGGCGGCCAGCGACACGGTGCCCAGACGCGCGGTGATGGTGCCGGAGTTCTGCACGCCCGGCGCCACGAAGGCGACCAGGCCGGCATCCTTGACGGTGATGTCGCCGAAATTCGACACGGTGGCGGTGGGATTGCCCGCCTGGTCGAACTTCATGTTGCCGGCCATGAAGTTCTGGTCGGTGATGTTGGCGGTGGTGGCGATCAGGCCATTGACGTCGATGCGCGAACCGGCGCCGAAGATCACGCCGTTGGGATTGATGACCGCAATGTTGCCGTTGGCGGTGATGCTGCCCAGGATCTGCGAGGGCGAGACGCTGTTGGTGACGCGGTTCAGCGTCCAGGAATTGGCATCCGGCTGGTAGAAATTGACCGAGGCGCTGGAGCCGACATCGAAGCTGTTCCAGTTGATGACGGCACGGCTGGTGCTCTGGGTGATGTTCAGGGTGCTGGGATTGGCCTGGTTGATGGCAGCGGAGCCGGCCACCACCTGACCGCCGCTCGGCAGCGTGTTCGGCGCCATCTGCGACCAGGCGCTGCCGGCCCCCAGCGCCAGTCCGGCCAGCACGCCGCTCAGGCCGGTCGATCCCATCAGCAGCGACCGGTTCCAGCGCAGACGCCATTCGCCGTGCCGCTCGCTCATCCAGCTGGGCAACGTCAGGCGCGAACGGCGCGTGGCGCGATTACGTCCGTGGGAACGGGACATGGGATGCTCCGGGAACCGACAGGGATTGCGCGCGCCAGACGGCGGCGAACTGGATCGACGATGGGCAGCCATGGGACGTCGCGTGCACGCCGCCATGGCGCGCGGCCACGGCCTTGCTCGTCCACAAAGTGGCGCGTGCTGTCATGATCCCCCACGACGGGCCGCAAAGATGCAGCCCCACCCAATACTTAACCCTCAAACTGTCGCCCACCGGGACAGAGAGTGTCAATCCGCAAGCGAGGGTTTTCCCCAGGCTTCCAGAGCCGATTTTGCGATATTTTTCAGTAGGATGACGCTTAACAGTTGTTAGAAAGAACTTTAGTTGACAAAGAATCCCGCCGGAATTCGGTCTTTTTCGGCGATCCGGGACCGCTAGGTCTTCGACAGGGCCGCCTGCCGGATGGCGCTCAGGGTGGTGCGAGGATTGATGGCCTCGGGGTCGAGCCGGATTTCGATCAGGGTCGGCGTCGGGGCGTTGAGCGCCTGATCCAGCGCCGGGGCGAAGTCCTCGCCGCGCTCGACCCGCCAGCTGGCCGCGCCATAGGCCTTGGCCCAGGCGACGAAATCGGGATTGCGCAGTTCTGTGCCCTCGACCCGCGCCGGATATTCGCGCTCCTGGTGCATGCGGATCGTGCCGTACATGCCGTTGTTGACGACGATCAAAACAATTCTTGCGTTGTGCTGGCAGGCGGTGCCGAATTCCTGCATCGTCATCTGCAGGCAGCCGTCGCCGGCGAAGGCGATCACCGGCCGTCCCGGATGCACCAGCTTGGCCGCCACCGCCGCCGGCAAGCCATAGCCCATCGAACCGGAGGTCGGCGCCAGCTGGGTGCGGAATCGCCGGTAGCGATGGAAGCGATGCACCCAGGTGGCATAGTTGCCCGCGCCGTTGGTCAGGATGGCGTCGGCCGGCAGCCGCCGGCGCAATCCGGCGACGATCTCGGCCATCTGCACCGGGCCCGGATTCTGCGTCGGCTGGGTCCATTGCAGGTAGTCTTCCCGTGCCGCCTGGCGCCAGGCTTTCCAAGGCTTCTGCGCAGGCGGCGCCATGCCGGCCAGCGCCGCCGTGGCGCCCGCCATCGACGACAGGATGCCCAGGCTGGGCTGGTAGATCCGGCCCAGCTCCTCGGCGCCGGGATAGACATGCACCAGCGTCTGGCTGGGCACCGGACTATTGACCAGGGTGAAGCCGCTGGTAGTCATCTCGCCCAGCCGGGCGCCCAGCACCAGCAGCAGGTCGGCCTGCCGCACGCGCTCGGCCAGCTTGGGGTTGATGCCGATCGCCACGTCGCCCGCGTAGTTGGCATGCTCGTTGTCGACCAGATCCTGGCAGCGGAAGGAATTGGCCACCGGCAGATCAAAGTTTTCAACAAATGTCTGCAGGTCGGCGCAGGCCTGCGCGCCCCAGCCGCCGCCGCCCACGATCGCCAGCGGCCGCTGGCTGGCCTCGAGCAGCTCGCCCAGCCGCTTGAGCGTTTCAGCTGACGGACCTGACTGCACCGGCTGCCAGGGCTGGGCGTCGGCCACTGCGGCGGTCGAGGTCAGCATGTCCTCCGGCAGGGCCAGCACCACCGGGCCGGGCCGGCCGGAGGTCGCCGTGTAGAAGGCGCGGCTGATGAATTCGGGGATGCGGGCGGCATCGTCGATCTGGGCCACCCATTTGGCCATCTGGCCGTACATGCGCCGATAGTCGATCTCCTGGAAGGCCTCGCGCTCCATCATGGGGCGCCCCACCTGGCCAATCAGCAGGATCATCGGCGTGGAGTCCTGGAAGCCGACATGGACGCCGGCACTGGCATTGGTGGCGCCCGGCCCGCGCGTCACCATGCAAATGCCCGGCCGCCCGGTCAGCTTGCCATAGGCCTCGGCCATCATCGCCGCGCCGCCTTCCTGGCGGCAGATCACGTAGCGGATCGAATTGACGTCGTGCAGGGCGTCCAGCACCGCCAGGTAGCTCTCGCCCGGAACGCCGAAGGCCATATCGACGCCGTGCAGGCGCAGCTGGTCGACGAGAATCTGGCCGCCGGTGCGGCATGGGATTGAGGTCATGGTCAGCCCCCCTTTGGGATCAGGCTGCATACCACAGAACCCATCGCCGCCGGCATCCGGAGCGTTCGACCTTGCCGGACGTTGGCCCCGGTGCGGCTCGCCACCGGCGCGCGACTGATCCAGCCGCCCGGCCGGCACGAACAAGTCGCTGGAGCGCCCGCCATGTCACGCAGCCTACCCGTTCGTCGCGATCTGCCCGCCCTGGGCATGATCCTGGTCGCGGTCATTGCCGCGATGCTGATCGCCAGCCGCGCCACCCTGCCGGAGATTCCCGGCTGGTACGCCAGCCTGATCAAGCCATCCTGGACCCCGCCCAACTGGCTGTTCGGACCCGTCTGGACGGTCCTCTACCTGCTGATGGCGACGGCGGCGTGGCTGGTCTGGCGGCAGCGGCGGCACCTCGCCGTGCAGGCGGCGCTGATCCTGTGGAGCATCCAGCTGGCGCTCAATCTTGCATGGTCGTTGCTGTTCTTCGCCGGACACGCGATCGAACTGGCGCTGGTCGACATCGTGCTGCTGCTGGGCGCGATCGTCGGCACCATTCTGCTGTTCCTGCCGATCCGGCGGCTGGCGGCGCTGCTGATGCTGCCCTATCTGGCATGGAGCCTGTACGCGGCCAGCCTGAACGCCGGCATCGTCGCGCTGAACTAGCTCAATCGCCGTAGAATATGTGGTGGCCGATCGTCGCCAGGCGGCGCTTGATCTTCATCCACGCCGGATGCTCGTGGATGCCGTGGAAGTATAGCGCGCGCAGCAGCCGTGGATTGAGGTTCTTGCCGTTGGCGACGTCGATGGCGATGCGTTGCGCCTGCTGCCACCGCGCCAGCAAAGTGATCGGCACGTCGCGCGGAAAGAAGAAGCCGTCGGCGATCACCTGACAGGGCGAATCGGCGAAGCGACGGTCCTTGACGCGATTGACGATCACCTGGGCTACCGCGATCTGGCCGTCGAGCGGCTCGCCGCCGGCCTCGAAATAGACGGCGCGCGCGATGCAGTCGAGTTCGTTGTCCTCCATTGGCCCGTAGGGCTCATTGGCGGAGGCGGCGGAAGCCAGCATCGGCAGCACGAGCAGGATGAGGCGCAGCCAAGCTGTCATCGCGCCATGATACGGCCCATCGCGGCAAATAAAAGTACCTTGCCGTCGCGCCGCCTCGCCAGGCGCCATGGCGGATACCGCGCTTGGTGCGCCTGCACCCGATCGTCGCTGGCGGTAATGCGCAGTCCGCGGCCCGGCAGCCAGTCGAACGGGCGCCGCCGCGGGCGCTCGTGGACATCCTCGTAGCCGGTTCGCGCCCAGACCGGCCAGTCCGCCGGGAGCGCGCGCTGCAAGTCGAACCGCTGCGCCGGCAGGCCGATCCGGTGGACGTATTTCCAGCGCGTCGCGCATCATGTAGCTGCGGCAATCCTGCGGCGACCGACCGAGCAGTGGCGCGCCTGGCGGAACGAAGGGTCGAGTTCGCTGAACACGCAGCCGCGCCGGGCCACCCTGCCGTGCAGCAGCGACGGCCATGGCAGCAGACCCTTCAGCCCGCCGCGACAAGCTGAAGCAGCAGCCCCGCACCGGCGCAGATCGCCACGGTGCGCACCAGGCCCTGGCGCAAGACGAACAAAGTCAGCACCGCCAGCGCTGCAACCAGCACCGCCCTGGCATCGATGCTGGCGATCACCGGCAGGTCCAGCACGATCGGCCCCAGCGCCACCGGATCGAGGCTGCCGAACAGCACGCGCAAGCCGAACCACAGGGCCAGGTTGGCGATCACGCCGACCACGGCCGCGGTGATGCCGGCCAGGGCCCCGGCAAAGACGCGGTTGGCTTGCAGGCGCTCGATCAGCGGTGCGCCCAGGAACACGAACACGAAGCACGGCGCGAAAGTCACCCATAGGGTCACCAAGGCGCCCAGCGCGCCGCCCGCCAATCCAAGGCCGTCGGCGCGATAGCCTGCCATGAAGCCGACGAACTGCAGCACCAGGATCAACGGGCCGGGCGTGGTCTCGGCCAGCCCCAGTCCGGCCAGCATCTCCTGCGCCGACAGCCAGTGATAGTGCTGCACGGCTTCCTGCGCGACATAGGCCAGCACCGCATAGGCGCCGCCAAAGGTCACCACCGCCATCTTCGAGAAGAACCAGGCGATATCGCCGAATACGCCGCCGATCGGCAGCAGCAACGCGACCGGTGCCAGCCACAGCGCCAGCGCCACGAGGCCCGCCCGCCTGGCGCTGCGCGCCAGCCGACGCACGCGCTCGGGCTCGGCCTCCAGCAGGGCGTCGAGCAGCGCCGGCGTCCCGGCCTGACCGGCCTGGCCGTGCGGACCGCCGACGAACCAGTCCGGCCGCAGCGCGCCCACCGCGCCGGCCGCCAGAACGACCAGCGGGAACGGCAGGTTGAACAGGAACAGCGCCACGAAGGCGATGCCGGCCACGCACCAGGCGATGCCCCCTTTCAGCGCCCGCCGCGCGATGCGCAGCAGCGCCTCGACCACCAGCACCAGCACCGCCGCCTTGAGGCCGAAGAACAGCCCGGCTACCAGCGGCACCGTACCCCACACGGCATAGACGATCGACAGGCCCAGCATCACCGCCACGCCCGGCACGATGAACAGCAGGCCCGCCGCCAGCCCGCCGCGGGCGCCGTGCATCAGCCAGCCGATATAGGTGGCCAGCTGCGTCGCCTCGGGCCCGGGCAGCAGGGCGCAATAGTTGAGCGCGTGCAGGAAGCGCCGCTCGCCGATCCAGTGCCGCTCGTCCACCACCTCGCGATGCAGCAGCGCGATCTGGCCGGCCGGACCACCGAAGGACAGCAGACCGATGCGCAGCCACACGCGCAGGGCTGCGGCGAAGCTGGGCAGCCTAGGGGACGACGAAGCGCTGGGCTCGAGCACGGCCTGTCTCATGACGCGGCTCCCGGGCCGGGCCAGTCATGCGTCTCGCCCACCGCATCGCGCGCCCAGCGATAGAAGGCGTCGTAGAGCGGCAGGCTGGCCTCGAGCTGGGTCAGATCGTCGCGATGAATGCGCGAGAAGCCCAGCGACGCGGCCAGCAGGCCGGCCGATTGCGGCGCCAGTTCCAGCCGCGCGGTGTCGGCTCCGCGCACGATGATGGCCAGCCGGTCGAGCGCCGCAATGCGCAGGCCGAAAGCCTCGATCATGACGTCGAACGTGCATCGCTCGCCGCGATGGCTCCAGAACACGTTCTCGACGTCGAACGGGGTGGCGGCGAAGCGCTCGGCGGCCGCCTCGACCTGCGCGGCGGCAACGAACAGGAACACGGCCTGGGGATCGACGAAGCGGCGGATCAGCCAGGGACAGGCGATGCGGTCGATCTTGGGCCGCGCCCGCGTGACCCAAACCGTCGCGCCCCGGTTGTTGCGCGGCGGCAGGCGATCGGGGCTGAGCAACGGCAGGCCGGACCTGGCCCAGGCCTCGAAGCCGCCCTCGACCGATTCGGCGCGAGCCCCGGCATGGCGCAGCCAGGCGGCTACGCCCTGGCTGAGCTTCAGCCCGGCCTGGCATACCACCGCGACAGCGCGGCCGGCATAGTCGGCGGCCCAGTCGGCGACCGCCCCGGCATCGCGGCGACGGCTCGCCGGCAGCAGGCGTGGATCGAGGGCATAGTCGTCGGCGGTGCGCACATCCAGGACCAGCGGCGCGTCTGGCGTGCCGATCAGGCGTGCGAGTTGAACGGTGTTGATCGTATCGGGTGCGGGCATGAGCGTCCCCTCCCATGACTGGAAGTTGCCGGACGCGATACTTTGGCCGCAGCCTCACGGGGCGATCGCTGCTGCCCCTTGGCGGCAATTTCGCCGAAGGCCGACGCGCTTGTCAACGGCGCTCAGATCAGCCGCGGCTGGTCGGCTTCCGCCGTGTCGCCGTCGAGCGACGACAGCGACACGCCCAGCAGGCGGATGCTCCTGGAAATCGGGAACACGCCGCCCAGCAGGGCGAAGGCGACCTGCTCGATCTCGGCAGCGCCCGACACCGATGCGTTCAGGGTGCGACTGCGGGTGATGATCTGGAAATCGTTGAACTTCACCTTGAGCGTAACGGTACGGCCGGCGGCATCGGCCTGCTGGCAGTAGCGCGCCAGCTTGTCGATGATCGGCCGCAGTTTCTCGCGCGCCTCGGCGAACTGAGCGACATCGGTGAAGAAGGTGTTCTCCGCCCCGACCGATTTGCGGATGCGATGCGCCCGCACCGGCCGCTCGTCGATGCCGCGCGCGATCGAGTGGAAATAGCCGCCCGACTTGCCGAAATGCTGCTGCAGGAAGGCCAGGCTGCGGTTCTTCAGGTCGAGCCCGGTGCGGATGCCCAGCCGGTTCATCTTGGCCGCGGTGGCCGGTCCGACGCCGTGGAATTTCTCGATCGGCAGGGTCTCGACGAAGCCCGGCCCCATGCGCGGGGTGATGACGAACTGGCCGTCCGGCTTGTTGTGGTCGGAGGCGATCTTGGCCAGGAACTTGTTGTAGGACACGCCGGCGGAAGCCGTCAGCCCGGTCTCCGCCTTGATGCGGGCGCGGATCGCCTGGGCGATCGCCGTCGCCGTCATGTCGACGGCGTGGCTGACGTCGAGATAGGCCTCGTCCAGCGACAGCGGCTCGACCAGCTCGGTGTGGCTGCGGAAGATGGCGCGGATCTGGTGCGAGATCTCGCGATAGACCTCGAAGCGCGGCTTGACGAAGATCAACTCCGGACATTTGCGTCGCGCCGTGACCGACGGCATGGCCGAGCGCACGCCGAATCTGCGCGCTTCGTAGCTGGCCGCCGCCACCACGCCACGTTCGCGCGCACCGCCCACCGCCACCGGCCTGCCGCGCAAGTCGGGATTGTCGCGCTGTTCGATCGACGCGTAGAACGCGTCCATATCGACATGGATGATCTTGCGCTGCTGCATCGATCGTGTCGGACGGTATCCTGAGGCGATCGGCGCCCCCTGTCGAAGTTTATCAAGCCGCCGCCGGGAACGCGCGTCTTTGCCGCTCCGTTAGCCGCTCGAGCCCCAAGAAAATTTCCGGAGGAATCGCATGAAGAATGCAACCGCCATCGCCCTGTGCCTGGTCCTGGCCGCTCCTCTCGCGGCAGCGCCCGCCGGGGCGCAAAGCTCGGCGGCCTCGACCGCCGACAAGGACCAGTCGCGCACCACCGCCCAGTTCGTGCAGAAAGCCGCCATCAGCGACCTGTACGAGATCCAGTCGGCCGAGCTGGCGCTGAACAAGGCCACCGACGAGCCGACCAAGGCCTTCGCCCAGCAGATGATCACGGACCACACCAAGACCAGCAACGACGTCAAGGCCATGGTGCAGAGCGGCAAGGTCGACGCCAACCCGCCCGCCGCGCTCGACGACAAGCACCAGCGCATGCTCGACCGGCTCAAGGCCATGGAGCCGGCGCAATTCACCCAGGAATACCATCGCGAGCAGGTCATCGCCCATCAGGACGCGGTAGCGATGTTCGGCCAATACGCCAAGGACGGCGACAACGCGACCCTCAAGGCCTGGACCGCCAAGACCCTGCCGACCCTGAAGCACCATCTCGACATGGCGCAAGGCCTCGCCGGCAAGAAATAAGGAGTGCTGTTTACCCCTGCGCCGCGGACTGGTTCCGCGGCGCGTTGCTTTGGAGATTGGTCATGAACAGACCCGACCGTCCGACCGCCGATCCCGCCGAGCCCGAAACCGCCCATTACGACGGCCCGGCCGGCGGCTGGGGCTCGCTGAAATCGATCGCCCGCATCTTCGGCAAGGAATGGGACGGGCCGGGCGTCACCGCGACCCTGATGCGCCAGAACAAGCCCGAGGGCTTCGCCTGCGTATCCTGCGCCTGGGCCAAGCCGGCCGAGCATCGGCCGTTCGAGTTCTGCGAGAACGGCGCCAAGGCCACGCTGTGGGAGCTGACCACGCGGCGCTGCACGCCCGATTTCTTCGCCAAACATACGGTCGCCGAATTGCGGTCCTGGCGCGACTACGATCTGGAGCAGCAGGGCCGGCTGACCCATCCGCTGCGCTACAACCCGCAGACCGACCGCTACGAGGCCTGTGCCTGGGACCAGGCCTTCGCCGGGATCGGCGCCGAGCTGAGAAAGCTCGATCCCAAGTCGACCGTGTTCTATGCCTCCGGCCGCGCCAGCCTGGAGACGGCCTATCTCTACGCGCTGTTCGCCCGGCTGTACGGCCACAACAACCTGCCCGACAGCTCCAATATGTGCCACGAGACCACCTCGGTGGGCTTGAAGGAGGTCACCGGCTCGCCGGTCGGCACGGTGCAGTATCGCGATTTCGAGCTGTGCGACGCGATCTTCTTCTTCGGCCAGAACACCGGCTCCAACAGCCCGCGCTTCCTGCATCCGCTGCAGGCCGCCGTCGAGCGCGGCTGCAAGATCGTCACCTTCAATCCGGTGCGCGAGAAAGGGCTGGAGAGCTTCATCAACCCGCAGAATCCGCTGCAGATGCTGAGCGGCAAACAGACGCAGATCTCCTGCCAGTACCACCAGGTCAAAGCCGGCGGCGACATCGCCGCCATCATGGGGCTGTGCAAACATGTGCTGGCCCAGGATGACGAACGCATGGCACGCGAGAACCGTCCTGTGCTCGACGTCGATTTCATCAAGCAGCACACCAGCGGCTGCGAGGATTTCATCGCCAGGGTCAAGGCCACGCCGTGGGACGAGATCGAACGCGAATCCGGCCTCGGCCGCGCCGCGCTGGAGCAGGCGGCGCAGATCTATGTCGAGGCCGAGCGGGTCATCGGCATCTACGGCATGGGACTGACCCAGCATGTGCATGGCTTCGACAACATCGCCATGCTGGTCAACCTGCTGCTGCTCAAGGGCAATATCGGCCGCGACGGCGCCGGCATATCCCCGGTGCGCGGCCATTCCAATGTGCAGGGCCAGCGCACCGTGGGCATCTCGGAGAAGCCGGAGCTGGTACCCACCGACAAGCTCAGGGAATTGTTCGGCTTCGATCCGCCGCAAGAGAAAGGCATGAACACCGTCCATGCCTGCCAGGGCATCCGCGACGGCAAGGTCAAGGCGTTCATCGGCCTGGGCGGCAATTTCGTGCGCGCCATTCCCGAGCGCGAAGCCATGGAGCGGGCCTGGACCAGGATGCGCCTGACGGTGCAGATCGCCACCAAGCTCAACCGCAGCCATCTGATCAATGGCGAGGTCGCCTATCTGCTGCCGTGCCGCGGCCGCATCGAGGAAGACCTGCAGGCCAGCGGGCCGCAGATCGTCACCGTCGAGGACAGCCTGAGCTGCATCCACGGCTCGCTGGGCAAGCACAAGCCGGCCAGCGAGCACCTGATGTCGGAGCTGGCCATCGTCGCCGGCCTGGCCAAAGCCACCTTGCCGCCCAATCCCAAGGTGAGATGGGACGACTGGACCGCCGATTACGCCAAGGTGCGCGACCTGATCGAATTCTGCTATCCGGACCAGTTCCACGACTTCAACAAGCGGCTGTTCGTGCCGGGCGGCTTCTTCCGCGGCAACGCCGCGCGCCAGCGCATCTGGAAGACCAGGAGCGGCAAGGCGCAGTTCACGGTGCCCAAGCAGATGTCGGCCGCCGGCGTCGCCGACGCGCCGGGCCGCTTCCGCCTGATCACCATGCGCTCTAACGACCAGTTCAACACCACGATCTACGGTTTCAGCGACCGCATGCGCGGCATCGAGGGCACGCGCGATGTGCTGCTGATCAATCCGCAGGAGATGCGCCGCGCCGGCCTCGAGGCGGGCCAGATTGTCGCTCTGGTCAGCGATGCGGAGGATGACGTCGAGCGTCGGGTTGGCGGCCTGACTGTCACGCCGTTCGACCTGCCCGATGGCTGCCTGGGCGGCTATTACCCGGAGATGAATCCGCTGGTGCCGCTCTGGTATCACGACGAAAAGTCGCAGACGCCCGCTTCCAAGGCTGTGCCGGTGCGCATCGTCGTCGTTTGACTGCCGGCGATGGCGGCGCGGCAGCCGGTTCGCATTCGGCAAAAGCATCGACTTTTGCAGCGCGGCACATGGCGATCGCCGCGTGGCCGTTTCTCGACCCCGGCGGAACGAATACCGCGCGCCGTCGTATCGCGAATATCCCCTGGGATCCTCGCCGCATAGTGCTCCCGATTCGAAAGGCGCTGCGATGACATCGAAACTCTCGCGCCGCAAACTTCTCGCCGGCGCCGCCCTGGTCGGATCGGCCGCGCCTCTGGTTGCCGCCGGCATCGGCCAGGCCCGCACCGTGCAGGGCGAGATCCCCTGGCACGAAGGCGCCCACGATGCGCCCGAGCGCGCCTCCGGCGCCGGCTGGCGTTTCTTCACCGCCGCCGAAGCGGCTTTCATCACCGCCGCGGTCGGACGGCTCATTCCCAAGGACGACCTGGGACCGGGTGCGGTCGAAGCCAACGTGCCCTATTTCCTCGACCGACAACTGGCCGGCGCCTATGGCCGGGCCCAGAGCTGGTACATGCAGGGCCCCTGGGGCGACGGGCTTGCCACACAAGGCTATCAGAGCCGGCTGACGCCGGCGCAGTTCTATCGCGCCGCCATCAAGGCGATCGACGACCATGCCAACCGGAGCGCTGGCGGCAAAAGCTTCGCCCAGCTCGACGCCAAGGCCCAGGACGACATGCTGCACGGCCTGGAGGACGGCAAGATCGAGTTGCAAAGCGTGTCGGCCAAGCAGTTCTTCGCCTTGCTGCTGCAGAACACCATCGAAGGCTTCTTCAGCGACCCGGTCTATGGCGGCAACCGCGACATGGCGGGCTGGAAGCTGATCGGCTTTCCCGGCGCGCGCTACGACTATCGCGATCACCTGCATCACAACGGCAAGCGGGTCGAATTGCCGCCGGTCGGGCTGAAGGGGCGACCGGGCTGGGATCCTCACAACTGAGGGAGCCGAGATGGCGACCAAGCTTCCGCCTGTCGACGTGGTGATGGTGGGATTCGGCTGGACCGCCGCCATCCTGGGCCAGGAGCTGACCGACGCGGGTCTGCAGGTGCTGGCGCTGGAGCGCGGGCCGTGGCGCGACACGCCGACCGATTTCGCCACCACCTTCGCCCAGGACGAACTGCGCTACTACTGGCGCCACGAGCTGTTCCAGGAGCCGGCGCGCGAAACTCTGACCTTCCGCAACAAGCCGGGCCAGACGGCGCTGCCGATGCGCGACCTGGGCTCGTTCCTGCCCGGCACCGGCGTGGGCGGCGCCGGCGTGCACTGGAACGGCCAGACCTGGCGCTTCCTGCCGTCCGACTTCATGGCGCGCAGCCATAACGAGGCGCGCTACGGCAAGCTACCCGAGGACATGACGGTGCAGGACTGGGGCATCACTTACGACGAGCTCGAGCCCTATTACGACAAGTTCGAGTATCTGTGCGGCATCGGCGGCCGCGCCGGCAACCTCAAGAGCGGCAAGCAGGGCGGCGGCAATCCGTTCGAAGGCGCCCGCCGCCGCGACTACCCCAACCCGCCGATGGAAATGACCTACGCCCAACTGCGCTTCGCCGAAGCGGCGAGCAGCCTGGGCTATTCGCCCTTCCCCGCGCCCTCGGCCAACATGAGCCGGCCTTATGTCAATCCGCTGGGTGTGCAGCTCGGCCCCTGCACCTATTGCGGCTTCTGCGAGAAATTCGGCTGCGGCAATTATTCCAAGGCCAGCCCGCAGACCACCATTCTGCCGGTACTGATGCGCAAGAAGAACTTCACCGCGCGCACCGGCTGCGAGGTGCTGCAGGTGCTGCTCGATTCCAGCGGCAAGCGCGCCACCGGCGTGCTCTATGTCGACGAGCAGGGCCGTCAATGGGAGCAACCGGCCGAGATGGTGGTGCTGTCGGCCTATATCCTGCACAACGTGCGCCTGCTGCTGCTGTCGGGCATCGGCGCGCCCTACGATCCGTCCACCAATAGCGGCGTGGTGGGCCGCAACTACGCCTACCAGATCACCTCGTCGGTCAATTTGTTCCTCGACGAATACGTCAACCCCTTCGTCGGCGCCGGCGCGCTGGGCATGGCGATCGACGACTTCAACGGCGACAATTTCGATCACAGCGGCCTGGGCTTCATCGGCGGCGGTTACATAGCGGCATGGACCACTAACGGCCGGCCGATCGAGACCCATCCGACGCCCGAGGGCACCCCCAGCTGGGGCGGCGGCTGGAAACGCGCCGTGGCCGAGAATTACCTCAAAGCCATGTCGATCAGCACCCATGGCAGCGTCATGAGCCATCGCAACAATTATCTCGATCTCGACCCGACCTATCGCGACGTGCACGGCCGGCCGCTGATGCGCATGACCTTCGACTTCACCGACAACGAGCACCGCATGTCGGACTACCTGACCGACCGGGCCGCCGACATCGCCAAGGCGATCAAGCCGCGCGCCATGAAGGTCAACAAGCGCAAGGGCGACTATTCGATCGTGCCCTACCAGACCACCCACAACACCGGCGGCACGGCGATGGGCAGCGACCCCAGGACCAGCGTGGTGAACAAATATCTGCAGAGCTGGGACGTGCCCAATCTGTTCGTCACCGGCGCCGGCGCCTTCCCGCAGAACGCCGGCTACAACCCGACCGGCACGGTCGGCGCGCTGACCTATTGGGCGGCCGACGCGATCCGCAACCGATATCTCAAGAATCCCGGCCCGCTGGTGCAGTCATGAAGGCCCGGCTCGCCGGCCTGGCCGCGATCCTGGCGGCCGCGCTGCTGGGGCAGGCCGCTACCGCCAAGGAAAGCTCCTTCGCCCAGATCGAGCGTGGCCGCTACCTGGCTACGGCGGGCGATTGCGCAAGCTGCCACACCGTGCCCGGCGGCAAGCCTTTCGCCGGCGGCCGCCCGCTCAACACGCCCTTCGGCGTGATCTATTCCAGCAACATCACGCCGGACCTGCAGACCGGCATCGGTGCCTGGAGCGACGACGATTTCTATCGCGCCATGCACAGCGGCGTCTCCGCCCGCGGCAATCACCTCTATCCCGCCTTTCCCTATCCCTATTTCACCCATGTCACACGCGAGGACGTGCTCGACATCCGCGCCTATCTCGAAACCGTCGATCCGGTGCGCCAGCAGCCGCCGGCCAACGCGCTGATCTTTCCGCTCAACCAGCGCTTCCTGCTGTCCGGCTGGAACATGCTGAATTTCGACAAGGGCACGTTCCGGCCCGATCCCGGCAAGTCGGCACAGTGGAATCGCGGCGCCTATCTGGTCGAGGGTCTGGGCCATTGCGGCGCCTGCCACACGCCCAAGGACTTCACCGGCGCCGACATCAAGGGCCGAGAGTTGACTGGCGGATTGCTCGACAACTGGTTCGCACCGGCCCTGATCGGGCTGAAGCGCGGCGGCCTGGCCGACTGGAGCGAAGACGACATCGCCGATTTCCTGCTGACCGGCCGCAACGACCGCGCCGCCGCCTACGGACCGATGGCCGAAGTGGTCGAACTGTCGACCTCGCACATGACGCGCGCCGACCTGCTGGCGATGGCGACCTACCTGAAAAGCCTCAATCCGAAGAACGAATCGGACAAGCGCGATACGCCGGACGCCAATCGCATGAAGGCCGGCGCCCAGCTCTTTGCCGACAATTGCTCGACCTGCCACGGCAGCAATGGACAGGGCACGCCGCTGTTCTTCGCCGCGCTCAAGGGCAGCGCCGTGGTGCAGTCGGCCGATCCGACTACGGTGATCCACGCCATCCTCAAGGGCGTGCGCGCCTCCGCGACCGATCGCTATCCCACGCCGCTGTCGATGCCGACCTTCGAATGGAAACTGTCGGACCGCGAGATCGCCAATCTGGCGACCTTCATCCGCAACAACTGGGGCAATAGCGCATCGGCGGTATCGGCTTCGCAAGTGCATAGCTTGCGCCGCGCCCTGCACGCCAGGGCTGGCGATTGAACATCGGCCGGCCCGCGCCTTACCAAGGCCGCACTTCCTTCTTCAACGCCTCGCAACGCTCCGGGTAGGTTTCCGGGTGCTCGTACAATTCGTGCGTCGCCCTTGCGGCGATGCGATCGTTGGCGCGGTTGCGATTGGCCTTGCGGATCAGCGCCTGGTCAAAGGCACCGATCAGAATGACGATGCCCGCCCCGTAGAGAATTTCCGGCGAAAACCGCATGACGGCTCCCCTTGTCAGGGTCGAACGCAACCGCTTCCCGCATGGTTTCGCGTCGCTGCGATACGCATCGGCCACATAGAGCGTACCGCACGCGCAAGACTTTGGTATTGCTGGCGTTAGCGGGAACCGCGGCAGCCCGGCGGGCGTAGCCAGACCGATACGCCACATCAGAGTCCGGCATGCCGCAGATCTTCACGGCCTCGGCCGACACGCGCCTGCGCGCGGTCGCCCTGATGCTCGTTCCGTTCGTGCTGATTTGCGGCCTGTCCATCGGGGGCTTCATGGACTCCAGCTATGACAGCCTGGCCGGCTGGGTAACCCATCAACCGGTGCCGTTCAGCCACAAGCACCATGTTGGCGAACTCGGCATCGATTGCCGTTACTGCCACACCGCGGTCGAAACCGGGCCGCAGGCCGGCCTGCCCGCCACCCATATCTGCATGACCTGTCATTCGCAGCTTTTCACGGCAGCGCCGATGCTGGCGTCGGTGCGCGCCAGCCTGGCCAGCGGCATGCCGCTGCAATGGCGCCGCGTGGCCCATCTGCCCGACTACGTCTATTTCAATCATTCCATCCATATCGCCCGCGGCGTGCCGTGCGCGGAATGCCATGGCCGCATCGACCGGATGCCGCTCACCACCCAGGCGCATGGCTTCACCATGGGCTGGTGCCTGGATTGCCATCGCAATCCGGGGCCCCATCTGCGGCCGCCCGGCCAGGTCACCCGCATGGACTGGTCCGATTGGGACCGTCACCCCGAGCAGCATGCCGGCTTTGCCGCGCAAGCCATGAAGGCGCATCACATCGAGCCGACGAAGCTCGACGACTGTGCGCTGTGTCATCGCTGACCATGACCGGCAACGCGCCTTCCGCCTCGATCCACGACCGGCTGCGCGGCAAGACCGGCCGGGGCTTCTGGCGCAGCCTCGACGAGCTGTCCGGCAGCGCGGAATTCGCCACCTGGCTCGAAGCGGAGTTTCCGGCGCTGGCGCCGCTTAGGGTCGATCGCCGCGCCGTGCTCAAGGGCATGGCCGCGTCGCTGGCGCTGGCCGGCCTGACCGGCTGCAAATGGGAAGCGCCCGAAAAGGCGCTGCCCTATGTCAACGCGCCGCCCGGCGTCACGCCGGGCGTAGCACAGCACTATGCCACCGCCGTGACATTGGCGGGCTATGCGCTGCCCTGCATCGGCAAGACCTATGTCGGCCGTCCGGTGAAGCTGGAAGGCAATCCCGACCATCCGGCCAGCGGCGGCGCCAGCGATGCCTTTCTGCAGGCCTCGCTGCTGGGCCTCTACGATCCGGATCGATCCCAAGCGCCGCGCTATCTCGGCCGCTCCGCCACCTGGCAGGCCTATGACAGCACAGTGACGGCGAAGGCCGCCGAACTCGACGCCGCCGGCGGCGAGGGCTTGCGCCTGCTGACCGGCGCGGTCACCTCGCCGACCCTGCTGCGCCAGATCGCTTCCCTGCAGCGACGCTGGCCTAAATTCCGCTGGCACATCGACGAGCCACTGGACCGGGGCAGCCGCCGCGACGCCGCCGTCCTGGCCTTCGGCCGCAAGCTGGACTGGCACCTGCATCTGGATCGCGCCCACACCGTGGTGGCGCTGGACGACGACGTCCTCGGCCCCGGCCCGCACCAGACCTTGCATGCCAGACGCTGGAGCGCGCGACGCCAGGCCTATCGCCGGGGCGACGGCGGCAGCCGCCTGTTCGTCGCCGAGCCCACGCTGAGCCTGACCGGGGCCGCGGCCGAGCGCCGCCTGATCGCCGCGCCATGGCGGATCGCGCCGATCCTGCGGGCTGTGGCGGCAAGATTGGGCCTGGGCCAGACCGCTGGCGAATTGCCGGCGGGCGAAGCCGCTTTCGTCGCGACGGTCGTCGCGGCGATCGAGGCGGCGATCGATACGGGGCGCCAGAACGCCCTGGTGACGGTCGGCGCCCAGCATGCGCCCGAGTTGCAGGCGCTGGCGCTGCGGCTGAACCGGCATCTGGGGACGCGCGCCATCGGCTTCACCGATCCGGTGGCCAGCCTGCCGTCGGGCTCGCTGCCGGACCTGCTGCGCGATATCGACGACGGCGCGGTCACCACCCTGCTGATGCTCGAGGTCAATCCGGCCTATGCCGCACCGGGCGCGCTGCGCGTCGCCGATGTGCTGGACAAGGTTCCGCTGCGCCTGCATGCGGGGCTGCATTTCGACGAGACCGCCGCGCTCAGCCACTGGCATGCGCCGCTGTCGCATGCGCTGGAAAGCTGGAGCGACGCACGCGCCGTCGACGGCACCGCCAGCCTGATCCAGCCGCTGGTGCAGCCGCTCTATGCCACGCGCACCGGCCACGATCTCCTGGCCGGCTGGCTGGGCGACAACGCCACCGGCCGGGCGCTGGTGCAGGCCACCTGGCGCGATATCTGGCGCAAATCGGGCCACGGCGATTTCGACGCGCGCTGGCGGCAAGCGCTGGCCGCCGGCCTGGTCGCCGACAGCGCCCCTCAGGAGACGGTCGAGCCGCAGCCGGCCGGCAACGACATCGCGATCCCGGATGCCGCCGTGCCGCCGGCTGGCTTCACCGCGCTGTTTCGCGCCGATGCCACGGTGTGGGACGGACGCTTCGCCAACAACGCCTGGCTGCAGGAGCTGCCCAAGCCGTTCAGCAAGATCGTCTGGGACAATGTGGTGCTGGTCGCGCCGGAAGACGCATGGCGGCTGGGCATCGCCAATGGCGACGAACTGCGCCTGCGTGCCGACGATCGCAGCCTGTTGGCCCCGGCCTGGATCGCGCCGGGCCAGGCGCCGCGCACCATCGTGCTGAGCCCGGGCTATGGCCGGCGGCGCGGCGGCCGTGTCGCGCAAGGCCTGGGCTACGATGCCTACGCCCTGCAGCATCCCGATCGGCCCTGGATGCTGGACGGCATCGTCATCGCGCGCACCGGCAAGCGGCGCAAGATCGCCAGCACCCAGCTCCACCAGGCGATGGACGGCTTCGATTTCGTGCGCGTAGTGGACGGGCCCGATGCGGCAGCGCCGGCCTCGGCACAGGCGCGGCATCCCCAGACCAGCTTCTATCCCGAGCGGCACTGGGATAGCCCGTCCTGGGGCATGTCGATCGATCTGGACGCCTGCATCGGCTGCAATGCCTGCGCCATCGCCTGCATGGCCGAGAACAACGTGCCGGTGGTGGGCAAGGATCTGGTGGCGCAGGGCCGGGAGATGCACTGGCTGCGCATCGATCATTATTTCGAGGGCGACGTGGCCGCGCCGCGATCCCATTTCCAGCCGGTGCCTTGCATGCATTGCGAGCAGGCGCCCTGCGAAATGGGCTGTCCGGTCAACGCCGCCGTGCACAGCAAGGACGGGCTGAACCTGCAAGTCTACAACCGCTGCATCGGCACGCGCACCTGCTCCTCGTTCTGTCCCTACAAGGTGCGGCACTTCAACTGGTTCGACTACACCAGCGACGACTCCGAGTCGCTGCGCGCCATGCGCAATCCGGAGGTCACGGTGCGCAGCCGCGGCGTGATGGAGAAATGCACCTACTGCATCCAGCGCATCTCCGCAGCCCGCATCGCCGCCAAGAAGGAGGACCGGCCGATCAGGGATGGCGAGGTGGTCACCGCCTGCCAGCAGGCCTGCCCGACCCAGGCCATCGCGTTCGGCGACATCACCGATCCCGCTTCCGCCGTCAGCCGGCACAAGGCCAGGCCGCGCAACTACACCTTGCTGGAGGAGGCCAACACCCGGCCGCGCACCACCTATCTCGCCAAGATCGCGCCGGCCGGCGACACGGGCGGCGGCACGGGAGGCAGCGGATGACCGATTCCGCCCTGCCCGGCCGGCCAAGCTATCGCGCCGTCACCGAGGAGATCACCGACATCCCGCTGCACTATCCCAGGCGGTCGGCGTGGTGGATCTGCTTCGCCATCGCTTTATGCCTGCTGCTGAGCTTCGTGGTATCGGCCAGCGTGCTGTTCTACGAGAGCGTCGGCGTCTGGGGCAACAACATCCCGGTCAACTGGGGCCTGGCGATCGCCAACTACATCTGGTTCCTCGGCATCGGCCATGCCGGCACCTTGATCTCGGCGCTGCTGCTGCTGCTCAACGCCCATTGGCGCAACTCGCTGAACCGCTTCGCCGAAGCCATGACCCTGTTCGCGGTGGTGTGCGCCGGCCTCTATCCCATCCTGCATCTGGGCCGGCCCTGGCTGTTCTACTGGATGGCGCCCTATCCCAACACCATGACCCTGTGGCCGCAGTTCAAAAGCCCGCTGAGCTGGGACTTCTTCGCCGTGCTGACCTATCTCAGCGTGTCGGTGCTGTTCTGGTATATCGGCATCGTGCCCGACCTGGCGGCCACGCGCGATCGGGCCCGCAAGCGTCGCTACCAAGTGTTCTACGGCCTGTTCGCGCTGGGCTGGCGCGGTTCGGCGCGCCATTGGGCGCGCTGGCGCCAGAGCTACCGGCTGACCGCCGCCATCGCCGTACCGCTGGTGGTGTCGGTGCACTCGGAAATCTCGCTGCTGTTCGCCGCCGGGCCGATCCCCGGCTGGAACTCGACGGTGTTCCCGCCCTATTTCGTGATGGGCGCGGCGTTTTCCGGCTTCGCCATCGTATCGATGATCGCGGTGGCGCTGCGCCATGCGCTCGATCTCAAGAACCTGGTGAGCGAGCGGCATCTGGACCTGCTCGGCAAGCTGCTGCTGGCCACCGGTCTGATGACGGCCTACGGCTATTTCGCCGAGGTGTTCGACACGCTCTACGGCGGCGAAAAATTCGAGGTCGACACCCTGCTCGACCGGCTGGGCGGCGTCTATGGCTGGAGCTACTGGGGCGCGGTGGTGGCCAATTTCCTGCCGCTGCAATTGCTGTGGTGGCGGCGCATCCGGGTCAACCCGCTGGCGCTGTTCCTGATCGGCCTGGCGGCGGCGATCGGCATGTGGTGCGAGCGCTTCATGCTGCTGGTCACCACGCTCTATCGCGACTACCTGGTGTCGTCGTGGCGGGACTACGTGCCGAGCTTCTGGGAATGGGCGCTGTTCGCCGGGATGCTGGGCGTGTTCCTGGTGCCGTTCCTGCTGTTCGTGCGCTTCCTGCCGGTGATCTCGGCTTCGGAGGTCAAGGAAGCGCTGTTCGAGGAGCGTCGCGATGCGTGAACCGACGCCGCACCACGACAGCTTCGGCCTGCTGGCCGAATTCGACCGGCCGCAACGCCTGGTCGAGGCCATCCAGCGCACGCGCCAGGCGGGCTATCGGCGCATCGACGCCTATTCGCCATTCCCGATCGAAGCGGTGACGGCGGCGCTGGCGATCCGCGACAACCGCGTGCCGCTGTTCACCTTGCTCGGCGGCCTGCTGGGCGCGGCCACCGGCTATTTCATGCAGGTCATCGCCAACCGCGCCTTTCCGATCGATATCGGCGGGCGGCCGCTGGTGGCCCCGCCTGCCTTCATGCTGATCACCTTCGAGCTGATGGTGCTGTTCGCCGTGACGTTCTCCATCGGCAGCATGCTGCTCATCAACCGTCTGCCGCGGCTCAACCATCCGCTGTTCGATATCGAGAGTTTCCACCTGGCCAGCCGGGACAAGTTCTTCCTGCTGGTGTTCAGCGACGATCCCCGCTTCGACCGCGACGCCACCCGCGGCTTTCTCGAAGCGCTGGCGCCGGTCCGCGTCGACCTGGTCGGCCACAGCGAGGAGCCCGAGTGATGCGGCTGTTGCTGTGCATCCTGCTGGCCAGCACGGTGGGCACCTGCGACCAGATGCGCCACCAGCCGCGCTACGATTCGGCCGAGCGCAGCACCTTGTTCCCCAACGGCACGTCGCTGCAGGCGCCGCCCGACGGCACCGTGCCGCGCGACGGGCTCGTCGCCGCCGCGGCGCTGGACCAGCGGCCGCCAATGACGCCGGCCCTGCTGGCGCGCGGCCGCGAACGCTACGACATCTATTGCTCGCCCTGTCACGACGTATCGGGCCACGGCCATGGCATCGTGCCGGCGCGCGGCTTTCCCACGCCGCCCGATTTCCACCAGGACCGGCTGCGCCAGGTGTCTTCGGCCTATTTCGTTCAGGTCATCACCCAGGGCCATGGCGTGATGTATTCCTATGCCGATCGGGTCGCGCCGGCCGATCGCTGGGCCATCGCCGCCTATATCCGCGCCCTGCAGCTCGGCGACAGCGCAGCACTGGCCGCACTCGCCCCCGACGAGCGCGCCAGGCTGTCGGCCACGCCATGACCGCGCTGGTGCGGCACGGTCGGCTGACCTTGGGTCTGCTCCTGTGCGCGATGCTGCTGGCGCTGGGCCTGGTCGAGCCGCGCGCCGCGCTGGGCGGCTGGCTGGTGGCGTTCGTCGCCTGCTATGCGCTGCCGCTCGGCGCGCTGACCCTGGCGATGATCATGGCGCTGACGCCGGGCCGCTGGGTGGCGGTGCTGCGCGCGCCCAGCCTGGCCTGCCTGCCGCTGCTGGCGCCGCTGACCCTGGCCTTCCTGCCGATCGCGCTCGGCCTGGGCATCCTCTATCCCTGGACCGCCACCGGCGGCGTCTATCTCAGCCCGCTGTTCTTCATCCTGCGCAGCGTGCTGTTCTTCGTCCTGATGCTGTGGCTGGCGCGTGGCCTGCTGCGCAGCGTCCGGCCCGGCCCGATCGCCGCCATTGGCCTGATCGCGCTGACCCTGGCCAATTCGCTGATCGCGGTCGACTGGCTGATGTCGCTGACGCCGGAATTCCATTCCTCCGGATTCGGCCTTTACGTCTTCGGCATCGAAGTGTCGGTCGCGCTGGCCATCCTAGTGCTGCTGGTACTGCAGCCGCAGCGCCCGGATGCGTCGCCCGGCCCGCTGGGCGGGCTGCTGCTCACCGCGCTGCTGCTCGGCCTGTATCTGGGCTTCATGCAATATTTCATCATCTGGTCGGGCGATCTGCCGCAGGGCGTGGTGTGGTACCAGCAACGCAGCGGCGGCGTATGGACCGTTCTGCTCTACCTCTCCGGCAGCTTGCAGATCGCCAGCACCTTGGCCCTGCTGTTGGCGCCGCTGCGCCAGCGGGTCGTCCCGCTGCGTATCCTGGCCGTGGCCGTGCTGGCGGCCAAGCTGATCGAGATCGCCTGGATCGTGCTGCCGTCCCTGGCCCTCGATCCTGGCGTGGCCGTGGCCTTCACGGCCGTTGCGATCTGCGCGCTGGGCACGCTGAGCTGGGCGCTGCTGCCCTATAGCGCGGCCTTCGCCGCCCTGTTGCGGCCAGACGGCGAACGGCCAGACGGCGAACGGCCAGACGGCGAACGGAAAGTCGCCTGATGGCCGCGCCCCGCAACACCGGCCGACCGCAACCGGCGCCGCCGCCGCAGGATCACGACGTGCCGGTCCGGGCGGTCGGAATTACCCTGATCGCCTTTCCCCTGACCGTGGCCGCCGCGGCGGTCCTGGTGATCGGGCTGATCTGGCTGCTGCCGCGGACGCCGTCCCAGCCACCGGCCAGCCCGCTCGAGCGCCAGTCCCAGACACCGCCGCCGCCGCGCCTGCAGGTCGATCCCGCGGTCGAGCTGATGCAGTTGCGGGCGCGCAACGCCGCCCGGCTTGAAGGCTATGGCTGGATCGATCGCGCCAAAGGCGTGGTTCACATTCCGATCGAGCGCGCCATGCAGATGCTGGCGGCGCAAGGCTGGCCCGACCCGCCGCCGGATAACGCCGCGCCGGGAGCGACGCCATGAGGGCGCCGGCCATCGCTTTGCCGGCCATGCTGGCCATGGCGGCTTTGACGCAGCCGCACGAGGCGCTGGCCGCCGCTTTCAATCCCTTCCAGGAAGCCGGCATCGACCGCAAGCCCGATGCGCCGATCCCGTTCGACCTCGGCTTGCGCGACCAGGACGGGGCGCCGGTAACGTTGCGCCAACTGTCGCAGGCCAGGCCGCTGGTGCTGGTGCCGGTGCTGCACAACTGCCCGAATATCTGCGGCGTCACCCTGGCCGGGCTGGCGCAGGCGATCGCGGCGCAGAGCCTGAAGCCGGGCCAGGATTTCAATGTCGTGGCCTTCGGCATCGACCCCAAGGAAGGCCCGGCCGATGCCCAGGGCGATCTGGCGCGGCTGCGCCAGGCCTTCCCCGCGCTGCCGCAGCAGGGCATCCACGCCGTCACCGGCGACGCGCCGACCGTCGCCGCCATCGCCCAGGCGCTGGGCTATCGCTACGCCTGGAATGCGCAGCTGGGCCAGTACGCCCATATCGCCGCCCTCGCCGTGTTGTCGCCGGAAGGCCGGTTGAGCCGCTGGCTGTACGGCGTCACCTTCGCGCCCAACGACCTGAAGCTGGCGCTGGTCGATGCCGGCCACGGCAAGCTGGGCGACTGGACCGACCAGATCCTGCTGCTGTGCTACCACTACGATCCGGTCACTGGCCGCTACGGCTCGATCGTCTGGGGCCTGCTGCGCGGCGGCGGCATCCTCACCGTGCTGGGCGTGCTGGGCTGGGTCGGCCTGGCGGTGATGCGCGAGCGGCGCCGCCGCAAGGCAGACGCATCGTGAGCGGGCTGCTCGACTGGGCCGGCGAGGCCTCCGGCCATGCCCGCAGCGTCGATCACCTGATGCTGGCCTTCACGGTGCTGGCGGCGATGCTGTCGGCCCCGGTATTCGTCCTGATGGCATGGTTCGCGGTCAAGTATCGCCGCGGCAAGACCGCCGATCGCAAGCACGCGGCCAATCGCAACGTGCCGCTGGAAATATCCTGGACCGCGATCCCGTTCGTGCTGATCCTGGTGTTTTACGTCTGGGCCACGCAGCTCTTCGTCGCGCTCTATCATCCGCCCGCCGATGCGCTGGAGATCGACGCGGTGGCCAAGCAGTGGATGTGGCAGTTCCAGCATCCGGGCGGCCAGCGCGAGATCGACGAATTGCACGTGCCGGCCGGTCAGCCGGTCAAGCTGGTGATGGCCTCGCAGGACGTGATCCACAGCCTCTACGTGCCGGCACTGCGGCTGAAGCAGGACGTGGTGCCGGGCCGTTACACCACCATGTGGTTCACCGCCGACAAGCCCGGCCGCTATGCGCTGACCTGCGCCGAATTCTGCGGCGCCGACCATTCGGTGATGGGCGGCGACCTGGTGGTGATGGCGGCCGCCGACTATGCCCGATGGCTGGGCGCGAGCGCTGTCGACATGAGCCTGGCCGAAGCCGGCAAGGCTTTGTTCCGCAGTCGCGGCTGCAGCGGCTGCCATGGTCCCGCGGCCACGGTCCACGCGCCGTCGCTGGCCGGGCTGTACGGCCATCAGGTGCCCCTTGAGAACGGCCAGATGGTCACCGCCGACGACCAGTATATCCGCGACAGCATTCTGCTGCCGCAATCCCAGATCGCCGCCGGCTATCCGCGCATCATGCCGACCTACCGGAACGTGCTGAGCGAGGACGAGGTGCTGAAGCTGGTGGCCTACATCAAATCCCTGCCAGGCGGAGACGACAGATGACCGATGCCGCCCTGCCGCCACCGCAAGCCGGCCGGCGGCCCGATCCGCACAATATCGACGATCGCGGCCTGTCGGAGACCGGCACGGAGCGGGTCAGCTATCTGCGCGCCGGGCACACCTTGCGTTCCTGGCTGCTGACCACCGACCACAAGCGCATCGCCATCCTTTATCTGATCTCGA